>CAWBVS010000014.1:0-1284393 GCA_963792285.1 uncultured Actinomycetota bacterium | reverse complement strand
CGGAGGATAGGGGATTCGAACCCCTGAGAGCTTTCACTCAACACGCTTTCCAAGCGTGCGCCATAGGCCACTAGGCGAATCCTCCGTGGCCCTCGCGGGCCGCCGACCATCCTACCTTGCGCGCGCGGCTGGTCTCGAACCGGCCCACACGCTGCCCGGCCACTGAGGGTGGTGCCTCGGCATCCGTCAGTGGGCGCATCCCGTCGCTTGCTGCCGTTCACGCGACACTTCGCGCCAACGAAACGCGCGTGTGCCCCGGTTCAGTCGGCGCAGACGGTCGCACCGGCGAGCTGTAGCGACCACGCGGGCCAACCGAAGCCGCCTACCGTGCGCGCGCGGTCGCTCCCGAACCGGCGTAGACGCTGCCCGGGCGGATGATGAGCGATCGGGGCACGAGCAGCGCGAGAAGTCGGCGAGGCGTGTCGACCGCGGCCAGCATCGCCGCCCGCACCGTGGTCGCGGCATCCGCGATCGCATCGCCCTGCCAGAAGGCGTGCTTGCCACCCGGCGCATAGCTCGCCCGCTCGATCGCGCTGATCAGCAGGCTCATCTCGGCGGCCGGGGCGCCGTGCTGCTCGACCAGCCGCGTGCCCAGCGTGCGCGGGGTCTCGCTCGCGGGCACATCGATGCCGAGGTCGATCGCGGCATCCTGCACCGCGAGCCACGCCGCAGCGGCATCGCCGCTGCGGGCGGAGACGAGCATCTGCCGGCGGCGCAGCTCGCGGATGAACGCGGGGATCGAGAGTGCGAGAAGGATGCCGAGCATCACCGACAGCGCGGGCAGCGGGTTGACGACGGCTCCGGTCGCACCCGCCTCCGCGCCGTCCTGACCGACGTCGGCTTCGTCCGGTGAGAGACCGGCGCCGGGTGAGGCCGAGGTGCTCGGAGCGGGAGTGGCCGCGGCGGCGTCGTCCGCCCCGCCGGGTGCCGATGCGGCCGCGCTGAAGGCCGTGGGGACACCGAGGCCGTTGGTCGGCTCGAAAGGCACCCAGCCGATCCCCTCGAACTGGACCTCCGGCCAGGCGTGCAGCTGACCGCTCGAGACCGAGTACACGGTCTCGCGCTCGATCGCGTCGCTGGTCGCGCTGCCGGGAAGGTAGCCGACCACGATGCGGCTGGGCATGCCGAGCGTGCGGGCCATGAGCGCGAACGCCGACGCGTAATGGATGCAGTATCCCTCGCGCACTTCGAGGAACCTCGCCACCGCGTCGGTGCCCGACCCGTCGAAGCCCTCCTCGACCGGGGCGTCCAGCGAGTAGCTGAACTCCGCGCTGCGGAACCAGGTCTGAAGCGCCACGAGCGCGTCGTAGTCGTTCGTGGTCTCGGCGGTCACCTCGAGCGCGAGGTCGCCGACGATCGGCGCGATCTCCTCGGGCAGGGCGGTCGTGCCGTCGCGCTGATCGGGTCCGCCCGCTTCGCGAGCGCGGATCTGCTCGAGCGTGGGCCGGGGCACATTGGTGATGACCTCGTAGTTCTGGCCCTGCGTGGTGGCGGCCTGGCTCAGCACGGTGCGGTTGTAGGGGGCGGCGGTCCAATTGCCCTGGAGTCCGTTGACCGACACGGCGGGATAGGAGACGGGCAGCCAGGGCGACGCGAGATTGGTCACCTCGACCGTCGTGACGTACTCGCTGAGGCGGATCTCCTCATCGACGGTCACCCCGCCGAGCGCCAGCTCGTTCTCGAGCGGCACGGTGCGCACCCGGTCGGGCTCCCAGACGCTGCCCTCGAGCTGCGAGAGCGTCGTGGCGCGCAGGTAGGGCGCCGACGGGGCGTCGCTGCGCACCAGCATCACCTCGACCTCGCGCGGGCGACGCAGGTCGTCGCCCAGCTGCAGAGTCGCATCGATGCCCGGTCCGGTGCCGACCGTGCCCGATCCGGCGCGCGCGACCGGCTGCGGAAGCAGCGGCACGGCGACCAGAGCCACCACGACGGCGATGGCGCCGATGCCGAGGGCGGTCGCCGGCACTCCCGCCGACCGGGTCGCCTCCGCGTCGCTCGGCTCTTCGCGGGAGCGGGTGTCGGTGCGGATCAGGAAGAGGATCGCCGCCGCGAGCAGCACGAAGGCCATGATGTCGACCTCGCCCGGGACCGCGATCGACGGGATGAGCGAGACCGCGATGAGTCCGATCGCGGCCAGCAGCGGCATCCGCGCGGTGAGCACGACGTGGTCGACGATGATCGTCAGCAGCCCCGTGCCCCCGACGATCATCAGCGACAGCGCGACGCTCGCGTCCAGGGGCGCCGCGCCGACGGCGATCTCCTCGCCGGCCATGGCCAGCAGCCCGGGCAGCGCACGGACGGTCTCGGGGGTGGGGATCACCCACAGCAGTGCCGTGTCGCGCAGGAACACCACCATCATGAACACGACCCAGACGGATGCCTCGACCAGGCTGACCGCGAGGGCGGGCAGCCGGTAGCGGCGGGCGATGAACCCGGCCGCCAGGATCGCGACGGCCAGCACGATCGCCCCGAGCAGCCAGCTGCTCGGACGGACGACCCGCATGAGCGGCAGCAGCGCGGCGAACACCGCGACCAGGACGCCGATCGTCAGGGTCAGATCGGCGCCGCGCCGCAGGGGACGCTCATCGGAGGGCATGACTGATCCCCCGTTCGGCGGCGCCCGACCATGCCGCGACCAGATCGCCGTCGGGGTCGACCGCTGCGGTGTGCCAGCCGCGGTCCGCGGCGCGCTCGAGCGAGTCGCCCACCGGGGCGACCGCGAGCAGCATCGCCATGGTGCTGTGGTGCGCGACCGGCGCGATGGTGTCGGCATCCGCCGGATCGAACCGCCCGACGATGAGCACGACCGGTCCGGTCATGACTCCGGCGAAGACGCGCACGAGCTTGCCCAGGTGCTCGTCCCGGCGCGCGGTCAGGGTCGCGAACTGGTTCACGAGGCCCTCGACCTCGGTCATGTCGCCGCCGTCGATGCGCTCGGCCAGCAGCGACCCGTCCGAATCGATCACCTCGACGGCGTAGCCGTCGTGCACGAGGCGGCTGACGACCGACACGCACGCCGAGACCGCCGCCTCGAAGCCCGGCGTCCGCACCCGGCGCCTGCATCGCCTCGGGCGAGAACCGCAGCACACCGCGATCGATCACGACGGTCGCCTCGGGCGTGGACTCCTGCTCTTCCTGTCGCACCATGAGCTCGTCGCGGTGCGCGGTCGCCCGCCAGTGGATGCGGCGCATCGAGTCGCCGGAGACGTAGGGGCGGGCGATGAGGTTGTCCGCCCCCTGGCCGAGCTGGTTGTTGGTCGTGTGCAGCGTGCCGCCGGCTTCGCCGGCGAAGTTGCTGAGGGCGGGCAGGTCGATCACGGCGGGAGCCACCGTCACGGGGGTGCGCTCGCCGAAGACCGTGGTGCGCCGCGCGAGGCCGAAGGGATCGGTCGAGGTGACCTGCAGCGGGCCGATCGGGTGGATGCCGCGCCGCGCACCCGTGACGGAGTACGAGAACTGCACCACGCGCTCCGCGCCGCGCAGCCCGGAGCCGAGCGCCGGGAACACCCCGTGCGCGTTGGCCGTCAGGCCCTTCGGCACCGTGTCGCGCCACGTTCCGGGAGCGGTGGGAAGCGCCGTGCGCACGCCCACGCGCACCGTCACGAGCGCATCGCGCCCCACGGTGGCCACATCCGGCGACAGCGACCGCGTGACCGTCTCCGAGCGACGGGTCAGGTAGAGCGACGCGACGCTGGCGGCCAGCACCGCGACGAGCAGGATGCCGAAGTACATCAGCTCGGCGATGCCCACTTCGTTCGCGATGACGAAGCACGCCACGGCCAGCACGAGGGCGCCCGTTCCACGGGCGGTCAGCGGCCAGAGGCGTCTCATCGCGTCGTCACTGTCGTGCGGCGATGGGAACGCGCACGCTGCCGGCGATGCGTTCCAGGATCGACGCGATCGCGTCGGCGGTCGTGCGTGCCCGCGCGCCGCCGGCCGACCGCGTCGGAATGAGCCGGTGCGAGAAGACCGGGATGAGCAGGGCGGTGATGTCATCGGGGATGACGAAGCCGCGCCCGTCCAGCGCCGCCCACACCTTGGCCGCGCGGACGAGCTGGAGCGTCGCCCGCGGGCTGGCCCCGAGGCGGAGGTCGGAGTGGGTGCGCGTCGCGCCGGCCAGGGCGACCGCGTAGTCCTCGATCGTGGGAGCGACGTGCACCGCGCGCGCCCATGCGATCAGCTCGGCGATCTTCGTCGAGGTGGCGACGGGGGCGATCGCGTCGAGCGGGTTGACCGTGTCGCGCTGGCGGAGCATGAGCGCTTCGCTGCGCGGGTCGGGGTAGCCCATCGAGATCCGCATCATGAAGCGGTCGCGCTGAGCCTCGGGGAGGGCGTACGTGCCCTCCATCTCGAGCGGGTTCTGCGTCGCGACGACCAGGAACGGCTCGGGCAGCATGTGGGTCTGACCGTCGACGGTGACCTGACCCTCTTCCATCGCCTCCAGGAGCGCGGACTGCGTCTTGGGGGAGGAGCGGTTGATCTCGTCGGCGATCACGATGTGGGCGAAGATCGCGCCGGGCTTGAACTCGAACTCGCGGTCGACCGGGTTGAACACGCTCACGCCGGTGACATCTCCCGGGAGCAGGTCGGGCGTGAACTGGATGCGGCGCACCGTCGCGTCCACCGATGCGGCCATCGCGCGCGCGAGCATCGTCTTGCCGACGCCGGGGACGTCCTCGATGAGCAGGTGACCCTCGGCGAGCAGGCAGACCAGGGCGCTGCGCACGGCTTCGGGCTTGCCGTCGATCACCCGGCCGACGGAGGCCAGGATGCCGTCCGTGACGCGGGCGAAGCCCTCCGCCGTCATCGCTCCGGGAGCGCTCGTGGCGGCATCCGTCATCGCCGTGTCAGCCAAAAGCGTCCCCCTGCATCAGCGTCCGCGGGCGTCCGTGCCCATCTGTCGATCGTAACGCGCGAGGGTGCGCCGTGGGCCTGGGAGATCCCTGTCTCTCGTGGGGCCCAGCCCGGGCATCGGGACCATCGACCCTGCCGGATCGGGCCGGCGAGGAGCATGATGACACCCATGAGCGACTCCGCCCGGCGAACACGCATCACCCTCATCGCGCTCGCGGCGGGGGTGGTGCTCGTGGTGGTGATCGCACTGATCGCGGTGTTCGCGCGCGGGGGAGCGGCAGCCGATGGACGAGGCGACTCCGGAGGGGGTCGTGCAGCGCTACTCGCAGGCCGTCGTGGACGGCGACATTCCGACGGCCCTGGACTATCTGGTTCCCGAGGTGGCGGACAGCTGCGAACGCGTGTCGCGGGGCAGCGAGGATCTGCGGATCACCCTGCTGGAGACCTCCGAGCGCGAGGAGAGCGCGCGCGTCGAGGTGCTCGTGGTCACCGTCTACGGAGCGGGGCCGCTCGGCGCCGACGAGTACGAGAGCGAAGAGGCCTTCGACCTGGTGAAGGTCGGCGGGGAGTGGCTCATCGAGACCACCCCGTGGCAGCTCGCCGTGTGCGCCGAGAGCGGGACGGTCCGATGAGCGCCCCGGCGGTGCCCCAGGGGCCGGCGGATGCCGCTCCCACGGCGCCGACGTTCGGTCGGGCGCAGTCCGTCGTGCGCCGCATCATCGTCTTCGTCATCCTGTTCGCCCTCGTCGTGATCGCCGCGAACGGGCTGAGCGGACTGATCGAGAGGGTGATCGGCGCCGGCACCGTCATCGCCGGCAACGACACGGGACTGGCCATCTCGCTCGCCTTCGCCCTCATCGGCGGTCCGCTGGTCGCGGTGCTGTGGTGGTGGGAGCGGCGTCGCCTGATCGCCGATCCGTCCGAGCGCGCGTCGCTGGTGTGGGCGCTGTACGTCACCGCGATGTCCTTCACCGCGCTCATCGTCGCGACCACGGCGCTGGGCAGCGCCGCGACCGCGGGCGTCGACGGGGAGTGGTCGCCGGGCGAGCTGTCGACCGGGATCGTCTGGCGCGGGCGTGTGGGTGTGGCACCGGCACATGCGCCGCAGCGCGGCGACGGCGCCCACGCGGCTCGTCGATGTGCCGGTCGAGATCGCGGCCGCTGTACGGCCTCGCGCTCGCCGCCTTCGGCGCGATCACCGCGCTGGGCGTGCTGATCTCGCAAGCGCTCGTCGGGCGCCACGGCCTCGATGGTCGCCTCGCAGAACTGGGTGATCGCGACCGTGCAGGCCCTGCATCTGGTGCGCCGTGGGCGCGCTGATCTGGTGGTGGCACTGGTTCCGCGAACGGGCGAAGGATGCGCCGGGCGCATTCGCCGGGGTGCTCCTGGTGATCGTGGTCGGTGCGGCCGCGGCCACGACGCTGTTCGCGATCGGCAGTGTGCTGTTCGTGGTTCTGCGGCTGCTGTTCGACACGGATCCGGCCGCAGAGGTGCTGTCGTCGCTCGACGTGGCGTCGCGGCCGCCCTGATCGGGGCGATCGTGTGGGTCTACCACGCCCACGTCCTCAGCAGCCGGTCGGCCGCAGACCCGTGGCGCGGGCCGCCTGGTCGTCTCGGCGATCGCCCTCATCGGCGCCGCCAGCGGCTTCGGCGTCGTGGTCAACGCGCTGCTGGCGACGTTCGGCGGCGCGCTCGTCGGCGACGATCCGCGCACCCTGCTGCTCGGCGGCGTCAGCGCCCTCGTGGTCGGAGCGGTCGCGTGGGCGATCGCCTGGCGACCGGCGCGCCAGGTGTCCGCAGAGGAGGCCGCCGATCCCGCACGCCGCGTCTACCTCGTCGCGATGTTCGGGGCGAGCGCGATCGTCGCGATCATCACGGTGCTGATCATCGGCTATCGCCTTTTCGAGTTCGGACTCGACGCCGGCGGATCGGCCGGTCTGGTCGAGCGGATCCGCGCCCCGCTCGGACTCCTGAGCGCGACCGCGCTGGTGTTCGGCTACCACTTCGCGATCTGGCGCCGTGATCGTGCGCTGGCCGGCACGATCGCGCGGCGACAGTCGATCGGCAAGGTGATCCTGGTCAGCGCCGGCGATGTGGCGACCCTGGTGGCGAGCATCCGCGCCGAGACCGGCGCGGCGGTGTCGGTGTGGCCGGTCGCCCAGGGGACTCCGGGCGTCGTCGAGGCGGACGGTCCGGCGGTGCTCGCACTGCTGTCTTCGATCTCCGCACCCCGCGTGCTGGTGGTCGCGCGCGACGACCGGGGAGTGCGTGCCATCGCCCTGGCCGATTGAGCAGGTCCGCGGACCGGTTAGACTTGTCTCAGCTCTCCGCGAGGCGGCATCCAGGCCAACTCCCCCAGGACGGAAACGTAGCAAGGGTAACCAGGCTCTGCCGGGTTCGCGGAGAGTCTTACTCTTTCCGGGGCGGCGCTGAGGCCGTCACCGCGCGAACGGCCCGTCGATCGCCGCCCACTGCAGCAGCATGATCGTCTTGGCATCCTGGATGCGCCCGTCGCGGATCATCGCGAGCGACTCGTCGAAGTCGACCTCGAGCACGTCGATGTCCTCGCCCTCGTGCTCCAGTCCGCCGCCCGCGCCGGTGCGCGAGGCGGCGTCGTAGGCCGCCGCGAAGAAGTGGATGCGCTCGGTGACCGAGCCGGGGCTCATGTACACGTCGTAGACGTGCTCGAGCTCGCCGATCTCCACGCCCGGTCTCCTCCGCCGCCTCGCGCCGGATCGCGGTCGCCGGGTCGTCGTCGTCGAGCAGTCCGGCCGCCGTCTCGATCAGCATCCCGTCGGGGTGGTCGTTCACGTACACCGGGTAGCGGAACTGGCGCGTCAGCAGCACCGTGTGCAGATCGCGGTTGTACAGCAGCACCGTCGCGCCGTTGCCGCGGTCGTACGTCTCGCGCTGCTGGCGCGACCACTCGCCGTCCGCTCCCGCGTACTCCAGCGTCGTGCGCCGCAGCACGTGCCAGCCCGCGGCCAGCAGCTCGACGTCGACGACGCGCACACGGGGATTGCCCGTCAGATCGCGGCCCGTCCGGTCCAGGCCGGTGCGGCCGCGATGATCGGGGACGTCGACCCCGGGGACGGATGCTGATGCCTCGGCGGTCATGAATCGGAGCCTAACGCCGGGTGCGATGGGCACGTAGGCTTCCCTCGTGGCGCAGAGCATCTTCATCACGTCGGCCGAGGGCCATTCGGGCAAGTCGACCGTGGCGCTCGGGGTGCTCGACGCGCTCAGTCACGCGACCCCCAAGGTCGGGGTCTTCCGGGCGATCGCCCGCTCGACCGTGGAGCGCGACTACGTGCTCGAGATGCTGCTGGCCCACGACGGCGTCGACCTCGACTACGACGAATGCGTCGGCGTGACGTACGACGACGTGCGGACCGATCCGGATGCCGCACTCGCGACGATCGTCGAGCGCTTCAAGGCCGTCGAGGCCCAGTGCGACGCGGTCGTGGTCGTCGGCAGCGACTACACCGATGTCGGCAGCCCCGCCGAGCTCGCCTACAACGCCCGCATCGCGGCGAACCTCGGGCGCTCCGGTGCTCCTCGTGCTCGGCGGCCGCTCGACGCAGGACGAGACCCAGCCGGAACTGCTCGGCTCGTCGCTGCCGCGCACCGCTGCCGAGATGGGTCAGATCGCCGATCTCGCGCTCGCCGAGCTCGCCCACGGACGGGCGGAGCTGTTCGCGGTCGTCGCGAACCGCGCCGACCCGGATTGCGCATCCGAGGCGATCGCGGCGATCGAGAAGTCGCTGGCGGCCTCGCTGGGTCCGTCGCACGCGACCCGTCCCGGTCTGGGCCGTTCCCGAGGACCGCTACCTCGTCGCACCCTCGATGCGCGGGATCATGCGCGCGGTGGGGGGAGAGCTGCTGGCGGGCGACCCCGACCGGCTGACCCGCGAGGCGCTCGGCGTCGTCGTGGCGGGCATGTCGATGGTGAACGTGCTGCCGCGGCTGCTCGAAGGCTCGGTCGTCGTCATTCCGGCCGATCGCTCCGAAGTGCTGCTGGCGACGCTCCTGGCCAACGCGTCGGGCACGTTCCCGTCGATCTCGGGCATCGTGCTCAACGGCGGCTTCGAGCTGCCCGAGCCGGTCATGCGACTGCTCGACGGCCTCGGCTCGAACGTGCCGATCATCACCACCGACCTCGGCACGTACGAGACGGCCGTGCGCATCATGAGCACCCGAGGGCGCCTGGCGGCCGACTCGCAGCGCCGCTACGACACCGCCCTGGCCCTGTTCGAGACGAACGTCGACACCGACGAGCTGCTGCGCGCGTTCGGCGTCGCGCGGGCGACGGTCGTCACGCCCCTCATGTTCGAGTTCCAGCTCATCGAGCGCGCCCGATCGGTGCGCAAGCGGATCGTGCTGCCCGAGGGCGACGACGACCGCGTGCTGCGGGCGGCCGCCACGGTGCTCAAGCGCGGCATCGCCGATCTGGTGATCCTGGGCGAGCCCTTCGAGGTGCGCGCCCGTGCGATCGAGCTGGGCATCGACATCCAGCGGGCCGAAGTGCTCTCGCCGTTCGATCCGGTGCACGTCGCGAAGTTCGCGCAGGAGTACGCGCGCCTGCGCGCCCACAAGGGCGTCACCGTCGCCCAGGCCGCCGACACCGTGACGGACGTCTCGTACTTCGGCACGATGATGGTGCACCTCGGCATGGCCGACGGCATGGTCTCGGGCGCCGTGCACACGACGGCGCACACGATCCGGCCGGCGTTCGAGATCATCAAGACCAAGCCGGGCGTCTCGGTCGTCTCGTCCGTGTTCCTGATGGCGCTCGCCGACCGCGTGCTGGTCTACGGCGACTGCGCCGTGATCCCCGATCCCACCTCCGAGCAGCTCGCCGACATCGCGATCTCGTCGGCCGCGACGGCGACGCAGTTCGGCATCGATCCGCGGATCGCGATGCTGTCGTACTCGACGGGGGAGTCCGGGTCGGGGGCCGAGGTGGAGAAGGTCCGCGCCGCGACCGCGCTCGTGCGCGAGCGCGCTCCGCAGCTGCTGGTCGAAGGTCCGATCCAGTACGACGCGGCCGCCGACGTCGCCGTCGCCGCCGCGAAGATGCCCGGATCGGAGGTCGCCGGCCGCGCGACGGTGTTCATCTTCCCCGACCTGAACACCGGCAACAACACGTACAAGGCGGTGCAGCGCTCGGCCGGAGCCGTCGCGATCGGCCCGGTGCTGCAGGGGCTGAACAAGCCGATCAACGACCTCTCCCGCGGTGCGCTCGTGGACGACATCGTCAACACGATCGCGATCACCGCGATCCAGGCCCAGGGCGAAGCGTCCCCGGCCGCAGAGAGCGAGGTGCCGGCATGAGCGTCGTCCTCGTCGTCAACAGCGGCTCGTCCTCGTTCAAGTACCAGTTGATCGACATGGATGCCGAGACGGTGCTGGCCTCCGGACTCGTGGAGCGGATCGGCGAGAAGGTGGGGCGTTCCTCGCACACCGTCGTCGCGCAGCCGACCGACGGGCCCGCGCCCACCATGCTCGACGCGACCTACGAGCGCGAGCTGCCGATCCCCGACCACACCGCCGGTTTCGCGGTGATGCTCGAGGCCTTCGCGCAGAACGGTCCCTCGCTGGAGGCGAATCCGCCGACCGCCGTCGGCCACCGCGTGGTCCACGGCGGCGCGCGGTTCTTCGAGCCCACGGTGATCACGCCTCTCGTCGAGATCAACATCGATGAGCTCTCGGTGCTCGCTCCGCTGCACAATCCCGCCAACCTCGCCGGCATCGTCGCCGCGAAGAAGGCGTTCCCCGCCGTGCCGCACGTCGCCGTCTTCGACACGGCGTTCCACCAGACCCTGCCCCGCGCGGCGTACACGTACGCGATCGACGCAGAGCTGGCGGCAGCCCACCGCATCCGCCGCTACGGATTCCACGGCACGTCGCACAAGTTCGTCAGCGAAGCGGCCGCGGCGTTCGTCGGGCGCCCGCTGGCCGAGCTGAAGCAGATCGTCTTCCACCTCGGCAACGGCGCCTCGGTCACCGCGATCGACGGCGGCCGCTCGGTCGAGACGTCCATGGGGCTCACTCCCCTCGAGGGCCTGGTGATGGGCACCCGGTCGGGCGACATCGATCCGGCCGTGCTGTTCCACCTGGCGCGGCGCGCGAACATGTCGATCGACGATCTCGACGACCTCCTGAACAAGCGCAGCGGCCTGCTGGGCCTGTCGGGCTCGTCCGACTACCGCGACATCCGCGCCGCGATCCAGCGCGGCGACGACTCGGCGATGCTCGCGTTCGAGGTCTACGTGCACCGGCTGCGTGCGTACGCCGGCGCGTACCTCGCCCAGCTGGGCGGAGTCGACGTCATCTCCTTCACCGCCGGGGTCGGGGAGAACACGCCCGGGGTGCGTGCGGCCGCCCTCGAGACGCTCGGCTTCGCCGGTGTGGAGATCGACCCGGCGCGCAACGAGGCGCCGAGCCGCGGCATCCGGATCATCTCCACCGATGCGTCGCGCGTCACCGTCCTGGTCGTGCCGACGAACGAGGAGCTCGAGATCGCCCGGCAGACCCTCGAGGCGGCTCGCGCCTGAGCCGCCGTCACCTCATCCGGGTTACGGCGCCCGAGCCCGTCCCACTACGCTTGCAGGACGGCACGAAGAGGCGCCGAGCCCTCATATTTCGCCCTCGCCCGGAGGTTCTGCGTGGCCCACGACTCCCTGCCCGATCTCACTTCCTACGACGCCGTCCTGTTCGACCTGGACGGCGTGCTCACGCCGACCGCCGAAGTGCACATGCACGCCTGGCAGACGATGTTCGAGGAGCTCTTCGCGTCCTGGGACATCCAGCCGGCGTACACCGAGCGCGACTACTTCGACTACCTCGACGGCAAGAAGCGCTACGACGGCGTCGCCTCGCTGCTGCGCAGCCGCGACGTCGAAGTGCCGTGGGGCGATCCGTCCGACGATCCGTCCGCCGACACCGTCTGCGGCATCGGCAACCGCAAGAACGAGGTGTTCTCGCGCGTGCTGCGCGCCGAGGGCATCGTGGCCTACCCCGGGTCGGTCGCGCTCCTGGACGAACTCGAGGCGGCCGGCATCCCCACCGCCGTCGTGTCGAGCTCGAAGAACGCCGAAGAGGTGCTGCGGTCGGCCGGGCTCCGTGAGCGCTTCACCGTCGTGATGGACGGCGTGATCGCCGAGCGCGACCACCTCGCCTCCAAGCCCGCGCCGGACGTGTTCGTCGAGGGCGCGCGGATGCTGGGCGTCGACCCGGCGCGCAGCGTCGCGGTCGAAGATGCGATCAGCGGCGTGCAGTCCGCCGCGGCCGGCGGCTTCGCGCTCGTGATCGGCGTCGATCGCGGCACCGGGCCCGACGAGCTGCGCGCCGCCGGCGCGCACCTCGTCGTCGAGGACCTCGCCGAACTGGTCACCCCCACCGAACAGCCCACGCCCGACGCCCAGGAGAAGTCCGCATGATCGACCGCGACCGGTTCCCCGTCGACCCCTGGTGCCTCGTCGAGACCACTTCTCGCTCGATGACGTCGGCGTCACCGAGACGCTGTTCTCCGTGGGCAACGGCTACCTGGGCCTGCGCGGCAACCAGATCGAGGGGCGTTTCGCGCACGAGCACGGCACCTTCATCAACGGCTTCCACGAGACGTTCCCGATCCGGCACGCCGAGCAGGCGTACGGCTTCGCCGAGGTCGGGCAGACGATCATCAACGCGCCCGACGCGAAGATCATGCGCGTGTACGTCGACGACGAGCCCCTCTCGCTCGACGTCGCCGACGTGCGCGAGTACGAGCGCTCGCTCGACATGCGCGCCGGTGTGGTGCGTCGGCGCGTGCGGTGGACGACGCCTTCGGGCAAGGACGTCCTCATCGAGGACGATCGCCTCGTCTCCTTCGAGGAGAAGCACCTGGCCATCCTGCGCCTCGAGGTGACCGTGCTGAACGCGGATGCGCCGGTGACGATCAACTGCCAGGTGATCAACCGCCAGGACGGCGAGAACGTCTACGGCGGGAGCCCGAAGGCCACCAAGAAGGCCGGGTTCGACCCGCGCAAGGCCGAGCGGATCCAGGAGCGCGTGCTGCAGCCGGAGGAGTACTGGCAGGACGGAGGCCGCTCCGCCCTGTCGTACCGCGTGACCGAATCGGGCATGACGCTCGCCGTCGTCGCCGATCACCTGATCGAGACCGAGAACGAGTACAACGCGCGCACGCTCGTCGAGCCCGACATCGCCAAGAACGTCTTCCGCGTGCAGGCCAAGGCGGGCGTGCCGATCCGCATCACCAAGCTCGTCAGCTACCACACCTCCCGCGGCGTGCCGGCGCGCGAGCTCGTCGACCGCTGCCGCCGCACCCTCGACCGCGTCGAAGTCGAGGGCGTCGAGCGCCAGTACGAGCGCCAGCGCATCTGGCTCGACGGCTTCTGGGATCGTTCGGACATCTGCATCGGCGGCCACGACGACCTGCAGCAGGCCACCCGCTGGTGCCTGTTCCAGCTCGCTCAGGCGGCGGCGCGCGCCGACGGTCAGGGCGTTCCGGCCAAGGGCGTCACCGGGTCCGGCTACAGCGGTCACTACTTCTGGGACACCGAGATCTACGTGCTCCCGTTCCTCGCGTACACGACGCCGCTCTGGGCGCGCAACGCGATCCGGATGCGGTACCTCATGCTGCCGGCGGCCCGCCGGCGCGCGCATCAGCTCAACGAGCACGGCGTGCTGTTCCCGTGGCGGACGATCAACGGCGAAGAGGCATCCGCGTACTACGCGGCCGGAACGGCGCAGTACCACATCAACGCCGACGTGAGCTTCGCGCTCGCCAAGTACGTGCGGGCGACCGGCGACATCGAGTTCCTCCATCGCGAAGGCGTCGACATCGCGGTCGAGACCGCCCGGCTGTGGGCGACGCTCGGGTTCTGGCGCACGAACGACAGCGACGGCGAGGAGTCGTTCCACATCCACGGCGTGACCGGGCCCGACGAGTACACGACGGTGGTCAACGACAACCTGTTCACGAACGTCATGGCACGCTTCAACCTGCGCTTCGCGGCGCGCACGGTGCGCGAGATGGCCGCCGACGAGCCCGAGGCGTACCGCCTGATGGCCGACCGCCTGCGCCTGGACCCCTCCGAGGCCGAGGCGTGGGACCGCGCAGCCGAGGCGATGCACATCCCCTTCAGCCCCGCGCTCGGGATCCACCCGCAGGATGCCGTCTTCCTCGAGCGCGAGGTGTGGGACCTCGAGCACACGCCGGCCGACCAGCGACCGCTGCTGCTGCACTTCCACCCGCTCGTGATCTACCGCTACCAGGTGCTCAAGCAGGCCGATGTGGTGCTGGCCCTGTTCCTGCAGGGCAATCACTTCTCCGACGAGGACAAGCTCGCCGACTTCGAGTACTACGACCCGCTGACCACCGGGGATTCCACTCTCTCCGCGGTGGTGCAGGCGATCCTGGCGGCCGAGGTCGGCTACCAGGACCTCGCGCTGGAGTACTTCCGGGAGTCGATCTTCGTCGACCTCGGCGACCTGCACCACAACGCGGCCGACGGCGTGCACGTGGCGTCGGCGGGCGGGGTGTGGACGGCGCTCGTGTGCGGCTTCGGCGGCATGCGCGATCACTTCGGCGAGCTCTCGTTCGACCCGCGGCTGCCCGCGGACTGGCCCGAGCTGTCGTACACGCTGCACTGGCACGGCACCCCGTTGCGCGTGACTCTGACGCGCGATGCGCTGAAGGTCGCGGCCGGTGACGGCGAGCCGCTCGTGTTCAGCGTCCGCGGCGCGGCCTACGCACTCGGCCCCGGCGAGGAGGTCGTCGTGCCCCTCGCCGATCAGGGTCCGGTGATCGCCGGCCGGCCGTCGCTCAAGCAGTTCGCCGACGTCCGCCGCGAGGACGGCACCCTGCTGTCGGCATCCGTCCCGACCGTGACCACGACGATTCCGATCATCGGCGCCGGGGCGGATGTCGAGCACGGCGCGGACGCGTGAGGCCGGGGCCCGGATCCCGCGCCCAGAACCTTCCGACCGGCATGTCGCACCCACGCCGTAGGCTGGGTGCGTGACGACCGCTCTGTACCGCCGATACCGTCCTGAGACGTTCGGCGAGATGATCGGCCAGTCTCAGGTGACCGAGCCGCTGATGACCGCGCTGCGCGGCGATCGGGTCGGGCACGCGTACCTGTTCTCCGGTCCGCGCGGCTGCGGCAAGACGACCTCGGCGCGCGTCCTCGCACGCTGCCTGAACTGCGCCGAGGGGCCGACCGACGTGCCGTGCGGCGTGTGCGACAGCTGCGTCGAACTGGGCCGTGACGGCGGCGGCTCGCTCGATGTCGTCGAGATCGACGCGGCCAGCCACAACGGCGTCGACGACGCGCGCGACCTGCGCGAGCGCGCGGTGTTCGCCCCCGCGCGCGACAGGTTCAAGATCTTCATCCTCGACGAGGCGCACATGGTCACCCCGCAGGGCTTCAACGCCCTGCTCAAGCTCGTCGAAGAGCCGCCCGACCACGTCAAGTTCATCTTCGCCACGACCGAGCCCGAGAAGGTCATCGGCACGATCCGCTCGCGGACGCATCACTATCCGTTCCGGCTCGTGCCGCCCGCCGCGATGCTGGAGTACGTCCAGACGATGTGCGAGACCGAGGGCGTCACGGTCGAGCCCGGCGTGCTCTCGCTCGTCGTGCGCGCCGGCGGCGGGTCGCCGCGAGACACGCTGTCGCTGCTCGACCAGCTGATCGCCGGGTCCGAGGGCACCCTCGTCACGTACGCCCGCGCGGTCGCCCTCCTCGGCTACACCCACGCCGAGCTGCTCGACGAGGTCGTCGACGCGTTCGGTGCGGCGGATGCGGCAGCGGCGTTCGCCGCCGTCGACCGGGTCGTGCAGACCGGGCAGGATCCGCGCCGCTTCGTCGACGACCTGCTCGAGCGCCTGCGGGATCTGATCGTCGTGGCCGCGACCGGGCAGGATGCCGCGTCGGTGCTGCGCGGCGTGTCCGCCGACGAGCTCGCGCGCATGATGCGTCAGGCCGACGTCTTCGGCGCGCTGCGGCTCTCGCGCACCGCCGATCTGGTCATCGCGACGCTCGACGAGATGACGGGAGCGACCTCGCCGCGCCTGCAGCTCGAGCTCATGGTCGCCCGCGTGCTCGCGCAGACCGGTGCTGTCGGCGGCGATGCCGTCCGCAGCGCCGCTCGACGAACGCGCAGCTGCGCAGACTCCGCCCGTTCGTCCGACCTCTGCCACCACGGCTCCGGCGGTCGCCCCGTCGGGCGCGTCGCCGGTCGCGAGTGCTCCGCCTGCGCCCGATCCCGGCCCGCCCGCGCCGTCGGTCGCCGCGCCGGCGACCGCGCCGCCCGCCGCGCGCCCGGCATCCGCTCCCGACGCCGGCGCCTGCCGCGGCGCCGGCAGAGCCGATCACCCTCCAGCACATGCGCGACGCCTGGCCCGAGGTGCTCGGCAAGCTCGAGGAGACCAGCCGGTCGTCGTGGCTGCTCGCCTCCGGCGCACGGGTGACCGAGCTCGACGGCGACGTGCTGACCCTTTCGTTCCAGAGCCAGTCCGACGTGGCGAAGTTCAAGAAGCTCTCCGCGGGTGCCGGTCCGAGCGAAGACCTGCGTCAGGCGATCCTCGGCGTGCTCGGCATCCGTGTGAAGTACCTCGCCAAGCACGACAGCGAGAGCGGTCCGGCCGCGCCTGCTGCAGGTCAC
Source organism: uncultured Actinomycetota bacterium (assembly GCA_963792285.1). Lineage (GTDB taxonomy): Bacteria > Actinomycetota > Actinomycetes > Actinomycetales > Microbacteriaceae > Microbacterium. The sequence goes on along the minus strand of CAWBVS010000014.1, from coordinate 1,267,866 downwards.
TCCGCCGCACCGCCCGCCGGCCCGTCGCCCGCGGCGCCTCCGCGCCCGCGCCGCCGCCGCATCACCGCGTGCGGCCGCCCCCGTGACCGAGTGGGCGGTCGCCGCGATCCCGAGCGATGCGGATGCTCCTCCGGTCGACGCGCCCGAATCGCCGACGGCGGTCGCGCAGTTCGCCGTCGACGACGAGCCCGAAGACGCGGCCGACCCGTCGCGCGCACAGGTCGCGACCCTCGCCCCGCCGCGCGAGGGCGAAGTGCTGCCCGCCCGCGATGTCGAGCCGTCGGTCGAATCCGACGACGACGAGCGACGACGTCGAGATGGATGCCGCACCCGACGCGCCCGTGCCGCCCGTCGTCGCGCCGCCGATGCCCAGCGCCTCGGTCCGGTCCGCCGCGAACGGCGCGCAGCGCTACGGCGAGGCGGTCGTGCGTCAGGTGCTCAGTGCCCGGTTCGTGCGCGAGGAGCCCTACGAGCCGCCCACGAGGTTCAGCTAGCCCATGTACGACGGCATCGTCCAAGACCTGATCGACGAGTTCGGCCGGCTTCCCGGAATCGGCCCGAAGTCGGCGCAGCGCATCACGTTCCACATCCTGCAGTCGCCGTCGTTCGACGTGTCGCGCCTCGCGCAGCTGCTGGCAGAGGTGCGCGAGAAGGTGCGCTTCTGCGAGATCTGCGGCAACGTCTCCGAGCAGGATCGCTGCGGGATCTGCCGCGATCCCGCGACGCAATCCGGCCGTGATCTGCGTCGTCGAAGACGCCAAGGACGTCGCGGCCATCGAGCGCACGCGCGAGTTCCGCGGGCTGTACCACGTGCTCGGCGGCGCGATCAGCCCGATCGCCGGCATCGGGCCCGAAGACCTCCGCATCACGCAGCTCATGCAGCGCCTGGCCGACGGCACGGTGCAGGAGGTCATCCTCGCCACCAACCCGAACCTCGAGGGCGAGGCCACCGCGACGTACCTGAGCCGGCTGCTGCACACCCTCGAGATCGCGGTGACGCGTCTCGCGTCGGGGCTTCCCGTCGGCGGCGACCTGGAGTACGCCGACGAGGTCACCCTCGGCCGCGCGTTCGAGGGCCGCCGCGCCGTCTGATGTCAGCGACGCACCAACGGTTCGACGCCCGCGCCTGGATCCTCTTCGCGGCGATGGCGCTGCTGTGGGGCATGCCGTACCTGTTCATCAAGCAGGCGGTCGACTCCTACTCCCCGGCATCCGTCGTCGCCGGTCGCACTCTGCTGGGGGCGCTCGCTGCTGCTCCCGTTCGCCCTGCGGCAGAAGGCGCTGCGACCCGCGATCTCCAAGATCGGCTGGGTGCTCGCGTTCGGTGCGATCGAGATGGCGGGGCCCTTCCTGCTGCTCAGCCATGCCGAGCAGACCCTGCCCTCGGGCCTGACGGGCCTGCTCGTGGCCACCGTCCCGCTGTTCGCGGCCCTGATCGCCTTCAGCGGCGGCGACCGCACGGTGCTCAAGCCCGCTCGCATGATCGGGCTGTTCGTGGGCTTCGTCGGCGTCGCGATCATCGTGATCGGCCCCGGGCTGGCCGCCGGCGGCACGGCCGGCCTCGTGGCGATCGGAGAGGTCCTGCTGGTCGCGGTCTGCTACGCGATCGCGCCGTTCATCGTCGCCCGCAAGCTGGGCGACGTGCCCGCGCTCGGAACGATCACGATCTCGCTAGCGGCGGTGGGGCTGTTCTACCTGCCGATCGCCTTCCTCACCCAGCACGAGGTTCCCACCGTGCAGAGCACGGTGGCGCTGATCGCGCTCGCGGTGCTGTGCACCGCCGTCGCCTTCATCGTGTTCTTCGCCCTGATCGAGCGCGTCGGACCCGCTCGCGCCCCGCTGTTCACCTACGTCAATCCCGTGGTGGCGATCCTCCTCGGCGTCATCGTGCTCGGCGAGCAGATCACCCTCGGGCTGATCGTCGGATTCCCGCTCGTGATCCTCGGGTGCTGGCTGGCCGCCACCGGCGGAACCGTCCGCACGAAAGAGGCGACCGGCGGGCTTCCTCCGGTCGCGCCCGGCTGATCCGGATCAGCGCAGCACTTCGACGAGCACGACCCACGACACGACGATCGCGGCCACGATCGCCAGGAGGCATCCGGCCGCGGCGAACGACAGCCCCGCCGGGTGTCCGAGCAGGATCGCGACCGCGGCGGCGAGGTAGGCGCCGATCGGAAGGAATCCGAAGAGCGACTTGGCGAGCTTCGCGCGCGCCGCGGGATCGTGGTTGGCGAAGATCGCCCGCGTCGCCTGCACCTGGAAGACCCCCGCACCCACCGTCGCCACCAGGAGCAGGATGCCGTACCAGAGCGGCGTGATGGTCGGGATGAGTCCGAGCCCGGAGGCGATGATCGCCAGCACGAGCGCCGCGATGCCCGCGGCCAGGCGCGCCGTGAGGGATCGCGCCTTGATGATCTCGCCGATGTTGACGCTCGCGGCGACGATCACCAGGCCCGCGAGGGCGGCGGTCGCGCCGACCATCGCCACGTTGAACTCCGACCACAGCTCCATCTGGTCCGTCATGATCGGGATGCTATCGCTCCCGGTCGGCGGATCGGGATCGCTCGCGCGCGGGCTCGGCGGACGCCCCCTGGCGATGGCGCCCGCGCACGGGCACGATGGGGGTGAGCTCACAGCGGCGTGGGAGGGCACATGGATGCGACACCGAGTCCGACGCACCGGACGGTGGCCCTGGTGGGCGGTGCGGGGTCGGGCAAGACGACGCTCGCCGAGGGGCTGCTGCTGCGTGCCGGCGCGATCCCGCGCAGGGGTGCCGTAGAGCAGGGGACCACCGTCTGCGACCACGACCCCGAAGAGATCGCGCGCCAGACGCACCCTCGGCATCTCGCTCGCCTCCCTCACCTGGAACAGCCCCGGCGGCGGCGAGAGCGCGATGACGCTCATCGACACCCCCGGGCATCCGGACTTCATCGGGGGAGTCGACACCGCGCTGGCCGTGGCCGATGTCGCGGCCGTGGTCGTCAGCGCGGTGGACGGCGTCACCGCGGGCACGCGTGCGGTGTGGGCGGCAGCCCACGACGCCGGGGTTCCGCGGATCGTCATCGTCACGCAAGAAGATCGCGCGCGGGCCGACTTCCGGCGCGTGCTCGCCGAGCTGCGCGCGACGTTCGGCGAGCACGTGTGGCCCCTGGAGCTGCCCCTCGGAGAGGAGCAGGACTTCCACGCCGTCGCCGACGTGCTCGGCGAGCAGGCCCTCGTCTACGACGACTCCGGTCATCATCGCGAAGAGCCGCTGCCGGCGGGCGCCCGAGGCGGAGGAGCACGAGTTCCACGTGAGCGTGACCGAGGAGATCGTCTCCCACGACGATGCGCAGCTGGAGGCCTACCTCGACGGTGACGAGCCGACCGCCGACGAGCTCGCCCGCACCCTCGCCCACGAGGTCGCGACCGGGGAGGCGGTGCCCGTGCTGCTCTGCTCGGGGCTGACGGGCACCGGTGTCGACCGGGTCGCCGACCTGCTGTGCGCGCTCTCGCCCGGCAGCGCGCGACCACGACAGCCGGATCGTGGTCGGCGGTGAGAACGGCGCCGGAGGCGGAACCGCGGTGAGCGTCGCGCCGAACCCCGACGGCGAGACGCTGGTGCACGTCTTCCGGACGGTGGCAGACCCGTTCGTCGGTCAGATCGCCATGCTCAAGGTGCTCTCCGGCACGCTCCGCCCGAGCGACCGGCTGCGCAACGCCACGACGGGAGCCGAAGAGCGGATGCCGGCGCTCTTCCGTCTGCGCGGCGCCCAGCACCTGCCCGCCGACGCGCTGCGCACCGGAGAGGTCGGTGCCGTCGCGAAGCTGGTCGGGTCGCCGTCGGGGTCGCTCCTCTGGTCGCGCGCCCACGGCTCCGCGCGTCCCGCGCCGCTTCCGCTCCGGCATCCGGTCTACGCGGTGAGCCTCACTCCGGCGACCCCGTCCGACGACGCGAAGCTGTCGACGGCGCTGGCCCGGCTCCTCGCCGAGGACCAGACGCTCGTGATCGACCGGGCCGGAGGGGAGACCATCCTGCGCGGGCTCGGTGAGACCCACGTCGCCGTCGCGGTCGAACGGCTCGCCCGCGTGCTCGGGGTGAGCGTGACCACCGGTCCTGCGCCCGGTGGCGTACCGCGAGACCATCGCGCGGCCGGCGCAGGCGGAGGGCAAGCTCAAGAAGCAGTCCGGCGGTCACGGGCAGTTCGCGGTCGTGCAGCTGCGGCTGAGCCCGCTCCCGCCCGGCGGCGGGTTCGAGTTCGTCGACGCGGTCGTCGGGGGCGCCGTGCCGCGGTCCTACATCCCCGCCGTGGAGAAGGGTGCCCGCGACGCGCTCGCGGCCGGCGGGCCGCAGGGACACCCCGTCGTCGACGTGCGCGTCGAGCTCTACGACGGCAAGTCGCACTCCGTCGACTCGTCCGAGATGGCCTTCCGCACGGCGGCCTCGCTCGGCGTCAAGGCGGCGCTGGCCGAAGCCGGCTCCGTCGTGCTCGAGCCGGTGTCGATCGTGACCATCATCGTGCCGGCCCACCTGCAGGGGCCCGTCCTCACCGATCTGTCGTCGCGGCGCGCCCACGTGAACGCCACCGAGACCACGGACGACGGGGATGCGCGCATCGTGGCGAGCGTGCCGGAGGCCGAACTCGGGCGCTACGTGCTCGACCTGCGCTCGCTGACCGGCGGCCAGGCGCAGCTGATGATCACCCCCGACCGCTACGAGCGGGCGCCGGCCACGATACGGAGTCATCCCGCGACGGGGTGACTCATGGCCGAGGCGGCATGACCGCGTCCGTAAGATGGTGCGTTGGGGCGCGGCATCCGATCGCCCGTCCGTCATCACACGCGCGTCACCGCAGTGACGCCCCCGGGAGTCTCATCGTGGCGTTGTTCGTGCAGAAGTACGGCGGGTCGTCGGTCGCCGACGCGGAGAGCATCAAGCGCGTCGCGAAGCGCATCGTCGACACGCGCCGTGCCGGTCACGACGTGGTCGTCGCCGTCAGCGCGATGGGCGACACGACCGACGAGCTGCTCGACCTCGCCGCGCAGGTCGCTCCGATCCCCGCGCCGCGGGAGCTGGACATGCTCCTGTCCAGCGGCGAGCGCATCTCGATGGCGCTGCTGGCGATGGCGATCCACTCGATGGGCTTCGAGGCGCGGTCGTTCACCGGGTCGCAGGCCGGCATGATCACGGATGCCACGCACGGCGCCGCGCGGATCGTCGATGTCACGCCGGTGCGGCTGCGCGAAGCGCTCGACGAGGGCGCGATCGTCATCGTCGCGGGCTTCCAGGGCTTCAACCGCGACACGCGCGACATCACCACGCTCGGCCGCGGCGGGTCCGACACGACGGCGGTCGCGCTGGCCGCGGCGCTGGACGCCGACGTGTGCGAGATCTACAGCGACGTCGACGGGATCTTCACCGCCGACCCGCGCGTCGTGCCCCGTGCGCAGAAGCTCACCCACGTCACGAGCGAGGAGATGCTCGAACTCGCCGCGAACGGCGCGAAGGTGCTGTACATCCGTGCGGTCGAGTACGCCCGCCGTCACGGCGTGCTGATCCACGCCCGGTCCACGTTCAGTTCGGGCGAGGGCACGTGGGTGCTCGGACCGGGCATGACCCTGCCCGCCGGGCGTCTGCGGTCGCAGAAGGAGAAGAGATGGAAGAGCCGATCGTCGCGGGTGTCGCGACCGACCTGAGCCAGGCGAAGATCACCGTCATCGGCGTGCCCGACGTGCCCGGCAAGGCCGCGGAGATCTTCAAGATCGTCGCGAAGTCGGGCGCGAACGTCGACATGATCGTGCAGAACGTGTCGGCCGCCTCCACCGGCCGCACCGACATCTCCTTCACCCTCCCGAAGGAGGACGCCGCGATCGCGCTGCGGGCGCTGGCCGCCGAGCAGTCCGAGGTCGGGTTCGAGAGCCTCGTCCACGACGACCAGATCGGCAAGCTCTCCGTCGTCGGCGCGGGCATGCGGACCCACTCCGGCGTCTCGGCCACCCTGTTCGAAGCGCTGAGCGTCTCGGGCATCAACATCGAGATGATCTCGACCAGTGAGATCCGCATCTCCGTCGTCGTCCGCGGCGACGACCTCGCCGAAGCCGCGCGGATGGTGCACACCGCCTACGGTCTCGACGGGGATGCCGAAGCCGTCGTCCACGCCGGCACGGGCCGCTGAGCCTGCCCACGGGTTCTCGTCGGATTGTCCTGACCTCGTAATCTGATCCGCGGGCCCGCTCCGGCCGACCGTCGTACGCTCGGTTCGTCGGAGGGGACACGATGAGCAGAACGAAGCTGTCGACGAGGGCGCGCTGGCTGTGGGGGATCGGCGCGGCGCTCGCGGTGTCCGCAGCCGTCGTGGCGGCTCTGGTGTTCCAGCCCTGGCTTCTGTTCATCGACGTGCGCGTCGACGACGAGATCCCCGCGGCCGCCACGACCGCCCCGACGCCCGCGCCCACGGCGCCGAGCCGTCGAGCCGGCCGAGGACGCCACCGCCGCAGCCGCCTCCCGCGCCCGCCGCGCCCGTCGACCTGCTCACGGGCACCTTCGTCAGCCACGAGCACACGACGACCGGATCGTGCGGGTGATCGAGAACCCCGACGGCACGCGACAGCTGGCGATCGTGGGGCTCGAGACCACGAACGGCCCCGACGTGCACGTCTGGCTGAGCGCGGGTCCGGTGATCGAGGGATTCGACGGGTGGTTCACCGCCGCCGGGTACGAGTACGTCGATCTCGGCCCGATCAAGGGCAACCTCGGCGACCAGCTCTACGACATCCCGGCCGGGGTCGACCTGGAGACCTTCCGCACGGTCGACCTGTGGTGCGTGCAGTTCGCGGTGTCGTTCGGAGCAGCGGCGCTGGCGTAACAGAAGGCGCCCCCGTCCGGCATCCGGTCGCCGCCCGGTAGAATCTGGCTTTCCACCCCACGACATTCGAGGACGACAGCCATGACCCGCATCTCCGATTCCGGACTCTCCGTCGCCGTGGTCGGCGCCACCGGCCAGGTCGGCACCGTCATGCGCGAGATCCTCGCCGATCGTGCCTTCCCGATCCGCGAGCTGCGCCTGTTCGCGACCGCGCGCTCCGCGGGAACGGCCGTGGAGTTCGCCGGGCCACACCGTCGTCATCGAAGACGTCGAGACCGCCGACCCGGCCGGCATCGACATCGCCCTGTTCTCCGCCGGCGCGACCGGCAGCCGCGCGCACGCGCCCCGCTTCGCCGAGGCCGGCGCGACCGTGATCGACAACTCCAGCGCCTGGCGGATGGACCCCGAGGTGCCCCTCGTCGTCAGCGAGGTGAACCCCCACGCGATCCGCGAGGCGCACAAGGGCATCATCGCGAACCCGAACTGCACCACGATGGCCGCGATGCCGGTGCTGAAGGTGCTGGATGCCGAGGCGGGACTCGAGCGCCTCATCGTGAGCACGTACCAGGCCGTGAGCGGCTCGGGCATCGCCGGCGCCGAAGAGCTGCTCGGCCAGGTCGAGGGCGTCCTCGCCCAGGGCGACACGCTGCGCCTCGTCCACGACGGCTCGGCGGTCGATTTCCCCCAGCCCGAGAAGTACATCGCGCCGATCGCGTTCGATGTGATCCCCTTCGCCGGCAACCTCGTCGATGACGGTCAGAACGAGACCGACGAGGAGAAGAAGCTCCGCAACGAGAGCCGCAAGATCCTCGAGCTGCCCGACCTCCGCGTCGCCGGCACGTGCGTGCGCGTCCCCGTCTTCACCGGCCACTCGCTCAGCATCAACGTCGAGTTCGCCCGCGACATCACGCCCGCCCGTGCGCGCGAAGTGCTCTCGGCCGCGCCCGGCGTCCTGCTCGAAGAGGTGCCGACGCCGCTGCAGGCCGCGGGCAAGGACCCGAGCTTCGTCGGTCGCATCCGCGCCGACCAGTCCGCGCCCGAGGGCAAGGGTCTCGTGCTCTTCATCAGCAACGACAACCTGCGCAAGGGCGCCGCGCTCAACGCGGTGCAGATCGCGGAGCTCGTCGCCGCGGGCCTCGGCGTCAGCGCCTGACCTCTTGCGCTCCGGCAAGAATCGCGGAGTTTTCGCCCAGGGCGATCCGCCGCGTCCGGGTGCGCGACCGGCGCGAACTAGACTTCTCGAGTGACAGAAACCGTCGATGTCGTGCTCATCGGTGGCGGCATCATGAGCGCCACCCTGGGCACCCTCCTCTCCGAACTGCAGCCCGACTGGAAGATCGTCGTCTACGAACGACTCCATGACGTGGGCCTGGAGAGCTCGAACGCGTGGAACAACGCCGGCACCGGCCACGCGGCGCTGTGCGAGCTGAACTACACGCCCGAGGCCGCCGACGGCACCGTCGACCCCGCCAAGGCCATCTCGATCAACGAGCAGTTCCAGCAGAGCCGGCAGTTCTGGTCGTCGCTCGTCGAAGAGGGCGCGCTCGACGCGCCGTCGACGTTCATCAACTCCACGCCCCACATGACGTTCGTGCGCGGCGAGAAGGATGTCGCATTCCTCAAGACGCGCTACGAGGCGCTGAAGGACCAGCCGCTGTTCGCCGGCATCCAGTACAGCGAGGACTCGCGCGTCATCAACCAGTGGGCGCCGCTGCTCATGCAGAAGCGGCGCGCCGGGCGAGCCGTTCGCGGCGACCCGCGTGCCCGCCGGCACCGACGTCGACTTCGGCGCGCTCACCCACCAGCTGTTCGACAACCTGCGCGAGCGCGGGGCCGACGTCGTGCACCAACCGCGAAGTGCGCAAGCTCAAGCGGCAGTCCGACGGCACCTGGCAGATCACCTGGCGCAACTCGATCGGACGCACGCCCGGCGAGACGAAGGCGCGCTTCGTCTTCGTCGGCGCGGGCGGCTGGGCGATCAAGCTCCTGCAGCGATCCGGCATCCCCGAGATCAAGGGCTACGGGGTGTTCCCGATCGGCGGGCAGTGGCTCAAGACCTCCAACCCCGCCCTCGTCGCCAAGCACAAGGCGAAGGTGTACTCGCAGGCATCGGTCGGCGCCCCGCCGATGTCGGTGCCGCACCTCGACACGCGCGTCGTCGACGGCGAGACCTCGCTGCTGTTCGGTCCGTTCGCGACCTTCAGCCCGAAGTTCCTCAAGAACGGCTCGATGCTCGACCTGGTCGCCCAGGTGCGCCCGCAGCAACCTGTGGCCGATGATGAAGGTCGCGATCGACAACCCGTCGCTCATCACCTACCTCGTGGGCGAGCTGCTGAAGAACCACAAGAAGAAGGTCGACAGCCTCCGCACCTTCATGCCGACGGCGAAGGACGAGGACTGGGAGCTGCTCAACGCCGGCCAGCGCGCCCAGGTCATGAAGAAGGACCCCAAGAAGGGCGGCGTCCTGCAGTTCGGCACCGAGGTCGTCACCGGCGCGGACGGCTCGATCGCCGGCCTGCTCGGCGCCTCGCCCGGCGCCTCGACCGCGGTCTCGATCATGCTCGGACTGCTGCAGACCTGCTTCCCCGACCAGATCGACGAGTGGGAGCCGCGCCTGCGCGAGCTCATCCCGAGCTACGGCGAGCAGCTGAACCCCCGCCCCGAGCTGGCCGAGGAAGTCCTCTCCGAGACCGCCGAGACGCTCGCGCTCACCGCGTAGGCACCGCCCGGGCGCCGGGCCCTAGGGTGGGGGCATGCGGGGAGCCTGGGGACGGCGGTCGCGGCGCGCGATCGCGATGATGTTCGCGTTCGTGGTCGCCGTGCTGCTCGCGGCGGCGCCGGCAGCGGCGGCCGCGCCGGCGCGTCGGCGTCGCTGTCGGCCGCGGTGCCGGCATCCGTCGCAGGACTTCACGTTCGACTCGTTCGAGGCGGACTACTGGCTCGTGCGCGGGACGGGCGGTGAGAGCCACCTGTTCACGACCGAGACGATCGTCGCGCGGTTCCCCGACTTCGACCAGAACAAGGGCATCGTCCGCTGGATCCCGAAGGCGGACTCGGGCATCGCGCACGACACGCAGGTCGTCAGCGTGACCGGCGCCGGGGGAGCGCCGATCCCCTGGTGGACGGAGGAGGACGACGACTGGATCTACGTGCTCACCGGCGACGACTCCTACGTGCGCGGACTGCAGACGTACGTGATCTCGTACACGATGAGCGACGTCGTCCTGCGCTACGAAGACACCGACGCCGACGAGTTCTACTGGGACACCGTCGGCACCGACCACGCGCAGCCGTTCGGCTCGGTCACCGCGCACGTGCACGTGGCGGGGGATGCCGCACAGGGACTCCTGCCCGAGCGCGCGTTCTGCTACTCCGGCCCCGAGGGCTCGACCGACACGTGCGAGATCCAGCCGGCGACCGCGACCGAGTGGCCGGCGGAAGTGGCGGCGTGGGCCGCCGCGGTCGGGCGCGGCCGATGCCGCAGCCGGGTCGGTCTCGTTCACCGCGGGAGATGTCGATCTCGGCCCCGACGAGAACGTCACCGTCGCGATCGGCTTCACGCAGGGCACGTTCTCGGCTCCCACCCCGCCGCCGCCGCCGCCGTACCCGTGGTGGGAGTGGATCCTGCCGGTCCTGGCCCTGCTGTCCGGCATCGGCGGGCTCGATCTTCGTGCTCGTGATGAAGGTCGTGCTGCGGCGCAACCCCGACCGCTCGCCCGTGATCGTGCAGTACACACCTCCCGCGGACGAGTCGCTCACGCTGTCGGCCGGCGTGCTCGACGTGCCCGAGCGCGCGATGGCCGCGCACGTGGTCGATCTCGCCGTGCGCGACGCCGTCGAGCTGCGCGCATCGGGCGATCGCGAGGATGCCGACGACTTCGAGGTCGTGCTGCGCAGCAAGGAGGGACTCGAGCACGACGATCTGCGCGTGATCTACACGCTGTTCTCGAAGAACGCCAAGCCCGGCGCGGATGTCGACCTGGGCACGTTCGCGAGCGCCCCGCCGGCGCGCGCGGTCACCTATGTGCGCCGCATCGACGAGTTCACCGTGCAGCGCGGATACCGCAGCAAGCTGCCCGGCCTGGATCGGGTCGGTGCGGGCGCGCCTCGCAGATCGGCGGGTTCTTCCTCGCGATGGCGCTGATCTTCTTCGGCGACGGCGCGTTCGCCGTGCTCGTCGAGTTCGCGCCGCTCGGCAATCTGCTCTACATCGGCGCGATCGTCAGCGGCTTCTTCGCCTTCATCATCCTGCCGTTCTTCAGCCTGCCGAAATCGACGCTGACCGCTCGCGGGCGGCATGCACAAGACCTACCTCGAGGGCATCCGCGAGTACCTGCGGCTCGCGGAGGAGGACCGCCTGCGCGCGGCGCAGTCGCCGCGCACGGCCGATCTCGTCTCCTCGGGACGCCGCGCGTACGGCGACGCCGCCGAACGCGCCCGGCGACAGCATCGTGAACGTCTACGAGCGGCTGCTGCCGTACGCGGTGCTCTTCGGGATGGAGCGCGAGTGGGTCGAGGTGATCCGCAGCGCGTCGCCTGTCGCCGAGGCCGCGGCGCGCGTGTCGCTGTTCGACGCCGTCTCGTCGCGCTCGCTCTCCGACGCGTCGTCGTCGATCGGCCGCCTCGCGGTGACGCCGGTCACCCGCTCGGGCTCGTCGAGCAGCTCGTCGTCGAGCTCGAGCTGGTCGTCGTCGGGCGGGTCGTCCGGCGGCGGGTCCTCCGGCGGCGGAGGCGGCGGCGGCGGTTTCGGCGGTCGCTGACGCGCGGCGACTACGCTCGGCACGTGGCCAAACTGTACTTCCGCTACGGTGCGATGAACTCGGGCAAGTCGTCGTCCCTGCTGCAGGCCGCGTACAACTACGAGGAGCGCGGTCAGCACGTCCTGCTGGCCAAGCCCGCGATCGACACGAAGGAGTCCGACCGGATCTCCAGCCGGCTCGGAATGTCGCGCGACCGTGGACTTCCTCATCGAGCCGGATGCCGATCTGCGGGCGCTGTTCGCCGAGCACCGCGCGCGGGTGCAGCCATCCGGCGCCGAGGCGCTGTTCGCCGAGCAGACGCCGCTGGGCCGCCCCGTCGATGTCGCCTGCCTGCTGATCGACGAGGCGCAGTTCCTCACGCCCGCCCAGGTCGACGATCTGCTGCGGATCGTCGTGCTGGACGGCGTGCCGGTGCTCGCCTACGGCATCCGCACCGACTTCCGCACCGAGGCCTTCCCCGGGTCGCGCCGCCTGCTCGAGCTCGCGCACAGCCTCGAGGAGCTCAAGACGATCTGCCGCTGCGGACGCAAGGCGATCTTCAACGCGCGGCTCGTCGGCGGCCGCTTCGTCTTCGACGGCGACCAGGTCGCGATCGACGAGCTCTCGACCGACCGGGTGACCTACGAGTCGATGTGCGCGGAGTGCTATCTGCGCGAGTCCGGCGGCCGTCTCGACGGGCGCTGAGCGCGCGCCCCGCGGTCAGTCGCTGGTCGACCATGCGCGTACTCCTCGCCGGCGGTGCCGGTTACATCGGCGCCCACACGGCCGTCTCCCTGCTGGATGCCGGCCACGACGTCGTCCTCCTCGACGATCTGTCGGGCACGAGCGCGATCGCCGCCGACCGCGTCGAGACGATCACCGGCAAGAGCGCTCCGCTCGTCGTGGGGGATGCCGCCGACGACGCGATCGTCGAGCGGGTGTTCGCCGACCACGGTCCGATCGACGCGATCATCCACCTCGCCGCCTTCAAGGCCGTGGGGGAGTCGACCCAGAAGCCGCTCGAGTACTACTCGAACAACGTCGACACCACGTTCGCCCTGCTGCGCGTGGGCCTGCGGCACGGCATCCGCTCGTTCGTCTTCTCGAGCACCGGCACCGTCTACTCCGACCCGGCCGATCTGCCGTTCACCGAGGAGTCGACGACGAGCATCGACCTCTCGAACGCGTACTCGCAAGTCCAAGCGCATCAACGAGGTCGTGCTCGCCGACGTCGCGCGCGTCAATCCCGAGCTCAACGTCACGGTGCTGCGGTACTTCAACCCCGTGGGCGCGCACCCGAGCGGCCTGATCGGCGAAGACCCGGCCGGCATCCCGAACAACCTCATGCCGTTCGTCGCGCGCGTCGCCGTCGGCAAGCTCGAGAAGATCGGCGTCTTCGGCGACGACTACGACACCCCCGACGGCACCGGACTGCGCGACTACATCCACGTCGTCGACCTCGCCGAGGGCCACGTGACGGCGCTCGAGCAGGCGCAGCCGGGCTTCGTCGTCTACAACCTCGGCACCGGTCAGCCGGTGAGCGTGCTCGAGCTGGTCGCGTCGTTCGAGAAGGCGGTCGGGCACGAGCTGCCGAAGCAGATCCTCGCGCGCCGCCCCGGCGACGTCGCCGCGACGTACTGCGACCCGTCGAAGGCCGAGCGCGAGCTCGGGCTGGAAGGCGCGCCTCACGATCGACGACTCGTGCCGCGACTACTGGAACTGGCAGTCGCGCAACCCCGACGGGTACGCGACCGCCTGAGCTCTACGCCGGCCTGCGGTGCCTCGGCCGCGCGGCGCGGCGGCAGCGGCACGAGCATCGACGTCGCGCGCTGGTAGTCGGCGTATGCGGGGTACTTCGACGCCGGTGATCGACTCGGTGAAGATCGTCGAGCCGATGAACAGCAGCGTCAGCAGCGCGCTCCGATGATCGTCCAGTTGAGCGCGCCGCCCCACCATCCCAGGCCGGATGCCGCGGCCGCCGTCGCGCCGAGCGCGTAGAACGACCCACCACTGCGCCTGCTCGAAGAAGAAGTTCGGGTGCCGGCTGACGCGGAACAGCCCCGTCGTGACGAATCCGGGCTCGAGGCGACCGCCGGCCGCAGCCTTGGCCCGGTGGAAGTCCCACTGCTGCTGGTCGGCGACGAACTCGCCGACCAGGAACCCGAGGAACAGCACCGCGAACGCGGCATCCCACCCGTTCACCGGCGCCGGGTTCTGCCACGCGATCAGCGCCGGCATCGTGATCAGGACCAGCAGCGCGTTCTGGTACAGCACGATGAACAGCAGGTTGAAGATCTGGAACTGCCACGGCTTCATCCGTCCGCGGAGGATCGCCCAGCGGTAGTCCTCCATGCCGGTGTAGCCGCCCTTGCGCGCGAAGTTGAACGTCAGCCGCGCCGCCCACGCCGTCACCAGCAGCGCCATCAGGACGAGCCGCGCCGCATCGTCGCCCGAGGCGATGCCCGCGCCCGCGAAGATCCAGACGTACACCGCCGGAACGATCGACCAGATGCGGTCGACCCACGACGTGTCCTTCGTGATCAGCGACGCGATCCAGCAGAAGGCGCAGGTCAGTGCGGCGACGATCAGGACGAGGGCGAGGGGTCCATGGCACCAGCGTAGGCCGCGGCGGCGCTCGTCGATGCGGGCAGACGACCGGACCGCGCTACACGGCGCCGATGGGGATGTCTACCCATCGGGGCGCGGACGACCGCGCGGTTAGGATGGACTTTCGCGCCGCGTGAGAACGGTGCGTTCGCAGCACACGACGCGAGCGCTTGGGGGCGACCAGCGGATGAAGGCTCTGTCGTGGATGCGTGCGCGCCCCAAGGCGCTCGCGTCGGCGGCGGGCGTCACCGTGGGCGTCGTCGCCATCACCACGATGGCCTTCAGCTACGAGGGCTTCCCGACCACCAAGGTCGACCTGAACGACGGCGGCGTCTGGATCACCAAGACCTCGAGCCTGCTGGTCGGGCACTTCAACCACGAGTCGACCGTGCTCGACGGCGGCCTGCGCACCACCGGCGAGAACTACGACATCCTGCAGGACGCCACGAACGTGCTGGTCGTCGACGAGGGCAGCTCCACGGTCACCGCGGTCGACCCCGCCCGGGTCTCGCTGGGCGATTCGGCCGGCATCCCCGGCGCGGCGAAGGTCGCGCTGGGCAACAAGACGGCCGCGATCCTCGACGAGAAGTCCGGCGCCCTGTGGGTCGTGCCGGTGCGGGGGATCGCGTCGTTCGAGATCGAGGCGGCCGACCCGGTCGCCGAGCTCGGCGAGAACGCGGATGTCGCGGTCGCACAGGACGGCACCGTCTTCGCCCTGTCGAGCGAGCGCGGCGAGGTCGTCACCGTGCCCGTCGACAACGAGGGCGAGGCGCTGGAGCCCTCGACGGCGTCGCTCGGCGAGGTCGACTCGTCGCGGGCAGGCCACCATCACCGCCGTCGGGCGCACCCCCGTCGTGCTCGACGCGGCGGCCGGTGCCGTGATGACGCCCGGCGGATTCCGCACCGAGATCCCGAACGCCGACGGCGCCGTGCTGCAGCAGGCCTCGGCGCGAGACCGATGCCGTCGCCGTCGCGACCGGGTCGGCAGCTGGTGCGCGTGCCGCTCGACGGCGGCGAGCCCGCGATCACGGACGCCGGTGGCGAGGGCGCCCCCGCGGCGCCGGTCTGGCTGCGCGGCTGCACGTACGGCGCCTGGGCGGGATCCGGGGCCTTCGTGCGCGAGTGCGCCGGCACGCGCGAACGACGTCGCCGCGGCGATCGAGGAGGCCCAGGACTCGGCGAGTCTCGTCTTCCGGGTGAACCGCGACGTGATCATCCTGAACGATGCCGTCGGCGGTGCGGCGTGGATGGCGAACGAGAGCCTGCAGCGCGTCGACAACTGGAACGATCTGACTCCTCCCGAGGGCGAGACCGAGAACGAAGAGGACTCGACGCAGGAGACCGTGGAGTCGACGCTTCCCGAGCGCAGCGACGTGAACACCCCGCCGATCGCGGAGGACGACTCCTTCGGCGTGCGCCCGGGCGGCTCGGCTCTGCTGCCGGTGATCGACAACGACAACGACCCGGACGGCGATGTCCTGGTCGCGGCGATGCCGCAGCAGCAGCCGTCGATCGGCACGGTCCAGCCGATCTTCAACGGCGGCTCCCTGCAGATCGCCGTCGCGGAGGACGCCACCGGCTCGGCCACGTTCGAGTACGAAGTCGACGACGGCCGCGGCGGCAAGGACACGGCATCCGTCACGCTGACGGTGCACGACGAGGACGTGAACGGGGCGCCGACGCCGAAGCGCAAGACCTCGCTCACGGTCGAGACCGGCGGCACGGTCTCGTACAACATCCTCCCGGACTGGATCGATCCCGACGGCGATGACATCTATCTCAAGGAGGTCGTCGCCGCCCCCGGCGACGAGGTCGACTTCAGCACCGACGGTCAGCTCACCTACAAGGCGACGGCGAGCCTGCAGGGACGCAAGGACGTGCAGGTCACGGTCGCCGACGGCCTCGGCGAGCTGACGACGACGACGATCGCGCTCGACGTGCGGCCGCAGGGCACGACCAAGCCGAAGACGAACGCCGACCACGTGGTCACGCGCGTCGGCGAGCAGATCACCGTCGCCCCGCTCGCGAACGACACCAGCTCGGGTCGCGAGCCGCTGCGCCTCGGCCGTGTGGACGAGGTCCCCGGCGCCACCGTGCTGCCCGACTTCACCAACAAGACCTTCTCGTTCACCGCTCCGACCGTCGGCGTCTACTACGTGCAGTACCTCGCGACCGCGGGACCGGAGAACGGCGAGGGGCTCGTCCGCATCGACGTGACCGAGGCCGCCGAGGTCGATCTGCCCCCGGTCGCGGTGCGCGACGTCGCTCTGCTGCCCACCGGCGGCGACGTGCTGATCGGCGTGCTCAACAACGACGCCGACCCGGCCGGCGGCATCCTGGTCGTGCAGTCCGTGTCGATCGAGCCGGGCACCGGCGTCTCGGTCTCGGTGCTGAACCACGAGACGCTGCGCATCACCGACCAGGGCACCCTGGAGCAGCAGGTGCGCATCTCGTACCGCATCTCCAACGGCCGGCAGTCGGCCGAGGGCGAGGTCGTGGTGGTCCCGATCCCCGCGCCGGAGGAGATCCTGCAGCCGGTCACGACCGCCGACACCGCCTACGTCCGGGCGGGCGATGTCGTCACGATCCCGGTGCTCGACGAACGACACCCATCCGAGCGACGATGCGCTGCACGTCGCGCCGGAGCTCATCGAGCCGCTCGTCGATCCGGAGGACGGCGAGGCGTTCGTCTCGCAGGACACCGTGCGCTTCAAGGCGGGACCCGAGGCCAAGACCGTCTACCTGACGTACGAGGCCGTCGACTCGCGCCAGCAGAAGGCCGCGGGCTACGTCACCATCCAGATCCTGCCGGTCGACGAGGAGACGAACGCGGCTCCGCGGCCGCGCGATCTCGTCGCCCGCACCCTCTCGGGCACCGAGATCGACATCGCGGTGCCGCTGGACGGCATCGACGGCGACGGCGACTCGGTCGAGCTCCTCGACATCTCGTCGAGCCCGACCAAGGGCCGCATCGTCGAGGTCGCGCAGAACTACTTCACCTACGAGGCCTTCGACGACTCGACCGGCGTCGACGTCTTCAAGTACCGCGTGCGCGACCGCCTCGGCAAGGAGGGCACGGCGACCATCCGCGTCGGCATCGCCCCGGCGGAGCAGGTGAACCAGGCGCCGTACGCGGTCAAGGACGCGGTCGTGGTGCGCCCCGGCCGCGAGATCGCCGTCCCGGTCATGCTCAACGACTCCGACCCGGAGGGCGACGAGGTCTCGCTCGTGAAGGACGGCCTCGAGGTGCCCGCGATCGACGGGCTGTCGGCGCGGGTCTCGGGCGACCGGGTGCTCGTCCAGGCGCCGAACAGCGCGGTGGAGACCTCGCTGCAGTACACGGTCCGCGACGCGCGCGGAGCGACGGCGACCGCCGTGCTGCAGATCACGGTCGATGAGGACGTGCCGCTGCAGGCGCCGGTCTCGCGCGACGACCGTCTGCGTCCCGTCGACCTCGAGGACGGGAGCCTGTCGGCCGACCTCGACATCCTCGACAACGACGAGGACCCCGACGGCACGACCGACCGCCTCGACGTGGAGCTCGGCGCGGGGGCGACCCTGCTGCGAGAACGGCAAGGTCAGGGTCACCGTCACCGACGAGCTGCAGCTCATCCGCTACACGCTCACCGACCAGGACGACCTGCAGTCGTCGGCGTTCATCTTCGTCCCCTCGGTGGACGGCCTGCGGCCGACGCTGACCTCCACCGAAGCCGCTCGAGGTCGTCAGCGGCGAGACGAAGGAGGTGCCGCTCTCGGAGTACGTCACCGTCGCCGGCGGCGGCGAGGTCGTCATCACCGAGCACGCGAAGGTGAGCGCCGTCAACGCCGACGGCTCCGACCTCGTGAAGGACGAGCGGACGCTGGTCTACACCTCGGCGCCCGGCTACTTCGGCCAGGACGCGCTGACGTTCGAGGTCACCGACGGCACGGGTCCGGATGACCCCGACGGCCGCAAGGCGACGCTCAGCATCCCGATCAACGTGCTCCCGCCCGACAACCAGCAGCCGGAGTTCGTCGGCAGTCAGGTCAACGTCGCGCCCGGGCGAAGAGGCGACCGTGCTCGATCTCGCCGCGCTCACCACCGATCCCGACCCGGAGGACAAGGGCAAGCACGAGTACTCCCTCGTCGGACGGCGAGGGCAAGGGGATCAGCGCGCGGATCGACGGCGACAAGCTCCTGGTCGAGGCCTCCTCGAACGCGAAGAAGGGCGCGGCGACGACGCTGACGCTGCGGATCACCGACGGCGAGACCGAACCCGTGGAGGGCTCGGTCCTCGTGCAGGTCACCGCATCGAACCGCGCGATGCCCGCCGCGAACACCGACACGATCGCGGAAGCCGATCAGGGCAAGACCGTCACGGTGCCCGTGCTCGCGAACGACTTCAACCCCTTCCCGGAGACGCCGCTGAAGCTCGTGTCGGCGAACGTCGAGACCGGCGCCGGGCGCGCGAGCGTCGAGGGCGACGACGTCGTGGTGACGCCGTCCGCCGACTTCGTCGGCACGCTGGTCGTGCAGGTACACGATCCAGGACGCCACCGAGGATCCCGACCGCGAGGCGACCGGTCAGGTCGTGCTCACGGTGCAGGGCGTTCCCGAGGCGCCGGGTGCGCCGACGGTGACGAGCGTGCAGGACCGGACGGTGGTGGTCTCCTACGGCGCCCCGTCGAACAACGGCGCCGAGATCACGAAGTACACGGTGCAGATCGGTGCAGGGCAGTGCGTACTCGAAGGAGTGCCAGTCGACGACGTGCACCCTGGACGGGCTGACGAACAACGTCGAGTACGTGTTCCAGGTGACCGCGACGAACCGGGTGGGGGAGTCGGAGCCGTCGGGCTCGTCGGCGGTCGCGCGCCCGGATGCGCGGCCGGACACCCCGAACCCGCCGACGCTGGCATTCGGCGACCGGTCGCTCCAGGTGGCCTGGACGACGCCGACGACGCCGGGTTCGCCGGTGGAGCGGTACACGCTGGAGATCTCTCCTGCGCCGCCGTCGGGGATCACGCAGAAAGAGGTCACCGGCAACTCCCTCACGTGGGAGGGGCTGGAGAACGGCGGCAACTACCAGGTGCGGGTGCAGGCGCACAACCGTGCGCCGGAGCCCTCGAGCTGGAGCAACTGGTCGGCATCCGAGGTCCCGGCCGGGCCTCCGCTGGCAGGCTCCGCGCCGACGACCGCCGAGCTGGCGCCGGTCGGCAACCAGGCGCAGATGCAGGTGAACTGGGCGACGCCGCCCGCGAACGGCGACGCGATCGACGCGTACCAGCTGGAGGTGTGGGAAGGATCCACCCTGCAGAGGACGCTGACCCCGGCCGCCGGAACCAACAGCCAGGCGGTCGTCGTGCCCACCTCCGAGACCGCGTACACGTACCGGATCCGCGGGCACAACAAGGCGGGCTGGGGCGAGTGGAGCGCGATGTCGGCGCCGCGCCGCGGCGTCGTCGCGCCCTCGCCTCCGCAGATCAACGGCGTCGTGGCCGGCGACCGTCAGCTGACGGTGAGCTACACCCCGGGTGCGCGGGGCGGCGCGCGCGCAGGCGAAGTGGCGTACCAGTACCGCCTGAACGGCGGCGGCTGGGCGGCGATTCCCGGGAACGGCGTCATCGGCGGACTCACCAACGGCACGGCCTACACGGTCGAGATGCGCGCCGTCGCGACGGTGGACGGCACGACGTACGCCGGCGGCGTGTCCAACGGCGTCCGCGAGACGCCGTACGGCGACCCCAAGGCGCCCACCGCCGACGCCAGGAACCTCGGGCAGAGCGTCGAGCTCAGCTGGAACTCCACCGGGTCCGACAACGGGCGGCCGATTCAGACGACGCAGATCCGGATCGACGGCGGCAGCTGGCAGGACGTGGGGCGCACCGGATCGCGGACGGTCGGCAACGGGTACCAGCAGACCCACAGCATCGATGTCCGGGCGCAGGATTCGACCGGCACCTGGTCGCCGATCGCCTCGGCGTCGGCCCGCACGGACGACCCGCCACCACCGCAGGTGTCTGGGTGACGCAGGGTGACACGCCTCCCGAAAGCTGCGTGAACGGCTGCCGCAGGTACGTCGTCAACTGGACGGACCTCAACATCGGCAGTGCGCACGGTGCAGTGCTACTCGGACAACTACGGCTTGGTCGTCAGCTCCCAGTACACGATCAACTTCGACGGAAGCGGCAGCCAGCAGGTCAGCTGCTACGTCGGCCGCGACGGCCAGGACGTCTGGGTCGACATCCTCGGCTGGGGCGACGGCGTCGACACCGAGAAGAGATTCTGGGCCCGGCCCTAGCCGACGCACCACTTTCGCAGACGACGAGGAGCACGAACGACATGAGCATGACCCCCGAGCAGGCCGCCTGGTTCCACGGGACCTTCCAGCGCCTGGTGCACAACATCGACAAGGCCGTGCAGGGCAAGCGCGAGATCGTCGGCCTCGTGCTGGCCGTCGATGCTCGCCGAGGGTCACGTCCTCCTCGAAGACGCGCCCGGAACCGGCAAGACCAGCCTCGCGAAGGCGCTCGCCGCGACCGTGCAGGGCACGAGCGCGCGCATCCAGTTCACGCCCGACCTGCTGCCCTCCGACGTCACCGGCGTCACGATCTACGACCAGCAGTCGCACCGCTTCGAGTTCCACAAGGGCCCGATCTTCGCGTCCATCGTGCTCGCCGACGAGATCAACCGCGCCTCGCCGAAGACGCAGTCGGCCCTGCTCGAGGTCATGGAGGAGTCGCGGGTCACCGTCGACGGCGTGACGCACGAGACGGGTCGCCCGTTCCTCGTGATCGCCACCCAGAACCCGATCGAGCAGGCGGGAACGTACAAGCTGCCCGAGGCGCAGCTCGACCGCTTCCTGATCAAGACGTCGATCGGCTACCCCGACCTCGCGGTGACCGAGAGGATCCTCGCCGGAGCGTCCGACCGCAACCCGTCCGCCGGGCTGTCCCCGATCATCACGACGGGCGCCGTCGCCGACATGGCCGACCTCGCGGCGTCCGTGCACGTCGAGTCCGGCCGTGCTGCGCTACGTGGCCGAGCTCGCCGAGGCGACCCGCAACGATCCCGCCACCCGTCTCGGGCGTCTCGGTGCGCGGCGCGATCGCGATGATCCGCATCGCCAAGGTGTGGGCGGCCGCCCACGGGCGTCACTTCGTCCTCCCCGACGACATCAAGACCCTCGCGCGTCCCGTGTGGCAGCACCGTCTCCTGCTCGACGCCGAGGCCGAGTTCGCCGGCACCAGCAGCCAGACCGTCATCGTCGCGCGTGCTCGACGGGATCGCCGCTCCGCAGGCGCGAACGGCGGCCTGATGGCGGCGGAGGCACTCTCGGCGCCGTCGGCGCAGACGGACCGCGACGCCGGATGGCGTGACGTCGCGGCCGTCATCGGCGCGCGCGTGCTGACGCGCCTCCGGATCATCGGCGCGGCGATCCGGCCGCTGGCCTGGGTGCTCATGGCGATCGCCGTCGGCTTCTGGATCCTCGGCCAGATCGCCGGGTGGTGGGAGTTCACCGTCGCGGCGATCGTCATCGCGATCACCGTCGCGCTGTGCGCGCTGTTCCTGATCGGCCGCACCGCCTACGACGTGTCGCTCGACCTCGCGCGCACGCGCGTCGTGGTGGGCGAGCGGGCCGTCGGCGCGCTCACGCTCGCCAACCGCGGATCGCGGGCCATCCTGCCGTCGCGCATCGTGCTGCCCGTCGGTTCCGGGCGCGGCGAGTTCGGCATCCAGCGGCTCGCGCCCGGCGAGGAGGCCGAAGAGCTCTTCGCCATCCCGACGCAGAAGCGCGGCGTCGTCAAGGTCGGCCCCGTGAGCGTCGTGCGCGGCGACCCGCTCGGCCTGTTCGAGCGGGCGCACCGGCGCGACGATCCGGTCGACCTCTTCGTGCATCCGCGCACCGTGCTGTTCGACGGGCAGTCGCTCGGCTACCTCCGCGACCTCGAAGGACTGCCGGCCGCGGACCTCTCCCGCGACGACGTCTCGTTCCACGCCCTCCTGGAGTATCAGCCCGGCGACGACCTGCGCCACGTGCACTGGCGCTCCACGGCGCGCACGGGCACCATGATGGTGCGTCAGTACGAGGAGACCCGCCGATCGCACTTCGTGATCGGCCTGTCGCGTTCCAGCGGCGACTACGCGACCGCCGACGACTTCGAGCTCGCCATCTCGGCCGCCGGGCTCCATCGGCCTGCGCGCGCTGCGCGACTCGCAGCGCGTCGACATGCGCGTGCAGGGGCGCGAGCTGCCCGCCGGCACCGGCAAGCAGCTGCTCGATTCGCTCTCCGCCGTCGAGAACAGCAAGCCGCGCGACGGCGGCATCGCCGAGCTCGCCGGCGTCGTGCTCGGCCACGATGCCGCTCGCGAGCGTCGTGGTGCTCGTGTGCGGGTCGAAAGTGCGATCCGACGACCTGCGCCTCGCGTGCTCGCGGCTTCCGTTCGGCGCGCGCGCGCTCGCCGTCGTCGCCGACACGACGGCGCCGGCCCCGGCTCTGCGCCGCATCGGCGACGCCGACGTGATCACGATCGGCGCGCTCGAGCAGATCCCGCTCGCTCTGCAGAAGGTGCTCGCATGACCGCGCCCGCCTCCGCATCGCTGCGATCTCCGCGCGCCGCTGGATGCCTCGACCTCGACGGCGAGCGCCGTGCTCGTCGCGGTCGCGCTCGTCGGGTTCTGGCCGACGTTCGCCGGTCCGTCCTTCCTGCCCGCCGTCGTCGGCGGCATCGTGCTCGGCCTCGGCATCGCGGCGGTCGCCGCGTGGCGACGCTGGGGCATCCTGATCATCACCGGTCTCGTCATCGCCGCCTACTTCGTCTTCGGCGGCGCGCTCGCGCTCCCGCACACCGCGATCCTCGGTGTCGTCCCCACGCTCGAGACGCTGCAGAGGCTCGCGCTGGGCACCGTCACCGCCTGGAAGCAGATGCTCACCACGGTCGCCCCGCTCGCGGCAGCCGACGGGCACCTCATCGTGCCGTTCCTCCTCGCGCTCGTGGCCACGACGCTCACCGCCTCCCTCGCGCTGCGTCTGCGCGCACGTCGCGTGGGCGCTGCTGCCCGCGGGCGCGCTGCTGATGCTCGTCATCGCGCTCGGCACCCCGGAGCCGGCGTTCCCGATCGTGCAGGGCCTCGTCTTCGCGCGTCGTCAGCATCGCGTGGCTCGCGCTGCGGCAGATCTGGGCGCCCGCAGAACACGGCCGTGTCGGTCGGCGAGGTCGACCCGTCGCGCGCGTCGCACATGCGCATGCGCCGGCTGCTCGCCGGCGTCGCCGTCCTCGCCGTCGCGGGCGGCGCGGGCGTCGCCACGAGTGCGATCGCCGCCCCGGCCGAGCCGCGGCACGTCTTCCGCGACGTCATCATCCCGCCGTTCGACATCCGCGACTACCCCAGCCCGCTGCAGGCGTTCCGCAAGAACGTGCGCGATGACGTCGACGAGACGCTGTTCACCGTGCAGGGCCTGCCCAAGGGCGCGCGCATCCGCACCGCGGTCATGGACGAGTACGACGGCATGGTCTACAACGTCACCGACGGCGGACCCACCTCGTCGAGCGCGTTCTCGCCGCTGCGCTCGAACATGTCGCCGGACGCCGAGGGCGTGCCGGTCACGCTCCACGATCGCGGTGGACGAATACGGCGGGGTGTGGATGCCGACGGCCGGCGCGCTGTCCGAGATCCGGTTCGACGGCGATCGGGCCGAAGAGCTGCGTCGCGGCACCTACGTGAACACCGCGACCGGCACGGCGGTGGCCACGCCGAAGCTCCGCGAGGGCGACGCAGTACGCGGTCGACGCGGTGATGCCGGCCGATGCCCGACGACGACCAGCTCGCCGAGGTGGAGTTCGGGGCGGTCGCCCGCCGAAGCAGAGCAACGTGCCGGAGGAGCTCACCTCCCTCGCGGCGGAGACGGTCGCCGAACGCCGAGTCGCCCATCGAGCAGGTGCGGGCGCTCGAGACCTTCCTCGCCGAGGGCGGATTCTTCAGCCACGGGCTCGAGGGCGAGGTGCTCTCCCGCGCGGGCCACACCTCCGAGCGCATCACGACGCTCATCGGCGGCGATCAGATGATCGGCGACGACGAGCAGTACGCGGTGGCGATGGCGCTGCTGGCCGGCGAGCTCGGCATCCCCGTCCGCGTCGTCATGGGCTACTACCCCGATGAGGAGCAGGACGGCGAAGCCGGTCTTCACCGCCACCGGCGACAACGTGCACGCCTGGGTCGAGGTCAACTTCGACGGGGTCGGATGGCTCCCGTTCAACCCGACGCCGCCCGAGGACCAGGTTCCGAACGACCAGAACACCAAGCCGCGGGTCGACCCGAAGCCGCAGGTGCTGCAGCCGCCGCCCCCGCCGCAGGAGCCCGTCGACCTGCCGCCGACGCTGCCCGACGACCGCGAGTCCGAGGACGAGACGCCTCAACCTCGCCGGCATCATCGGCGCGATCCTGCTCATCGGCGGGATCTCGCTCGCGATCCTCGCTCTGCTGATGTCGCCGTTCATCGTGATCGGCGCGTGGAAGGCGGCCAAGCGCCGGTCGCGCCGCACGGCCGCGCGCACCGCCGACCGCATCAGCGGCGGCTGGGACGAGCTCACCGATCGCGCCGTCGACTACGGCGCCCGGCTGACCCCGGGTCGCACGCGGCCGGAGGAGGCCGCGGCCGTCGTCGCGACGCTCGCCGTTCCGCGCGTCGCGGACCTCGCCGAACGCGCCGACGTCGACGTCTTCGGGCCGACCGACCCGACGCCGGAGGACGTCGAGGCGTTCTGGAGCGAGGTCGACGCGATCGTCGGAGGCCTGGGGGAGGATGCCGGATTCTGGAAGCGCATCAAGGCGCGTCTGAGCCTGCGGTCGCTGCTGGGCGGCACGGCGATCTCGACGCGGTCTGCGCGGGCTCCGCGAGGCGGCGACCGCGCGCGTGCGGCGCGAATCCGCGCACGATCGAGAGCAGCGACGACGCACACCCCGCCGCACCCGAGAGCGAGACCCCATGACGCCGCCCGCGTCCGCGCAGATCGCGCCGATCTCCCGCCGCGCGATCGGCTTCCTCATCGACGCCTTCATCGCGGCAGGTCTCGCGATCGTCCTCGGCGGCGGGCTGGTGGTCGCCGCCACGCTCGCCGGCCCGGAGGGGATGCTGACCACGCTGCTGATCGGCGGGCTCGATCGTCGTGCTCCTGCTGCTCGGATGGTTCGTCGTGTACACGCTGATGCAGGCGGGCGCCGGCTCGATCGGGATGCGCGCCCAGGGGCTGCGTCTGGTCTCGGCTCGCGAACAGGCGCCGCTCGGGATTCGGGCGGGCGCTCCTGCGGAACATCGTCTTCGGGCTGGCGTGCGCGATCGTGGTCGGCTACTTCACGCCGCTGTTCGACGGCTCCGGCCGTTTCCAGGGCTGGCACGACAAGGTCGCCGGTTCGCTGATGGTGGATGCGCGGGCGACGGCTGCCGGAGCAGCCCGCCCCGAGTGCTGCTCCCGCGACGCCGGCGGTCGATCGCGCCCGGCGCGACCGTCGACGCCGGCGCTCCCGGCGCTGCCTGTGCTCGCCGGCACCCGCGCCGGCCGCCGGCCGGCCCCGTGCCTGCCGGCAGTCCGTCGTCGGCGCCGCGCTGGCGCCGGCCGCGCCGCGTCCCGCGCCGATCGCGCCCGCCGACGACGGGTCGCTGATCGCGTTCGTCCCCGGCATCAGCCGCGGAGCTCCGCCGCCCGAGCCGGTGCCGCCGGCGCCGGCATGCCGGACGCCGAGTCCGATCTCGACGCGACGGTGCTCGGCGACACCGTGCCGCGCGACGCTCCCCGAGGACACGAGGATCAGCATCCCGGGTCACCGGCTCGTCTTCACCTGGGACGACGGCACGCGCGTCTCGGTGTCACGGCGCACGATCTTCGGCCGCAACCCGGCGCCGGAGGACGGCGCGGTGGTCGTGCCGGTGCGCGATGAGACCCTGTCGCTCTCGAAGACGCATTTCGAGGCCGCGGCGGAGTCGTCCGGCGGCTGGGTGCTGGACCGTCACTCGACCAACGGCATGACCCTCGTCCGCGACGGACAGCGGATCGCGTGCCCCGCCGGGCCAGCGCGTCCCGGTGCGGCTGGGCGACGCGATCGAGATCGGCGACCGCATCGTCACGATCGGGGGCTACGCGTGAGGCCGGCGCTGATCGTCTCGACGGGGTCGGCGACGCACCCGGGCCTGCGGCGAGCCCTCAACGAGGACGCGCATCTCGCGAGCGCTCCGGTGTTCGTCGTCGCCGACGGCATGGGCGGGCACGAGGCGGGCGAGCGGGCGAGCGCGGCGGTCATCGCGGAGTTCTCGAGCTCGCATCGGGCGGGCATCGCTCGAACTCGACGACGTCCGGCTCGCGCTCTCGCGAGCACGCGCGAGCGTCGAGGAGCTGTCGACGTCGGGCAACGGTCGCGCCGGGACGACCCTGAGCGGCGTCGTCATCGCCTCGGTCGACGGCATGGGCTACTGGCTCGCGGTCAACATCGGCGACTCGCGCACCTACCGGCTCGCCGACGGCGAGCTCGAGCAGATCAGCGTGGACCACTCGGTGGTCCAGGAGCTGATCGAAGCCGGCGAGCTCACCGTGGAAGACGCGACGACCGATCGGCGCCGCAACATCATCACGCGCGCGATCGGCGCCAGCAGCACGGGAGACGCGGACTACTGGCTGTTCCCGGCCGAGCTCGGCGACCGGATCATGGTGTGCTCGGACGGCCTGACCTCGGAGGTGCCGGACGCGCGGATCCTCGAGGTGCTGCGGAGCACGCCCGACCCGCAGAAGGCGGCCGACGTGCTGGTCGACGACGCGGTCGGCGCGGGCGGCAGGGACAACATCACCGTGGTCATCGTGGATGCCGTCTCGGTCGCCTCCCGGCCGGGAACGCTCCTGGAGACGGACTCGGACATCGACATGGACACGCGTCCGCGTGAAGCCGCAGCAGGAGGGGTTCGCTGATGCAGACGACCTACCGACCGGGACAGTGGTACCTGATCGTGCTCCCGGGCGCCCTCGTGGCGCTGCCGCCCGACGTGTCCGCAGACGTCGTGACGCGGCTGTGGGAGCGGATGCCGGAGCAGAGGACGCTGGCGACCGTCGTCGACGTGCTCACCGTCGCACGCGGGCGGGGATCTTCGCCTCGCTCCCGTCGTTCGTCGCGGCCGTGGCCGGAGGGGGCCGACATCCGCATCGCGCTGCGCGGCGAGGTCACCGCGCAGCGTGAGCACCGCGACCGGGCCGCACGACTTCTCCGGCGCCGAGGTGACCACGTGGAGCGAGCGATTCGTGGCCGATGCGCATCACGCGTCGAGATCACGGTCGACGCCGGTCGAGGGCGCGGCCGCGCTTCCCGTGCAGAGCGGAGTCGTCCGCGCGGCGGCGGTGAGTGCCGAGCTCGAGTCCGGCGACGGCGGCACCGCCGGCCCGCGACGCGCCGGTCGAGGAGCCCGAGCGCCGCGCCGAGCGCGACCGTCGCGCCGCCGAGTCGGAGCCGTCGAGCCGGCGCCGGAGCCGCGAGCCCGAGCCGGAGCCCGAGCCGAGCCGGTCCGCCGAGCCCGAGGCGGTCGCCGTGGTCGACGACGCCACGATGGTGCCGACCGAGGTGACGCTGGCTCCGTCGACCGAGGACTTCGACCAGCTGTGGGGCGCCACCGTCCACTCCGCCCCGGCGGTCGCCGCCGAGCAGCCGGCGCCCCGGCGCCCGAGGTCGGCCTCGCAGGGCGACCACGACGGCGCGACGATCTCGGCCGCCGAGCTGCGCGCGCTGCGTCAGCAGGCTCCGGCTCGCGCGACGACGCGCCGACCGCCGTGCTGCCGGTGACGCCCGGCGCGACCGGTCGCATCAGGGTCTCCACCGGTCAGGTCGTCACGCTCGATCGCACGGTGATCATCGGGCGGCGGCCGCGGTCGACGCGCGCCAGCGGCGCGAACCTGCCGCACCTGATCGCCGTCGACAGCCCGCAGCAGGACATCTCCCGCAGCCACCTCGAGATCCGGCCGGAAGGCGACACCGTCGTGGTCATCGATCTGCACACGACGAACGGCTCGACGCTGCTGCGCCCCGGCGCGGACCCCATGCGGCTGCACCCCGGCGAGCAGACGCTCGTCGCTCTCCGGAGATGTGGTGGATCTCGGCGACGGCGTGAAGGTCGCGTTCGAGGACCTGCCGTGAGCCCGTCCGCCCTCCCCGCCGCCGGAGCTCCCCGGCTTCCGCTACCTCGAGCCCCTCGGCGTCGGCGGTTTCGCCGACGTCTTCCTGTACGAGCAGGAGATGCCGCGCCGCGAGGTCGCGGTCAAGGTGCTGCTGGCCGACCGCATCTCCAGCACCGCCGCCCAGGAGTTCGCCGACGAGGCCAACGTGATGGCGATGCTGTCGACGCATCCCGCGATCGTCACGATCTATCAGGCCGGCGTCGCCGGCGACGGCCGGCCGTACCTCGTGATGGAGTACTGCCCGCGCCCGAACCTGCAGCTGCGCTGCGCGCAGCGAGACGTTCTCGATCGCCGAGGCGCTGCGCGTCGGCGTGCAGGTCGCCGGAGCGGTCGAGACCGCGCACCGGGCGGGCGTCCTGCACCGCGACATCAAGCCGGCCAACATCCTCGTCACGGTGTACAACCGGCCGGCGCTGACCGACTTCGGCATCGCCTCGACGACCGGCGCGACCGGCGAGGCATCCGGGATGTCGATCCCGTGGTCGCCGCCGGAGTCGTTCGCCGACCCGCCGCGCAGCGGTCCGCGCACCGACGTCTGGGCGCTGGGCGCGACCCTCTACACGCTGCTCGCCGGGCGTTCGCCCTTCGAGAGGCCGGGGGAGCGCAACTCCAGCGCCGACCTCATCGAGCGCATCGAGCGCGCCGCGCCTCACCTCGATGGGCCGCCCGGACGCCCCGGAGAGCCTGCAGCGCGTCCTCGAGCGCGCGATGGCGAAGAATCCCGGACGACCGCTACCCCAGCGCCGTCGCGTTCGCGCGGGCGCTGCAGAAGGTGCAGATCGAGCTCGCGCACTCCGTGACGCCCATCGACATCGTCGACGACCACCCGCCCGCGGAAGACCTGGACGACGACGGAGACGGGCTCACCCGCGTGCGGGAGATCGTCAGCATCGACCCGGATGCCGCCGCCTTCACGCGCCCCTCCGCCACCACCCAGCCCAAGAGCGCCGCGCCGGCGCTGCCCGATGTGCCGCGCTTCGACCCGCCGGAGCGCGCGGACTCCGTCGACGAGGCGACCCAGATGCGCGTTCCGGCACGCGAGCGCGCCGCCCGCGGCCGACGACCGGACCATCGTCCGGCCGCCGATGGTGGTCGCGCCGCACGCCGCGGCATCCGCCGTCGCCCGCCCGTCGCGGGCGCGCGCTCCCGCAGTCCGCCGCACGCGTCGGCGTCCGGCGCCGCCCGCCGCCGGCGGGGCCTGTGGATCGCCCTCTCGGCCGTCGCCGCCGTCGTGGTCGTCGTCGCGACGATCGTCGGGCCTGAACGTCCTGGTCGCCGGGATCCAGACCCCGCCCGAGGCGACCGAGACGTCCGAGCCGCAGGATGTGGTCTCCGACTTCGTTCCGAAGGTCGTGGAGCTGAGCGGCACCCGCCAGGGCGAGCATGATCGTCTTCACCTGGGTGAACAAGGACCCGCAGGAGGGCGACACGTTCATCTGGAGCGTCGTCGACGTCACCGGCCAGGTCGATCCGCAGCAGTCCGAGGCGGCCGTGGCGCAGGTGCGCCGCGAGCCCCGGGAACCGTCTGCATCGACGTGATGCTGCGACGAGACGACGGACGCGTCTCCGAGCCCGTCCGGGGGTGCGTCGACGGATGATCTGGGAAATCGACGAGCAGAAGCCGACGATCGAGGGACTCGACGCGCAGGGGCGCCCCGACCCCGCGTACGCCGCGGCGCTCGGACTGCTGCGCGCTCCCTTCGGTCGACGTGCTCTCGCGGTGACGATCGACGTGACGATCTGGGTGATCCTGCTGCTGCCGCTCCTGATCGGCGCGACACCGCTGCTGCTCAAGCTCGCGACCGGGGCGATCTCGCCGTACGGCTTCCTCAATCATCCGGACTTCCTCCTGGCCGTCGTGATGGCCTCGATCTCGACGCTGCTCGGCCTCGTCTACCTCGTCGTGCAGCTGATCCTCCACGGGACCAAAGGGGTGACGATCGGCAAGGCGGTCACCGGCATCCGCAGCGTCAACGTGCGCACGCTGGAGCGCCCGCGCGTCGGCGCCGTGCTGCTGCGCTTCCTCATCGTGGTCGCCGCGGGCGTCGTGCCGCTGCTGGGTCCGGCGTTCATCCTCATCTCGCCGACGTTCGACCCGGAGGGTCGCGGACGCGGACTGCACGACAAGGCGACCGGGATCTGGCTCGTCGACGTGCGGAAGGGGCTGAACCCGTACGACGAGAAGCGGATGCGCGTCGCGCGCAAGGTCGTGAAGGCCGAGCCGAGCCTCGGGCGTTCGGCGCTGCCCTCGCTCGCGACGCCCACCGACCCGGGGGCGCAGCCCGAGTATCGTCCCGGGCAGCCGGGTCAGCGCGGGTGTGCTGGGCATCGCGCGACCGCACGAGGCGCACGAGCGCCCGGCGGTCGGCCTGTCGTCGGCGACGCCGCGACAGCGCAGACTGCCGGCCGAGGCGGGAAAGCCGGTGCTCGGCGGATATCGGATGCCGACGCGAAGCCCACCGCGCGGACGTTCGCACCCCCGCACTCGCGCCGCCGCGCACCGCGCGCCCGCGCTCCGCCCGCGCCGCCGCCCTGCGCCGCAGCCCGCGCCGCCGACTCCCGCCGCGCAGCCCGACCCCGCGGCGCGCTTCGGCCTGCGCTTCGACTCCGGTGAGAGCATCCCGATCTCCGCACCCGTCCTCCTCGGGCGCAACCCGGATGCCACGGAGCACCCGGGGGCGAGCGCCATCGCGCTGGCCGACGACAGCAGGTCGCTCTCGAAGACCCACATGCTGGTGCGCCCGGTCGACGGCGGGCTCGAGATCGTCGACTGCCGCTCCACGAACGGATCCGGGCTGATCCGCGGCGGCACCGAGTACGCGGTCGCCGCCGGGACGCCGACCATGGCGACCGACGGCGACATGATCCGGCTCGGCGACCGCGTCGCGGCCGTGGTCCGCGTATGACCGAGCGTGAACGAATGAGATGATCGCTGGCGAGTCCAGCAGGACCGGGGGAGACGCGTGAGGCTCAAGCTGACGATGCATCGTCAGGCAGGCGATCCTGTCGACATCGTCATCACGACGGACTCCACCGCCACCGCGGGGGATGTGGCGCGTCACGTCGCCGCGTCCGATCCGACCCGGTCGATGCCGGTCGCGGAGGGCGACGTGCTCACCCTCGCGGTCGCGCCGCCGACCGGCGATCGGCTGGTCCCGCTGCAGCCCGACGTCCCGATCGGCGAGGCGCCGATCGGATCCGGATTCGCGGCATCCATCGTCAACTACGGGCCCGACTACGCCTTCGCCGGGCAGCGCGAGATCGTGGGCGTGCTCGTGGCGACCTCGGGCGCTCTGGCGGGCCAGGAGTTCCCGATCGCGGCCGGCCACGTCTTCCTGGGGCGCGAGGCGGGCAACGACGTCGTCCTCGCCGACCCCATGGTCTCGAAGCGTCACGCACGGCTCGAAGTCGGCACGCACATCGAGGTCGTCGACCTGAACTCCGCGAACGGCGTGCTGGTGGACGGCGTCGCCGTGCAGCGCGTCCGGGTCGAGGAGGGCGAGCCGTTCGTGATCGGCGGCACCACGCTCGTGCTCCGCCTCGCGCGCTCGTTCGACGGCTCGGCGACCGACGAGCCGATCATCGAGCGCGGCGGCGGTCTGCTGTTCAACCGCAGCCCTCGTGTGGAGGTGCGCTACCCGGGAACCCTGTTCAAGATCCCGCGTCTGCCCACCGAGAAGATCGGCAGGATGTTCCCCTGGCCGATCCTGATCGCGCCGATCCTGGCGGGGATGGCGCTGTACGCCCTGAACGGCAATCCCCGCTCGCTCCTGATCATCGTGATGACGCCGCTGATGGCGTTCGGCAACATCATCAACCAGGCGGCGCAGAGCAAGAAGGGCGAGAACCACGAGATCCTCCTCTTCGAGCGGCAGTACGAGCAGCTGGAGGAGGACTTCTTCCACGGCAAGCCCGAGGAGGAGCGCGCCCGCAACGCCGAGGCGCCGCCCGTCGCCGAGATCTTCGATCATGCGATGCGGCTCGGCCCGATGCTGTGGACGCGACGACCGGAGCACTGGAACTTCCTCGGCCTCCGACTCGGCAGCTGCCGGCTGCCGGCGCGCAACAGCATCGACGACGCCGAGACGCCCGAGGGCCTGCCCGACTTCATCGACCGCGTGGACCGGCTGCGCGAGCGCTACGCGTTCGTCGACGACGTGCCGGTGTTCGAGACCCTCGTCGATGCCGGGTCGATCGGCATCGCCGGGCCGCAGGGCCCGGTGGCCGACACGATGCGCGGCCTCGCCGTGCAGCTGTTCGGCCTGCACGCCCCGAACGACGTCGTCGCCGTCGCCTTCGCGGATTCCGCCTGGACGCCGGAGCTGGACTGGCTCAAGTGGATGCCGCACACCTCCAGCGACAAGAGCCCGTTCCGCGACCTGGCGCTCGCGGACTCCGCGCCGACCAGCGCCTCGCTGCTGAGCACGCCTCGAGGAGTACGTGCTGCGCGCCGAGGCGGCGGGCGGTGGCGGTGAGCCCCGCGGACCCTTCAAGGAGGACTGGAACCCGCTGCTGTACGGCACGGACGTGTCCCGCGCGGCGTCCGAGCACAAGAGCACGCCCGCGCTGTCGGTGATCGTCTTCGTCTCCAGCGACGCGCCCGTCGATCGAGGTCGTCTCACGGATGTGCTGGAGCGCGGCGCGGATCACGGCGTGCACGCCGTGTTCGTCTCGCCCACGGTCGAGTCGCTGCCCGCCGTCTGCCGCAGCTACGTCGACGTCACCGGCGGGCCTCGAGGACGCGCAGGTGGGTCTCGTCCGCAACGGCGAGAACTTCGAGCACGTGCGCGTCGAGGGTGTGTCGAACGCGTACATGCGAGATGCTGGCGCGACGCCTCGCTCCGGTGGTGGATGCGAGCACCGGTCGTGCACGACTCGTCCGACATCCCGACGTCGGTGATGTTCCTGCAGCTGGTCGATCCCGCCATCGCGGAGGATCCGCAGGTCGTCATCGAACGCTGGCGGCAGAACAACACGATCGTCGACCGATCGTCGAGCCCGCGGCCGCGGCTGAAGAAGGCCGGCACGCTGCGGGCGATCATCGGGCAGGGACCGAGCGACGCGATGGCCCTCGACCTGCGCACGCAGGGGCCGCACGCCCTCGTCGGCGGCACGACCGGTGCGGGCAAGAGCGAGTTCCTGCAGGCGTGGGTGCTCGGCATGGCCGCGGCGCACAGCCCCGACCGCGTGACCTTCCTGTTCGTCGACTACAAGGGCGGCTCGGCGTTCGCCGACTGCGTCGAGCTGCCGCACTGCGTCGGCCTCGTCACCGACCTCAGCCCGCACCTCGTGCGCCGCGCGCTGACGAGCCTGCGCGCCGAGCTGCACCACCGCGAGCACCTGCTCAACCGCAAGAAGGCGAAGGACCTGCTCGAGCTCGAGAAGCGGCAGGACCCGGAGTGCCCGCCGGCCCTCGTCCTCGTGATCGACGAGTTCGCCGCGCTCGCGTCGCGAGGTGCCGGAGTTCGTCGACGGCGTCGTCGACATCGCCCAGCGCGGTCGTTCGCTCGGCATCCACCTGATCATGGCGACGCAGCGCCCCGCCGGCGTCATCAAGGACAACCTGCGCGCGAACACCAACCTGCGCATCGCGCTGCGCATGGCCGACGAGGCCGACTCGCGCGACGTCGTCGGCGACGGCGATCGCGGCGACCTTCGACCCGGCACGATCCCGGGCCGCGGCGATCGCCAAGACCGGTCCCGGGCCGGCTCGTGCCGTTCCAGTCCGGCCTACGCGGGCGGCTGGACCACCGACGACGACTCGGCCGCGGCCGAGGTGCGCGTCGCCGAGCTGCGCTTCGGCGCCAGCGGCGAGTGGGAGCCCGATCGCCCCGCCGACGTCCGACGCGCACGAGGAGGACCTCGGGCCGAACGACCAGAAGCGCATCGTCGTCGACGCTCATCGACGCCGCCGACGAGCGCGCGGCATCGCCGCGCCCGCGTCGACCGTGGCTCGACGACCTCGCACCGCTGGTCGACCTGCGCGACCTGCCGAACGAGGGCGACACGCGCATCCCGCTCGCGCTCGTCGACGTGCCCGAGAAGCAGCTGCAGCAGGCGGCCGTGTTCGCACCCGACCGCGACGGCTCGCTGGTGATCTACGGCACGTCGGGCTCGGGCAAGTCGACGCTGCTGCAAGACGATCGGCACGGCGGCGGGCATGCGGCCCGACCTCGGGCGCGTGCAGGTCTACTGCCTCGACTTCGCCTCGGGCGCGCTGCGGCGCGCTCGCGTCGCTGCCGCACGTCGGCTCGGTCGTCGACGGCGCCGACGTCGAGCGCATCCAGCGGCTCCTGCGCACGCTGCGACGGCGAGATGGATCGCCGCGCGGCGGCGCTTCTCGGCGCGCCAGCGCGGCATCGGTCCAGGAGTACCGCGAGCTCACGGGATCCGCGGATGCCGCGCATCCTGCTCCTGATCGACAACTACCCCGAGTTCAAGAAGGACTGGGAGGTCGCGCCGGGCCGCGGACCGTTCTACCGCATCTTCATGCGCATCCTCGGCGAGGGGCGCACGCTCGGCCTGCACACCGTCATCACCGCCGACCGCGGCAACGCGGTGCCGAGTGCGGTGGCCGCGAACATCTCGCGTCGCGTCGTGCTGCGCATGGGCGATCCGAGCCAGTACATGCTGCTCGGGGTCCCCGCGCGACGTGCTCGACGAGCAGTCCGCGCCGGGGCGTGCGGTCGTCGACGGTCACGAGGCGCAGATCGCGGTGCTCGGCGGCACGATGAACGTCGTCGAGCAGACGAAGGCGCTCGACCGCCCTCGGCGATCGGCTCCGCGCGGAGGGCGTGCGCGATCTGCCCGAGATCGGCGCGCTTCCGACGATGGTCGGGGTCGACGAGATGCCGGCGCAGGTCGGACGGGATGCCGGTGTTCGGCGTCGCCGACGACACGCTCGCGCCGCACGGGTTCGAGCCCGATCGGCTCGTTCGTGATCTCCGGTCCTCCGGCATCCGGGACGGACGAACGCGCTCAAGGCGCTCGTCGTGGCGATGGAGCGCTTCGATCCGCACGTGAAGATGTACCACCTCGGCAGCCGGCGCTCGGAGCTGAAGGACTTCCGGCCGTGGGTGCGCAGCGCCACGCGTCCCGAGGACGAGAAGGATCTCGCCGCCGAGCTCGCCGAGCTCGTCGTCAGCGAGTCGCCCGGCGGTCGCATCATGATCGTCGTCGAGGACATGCCGCACCTGGCCGACGGCCCGGCGGATCGACCGATGCGCGCGCTGCTGCAGGCGATGAACAACAGCGACCATCTGCTCATCGGCGAGGCGGAGATCACGCGCGCCAGCGGCAGCATCGGCGTGCTCGGCGAGTGGAAGACCGGTCGGCAGGGCATCGTGCTCAAGCCCGACACCTACGACGGCGAGGCGATCTTCAAGATCCCGTTCGGCCGTGTCAAGCGCTCGGACTTCCCGGTCGGTCGCGGCATCTTCGTGCAGGCGGGTCGCGCGGTGACGATGCAGATGCCGTTCGTGCCGCGCGACGCGGCATCGAATGGGCAGAGGTGACATGGGTACCACTCCCCGTGTGCCGATTCGGCATCATTGGCTAGCCTCGAATCACAGAGAGGCCGCAGGGCCTGAACACGACGAACGCAGGAGGCGGTTCTCATGGCCGGACATGATTTCGGGGCGACGTACAGCGAGATGGAGAGCGCAGCGGCGCGACTGCGCGACGGACGCAGCACCGTCACCGACACCCTGAAGGAACTCCAGGGCGTCATCGACGACCTGGTGCAGGACGGGTTCAAGACCGAGAACGCCTCCGAGGCCTACTCGACCGCGTACTCGGAGCTCACCACCTCGCTCGACGACGCAGCCGAGGCCGTGAACGACATGGCCCAGGCCCTCGACCGGATGGCCGACTCGATCCGCGACAAGGACGCCGAGCTCGCCGGCGGCTGAGCCATCGCGTTTTCGGAGGTCGTGGTGCCGGTCCTCGGGACGGGCGCCACGACCTCTGTCGTGTGCGCGGCGCCGGACGGCGCCGCATAGAATCGGAAGGATGAGCGGAGCACGGGGCCGATGAGCGACTCGCAGAGCTACTGGTACAACCTGACGGCCCAGACGGTGGAACGCGCGGACACGCGCCCGTCGGAGGACACGATCGGGCCGTTCGCCACCGCCGCAGAGGCGGAGGAATCGCCCGCCGCTGCTGGTGGAGCACGCCCGTGCGTGGCTGGAGAGCGAAGAGAGCGAGCCCTTCCGCGCGCTGGTCGAAGGCGAAGACGGCACCGACCTCGTATGACCGCGACGTCATGAGGCGGCGCCGTTTCGGGGCACCTCTCGCACTCCTGCTCGCGGCGAGCCTGACGGCCTGCGCTCCCGCGCTGCCGGAGACGGTCGTGCCGGGCACCGAGATCACCGTGGGGTGGACCGGCGCGTTCACATCGGCGAACGCGGCCGCCTCCCCGACACCGGGCAACGTCGCCATCGCCGAGACGATCCGAGGCGGATTCGGCGACGTGATCGACGGCGAGTTCGTCGCCGACGAATCCTTCGGCGTCGTGACGATCGTGGCCGACGATCCGTTCACGGTGCGGTACGACCTCGCCGAGCCGGCCTGGTCGGACGGCATCCCGCTCGACGCGGCCGACCTGCTGCTGGGCTGGGCCGCAGCATCCGGCTACTTCGATTCGGAGGAGCGAGTCCGAAGCGCGGTGAGGCCGAGGCGGATGCCGCGCCGACCGTTCCCGGCGTCGACGAGTTCGCCCGCGCGATCGATGTGACCTTCGCGCAGCCGATCATCGGCTGGCAGCAGGCCGTCACCGTGCCGGTGCCCGCGCACGTCATCGGCCGCACGCGCGTTCGGCACCGACGATGCGATGGAGGCGAAGCAGGCGGTCATCCGGGCGATCCAGGACGATGACCGTTCGGCGCTCGACGAGATCGCCGAGGTCTGGAACGAGGGCTTCGAGATCTCCGGCGACGACGAGATCGACGCCGACCTGCTGCTCTCCAGCGGCCCGTTCCTCGTCGACGAGGTCCGTGACGAGGACGGGGGCAGAGCGTCACGCTCGTGCCGAATCCCGCCTTTCGCGGAACCGTGACGCCCAAGGTCGCCCGGATCGACCTCGTGCCGCCCGGAGACCAGCCGATCGCGGAGGTCGGCGACCGGCTGGACGTCGTGATTCTGGCGCCGACGACGGCGGATCGCGGGCCCATCCGCGAGCTCGAGCGCAAGGACTTCACCGTGAACACGTCGCACGACGGGACCGCCTGGGCCCTGCTGCTCAACCCCGCCGGCATCTTCACCTCGCAGCCGGCGCGCGTCGCGTTCATCCGCGCCGCGTCCGGCGGCGGCGATGGTGGAGCGCGGCTCCGGCCTGTGGGCGTCGGCCTATACCGGCACGACGTCGATGCTGTCGGCGCCGGGATCGCGCGCCTACGACATCGTGAACGAGGACTCGGGCTTCGCCGTGGCGCTCGGCACGCCGGCCGATGATCCGGCGCGGGAGCGCGAGGCCGCCGGCGTGCTCCGGCGGGTCCGCGGTCTGCGTGCTCTACGACCGGGCCAGCGAGTTCGCCGCCGGCGCCTTCGCCGCTCTTCGGGATTCCGCCGCCGAGGCGGGGTGGAACGTCGTCGACTGCAGCGGTGACGACTTCGAGGCCGCGCTGGCGCAGCGCGGCTGGGACGCCGTGATCGCCCGCGCGCCGATCCCGCAGACGCCGGAGCAGATCGCCGCGCAGTGGGGCAGCGCGGGCGCGGAGTCGCTCACCGGGAATGCCGATGCCGAACGCGACGAGCTGATCGCGCAGTACGCGCAGACCACCGACGTCTACGAGGCGCGCGAGATCCTCGCGCAGATCGAGGCCACGATCGTGCAGGCCGCGGTCGCTCTTCCCCTTGCCGTGAACCCGCTGGTGACCGTCATCGATCGCGGCGTGACCGGCGTCGCGACGCCGGACGGCGACGCCGCTCGGCTGATCGGCGGCGCCGCGCAGTGGGAAGTCGCGCCGTGAGCGCGCGTGCGTGGGTTGTTCTCCCCATCGCGACCGGTCGGTCGCGACTCGTAGAGTCGAGTGTGGAGGTGTGGCCGTGGGGATGATGTTGCCGAATGAGCTTGTCTGGGTGATGGAGAAGCTCGGGTTCGAGTGGCCGGACATCGATGAGGACGAGGTCCGTAAGGGTGCGGTTCTGGTGCGGAATCTGGGGACGGATCTGGAGGATGCGATCCAGGCGGTGGATCGGAAGATGAACGGGGATATCACGGCGGCGATGCGGGGTCAGACGGGTCCGGCGACGTTGGGGGCGTGGAACGCGAATCGGTCGCAGAATCTGCAGAAGCTGATCGACATCATGCCGCCGGCGGCGACGGCGATGGATATCGGGGCTGAGGCGATCTTCGCGTTGAAGATGAAGGTGATCGTCGATGTGTCGTCGACGTTGATCACGTTGGTGGCGATGCTGACGAATCCGTTCACGGCGGCGGGTGCGGGTCCGATGCTGCTGATCAAGAAGAAGCTGTTGAATGCGGCGGTGGACATCGCGGTGGAGCAGTTGCTGAATCAGCTGCTGCCGATGGCGATCGAGCCGATGTCGGAGCAGCTGCCCGCGGTGATCGATGCGGTGCTGGATGCGCCGATGGTGGAGGCGACGGCGGGTGATTCGGATGAGTTCTACGCGGATCTGGCGGCGTTGGAGGAGGCGCAGTCGGCGATGAAGCTGCATGGTGCGGATCTGCAGTCGGTGACCTCGACGTTCTTCGCGGAGTTCTCCGCGCTCGATTTCGGAGGAGATGACTGATGAGTGCGATCAAGCCGGTCATCCGGGAGTTGAAGGAAGCGGTCCTGAAGGGGATGGGGCACGGCAAGGACAAGCTCCATCAGCTCACCGACAACATGAACGACCACCTCGACGACGTCGTCAGGCAGGTCCGCGACCAAGACACCTTCGACGCATGTTCCGGCACACTCCCGACCGCTCCGCGGCCGTTCAATCCGGTCCGCGGCGAGGACGGCAGGTATCAGCCCGGCAGCCTTCCCTCCATCGACGAGCTTCGGGCGCTGACGAGGACGGACCCGGATACCGCGTTCTATTGGTCCGGGCGCGACGCGAACGGTGTCGGCGTGGGGCCCGACGGCTCCGGCATCGCCGAGAGCATCGCTTCAGGAAGCGGCGGGCGAACCCTGGAGCAGACGCTCGCCGCGAACGGAGTCGACCCGCTTCCGGTCTGGAACCAGAAGGACCCGGAGTCCGTGCGCTTCTGGGAGGAGGCCTCGGCGGCGTTCGCAGAGAACGCCAGTGGGCAGGTCCGTGCCGTCGTCGGCAGCGATCTGCGTCCAGGAAACATCTGGCAGACTGTCGAGATCCCGCGGCTGGTGGACAATCCGAATGTCACGAGCATCAGCCAGCTCGACCCCGACACCGGCATCTGGGCTCAGCTCTGACCGAAAGGCATCGTCATGACCGACCAGCACCTGGACATCAGCGAGGCCATTGTGGTGTTCCTCAAGAACTACCCGGGAAAGAACGAAGAAGAGTTCGAGACCTTGTTCGGCACGGAGGCTGCTCGTGAGGCAGTCCGCGCCATTCTGAACGAGACATCGAGGATCCGGATCGACTGGGGCGACAAGTCGCTGGTCGACGATCGGCGATGAGGTCGAGAAGGTGATGCATCGAACGGCACCCGGAATTGTCCGCCGCCGCCCTCGAGAAGCTCTCCAACTACTTCACCTATCTGGTGAATCGTCAGCGGCTCCGCCGCGCATGATCCAGAGTCCGCAGCAGATCCAGGTCGTTCGCGATGGCGTCGTGAGCGATGCGACGGTGGCGTGGCGGTACGAGCAGGGGATGTGGGTGGTCGAGATCGCTTCCGCCGCGTTCGAAACGCTCGAGGCGCGCGAGAACGACGCCTTCGAAGCGCTCTGTGTGATCCGCGGGAGGCTCGAGCCGCTCGGCTGGCGGGTCGGCGTCGCGGGAGCGCAGGTGAACGTCTGGCCGAGCGGCATGGCTCGTGATCAGGGTGGCGGGCTGAGTGCATACAGGATCACCGCTCGCGGCGGTGAGGATGTCGTCGACACATTCGCGCCCGTGGACCCCGCCACGGTCGCCCCGCTCGCCGACCAGAAGGCCGAGATCGACCGACTCATGAGTCGATGATCGGGCTGCCGTCGCGAAACGACTGACACGAGAGCGCGGTGGTGCTCGAGCGCGACGGCGATACGTGGAGAAAGCTCGTGGGAAGTGCTACCCATGTTCACTTCGAGACCCGAAACGTACATTCGAGTCAGGAGGTGTGGCTGTGGGGATGATGTTGCCGAATGAGCTGGTCTGGGTGATGGAGAAGCTCGGGTTCGAGTGGCCGGACGTCGATGAGGATGAGGTCCGTAAGGGTGCGGTTCTGGTGCGGAATCTGGGGACGGATCTGGAGGATGCGATCCAGGCGGTGGATCGGAAGATGAACGGGGATGTCACCTCGGCGATGCGGGGTCAGACGGGGCCGGCGACGTTGGGGGCGTGGAATGCGAATCGGTCGCAGAATCTGCAGCAGCTGATCGACATCATGCCGCCGGCGGCGACGGCGATGGATGTCGGGGCTGAGGCGATCTTCGCGTTGAAGATGAAGGTGATCGTCGATGTGTCCTCGACGTTGATCACGTTGGTGGCGATGTTGACGAATCCGTTCACGGCGGCGGGTGCGGGTCCGATGCTGTTGATCAAGAAGAAGCTGTTGAATGCGGCGGTGGACATCGCGGTGGAGCAGTTGCTGAATCAGCTGCTGCCGATGGCGATCGAGCCGATGTCGGAGAAGCTGCCGGCGGTGATCGATGCGGTGTTGGATGCGCCGATGGTGGAGGCGACGGCGGGTGATTCGGATGAGTTCTATGCGGATCTGGCGGCGTTGGAGGAGGCGCAGTCGGCGATGAAGCTGCATGGTGCGGATCTGCAGTCGGTGACTTCGACGTTCTTCGCGGAGTTCTCCGCGCTCGATTTCGGGGGCGAGGACTGATGAGTGCGATCAAGCCGGTGATCCGGGAGTTGAAGGAAGCGGTCCTGAAGGGGATGGGGCACGGCAAGGACAAGCTCCATCAGCTCACCGACAACATGAACGACCACCTCGACAACGTCGTCAGGCAGGTCCGCGACCAAGACACCTTCGACGACACGGTCACCACTCGAGGCAGGAACGAGAAGATCACGACCTGGGACCCCGAGACCGGGCAGACCGGTGTCGGAGCGCGGCCAGATCAACGAGGACTTCGGCGGCTCCGACCGCGGAGACAACGCAACCGATGTCGGCAACCTCGGCGAACGCACCGACGACGGCGGCCACCTCGGCGCTCATCGCTTCTACGGCGACACTCCGGATGAGGGCATCGTGCCGCAGGCGGCGAACCTCAACCGCGGCGCGTGGAAGACGATGGAGAACGAGTGGGCCGACTGGGTGAACGGCGGCTACCGGGTCGACTACAACGTCGACGTCTACCCGCCCGGGGCAGTTCGCCCTGATAGTTTCGAGGTCGAGTACACGGTCTCGAACCCCGAGACGGGTCAGGTCGTCCACCGGAACTGGCCGAGCTTCTGGAACGAAGCCGGCGAGACCTTCGACCGTGTGCCCCGCGGCGACATGCCGAGTCTGTGAATCGATCCAGGAGGAACTCCATGTCCACCGACGTCACCGCTGATCTCATCCGCGCACTGATCGAGAACATGAAGGGCGCCCGAGACGATTGGGCGTCGCTGGCGATGGTCATCGATCTCCGCGCGAGGCGGATCAGCGGCACGCATGGCTACGCCTACTCGCCCGACGGAACGACCTCGGCGGTGGCATCGCGTCCGTCAGGCGTCGCGCCGGCCGTCGAGGCCTACCTCGACAGCTACTACGCGCCCGACCAGGAGCCGCCGGTGAAGATCCTGGTGCAGTTCGACCGGTCCTCGGGAAAGTACGAAGTGACGTTCGAGGATGACGATGTGGCTCGCTGGAAGGT
This sequence comes from uncultured Actinomycetota bacterium, assembly GCA_963792285.1. Lineage (GTDB taxonomy): Bacteria > Actinomycetota > Actinomycetes > Actinomycetales > Microbacteriaceae > Microbacterium. The sequence continues at coordinate 1,225,549 of CAWBVS010000014.1, read as the reverse complement.
GACCCCGGCGAACATCGACCAGATCAGCGAGGAGCTGCGTCCGAACTTCGCTTGACCCGACCGCGCGATGTCGATCCGGCCGCGCGCGCCGAGCCGACGGCGCTTTCTTCCTGGCAGGATGGCGGGTGGGGGTCGTTACGTGACAGATGTGAATCCGGCAGCGCAGCTCGAGAGTTCGGACGCGAGGGGCGGGGCGGATGTCGCGCCGCTCCGACTGGAGTTCGCCGGCGAGTGGCACGACCTGCCCACCGACCGGCCGTTCATCATCGGTCGCGAGGGCGACCTCGAGATCGACGACAATCCGTATCTGCACCGTCACTTCCTCGAGCTGCAGCACCGCGACGGGCTGTGGTGGCTCGCGAACGTCGGAGTGCGACTGGCGGCCACGATCTCCAGCGCCGGCGGAGCCGTCCAGTCATGGCTCTCACCGGGCGCGCGGATGCCGCTCGTCTTCGAGCGCAGCGTCATCGTGTTCACCGCCGGCCCCGTCACGTACGAGCTGAGCCTGCACACCGAGGAGGCGCCCTACGAGGTCTCCCGCCAGGTGCAGGCGCAGATGAGCGGCGAGACCACGGTCATGCCGGCCAGCTTCACGCCCCTGCAGAAGCAGCTCATGGTCGCGCTGGCAGAACCGATGCTGCGTCGCGAGGGCGTGAGCATGAACGAATTGCCGTCGTCGAGCGCTGCCGCGCAGCGACTGGGATGGACGATGAGCAAGTTCAATCGCAAGCTCGACAACGTCTGCGACAAGCTCGACCGCATGGGAGTGCAGGGTCTTCGCGGTGGTGCCGGCAAGCTGGCGACCAACCGGCGCGCCCGCCTCGTCGAGTACGCGGTGACCTCGCACGTGGTCACTCGCGCCGACCTGCCCCTCCTCGACGACGAGACGCTGCGTAACCGGGCCGACTCCGAAAGCGACTGACGCTCGACCCCACGAGCTTTGCGTGGTCTGACCACACGCGCTAGTGTGGTCAGACCACAATCGCGAGGAGTTCCGTGCCCGAAGCAGCGCGCGCCTGGCAGATCGTGCTCGAGAAGATCGAGTCCGATCTTCTGGAAGGCACTCTCGCCCCCGGCGATCGGCTGCCGCCCGAGCGCGAACTCGCCGCCACGCTCGGTGTGGGCCGCTCCAGCGTCCGTGAGGCGCTGCGCGTGCTCGAGGTGATGGGGCTCATCCGCACGGGCACGGGCTCGGGCCCGACCGCCGGAGCGATCATCATCGCCACCCCGCGGGGTGGCATGTCGGCCCTCCTGCGGCTGCAGGTCGCCGCGCAGGGCTTCCCCTTCGATGACGTCGTGCGCACGCGGCTCGTACTCGAGTCCGCCGTGGCGGACGCGCTGGCCTCGGACCCGAACGCGAGACCGCGCCCGCGCGGGTGATCGTGGACGCGATGGATGCCGAGGGCCTGACGCCCGCAGAATTCCTCTCCCTCGACGCGCAGCTGCACGTGGCGCTCGCGGAGGCGTCCGGCAACGTCGTCATCGCCGCCATGATGGGCGGCCTCCGCTCGGCGATCGAGTCCTATGTGCTCGCCGGGGCCGAGCGGATTCCCGACTGGGATGCAGCCGCCACCCGGTTGCGCTCCGAGCATCGCGCGATCCTCGACGCGATCGACACCGGCGACGCGATCACGGCCCGAACCCTCATCCACGACCACATCACCGGCTACTACGCCGAAGCGGGCCTGGCCCGCGCCTGACGAAAGGACCGACGATGGTGAAGCGCCAGCTCCCCAATCCCGCCGAGCTGCTCGAGCTCATGCAGTTCAAGAAGCCCGAGCTGAACGGCAGGAAGCGCCGCCTCGACTCCGCACTCACGATCTACGATCTGCGCACGATCGCGAAGCGGCGCACGCCCAAGGCGGCGTTCGACTACACCGACGGCGCCGCCGAGGGCGAGCTGTCGCTGTCGCGGGCGCGCCAGGCATTCGAGGACATCGAGTTCCACCCCGGCATCCTGCGCCCCGCACCCGACGTCGACACGTCGGTCGAGATCCTCGGCGGTCGCTCGGCGCTGCCGTTCGGCATCGCGCCGACCGGCTTCACCCGTCTGATGCAGACCGAGGGCGAGATCGCCGGCGCTTCCGCGGCCGGGGCCGCCGGCATCCCGTTCACGCTGTCGACGCTCGGAACGACGACGATCGAGGACGTCAAGGCGGCGAACCCCTACGGTCGCAACTGGTTCCAGCTGTACGTCATGCGCGATCGCGAGATCTCCTACGGGCTGGTCCGCCGTGCCGCCGCGGCGGGCTTCGACACGCTGCAGTTCACCGTCGACACCCCGGTCGCCGGGGCGCGCCTGCGCGACAAGCGCAACGGGTTCGCGATCCCGCCGCAGCTGACCGTCGGCACGATCGTCAACGCGATTCCCCGCCCCTGGTGGTGGTACGACTTCCTCACCACGCCCAAGCTCGAGTTCGCGTCGCTGTCGACCACCGGCGGCACGGTGGGGGAGATGCTCAACGCCGCGATGGACCCGACGATCAGCTACGACGACCTCGCGGTGATCCGCGATCTCTGGCCCGGCAAGATCGTCGTCAAGGGCGTCCAGAACGTCGAGGACTCGAAGCGCCTGATCGACGCCGGCGTCGACGGCATCATCCTGTCCAACCACGGCGGCCGTCAGCTCGACCGCGCGCCGATCCCGTTCCACCTGCTGCCGCACGTCGTGCGCGAGGTCGGCAAGGACGCGACCGTGATGGTCGACACCGGCATCATGAACGGCGCCGACATCGTGGCCTCGATCGCTCTCGGCGCGAAGTTCACCCTCATCGGGCGCGCCTACCTCTACGGACTCATGGCCGGTGGTCGTGAAGGCGTCGATCGCACGATCGCGATCCTGCGCGACGAGATCGAGCGGACCATGAAGCTGCTGGGCGTCTCGTCGATCGCCGAGCTCGAACCCGCCCACGTGACCCAGCTCGCCCGGCTCGTGCCGGTGGCTCAGCCCGCCGCGCGTCCGGTGCGCACGCGCACCGCGACGGCGTCCAAGGCCTGACCGCGCGCTGCCCGCGCGGAGGTCAGCTCCGCGCGGGGAGCGTCGGCAGCAGGGCGTCGAGGTAGTCGGCGGTGTCTTCCCAGCCCTCGACCGCGTGGCAGGGCACGCCGATCGCGAGCACCGGGTAGTCGTTGCCGTCCGGGTCGAGCCGGTCGCCGACGAAGAGCATGTCATCGAGCGGGATGCCGGTCTGCTCGGCGAGCTGCCGCATGCCGTACGCCTTGTCGATGCCGCGGTGGGTGATGTCGACCGAGGTCGAACCTCCCGAGCGCACCTCGAGGTCGGGGATCTGCGCGGCGACGGCCTCGCGGAGCGTGTTCTTCTTCGCGCCGGTCGGGTCCCATGCGATCTTGGCCTCGAGCGGGGCGCGCTGACCGAGCGCCGAGAACGTGATCTGCGATCCGCGGTCCTCGAGGATGTCGCCCCACGTCTCGGCCTCCCAGAGGCCCAGGCGCCGCGCCTCGCCTTCGACGGCGCCGAGCGCGCGCGTCTTCTGATCGTCGGTGAGCGCGTGCGCGTAGACCGTGGCGATGCCGCCCTCTTCGAGCCGGTAGTACTGCGTGCCGCACGTGGGCAGCAGATGGACGTGCGACAGCGTCTCGGCCGGCGTCTCGGGCAGCCGGTCGACGACCTGCGCGCGGAACTGCTCGAGCTGGCCGCCGGAGATGATCGCCACTTCCACCTTCTCCGCGAGCGCGATGAGCTGGGCTCCGATACGCGGATCGATCGCGCTCTTGGAGGGCGCGAGCGTGTCGTCGAGGTCGAATGCGACGAGGCGGGGAGGGATGCTGTCGGCCGGCGATTCTGTCACGGTGCTCCTGTCTGCGGGTCGTGAGACGCGAAAGGCTCCGACTCGCTCCCTTTTCAGGAACGAGCGGAGCCTCTCTGCGGTCGGGGTGACAGGATTTGAACCTGCGGCCTCGTCGTCCCGAACGACGCGCGCTACCAAGCTGCGCCACACCCCGTGGCAACCCTCCGAGTCTACCCGATGCTCGGAGGTGGTCCGAACTGGGCTAGCTGCGGGGCAGCAGTGTGATGAGCGACACCTCGGGCCGGCACGCGAAGCGCACCGGCGCGTAGATGGAGTGGCCGATCCCGGCGCTGACGTTGAGCGGCACGGTGCGACCGGCGTGCGTCCACGTGCTCAGACCGCGCGCCTGATCCAGCGGGATGTCGCAGTTGGCCACGAGCGCGCCGTAGCCGGGGACCCGTACCTGACCGCCGTGCGTGTGCCCGGCGAAGATCATGTCGGCGCCGAGATCGGTGAAGGCGTCGAGCACCCGCCGGTACGGGGCATGAGTGACCCCGAGGGTCATCGCCGCGGGGGCGATGTCGGCCTGCAGGCCGTCGAGCAGCCCGGGGAGCACATCGAGGTCGTCCCACCCGCGGTGCGCGTCGCTGACGCCGAAGGCGTCGATGCGCAGGTCGCCGACCTCGAGCGAGCCGACGGCGTTGTTGAGGTTGAGCCAGCCGAGCTCGTCCGACAGGTAGCCGTCGAGCGCCTGCGTGTCCAGCGGCTCGCTGGCGACCTTCACCTTCGACGGTCCTGTGAAGTACAGCAGCGGGTTGCGGGGAGTCGGTGCGGCGTGGTCGTTCGACCCGTGCACGAAGACACCGGGGATGCCGCGCAGCGGGTCCAGAGCGGCGCGCAGTCCGCGCAGCCCGTCCGCGTGACCGAGGTTGTCGCCCGTGTTGACGACGAGATCGGGCCGCCAGGTATCGGCCAGCGCCGCCATCCACTGCTGCTTGCGGTGCTGCCACGGCGCCATGTGGGCGTCGGAGAGGTGCAGCACGCGCACCGGATCCGAGCCGGCCGGCAGCGTGTGCACGGCATGCTCGCGCACCGTGAACAGGTAGCGCTCGATGCCGATGCCCCAGATCGCGGCACTCGCGCCGACCGCCCCCACGGCTCCGAGAGCGGTGAGGGCGGTCTTGGCGTAACCGGTCGGCACTACGTGCACTTCGCGCGGCTGTAGTCCACGGTGATCGCCGAGTTGCGGTTCACGACGCTTCCGGCACCCGGGTTGGTCCCGGTGGCCTTGCCCTGCGGTCCGGCGGTGGCGTCCTCCGTGCAGCGTGCCTGGCTGCACGTTGCCGAAGCCCGCGCCGCGGAGGTCGCTGAGCGCCCTGTCGAGCGGCTTCCCGGCGACGTCGGGCACGCTGATGCCCTGTCCGTTGCTCGGGTTGATCGTGACGACGGTGCCGCCGCTCACGCGTCCGGCGCCGGGGTTCTGCGCCGCGACGATGCCGGCGGCCTCGCCGGAATCGACCGCGTCGCCGACGTTCACCTGGAAGCCTGCCGCGTTCAGCCTGTTCGCGGCCTCATCGACGCTGAGCCCGATCACGCTGGGCAGGTCGCGCAGGATGACGCGGGTCAGGTTCGAGTCGGGCTCGGGGAAGGGGTCGCCGCCGTACACGGCGTTCGCCGTCGCCTGCGTCTGCCGGGCGAGGATGTACCGCAGATCCGCCGAACGGCGCTCGAACACGTCGTTGAATCCGTCGATGTTGCCCACCCACGCCGCGGTGGTGACCTTCGAGCTCGATTCGATCATCCACGTGTGGTACGTCTCGTGCGTTCCGGTCTTGCCGAGGAGCGGGGTGCCGTCGTAGGGGTTCGCCTGCGAGCCGGTGCCGCCGCGCTGCATGACGCCCTCGAGCGCGTAGGCGGCCGTCGCGGCGACCTTCGGATCGATCACCTGGGTGCACGCGCGTGCGGGCGGCGTCATCTCCGCGCCATCCGAGTCCACGACGCGGTCGATCGCCTTCGGCTGGCAGTAGATGCCGTTGTTCGCGACCGTCGCATACGCACCGGCCATGGCGATCGGCGAGACGTTGCTCGAACCGATGACGGAGAACTGCGTTGTCCATCTGCGACCGTCGGTGCCGTACTGCGCGATCGTGACACCCATCTTGCGTGGCGACCTTCTCGATGTCGCACAGGTCGAGCTGCTCGGCCATCGCGAAGTAGCCGGAGTTCAGCGACTGCGCGGTGAACTGCATCGGGGTGCCGGTGTAGCCGCCGCCGCCGCCGAAGTTGCCGACGCGTGGTGTTCTCCGTGGTTGACCCAGTCGCCGTCGCACGAGTTCGTCATGCGCTTGATGACGCGCACCGAGCCGTTCAGCGACTCGTTGACCGAGTGCCCCTTCTCGAGCCAGTCGATGAGCGTGAACAGCTTGAAGGTCGATCCGGCGTTGAAGCCGCTCGAGGAGCCGTAGGTGGAGTCTCCGGCGAACACGAGGGCACTCTTGTTGGGGTCGGTGCCGGCCGAGGCGTCCTCGCTGAACTGGGTGTTCTGCGCGATGGCGAGGATGCGACCCGTCGTGGACTCGATGCTGACGATCGTCGAGCCGAGTCTCATGAAGTCGACGGACGTCGGCACGTTCTCGACCATGGCGGCTTCGGCGGCGGCCTGAACGCGCAGGTCGATCGTCGTGTAGATGCTCAGGCCGCCGCGCTTGAGGGCCTTCTCGCGCTCTTCCGGCGTCGCGCCGAACGCCGGATCGTTCTCGACGATGTCGCGGACGTACTGGCAGAAGTACGCGGAGCCGCCGGCTGTCGAGCAGCCCGTCGTGGCGGGAGTGATCGCGGGGGTGATCGGCTCGACCGCGGCCGCGACGTACTGGTCGCGCGTGATCTTGCCGTCGTCGAGCATGCGACTGAGCACGTAGAGCTGACGCCCCTTCGTGGACGTGTAGCCATCGGCCGCAGCGAGATACTGCTCCTGGGTGATGGTGCCATCCGCCAGGAGCGTGTCGAGTGCGGCGAGCTGCCCCGGGCGGACATCGTCGATGAGGCCGTCGGGCGCCTTGTTGTAGCCCACCCCGTCGCCGTCGAAGATCGATCCGGCGGCCTGATCGATGCGGTAGGTGTTGGGGTTCTGCACGATGCCGGCGAGCGTGGCTGCCTGCGAGACGGACAGGTCCTTGGCCGCCACGTTGAAGTAGTACCTCGCCGCGGCGTCGATGCCGTAGGTGCGACCGCCGAAGTTGGAGATGTTCAGGTACCCGAGGAGGATGTCGTTCTTGGAATACTTCTGCTCCAGCGCGATCGCGTAGCGCATCTCCTGAAGCTTGCGCTCGATGCCCTCGTTGCCGCTCGCCGTCGTCGCCTCGGTCCAGCAGTTGGCCAGTACCGCATCCGTGCGGGCGATGACCTCGTCGATCGTCGGCGAGACGACCGGCTGCCCCGAGTCGGCGGCGGTCTTGTCCGCCTCCTGCTGCAGCTGCTCGCGGGCCTCGGCGTCCGCATTGGACTCGCATCGCTGGATGAGGACGTTCTTGACGTACTGCTGGCTGATCGACGAACCGCCCTGCGTCTCGCCGCCGCCCTGCACGTTCTGCAGGAGGGCGCGTGAGGTTCCGATGAGGTCGACGCCGCCGTGCTGGTAGAAGCGCGGGTCCTCGCTGGAGAGGATGGCGTCGTAGACGACGGGGTTGACCTCGTCGAAGTTGACCGGCGATCGATTCTGGTCGTAGAACGTGGCCAGTTCGACGTCCCCACCCGTGTTGGGGTCCTTCGCGTAGATCGTCGTCGGCAGCATGAGCTTGTCGATGTCGAGAACGCTCGGGAGGTTGTCGAACATCGTGATCGCGCTCGTCGCGGCAGCACCCGTCAGGGCGATCGCGGGGGTGACGGTCGCGGTGATCAGCACACCCGCGGCAGCGCTGAGTCCGACCAGGCCCAACAGGCCTCCGAACACACCGCTAGCCGTCCGTTTCGTATCAGGCATAGGCTTGATCGTAGGGGAGCTACCTGGGCGAACCCTTTACGGACGCGCCCTCAGACGGTGCTGCGCCCGCATCCGCACTGCGATCCTTCGGAGAGTTCATGACCACGTGGGAGTACCTCACCACCCCCCTCCTGATCCACAACACCGCGGCGATCCTCAACAACTGGGGCAAGCAGGGCTGGGAGCTCGTGCAGGTCGTGCCCGGCCCCGAGGGCGGGCTCGTCGCCTACCTCAAGCGGCCCACGGGCGGCGGCACCGCCAACGCCGGGCTGGATGCCGCGGCTCAGGCCGCGCAGCAGTTCGAGGAGCCGCGCGCATGAGCGTCTCCACCCGCCTCGCCGAGCTCGGGATCGACCTGCCCGTCGGTCGTTCCGCCGGTCGCGGCCTACGTGCCCGCCAAGGCGCACGGCGACCTGGTGTTCACCGCCGGTCAGCTGCCGATGGTCTCCGGTGCGCTGCCGGCGACCGGCAAGGTCGGCGACGGCCACGGCCTCGTCCCGGCAGGCGACGCCAAGGCCTACGCGCGCCAGTGCGCGCTGAACGCCCTCGCGGCGGCGGCCGCGGCCGTCGGCGGTGTCGACCGACTCACCGGTGTCGTGAAGGTCGTCGGGTTCGTGGCATCCGTTCCGGACTTCACCGGCCAGCCCGGCGTGGTCAACGGCGCGAGCGAGGTGCTCGGCGAGATCTTCGGCGACGCCGGGCGCCACGCGCGGTCGGCCGTCGGCGTCACCGTGCTCCCGCTCGACAGCCCCGTCGAGGTGGAAGTCGTCTTCAGCTACGTCTGACCACTGTCGGCGCCCGTCGGGCTCCGGTCAGCGGACCTGCGCGGAGATCACCGACATGACCGCGGTGTCGGCGAGCGTCGTCGTGTCGCCGACCTCGCGACCCTCGGCGACGTCGCGCAGCAGGCGCCGCATGATCTTGCCGGAGCGCGTCTTGGGCAGCTCCTCGACGATGTACACGTCGCGCGGCCGCGCGATCGGGCCGATCTGCTCGCCGACCCACGCGCGCAGCGACTGCGCGAGACCGTCGGCGGAGTGCGCGGCCAGATAGCTCTGCTTGATGATGACGAACGCGGCGACCGCCTGCCCGGTCGTCTCGTCGGACGCCCCGACGACCGCGGCCTCGGCGACGGCCTCGTTCGCGACGAGAGCCGACTCGATCTCGGTGGTCGACAGGCGGTGGCCCGACACGTTCATCACGTCGTCCACACGACCGAGGAGCCACACGTCGCCGTCCTCGTCGAGCCGCGCGCCGTCGCCGGCGAAGTAGTAGCCCTGCGCGGAGAACTTGTCCCAGTACGTCTCCTTGTAGCGCTCCGGGTCGCCCCAGATGCCGCGCAGCATGCTCGGCCAGGGCTCGGTGACCACGAGCAGCCCGCCGTTGCCGTTGCCCACGTGCACGCCGTCGTCGTCGACGACTTCGATCGACGACGCCCGGGAGCGGAACCTGCGCGCTGCCGGGCTTGGTCTCGGTGACGCCGGGCAGGGCGGAGATCATGATCGCGCCGGTCTCGGTCTGCCACCACGTGTCGACGATCGGGGCGACCTTGCCGCCGATGATCTTGCGGTACCACATCCACGCCTCGGGGTTGATGGGCTCGCCCACCGAGCCGAGCAGCCGCAGCGACGACAGGTCGTACTGCTCGGGGATGGCCCGGCCGATCTTCATGAACGAGCGGATGGCGGTCGGTGCGGTGTAGAGGATCGTCACGCCGTACTTCTGGATGATCTCCCACCACCGACCCGGATGCGGGGTGTCGGGCGTGCCCTCGTAGAGCACCTGCGTCGCGCCGTTGGACAGCGGACCGTACGTGACGTAGCTGTGGCCGGTGATCCAGCCGATGTCGGCCGTGCACCAGAACACGTCCGTCTCGGGATGCAGGTCGTGCACGACCTTGTTGCTGAAGGTCGCCTGCGTGAGGTAGCCGCCCGACGTGTGCATGATGCCCTTGGGCTTGCCGGTCGTCCCCGACGTGTAGAGGATGAACAGCGGGGTCTCGGCGGGGAACGCGCGCGCCTCGTGCTCGGCGGATGCCTGCGGCACGACGTCGTGCCACCAGATGTCGCGGCCCTCGGTCCACTCCACGTCGTTGCCTCCGCGGCGCACGACCAGCACGTGCTCGACGGTCTCCTGCGCGCCCGACCCGTTGCGGTCGGCGAGGGCCATGTCGACGGCCGGCTTGAGCGGGGAGACCTTGCCCTTGCGGTAGCCGCCGTCGGCCGTGATGACCAGCTTCGCGCCGGCGTCGTCGATGCGCGCTCGCAGGCTGTCGGCGGAGAACCCGCCGAAGACCACCGAGTGGATCGCGCCCAGCCGCGCGACCGCGAGCATCGCGGCGATCGCCTCCGGGATCATCGGCATGTAGATCGCCACCCGGTCGCCCTCGCCGATGCCGAGTCCTTCAAGCACGTTCGCGAGGCGCTTGACCTCGTCGGTCAGCTCCGCATACGTCACATGACGCGAGTCACCCGGCTCGCCTTCCCAGAGCAGAGCGACGCGCTCGCCGTTGCCCGCCTCGACGTGACGGTCGAGGCAGTTGTAGGCGACGTTGAGCTCGCCGTCGGCGAACCACGTCGCGAACGGCGGGTTCGACCAGTCCAGCACCTGGGTGAACGGGGTGTGCCAGTGCAGTTCGCGGGCCTGGTCGGCCCAGAACGCCTCGCGGTCTGCGGAGGCCCGCTCGTAGACCTCCGCGGTCGCCACGGCGCTCTCGGCGAACTTCGCGGGCGGCGCGAACCGCCGGCTCTCGGTGAGAAGGTGGTCGATCTGGCTGCTCATGCTCGCTCCTTCGCGGGCCGTTCCCGGGGCGGCGCCGTCCAGGAGGACGCGCCGCAACGACAGGGTCAATCTACCCAGCGCCCACCCCCCTCACTACCTCCGATAGTGGGGAGCGTGGAGTCGTCCGACGGAGGGTCTTCCGGACCCGAACGATATATCGGTCACGGCCTGATGAGTTTGTTTGGAAGGTCGCGTCCCATTGCGTATGCTCTTCTCCGGCCGAACATTCGATTCTGGCATTGCGACACCCGACTCACCCCCGAACTGCGGTGTCGCACGTGGCGGCATCCCATTCCCCCCATGGGATGCCGCCCTCTTCTTTCCTGACTCCTCCCCAGGCCCACGACTTCGCGCGCCATCCACCGAAGCCCCCGCTCGCCCGGAGCGCGACGGCACCGCGATCTACTTTCGGTGCATGCCCGAACGCTTCGTCGTCCAGCCGCGCGCCGCATCCGGCGCGCGAGACGAACGCGGCGCCGCCCCGCGGCGTGGCGGGTCAGCAGATGCGGATCCCGCGGATCCGAAGCCGTCGAGCGGTCACGCCGGCGACCCGCAAGCGAAGCGCCGTCGTGCGGCATCCCGACCCTGGAGCCGCTCGCGCGCTACCTCGACGATCCGGAGGTCACCGACCTGTTCGTCAACGGCGCGACCGGACTGTTCGTCGACCGTGGCACGGGGCGCGACCCCTGCACCGGAGTGGCGGGCCCGCGAAGAAGACGTGCGCGACCTCGCCGTCGCCCTGATCGGCTTGGGCGATCGACATATCGATGATGCGACTCCGTGCGTCGACGTCCGCCTGGAGGGCGGCATCCGCGTGCACGCCGTGCTTCCGCCGGTCGCGGCGGAGGGCACCGCGATCTCGATCCGCGTGCCGCGGCTCGACAGCCCCGACCTGGCGGAGCTGCAGTCGAGGGGCATGTTCGATGCGACCGCGCGCGCCCAGCTCGAACGAGCTCGTCGCCCGACGGGAGAACCTCCTCATCACCGGGGCGGCCGGTGCCGGCAAGACGACGCTCCTGTCGGCCCTGCTCGCCGGCGCTCCCGCCTCGGATCGGATCGTCACGATCGAAGACGTCGCCGAACTGCGACTGGACCATCCGCATCACGTGCGGCTCGAGGCGCGGCAGGCGAACCTCGAGGGGGCGGGGGCGATCGGCCTCGCCCGACTCGTGCGCGAGGCCCTGCGCATGCGACCCGATCGACTCGTGGTGGGGGAGTGCCGCGGAGAAGAGGTGCGCGAGCTGCTCTCGGCGCTCAACACCGGCCACGACGGCGGCGCCGGCACGCTGCACGCCAATGGACTGTCCGACGTGCCGGCCCGGCTCGAGGCGCTCGGCGCGCTCGCCGGGCTGGAAGACCGCGCGCTGGCGCGGCAGGTGGCCAGCGCGATCGGCTGCGTGCTGCATGTCGAGCGCGCCGCCGACGGTGTGCGGCGGCTCGCGGCCGCCGGGCGTCCGGTGATCGGGAGCACGGGTCGCCTGCAGATGGAGGAGCTCGCGTGGCCCGTGACCTGACGACCAGCACCGTCGCCGACACCGTCCTCAAGCTGGCGGTGCTGCTGCAGGCGGGAGTCGCACCCGCCCGCGCCTGGGCCTACCTCGCCGATGCGGGCGACGAAGACGCGCTTCGCGTGTCGGCTTCGGTGACGCGCGGCATGCCTCTGGCGGACGCGGTCGCCGCCGCGGGACGGCCGGCCGCACCCTCACCGGCGCGCCGCCGTCGCCGGGCGGTTACGGCGGCCGCCGCGCAGACCCAATGGCGCGACGTGTCAGCGGCCTGGCAGGTCGCGACCGCCGTGGGAGCGCCGATCGCCGAGAGCCTGCGCGCGCTGGCGGTCGCCCTCCGCGACGGGCAGGAGGCAGCGGACGACGTCCGGGTCGCGCTCGCCGAGCCCGCGGCGACGGCGAAGCTCATGGGCTGGCTGCCGCTCGTCGCCGTTCTGCTGGGCGTCGCGCTCGGGTTCGACACGTTCGGGACGCTCCTGGGCAACCCCATCGGCATCGTCTGCCTCGCTGCCGGTGCCGCGCTCATCGTCGCCGCCCAGCGGTGGAATGCCGCTCTGGTGCGGCGTGCGCGCTCGAGCAGCGGCATCCCGGGCCTGGAGGCGGAGCTGCTGGCGATCGCCCTCAGCGGCGGCGTGTCGATCGATCGGGCGCGCGTGCTGGTCAAGGACGCGACGGGCGCGCAGACGGATGCCGCGACCGAGGCGGTGCTGACCCTCTCGCGCACCGCCGGCGTCCCGGCGGTGGAGCTGCTGCGGGCGTCGTCTGCTCTCGCCCGGCACCGGGCGCGCGTGGAGGGCCGACTGAGTGCGGCGCGACTGTCGACACGCCTTCTTCTTCCGCTCGGGGTGTGCACCCTTCCCGCCTTCCTCCTGCTCGGCGTCGCGCCGATGCTCCTCAGCGTCATGACCTCGGTGCCGCTGCCCCTCTGACCGTGCCCATGCAGGACGTGCCCATGAAGACCGTGCCCATGCAAACCGTGAACGCCCGAACCGTGCCCACCGAACCTGTGGAAGGGATTCCCATGTCATTGCCTCGACTCACCCGCCGCCGCTCCGCCCGGCTCTTCGCCGACGACACCGGTGCGGCCACCGCCGAGTACGCGATCGCGACGATGGCGGCTGTCGCGTTCGCCGGCCTGCTGGTGGTGATCATGCGCAGCGACGAAGTGCGCGGCATCCTCACCGATCTCGTGCGCCGCGCCCTGACCGTCGCATGATCCGGCGCGGACTCGGCGACGACCGGGGTTCGGTGGTCGCCGAGTTCGCGATCGCGCTGCCGGCCGTCGCCCTCGTCCTCCTCCTCGGCGCAGGTGCCCTCGGAGCCTGCGCGCGGCAGGTGCGCCTCCAGGATGGCGCGGCCGATGCGGCGCGGCTGGTCGCGAGGGGCGAATCCGATGCGCGGGCGACCGCTGCGGTCGCGACCGCCGTGTCCGGCGCTGCCGTCGCGATCGGGCGGCGCGGCGATCTGGTGTGCGTGACCGCGTCCGCGCCGTCGTTCGGCGCTCTGCCTCTCGAGCTCAGCGCCACGAGCTGCGCCCTCGACGGCGGTCTGTGATGGCCGGGACGATTCTGTCGGTCGGCGTCGTGGTGTGCTCTGCGACGCTCGTGGTCGGCTTCGCGACCGCCGGCGCCGCTGCCGTGTTCTCGCAGCGTCTGGCCGGAGTCGCCGACGCCGCCGCGCTGGCGGCGGCGGACGCGGCATCCGGTGCCGTCGACGGCGAGCCGTGCGCCCGCGCGGGCGAGATCGCGGCAGCGTCGGGGGTCGCACTGGCCGCCTGCGAGCTCGACGGACTGGTCGCGACGGTCACCGTCGCGGCGGTGTTCGGCGCGGCTCCCCGCGCTCGGTGTCCGCGCGAGCAGGCCCGCCGGGCTCATGACGGGCTCACAGCGCTCGCGTGCTTTCCGGTGTGTATGGTGTGCTTCGAAGAAAGGACGCCCCCGTTGGCAACAGGCAAGAAGCTCGTCATCGTCGAGTCACCGACGAAGATGAAGTCGATCCAGGGGTACCTCGGCGACGATTACGAGGTACTGAGCTCGGTCGGGCACATCCGCGATCTCGCGAGCAAGAAGGACATCCCGGCCGACAAGAAGACGGCCTACGGCAAGTACTCGATCGACATCGACAACGACTTCGACCCCTACTACGTCGTCAACGACCGCAAGACCAAGACGGTCGCCGAACTCAAGCGCGCGCTCAAGACGGCCGACGAAGTCCTGCTCGCCACCGATGAGGACCGCGAGGGCGAGGCCATCGCGTGGCACCTGCTCGAGGTGCTCAAGCCCAAGGTCCCCGTGCACCGCATGGTCTTCCACGAGATCACCAAGGACGCGATCCGCGCGGCCGTCGACAACACCCGCGAGCTCGACCTCGCGCTCGTCGACGCGCAGGAGACACGTCGTGTCCTCGACCGGCTGTACGGCTGGGACGTCTCGCCCGTGCTCTGGCGCAAGGTCGGCAGCGGCCGCGAGGGTGCCGCACTGAGCGCCGGTCGCGTGCAGTCCGCCGCGACCCGCATGGTCGTCGACCGCGAACGCGAGCGCATGGCGTTCGTCTCCGCCGCCTATTGGGACGTCGAGGCGCTCGCCGTCAAGGCGCGAGTCCTCCTTCACCACCCGCCTCGCCCGCGTCGACGGTGCACCGCTGGCCCGCGGCACCGACTTCGACGATCGCGGCCAGCTGAAGAAGGTCGTCGTCGTCCTCGACGAGGCGAAGGCCCGTGCGCTCGTCCGCCGCGATCGAGGGCGTCGGCGAGGCATCCGTCACCGCGCTCGAGTCCAAGCCCGGCACGCGCAGCCCGAAGCCGCCGTTCACCACCTCGACCCTCCAGCAGGAGGCCGGACGCAAGCTCTCGATGAGCGCGAAGCACGCGATGAGCGTCGCCCAGCGCCTGTACGAGAAGGGCTTCATCACCTATATGCGCACCGACTCGGTCGCCCTGAGCACTCAGGCGATCACGGCGGCGCGCGAGCAGGCGGTCGTCGCTCTACGGCGAGAAGGCCGTGCCCGCTGAACCCGCGCGTGTACCGCAGCAACAGCAAGAACGCCCAGGAGGCGCACGAGGCGATCCGCCCGTCCGGCGAGCAGTTCCGCACCCCGGCGTCCGTCTCGGGAGAGCTCGACCGCGACGAGCAGCGCATGTACGACCTGATCTGGAAGCGCACGATCGCCAGCCAGATGTCCGACGCCAAGTACGAGACCACGACCGTCACGCTCGCGGTCGAGGCGCCGGTCGACGGGACGGTGCAGCGCGCCGAGTTCACGGCATCCGGCACCGTCTACACCTTCAAGGGATTCCTCGAGGCGTACGAAGAGGGCCGCGACGAGAAGCGCAGCGACGCCGACAAGGCCGACGACCAGTCGCTGCCCGTACTCGCCGTCGGCGACACGCTCCGCCTCAAGGAGATCGAGCCGAAGGGCCACGCGACGACCCCGAAGCCGCGCTACACCGAGGCGAGCCTCGTCAAGGCGCTCGAGGAGAAGGGCATCGGCCGTCCGTCCACGTTCGCGAGCATCATCGACGTGATCCTCGACCGCGGCTACGTCACCAAGCGCGGGCAGGCCCTCGTGCCGAGCTGGCTCGCCTTCAGCGTCGTCCGTCTGCTCGAAGAGCACTTCGCCGACCTGGTCGACTACGACTTCACCGCAGCGCTCGAAGACGACCTCGACGCGATCGCCCGCGGAGAGCAGCAGCGCACGGCGTGGCTCAAGGAGTTCTACTTCGGCTCCGACGCGCAGCCGGGTCTGCGCAACATCGTCGAGAACCTCGGTGAGATCGATGCCCGCGAGCTCAACGCGACGCGCATCAGCGACACGACGACCCTGCGGTTCGGCAAGTACGGTCCCTACCTCGATGTCGTCGACCCCGAGAACCCCGACGCCCCGCCGCGCCGCGTCAACATCCCCGAGGACCTCGCGCCCGACGAGCTGACGCCCGAGAAGGCGCAGGAGCTCATCGACGCCCCGGTCGCCGGCAACCGCGTGCTCGGCGAGAACCCCGACACCGGCAAGCTCGTCGTCGTCAAGGACGGCCGCTTCGGCCCCTACATCGAGGAGACCGAGCCGGAAGACCCGACGGCCGTCGACGAGGCGACCGGCGAGATCGTCGAAGAGGCCCCGAAGAAGAAGCGACGGCGAAGAAGGATGCCGCGCCGAAGCCGCGGACCGCGTCGCTGTTCAAGTCCATGTCGGTCGACACGATCGATCTCGAGACGGCGCTGCGCCTTCTCGACCTGCCGCGCACCGTCGGCACCGACCCCGAGTCGGGCGAGCCGATCACCGCGCAGAACGGCCGCTACGGTCCGTACCTGAAGAAGGGCACCGACTCGCGGACGCTCGATTCCGAGCAGCTGATCTTCGACATCACCCTCGAGCAGGCGCTCGCCGATCTACGCGCTGCCGAAGTACGGCGCCCGGCGTGCCTCCAGCGCGCTCGCCGAGTTCGACAACGATCCGGTCAGCGGCAAGCCGATCCGGGTCCGCGACGGCCGGTTCGGCGCGTACGTCACCGACGGCGAGACGAACGTGACGATCCCGCGCGGTCAGACCGTCGCCGACATCACCTACGAGATCGCCGTGCAGATGATCGCCGACAAGCGCGCGAAGGGCCCTGCGCCCAAGCGCACTCCGGCGCGCAAGGCGGCGACGACCCGCAAGGCGCCGGCCAAGAAGTGACGGGGCTTGCTGGCCCCGCTCCGCGGGAGTATTCGTCACGTTCGAGGGCGGCGACGGCGTCGGCAAGACCACGCAGGCCGCCCTGCTCGAGGAGTGGCTGGTCGCCCGCGGTCGCACGGTCGTGCGCACGCGCGAACCCGGCGGCACCGAGGTCGGGGGCGCTGATCCGCGACATCGTCCTGCACCATCGCGGCGAGGTCGCGCCGCGCGCCGAGGCGCTGCTGTACGCGGCCGACCGCGCCCACCACGTCGAGACGGTCGTGCGTCCGGCGCTCGAGCGCGGCGACGTCGTGATCCAGGACCGCTACCTCGACTCGTCCGTCGCCTACCAGGGCGCCGGACGGGTGCTCGGCCGCGACGAAGTGCGCGACCTCTCGCTGTGGGCCACCGGCGGCCTGCTGCCCGACCTCACGGTGCTGCTCGACCTCGATCACTCCGCTCGCCCGCGACCGGCTGGATGCCGACGACAAGCCGTTCGACCGGCTCGAGTCCGAGCAGTCGGCGTTCCACGCCAGCGTGCGGGCGGAGTTCCTGGCGCTCGCCGAGGCGGAGCCCGAGCGGTTCCTCGTGCTCGACGCGTCGCGGATGCCGGCCGATCTCGCCACCGACATCCAGGGCCGGGTCCAGGCGCTCCTCGACGGTGCACCCGCGACCGGCGCCGTCGGCGGCGCCGATTAGGCTGGTGCCATGGTGAACCCGGCGGTCGCGACTGCTCCCGCGACGCCTGAGGCCGGTGTTCCGTGGGGGGCCGTCTGGGGTCAGGACGAGGCCGTGGCGACGCTCCGGGCGGCGGCATCCGACCCCGAATCGATGACCCACGCGTGGCTCATCACCGGTCCGCCCGGCTCGGGCCGATCGACCCTCGCGTACGCGTTCGCGGCCGCGCTCATCGCCGAAGAGGGCGACGAGCAGGCCATGCGCCAGGTGCTCGCCGGCACCCACCCCGACATGACCGCGCTGCGCACCGAGGGCGTGATCATCTCCATCAAGGACGCCCGATCCCTCGTCGAGCGCTCGTACTTCAGCCCCTCGCTGGGTCGCTATCGCGTCATCGTGATGGAGGATGCCGACCGCATGGTCGAGCGCACCTCCAACGTGCTGCTCAAAGCGCTCGAAGAGCCGCCCGAGCGCACGGTGTGGCTGCTGTGCGCGCCGAGCGACGCCGATCTGCTGCCGACGATCCGCTCCCGGGTGCGCACTCTGCGTCTGCGCGAGCCCGACATCGCAGGACGTCGCCCGCCTGATCTCGCAGCGCACCGGCGCCGACCTGGCCGTCGCCGAGCAGTCGGCCCGGCACGCCCAGCGGCACATCGGCATGGCGCAGCGACTCGCGACCGACGCGCGGCGCGCGCACGGCGCGACGACATGCTGCGCGGGGTGCTCGCCGTCCGCGGAGTCGGCGATGCCGTCGAGGTCGCCGGGCGGGTCGTCGCGGCCGCGACCGACGACGCGAAGGCGCTGACCGCCGAGCGCGACGAGGCGGAGCGCTCGAGCCTGCTGCGCACGCTCGGCATCGCGGAGGGCGCAGCCGTGCCGCCGGCGGTGCGCTCGCAGCTGAGCGCCCTCGAAGACGACCAGAAGCGACGCGCGACGCGCAGCCTGCGCGACGGGATCGACCGCGTCCTGACCGACCTGCAGTCGATGTTCCGCGACGTCGTGATGCTGCAGTTCGGTCGCGGCGGCCCCGCCGAGGGCGACCTCATCAACCGCGAGCTCGAGCCCGACCTGCGCGCACTCGCATCCGCCTGGTCGGTGGAGCGGTCGCTCGTCGTGCTCGACCAGATCGCCGAGACCCGACGCAACCTGGAACAGAACGTCGCCCCCACGCTCGCCCTCGAAAGCATGCTCGTGACCGTCGCGAGCGGGAGGATCCCGTGAAGATCACTGCACCGCCCTCGACCTCACCGCGTCGGGCGGGCCGCCTCCTCGCCGTCGTGGCGGGGCTCGCCGCGGCATCCGTCGCCCTCTCCGGGTGCCTGTACACGATCATCCCGGAGTCGCGGCCTTCGTCGACGGCGAGCCTCGCACCCGACACGGACGGGGTCGACGCCGACCTGCTGCCGTTCTACGAGCAGACCCTGTCATGGTCGGACTGCGACGGCTTCGAGTGCACCACGGTCACGGCTCCGCTCGACTGGGCGGATCCGGGCGCCGGCGAGATCGAGCTCTCGGTCATCCGTCAGCGCGCACTCTCCGGCGAGCCGATCGGCTCGCTCCTGACCAATCCCGGCGGTCCGGGAGCGAGCGGCGTCGGCCTCATCCGCGACAGCATCGGCTTCGCGGTCGGCGCGCCCCTCCAGGAGCAGTTCGACGTGATCGGCTTCGACCCGCGCGGAGTCGGCGAGTCGACGGCGGTCCGCTGTCTGGACGCGGCCGGCATGGACGCCTACCTCTTCGACATCCCGGCCGACCCGCGCGGCTCGGACGGCTGGACCGCCGAGCGCACGGAGTGGAACCAGGAGTTCTCCGACGCGTGCGAGGCGAACAGCGACGGCATCCTGCCGTTCATCACCACCGAGAACGCGGCACGCGACATGGATCTGCTGCGCGCCGTGCTGGGCGACGCCGAGCTGAACTACCTCGGGTACTCGTACGGCACGTTCCTCGGTGCGACCTACGCCCAGCTGTACCCCGAGCGGGTGGGCCGACTCGTCCTGGACGGAGCGATCGATCCGTCCGTGTCGGGGGTGGATGTCAGCACGACGCAGGCGATCGGGTTCGAATCCGCCCTCCGCGCCTACATGACCGACTGTCTCGCCGACTCGGAGTGCCCCTTCCGCGGCACGGTGGACGAGGGCATGGCCGACCTCGGCACGCTGCTCGCGAGCGTCGACCGGACTCCGCTTCCGGCAGCCGACGGCCGGCTGCTCGGGGCCGACTCGCTGCTGACCGGCATCATCGCCGCGCTGTACTCGCAAGACAGCTGGCCGTACCTCACGATCGCCCTGAGCGACGCGCTGCAGGGAGACCCGGAGGTCGGCGTTCCAGTTGGCGGACTTCTACTACAACCGCGAGAACGGGGCGTACCTCGACAACTCGACCGAGGCGTTCCGCGCCTACAACTGCATGGACTATCCGGCCGACATCACCGACGAGGAGCAGGCCGCGGGCGATGCGCTGATCGCCGCAGAGGCGCCGACCGTGGCGCCCTACTGGTCGGGCCCCGACCCGTGCGAGAGCTGGCCGTACCCGCCGACCGGAACGCGGGGCGAGATCGCCGCCGACGGTGCCGCTCCGATCGTGGTCGTCGGCACGACCAACGACCCCGCGACGCCGTACGAGTGGTCGGTGGCGCTCGCCGAGCAGCTCTCGTCGGGCGTGCTCATCACCCGGGTGGGTGAAGGCCACACCGGATACAACAAGGGCAACGCGTGCGTCGACGCCGCTGTGGAGGCGTACCTGCTGCAGGGGACGGTCCCGGCGGACGGACTGCGGTGCGAATAGGCCGGATGCCGACCCCCGGCGCGTTCGCGGGGGCTCCGGCGACCCTGTAAGATCGATGATCGTGCATCGCGCAAGCGGCGCGCGCCACCTTAGCTCAGTCGGCAGAGCATCTCACTCGTAATGAGAAGGTCGAGAGTTCGATTCTCTCAGGTGGCTCGGAAGGGCTCCGGCCCGGTTCACACGGCATGAGGCCCGCTTTCGGCGGGCCTCATGCCGTAGGCCCCGATCTGGATCAGCGATGCTGGAACACAGACAGAGGTGGAACAGCGACATGCAGACAGCGGTGGATGCCGTGGTCGAGATCTTCACGTGGGTCGGCTTCGGCGCGGGGGCGCTGCTGGCCGGCGTCGCGCTGGTCGCCTACCTGTTCGACGGCACCTGGGTTCCGGTGCGCGGTGTGATCGAGTCGACCGAGCACGGCAAGGTCGTGCGCTGGTTCGATGAGGACGGCGGCGTGAACGAAGCGGCCCTCAACCACGAGCAGCGTCACATCGTCGGTGACGCGGGGATGTACGACATCTTCACCCGGAGAGGGTGGAACAACCGCATGCGACTGACCCAGCACTCACCGTTCGTGCGGTCGATCGCGCTGCTGGCCGCGGGCCTGGTGGCACTCGGCGTCGTCGCGCTGATCGTGTCGTGGGTGCTGCTCTTCCTGCGCGGCTGAGCGAGCGTCGCAGCCCGCTCGCGGTCAGGCCAGTGCGAGCATCCCGCCGGCCAGGAGCGCGAGCGCCAGCCCCGCCCACTGCACGACCGCGACGCGTTCGCGCAGGACCACCGCCGCGAGCAGGATCGTCCCGGCCGGGTACAGCGCGGTCAGGGCCGAGACGATCGACAGGTCGCCGATGCGCAGCGCGAGCAGCATGAGCGCGTTGGCCGCGGCATCCACCACACCGCACACGACCGCCAGCCACCACGCGCGCGCCCGCGATCCCATGTGACGCGACGAGGTTGCGCCTGCGGTCGTGGCGTGCTCGAGGTCGGCATGCCCCGAGGGTGTCGCGCCGATCACCGCCCCCGACACGTCCAGCACGGAAGCGGCGGGCCGTCCGCGCCGCCGCGCCCTGACGATGAGCGCTCCGATGATCACGATCGTGATCGCCATGTTCGTGACGCGGGTCATCACCAGCGGCACGAGGCCGCTCTCGGAGCTGGTCTGATCGATCGCGATCAGGAACGCACCGATCGCAAGCCCCGCCCCCACGGCCATCAGCAGACCGCGGGCGCTCGGGCGCACGACCTTCTCGCCGGGGATGAACCCGACGAGCACGACAGCGACCAGAGCGACGCCCAGGCCCGCGTAGCCGATGGGCGACAGGGTCTCGCCGTTGACCAGGAGTCCCCACAGCATGGGCGCGATCGCCGAGACGACCGCCGTGAGCGGCGACAGGATGCTCATCGGACCGAGCGCGAGGCACGCGTAGAGCAGCGCGATCGCGACGACGCCGAACGCACCCGCCAGCGCCCCCCACGCCACATCGAGCGGCGCCCACACGCCGCCGACGAAGGGGAGGGCGAGGGTGAGGACGACGAAGCCGGATGCCGCGGCGACGGATGTGACGACGATCGAGCGCAGCCGCTTCGCCGCGAGCCCGCCGAGGAAGTCCGCTGCGCCGTAGATGATCGCGCCGACGAGCGCCAATCCCGCGGAGAGCATGGTCGCTCCAGCATAGGGAGTTGCGGCCGGGCAGATTTCGCTAGATAAGCTAGCGATATGCAGCGAGCGCGCTCGTCCGATCGTCCGCCGACGCGATGGCTGAGGATCGGCATCCCGGCTCTCCTCGTGCTGGTCTGGCTCGTCGGCGGCTCGGTCGGCGGACCGTACTTCGGCAAGGTCGACGAGGTCGCCACCAACGACCAGTCCTCGTTCCTGCCCGAGAGCGCGGACGCGACACAGGTGAGCGAGCGGCTGCCGGACTTCCTCGGTGACGACAGCATCCCCGCGGTGGTCGTGGTGACCGGCGAGGCGGCTCTGACCGACGAGGAACTCGCGGACCTGCAGACACTGAGCGAAGACATCGCCGCCATCGAGGGCGTGCTGGAGGGCGTCTCACCGCCGATCGAATCGGAGGACGGGCAGGCCGTGCAGATCTTCGTGCCGATCGATTCGTCGGGCGAGGTGCGCGAGGTCGTCGAGGAGATCCGGACCCTGGTTTCGGAGGAGCTCCCGAGTTCGCTCGAAGGCTGGGTGACCGGCCCGGCGGGCTTCACCGCCGACCTCGTCAAGGGATTCCTCGGCATCGACGGACTGCTGCTGGTGGTGGCGCTGATCGCCGTCTTCATCATCCTGGTGATCGTCTACCGATCGCCGCTGCTGCCGATCCTCGTGCTGCTGACGTCGGTCTTCGCGCTGTGCGTGGCGCTGCTGACGGTCTGGTGGCTCGCCTATGCGGGCATCGTCGTGCTCAACGGCCAGGTGCAGGGCATCCTGTTCATCCTCGTGATCGGGGCGGCGACCGACTACGCGCTGCTGTACGTCGCGCGCTTCCGCGAGGCGATCGGCACCGGTGCGCGCCGATGGGATGCCACCACCCAGGCGTGGCGCGGATCCTTCGAGCCGATCATCGCCTCCGGCGGCACGGTGATCGCGGGACTGCTGTGCCTGCTGCTGTCAGACCTCGCGACCAACCGCGCGCTCGGTCCGATCGCCTCGATCGGCATCGCCTTCTCCGTGCTGTCGGCTCTGACCTTCCTCCCGGCGCTTCTCGCGCTGTTCGGCAAGACCGCGTTCTGGCCGTTCATCCCGAAGCAGGGGATGGTGGCGATCCCGGATGATCTGACGCAGCCGGCCAAGGGTTTCTGGCCGCGGCAGGCGCGCTTCGTCGCCCGTCACGCGCGCCCTGTCTGGATCGCCAGCACGCTCGTGCTGCTGATCGCCGCGGTGGGCGTGCTGCAGCTGAAGGCCGACGGCGTGCCCTCGAGCGACCTCGTGCTCGGAGCGTCCGAGGCCCGTGACGGACAGGTCGCCCTGGCCGAGCACTTCCCCGCCGGCTCCGGCAGCCCGGTGTACGTCATCGTGCCCGAGGACGATGTGGCGGCGGCCGTCGAGGTGCTCGAGGCCTCCGACGGGATCGAGTCGGTGGCGGCGGCATCCGAGGATTCCCCCACCGGGCAGGCTGAGGTCACCGTCGACGGCGGCGAGGCGGTGTTCACCGTCGCGGGCCCGCCGGGGGCGGAGGCGCCGTCGCCGACCGTCTCCGACGGCGACGTGCTGCTGATCGGAACGCTGACGGATGCTGCCGACTCCGCCGCCGCGGAAGACACGGTGCGCGAGCTGCGTACGAGTCTCGATGAACAGCTCGGAGTCGGCACCGCGCTGGTCGGAGGCGTGACCGCGACCGACATCGACTCGAACGACACCTCGATCCGCGACCGCACGATCATCATCCCCGTCGTGCTGCTGGTCATCCTGCTGATCCTCATGCTGCTCCTGCGTGCGATCCTCGCGCCGGTGCTGCTGATCCTCAGCGTCATCCTGTCCTTCGCGCGCAGCGCTCGGCGTCAGCGCGCTCGTGTTCAACCATGTGCTCGGGTTCCCGGGCGCCGACCCCGCCGTGCCGCTGTACGGATTCGTCTTCCTCGTCGCGCTCGGTGTGGACTACAACATCTTCCTGATGTCGCGCGTGCGGGAGGAGTCGCTCGTGCACGGCACGCGTCCCGGCATCCTGCGCGGTCTTGTCGCGACCGGCGGCGTCATCACCTCGGCGGGTCTCGTCCTGGCGGCGACCTTCGCCGCCCTCGGGGTGATCCCGATCCTCTTCCTCGCGCAGATCGCGTTCATCGTCGCGTTCGGCGTGCTGCTGGACACCTTCATCGTGCGCTCGCTCCTCGTGCCGGCCGTCACCTACGACATCGGTCGTGCGATCTGGTGGCCGTCGAAGCTCTGGCGGACGGACGGCACGAGCAACGGTGCTCCGGTCGCGGAGCCGACCCCGCCGGTCGACCTCGCGGCCTCGCCGGCGTCTGAACCCGACCACCCGCTGACGCGAGCGGAGTACCGTCGTACGCTCGAATCATGAGCCGAGCACTGTTCATCGTCGACGTCCAGAACGACTTCACCGAGCGCGGCGCCCTGGGCGTCGTGGGCGGCGACGAGGTGGCCGAGCGGATCACCCGCTTCCTCGCCCAGCACGCGGGCGACTACGCGATCGTGGTCGCATCCCGCGACTGGCACGACGCAGACAACGACAACGGCGGGCACTTCGCGGCCGGTGAGCCCGACTTCATCGACACGTGGCCGGTGCACTGCGTCGCAGGCACCTACGGCGCCGACTACGACGAGGGGTTCGACACGTCTGCCGTGACGCACCACCTGAAGAAGGGTCAGGGCAAGCCGGCCTATTCGCTCTTCGAAGGCGTCGCCGACGACGGCACGACGGCCGCGCGCCTCCTCGAGCAGCACGGCATCATCGACATCGACGTCGCAGGTCTCGCGACCGACTACTGCGTGCGGGCATCCGCGCTCGATGCGATCGAGCACGGCAGGCACGTGCGCGTCTTCACCGACCTCGTCGCCGGTGTTCATCCCGAAACGAGCGAGAAGGCGCTCGCCGAGATCGCGCACGCCGGCGCGGAGCTGGTCGATTCGGGTGCCTGAGGACTGCACGGTCCGCAGGGTGCGGATGAGCGACGTCGACCGCGTGCGCAGCATCCGCATCGAATCCCTCGGCGATCCCGTGGCGCACATCGCGTTCCTCGGCAGCCGCGAGCGGGCGCTCGCCCAGCCCCTGGAGTTCTGGCAGGAGCGCACGGCGGCCGTGGCGTTCAGCGACTCCGCGGCGCAGTTCGTCGCCGAGAGCGGAAGGGACTGGTTCGGCACCGTCACCGTGCTGATCGCCGAACCGACCGGCTCCGACGACTCCGCAGCGTTCGCCCGCTCGTCGCTGGTGGCGATCTATGTGCGTCCCTCGCAGCGCGGGCGCGGCATCCTCGAGGCGATGGTGGATGCCGCAGCCGCGTGGGCCGGCGACGCCGGCGGGACCGAGCTCGCGCTCGAGGTCCATGAGGACAACTCCGCGCGCAGCGTGCGTACGCGCGGCTGGGCTTCGTGCCGACCGGCCGGACCTCGCACGGACCGAACGGTGCCGAGCACGAGATGGTGCGCAGGCTGTGACTTCGGGCGTCCGGCAGTCCCGCCGCATTCGGAGTGCGCTCGAGCCGAAGTAGGCTGGATGCCGAGGGCCTCTAGCTCAGTCGGTAGAGCATCGGACTTTTAATCCGCGGGTCGTGGGTTCGAGCCCCACGGGGCCCACACGGATCGGGGGACGTCGCGTCAGCGGCGTCCCCCGATCCGTTCCCGGCACGCAAGAGAAGGACATCACTGAGTGATGTCCTTCTCTGCCGGGATCAGCACGACCGCCGACGCCACCTCGCAGGCGTCGGCGGTCGCACCGCCCCCAGGGAACCCGGCCGGAGCCGGGAGTCTGGAATTACTGAGCCGGCGGCATCAGCACCGTGTCGATGAGGTACACGGTCGCGTTGGCGGTCTGGACGCCACCGCAGATGACGGCGGCCTGGCCGTTGACCATGATCTCGTCGCCGCTGCCGGTGACCTCGAGGTCGGCACCGTTGACCGTGGTGTGCATGCCCTCGATGTCGTCCGGAACGATCTGGCCGGGAACGACGTGGTACGTGAGGATCGACGTGAGCAGCGCGCTGTCGGTCTTGAGGACCTCGATCGTCGCGGCGTCGATCTTCGCGAACGCGTCGTCGACCGGCGCGAAGACGGTGAACTCGTCACCGTTGAGCGTGTCGACCAGGTTCACGTCCGGGTTGAGCCCGCCCGAGACCGCAGCGGTCAGCGTGGTGAGGATCGGGTTGTTCGATGCGGCGGTGGCCACCGGGTCCAGTGCCATTCCGGCGACGGAGCCCGCGCCGTCCGGCACGGCCTCGGCGTAACCGGCGCAACCGGCACCGACGAGGTTGGCAGCCGGGTCCATTTCGGCCTCGGGCGCCATCGTCTCTTCGGCGGCGGGCGGGGCGGTGGTCTCTTCGGTGGTCGTGTCGCTCGACATGGGCGAACATGCGCTCAGGACGATTGCAGCGGCGACGGCCAGGGGACCGAGCAGATACAGCTTCTTGCGGGACATCTTGTCCTCCTAGGTTTTGCGGCGCCGGTGCGGCGTCGCAGGTCCAGTGGTGCTGTGGCCACTCGAAGCGGCCTACACGAGGTCTTCGGCGCCCTGTCCGGATCGGATGGGACATTCTCCGAATCAATTTCCCGCCGCTCTGTCAACCCTCGCGTCGTGTGCGGGCGCGCGCGCGGTACTAAGGCATGCTGGGGGAGTGGTGATCGATGGCGTGGACGTGCCCGAGGACGGCGCCGACACAGTCGACCATGCCGGCGAACTGCTGCTTGCGCGTCGCGGACGGCGATCAAGCCGCCTTCGCGCGGCTGTACGACATGCTCTCGCCCCGCGCCTTCGGTCTGATCCTGCGTGTGCTCGTCGACCGTTCGCAGAGCGAAGAGGTGCTCCAAGAGGTCTTCCTGGAGATCTGGCAATCCGCGGCGCGGTTCGCTCCGAACAAGGGTCAGGGAAGATCGTGGATACTCACGATCGCACATCGCCGGGCGGTGGACCGCGTGCGGTCCGCACAGGCGAGTACCGATCGAGATGTCAAAGCGGGCTTCCGCGATATCGGTGTCGCGCACGACGGCGTCGCCGAAGAAGTGGAACTGCGGATCGAAGGGCAGCGCGTCTCCGAGGCGCTCGCGACCCTCCCCGACCCGCAGCGAGAGGCCATCACCCTCGCGTACTTCGGGGGTTACAGTCAGAGCGAGATCGCGGCACTCGTAGGAGCGCCGCTCGGAACGATCAAGACGAGGATGCGGGACGGCTTGTCCCGCCTCCGGGTGGAGATGGGGGTGACATCGTGAACGAGCAGGAGTTCGCCGAACTGGCGGCCGGAAACGCTCTGAACTCGCTGTCGCCCGATGACACGAGAGCTTTCGAGAGCGCGCGTCGACAGCATCCGGAATGGGAGCACCACGTGACAGCGGATGCCGCGACCGCGGCCTTGCTGGCCGAGGATGTCGCCGAGGTCGCGCCTCCGCCCGGCGTGCGCGATGCCCTGCTCGCGCAGATCGCCGCGTCGCCCGTCGATCGAGGCCGATACTGTCGCTCCCGCTCTGCGTGCCGACCGTCGCGCTGCCGCTGCGGAGACGTCGTCGGAGGCCGCGGCCGAGCCCGTCAAGTCCCGCCGCTGGAGCTCGCGCTCCTGGTTCGCGCTCGCCGCATCGATCGCGCTGCTGGTCGGCGTCGGCTGGGGGGCGGTGTTCGTC
This sequence comes from uncultured Actinomycetota bacterium, assembly GCA_963792285.1. Lineage (GTDB taxonomy): Bacteria > Actinomycetota > Actinomycetes > Actinomycetales > Microbacteriaceae > Microbacterium. The sequence goes on along the minus strand of CAWBVS010000014.1, from coordinate 1,198,138 downwards.
GAGCGAACAGCTCAACACACCGGCATCCGTCGTCGCGCTCGATCAGATCGAATCGGCTCCGGACGCGCAGTCCGAGACCGTCGCTCTCGCGGACGGCGGAGAGGTGACCGCCCACTGGTCGGAGTCGGTCGGCAAGGCCGTGCTCGTCTCAGACGGACTGCCGGCGATCGCCGACGACGAGGCCTTCGAGCTGTGGTTCGTCCGCGACGGCGCGGCGATCTCGGCAGGAACCTTCACCGCCGAAGGCGGCACCGCCACGGCGCTGCTGGACGGCGCGATCGAAACGGGCGACGTGATCGCGATCACGGTCGAGCCCGCAGGCGGGTCGCCGACGGGTCAGCCCACGACCGACCCGATCGTCGCGATCGAGACCGCCTGAGCCTCCGGCCGAGGCCTTTCGCGTGCCGGCCCTGACGGGCTCGCTGCCGCGATCGGCGGGTAGCCTGGATGGGTGAGCGACGATTCGAGGGAGTTCCACAAGCCCGTCCGGCGGCCCGCCGAGCTCTTCGACCGGCGGTTCGCGGCAGAGGATCCCGCGGAGGTCTCGCGGGTCGCGCATTCGACCGCTCAGGCTCTTCTGGCGCGGGCCCGCACCGATCCCGACGGCGAGATCGTCGACCGGCTCGTGGCCTTCACCGCTGAGCACGGCATCGACGACATCGCCGAACTGTGGTCGCGCTCGCCGGCCCGTTCGCTGCCGGGTGCGCTCTGGCGGCTGTACCTGATCCAGCTCATGATCCACGACGATCCGCACACCGCCGCGCTGCTCTACGAACGCGGCAGGGTGGAGATCGCCTCGGTCGACCCGGTCGTGGCCGGAGCGCCGACACCGGCCGGGCCCGACGAGCTGGTCGACGTGATCGACTCGATCCTGCGCGGGCTGTTCCAGGGCGACTTCGCCGTGGCGCTCGACCGGGCGGCGGCGTTCTGCCGGGTGCAGGCATCCGGAGCCAGCCATCTCGCCGACGACTACGAGGCGACCGAGCCCGATCGCGCGTCCGCGCTCACCACACGCGCGCTCCGGCTGGCCGACTACGCGACCGACCTCGCCGCGTGCGCCGCGCTCTGGCGCCGTGAGTCGCTGACCTGAGTCCGGTCTCACGGGGAGAAAGAAGTGCCGGGCCGCAGAACGCCTCTCGGCGCGGAGCCGCTCGCAGCGGCAGAAGATGGAGCCCGGGGTTACTGCGGCCCGGCTGTTCCAGTGTAACCGAGAGGTCGGTGCGGGCATTCCCGAAGCCGCCCTCGGTAGGCTCGGATCCATGGCCTGGCGCTTCGCCCTCATGATCGACCCCGCAGCATCCGACGACTCCGCGACCGGGCTTCGCAGGCACGTTCTCCGCCGTCGATCCCACGGCTCCGGCGCTGAGCGTCGGAGAGCTGAGCACGCAGCGCGGCGACGGGATCTTCGAGTCCATCGGTGTCGTGGACGGGCACCCGCAGGAGGTGCAGGCGCACCTGGATCGCCTCGCGCACTCCGCCGAGATCTGCGATCTGCCCGCACCGAACCTGGAGCAGTGGCGGCAGGCGGTGGCACTCGCGGCAGAGCACTGCGGGCCGGGTGAGAGCGTCATCAAGATGATCCTCAGCCGCGGCGTCGAGCACGGTCCGGCGCCCACGGCGTGGGTCACGGCGGCGCGGGCCCCGACAACTCGAAGCCGCGTCGCGAAGGCGTCAGGGTCGTCACCCTCGATCGCGGCTACGACAGCGACGTGCCGGCGCGTGCGCCGTGGCTGCTGCTGGGCGCCAAGACGCTCTCGTACGCGGTGAACATGGCGGCCATCCGCGAGGCGAAGCGCCGCGGGGCGGACGACGCGATCTTCGTCTCGTCGGACGGCATCGTCCTCGAGGCGCCGACGGCGTCGCTCATCCTCCGCGTCGGCGACACGTTCGTCACGCCCGCCCCGACCGGCGGCATCCTGCAGGGCACCACCCAGCTGAGCGCCTTCGCGTGGTTCGAAGCGCAGGGCCTGAAGACCTCGTACCGCGACGTGCCGACGGCGGAGCTCTCCCGGGCGGATGCCGCGTGGCTGGTGTCTTCGGTGCGTCTGGCGGCCCCGATCACCGAGGTCGACGGCATCCCGGTTCCGCTCGACGCCGCCTTCACGGCGCGCCTCAACGACTACCTGCTCAGCCCGCGGGACTGACCCCGCGGTTCGGCGAGCGCAGAATCCGACCGCGCAAGACGACACGCCGATGACGGATGCCGCGCGGCGGCGCGTCGGGCACGATCGCCGATTCTGTGCTCGTCGCCGCCTGAACTCAGATCGACCTGACCAGGTCGAGGTGCCGCCCTCGGTCAACCTGCGCCATGATGGCCGCCTCGACGGTCTCCCAGTCGTGCACGACCATGGCGTAGTCGAACCGCAGCGTGATGTAGCCCCAGGCGGCGGCGTTCGCGTCGCGGCGCAGATCCTTCAGGCGATGCTCCCCACTCGCGTGATTGCCTTTGCCGTCCACCTCCACGATGAGGCGGTCTCCGATGAGGAAGTCCACTGTGCCCACCGAGACGATCCTCACTTGGGTGCGCACGCGCAGCGCGTGCGATCGGAGTCGCCAACGCAGCAGCGACTCGAGCCCACTCTGGGCATCCGAGCGCGCGAAGGCGATGGCCTCCCGTGCAGCGCCATTCGTGCGGGCGCGAAGCCATGCGAGATCGGCGGCGGTGATGAGCTTCTGGTTCAGTGCCGACTCGAGGGTGGCGAAGAACTCCTCGACGCCGCGGCATCCGAGTATCTGGCGGAGGATTCCCGCGACCGAAGGGAGTCCGAAGGCATCGGTCGTCCCTGCGTCATCCCAGTGCGCCACGCACGCGCACTCATCGTGCGGGTAGGCGCGTCCATGACCGCGGAGCCAGACGTGCACGCTGTCGGATGTATCGAGCACCCAGAGCCCCCGGTGCCTCGCGGCCGAGACGCACGCCAGTGCACCGCCGTGGGACGCCGCGCGGACCGCGGGACGGCAGGCCGAGGCTGACCGCGTAGACGCCACGGCGCAGCACCCGGAGCCTGCCTGTGCGCACCGCGGCAGCGATCTCGCGGCGGCTCTGGCCCGCCGCACGGAGTTCGCCGAACGTTCGGACGTCATCGGGCGAGACGACACATGCACACCAGCGTCGTGGCAGGGCGATGCCGCGGTGCCGTCCCACACGAGCCTGTGGATGGTGCGCGAACCGGACGCGATGGGGAGGAACGTGCGTTCGGGGCCCGCGTCGGGGCGACACAGAATCGGACCTCGCAAGAAACACGCCGATGCCGGATGCCGCGCGGCGGCGTGTCGGGCACGATCTCCGATTCTGTGCTCGCGGTCCGCCTCCGCACGGATCAGCCGAAGCGGCCCGAGACGTAGTCCTCGGTCGCCTGCACGGTCGGCGTGGTGAAGATCGAGCGGGTGTCGTCGTACTCGATGAGCTTGCCGGGCTTGCCGGTGCCGGCGATGTTGAAGAACGCGGTGCGGTCCGAGACGCGCGATGCCTGCTGCATGTTGTGCGTGACGATGACGATCGTGTACTCGTTCTTGAGCTCGCCGATCAGCTCTTCGATCGCGTAGGTCGAGATCGGGTCGAGCGCCGAGCACGGCTCGTCCATCAGCAGCACCTGCGGCGAGACCGCGATCGCGCGCGCGATGCACAGGCGCTGCTGCTGGCCGCCGGACAGTCCCGAGCCGGGCTTGTCGAGGCGGTCCTTGACCTCGTTCCAGAGGTTCGCGCCGGTGAGCGACTTCTCGACGAGGGCATCGGCATCCGACTTCGAGATGCCGCTTGTTGTTGAGCTTGACGCCCGGCCAGCACGTTCTCCTTGATCGACATCGTCGGGAACGGGTTCGGACGCTGGAAGACCATGCCGACCTGGCGGCGCACGAGCACGGGATCGACCGTCGGGCCGTACAGGTTGTCGCCGTCGAGCAGGACCTCACCCTCGACGCGCGCCTTCGGGATGACCTCGTGCATGCGGTTCAGCGTGCGCAGGAACGTCGACTTGCCGCAGCCGGACGGGCCGATGAAGGCCGTCACGCTGCGCGGCTCGATCGAGAGCGAGACGCCCTCGACGGCCAGGAATTCGTCGTAGTAGACGTTCAGATCGTTGACTTCGATGCTCTTCGACACTTCGTTCCTCTGAGATTCGGGTTCGGGTGGGCGCTGGTCAGCGGCCGAGTTTGGGGGCGAAGATCTTCGCGACGAGACGCGCGATGAGGTTGAGCGCCATGACGATGACGATCAGCACGAACGCGGCGGCCCACGCGCGGTCGATGTAGGCCTGCGCGGGGATGCCCTGGTTCATGTACTGCGAGTACGCGAACACCGGCAGGGTCATCATGCGGCCCTCGAACAGGTTGTAGTTCATGGATGCCGTCACACCCGGCCGTCAGCAGCAGCGGGAGCGGTCTCGCCGATGACGCGCGAGATCGACAGCATGATGCCCGTCGTGATGCCCGCGATCGACGTCGGCAGCACGACCTTCACGATCGTCAGCCACTTCGGCACGCCCAGCGCGTACGCCGCCTCGCGCAGCTCGTTCGGCACGAGGCGCAGCATCTCCTCGCTGGAGCGGACGACGACGGGGATCATCAGCACCGCGAGTGCGACCGAGCCCATGATGCCCATGCGGATGCCGGGGCCGAGGAACAGCGCGAACAGGGCGTACGCGAACAGACCGGCGACGATCGACGGGATGCCGGTCATGACGTCCACGAGGAACGTGATGCCCTGAGCGAGGCGCTTGCCCGCGCCGTACTCGACGAGGTAGATCGCGGTGAACAGGCCGATCGGGATCGAGATGACCGCGGCGGCGAGGGTGATCAGCAGGGTGCCGACGATCGCGTGCAGCGCGCCGCCGCCCTCGCCGACGACGTTGCGCATCGACGAGGTGAAGAACTCGGCCGAGATGCCGGCGATGCCGTTGACCAGGACCGTCCAGGCGACCGAGATCAGCGGCACCATCGCCAGGAGGAACGCCGAGGCGACGACTCCCGTGACGAGGCGGTCGACGCCCTTGCGACGGCCCTCGATCACGCTGGAGATCACCGTGATGAGCACCAGGTAGGTCAGGACGGTGACGACCCCGATGCCGGCGATGCTCAGCTCGGAGCCGGAGGCGGCGGCCATGACGCCGAAGAAGACGAGGCTGACCGCGAGGCTGCCGGCCAGGATCGCCCAGGGCGCCCACTTGGGGAGGCGGCCGTTCGTGAGGCGCATCGGCGCCGAGGCGGCGCGCCGCGGGGGCGCTGGGAGGAGCAGTGGTGATCGTCATGTCAGTTGGCTCCCGAGAATTCCTTGCGGCGGCTGACGATCCAGCGCGCCAGCGCGTTGACGGCGAACGTGACGATGAACAGGATGAGGCCGGTGGCGATCAGCACGTTGATGTTCGTGCCGTAGGCCTCGGGGAACGTGAGGGCGATGTTCGCCGGGATCGTGCTGGGGTTGGTCGAGGTGAACAGCTGGAAGGTGATCACGCCGCTCGCCGACAGCACGAGCGCGACGGCCATCGTCTCGCCGAGGGCGCGGCCGAGACCGAGCATCGCGGCGGAGACGATGCCGCTGCGGCCGAACGGGAAGACGGCCATCCTGATCATCTCCCAGCGGGTGGCGCCGAGCGCGAGCGCCGCCTCTTCGTGCAGCACCGGCGTCTGCAGGAAGATCTCGCGGCAGATCGCGGTGATGATCGGCACGACCATGACGGCCAGCACGATCGCGGCGGTGAAGATCGTGCGCCCGGTCGCCGAGACCTCGCCGGAGAAGAGCGGGAACCAGCCCATGTTCTCGGTGAACCAGGCGTAGACCGGCTGGACGGCGGGAGCCAGCACCAGGATGCCCCAGAGGCCGAAGACGACCGAGGGCACCGCGGCGAGGAGGTCGACGACGTAGCCGAGGCTCTGCGCGAGCCGGCGCGGGGCGTAGTGCGAGATGAAGAGCGCGACGCGCGACGGAGAGCGGAACCGCCATCAGGAGCGCGAGGAAGCGACGCCCAGACCGTGCCGAACGACGAGCGGCCAGACGTAGTCCCAGAAGTTCGTGGTGAGGATGGAGGCATCCTCGCTGGTGGCGCTGAGGCCGGGGATCGACTGGATGATCAGGAAGATCGCGACGGCGGCGAGCGTGACGAGGATCATCGATCCGGCGGCCAGCGCGGTGCCCGAGAACCAGCGGTCGCCGGGCCGCTGCTTGGCCTTGACGGCCGGGGGAGCGGTGGTGGTCATCTCATCCTGTCTCGGGTCGTGCGGATGTTCGGTCGTGGGAGGCGCCCGGCCCGCAGAAGTCTGCGGGCCGGGCGCCGGGGTGCTACGGAACGACGATCAGGTCGATCGCGGCCTGCATGGCCTCGCGCTGCGTGTCGGAGATCGGCGCGCTGCCGGCGGCGGCGGCCGCGGCGTCCTGGCCCTCGGCGCTGATCGCGTAGTTCAGGAAGCCCTTGACGAGCGGCGCGAGCTCGGCGTCGACGTACTCCTCGCACGCGATGCTGTAGGCGACGAGAACGATCGGGTAGCGCGGCCTCGTCGGGCGTGCGGTCGAGCGCGATCGGCGAGGTCACCCTCGGTGCGGCCCTCTTCGAGCGGCGAAGGCGTCGACGATCGCGGCGGCGGCCTCGGGCGAGAACGTCACGAACTCGTCGCCGATCTGCACCGCCACGGTGCCGAAGCCCTCGGCGCGCGACGCGTCGGCGTAGCCGATCGTGCCCTGGCCGCCCTCGACGGCGGCGACGACACCGGAGGTGCCCTGTGCGGCCTCGCCGGACTGCAGCGGCCACTCGCCGTCGGCCTCGTAGGTCCACACCTCGGGGGCGGCCTGTGCGAGGTAGTCGGTGAAGTTCTCGGTCGTGCCCGAGTCGTCGGCGCGGTGCACCGGCGTGACGGCCAGGTCGGGAAGCGTCGACGTCCTCGTTGAGCGCGGCGATCGCCGGGTCGTTCCAGTTGGTGATCGTGCCCGGCGAACAGGCCCGCGATGGTCGCGGCATCCATGTTCAGCGAGTCGACGCCCTCGATGTTGAAGATGACGGCGATCGGCGAGATGTAGGCGGGGAGCTGGATGATGCCGGTGCCCTCGACGCAGCCGTCGAACGGGCCTTCGGCGATCTCGTCGGCCGTGAACGCGCGGTCGGAGCCGGCGTAGCGCGACGGCGCCGGCCTGGAAGGACTCGCGACCCGCGCCGGAGCCGGCCGGGTCGTAGGTGACGGTGACGTCGGGGTTGGCGGTCTGGAACCCGGCGGCCCACGCCTGGACGCCGACCTCCTGCGCGGACGAGCCGATGCCGGCGAGCTCGCCGGAGAGCGTGGGGCCGTCCGGAGGCGGCGGCGGTCTCGCCGCCGCCACCTTCGTTCGAGGCGCATGCGGAGAGGGCGAGGGCCGCGATCGCGCCGATGGCGCCGATCTTGGCAATGCGGGTGAGCTTCACTGTGGAATCCTTCACGATTGTCAGGTTGCGTGCCCGGTGCGGGGCACGCACTGACCGTAGACATCGACTCTTAAGAGAGTGGGCGATCGCCGGTGAACGGAAGGTGAACGCGGCGAGGTCGCGCGGGGCCCGGAACCGTCAGCTCTTGGGGGCGTGCGTCTCGATCGCGACGATGCCCGAGCCGGGGTTGTCGATCGACAGGTGCACGACCGAGAAGGCGCCGGCCTCGAGCGCCGACGCGCTGCCCAGATACGAGCCGCGGAGGGTGCCGGTGGCCAGGGCGATCTCGGTCAGGATCTCGGGCAGCACCGGACCGTGGCTGCACAGCACGGCGGGCTTGCGCGTCCGCACCCGCTCGCCGACGATCGTGCGCGCGTCGGACTTGCCCTCTTCCCAGGCGTCCTGGCTGATCAGCGCTGACTTGTCGATCTTCCGGCCGAGGGCCGCCGACAGCGGAGCGACGGTCTTGACGCAGCGCGTGGCGGGGCTGGAGACGATCTTGCGGGCGCCGAAGGCCAGCAGCGGACCGACGATCGCGTTCGCCTGCTTCTTGCCGCGCGGCGCGAGCGGACGCGCGGCGTCCTTGCCGTCCCACTCCTCACGCGAGAGGGCCTTCGCGTGGCGCAGCGCGATGATCGGGAAGGTGCGCAGGACGCCTTCGTCGACGAGGCGCGTGAAGTGATCGATGATCTCGACGTCGACCGGGTAGCTCAGTCGTGCGGCTGCCTTCTTCAGGGGAACCCATTCGAGGGCGGCGATCTCCTTGTTGGGCACGAACGCGGAGGCGCGGATGGCGGCATCGGTCGCCTCGGCCGCCCAGTAGTGCACGATCTTCTGCCGCTTGTTCGGCATGAAGTACCGCGAGACCCCGACCGGAACGCCGAGGCTCACCCGGATGCCGGTCTCCTCGAAGATCTCGCGCGCGGCCGTCTCGGCGAGCATCTCGCCCGGATCGACCTTGCCCTTGGGGAGGGTGACGTCGCGGTACTGGGTGCGGTGGATGAACAGCACGAGGAGCTTCTCGTCGACGATGCGCCACAGCACACCGCCCGCCGCGTAGACGGCGGTCTCGGTCATCGTGCCGTCCGTGAACGACGGCGACGCTGGACGTTCGCCATCGTGCGGTCCTGGATGTCGATGAGCGCCGTGCCCTCGGCGTCCAGGCTGTGACGGGTCCAGTCGCCCTCCGAGCCGAGCCACCACGAACTGGTCCCGTCGCTCATCGCGAGCTCGAACAGGTCGGTCATCTCCTTGAGGTGGGCGGGGGCGACCACGCGCACGAGAGCCTCGACGCGGCGGTCGAGGTTGCGGTGCATCATGTCGGCGCTGCCGATGTACACCTGCGGGTCGCCGTCGTTGTGGAACATGAAGATGCGGGAGTGCTCGAGATAGCGCCCGAGGATGCTGCGCACCTTGATGTTCTCGCTCACTCCGGGCACGCCCGGCTTGAGCGAGCAGATGCCGCGCACCCACACTTCGACCGGCACGCCGGCCTGGCTGGCGCGGTAGAGCGCGTCGATGATCTGCTCGTCGACCATCGAGTTGACCTTGATCCGGATGCTGGACGGCTTGCCGGCCAGCGCGTTCCGGCGCTCCTTCTCGATGAGTCGCAGCAGGCCCTTGCGCAGGTGCAGCGGAGCGACGAGCAGACGCTTGAACTTCTTCTCGATCGCGTAGCCGGACAGCTCGTTGAACAGGCGGGTCAGGTCGCGGCCCACCTGGTCGTCGACGGTGAACAGGCCGAAGTCCTCGTAGATGCGGCTGGTCTTCGGGTTGTAGTTGCCCGTGCCGACGTGGCTGTAGTGACGCAGGCGCCCGTCCTCCTCGCGGATCACGAGCGCGAGCTTGCAGTGGGTCTTGAGCCCGACGAGACCGTAGACGACGTGCACGCCGGCCTTCTCGAGCTTGCGCGCCCACACGATGTTTGCGGCCTCGTCGAATCGGGCCTTCACCTCGACCAGGGCGAGCACCTGCTTGCCCGACTCGGCGGCGTCGATGAGCGACTGGACGATCGGGCTGTCGCCCGACGTGCGGTACAGCGTCTGCTTGATGGCGAGCACGTGCGGGTCTTTCGCCGCCTGCTCGAGGAAGGCCTGCACGCTCGTCGCGAACGACTCGTACGGGTGGTGCACGAGCACGTCGGCGCGGCGGATGGCCGCGAAGATGTCGGAGCGACCGTTCTGCTCCCGCGGCTGGAAGGCCAGCGCCGTCGTCGGCACATGGGCGGGGTAGTGCAGCTCGGGGCGGTCGATCTTGGCGAGGTCGAACAGTCCGCGCAGGTCGAGCGAACCCGGCAGACGGTAGACCTCCTGCGCGGTGATGTCGAGCTCGCTGATCAGCAGGTCGAGGGTGAGGTCGTCCATGTCGTCGCCGACCTCGAGCCGGATCGGCGGACCGAAGCGGCGGCGGAGGAGCTCGGCCTCGAGGGCCTGGATGAGGTTCTCGGTCTCGTCCTCCTCGATCACGACGTCCTCGTTGCGGGTGAGGCGGAACGCGTGGTGATCGAGGATCTCCATGCCGGGGAAGAGGTCTTCGAGGTGGTTCGCGATGAGTTCTTCGAGCGGCAGGTACCGCACGGTGTCGCCGTGTCGGGAGACGTCGAAGAAGCGGGGCAGCATCGGCGGCACCTTGAGTCTCGCGAACTCCTGACGACCCGTCTTGGCGTTGCGGATGCGGATCGCGAGGTTGAGCGAGAGGCCGGAGATGTACGGGAACGGGTGCGCCGGGTCGACGGCGAGCGGCATGAGCACCGGGAAGACCTGGCCCTGGAAGTACTCCGAGACGCGCGTGCGCTCGTCGTCCTCGAGCTGATTCCACGAGATGACCTCGATGCCGGCATCCGCCAGCGCGGGGCGCACCTGAGAGGTCCACGCGTCCGCGTGGCGAAGCTGCAGCGCATGCGCGTCGGCCGAGATGTCGGCGAGCACCTCCTGCGGAGAGCGCCCGACGTTGGTGGGCACCGCAAGGCCCGTGATGATGCGGCGCTTGAGGCCCGCGACGCGCACCATGAAGAACTCGTCGAGATTGCTCGCGAAGATCGCGAGGAAGTTCGCCCGCTCGAGGACGGGCAGGGCCGGGTCCTCGGCGAGTTCGAGCACTCGCTGGTTGAAGGCCAGCCAGCTCAGTTCGCGGTCGAGGTAGCGGTTGTCGGGCAGCTGGGAGTCGAAGACCTCGGACAGGTCGAAGTCGTCGTCGTCCGCGTCTCCGAGACCCGCGTCGAGCACGTCGTGTTCGATCATCCCCTCATCATTGCAGGGTGAAGTGACGTGCGTGTGAACGAGCTCTCTACGCGCCGGTGCGCTCGCGGGGTGCGGGCAGCTGGTCGTCCTCGTACACGTTGAAGCGGTAGCCGACGTTGCGGACCGTGCCGATGAGCTGCTCGAGGTCGCCGAGCTTCGCGCGCAGGCGACGCACGTGCACGTCGACGGTGCGCGTGCCGCCGAAGTAGTCGTAGCCCCAGACCTCGCTCAGCAGCTGCTCGCGGGTGAACACGCGTGAGGGGTGGGTGGCGAAGAAGTGCAGGAGCTGGAACTCCTTGTACGTCAGGTCGAGCGGCTTGCCGTGCACCTTCGCCGAGTAGGACGACTCGTCGATCGTGATGCCGGAGGTCTGGATGCGGGTCGAGACCGCGTCCTTGGTCATGCGGCCGATCGCGAGGCGGATGCGGGCGTCGACCTCGGCCGGGCCGGCGGTGACGAGGATGACGTCGTCGACCCCCCAGTCCGTCGAGACGGCGGTCAGGCCGCCTTCGGTGACCACGAGCAGCAGCGGGGCGTCGAGCCCGGTGGTGTTCAGGATCTTGCACAGCGACTTCGCGCCGACCAGGTCGACGCGGGCATCGACGAAGATGATGTCGGCGCTCGGCGCGTTCACCAGCTGGGCGGGCTCGGCGGGAATCTGCCGGACTCGGTGGCTGAGCAGCTCGAGCGAGGGCAGGACCGCACCGCCACCAGGGGCGGAGCTCAGAACGAGAAGCTGTGCCAAAAACGCCGTCCTCCCGGCGCAGGGGGAAGCGCCGTTGGTTCAGTTTAGGGCTTGGGGGCCCCTCGATTCGATTCGGCTGCCCTCAGGGATTGCTCAAGACCGATGGGCGGCGTCCGTGCGTCCGGGCCCGACGTGCGCGACAATGGATCCGTGACCGTCCCCGAACTCGCCCCTCGCCGCACCTTCGGCGGCGTGATCGCCGTCTGGGTGGTCGCGGCGCTCAGCAGCATCGCGATCGGCCTGTTCGTCCCCACCGAGTGGCGCGCGGCGTGGCTCACGGTCGGACTCGGCGGGTGCCTCGTGCTGGCATTCGCGATCCAGCTGTGGTTCGGCAGATCGCAGGGATTCACCGAGCGCGTCGCGGCGAGCGTCCTCGGCGCGCTGCTGGTGATGGGCTTCATCAGCCTGGGCTTCGGACTGTCCACGATCGTTCCCGGCTAGACTTTCCTCATGGATCTCGTCGCGCTCGAACTGTTCTTCGTAGGGCTTCTGGCGCTCGCGTCGCTCGCGATCGTCTTCATCTCCGGCGTCGTGCTGAAGAATCTCTATCGCGGCCAGCGCTGACGGCGGTCGCGTCGTGTTCGACCTTCCGACGGATCTGCCCGCCGATCTTGCGCCGCTGTCGTGGCTGATCGGCGTCTGGGAGGGCACCGGGGTCATCGACTACGAAGTCGGCGACCACCGGTTCGCGGGCGAGTTCGTGCACCGCGTGAGCTTCAGCCATGACGGCGGCACCTCGTTGAACTACTCCGCCAGCGCGTGGCTCCTCGACGATTCGCCCGCACCCGACGCGTGAACGGGCACGCACGCCGCTCGTGTCGGAAGTGGGCTACTGGCGTCTCTCCCGCGACAGCGACGGATGCCGATGCCGGGCCTGGACTGCTGCCCCCGCTCGGTGAGGCCGTCGTGCGCACGGCCGACGACGTCGAGCAGCTGCGCAACGCCGAGGGAGGCTTCGACATCGAAGTGTCGATCGTCCACTCCGACGGCGTGAGCGAGCTGTATCTCGGGCAGATCCGCGGCCCGCGCATCGATCTCGCGACGGATGCCGTCGTGCGCACCGCCGGAGCGAAGGTCTACGCCGCCGCGACGCGCATGTACGGTCTCGTCGACGCGCACCTGCTGTGGGCGTGGGACATCGCCGCTCTGGGCCGCGAGCTGGCCTCGCACGCGTCGGCGCGGCTTGCGCGGGTGGACTGATGCCCGGAGTCTTCGCACGTGTCCCGGGCGCCGTCACCGACGAGTCCGGACTCCGTCACCTCGGCAACCCGCTCGGCGAGCAGCGCGCCCTCGCATCGGGTGCCGCCGTCGCTCCGCTCGGTGATCGCGCCGTTCTCGCCGTCCCCGGAGAAGACCGGCTCTCGTGGCTGGACTCGCTCACGTCGCAGGGTCTGACGCGGCTCGCGCCGGGGGAGAGCACCGAGCTGCTGGTGCTCGACCCGCACGGGCATGTCGAGCACGCGGCATCCGTCCTCGACGACGGCGAGACGACGTGGCTCATCGTCGACCGGGCGGATGCCGAGGGTCTGCTGTCGTGGCTGCGCAGGATGCGCTTCCGGCTGCGGGTCGATCCGCGAGACGCGAGCGAGGAGTACGCCGTCATCGGCGGCACCCGCGCGGCTCTCGCCGCGGTCCACGCCGCCGCTCCCGCGCGAGCTGCCGCTCGTGTGGATCGACCCCTGGCCGAACGTGGCCGCCGGCGGGCACGCGTACGCGATGGTCGAGCCCCACCCCGGAGCCGAGCGCGACTGGGCCGAGGCGATCGTGACGCGCGCGGAGGAGCAGCGGATCGCGGATGCCGCCGTCGCGGGAGAGCTCTCGCTGGCCGGGCTCGTCGCAGCCGAGGCGCTGCGCATCGCCGCCTGGCGCCCGCGCTGGGCCAACGAGGTCGACGACCGCTCGCTGCCGCACGAGACGGACTGGCTGCGCACCGCCGTGCACCTCGAGAAGGGCTGCTACCGCGGTCAGGAGACCGTCGCGAAAGTGCACAACCTCGGTCATCCTCCCCGCCGCGTCGTCGCGCTGCAGCTGGACGGCAGCGACTCGGTGCTGCCGGCGCACGGCGACGAGGTCTTCGCGGGCGACTCGGCGGTGGGCGTGGTCACATCCGCCGCGCTGCACTTCGAGGACGGACCCGATCGCGCTCGCCGTGGTGCGCCGCAACACGCCGATCGACGCGCCGCTCGTGGTGCGCACCGGCGACGGGGCGATCGTCGCGGCGCAGGAGGTCATCGTTCCGCCCGAGGCGGGGGCGACGGCGAACATTCCGCGGCTTCCCCGGCTCGGTCGCCGAGCCGGCTGAGTGAGCGTCGTGGGCAGCAGTCCTGAGCCGACGACGACGGCCATCGTGACGGGGTGGCGCAGGCGCATCGACCCGCGCCGCGGCCTCCGCCGGGTGCAGGGCTCGTCGATCGCGATCCTGCAGATCGTCGTGGCCGCGACCGGCGCGTATGCGTTCGCGGCGTACGTGCTCGGTCATCCCGCGCCGCTGCTCGCGGCGACCGTCTGCGTCTCGAGCCTCGGCCTCGTGCGCGACGCGCGGCCCCGGCGCGTGCTCGAGACGGTCCTCGGGATGCTGGTGGGCATCCTCGTCGCCGAGATCCTGCTGCTGACCGCCGGCTCCGGCTGGTGGCAGCTCGCGCTGGCGCTCGGGCTGACCCTGGTCGTGGCGCGATTCCTCTCCGCTCAGGCGAGCTTCGCGATCGCGGCGGCGATCCAGGCGCTGATCGTCATGGTGATCCCCGCCGCATCACCCTTCCTCCGGCTGATCGACGGCGTCGTGGGCGGGATCGCCGCCCTCCTGGTGACCGCGCTCATCCCGCGGACGCTGCAGCGCGACGAGGCCAAGTCCGGCGTCGCCGTGTACCGCGCGCTGGATTCGGCGATCGCGACGCTGGCTCAGGCGCTGCGCCGCGGTGATCGCCTGCGCGCCGAGCGCGGACTCGAGAAGGCGCGGGCGCTGCAGCCGCTCGTGGACGCGTGGGCGCACGACGCTGGATTCGGGTATCGCGATCGCGCGCATCTCGCCGTTCCTGCGGCGCCAGCGCTCGGAGCTGCAGCGGCACGAGCGGATCCGGCAGTCCACCGATCTGGCGACGCGCAACGTCCGCGTGATCGCGCGTCGGGTCGTGTACCTGTGCGACGACGGCCTCGCCCGGCCGGTGGCGGCCGACACGCTCGCCGAACTCGGTCGCGCGGCACAGCTGGTCTCGCAGTCGCTGACCGACATCTCGCTCGAGCCGGTCGCCCGCGAAGCCGTCCGGGTCGTCGCCGGCCGCCTCGACCCCGTCGCTGCTGCAGCCGGACGCGTCGCTCGGCGATCAGAACCTCATCGCGGCCCTGCGGCCCCTCGCGGTCGACCTGCTGACGGCGACCGGCATGTCCGGGGCCGAAGCCCGCGCCTGCGTGCCGCGCATCTGAGGGCCTCAGCCGGGCGCGACCGCGCTCCACGGCACGGTGAGCTCGCCGAGGCGACGGCGGGCCTGCTCCTGCACCGGCCATCCCGAAGCCTGCAGAGCCGCGAGCGCGGCCTCCCACCGCTGCACCGGGCCGAACGGTCGAGAACCCGGCGGCGCGCTCCCACTCCCCGTCCAGCGCGCGTCAGCAGGGCGTGCACCGGCTCGCCGGGCACGTTGTGGTGGATCAGCGCCTTGGGGAGTCGCTCCGCCGCGATCGACGGCTGCTCGAGCCCCGTGAGCCGGAGCGAGATCGTCAGCGTCCGAGGCGCGGCATCCGGTCCGATCGCCACCCACGTGCAGATGCGGCCGAGCTCGTCGCACGTGCCCTCGACGAGCAGTCCGTCCGGAGCGAGGCGGGAGGCCATGCTGCGCCACGCGGCGGGAACCTCCGCCTCGGAGTACTGCCGCAGGACGTTCATCGCGCGGATCACGGTGGGCGCCCGCGGTGCGGGCACTTCGAAGCCGCCGAGCGCGAAGGACACCCGGGATGCCGGCGAGAACGTCGTGGTGCCGGCCAGCACGTCGGCCAGCTGCGTGCGGGCCCGCGCGACGCGGCCGGGGTCGATCTCGAGGCCGAGCACCTCGACGTCGGGTCGCGTGCGCGCCAGGCGCGCGTACAGCTCGAGGGAGGTGACCGCGCTCGCTCCGAAGCCCAGGTCGACCACGAGCGGATCTTCGGCGCGTCGCAGCGACGGGATGCCGCGCGATCCACCGGTCGACGCGGCGAAGCCGATTCGTGCCGGTCGTGCCACGCGTGACCTGGCCGACGGGGGCGCGGCCGTTGCTCATGAGCCCATGATGCCAGGCTCGCGCCCAGGCTCCGGCGGCCGTTCGGAGTTACCTCTCATCGCTATCATGGGGCCATGACCGCGCCCTACACGCTGATCCTCCTCCGCCACGGCCAGAGCGTCTGGAACGAGCTCAACCTCTTCACCGGATGGGTCGATGTGCGCCTCTCCGAGAAGGGCGAGGCCGAAGCCATCCGCGGTGGCGAGCTGCTCGCCGAGTCGGGGCTGCTGCCCGATGTGCTGCACACTTCGGTGCTCAGCCGTGCGATCCAGACGGCGAATCTCGCCCTGGACGCCGCCGACCGCCTGTGGATTCCCGTCAAGCGCACCTGGCGACTCAACGAGCGCCACTACGGCGCCCTGCAGGGCAAGGACAAGGCGCAGACCCTCGAGGAGTTCGGTCCCGAGCAGTTCATGCTGTGGCGTCGTTCGTTCGACGTGCCGCCGCCGCCCCTCGCCGACGACTCCGAGTTCAGCCAGGTCGGCGACCCGCGCTACGTCGGCATCGACGGCGAGGTGCCCCGCACCGAATCGCTCAAGCTCGTGATCGACCGCTTCCTGCCGTACTGGGAGAGCGACATCGTCCCCGACCTCCGCGCCGGCAAGACCGTCCTGGTCACCGCGCACGGCAACTCGCTGCGCGGCCTCGTCAAGCACCTCGACGGCATCAGCGACGCCGACATCGCCGAGCTGAACATCCCGACCGGCATCCCGCTGGTCTACCGGCTCGACGAGAACCTGAAGCCGATCGCGCCCGGCGAGTACCTCGACCCCGAGGCCGCCGCCGCGGGTGCGGCCGCCGTCGCCTCGCAGGGTAAGAAGTAGCCGGCCGAACGAAAGAGAGCGGATGCCGAGATCTCGGCATCCGCTCTCTTCATGTGCGCGCTACGGGTTCGTCAGCGACGAGATGTCGAAACTGTCGGTGTCGACCGTCCAGTCTCCGGTGGAGAGGTAGACGACCTTCTTCGCCACCGACACGGCGTGGTCGGCGAAGCGCTCGTGGTACCGGCTCGCGAGCGTCGCATCGACCGTCGCGGACGCCTCGCCCTTCCAGGTGTCGCTGAGCACCTTCTCGAACACGCTGATGTGCAGGTCGTCGAGCTGGTCGTCGTCGTTGCGGATCTCGTCGGCCAGCGCCAGATCCTCGGTGCGCAGCAGCTCGGTGAGCTTGCGGGCGACGTTCACGTCGAGTTCGCCCATCTTCGTGAAGGTCGACTTGAGGCCTCTCGGGATGGCCCGCTCCGGGAAGCGCATCCGCGTGAGCTGAGCGATGTGCTCGGCGATGTCGCCCATGCGCTCCAGCGACGCGCTGATGCGCAGCGCGCTCACGACGATGCGCAGATCGCGGGCGACAGGCTGCTGGCGGGCGAGGATCTCGATCGCGAGCTCGTCGAGCGCGATCGCCTTCTCGTCGATGACGATGTCGGCCTCGATGACCTCTTCGGCCAGGGCGACATCGCTCGAGCTGAACGCGCGCGTGGCCTTGTCGATGGCGACCGTGACGAGCTCGGCGATCTCGACGAGGCGTCCCTGGACGTCCTCGAGGGACTGATGGAAGACTTCGCGCATTGCAGCACCTTTCGTGTTCCGCAGCAGGCACGAGCCTGGCGACCCGGTGATCATCGCGATCGAAGGTTAACGAACGGTGCCGCGAGAGTGAATAGTAACGGGCCGCGCCGACGGGCAGCGCGATCCGGGCGGGACCGGCATCCGCTCGCCCTCTAATCTGGAGCCATGGATACGACGCAGCTTGCGCTGCTCGCCCTGATCCTGGGGGCGATCATCGGGGGCTCCGTCTCGATGGTGATCGTGCTGGCGATGCGCGCACGCGATCGTGCCCAGGCCGAGACGTCGTCGGTCATCCCCGACGGGGTGCGCGAAGTGCTGCACGGCATGGACGACGCCGCTGTCGTGGTCGATGCGTCCTCGACGGTGCTCGCGGCCTCGGCCGCCGCCGTCCCCTTCCATCTGGAGGAAGGGAGCGTTCTGCCCTCCGACGAGCTGAGGGGCCTTGCCCGCCGAGTGCGGACGGCCGAGTCCGCCGCGACGGCCACCCTGCGGCTGCGCCGCGGTGCCCCGCCCGCCGAGCCGCGCCTGGTGGTCGTCCGGGCGACGCGCATCTCGCCGCGCCTGACGCTGCTCGTGCTCCGCGACATCACCGAGCGCGAGCGGGTCGAGCAGATGCGACGCGACTTCGTGGCCAACACGAGTCATGAGCTCAAGACGCCGGTCGGCGCCGTCAGTCTGCTCGCGGAGGCGATCGAATCCGCCGCCGACGATCCCGATCAGGTGCGCAACTTCGCCGGACGTCTGACGGCCGAGGCTTCGCGCCTCGCTCAGCTCACCTCTCGCATCATGAACCTCTCGCGGCTGCAGGCGGCGGACGAGTTCACCGACGAGCGCGAGGTGGCCGTCGACGAGATCGTGGCCTCGGCGGTGGATGCGCACGCGATCCAGGCCGGATCCGCCGGCGTCGAGATCGTGCGCGGAGGCGACCGCGGCCTCTTCGTGCGCGGAGATGCGCAGGTGCTCGGCGAGGCCGTCGGCAATCTGCTCGCCAACGCGATCGCCTACTCGCCGAAGGGCTCGAATGTCGGGGTCGGAGTGAAGGCCGTCGACGACGTCGTCGAGATCGCGGTCACCGACCGCGGCATCGGCATCGCGGAAGGCGACCAGGAGCGTGTCTTCGAGCGCTTCTACCGCGCCGACCAGGCGCGTTCGCGCCGCACCGGCGGCACGGGCCTCGGTCTCGCGATCGTCAAGCACGCCGTGCAGCGCCACGGGGGAGAAGTGCGACTCTGGTCGCGACCCGGCCGCGGCTCGACCTTCACGATCCGCCTCCCGCTGATCGCGCCGCCCGCCGACCAGGTGGAGCCCAAGCGCCGCCGCAAGAAGAAGCGGTCCACGCCGGCCGCGGCATCCCACCCCACGAACGGAGCACCCGCATGACTCGCGTCTTGATCGTCGAGGACGAGCCGGATCTCGCCGACCCCCTCGCCTACCTCCTGCGCCGCGAAGGCTACGAGGTGGAGATCGCCGAGGACGGGCCCGCGGCACTCACCGCCTACCGCGAGCGCGGCGCCGACATCGTGCTGCTCGATCTCATGCTGCCGGGCATGTCGGGCACCGAGGTGTGCCGGCAGATCCGTGCCACCTCGCGCGTGCCGATCATCATGCTGACGGCCAAGGACTCGGAAGTGGACATCGTGGTCGGGCTCGAACTCGGCGCCGACGACTACGTGACCAAGCCCTACTCGGCTCGCGAGCTGCTCGCGCGCATGCGCGCCGTGCTGCGGCGTCTGGCCCAGACCGAGGCGGATCTCGAGGATCACGTGCTCGACGGCGGACGCGTGGTGCTCGACATCGATCGGCACACCGTCGCGGTCGACGGGCGCGAGATCAATATGCCCCTGAAGGAATTCGAGCTGCTCGAAGTGCTGATGCGCAACGCCGGGCGAGTGCTCACCCGCGGCCAGCTCATCGACCGCGTGTGGGGCACCGACTACTTCGGCGACACCAAGACGCTCGACGTGCACATCAAGCGCATCCGCTCGCGCATCGAGAAGCACCCGAGCGATCCGGCCATGCTCATGACCGTGCGCGGGCTCGGCTACCGATTCGAAGGCTGAGCCCGTCCGACCTCAGCCCGTCAGGGCAGAAGGTCGCCGTAGTAGTCGAGCGCGCCGTCCAGGACGGGCACGTCGAACAGAACCCCGTCGCTGTCGCCGGACTGGAAGTACATCGGCAGGTTCGCCCCGGGCTTCGTGTCGATGCCCTCGAGCGGCAGCGCCTCGGTCTCTTCGGTTCCGAGGCTCACCGTCGTGTTCGCGGGAACGCGGATCGTCTCGGTCGTGGCGTCCGAGCCCTCGCCGTATTCGATGTTCAGGGTGTGGGACTCGCTCGTCGCGTTGACGATCGCCGCGACCAGGACGCCGTCGACGCCCTCCTCATCGGTGACGACGAGCACGTTGCGCACCTGCAGCGGACCGGAGTCGGGGATGTTCACGCCATCGGACGCCGAGTACTGGATCTGCGTGGCCTGCGTGGAGAGCATGGCGCAGCCGCTCGTTCCGAGGACCACGAGGGCGCCTAGGGCGAGCGACGCGATAAGGCGCGATTTCACGGATCCTCCCGGGACGGATGACGACATCTCTAGCATTCTAGGGGTGCGCCGTGGACTGCGCGCAGCCCCACGCCAGGGGTGGGCGGCGAACCTTACCGTATCTGCGCCTGTGGTATCCTGGAGGTTGCCGAAAGGACATAACTCCATGCTTTTTGAGGTTGGCGAAACGGTCGTTTACCCCCACCACGGGGCCGCGACGATCATCGAAGTCAAAGACCGGGTCATCAAGGGCGAGACCAAGAAATACCTGAAGCTCAACGTCACTCAGGGAGACCTGATCATCGAGGTTCCCGCGGAGAATGTCGACCTCGTCGGCGTCCGTGACGTCATCGGCAAAGAAGGCCTCGATCGCGTCTTCGAGGTGCTGCGCGCGCCCTTCACCGAGGAGCCCACGAACTGGTCCCGCCGGTACAAGGCCAACCTCGAGAAGCTCGCATCGGGCGATGTCATCAAGGTGAGCGAGGTCGTCCGCGACCTCTGGCGCCGCGATCAGGACCGCGGCCTGTCCGCGGGTGAGAAGCGCATGCTCGCCAAGGCGAAGCAGATCCTCATCTCCGAGCTGGCTCTCGCCGAGAAGACCGACGAAGAGCAGGCCGGCGCCATCCTCGACGAGGTCCTGGCGAGCTGATCGCGCGCTAGCGTTGGGCGGGTGAGCATCACGCCCGTCCCGCGCATCGCGGTCATCGTCGTCGCGGCCGGTTCCGGCACGCGTCTGGCCGCCGGTCTTCCCAAGGCGTTCGTCGGCATCGACGAGCACAGCATGCTCCGCCATGCGCTGGCTCGCGTCTTCGACGGGCCGCACGCGCAGGTGGTGATCGTCGCGCCCGAGGGCCGCGAGGGCGATGCCCTCACCGACGCGATCGCCGCCGCCGGCGACCTCCGCGACCTGGTCTCCGTCGTCACCGGCGGGGCGTCGCGCCAGGCGTCCGTCGCCGCCGGGCTGGACGCGCTCTGGGGAGATGTCGAGGTCGTGCTCGTGCACGACGCCGCACGCGCGCTGACGCCCCCGGCGGTCTTCGAGCGGGTGATCGCCGCCGTGGACGCCGGCGTGGCAGGCGCCATCCCGGTCCTGCCCGTGATCGACACGATCAAGCGGGTCGAGGGCGACCGGATCGTGGCCGCCGTCGACCGCTCCGAGCTGTCCGCCGCACAGACGCCGCAGGGGTTCCGCCGCGACCTCCTGGAGGCCGCCTATCGTTCGGCCGACCACGAGTTCACCGACGATGCGGCGCTCATGGCGGCGGCCGGGCACAGCGTGTCGGTCGTCGAGGGTGATGCACTCGCGTTCAAGATCACCACCGCCGCCGATCTCGAGCGGGCCCGATCGATCGTGGCGCGGCATCCGCTCGGCCCTTCGATGGCGCATCTCGAGAATCCGATGCCCGTTCCGCGCGTGGGGATCGGCACCGACGTCCACGCGTTCGGAGGGGAAGGGTCGCTCTGGCTGGCGGGCCTCGAATGGCCGGGAGAGCCCGCACTGTCGGGCCACTCCGACGGCGATGCGGTCGCCCACGCGATCGTCGACGCCCTGCTGTCGGCAGCGGGGCTCGGCGACATCGGCACGCACTTCGGGACCGATCATCCGGAGTACGCCGGGGCGCACGCCGACGCGTTCCTCTCGCGCACCCTCGGCCTGCTCGGCGAGGCGGGGTGGCGGGTCGGCAACGTCGCGGTGCAGGTGCAGGCCAACCGACCGCGGTTCGCCGCGCGACGGGCCGAGGCCGAAGCGGTGCTCTCCGCCGCTCTCGGCGGCGCGTCGGTCTCGGTGTCGGCGACCACGACCGACGGGCTCGGCTTCACCGGCCGCGGCGAGGGCGTCTCGGCTTTCGCGATGGCGCTCGTCGTCCCGGCCTGACCGAGGTCAGAGGGTGCGGGTCATGAAGATCGAGAACGGGTCGTCCGCGTAGCCCTCGAACGGCCCGCACGGTGTGAACCCCTCGCTCTCGTAGAGGCGCACGGCGGGCACGAAGTCGTCGGGGCTGCCGGTCTCGAGCCAGAGGCTCGTCATTCCGCGCTCGCGCGCCGCCGCCATGATGTGGCGCAGGAGCGCACGCCCGACGCCGCTGCCGCGGAAGCGGTCGTCGACCCGCATCGACTTGAGCTCGCCGCGTTCGGCGTCCATCGTCTTGAGCGCGCCGATGCCCGCCAGTTCGCCGTCGATCCACGCCGACCAGAACGTGATCGACGGATGCCGGAGACCGTCGATGTCGAGCGCGTGCACGCTCTCGGGCGGCGAGGTGTCGTGCATGCCCTCGAGATGTGCGGCGATCAGCGCCCGCGTCGCTGCGCCGGAGAGATCGTCGATGCGGATGTCGATGTGCGGCACGCTCAGCCCTCCACCGCGAACGGCACGGGGTCTCGCGGGGCGCGCGAGCCCCACGCGAGCAGCGCGAGTCCGGTGGCGAGGATCGCGAGGCCGACGATCGCGAGCACCGAGAGCCGCTCGCCGAGCACGACGATGCCCAGGATGCTGGCGGTCAGCGGCTCGCCGAGCGTGAGGGTGGCGGCGGTCGCGGCCGTGAGCCCGCCCAGGCCCCACGTGAACATCACGTAGGCGATCGAGATCGTCGCGATCCCGAGCCACAGCGCCATGACGAGCCCGGCCGTCGTCGCGAGCCACGAGAGATCGACGAACGGCAGCACGAGCGCCGACATCACCGCGGAGCTCGCGCCCATCGACCCGACCACGGTGAACGGATCCCAGCCCTCGTCGAGCAGCCGGCGCTGGACGTTCGCGATCACCGCGAACGTCGCCCCGGCGCCCACGCTGCCGAGGAGGCCGATCGGGTCGGTGCCGCCTCCGCCGCCGGAACCCGCAGCCTCGCCGCCGAATCCGAGCAGCACGACGCCGACGGTGGCCAGCGCGGTCGCCGTCATCCATGTGCCGCTGGGCACCCGGCGGGTCAGTCCCCACTCGAGGAGCCCGGCCAGGATCGGCGCGGAGCCCAGGGCCACGACCGTGCCGACGGCGACGCCGTTGCGCTCCGTCCCGAGGAAGAACAGCGGCTGGTACAGAGCGAGGCAGAAGCCGGTCAGCGCCATGAGGGCGAGGGGGCGGATGCCGCTCCTCGACAGGCTGAGGGAGCGCGGCGGCGCGGCGGCCGGTGCCTGCCGGGCGTGGCGGCGGGCGAGGACGAACGCGATCACCGCGAGCCCGGTGCCGCCGATGACGAGGCGCACGGCGCCCACCGACAGGGGAGTGGTGTCATCGGGTCCGAGCGCCATCGATGTGCCCGTCGTGCCGAACAGCAGTGCTGCGGCGAGGACGGCCAGGACATGAAGCACCCTCCAGTTCTACAGGCACCTTCGCGACGCGGACGAACCGGCGAGCGAGCGGCCGTCACGCCCAGGTTCGGCCCGCGGCCCGCCGGTAGGCTGGTGCGGTGACACCCGGTACACCGCCCGTGAGGCTCTACGACACCAAAGCGCAGGCTCTGCGCGATTTCGTGCCGCTCGACCCCTCGAACGTGACGGTGTACGTCTGCGGCCCGACCGTCCAGTCCGGCCCGCACATCGGCCACCTGCGCGGAGCGCTGAGCTTCGACATCCTCCGTCGGTGGCTCACCCACCGGTACGGACGGGTCACGTTCGTGCGCAATGTGACCGACATCGACGACAAGGTGCTCGCGAACGCGACGGCCCAGGAGCCGTGGTGGGCGCTGGCGTACCGGATGGAGCTGGAGTTCTCACGCGCGTATGCCGCGATCGGCATCGCCCCGCCGACGTACGAGCCGCGGGCGACGGCGTCGATTCCGCAGATGCAGGAGCTCATCGAACGGCTCATCGCCGCGGATCACGCCTACGCGGCCAGCGGTGACGTGTACTTCGACGTGCGCTCCTGGAGCGAGTACGGCTCGCTGACCCGCCAGTCGCTCGACGCGATGGAGCCCGCGACGGATGCGGATCCCCGCGGGAAGCGCGACCCTCGGGATTTCGCACTGTGGAAGGGCGCGAAGGCCGACGAGCCGGACAGCGCCACGTGGACCTCGCCCTGGGGACCGGGCCGACCGGGCTGGCACATCGAGTGCTCGGCGATGTCGCGGCGCTATCTCGGGCCGGAGTTCGACATCCACGGCGGAGGGCTCGATCTGCGGTTCCCGCACCACGAGAACGAGCTGGCCCAGTCCACCGCGGCCGGCGACCCGTTCGCGCGCTACTGGGTGCACAACGGGCTCGTCACCGTCGGCGACCAGAAGATGTCGAAGTCGCTCGACAACTTCCTGCTCGCCGCCGACGTCCTGCGCGAACGCGACCCGCTCGTCGTCCGCTACGCACTCGCCGCCGCCCACTACCGCTCGAGCCTCGACATCACGGCATCCTCGTTCGACGAAGCCGAGACCGCGCTGGAGCGCATCCGCACCTTCCTCGAGCGCGCCGTGCGCGTGCTCCAGGACGACACCGACGATCGCCGCATCGACGCGCGCGTCCCCGATCGGTTCGCCGCGGCGATGGACGACGACCTCGGCGTCCCCCAGGCGCTCGCGGTGCTGCACGAGACCGTGCGCGCCGGCAACACGGCGCTCGACGAGGGCGACCTCGAGGCCACCACGCGGGCATTCGCCGACGTCGCGACCATGACGGGCCTGCTCGGGATCGACCCGCTCGACCCGGCGTGGCAGTCCGCGCCGTCCGGGCGCAGAGGCGACGGCGCTCGACGCGCTCGTGCAGAGCCTCATCTCCCAGCGCGCCGCGGCGCGCGCATCCAAAGACTGGGCAGCGGCCGATCGCATCCGCGACGCCGTCGCTGCCGCGGGCATCACGCTCGAAGACACGAACGACGCAACACATTGGAGTATTCATGGCCGGTAGCAAGCCGGGGCGCCCGGGCGCCAGCAAGGGCAAGAAGGGCCCCACGAAGGGCACGGGCGGCAAGAACAAGCGCTCGCTCGAGGGTCGCGGGCCGACCCCCAAGGCGGAGGACCGCGCGTGGCACCCCGCCGGCAAGCGGAAGGCCGCGCAGGATCGCTACGCCGCCGCGGGCGGCAAGGGCAAGCCCGCCGGGCAGGCGCAGTCGCGCCCGCGCGCGGCGAAGAAGGATGACGACACCGAGGTGGTGACCGGCCGCAACTCCGTCCTCGAGGCGCTGCGCGCGAAGATCCCGGCCACGGCGTTCTACATCGCCCAGCGCGTCGAGATGGACGACCGGGTCAAGGAGATGCTCTCGATCGCCACCCACCGCGAGATCCCCGTCATGGAGGTCACGCGCCCCGAGCTGGACCGCATGGCCGGCTTCGACGGCGTGCACCAGGGCGTCGCCCTCAAGGTGCCGCCGTACGAGTACGCGCACCCGCAGGACCTGCTCGAGAACGTGATCGACAAGGGCCACACGCCGCTGTTCGTCGCGCTGGACGGCATCACCGACCCGCGCAACCTCGGGGCGATCATCCGCTCCACCGGCGCGTTCGGCGGGCACGGAGTGATCCTGCCCCAGCGGCGCTCGGCGAGCGTCAACAGCGCCGCGTGGAAGACGAGCGCGGGAGCCGCCGCGCGCATCCCCGTCGCGATCGCGCCGAACCTGACCTCCACCCTCAAGGACTTCAAGAAGCAGGGCGTGTTCGTGCTCGGACTCGACGGCGGCGGCGACGTCTCGCTGCCGGCGCTCGAGCTCGCCGACCGTCCGGTCGTGATCGTCGTCGGCTCCGAGGGCAAGGGGCTCTCGCGCCTCGTGAGCGAGACGTGCGATCAGATCGTCTCCATCCCGATCGATGCGGCCACCGAGTCGCTGAACGCCGGGATCGCGGCATCCGTCGCCCTCTATCAGGTCTCCACCCTGCGCTCGCAGTCCGACTCATAGCGTCATCTGTCCATTCGAGGGAATGAATCACGCCGGATCGACCTTGCTACCGACGACCCCGTCGAAAGGAACAGCATGACCCGCATCGCCGTCATCGGAGGAACCGGCTACGCCGGCCGCAACATCGTCGCCGAGGCGGTGAGCAGGGGCCACACGGTCGTATCGGTCGCGCGTTCGGTGCCCGCCGAGCGCGTCGAGGGCGCCACCTACGTCGAGGGCACGATTCTGGACGTGCCCGGCCTGGTCGCCGAGCTCGAGGGCGTCGAGGTGATCGTCTCGACGATCCCGGCCCGCGGTGACATGGTCGGCAAGGTGCGGCCCGGCGTCGAGGAGCTCGTCGCCGAGCTGCCCGCGAACGTGCGCGTCGGCATCATCGGCGGCGCCGGGGGCAGCCTCGTCGCGCCCGGCGGCCCGCGAGTGGTCGACCTCGACTCCTTCACCGAGGAGTACAAGCCCGAGGCGCTCGAGGCGATCGGCATCCTCGAGGACCTGCAGGCGACCGGCGCCGCGCGCGACTGGTTCTACATCCACCCGGCCGGCGGCTTCGGCGTGTGGAACCCGGGTGAGCGGACGGGCACCTACCGGGACGGCGGCGATGTGATCGTGACGGATGCCGAGGGCGAGTCGTACATCTCCGGGCCCGACCTGGGTGTCGCGGTCGTGGACGAGATCGAGAACCCGAAGCACTCGCGCGAGCGCTTCACCGTCGGGTACTGAGCCTCGGCTGCTAGACCAGATCGCGCCAGTCGACGCTGTCGGCTTCGTCGTCGTCCTGGATGGGGATGTCGGCGGTGATGACCGGCAGCGCCATCGTCTCGGTGACGGGACCCATGAGGGTCGCCTCGTCGCGGCGATGGCTGAGCACGTCGTCGATGTAGCTCGTGAGCACTTCGGCGAGCGGCACCGACTTGCCGCGCGCCTGGGACATGTACCAGCGGTGCTCGAGCACCTGGTGGAACACCTCGGCGGGCTCGAGCTTGGCGCGCAGTTCGAACGGGATCGCCTTCACCACCGGCTCGAACACGCGCGTCAGCCACTCGTGCGCGACCATCTCCTCGTCGTCGCCGAGGCGTGAGATGCGCGCGCGGAACTCGTCGAGGTCGTTCAGCAGCCGACGTGCCTGGTTCTCCTCGACGTCGAGTCCGGTGAGCCGCAGCAGCCGGCGCTGGTGATGGCCGGCATCCACGACCTTCGGCTGGATCGAGACCTTCGTGCCGTCGGTCAGCGCCTGGATCGACATCTCCCCGATGTCGAAGCCGAGGTCGTTGAGGCGCTGGACGCGCTCGGTGATGCGCCAGGACTCGTTCGCCGAGAACGCCTCCTCGTCGGTGAGCGCCGTCCACAGCGAACGGTACGACGACATGATGCCGTCCGCGATCGCGATCGCGTCCACCCCGCCCTCGAGCCGTCCGCCGGCTTCGAGGTCCATGATCTCGCCGGCGATGTTCGTGCGGGCCACGTCGAGATCGTGGGCGCGCTGCCCGGCGGTCAGGCCGCTCTCGTGCAGCTCTCCGGTCTCGGCATCCACGAGGTACGCGGCGAACGCGCCCGCGTCACGGCGGAAGAGCGTGTTCGACAGCGACACATCGCCCCAGAAGAAGCCGACGTTGTGCAGGCGCACCAGCAGCACGGCGAGCGCATCCACCAGACGGTTCGCGGTGTCGGGCCGCAGCACCTGTGTGAACAGCGCGCGGTAGGGGAGGGAGAACTTCAGGTGCGCGGTGACGAGCGCGGCCGGCAGCGGCTTGCCCGCGGCATCCGTCCGCCCGGCGATCACCGCGACGCGATCGACGCACGGGGCGTCGAGGCGATCGAGGTTGCCGAGCATGTCGTACTCGCGGCGGGCCATCTCCTCGGTCGTCTCCTTGATGGCCACGACCCGGCCGGAGAGGTTCGCGAAGCGCACCAGGTGGCGCGAGAGGCCCTTGGGCAGGAACACGATCGTGCTGCTCGGCCATTCGGCGAGCGGTGTCGACCACGGAAGCGACAGCAGCCCCGGGTCGACCGAACTCGCGGTGATGCTGAGTGCGTCTGGCATCTGGATCCCCGTCGACGACTGCGGATAGAGAAAACCGCGGCGCGGGGGGTCAGAGACCCTCCGCGCCGCGGTCGCGATATCAGCTGCCCGAGATGACCGGAGCGTCGTTGAGGCGCTCGCCCGTCTCGAGGTCGAACGCGTGCACGTGACCGGCGGTCGCGGCGAGCGTGACCGTCTCACCCGCGTTGGGGTGACGGCGGCCGTCGACGCGAGCGACGATGTCGGTGCGCTTGCCGGCGATGTCGGTGTGGCCGTAGAGGTAGCCGTCCGCGCCGAGCTCCTCGACGAGGTCGACGACGACCGAGAGGCCCTTGCCGTCGGCGGGGCCGACGACGATGTCCTCGGGGCGGACGCCGACGGTGACCTGGCTGCCGTTGGCACGGCCGACCGTGTCGCGGTCGAGCGGAACGACCTCGGAGCCGAACTGGACGCCGCCCTCGGCGAGGTCCGCCGGGAACAGGTTCATGGCGGGCGAGCCGATGAAGCCGGCGACGAACACGTTGTTCGGGCGCTCGTACAGGTCGCGCGGGGAGCCGACCTGCTGCAGGAGTCCGTCCTTCAGCACGGCGATGCGGTCACCCATGGTGAGGGCCTCGGTCTGGTCGTGCGTGACGTAGACCGTGGTGACGCCGAGGCGGCGCTGCAGCGACGCGATCTGCGTACGCGTCTGCACGCGCAGCTTCGCGTCGAGGTTCGACAGCGGCTCGTCCATGAGGAACACCTGCGGCTGGCGGACGATGGCGCGACCCATCGCGACGCGCTGACGCTGACCACCCGAGAGGGCCTTCGGCTTGCGGGTGAGGTAGTCCTCGAGGTCGAGGAGCTTGGCGGCCTCGAGCACGCGTGCGGCGCGCTCGTCCTTGCCGACGCCGGCGATCTTCAGGGCGAAGCCCATGTTCTCGGCGACCGTCATGTGCGGGTACAGCGCGTAGTTCTGGAACACCATCGCGATGTCGCGGTCCTTCGGCGGGACGTCGGTGACGTCGCGGTCGCCGATGAGGATGCGGCCCGAGTTGACCTCTTCGAGGCCGGCCAGCATGCGCAGGGACGTGGACTTGCCACATCCGGAGGGTCCGACGAGAACGAGGAATTCCCCGTCTCCGACCTCGAGGTTGAGCTTGTCGACGGCGGCACGTGTGCCCCCGGGGTACAAGCGCGTTGCGTTGTCGAACGTGACTGACGCCATGATTCTTCTCCTTCACCGGCAGGTACGTGCCGGACGATCCGTAGTGATGGAATTTGCGGGGCGAACCGCACGCCCTTCTTCGGGCGTTCGTCAAGTATGACACGGGCCGCGCGCAGGCGCCGTCTGGGTATTTCCCAGCCTGCCTGGTTAGCATCGTCGTCGGTCGCCTCTTCGTGCGGCCGCAGGGCCGACCGGCCCGCAGTTCGCCCCGAGAGGTCCCATGTCGAGCGACGAAACCCCGCACGTTCCCGCTGAGCGGGACCGCCGTCACGCGGTCCGCGAGAAGGCCCAGCAGGTACAGGCACAGCAGTCGCGAGCGCGCGTCATCCGCACCGCCTCCATCGCGACGGCCATCGTCGCCGTCGTGGCGATCGCGGCCGTCGTCGTCACCTGGGCGGTCACCTCCGCGACCTCTCAGCCGCTGCTCAACCCCGCCAACGTGACCGACGACGGGTTCGTGGTCACGACGGTCAGCGGAGTCGGTTCGGCCGAAGAGTCCGGCACGGTCGACGACGAAGCCGCCGCGCAGACGCTCGAAGCCGTGCCCGCCGAGACGCCGACCCCTGAGCCGACCCCGACGCCGGCCGCCACAGAGCAGCCCGTCGTCGACATCCGCGTGTACGTCGACTACCTCTCCACCGGTTCGCACGACTTCCAGGTCGCGAACGTCCAGCAGCTCTCCAAGTGGGTGAACGAGGGCGCCGCGACGCTGACGTACTACCCGGTCGCGATGCTCACCGCCAAGTCCAACGGCACGAAGTACTCGCTGCGCGCCGCCGCCGCGGCCGCCTGTGTGGCGACCCATTCGCCCGACACCTTCTTCGCGTTCAACAACGCCCTGCTCGCCGAGCAGCCCGCCGTCGACTCCGACGGCTACACCGACGTCGAGATCGCCGACATCGCCCAGGCCCGTGGCGCGGAGTCGCCGAAGATCGTGCGCTCCTGCATCGAGAAGCAGGAGTTCGCCTCCTGGGCGAAGTCCGCGACCGAACGGGCGCTCCAGGGCCTGCCCGACACGAAGGACGTCGCCCTCACGGGCACGCCGATGGTGCTCGTGAACGGCATCCAGTACGTCGGCGCGCTGGACGATCCCAAGGAGTTCGCGCAGTTCGTGCTGACCAGCGCGAGCGACGCGTACTACAGCACGCCGACGCCGACGGTGACCCCGTCGCCCAGCGTGACCCCCACCCCTGCTCCGTAGGTCGGATGCCGCACGGTCGGTTTCGTTAGACTTGACCACCTGCCGACTTGGCGCAATTGGTAGCGCACCTAACTTGTAATTAGGGGGTTACGGGTTCAAGTCCCGTAGTCGGCTCCATAGGTCCAATGACCCGGCCTGCGCGACGCTGCCCGCGAGCGCTGCACTTTCCTGCGAGCGCTGCGTCGCGCGACGCGCGGTCGCAGGAAATGCAGCACTCGCGCGTGCGCGCTCCGGCGGGCCAGGCCTACGGGCCGGCTCGAACGTCAGCGTCACCGGCGTCGTGCCGCTGCCGCGGTCGAAGTACAGCGTCGCGGTCACGCGGGCGCCGCCGTCCGACGGGCCGACGACCGCGGTGAACGCATCGCCGGTTCCGTCGCGGTTGAAGTCGGCGAGCTGGCCTTCGAGTCCGTCGATCTGGGCCTGGTCCCACCCGTACGTGGGTGCGAGAGAGCGCACGAGGTTGACGGCATCCGTCCACGTTCCCGGATTGTCGAACGCGAGCACGACCGATGCGAGCTCACCGCCTTCGGTGACGGCGGTGAGGCCGGCGATGTCGTCGACCACGTAGACGTCGTCGCCTCCCGCGACGATCGCCCGCACCGGACGCCGGAACTCGGCGGACTTCTCGGTGTCGGCACCCATGCCGAGCTGCTCGGCCGGGAGCGCGCCCTCGCCGATCCGCACGCGGACGATGCCCTCGACGTTCACGTAGTCGAAGCCGGCATCCGTCAGCATGCTCGACCCGTCCGAGGCCTTCTGGTCGGTCGAGGCGGCGGGGTTCTCCTCGGCCCACCACGACCCCTGCACGGCGAACGTGGCGAGCACGATGAGCCCGATCACGACGACGAGAATCGTCGCGGGCAGCCAGGTGAGAAGGGAGCGCGTCCGGGTGGAGATGGGCACACTCCAGGGTAACCGGGGCATCCGACGCGTCTGGCGAGTCGCCGTCGCCCCGGCATGATGGGGGAGTGACCCGCCCCCGCATGCCCGCCTGGATGGCGCTCGGCGGCGCGGTGCTCGTCGGCGTCTTCACCGCGCTCCAGGCTCGGATCAACGGGCAGCTCGGGGCGCGCCTCGACGACGGGCTGGTTGCGGCGGCGGTCTCGTTCGGGTCCGGACTGGTCATCCTGATCGTGCTGTCGGCCGCGCTGCCGATCGGGCGCCGCGGCTTCACGGCGCTCGTCACCGGTGTGCGCACCCGCGGCGATCCCGTGGTGGATGCTGGCGGGCGGCGCCGCGGGAGCCCTGACCGTCGCCACGCAGGGCATCGCGGTCGGCATCATCGGCGTCTCGCTGTTCACCGTCGGCGTCGTGGCCGGCCAGGCGCTGTGCGGCCTCGTGCTCGACCGGATCGGCTACGGCCCGGCCGGAGTCGTCGCCGTGACCACGCCGCGACTCATCGGCGGCGCGCTGGCGCTGGTCGCGGTGGCGATCGCGTTGACCGGCGACGGGCTGAGCGGCATCCCGCTGTGGATGCTGGTGCTTCCGCTGCTGACCGGCATCGGCATCGCCTGGCAGCAGGCGACCAACGGGCGGCTCCGCCAGCGGGTGGGGACGCCGCTGACGGCCACTTTCGTCAACTTCGCCGGTGGCACGGTGATCCTCGTGATCGCAGCGCTCATCCACGTCGCCCTGGTGGGGATGCCGGAGACGCTTCCCCGCCGAGGTCTGGCTCTACCTCGGCGGCGCGATCGGCGTCGTCTACATCTTCATGTCGGCCGCGCTCGTCGCGCACACGGGCGTGCTGCTCCTCGGGCTCGGCGCGGTCGTCGGCCAGCTCGGCACGTCGTTCGCGCTGGATGCGCTGTGGCCGGCGCCGGCGAGCCCCGGTCTGGTGCAGGAGCTCGCGATGGTGCTCGTCGCCCTGCTGTCGGTCGTGGTCGCGACCGTGCCGTGGCGGCGCCTGCGTCGCTAGACCTTCTCGCCCTTCTCGGGCTTGTCGGTCCTGTCGGACTTCTGCGACGGCATCCGCGACACGTGGTGCCGCGCATCGACGGCCTTGCGACGGCCCTGGCGTGCGCGCGGCGGCTTGCCGCCCACGTACAGCCAGCCGAGCAGCTCCTCGTTCTTGCCGAGACCGTGCGCCTTGGCGACCGCCTTGCTGCGCGTGTAGTCGCCGGTGCGCCAGAACACGCCCCAGCCGGCTTCGTCCAGCAGCAGACTCAGCACGTGGGCGACGCCCGAGGCGACCGCCTCCTGCTCCCACGCGCGGCACCTTGCTCTTGCGGTAGCTGACGACCACGGCGATCAGCAGCGGCGCGCGCAGCGGCTTGGACGAGATGCCGCTGTCGCCGTTCGCCTTGTTGATCGCGCGGCCGAGGCGTTCGCGGTCGGCGCCGCGCAGCTCGATCAGCCGCCACGGGCGCAGCGACGAGTGGTCGGCGACGCGCCCGGCGGCGGAGACGAGCGTGAGCATCTCGGCGCGCGTCGGCGCGGCATCCGTCACCTTCGACCACGAGCGACGAGCGCGAACCGCCTCCAGAGCGCCGGTCACGCGTCTCGGGGGTGAACTCGAGGGCGATCGAGTTCATGCAGTAGCGGTCGCCGGTCGGCGTGCCCACGCCGTCCGGGAACACGTGTCCGAGGTGCGAGCCGCACGTCGCGCACCGCACTTCGGTGCGCAGCATCCCGTGCGTGCGGTCTTCGATCAGCTCGACCGCCTCCGGCCGCACCGACTCGTAGAAGCTCGGCCATCCGCAGTGCGAGTCGAACTTCGTGCCGCTCTGGAACAGCTCCGAGCCGCACGCCGCGCACGTGTAGAGGCCCGCACGGCTCTCGTCGAGCAGCTCGCCCGTCCACGGGCGCTCGGTCGCCGCTTCGCGCAGCACCTGGTACTGCTCGG
This sequence comes from uncultured Actinomycetota bacterium, assembly GCA_963792285.1. GTDB lineage: Bacteria > Actinomycetota > Actinomycetes > Actinomycetales > Microbacteriaceae > Microbacterium. The sequence goes on along the minus strand of CAWBVS010000014.1, from coordinate 1,165,339 downwards.
GATCGAGCTCGGCGCGCCACTGCGCGTCGGTCTTGTCAACGCTGTAGGTCATGGAGTCCTCCTAGGGCAGACCTCCATTCTCGCCCACCGCGCGCCGCGAGGCTCGCCCGCGTCGGCACGCCGACGGCGACAATGGTCCGATGGATGCCGCATCCGCCGTCGCCGGAGACGTCGCCGAGCGCTACGGCCGCTTCGCGCGCGACGAGGCTCCGGGCCGGTCGGCCCTCTACGCCGACTGGGCCGCCGGGGTCGCCGCCGACCCCGCCGTCGCGGCGATCCTCGGCCGCATCCCGGCGACGCACCGTCAGCCGCCGCTCGTGTTCGCCGTCACGCGGATGCTCGGTGCGCCGGAGCGGCCGTATCGCGAGTGGGCGGAGTGGGTGGGCGCCCATGCCGACGAGCTCGTCGCGGAGTGCGCGCGCCGCAGCCTGCAGACCAACGAGCCGCTGCGCTGCGCCGCCCTGCTGCCCGCGCTGAGCGGCATCGAGGGTCCGATCGCGCTGCTCGAGATCGGCGCGAGCGCGGGACTGTGCCTGTACCCCGATCGCTATTCGTACCGGTATCGCGGCGGCGGTCGACCTCGACCCGCTCGACGGCGTCTCGACCGTCGTCCTCGAATCGGCGGTGAGCGGAGACCCGCCGCTGCGGATGCCGGAGGTCGTCTGGCGCGCGGGCATCGACCTCGCCCCCCTCGATGCGACGGATGCCGAGGACCGGCGCTTCCTCCTCAGCCTGGTGTGGCCGGGGGAGCAGGGTCGCGCCGCGCGCATCGAGGCGGCGCTGGACATCGCCGCCGCCGACCCGCCGCTGCTGGTGGCGGGCGACGCGACCGACCCGGCGGTGCTCGAGCAGCCTCGCCGCGCGCGCGCCGTCGGGCGCCACGCTCGTCATCACGACGCCGGGAGTCCTGCCGCACATCCCGCGCGCCGGGCGCGAGCGCCTCCTCGAGACGATCGCGGCGATGGATGCGGTGTGGATCTCGATCGACCCGCCGGCTCTGCACGCGCAGTGGCGGCCGCCCGTCGATCCCGCCGCGTGGGGCGGCTTCGTCCTCGGGCGCGACGGCGTTCCGCTGGCGGCCGTGGACCCACTCGGCGCATTCGTGGAGTGGCGCGCGGGAGGCGGCGCCGGAGCCGCGCTAGCGTGACGACGTGCCCCTCAGCGACCGCGACCGCGCCATCCTCGAGTTCGAGGCGGAATGGCGTCGGCACGCCGGCGCGAAGGAGGAGGCGATCCGCTCCGAGCTCGGTCTGGCGCCGGCCCGGTACTACCAGCTCCTCGGGTCGCCTGATCGACACGACCGACGCGCAGGAGCACGACCCCATGCTCGTCAAGCGCCTCCGCCGCATCCGCGACGCGCGTCAGCAGGCGCGTCTCGCGCGGGCCTCCGGCGCGCCGCGCTGACCGTTCGAGCGGATGCCGGCGCGTCGATGAATCCGGCGCGGCTCACGCGTACGGGTACCATCGTGGAGTGCCGAGAACGACCTTCCCGCGGGATCGCTTCGACGACCTCCCCGCGGATGCGGGCCGGGTCGGCGCGCATCGTGCCGAGAACCCGCGGATGCGCGGCTGGGTCGTGCTGCTGTGGGCCGTCCTCGCGACGATCGTGCTCGTCGCGGTCGGCATCTTCGGCACGCTGATCGTCACCGGCCGGGTCGTGCTGTTCCCGACGCCCACGCCGTCGGTGACCCCGCTGCCGATCGTCACCCCGATCGTCGACACGACCTACGACGTGCTCGTGCTCAACGCCACGCCGGAGCAGGGCCTGGCCACCCGGATGAAGGACGTGGTGGTCGCCGCCGGATGGGCGGAGGACACCGTGCTGGCCAGCGAAGCGGGCTCGACGGACTTCCCCGAGACGACGATCTACTACTACCTCCCCACCGACGAAGCGGCGGCGGCGGGTCTCGCCGAGGTGATCGGCGGGGCGAAGCTCGAGCAGAGCGACGTCTACCAGCCGGCGGACGACCCCGAGGCGAAGCAGCTGACGGTCGTGATCGGACTGGATCGCACGGCCAACCCGCCGACGGAGACGCCCGCGCCCTGACGCATCGGGTGCCGCGTGTTTCAGCGCGGTAAACACTTCGATGCATGCGTGTCAACAGTTGCCTTCGCGACGATTCCGGCCCGCCGCGCGTGCATACGATGGCCCTGTTCCCCCGCACTACAGGAGATTCAGATGACCCAGGGCACCGTGAAGTGGTTCAACGCCGAGAAGGGCTTCGGCTTCATCACCGTGGCGGATGGGCAGGACGTCTTCGTCCACTACTCGAACATCGACATGAGCGGATTCCGCGTGCTCGAAGAGGGCCAGACCGTCGAATTCACGGTCGGCGCCGGGCAGAAGGGTCCGCAGGCCGAGTCCGTTCGCGTCGTCGCCTGACCCGCCACCGCCACCGCGATCCGTTCGTGCCCCGTCTCCCACCGAGGCGGGGCACCGGCGTTTCATGACGCTCGTGCGTCACGGCATCCTTCCCCGTGGCTTGCACTCGGTAGGGGCGAGTGCCAGAATGGATTAGCACTCGACTCATCTGAGTGCTAAGACATCGCAACGTCCGGGAGGGACGAAAAACACATGGCTAAGATCATCGCTTTCGACGAGGAGGCCCGTCGTGGTCTCGAGCGCGGCCTCAACATCCTGGCCGACGCCGTCAAGGTGACACTGGGCCCCCGCGGTCGCAACGTCGTACTTGAGAAGAAGTGGGGCGCTCCCACGATCACCAACGACGGCGTTTCCATCGCCAAGGAGATCGAGCTCGAGGACCCCTTCGAGAAGATCGGCGCGGAGCTCGTCAAGGAGGTCGCCAAGAAGACCGACGACGTCGCCGGTGACGGAACCACCACCGCAACCGTGCTGGCCCAGGCACTCGTCAAGGAAGGCCTGCGCAACGTCGCGGCCGGCGCAGACCCCATCTCGCTCAAGAAGGGCATCGAGAAGGCCGTCCAGGCCATCTCCGACGAGCTGCTCTCTTCGGCCAAGCCCGTCGAGTCCAAGGAGCAGATCGCCGCCACGGCCTCGATCTCGGCTGCCGACACCACCATCGGCGACCTGATCGCCGAGGCGATCGACAAGGTCGGCAAGGAAGGCGTCGTCACCGTCGAGGAGTCGCAGACCTTCGGCACCGAGCTCGAGCTCACCGAGGGCATGCGCTTCGACAAGGGCTTCATCAACCCGTACTTCGTCACCGACCCGGAGCGCCAGGAGGCCGTCTTCGAGGACGCGTACATCCTGATCGCGAACCAGAAGATCTCGAACATCAAGGACCTTCTGCCGATCGTCGACAAGGTGATCCAGGACGGCAAGGAGCTCGTCATCATCGCCGAGGACGTCGAGGGCGAGGCGCTTGCGACTCTCGTGCTCAACAAGATCCGCGGCATCTTCAAGTCGGCTGCCGTCAAGGCTCCCGGCTTCGGCGACCGTCGCAAGGCGCAGCTGCAGGACATCGCGATCCTCACGGGCGGACAGGTCATCACCGAAGAGGTCGGCCTCAAGCTCGAGAACGCGACGCTCGACCTGCTCGGTCGTGCCCGCAAGGTCATCATCACCAAGGATGAGACCACGATCATCGAGGGTGCCGGCGAGGCGTCGCAGATCGAGGGTCGCGTGACCCAGATCCGTCGCGAGATCGACAACACCGACAGCGACTACGACCGCGAGAAGCTCCAGGAGCGTCTGGCCAAGCTCGCCGGCGGCGTCGCCGTCATCAAGGCGGGTGCGGCGACCGAGGTCGAGCTCAAGGAGCGCAAGCACCGCATCGAGGACGCCGTTCGCAACGCGAAGGCAGCCGTCGAGGAGGGCATCGTCCCCGGTGGTGGCGTCGCGCTCATCCAGGCCGGCAAGGTCGCGTTCGACAGCGAGGCCCTCACGAGCCTCGTCGGCGACGAGGCGACCGGTGCGAACATCGTGCGCGTCGCGATCGAGGCCCCGCTCAAGCAGATCGCGCTGAACGCCGGTCTCGAGCCCGGTGTCGTGGCGAACAAGGTCGCGGAGCTGCCCGCGGGTCACGGCCTCAACGCCGCGACCGGCGAGTACGGCGACCTCTTCGCTCAGGGCATCATCGACCCGGCGAAGGTCACCCGCTCGGCTCTGCAGAACGCCGCGTCGATCGCCGCGCTGTTCCTCACGACCGAGGCCGTCGTCGCCGACAAGCCCGAGAAGGTCGGCGCTCCGGCGGGCGACCCGACCGGTGGCATGGACTTCTGATCCACACCACTCGGCGTCAGCAAGGCTGAATCCACAGAAGAGCCCCTCCTTCGGGAGGGGCTCTTCTGCTGTGTGCCGTGCCCGTGGCGGCCTCAGCGGAACAGGCTCGTCGTGGCCTGCTCGGCCTCCGCGTACTGGCGCCCGGCGGTGGCCAGGGCGGTGTTGATGCCCGCCAGCGAGTCCTCGACCTGCCGCTGCGTGGCCCGCCACTGGTCGACGACGGTCTGGAACGCGACGGCCGCGCTGCCGGTCCAGGACGCCTGCAGCTGGGTCAGCTGGGTGAGCATCGCCTGGGTCTCGCCCTGCAGGCGGTCGATCGTGCCGCGCACGGCGGCCGTGGTGGCGAAGACGGCGTCGCTGTCGACGGAGAAGACGGCCATGGGAACTCCTTGATCGTGGGTGGGAGACCCACGCTAGAAGTCGGCGGTGCGGCCGCCCGCGCGTCACGGAGCACGCTGGTGAGGATGCCGCGGCGCGGCGTGACTGGGGAGGAGCCGGCGCTCACTCGCGGGGAGTCGCGAGGCGCGCCAGCGGCTGGGTCTCGATCATGCAGGTGCTCCGCGGCATCCCGATCCTGCGCGAGCGGGAAGGACACGCGGAACGTCGCTCCGCCGCCCGGGGTCTCGTCGACCGTCGACGGCGCCGTGCAGCGCCTCGACGATCGACGCGACGATCGACAGGCCGAGACCGGTGCCGCCCGTCTCGCGCGCCCGCGACGTGTCGGCGCGCCAGAATCGCTGGAAGATCTTGTCGCGGATCTGCTCGGGGATGCCCTCGCCGTGGTCGGCGACCTCGATCCAGCCCATGCCGGCGCGAGGCGTCCACGCCGATCCGCAGGTCGATCGGCGAGTCCTCCGCGGTGAACCGGCGGGCGTTGCCGAGCAGGTTCGCCACCACCTGTCGGATGCGGTTCTCATCGCCCAGCACGATCGGGCGGGCTCGCGCCGCCGACCGGACCGGGTTCGACAGGCGTGACCGAGGGCATCTCGCCGGTCGCGGATGTCTGCGCGGCAGAGACGGGCCGGGGCTTGCGGCGCAGCAGCGAGAGTGCTCCGCCTCCGACCCGGGCGACGGTCGAGGTGGGAGGAGCGCCGCGACGGCGGGCGTTGTCCGCCTCATCCGTCGTCGTCTCGGCAGGGAGAGGAGGTACGGGTGGCACCGCGATCGTCGTGTCGATCACCGTCACCGAGCGCAGCGGTGACGTCGCGCGCACGTCGAGTGCGGCATCCCGCGCGATCGGACGCAGGTCGACGGGGCCGATGATCACGTCGCGGCGCTCGTCGAGGCGGGCGAGGGCCAGGAGGTCCTCGACGAGCACGCCCATCCGCATCGCTTCCTTCTCGATGCGGTCCATCGCCTGCGCCACGTCATCGTCGCCCGAGATCGCGCCCATCCGGTAGAGCTCGGCGTAGCCGCGCACCGTGACGAGCGGAGTGCGCAGCTCGTGGCTGGCATCGCCGATGAACCGGCGCATCTGGCGCACCGAGGAGTCTCGCTGCGACAGTGCCGCGTCCACGCGGCCGAGCATCGCGTTGATCGCCGACTTGAGGCGACCGACCTCGGTGGTCATCGGCTCGATGTCGGTCAGGCGCTGACTGAAGTCGCCCGCGGAGATCGCCATCGCGGTCGATTCGACCTGGCCGAGGCTGCGGAACGTCAGCGTCACGAGCCACCGCGTCAAGAAGGCGCTCGCGACGAGGATGATCATCGCCAGGAAGCTGTAGATGCCGATGTACTGAGCCACCACCTGGTAGGTCGAGGCGAGCGGAAGGGCGACGAGCTGGGTGTAGAGGACGCCGGCGCCCGTCAGCTCCTGAACGGCGATCGTCGCACGGAACTCGTACTCCCCGTCATCGGAATAGAGCGAGAACGGCTGCAGCTCCCGGGACTGGGCGATATCGAGTGAGATGTTCGGCGGGAAGACCGGTTCGGGCCCGCCGCGTCCGCCCGCTGTGTCCAGCAGCTCGCCGTCGGCGGTCCGTAGATGGCGACGCGATACTCCGTGGGCGGCGCGTTCTCGATGGGAGCTGTCACCAGCTGGCCGTCTTCGACCTTCAGATCGAGCAGCGGCGCGGCGACGTCCGCGCGGGCCAGCGCGTCCAGCTGCGTCTCGACGTTCGCGATCAGGGTGTTGCGCAGGAAGTACGCCGTGCCGAATCCCGCCGCGATGAGGCCCACGGCCAGCAGGATCACCGTGACGCTGGTGACTTTCGCGCGCAGGCTGATGCCACGCCACCACCGGGTGACCGCATCCGTCTTCTTCGCCAGGGCGGCCCCTCTTCTCGGGATGGTGGTGGCGGATCAGCGACCGCGCGTCAGGCGGTCTTGCCCGCCTTCAGCATGTAGCCGAAGCCGCGCTTGGTCTGGATGAGGGGCTCGGTGGAGTGCGGATCGATCTTGCGGCGCAGGTAGGAGATGTAGCTCTCGACGATGCCGGCGTCGCCGTTGAAGTCGTACTCCCACACGTGATCGAGGATCTGCGCCTTCGACAGCACGCGGTTGGGGTTGAGCATGAGGTAGCGCAGCAGCTTGAACTCGGTCGGGCTGAGGTCGATCGAGGCGTCGCCGACGAGCACGTCGTGCGTGTCCTGGTCCATCGTCAGCTCGCCCGCGCGGATGACCGACTCCTCGTCGGCCTGCATCGTGCGGCGCAGGATCGCCTGGATGCGGGCGACGATCTCGTCGAGGCTGAACGGCTTGGTGACGTAGTCGTCGCCGCCGGCGTTGAGGCCCGCGATCTTGTCTTCGGTCTCGTCCTTGGCGGTGAGGAACAGGATCGGTGCCGTGTACCCCGCACCGCGGAGCCGTTTCGTGACGCTGAAGCCGTTCATGTCGGGAAGCATGACGTCGAGGATGATGAGGTCGGGTTCTTCCTCGAGCACGGCCGAGATGGTCTGGGCGCCGTTGGAGACGGCCCTCACCTGGAATCCGGCGAATCGGAGGCTCGTGATGAGCAGGTCGCGGATGTTCGGCTCGTCGTCGACGACCAGGATGCGCGGTGCGGTCATGGGTTCAGTATGGCGAACGATCCCATGCGCTGTCTGGATATCGGTCGGAGCGGCACCGATCCCGTGGCGGCGGCCCACCTGGCCGTCGCCGGGAGATCATGGAGGGGTGACGACGACTTCCGCCTCCGCGCCGCCGACCGCCGTCGGGCCACGCTGCCGCCGGACGCGCGTGTCGGCGGGCTCGCGTTCCACCGGCTGGTGTTCGCGCGTCAGCGCTCGGGATGGTGGACCCCGCTCGTCGTGGGACTGCTCGGTGTCGTCCTGTACGTCGCCATGATGGGCCTGATACTGGTCGGCCTCCTCGTGGTCGCCCTCGTGAGCCCGGGCTTCGCCGAGCGACTGACCGAGCTCGGCGGCGGGGTGAGCTTCGACCTGGCCGACCCCCTTCAGGTGGCGGGTCTGCTCGGGTCGATCGCGCTCATGCTGCCCGCCTACCTGCTGGCCTCGCTCATCGTCAACGGTCGCCGCGTGGGGCTGATCTCGTCTGCGGCGGGACGGCTCCGGTGGAGATGGCTCCTGGCCTGCGGCGCTGTCGCGGTCGTGACGGCGGCCGTGCTCACCGGGCTGTCGGCGCTCCTGCCGGCCGAGACGCCGTCCGGCGGCGGTGAAGTGCTGCAGCCCGCGGACAACCCGCAGCTGATCGCGACGTTGCTGGTCATCCTGCTCGTCGTGCCCTTCCAGGCCGCAGCCGAGGAGTACGCCTTTCGCGGATACCTCCAGCAGGCCATCGGCCGGTGGCTGCGGCATCCGCTCTTCGCGATCGTCCTGCCGGTGCCGCTGTTCGTGCTCGGGCATCTGTACGACCCGCTCGGCCAGGCGAGCGTGGCGGTGTTCGCGCTCGCAGCCGGATGGCTCACGTGGCGGACGGGCGGGCTCGAGGCGGCGATCGCCGTGCACGTCGTGAACAACCTGCTCGCGTTCGTGCTGGCACTTGCCGGGCTCAGCGATGTGAACGCCTCGTCGCCGGGTGTCGTCAGCTTCATCTGGTCGGCGCTGCTCGTGCTCGCGTACGTCGGGGGTGTCGAGGTGCTGATGCGTCGCATGCGGCTGCCGCGAACGCTGATCCTGCAGGATGCCGCTCCCGCCCTCCCCGCCGCCTCCGCCGTGTCGGCGGCCTCGGCGGGAGAGTGATCACTCCATGCAGGCGCGCACCGCGCGCTCGATGACCGGGCGGATCTCGGCATCCGGGTCGACGGTGAGCCGGTGGAGGACGAGGCCCTCGCTCGTACGCCATCAGAGTGCGGGCGGCCGGCGTCCGGATGCACGGCGCCGAGCTCGGCAAGCAGCGCCGCGGTCCACTCGACGAGATGCGCGCGCTGCGCGACACCGAGCGGTGCCAGCAGCTCGGGGTCGCTGATGCCCTCGAGGAACAGCGCGTAGCGCGCTCGCGTGCGGACGGCGTAGCGGACCGGTCTGTACGGCGATGAAGCCGGACAGTGCGTCGACGAGTTCGTCGGGCGTCGTGATCGCCGGAGCGCATCGCCGTCGTCGAATTCGGCGCGCTCGGCTTCGGCGAGCCACGACGACGACGCCGGCGATGAGCGCATCGCGGGTGCGGAACCAGTTCGAGGTCGATCCCTTGCGGCAGGCCGGCCTCGCTCATCGACCCGGGCGTGGGTGAGTCGCACGGATGCCCTGCTCGCCGACGAGCTTTACGGCGGCGTCCAGCGCGCGGTCTCTCGTTGAAGCCATGAGACGAACCTAACACCGGTTACTACATTCATAGTGACATAGCACTATGAAAGTAGTAACATGTGCGGCAGTTCCCGTAAGAGGTCCGTTTCAGAGCCAGGAGACAAGGAGAAGAGAGTCATGAGCCACATCGAATCGACCGAATTCCTCGGGCTGCGACTGCAGTGGGAGCTGCACGCGACACCGGAGGAGGTGTTCGACGCCTATACGGACCCCGAGGCGCAGCGCAGCTGGCTGTCGGCGCTCGGCCCCGATGGCGGCGCGGTGAAGACATCCGTCGACCTGCGCGTCGGCGGAGCCTGGGAAGCGTGGTTCCGTCCGAACCCCGAGACCGAGGTCCACGATGTGCAGACGTACGCCGAGATCGACCGGCCGCATCGCCTGGTGACGGACCTGGTATCGGAGTCGACGATCGGCGGACAGCGGATGCCGACGCTGGAGACCCGCATCGTCATGACGTTGGAGCCGACACCCGCGGGCACCCTCGTCACGGTCGAGCAGAGCGGGTTTGCCGCACGTGAGGTGCGCGACTTCTTCGCGAGCGTCGCGTGGCCCAGCGGGCTGGCCCGGCTCGACGCATTCCTCGCGTCATGACCGAGGCGACCGGCATCCGTTCCGGTACGGTCACCGCGAACGGACTGCGCATGCACGTGACCGAGGCGGGCTCAGGCCGGCCTGTGCTGTTGCTCCACGGGTTTCCGGAGAGTTCACGCGAATGGGCGCCGGTGATGGCGGCGCTCGCAGACCGCGCGCATCTGATCGCACCCGACCTGCGTGGAGCCGGGAGGACCGATGCGCCGACCACCGGATACGATGCGCCCACGGTCGCGCGCGACGTCATCGCGCTCCTCGACGCCCTCGAGATCGACGAGTCGACCTCGTCGCCCATGACTGGAGTGCCCTCGTCGGGTTCGACCTGTGCCTCGAGCATCCTGACCGCATCCGCAAGTACATCGCCATCGCGGTCCCCGCTCCGTACATGCGGATGAGCCCCGCGCTCATGGCGGGCATGGCGAAGGCGATGCCGCACCTGTGGTTCCAGTGGGTGATCGCCACCCCCGGATTGGGGCCGGCACTGCTGTCGAAGGGGCGGCAGCGATTGGCCCGTTGGCTGCTGCGCGGGTTCGAGATCCGGCCGATGGACGACGACGGATGTCACCGCCTACGTGGAGACCCTCCGCGATCCGGCCCGGGCGCGGGCGGCGTCGAAGCTGTACCGCGGTCTCATCCTCCCGGGATTCATGAACATCCTGCGTGGCACCTATTTCGGCCGCGTTCTGCAGACCCCGACGCTTGTGCTCTTCGGTGCGGACGATGCGCTGCTGCCGAAGGACGCGCTCACGGTGAGCCCCGAGGACGCGCCTCACACGACCGTCGAGTTCGTGCCGGGCGGGGCCCACTTCCTCGTCGACGACAACCCCGAAGAGGTCTCGCGCCGGATCGGCGACTTCCTGGAGCTGCCCGCAGATTGATCGGATCGCGCGTTCACAACCGCGGGCATCCTGCTCGACACGCCGCGTCCGGCCGTCCCTGGGCGGAGTGTCGCCGAAGATCCCCGCGGTTGTGTACGGGGAGCACGCTCACGCAGCGATCGCGTGGGCGTCCAGGATCGTGTAGCTGTAGCCCTGCTCGGCGAGGAAGCGCTGACGGTTCTGCGCGAAGTCCTGGTCGACCGTGTCGCGGGCGATGAGCGTGTAGAAGCTCGCCGTGTGACCCGACTCCTTCGGGCGCAGCAGGCGGCCGAGGCGCTGGGCCTCCTCCTGGCGCGACCCGAACGAGCCCGAGACCTGGATCGCGACCGAGGCCTCGGGCAGGTCGATCGAGAAGTTCGCGACCTTCGAGACCACGAGCAGCGAGATCTCGCCGACGCGGAACGCCTGGTAGAGCTCCTCGCGCTCATCGACCGGGGTCGCCCCGGTGATCTGGGGGGCGTCGAGGGCTTCGGCGAGGATGTCGATCTGGTCGAGGTACTGGCCGATCACGAGGATCCGCTCGCCCTTGTGCCGCTCGACGAGCTGCCGCACGACGCCGATCTTCGCGTGCGCCGTCGCCGCGAGTCGGTAGCGCTCGTCGTCGGCGGCGGCCGCGTACTCGAGACGGTCGCCTTCGGGAAGATCGACGCGCACCTCGTAGCAGGCGGCGGGGGAGATGAAGCCCTGGGCCTCGATCTCCTTCCACGGCGCGTCGAACCGCTTGGGTCCGATGAGGCTGAACACGTCGCCCTCGCGGCCGTCTTCGCGCACGAGGGTCGCGGTCAGGCCGAGCCGGCGCCGCGCCTGCAGGTCGGCGGTCAGCTTGAAGACCGGCGCGGGCAGCAGGTGCACCTCGTCGTACACGATCAGGCCCCAGTCCAGGGCGTCCAGCAGCGCGAGGTGGGCGTACTGCCCGCCGCGCTTGGCCGTGAGGATCTGGTAGGTCGCGATCGTGACGGGCTTGATCTCCTTCATCTGCCCCGAGTACTCGCCGATCTCCTCGGCGGTCAGCGACGTGCGCTTGAGCAGCTCGTCGCGCCACTGCCGGGCGCTCACGGTGTTGGTCACCAGGATCAGGGTGGTCGTCTTGGTGTCGGCCATCGCGGCCGCGCCGACGAGCGTCTTGCCGGCGCCGCAGGGGAGCACCACGACGCCCGAGCCGCCCTCGGTGAAGATGTCGACGGCCTTGCGCTGGTACGGACGCAGCGTCCAGTTCGTCTCGTCGAGCTCGATCGGATGCGGCGTGCCCGGCGTGTAGCCCGCGAGGTCTTCCGCCGGCCAGCCGATCTTCAGCAGCTCCTGCTTGATGTGCCCGCGCGCCCAGGCGTCGATCACGAAGGACTGCGGCGAGGGATGGCCGATCAGGAGCGGCTGGATGCGCTTGTTGCGCGAGACCTCGGTGAGCACCGCGGTGTCGGTCGCGGTCAGCAGCAGTTCGCCCTCGTCATTGCGCTCGATCGTGAGCCGTCCGTAGCGTCCGACCGTCTCGCGGATGTCGATCGAGACCGACGGCGGCACGGGGAAGCGCGACCAGCGCTCGAGCGTCGAGAGCATGTCGTCGGCGTCGTGGCCCGGCCGCACGTGCGTTCCAGAGCCCCAGACGGGTGATCCGGTACGTGTGGATGTGCTCGGGAGCGCGCTCCAGCTCTGCGAAGATCGCGAGCTCGTGGCGCGCCGATTCGGCGTCCGGGTGTGCGACTTCCAGCAGCACAGTCCGGTCGCTCTGCACGATGAGAGGACCGTCAGCCATAAGGGACCAGTCTAGTCGGGCCGCCGCAGGCGCGGCCGTCGGGGCATCCGCGCGACCGCGGCCGCCGCAGATGCCGCGCCCGGCGGTCGGTCGGCGCAAAGCGCCGGTTGAGGCCCCGGAAGCGACGATTCGCGCCAACGGAAGCTCGCGGGGCGCCGTTCGGTGGGCGCAAATCGCCGGTTCAGGCGCTGTGAGCGACGATTCGCGCCAACCGAAGCGCGAGGGCCCGGCGACCCGCGCCCGCCGAAGGGCTCAGGATGCCGGCCGGACGCTGACGATGCTCGACACGGGCAGGGTGCGCTCGACGTCGGCGCCGCGGTCGCGTCCGCGCAGGCGTCCGCCGCCCAGTCCGGACGCCTCGAGGGTGAGCGAGCGCTCCGACCCGTCCGGCATCCGCACCACGACGACGATCGCGGTCTTCAGGCGCACGGCCTGCTCGAGCTCGCGGCCGAGCCAGGCGGCATCCGCATCCGTCTCGTGTCCGGCGCGCAGGGTGGTGATCAGCCGGCCGTACGTGTCGCGAGGCTCGGGGTGCGCGGTCGAATCCGCGGCCCGCGCCCGCCGGTGCAGCGACTCCGGAGCGCCCGTGGCGTCGAGCGCGACCACCGGGTAGCGGGCGTCGGCCAGCGACCAGTAGACCGCGTCGCGGGCGACACGTGAGGTGAGTTCGTGGCCGTCGCGGACGAGTCCGAGGGGGCGCAGCGCCTGGTCGACGAGGATCGTCTCGCGCAGCGGCAGATCGGTCGCCTCCACTCGCGTGCGACCGGATGCCTCATCCGCGCGCACCCGGATGAGGCCATGGCGCGCGGCGGTGCTCTCGATCAGGTAGTCCAGCGGCTGCGGGATGCCGGTCAGCGAGATCTGCCGGAGGAACTCGCGGATCGACTCCGCGGTCTCGCCCTCGGTCATGCCGGCGCCGAGCGACTGCGTGCTGAAGCGGTAGGTCGAGGCCTGCGCCCGCGACTCGCGGATCGCGATCGTGCGCAGGCGCAGGTCGAGCGGCGGGGCGAGCGGGCCCGGCGCGATCGCGGTCAGATCGGCCTGCAGGTACACGCGATCGATCTCGGCGGGCAGGTGCATCGCGAGCTTGTCGGTGTCGGGATGCGTGCCGGCCCGCAGCGACGCGGTCCATGCCGGCTCGGTCCCGGCCGGTGTGAGCAGGCCCCAGGCCTGCGCGATGCGCTGCAGCCGGGCGGCGCGGTCGGTCCATTCGGCGTGGAGCGGGTAGGCACCCGGCCAGCTCGCCGGCGGGCGGAAGCCGCCGTCGGCCGTGCGCAGTCCCGCGGGCAGCGCCGCGCGCATGCCTTCGGCGACGATCGTCCAGCGGCGGGTGGTGGTGGCCTCGAGCCACTCCATGCCCGCGTCGGTCACGATCCACTCGCGGCCGAGCGGCGTCACGAGATCGGCGGCGTCGGCGGCGGCGACGAGGTCGTCGATGTCTTCCGCGGATCCGAGGGCACCGGCATCCGTCAGCCGGCGTCGATCGACCGCGCTCACCGCACCCGTGCCGGTGCGCGCGAGCGGCGTGTGCAGTCCCGCCAGCAGCACATCGGCGAGGGCGCCGACGGTGGTGAAGGCGCGCTCGGCCGCGGCGGCGGCATCCGTCTCGTCCGCTGCGGCCACGGACGCGGTCGGGGGTTCGGACGAGGAAGGCGTCGGGGCGCGCTGCCGACACGGCTCTCACGCGTGCGGCGACGGCGGCGTACGGCACTCCGTCATCGCCCGCGAGAGCGAGGGGATGCAGCACCGAGACGTCGGCGGGGTCGAGGGGCGCGCCGTCGAGTGCGGCGGCGAGGGCGACGAGCGTGGTGCGCGGCAGTCGCGACACGGCGCGCTCGACGGATGCCGGATCCAGCAGCGCCGCGGCCGCGTCGAAGAAGTCGTGCCACGAGGCGGCCGGAGCCACCCCGCGGTCAGCGAAGGTGCGAGCGAGTGCGTCGTCGTCCGTCGAAGCCAGTCGAATGGCCAGGGCCCGCTCGTCGGAGACCATTCAGCCCCCTCGGTTGGCTCGCGCCCTCCGCACGAAAGTCATGATCAGCACGATCAGCAGGAGGACGAAGGCGAGGATCGGAGCGATGTACACGATGAGTCCGATCACCGGCCAGACTCCCGTGCTGAAGTCCGCACCTGCGGACGATGCGATCATGATCGCGAAGAAGCACACGACCGACAAGAGCAGAAGACCCAGCGACATGAACGCCAGGATGCGGTCGAGGCGGCGGATCGGAACGTCCTCGCCGGGGGTGCGCGTGCTCATTGGGCTCAGCCTATCGGGTGTCGGGGCGTGCCGTAGGCTGGGTGATGGGATCGATCGGTCCCCGTTTCACCGTGCCCGCAACGCGAGGCGCACGACTCAGCGAGGTTTCGATGCCCACCGGCAAGGTCAGGTTCTACGACGAGGAGAAGGGGTTCGGCTTCATCGCCTCCGATGACGGCCAGGACGTCTTCCTGCACGCCACGGCCCTGCCCGCCGGCACGACCACGCTGAAGGCCGGCGCGCGGCTGGAGTTCGGCGTCGCCGACGGCAAGAAGGGTCTGCAGGCGCTGTCCGTGCGCGTGCTCGAGGCTCCGCCCAGCCTGTCGAAGGCGCAGCGCAAGCCCGCCGACGACATGGCGATCATCGTCGAAGACCTCGTGAAGCTGCTCGACGGCATCGGCGGAGACCTGCGCCGCGGTCGCTATCCCAGCGGTGCGCACGGCAAGAAGGTCGCCGCCGTGCTCCGCAAGGTGGCGGATGACTTCGACGCCTGAGGACCAGCCGACGCTCGAGGATCAGCCGACCGCGGAAGAGGCGCCGACGCCCGAGGCGGCCGCCCGCGCTTGCGCCGATCGACGAGACGACCGCGCGTGAGCTCGCGCTCGCAGCGCTGCGCGAGATCACGCCCGCCACGACGATCGGCGATCCCACCGATGCCTCGGTCGATGAAGACGGTGTTCTCACGCTGCGCTTCGAGAACCGCATGGCGGGCTATCCGGGGTGGTTCTGGACCGTGAGCCTCGCTCAGGTCGAGGATGCCGCGCCGACGGTGCTCGAGGTCGAACTGACCCCCGGCGAGGGCGCGCTCACCGCGCCCGAGTGGCTGCCGTGGGCGGAGCGCCTCGCCGAGTACCAGGCGGCACAGGCGGCGCTCGCCGCCGAGGGGCTGGCCACCGACGACCTCGTGATCGCAGAAGACGAGGACCTCGACGACGTCGACGACCTCGACGCGCTCGACTTCGACAACGACGGATCGCCCATCCTGCACTCCGGCGACGTGGACGGCGTCGACATCGACGAGCTCTCCGACGACGCGGACGACGACGAATCAGACGAGGACGACGACTCCGACGACGACGACGAGTCCGACGACGACGACGACGAGTCCGACGACGACGAGTCGACGACGACGACGACGACGACGACGACGAGTCCGACGACGACGACTCGGAGTCCTGACCCGACTACTCGGTCGGTCGAGGGAACGCCGGTGCCGGCTCGCGGGTCGTGAGGCGGTCGACGAGCTCGTCCATCACCTTCTCCACGATCCGGGGCATGTCCACCGCATCGGGGTCGAGCAGCCACTGCACCTGAAGGCCGTCCATCAGGGCGATCAGCGCCGACGCGTCATCGCGCACCTCGATGTCGTCGGGGTCGCGGCCGCTCACTTCGGCGAGGACGCCGGCGATCTTGTCGCGCAGCACGGCGAAGCGGCCGCGGAAGTAGCTCTGCGCAGGGTGCCCCTCGGTCACGGATTCGGCCGAGAGCACGCTGTAGGTCTGCACGACTCCCGGTCGGCCGGTGTTCTCGATGACCGTGTCGAGCATGTGCCCGAGGAACGCCGGACCCTCGGTCTGCGCGCGTCCGGGCACACCGGCAGCCTCCTCGCCGTCGCGATACTGCAGCATCGCGACCAGCAGCGCCTCTTTGCTGCCGAAGTGATGCAGCACGCCGGCGTGGGTCATCCCGGCCTGCTCGGCGACCTCCATGAGGCCGCCCTTGTTGTACCCGCGCTGGCCGAACACCGTCATCGCGGAGCGCAGCACGGCCTCGCGACGGTCGAGCGTGCCCGCTCGTGGCTTGCGCACCCGGTCGGCGGCGGCCCCGGGCGGTGTCGTGTCGCTGACCATCAGCATCCCTCGCTTCGACGCACCTGCGATCGTCAACTTACAGAGGTGTAAGTGGATCGGCAACGGCGCGGCGGCGCCGCTACAGGTTCGCGAGCGTGAAGTCGATGCTGCGGATCAGCTGACGCACGTCGTCGGGCTCGATCGAGACGAACGTCGCCACGCGCAGCTGGTTGCGGCCGAGCTTGCGGTACGGCTCGGTGTCGACGACGCCGTTCGCGCGCAGCGTCGCGGCGACGGCAGCGGCATCCACCGAGTCGTCGAAGTCGATCGTCACGACCACGGGGGAGCGGTCGGCGGGGTCGGCGACGAAGGGCGTGGCGACTTCGGATGCCGCGGCCCAGTCGTACAGCGCGCCCGACGACTCGCGGGTGCGCGCGTCGGCCCACGCGAGACCGCCGTTGCCGAGGATCCACTGCAGCTGCTCGTCGAGCAGGAACAGTGTCGTCAGGGCCGGGGTGTTGAGCGTCTGGTTCAGCCGCGAGTTGTCGAGCGCGTTCTTGAGGCTCAGGAACTCGGGGATGTAGCGATCGGATGCCGCGATCCGCTCGATCCGCTCGATCGCCGCCGGCGAGACGACGGCGAACCAGAGGCCGCCGTCGGAGCCGAGGTTCTTCTGCGGCGCGAAGTAGTAGACGTCGGTCTCGCCGACCTCGAAGTCGATGCCGCCGGCGGCGCTCGTGGCGTCGATGACGGTGAGCGCGCCGGGGTCGCCGTTCACGCGCGTGATGGGAGCGGAGACTCCGGTGGAGGTCTCGTTGTGCGGCCAGGCGTAGACGTCGACGCCCGCGACCGGCTCGGCTGTGGTGCGGGTGCCCGCGGCGACCTCGCGCACGTCGGGGGCCTGCAGCCACGGCGCCTTGGCGGCCGCGGCGAACTTGCCGCCGAACTCGCCGAACACGAGGTTCTGGCTGCGGTTCTCGATGAGGCCGAAGGCCGCGGCATCCCAGAACGCGGTCGACCCGCCGTTGCCGACGATCACCTCGTAGCCCGCGGGCACGCGGAACAGCTCCGCGAGGTGCGCACGGACATCGCCCACCAGGTTCTTCACCGGCGCCTGCCGGTGCGAGGTGCCCAGCAGCGATGCACCGCGGGTGACGAGCGCCTCGAGCTGCGCGCCGCGCACCTTCGAGGGGCCGCATCCGAAGCGTCCGTCGGCGGGCAGGAGATCACGCGGAATCACGAGGTGCGGCATCCCTCGATTCTACGGTCGCGGGTCGGTTCGCCCCGGTTCGTGTGACGCCTCGTGAAGCCGGCGCCGGGTGCGCGGGTTATGGTTGCGACACGGGGCCCGGTCGGGCTCCCGAACAGAGGGCGTCATCGTGTCAGATAAGTCCCCGAAGAAGTCGTCGAGCAAGACCGCCGCGTCGAGCACTCTCAAGGAGAAGCGTGCCGCGAAGAAGGCGAAGGTCGAACACCGCGCCGGCAACGACGTGAGCGAAGCCACGCACCGCAAGTAAGGCCTGTGCCCCGTCGCCCCGTCGTGCGGTCTGCGACGATGGGGTGGTGATCGCAGCGCCCGGACGGATGCCGTGGGCCGAGGTTCCGGAGTCGCTCCGGGCGGCCGTCGGCGCCGGGTGTCGGGGGATTGGATAGGCTGTCCTTGCCCCATTTTCCGCGTCTGCGAGGCATGTGATGACCGACCTGATCGACACGACAGAGATGTATCTGCGCACGATCCTCGAGCTCGAGGAAGAGGCGATCGTGCCTCTGCGCGCGCGCATCTCCGAGCGGCTCGGTCACTCCGGGCCGACGGTGTCGCAGACCGTGGGGCGCATGGAGCGCGACGGTCTGGTCGTGGTCTCCGATGACCGCACCCTCGAGCTGACCGATGCCGGTCGGCAGAAGGCCGTCGACGTGATGCGCAAGCACCGCCTCGCCGAGCGCCTCCTCTCCGATGTCATCGGGCTGGACTGGGCGTACGTGCACGAAGAGGCCTGCCGCTGGGAGCACGTCATGAGCGAGCAGGTCGAGCGCCGCCTCGTCGAGCTGCTCGGGCACCCCACCGAGTCCCCGTACGGCAACCCGATCCCGGGCCTGGCACAGCTGGGCGATCAGCCGGCGAAGAACTTCGAGCAGGGCGTCGTCGGCCTCGTCCGCCGCCTCAACGAGGCGGGCGGGCCGATCACCGGAACCGTCCGCCGGCTCGCCGAGCCCGTCCAGGTCGACCCCGAACTGCTGCAGCAGCTCAAGTCCGCCGGCGTCCTGCCGGGTGCGTCGGGGGATTACCGCTACAGCGAGGGCTACGTGCTCGTGCAGATGGACGGCAACGACGAGGGCCTCGAGCTGCCCGTCGAGGTCGCGTCGCACATCTTCCTGGTCGACGACCGCACCTGATCCGGGCCGCATCGACTCCTCCCCAGGGAGGCTGACGCGACATGCCCAGGGTTCTGCCAGGCCCTCAATGTGACTTATTCGTTACCTTCCGGTAGCGTGAAAGAGTCCACAGGCGAGAAGCCCGCCGTCGGACGCCACACGGATTGCCTCCCCGGCTCGTCGTCCGCGTGGTTACGCCCGCATATCGTGCCCCGACATCGAATGCTGACGAGCCAGCGCCCCCCAGCGCAGAGGCGCCGGAGGAACTATTGGCTGAAGACATAAATTCGCCCGCGAACGAGCCCCAGAGCGACGAGACGAGTGTCACGCGCCGCGCCCGCGGACGAAGCACCGCCGTGCCGCGCCCCCGTATCGGCAAGATGGCGCTGTCACGGCCCCAGAAGGTCAAGGCCGAGCGGCCCGCGCGGGCCGCACGCACCAGCGGTGGCGCCTCGCGCCCGCTGCGCAGCCTCGTGATCCTCACGATGGTCGGCGGTCTCGTCGCCACCGTCGCCCTGCCCGCATACGGCGCTTGGCGCCCCGCCGCTGACGCGCTCACCCTCCAGCAGGTGGCCGCCGACGACGCGCAGTCGCTCGTGGTCGCATCGGACTCATCGAACGAAGAACTCTCGCGGGGCAGCTACTCCGCCACCACGCCCGAAGAGATCCAGAAGAAGAAGGACGAAGCTGCGGCAGCCGAGGCTGCGGCCGCACGTGCGCGCATCAGCTCGAGCGTCGCGGCATCCCTGCCGGTCAACGTGAGCATGGTCTCGCCCGGCAGCGGCGAAGTGCGCTGGCCGATCCTCAACTTCACCCTCGGACGCGGTCTGTGGGACTCCGGCTACCACCAGGGCGTCGACCTGCTCTCCTCGTGCGGCGAGCCTCTCTACGCCGCGGCGGCAGGTGTCGTCCGCGTCTCCCAGGAGAGCTACGGCGGATACGGCGTGGCGGTCACGATCGATCACGTGCTCGGCGGCCAGGCCGTCGACACCCTGTACGGTCACATGACGTACGGCAGCCGTCAGGTCTCGGCCGGTCAGTACGTGCAGGCGGGCCAGATGATCGGCCTCGTCGGCATCGACCGGCAGCTCCACCGCGTGCCACCTCCACTTCGAGGTTCACGTCAACGGCGGCGTCATCGATCCGTGGGCCTGGCTACAGGCCAACGCCGGCTGACACCTTCCTTCGTGAAGGGACGGATGCCGCGGCATCCGTTCTCCGACACGCTCCGTGTTGTTCATGCGGGCGTGCGACCTCGGCGCGCCGCGCGTGCGTTAGCCTGAAACCCGACGCTGAAAGAAGCGGAGGGTAGCCGATGGACCGCACACCACGCATCCGAACCATGGATGCGCTTGGACGCCACGTCCTTCGGCATTGCACGAGTGGATGCTGCGGCTTTGCCGTAGCGCCGAGGCGCTGTCTGTAGACAGCGCCTTTTTTCATGCCCCTGCGCACCTCGAATCGTCGCGTAGTCGAATCACCGGGAAGCCGTCCCGGCCGTTCGAGAGGATGAGGAATGCGCACTCTGGTGCTCAACGCGGGCTATGAGCCGCTCGCCGTCGTGTCGTTCAAGCGGGCCATCGTGCTCGTGATGAACGAGAAGGCCGTCGTCGTCGAGCACGTCGACGACGATCCCGTCTGGGGTGCGCGAGGGGCGTATGAACGCCCCGCGGTCATCCTGCTGACGCGTTATGTGCGGGTGCCGGGGGGCCGCCACATCCCGGTGACCAGACGCGGCGTGCTGCGCCGCGACGCGCACCGGTGCGGGTACTGCGGCAAGGCGGCGTCGACGATCGACCACATCCTGCCGCGCTCGCGCGGCGGGGCGGACTCGTGGGAGAACCTCGTGGCCTGCTGCCTGCGCTGCAACAACGTCAAGGGCGATCGCACGCCGCAGGAGATGTCGTGGGAGCTGCGCATGACCCCGCGGCCGCCGCGCGGCGTGCAGTGGACCGTGCGGGGCACCGATCGCACCGATCCGTGCTGGGAGCCGTACCTGGCGCTCGCGGCGTAGGCGCGCTCGCGCCGACACAGGGGATCTCGCCGAGGCGAGGGTTCTCGCGGCCCTGTCTCGGGCGGATCCCCGGTTTCGGCGACGGCGGCGAAGCGGCTACTCGTCGCCGAGGATCCGCAGCCAGCGCTCGAGCAGCAGCTCGAGCCGTGCGGCATCCGCCCGGCCGATCTCGTCGATGAGCCGGTGCTCGTTCTCCATGTGCGCGGAGAAGGCGGCATCGATCAGCTCGAGGCCGGCCGGGGTGAGGGCGACGATGCGCTGGCGCGCGTCGGCCGCGCCGGGGCGCCGCTCGACGAGGCCCTTCGCGACGAGGCGGTCCACGCGTTTGGTGAGCCCCCCGCTCGTGATCATGGTGTGGTCGGCGAGATCGCCGGCGGCGCGCGCGTACGGAGGCCCGGAGCGGCGCAGGGTCGCCAGCACGTCGAAGTCGCCTTCGTTCAGGCCGTACTTGCTGTACACGGCCACGAGCTCGTCGGTCAGCAGGGCCGCGACCCGGTGCAGCCGGCCGATCACACCCTGCGGAGCCACGTCGAGCTCGGGACGCTCCCGGCGCCATTCGGCCTGGATCCGGGCGACGCGATCGGGGGAGGCTTCCATGGACTCGATATTATCTTGCCGGTAAGATAAACTGTCTTCCGTGGAAGATAAATCATCCCGCATCACCTGGATGCTTGTCACCGCCATCGCTCCGATCGCCTGGGGGAGCAGCTATGTGGTCACGCGCCAGCTTCTGCCGGCGGAGTCGCCGCTCTGGGGCGGACTGCTGCGGGCGCTGCCGGCAGGACTGATCCTGCTGCTGATCTCGCGCCGGCTGCCGACGGGCTCGTGGTGGTGGCGCTCGCTGCTGCTCGGCGCGCTGAACGTCGGCGGGTTCTTCGTGCTCATCTACATCGCGGGCCAGCGCCTGCCCTCGAGCCTCGCGGCGACGCTGATGTCGACATCCGCCCTGGTCATGATGCTCTTCGCCTGGGCGATGCTGCGCCAGCGGCCGCGGGTGATCGCGGTGCTCGGCGCGCTCGTGGGCCTGGTCGGCGTCGCGATCATGCTCGGCTTCGGCGGCGGACCCGTCGATCTCTGGGGCGTGGCGGTGTCGCTCGGCGCGATGGTCGCCTCGTCGTTCGGCTACATCCTGACGGCGCGCTGGGGCGCCGACATCCCGGCGCTGACGATGTCGTCGTGGCAGCTCGTGGGTGGCTCGCTGCTCTTGATCCCCGTCGCGATCCTCGTCGAGGGTGCTCCGCCGGTGCTCACTCCGTCATCCGCGCTCGGCTTCGCGTACCTGACGGTGGTCGCCACCGCGATCGCGTACGTCGCCTGGTTCACCGGGCTGCGGCGTCTGCCCGCCGGTGTCGTCGGCGTGGTCGGACTGCTGAATCCGGTGACCGGGGTCGTGCTCGGCGTCGCGATCGCCGGCGAGGCGTTCGGCCTCACGCAGGGCATCGGCCTCGCGCTCGTGCTGGGCGGCATCGCGCTCGGGTCGCTGCCTCCGCTGCGCACGCGCCGTCGCCCCGTCGCGGTGCCGGCGATCACCCGGCCGATCACGGCGCAGCTCGCGGTGGCGGGTGCGCGGCGCTGAACCCTGCTGAGGAGATCGCTGGTTCTGAGGACGGTTCAGGATGCAGGGCCCTCAGCATCCGCGATCTCCTCGGAATCGGCCCAGCACGGGGCGCGATCCTGTCGCTCGAAGCCTGACACAAGAGTCACCGGCGTGATGGGATGGGCTCATGACCCGAGCTCTCATCGTGATCGACATGCAGCGCGCCTTCGACGACCTGGACTACTGGGGCGCGACCACCAATCCCGACTGCGAGCGCAACGTCGCCGCCCTGATCGGGGCGTGGACGGCCGCCGACGAGCCGATCGTCGTGGTGCGCCACGACTCGACGTCGCCGCATTCGCCGCTGCATCCCGACAACGCCACGAATGAACTGGTGGATGCCGTCGCCGCGGTGTCGCCGGCGCTGTTCGTGACCAAGAGCGTGAACTCCGCCTTCTACGGCGACCCCGATCTGCAGGCGTGGCTCGATGCGCAGGCGATCCGCGAACTGGTGATCTGCGGCATCCAGACCAACATGTGCGTCGAGACGACCGCGCGGATGGCGGGCAATCTCGGCTATGAGGTGACCGTCGCGCTCGATGCGACCCGCACGTTCGATCTGACGGCGGATGTCGCGGGTCTGGGTATCGTGACCCGCACGGCCTCCGAGCTCATGGCGACGACGGCTCTCGACCTGCAGGCGGGTGGATTCGCGGCGATCGCGACCACCGCCGAGGTCATCGCCCGATAGCAGGGCTCATCGCCCGATAATCGAACATAATGCTCGGTTTCGCCGTCTGCGATGTCGGAAGGCGGCGATAGCGTTCCTCATGACGTTGACGCACTAGAACATCTGTTCTAGCCTGTGGGAGTGAGGGCGGCTGTGCAGAGCGAAGTCCACCCCGGTTCTTCACCGGCGGGTGATGTGCACCGGCTGCGCGCCCAGGTCGAGCGGGTGCAGGGCCGCCGGCTCGACGCCCCCGTGCTGCCGGTGCTCCCCGCTCTCGCCCCGCTCCTGCCGGGCGGCGGGCTGCGCGCCGGGCTCGGCGTACTCGATCGCGTCGTCGGCGTCGCTCCTGTCGGCGCTGCTGGCCGCACCGTCGCAGGCGGGGTCGTGGTGCGGGGTGGTGGGCGTGCCGCAGTTCGGCGCCGAGGCGGCGGAGCGGCTGGGGGTCGATCTGTCGCGGCTCGTGCTGATCCCCGAGCCCGGTCCGCGCTGGCTCGCGGTGACCGCGACGATCGCCGAGGTGCTGCCGGTGGTCGCCGTGCGTCCCGGCGGGACGAGCCTCTGATGGCGACGTCTCGCGCCTGGCCGCGCGCCTGCGCGATCGCGGGGCGGTGCTGCTCGTGCAGGGTCCGTGGGCGCAGGCCGAGGCGTCGATCGGGGTGGGCGAGGCCGACTGGACGGGCCTGGGCGACGGCCACGGCTACCTCGCCGGCCGCGAACTGACCGTGACGGTCACGAGCAGGCGCACGCCGGTGCCGCGCCGGGGGCGCGTGCTGCTGCCCGCGGTCGACGGCGCGCTCGGGGCGCTGCGCCCGGCGCCGGCTGCCGCGTACGCGCCGCTCGAGGCGGTGGGCTGACATGCGCGCGGATGCTCCGGTGCGCAGCCTCGTGCTGTGGTTTCCGGACTGGCCGGTCACGGCGCTGCTGCGCGACGGCTCGCGCACCGAGCCGATCGATGCGGCCGAGCCCATCGCGGTGCTGGCGGCAGGGGCTGTCGTGGCATGCTCGGCATCCGCCCGGGCGGAGGGCGTGCGGCGCGGGCAGCGGCGGCGCGACGCGCAGGCGCGCTGTCCGCGGCTGACGGTGGTCGCCGCCGACCCGGTGCGCGATCACCGGGTCTTCGCGCCGATCGTCGCGGGCATCGAAGAGCACGCTCCCGGGGTGCAGATCGTGCGGCCGGGGCTGTGCGCGCTGCGCGCCCGCGGGCCGGCGCGGTACTACGGCGGTGAGGCCGAAGCGGCTCATGTGCTGCTCGGCGCGCTGCGCGAGCTCGGACTCGAGGGGGTGCGGGCGGGCATCGCCGACGGGCCGTTCACCGCCGAGCAGGCGGCACGCGTCGGCGGCGACCGCGACAGAACCGGTGTTCCTCGTGCCCTCGGGCGGGGCGGGCGGCTTCCTCGCCCCGCTGCCGATCGCCTCGCTCGAAGACCCCGAGCTCGCGGGCCTCCTCGCCCGGCTCGGCGTGCAGACGCTCGGCGAGTTCGCCGCGATGGAGGCCGAACGCGTGCGCGAGCGGTTCGGTGAGCGCGGCATCCGTCTGCACGCCCTTTCGGCGGGCCGGGACTCTCGGGCGGTCGAGCCGCGCGTGCCCCCGCCCGAGCTGCACCGCGAGGTCGTGTTCGAGCCGCCCCTCGAGATCGCCGAGCAGGTGGCGTTCGGCATGCGCATGGCCGCCGACGCGTTCATCGCGGGGCTCGGCGCGCTCGATCTGGTCTGCACCGAACTGCGGGTCGAGCTGACCGGCGACCGGGGCGAGCACAGCGAGCGGGTGTGGCTGCATCCGGGGTCGTTCGACGCGGCAGCCGTCGTCGACCGGGTGCGGTGGCAGCTGGGGGAGGATGCCGAGGGCGCTGAGTTCGCGGCGTCGCCAAGGTGCGCATCGAGCCGGCGGCGGTGGATGCGGCACGCCATCACGCTCCGGCGATCTTCGGCGCGGGCACCGACGAACGCGTGCATCACGCGCTCTCGCGCGTGCAGGCGATGCTCGGGCACCGCGGGGTGGTGACCCCGGCGATCGGCGGCGGGCGGTGGCTCGCCGAGCGGCAGGTGCTCGTGCCGTGGGGCGACCGGGCGGTGCTCGCGAAGGAGCGCGCGCGGCCGTGGCCGGGGAGCCTGCCCGATCCGCTGCCGAGCACCGTGTTTCCCGAGCCCGTGCCGGTGGAGGTGACCGCCGACGGCGGAGAGCGCGTCGGCGTCGATGGGCGCGGGCGGGTCACCGCGGCACCGGCCGTGCTCACCGAGAGCGGACGCCGCCGGGGCATCGAGGCGTGGGCGGGGCCGTGGCCGATCGTCGAGCGGGGGTGGGATGCCGCGCGCTCGCGCCGCGCGCACCGATTTCAGGTGGTCGACGGGGAGCACACCGCATGGCTGCTCGTCTGCGAAGACGGCGGCTGGGTAGCGGAGGCGAGGTATGACTGATGGGCTTCCACAACCCGTCCGTCCCGTGGTCGGAGATGGAGCGGCTGCTCAGCGACAAGCGGCGGCCCGGTCACGTTCCCGCGCACGCCGACGGCGGCGACAGTCCGGCGTGGTCGCGCAAGCGCGGGCCGTACGTGTCGCAGGCGATCACGCGGCCCGACGACCCGGTTCCCTACGCGGAGCTGCACGCGCATTCGACGTACTCGTTCCTCGACGGCGCCTCCTCGCCCGAAGAGCTCGCCGAAGAGGCCGAGCGGCTCGGTCTGCACGCGCTCGCGATCACCGACCACGACGGGTTCTACGGCATCGTGCGCTTCGCCGAGGCCGCCGAGACCCTGCAGGTCAAGACCGTGTTCGGCGCCGAGCTCTCGCTCGAGCTGCCCAAACCGCAGAGGGGCGAGCCCGATCCCGCGGGCGCGCATCTGCTCGTGCTCGCCCGCGGCGAAGAGGGCTATCACCGCCTCGCCGCCGCGATCACCCATGCGCAGCTGCAGCGGCGCCGAGAAGGGCCGCCCGATCTACGACCTCGACGAGCTCGCCGCGCAGGCCGAGGGACACTGGGCGATCCTGACCGGATGCCGCAAGGGCGCCGTGCGCCGCGCACTGGCCGACGGCGGGGCCGAGGCGGCGGCATCCGCTCTCGATCGCCTCGTGGCGCTGTTCGGGAGGGATGCCGTGCACGTCGAGCTGATCGACCACGGCAGCCCGCTCGACACGCGCGAGAACGACCTGCTCGCCGCGCTCGCCGCCGAGCGCGGACTCTCGGTGATCGCGAGCAACAACGTGCACTACGCGGTGCCCGAGCGCGAGCAGCTCGCGGCGGCGGTCGCGGCCGTGCGCGCCAATCGGGGCCTCGACGAACTCGACGGGTGGCTGCCCGCGCACGCCGGCGCGCACCTGCGCTCGGGGGCCGAGATGCAGGAGCGCTTCGCGCGGTACCCCGGCGCCGTCGCGCGCACGGTGACCCTGGCCGACGAGCTGGCCTTTCCGCTGCGGCGCGCCAAGCCCGCGCTGCCGAAGCAGAAGGTGCCCGAGGGGCACACGCCGATGTCGTGGCTGCGGCACCTCGTGTGGGAGGCGGTGCCGCGCCGGTACCCGGATCTGACCGAAGACGACCGGCTGCGCATCGAGAAGGAGCTCGGCGTCATCGAGCTGAAGGACTTTCCGGGGTACTTCCTGATCGTGCACGGGATCGTGCAGGAGGCGCGGAGGCGCGGCATCCTGTGCCAGGGGCGGGGGTCGGCGGCCAACAGCGCCGTCTGCTACCTGCTCGACATCACCGCGGTCGACTCGATCGCCTACAAGCTGCCGTTCGAGCGGTTTCTCTCCTCTCTCCGCGATGAGGAGCCCGACATCGACGTCGACTTCGACTCCGACCGGCGCGAAGAGATCATCCAGTGGGTCTACGGGCAGTACGGGCGGGAGCGGGCCGCGCAGGTCGCGAACGTGATCCAGTACCGGCCGAAGAACGCCGTGCGCGACATGGCCAAGGCCCTCGGGCACTCGCCGGGCCAGCAGGATGCCTGGTCGAAGCAGGTCGAGCAGTGGGGCGCGACCCTCGAGACCGGGCCGGAGCACGACATCCCCGATCAGGTGATCGAGTACGCGTCCGAGCTGCTGAAGGCGCCCCGGCACCTCGGCATCCACTCCGGCGGCATGGTGCTCACCGACCGGCCCGTCGGCGAGGTCGTGCCCATCGAGCACGCGCGCATGGAGAACCGCACGGTGATCCAGTGGGACAAGGACGACGCGGCCTGGATGGGGCTGGTCAAGTTCGACCTGCTCGGCCTCGGGATGCTGGCCGCCCTGCAGTACTGCTTCGACATGATCCGCGCGGCGACGGGGGAGGAGTGGGAGCTCGCGACGATCCCGAAGGAGGAGAAGGCCGTCTACGACATGCTGTGCCGGGCCGATTCGATCGGGGTCTTCCAGGTCGAGTCGCGGGCGCAGATGGGGCTGCTGCCGCGCCTGCAGCCGCGCAAGTTCTACGACCTCGTCGTCGAGATCGCCCTCATCCGCCCCGGCCCGATCCAGGGCGGCGCGGTGCACCCGTTCGTGCGGCGCAAGCTCGGCTACGAGGAGGTCACCTACCCGCACCCGAAGCTCGAGCCGGTGCTGGAGCGCACGCTCGGCATCCCGGTGTTCCAAGAGCAGCTCATGCAGATGGCGATGGCCGTGGGGGAGTGCACCGGAGAGGATGCCGACCTCCTGCGGCGCGCGATGGGGTCCAAGCGCGGGGTGGAGCGCATCGAGTCGCTGAAGGAGAAGCTGTACGCGGGGATGGCGAAGAACGATCTGGTCGGTCAGGCGGCCGATGACATCTACGCGCGCATCCAGGCGTTCGCGAACTTCGGGTTCGCCGAGTCGCACTCGCTGTCGTTCGGGCTGCTCGTGTACGCGAGCTCGTGGATCAAGCTGCACTACCCCGCGGCCTTCCTCGCCGGGCTGCTGCGCGCCCAGCCGATGGGCTTCTACTCGCCCGCGACACTCACCGCCGATGCCCGCCGGCACGGGGTCGAGGTGCTCCGTCCCGACCTGCTGCGCTCGGGGTCGCAGGCGGTGCTCGAGCCGGTCGGCGACGGTGCCGCGGGCAAACCGGAGGAGATGTGCAATCCGGAGGACGAAAACCCCTTAATCGGTCCTCCGGATTGCGCATCTCCTCACCGTTGCGACCGGCCTGGACTCCTGCGCCCACCGCATCCAGCCCCCGGTCGGTCTCTTCGACATCACCGAGCCCGACGAGTCGGCCGCCCACCGCCGCGACGGGCGCTTCGCGGTGCGGCTGGGGCTCGCCGCGATCAAGGGCATCGGCGCCACCGTCGCCGACCGCATCGTCGCCGAGCGCGAGAGCGGGGGCGCCTACCGCGACCTGCGCGATCTCGTGCGCCGTGCCGGGGTGACCCAGGCGCAGCTCGAAGCGCTCGCGACCGCGGGGGCGTTCGAGTGCCTCGGCCTCAGCCGCCGCGAGGCGATCTGGCTCGCCGGCTCGGCCGCTCAGGATCGCATCGAGTTCCTCCCCGACTCGCTCGCGTACGTGCAGCCTCCGCTGTTCACCGACCCGACCAGCTACGAGCGGCTCGCGAGCGACCTGTGGGCGACCGGCATCTCCACCGACGATCACCCGATGACCCACTACCGGTCGGGGCTGGATGCGCGCGGAGTCCTCACCTCCAGTGAGCTGCGCAGCCACGAGTCGGGGCGTCGCGTCGAGGTCGCGGGGCTCGTGACGCACCGGCAACGGCCGGCGACGGCATCCGGAATCACGTTCGTGAACCTCGAAGACGAACACGGCCTGGTCAACGTGATCTGCTCGGTCGGAGTGTGGAACAAGTACCGCCGGGTCGTGCGCGATGCGCCCGCCCTGATCGTGCGGGGGATGCTGGAGCGCTCGGTCGAGGGAGTCACCAACCTTCTGGCCGACCGGTTCGAAGACCTGCGGGTCGAGATCGGGCATCGATCGCGGGACTTCCGGTGATGCCGAGAGCGATTGTGGAATCATCGGAGCCGTGATGATTCACGTGAACGTCGACAACTTCGCTCGCGCCGAAACGGGCCGGATGTTCCGCGATCTGCAGGCGAGCTCGGGCGGTATCAACCGCTTCCGCCACAATCGCGCGCCCGCGGCGATCGATGACCAGACGGTGATCCGCCTCAACAGGGACACCCTGTACAGCCTCGCGATCGTCGACCTCGGTGCGGGGGCGACGCTGTATCTCCCCGATCCCGGTGACCGATACATGTCGGTGATGATCGTCAACGAGGACCACTATGTGAATGAGATCATCCACGACCCCGGTCACCATGAGCTGACGGCGCAGCACCTCGGATCACGGCACGTCGCGGTCGCGGTGCGCATCCTCGCCGACCCCGCGGATCAGAACGACATCGACGCCGTCACCGAGCTGCAGGACCAGATCGCCCTCACCAGCGGTTCTGCCGAGCCCTACGTCTACCCCGACTACGACACCGCGTCGCTCGACGAGACCAGAGACGCGCTTCTCGCCCTCGCCCGCAACCTGACCGATTTCGACGGCATGTTCGGGTCGAAGGACGAGGTGAACCCCGTCAGGCACCTGATCGGGACCGCGGCCGGGTGGGGCGGCCTGCCGAGTCATGAAGCGTCGTACATCGGTGTGGATCCCCGTCTGCCGGTCGGGCAGTATGAACTCACCGTCGCGGACGTTCCGGTCGACGGGTTCTGGTCGATCTCGGTGTACAACGCGAAGGGCTTCTTCGAGCCGAATGCGCGCAATGCGTACTCGATCAACAACATCACCGGCGTGAGGAACGCCGACGGCTCGACGACAGTGCGGTTCGGTGACTACCCCGAGGGGGTGCCGAACACGATTCCCGTGACCGAGGGGTGGAACTACCTCGTTCGGCTCTACCGCCCGCGCCCCGAGATCCTCGACGGCAGCTGGAGCTTTCCTCGACTCGACGCCCAGCCTGGCTGACTCAGCGGCCCGGCTCCGGGAGACACATGCGCCAGCGCGATCAGGGGATGCTCTGGCGCAGGGGGGTGATCGAGTCTTCGATGAACCGGCGGTCCGAAAGCACGCGCGCGTCCAGCAGCTTCCGCGTCGCATCCTCGACCTCGTCGAGCAGATGCTCGGCGGCATCCGGGCCCAGACCGCCGGCCTTCACGGCTTCGAGCGATGCCGTCGCCCACAGCGAGAACGCGGCCCTCACGCCCATTCCGTTGTAGTGGTGGCCGGGGGTGTCGCGCACACCGCGGCTCTGGGGAAAGCCCCAGTCCGGCGGCAGAGTCCAGGGCCAGATAGTCGCGGCGGTCACATACTCCTCGTCGACGTCGGCGTGCGACACGCGCTGCGGCCCGTCCTGGGCGAACGCGCCCATGCCGGTCTCTGCGAACAGCTCTTCAACGGTGCCTGGCTCCGTGTCGATCGTCCCGGCCAGCGCGGCCTGGGCCTGCTGAGGAAGGAAGGGGACGATCGACGATGCGGCCAGCGCGATGAGACCGACGATGGTCAGTGCCGACACGGTCCAGATCGCGACGACCGTGAGTTTGTTCATGCCTGAAACGCTATCCATGTGGATTCGCTCTATGCCAATCCGGCCATCCGTCGTCGCGCAGCGCGTCTCCCGATCGAGCACTGATCGCGGCATTTTCCGGGGGAAGCGGGCGTAGCCTCGGGGCATGACCGAGCAGCAGCCGTACGACGTGGTGCGCACGGAGCCCGACTTCGAGTTGCGCCGCTACCCCGCGCATGTGGTCGCGCAGACGGTGGTGCGCGGGGGATCGTTCGAGGATGCCGGCAGCCGAGCGTTCCGCTACCTGTTCGGGTACATCAACGGCGACAACACCGCCCGCCAGTCGATCGAGATGACCGCGCCGGTCGTGCAGTCCCCGGCGCGTGGTTCCCGCATCGCGATGACCGCACCCGTCCTTCAAGAGCAGGGCGACGACGGGTTCGTGGTCGCCTTCGTGCTGCCCGCCGGCATGACCGAAGCCACCGCTCCGGCGCCGAACCGCCCCGAGGTCACCGTGCGCACCGTCCCCGAGAAGCTGACTGCAGTCCTGCGATTCTCGGGCCGCTGGACCGAGTCGTCGTGGCAGAAGCACCGCGAAGACCTGCTCGCGGCCGTGCACGAGGCCGGCCTCACCGTGCTCGGCGAACCCCGCTTCGCGCGCTTCGATCCGCCGTACACGCCGTGGTTCCTGCGCCGCAACGAAGTGCTCGTCGACGTCGCCGAGACGAGCTCATGACGCCCACGCGGATGAGGGCCGTCGTCCGCGATCGCTACGGCGGGCCCGATGTGATGCGGCTCGAGGACGTGGCGTGCCGACCGCGGGCGCCGGGCAGGTGCTCGTGCGGGTCGTCGCGACGTCGGTGAACCTCAGCGACTGGGAGGGCCTGCACGGGTCGCCGGCGTATGCGCGGTTCGGTGGGCTGTTCCGCCCGTCGCGCACGATCCTCGGCTCGGATATCGCAGGATTCGTCGCGGGCGTCGGCGCCGGGGTCACGCGCTTCGCGCTCGGCGACGCCGTGTACGGCGACATCCTGTCGATGCCGGGCGGCTTCGCCGAGTACGCCGTCGCCCCCGAGCGCATGCTCGCGCACAAGCCCGCGGAGCTGTCGTTCGCGCAGGCCTCGACGCTTCCGCAGGCCGGCGCGATCGCCGTGCAGGCTGTCGCGCGGGCGAAGCCGGGCGACCGGATGCTGATCAACGGCGCCGGGGGAGGGACCGGGGCGTTCGCGATCCAACTCGCCGCGGCCGCCGGCATCCACGTCACCGGCGTCGACAACGTCGCCAAGCTGGACTTCATGCGAGCGCTCGGCGCGTCGGAGGTGATCGACTACCGCGCGGCGGACTTCACTCGCACCGGCCCGTACGACCTCATCGTCGACCTGGTCGCGCGTCGGTCGGTGTTCGCATACCGGCGCGCGTTGGCCCCGGGCGGCACCTACCTGATCGTCGGCGGGACGGCGCGGGCACTGCTGCGGGTCGTCACGATCGGTGCGCTGATCGGCGCGATGACGGGCAGGCGTCTGTCGGTGCTGGCGGTCAAGCCGGGTCCTGAGCAGTTCGGCGCGCTCGCCGCGTGCTGCGCCGATGGGTCGGTGCAGATTCACATCGATCGAGAGTTCGGCCTGGAAGAGGTGCCAGAGGCACTGACGTACGTCGGCACGGGGAGGGCGCTCGGCAAGGTCGTGATCGCGATCGATCC
Organism: uncultured Actinomycetota bacterium; assembly: GCA_963792285.1. Lineage (GTDB taxonomy): Bacteria > Actinomycetota > Actinomycetes > Actinomycetales > Microbacteriaceae > Microbacterium. Next base: position 1,133,406 of record CAWBVS010000014.1, on the reverse strand, counting down.
GGCAGCTGACTCGTTCTGACACGGCTCGGCTCACGGTGGTGGGTGTCGGTCGTGCGTGCCAGGCTCGTCTCATGAGCTACGCGGAGCGCTTTCTCGACGGCTACCTCGACGCCTGGCGCACGAATGATCCCGACAGCATCCGAGCCTTATTCGCGCCGGACGCCACCTATCGCAGCGGGGTGCGCGATCTCCAGCCGGCGACCGGAGCAGAGGCGATCGTCGCGCACTGGCTGGAGGAGCGCGACGAGCCGGGCACATGGTCGTATGAGGGCGCTGTCGAGCTGCAGAGCGAGAGGGCCGCGGTCATCCGTGGCGTGACCACCTACACCGACGGACCGAAGTCGGGAATCTACGCCAACGTGTGGCTCGTTCGGTTCGCGGAAGACGGCCGGGCCAGCGAGTTTCAGGACTGGTGGTTTCCGCAGGAGGGATGAGCGACCGCGTCTCCAGCGTCAAGGTTCAGCGCCGCTCGGCCATCTCCGCCCGAACCCTCGCGATCGCCGTCGCTGCGACGATGATGACGACCGCCACGACGGCGGCGACCCCGGTGGTCGGTGAGTAGGGCTCGTCGGTGAAGCGGGCGATCGCCACCCAGGCGATTCCCCAGCACAGCGACAGCGCGGGCGCGATGCGTCCGCCGCCCCACATCGCGAGCGCGACACCGATCGCCGCGGCGACGGCGAGCACCAGGCCCGCCCAGAATTCCGGCGCGAGGCCGAAGCCGTCGAAGCCGGCCGCGACGAGGATCGCGGTCGCGTTCGCCGCGGTGGCGATGATCACCCAGCCGAGGTAGAGCCCGATCGCGCCATCGGCCACGACGACCTCGACCCAGTTCTTCGCATTTGTCCGGCGCAGGATCACGAAGATACGGCAGAGCACCGCGAGGAGGGCGGCGATCACCGGCAGGCTGAGGAAGAGCAGACCGGCCTGCACGACGAAGATCCAGACGGCGTTGAGGATCAGCGACGCGGCTACCCACCAGCCGATGAGCGCGTGGCGTTCATCGTCGCGCTGTCGGGGAAGAGCCTGCCAGATGGCATAGGCGAGCATTCCGGTGTAGATGACGCTCCAGATGCGGAATGCGCCCGTACCCGGCGCGATCAGCGTCGAATCGGAGTCGAGGAATCCGCCTGCTGCCTCCTGGATCGGCGTCCCCACGATCACGCCCGACCCGATGAAAGCGGCGACGATCGCGAGCACGGAACTGACGAGCACGATGATCTGTCTGGCGAGGCTCTGGCTGCGAGTGGGGTGCGAGGTCTGCGTCGTCGGTGTCGCGGTCATGACCGTCTCCTGGGTTGGGCGCTGAGAATCTCTCATGCAGTGATTCCGACGTTAGGCGCGGTATGGATGCAGCACCAGGTCAGCATTCGGCTCCGGCCCTGAACCGGCAGCCGCGGGTGACGACGGCAGGGTCTTCGTCGCTGCGACGTTAGACTGGACGCCCAGCCTCTGTAGCTCAATGGAAGAGCAGTTCCGTCCTAAGGAAACGGTTGGGGGTTCGAGTCCCTCCAGGGGCACAGCTGCTTTTTTGCCTCTGACCAGGGATTCCTTCTGTGGTCAGACCACAGAAAAGCGCGTTTTTGCCCGCATTTTGCCCGCATCCCATCTGAAGCTAGGTGTTTTTGCATGTTCCGCGATGCGGTCGAACTCTCGAAAACCCGCGTAATTCCGCGGAAGTTGCCGGTAGATGCAGCTATTGAAAACGCGCCGATTCGGATTCGAGTCCCTCCAGGGACATTTGACAGCAATTGATCGCAATTGACAACATCATCGCCCCAATAATCGTCGCTTTGGCCTGGCTGAACGGGCGAATCCGCAGCTATTGATCATCTTGAGCATTCTGCTCAGTAGTCCCGCATTCGAACGACAGCTCGCAAGGGCGGTCTTGGCGTGACCGCCGGCGACGAGTCAGGCGTCGCTGGGCGGGGCGGTGCTCGCGCGGACGACCAGGTCGACCGGAACGATCAGATCCTCTGCGGGAAGCGGCAGCTCTGTACCCGCGCGCACGGCGTCGATCCCGCGGATCAGCGCGCGAGCGGCGGCACGACCCTTGGCGACGAAGTCCTGACGCACCGTGGTGAGGGGAGGCGTGACGGCGCTCGCGAGCCGGCTGTCGTCATACCCCACCACTGACAGCGTCCGCGGGCACAGCCAGTCCGGCGGACTGCGCGGCGGCGACGACAGCCGCGGCCATGACGTCGGAGAAGCAGATGATCGCCTGCGGGCGGTCACGGATCGGCCACGATGGCAGCCGCGCCGGGCACGATGAACTGGTCGTGGTTGTCCTGCACGTGGAACACCCGGAGTGTCAGTCCCGCGGCATCCGTCGCCTGCAGTACTCCGCGAAGGCGCTCGTCGGCGACATGGTTGTCCAACGGTGCGCGGGGATCATCGTTCCAGCCCGGTTCCGTCTGCGACGGGATCCATCGTGAAGACCGCGATATCGGTGTGCCCGAGATCGATCAGGTGTTGCGCGGCCAGGCGGCCGCCCGCGCGTTCGTCCAGACGGATCGACGTGCCCGTCGGCTCGGGCTCGCGGTCCACCGAGACGATCGGAAGGTTGCGCCGCTGCAGCCACTTGACGGACTCGGCGTCGCCCGCGCATGCGTAGATCAGCGCGGCGTCGATCGCGAGGTCGCGCGCGGCCGATCGTTCGCCGATCGTATTCGCGGGGATGAGCGAGACGGCGAGTCCGGTTGGCGCCAGTTCTTCGGCGACGGCCCCGAAGAATGCGGCCGCGACCGGGTCGAGGAAGGCGTTGCCGAGCGATTCCGTCATCACGACCCCGACGGCGCCGGCCCTTCCGCGGGCCAGTGCGCGTGCGGCCGGGTCGGGTCCGGAGTATCCGAGATCTGCGGCGGTCGCGAGGACCCGTTCACGCAGGGCGGGGGAGAGCTGATCGGGGCGCGAGAACGCGTTGGAGACGGTCATGCGGCTCACTCCGAGGGCGTCGGCGACAGTCTGCAAGGTCACGCGACCCACTCGCTCACCGCCTTCCGGTCCGATGCCCACAATAACCCGGAGAGCGGTCGGGACGGCGGGGGAGCCGGTGCCGGCGCGACGGGCGTCAGCGGTCACGCGACCTGGGTGCGGGTCGGTGGAATGCTGCCACGAGCGAGTCGGGCACGACACCGAGCTTCCAGGTCTCACCGTGGCGTGCGGAATCGGGTTCATGCAGTCCTGTGCGAGCGCGCTCGCGCGTGGGAATCAGCCCCAGGATCGAGAAGAACTGCGGGTCCATGTGTGCTCCTCGCCTCAGGTCGAAACATCTTCTGTACCGATACAGTAACCGTTGGATCTGTACCGGTCAAGAAAAACTTCACCGACGATCGATCACGCGAAGAAACACCGCCGTCTTGAGGCGCCCACCCGGCCGCCCTATCTTTGGAGTCAGCGTCCGTCGACAGACTCAGCGAGCCGCAGCACCGGTGAAAGAGGTCAGATGATGACGAACCCCGTCGAGAGCATGGCCGCCTCTGCGCCGTCCTGGGGCGCGAAGATGGCGTTCGGAGAACCGATCACGGTCGCGGGCCGCGAAGTCGTCCCCGCGGCGCTGGTCATCTTCGGATTCGGCGGAGGGGGCGGATCCGGAAAATGGCCGGCCCGCGGCTCCGCTCCGGAGGGGCGAGGCGAAGGCAGCGGCGGCGGGGGAGGCGGCTACGTGCTGCCGATCGGAGCCTACGTGGGCGGGCCTGATGGGCCGCGATTCCGGCCGAACCTGGTGGCGATGATGATCGTCAGCGTCCCGCTGGTGTCCGCCGCCGGCTGGGCGCTGGCGCGCGTCATCACCGCCGCGAAAGCGCACTGACGCGGGCTCGAACCGGCTCAGCGGGGGAGCGGCACCTCCACCAGAGGATCGGCCGTGTCGACGAAGAACCGTCCACCCGGCCGGAGTGCCCGCGTAACGTTCGCCAGAGCACGGTCGTACAACTCGGGATGCCGGCCATCCAGCGCTCCCACTCGACAGGCGAACGCCAGGTCGAAGAGCGCGACACCATCCGGCAGTACGAAAGCCGACACATCCGCCTCCAGGACCGACAGGACTCCCGACGCGATCTCGTCGGCGCATCGAGACGTCGTCAGGGCGACGCCACGACTCGATCGATCCACCACCATGATGTGTCCCTGGGGCCCGATCAGGCCGGCGATCTCGCGAGCAGCCGCGCCCGGTGCTCCGCCGATCTCCAGCACCCGCATCCCCGGTTCGAGGGGAAGGGCATCGACGACGCCGCGCAGGCGGGGCGACAGGCTCATCGTGCGATCAGCCCCCGACGCTGTACCGGTGCTCCGGTCGCCCGGTCGACCCGTAGCGCAGGCTCACTTCCACCTCGCCCCGCGTGGCCAGCGCGGCGAGGTGGCGCTGGGCCGTCGCGCGTGAGATGCCCGCCCGGGTGGCGATGTCGCTCGCGGAGGATTCGCCCGCCCGCAGCAGGTCGACGATGAGCTTCTCCGTCGTCGACCGCGAGACGGACGCACCACCCGAGTCGCGTGCGTACAGGACCCGCTGCGCTCGCTCGATCGCCTCCTGGTCGAGCCGGCGGTCCTCAGGCGCGAGGTTGCGGAAGCGGCGGTAGGCCTCGAGCCGCTCGCTCAGCATCCCCGGGTCGAACGGCTTGATGAGGTAGTCCAGCGCGCCGGCGCGAAGCGCCCGCCGCACGGTGGCGCCGTCGGATGCGGCGCTGATCACGAGCGCGTCCACGTCGATCTCGGCGACGAAGGCGATGCCGTCGCCGTCGGGCAGGTAGACGTCGCAGACGACGAGATCGGGATGCTGGTCGCGCACGGCCGCGCGCGCCGCCCGCACCCCGCGCACGGGTTCGAGCGCCGCGAAGCCCGGGCGTGCGTCGATGATGTCGCGGTGCAGGCCGCCGACGTGGAAGTCGTCGTCGACGACGAGCACGCGGATCTGATCGGTCATGCGGTCTCCTCCTTCGGCGGACGCCGGCTGGACGCATCACACCGGGCAGGCGCGCGCAGAACACGGCGCCGTTGCCGCCCTCGCCGCCGGCGTCGGCGAGCCAGACATCGCCGCCGAGCCGCTGGGCGATCTCGCGGGCCAGCGGCAGGCCGATGCCTCGACCGTGCACGGCATCCGGATCGAGGCCCGCATCGGAACGTCCGCCGAACAGACGCGCCCGCATCCGCGACGCCGGGGCCCGAGTCGGAGACGGTCATGACGAGCGTGTCGGCGTCGTCGAGCAGCTCGACCGCGACCCACCGCGGCTCGCCCCCGGCGACCGCCGCGGTGACGGCGTTGTCGATGAGGTTCGCGAGCACCGTGGCGACGTCCTCGGGCTGCGCGACGATGCCGCGCACGAGCGAATCGGCGCCGATGCTCAGGCGCACGCCGCGCTCGCCGGCCCGCAGCGCCTTGGACTCGACGAACGACGCGAGAAACGGCTCGACGACGTGCTCAGGCATCACGGAGCGCATCGTCGCGCGACGCCTCGAGCACCTCGTCGAGGTAGTCCCGTGCATCGGGCACGCGCCCCGCGTCGATCAGGCCGGCCGTCACGTGCAGGCGGTTCGCGAACTCGTGGCGCTGCACGCGCAGCGCGTCGGTCATCGGCGGCGACCGTCTCGAGACGATCGGTGAGGGTCACGACGTCGGTGCGGTCGCGGATCACGGCGATGAGTCCCAGATCCCGCTCGGCGCGCGACACCGGACGCGTGTCGATGAAGACGACGTGGTCGCCGATCGCGAGCGGCTCGGCGGCATCCGATCGTCGTCCGTTCACGCTCGGTCTGCCCGTCAGCGCCGTCGAGCACGGGCGCGGGCAGGTCGAGATCGCGGATGCCGCGACCCACGAGATCGGTCGTGCCGAGCAGCCGCGCGGCGGTGGTGTTCGCGACCGTCACCACGCCGTCCGGGCCGTACGCGAGCACGCCGTCGCCGACGCCGTCGAGCACGGCCGCCTGATTCTGCACGAGCGCGGCGAGCTCCTCGGGCTGCAGGCCGAGGGTGAGGCGCTCGAGGCGGCGCCGGAGCACGAGCGACACGATCGCGCCGAGCGCGACGGCGAACAGCGCGGCCAGCGCGACGCCGCCAGCAGCAGCGGCAGCTCCTGGAACACGCTCGCCGGAGCGAAGCCGACGCTCACCTCGCCGACCGGCTCGTCGGTCTCGGGGTCGCGGACGGGCACTTTCGCGCGGGCCGACTCGCCCAGCGTGCCCGACTCCCACGCGACGGTCTCGCGGCCGGCGAGCGCCTCGGCGAAGCTCGTGCTCACCACCTCGCCGAGCAGCTCCGGGTCGGGGTGGGCGAGGCGGATGCCGTGATCGTCGGTGATCACGATGAACAGGGCCCCGGTGTTGCTGCTCCGCCCCGGCGGCGAGCACGCGCGAGCGGGCCGCCGCGCAGCTCGGCGTCCGTCGGCGTGCCTGCCTCGGCGGAGATGCGCGCGACACCGGCGCGCACGTCGGCGTCGGCGGCGACCGTGCGGGCGATCGACAGCGCCGAGGTCTCGGCCTCGGCGCGCAGCTGCTGCACGCCGATCCACACGAACACGCCGGTGCAGACGGCGACGACGGCGATCACGCACGCGAGCTGCAGCAGCAGCATCTGCGTCGAGAACCGCACGATCGCCTCCCTGCGGCGCACTGAGCGAAATGCGCAGAACTCACGATATGCGCAATACGTGCATCAAAGCGAGATACCGGATGCCGCGCCCTGCCCGCGGCTAGCTTCGTGCGAACGTCACCTGCCCCCGCAGGTGACCGCCGAGCGGCATCCGCCCCCCTCGGCCGCACCATCCAGACAAAGGAGTCGATGTGCTCGTCATCCTCGGATTCACCATGATCCTGACCTTCATGGTGCTCATCATGACCAGGCGCCTGACGCCGATGGTCGCCCTCATCCTCGTCCCGACGATCTTCGGCCTGTTCGCCGGCGCGGGCCTGGGTCTCGGCGACATGATCATCGAGTCGATCGGCGACCTCGCCCCGACCGCGGCGCTGCTGATGTTCGCGATCATGTTCTTCGGCATCATGATCGACGTCGGCCTGTTCGATCCGCTCATCCGCTTCATCACGCGCTTCCTCGGCAACGACCCGGCGAAGGTCGTGCTCGGCACGGCCATCCTCGCCGGCGCCGTGTCGCTCGACGGCGACGGGTCGACGACGTTCATCATCACGACCTCGGCGATGCTGCCGATCTACCTGCGCCTGGGCATGAGCCCCGTCGTGCTCACGTGCGTGGCGGGCCTGATGAACGGCACGCTCAACATCGTGCCGTGGGGCGGACCCACCGTGCGTGCCGCGTCGGCCCTGGGCGTCTCGCCGACCGACATCTTCGTGCCGATGCTGCCCTCGCTCGCGACCGGCCTGCTGATCGCCCTCGTCTTCGCGTGGACCCTGGGGCTCGCCGAGCGCAAGCGCATCGGCTCGCTCGAGTACGCGCCGTCGCACGCCGACGTGGATGCCGCGCCCGCCGGCCAGCCCGCGTTCTGGCGCCGCATCTTCGGCGGCAACCGCATCGTGCGCGGCACCGAGGTCAAGCCGGGCGCCGCCGCGACCCTCTCGACCACCGGTCTGGTCACCGTGCGCCCCGGACAGCGGATGCCGGCGGGCCAGGCGGCCCTGGCCGAGCAGAAGGTGCTCGAAGCCGAGGATCTCGACACGATGATGGCCGACACGATGCTGCGCGCCGATCGGCCGACGCTGCGCCCCAAGCTGATCTGGGTCAACCTCGCGCTGACGCTCGCGGTCATGGTGCTGCTCGTGCTGGACGTCATGCCGCTGGCGTACATCTTCATGGTCGGCACCGCCCTGGCGCTCGTGATCAACTTCCCCAAGCTGCGCAGTCAGGCCGACGAGATCGTCGCCCACGCGCCCAGCATCGTCGGCGTCGTCTCGATGGTGCTCGCCGCCGGCGTGCTCGTCGGCGTGCTGAACGGCACGGGGATGGTCTCGGCGATGGCCGACTGGGTCGTGCAGGTCGTGCCGGCATCGATGGGGCAGTACCTCGCCGTGATCACCGGCGTGCTGTCGATCCCGATGACGTTCTTCATGTCGAACGACGCGTTCTACTTCGGCATCCTCCCCGTGCTCGCCGAGAGCGCGGCGACGTACGGCATCGCCCCCGTCGAGATGGCTCGCGCCTCGATCACCGGCCAGCCGGTGCACCTGCAGAGCCCGCTCGTTCCCGCGATCCTGCTGCTGGTCTCGCTCGCGGGTGTGAACCTCGGCGATCACCACAAGAAGGTGCTGTGGCGCGCGTGCGTCGTCTCGCTCGTGATGCTGCTGGTGGGCGTGCTGGTCGGGGCGATCCCCTTCGGTTAGGAGGCGTGGTGGGGGTCATCGTGGCGATCGCACCCCCACCCGTTTCCCCGACGGGCGGGGGATGATACCCGGCCGCGACGTCGATTCCTAGGGGGACCGGCGAAACCGACCCGCGACCGTACCCTTCTGGAGGATTGCTCGGCAGTTCAGCCCGTGCGCCCTGCGCCCGGGCTCTCACGAACAAGGGAGAGATCATGCTGTGGACCATCCTCGGCCTCATCATCGTCGGCCTGATCGCCGGCTTCATCGCTCGGGCTGTCATCCCCGGCAAGCAGAGCATGGGCATCCTGCTGACCATCGTGCTCGGCATCGTCGGCTCGTTCGTCGGAGGCTTCCTCGGATTCCTGCTCTTCGGCAGCGACCCGAACGGCGGCTTCCTCCAGCCTGCGGGCATCATCGGCTCGATCATCGGCGCGATCATCGTCCTGGGCCTCTACGTGCTGTTCACCCGCAACCGCACCGCTCGTACCCGCTGACGGCCGCGCGCAGGCAGCGAAAGGCTGCCTGCGCGCCCCCGCGCGATGTCACGCGCCCGCTCGAGAAGTTCTCGCGGACGCAAAAGCGCAAACAATAGCAGATCTGCGGTGTGCTGTGGTGAGTTTCCCATTCCACCGGAGATCGCGCACACTCGATTGAAGAGCGTGTGATCATGGCGATCCACATCGGCCTATCCGCTCTGAACGACCGTTCGTGAATCCGGACCCCACCGCGTAGTGCCGAAGATGCACTCGTGGAAGCGAGAGTTCGGCTCGTCCCGACTCGCTTCCGCCGGCATCCCCTCACCCATCCGCTTGCGACCCCGACAGGGTCGTGCCTCCTCTGAATCGGAGCCTTCATGCGTGCCATCCCCACATCGATCGACGCCCTCACGCGGGCGGGCGATCTGTGACGCTGCTCAAAGACCGGCTGTACCGCGGACCCCGCCGCTCGGAGGCCGAACCGCTCGCGCAGGCGACGGAGAACAAGGCGGCCCAGTCGCCCACGCTGAGCCTGTTCGTGCTCGTCGCGACGGTCGGCGTGCTGGCGTACACGCTGTTCCTGTTCAACCCCGACAACCGGGGCGACTGGCTGCCGTACACCCTCGTGATCGTCGCCGAAGTCGTGCTGGTCTCTCAGGCCCTGGTGTCGATGTGGACGATCCTCGCCGGTGGCCAGGACCCGCGTGAGTTCACGTTCCACCACACCCAGGAGCGCCTGTTCGACGGCGCCCTGACCGACCGGCAGGGCACGGCGGACAGCCCCGAGCTGTGGCCGATGTTCATCGGCGAGGAGCGCGCCGAGGTCGACGTGTTCATCACCGTGTACGGCGAAGACATCGAGAAGGTGCGCACGACCACCGTCGCAGCCCTCGCGATCCGCGGCGCACACACCACCTGGATCCTCGACGACGGCAAGTCCGATGCCGTGCGCGACCTCGCAGCCGAGCTGGGCGCCCACTACATCCGGCGGCTGTCGGGCAACGGCGCGAAGGCCGGCAACATCAACCACGCGCTCACGCTGGCCAAGGGGCAGTACTTCGCGATCTTCGACGCCGACTTCGTGCCCAAGCCCGACTTCCTGTACGAGACGATGCCGTTCTTCATCGACGATCACGTCGCGTTCGTGCAGACCCCGCAGGCGTACGGCAACATGACCAACCTCGTCTCGCGCGGCGCCGGCTTCATGCAGTCCGTGTTCTACCGGTTCATCCAGCCGGGGCGCAACCGCTTCAACGCCGCGTTCTGCGTCGGCACGAACGTCGTGTTCCGTCGCGCCGCGATCGAAGACATCGGGGGCATGAACACCGACTCGAAGTCCGAAGACGTGTGGACCTCGCTCGAACTCCACGAACGCGGCTGGCGGTCCATCTACATCCCCGTCACCCTCGCGATCGGCGACGCACCCGAGACCGTCGAGGACTACACGAAGCAGCAGATGCGCTGGGCATCCGGCGGCTTCGAGATCCTCATGCAGCGCAACCCGCTGAGCCCGCGCACCCGGCTGACGCTGGACCAGCGCCTGCAGTACACCGTCACCGCGACGCACTACTTCGCCGGGATCACCCCGTTCCTGCTGCTCATGGTGCCGCCGCTGGAGATCTTCTTCGATCTGCGACCGGTCGACCTGACGGTCACCCCGCTCACGTGGTTCCTCTTCTACGCGGGCTTCTACGGCCTGCAGATGCTGCTGGCGTTCCACACGATGGGCTCGTTCCGCATCGAGACGCTCGTGCTGGCGACCGTGTCGTTCCCGATCTACATCTCCGCGCTCTGAACGTCTTCTCCGGCAAGGAGCAGAAGTGGCACGTCACCGGGTCGCGGCGGCCGACGGTCATCGCCGTTCAACTTCATGATCCCGCAGGTGATGGTCTTCGCCTTCCTGTTCCTGACCTCCCTCGTCGCGATCAGCAAAGACCTCCAGCATCAGAACCTCACCCTGGCCACCGCCTGGAACGTGACCAACACGATCGTCATCGGTGTCTTCATCGCCGCCGCCTTCCGCGAATCGCGTCGCGCGAAAGCCGCGGAACGGCGACCTGTCGTCGCGGCACCGGCACTGCCGGCATCCTTCGGGTCTGATTCGCAGCCCGCGACGCGCCGGGCGCGCCGCGCCACCGACGTGACCACGACCCGCAGCCGGCCGACCCCGACCCCCGAACTCATCTCCCTCAACGAACGGCGGACCTCATGACCTGGATCAACCGACTCCGACTTCTCCTCGGCCTTCTGGTCGTGCTCGTGACCGTCGCCGCAGCAACGGTCATCTTGAATCAGCGCGAGAGCCAGGTGGCCTCGGCCACCGCCTCGATCCAAGCGCTCTCGTACTCGATCGGGTCGGACTACCCCGGCACCGTCATCGAGCAGAGCGTCAAGCAGGGCGACGAGGTCGTCAAGGGCCAGCCGCTCATGACCGTGCAGAGCCCGACGCTCACGCAGGCCCTCAGCAGCACGTCCGTCACGGTGCCCGCAAGCGCCGCCTACACGGTCACCGACGACGGGATGCTGTCGCTCCTGGCCACCGAGAACGGCGTCATCTCGAACATCGAGGCCAGCGTGGGCGGCTTCGTCGCCGCCGGGCAGCCGTTGGCGACGATCAATCGCGGCGAAGGCATGTTCGTCAGCGCCGAGTTCCGCCTGGAGCCCTACAACTTCGCGCGCGTCCAGGAGGGCGCCCGCGTGGAGATCATCCTCCCCGACCACACCCGCATCGACGGCGAGGTCAGCGAGATCAGCGTCACGACCGTCGACGGTCAGGCCGACGCCGACGTGACGATCGCCAGCGAGGGCCTCGTGATGGGCGCCGCGGGCGGACTGGTCGCCTCGGGAACGCCGGTGACGGCGATCCTCCATCTGAAAGAAGAAGGTCCACTGGCGGGCGTGAAGAGCGCCTGGCTGCAGTTCCTGGAACAGATCGGAGTCTGATGGTTCGTCGATCGCTCTTCCTTCCCGCCCTGCTCGGCGTCGTCGTGCTCGCCGCATCCGCCTGCACCGCCGACACCGGCAGAGCCGGCTCCGGCGGCGCTCAGGTCTTTCCCGACGAGGCCGTCGCCGACACGATCGCGCAGCTTCCGGAGGAGTCGGTCGCACCGATGCCGACCGGCCCGTCTCGCGGAGGGGCTCCTCCCTCCGACGAACCGCTGGTTCTCCGGACTGGTGTTCGGCGAGACACCCGAGCCGGTCTTCCCCCTGCCGCTGTCGTTCAGCCTGACCGACACGGGATTCGCGTTCGGAGTGCCGGTCGTTCAGACCGGCGCGGACACGATCTCGACCGGCCCGAGCCAGGACGTGTCGGCCGCCTTCCCGGCATCCGTCGCCCCGATGGTGGTCGCGTACGACGACGCCTCCGTCACGATCGAACTGCGGGATGCCGGTGACGACGCACTCGGCACCGTCACGGTGGCCGAGGGTTCGCCGATCGTCTCGTTCGCCGCTGAGGCGTCGACCACGATCGGCCTCGCGACACCGCCCGTCGCCGCGAAGAGCGGCGACGTGTTCACCACGGAGCTCGACGGCCGGCAGTACGGGATGGTCAGCGACGGCTCGGTCGGCGAATCCGACGTGAGCCTCGAAGCCGGCGAGACCGTCACCTGGTTCGCCGTGCCGGAGGACGGCGATCTCGACGCCCTCGTGCGCTACGCGCACGGGGTGACCGGGGTGTCGAGCAGCTATTCCGTCACCGATCAGGACGCGGTCACGGCTCTCGCGTACGCCACCTCGGCCTCCGAGAACACGCTCATCGCGGTGATGCCGCACCAGTACGCGTCGCTCACGTCGCCGGCTGCCGACAACTGCCGGCTGGGCACCTACGAGAGCGTGTACGGGACGATGCACCTCTGTTCGGGAAGCGAGCTGAGCTGGACCGCTCCCGTGGTGGAGCCGTCAGCCTCACTGGCGCTCGAGGGGCTCGACGAGTCCACGAAGACGACGATCCGCAGCCAGCTCGCGGCCGACGTCGCACTCCCGGCTGAGCTGCCCGAAGACACCTACTTCGGCGGAAAGGCACTGTACCGCCTGGCGAATCTGCTGCAACTGGCCGTCGGACTCGATGACGCGGCATCCGCCGACATCGTCAGGACGCGCCTGGCCGACGAACTCACCGCGTGGACCGACCCGGAACGCTGCGAGACCGCCTCGACGAAGTGCTTCGTCTACGACCCGGTCGCGAAGGGCCTGGTCGGCAAGGTCGGCTCCTTCGGGGCGGCCGAGTTCAACGACCACCACTTCCACTACGGATATCTGCTCTATGCGGCGAGCGTGGCCGTCGCCGATGATCCGTCACTGCGGGAGAGTATTCAGCCGGTGATGGATCTCGTCGCCGCAGACATCGCCACCGACGGTGACAGCTCGTTCTTCCCCGACCACCGCGTCTTCGACGTCTACAAGGGACACTCCTGGGCATCGGGCTACGTGCCCTTCCGCGACGGCAACAACCAGGAGTCCAGCTCCGAAGCGGTCGCCGCCTGGAACGGCCTCGCCCTGTGGGCCGACGTCACCGACAACGCCCCGCTCGCCGACGAAGCCCGCTGGATGCTCGCGAACGAAGCGGCCACCGCGCAGGCGTACTGGGTCGGCTTCGACCAGTCCGAGCCCGTCTACGACGACTACGCGCACTCCATCGTCGCCCTCAACTGGGGCAGCAAGCGGGACTACTCGACGTGGTTCAGCGCGGAGCCGGGCGCGAAGCTCGGCATCCAGCTGATCCCGATGACGCCCGCCAGCGACTATCTCGCGGCAGACGCGGAGCGGATCACGGAGAACCTTGCCGAAGGCGCTGCAGGCGGATACTCCGTGCAGTTCGGGGACTACATGCTCATGTACGCGGCGCTGAGGGATTCGGATGCCGCCGCTGAGGCGTATGCGCAAGCGGAGGCGGACGCGTCGATCTCGGTGGACGACGCCAATTCGAGGAGCTATCTGCTGGCGTTCATCGCCGCGCGCGCTGCGGGCTGAGCACTCCAGGTGCGGCCGCCGACCGGGCGGCTGGTCGAGGGGACGCCTTTCGAGTCGGCAGGGCTGAATCACGTGTTGGACGCGGGCTCCCACCACTCCAGGACTCGCAGCGCGCGAAAGGTCGTCCACCGACTGGGACCTTTCTGCTCCAGTTCGAACCAGTGACGGCCGGGATAAGCGCGGTAGGTCCGCCAGGTTCCGTCCCGGGAACGGGCGGTGCACACCCGCTGCACGGCATCTGCCAGGCGTTCATCCGTGGGCGCGCCCGATGCGCGGAAGTGATCCAGCCCTCGGAGCACGTCGAAGTGCCACTGCGGCGGAAAGGGAAAGCGCGTGAACGCAGGGTCCACCACCTCTCCTGTGCGATGCGACCGGTACAGCGAGTGATCGAGGAAGAACGACCGTCCCGCGCGCATCGCCTCGTCCGCGGGGATGCCGCCCCCCGCGTTCTCGTAGCTCAGGAGGGCGTCCAGCACCGTGATCGAGGTGTGGAACGAGCCGTGGCGCGAGCCCGAGCGGATGCTCTCACAGTTCCATCCGCCGTCGGGCAGCTGCTGGCCCCGCAACCATTCGACGGCCTCGTCGACGCGAGGGTCGTCTAGCCCGAACGATGAGGCGAGGAGTACCAGCATCCCCGTGATGCACGTCTCCGGTTGGCGAATGGATTTCGCGAGGTTCAGGCCGCCGTCGAAGAAATGAGCGTTGTCCCACAGCTGCCGGCATCCGGCCAGTGCCTGCGGATTGCCCGCGGGAAGCCCGAGCCAGTGCAGCAGCAGGAGCGTGTAGGTCGTCGAGGTCCACTTCGGGCTGTACAGGGCGCCCGCCCACTGCCCGTCGTCGTCCTGGAGTTCGAGCAGTCGCGCTCCCCAGCCCTCCGTGGCCACGCGCTCCCGTTCCTCCCGCACGACCAGGTCAGAGGCGCCGATCAGATCGCGCATCACCTGCCAGCGGATGGCGGCGTCGCCCTCCATGAGCCAGTCCAGGTTTCCCTGGTCGGGTGGCCGTGAAGTGACCTCAGGTCCGTGAGTCATCGGTCGAGGCGGCGTAGCGCTGCGGTTCGGGTCCTCGACGGAAGCGCCGGCCGGTGATCGAACTCGGGGCGATCTCGACCCATCGGTACTTGAGCGTCGGGATCCACGAAGTGAGCGGAAGCGCGTCGGCGGCGTCGATCTCGCGCTGCACCTCGAGGCGCCGGGCGACGCCCTTCAGCACCACGCTCGCCGCGTGAGCATCGTCGTACTCGTCGACCTCGAACGCGACATCGGGATTCGCTGCCAGCTCGGCGAGCTTCGAACCGGGAGCTGTACGGAAGAGCACTCGCGGCCCGTGGGTCACGTAATTCACGGGGAAGATGTCGGGCTTGCCGTCTGTGGTCACGGCCAGGCGACCCAGCTCGCGCCGCGACAGCAGATTCCAGCACTCCTCTTCGCTCAGCGTCCATACGACCGCATCGTCGCTCGTGCCCATGACGTCATCTCCTCTGTTCGTGTGATTGCTGCGGGCACGCGCCGTGCTCAGGGATCGCTGGGGACGACATCTCCAGAACCGGAGACAGCGGCGCTCACTGCGGGGCTTCCCGAGTAGGTCACCCGCCCGCTGCCCGATATCGCGGCCGAGAGCGTGTCGCTCGCCGCGACGTCGACATCGCCCGACCCGGCGATCGAGACGACCGCGTCCTGGGCATTCAGCGCACCGGCATCGATGTCTCCGCTGCCGTCGAGATCGATCTCCAGCGTGGAGGTGACTCCGGCGACCTCGACGTCGCCGGAGCCCGCGATGCGGATCATGACGCTTTCGGCGTCCAGCCCGGTCCACTCGACATCACCGGAGCCGTCGATCTCGAGGCGGATCGCGTCTGCCGACGAGACGGTCGAGACGACATCGCCCGAGCCGTTCAGATCGATCGCCTCCAGGTCGGGCACGGTGAGTTCATACCGGATCTCGCCGACGACGAGCGCCGGCCCCGGCGTCGTGCCCAACGTGAGCGTCTCACCGTCCGTCTCGGAGGTCAGTCGCTCCAGAGCCTCGCTCGGCGCATGAATGACCAGGCCCGGCTCGCCCTCCGCGATCGTGAGGTCGCCGGAGGTCTCCAGCGAGACCGCGGTCACCGCCCCGATCTCGCGCTCTTCCGACGTCATGGGCCCGGTCGCGACGACCGGCACGCAGCCGGCGAGGCAGAGGACGGATGCCGCGGCAAGAGGTGCGAGCAGCCGCGCCGCGGCGCGGCCGGTCGGTTTCGTCCTCCGGCGAAGACGGCCGGGGCGGGCTTGCAGGGGCGGACATCGCGATCGACTCCTCTCGGAGATGCCAGGTTCACTCGACCATCGCGCACTCGAGCGCGCCGGACAAGGGCCTTAGGTCACACGGAGGGCGGACGCGGCGACGGGTACCTCACGCGTCGGGGCCGACGCGTCTCGCGAGCACGACATCGAGTGCCCAGCCGACGAGGAGGGCGACGGCGATCGAGACGAGCACGGCCGCGACCGGTGAATCCGGCATGATGCGGGCGATCGCGGCGCCGACGAACGACTGGTACGCCGCCCAGATCACGGCGGCGACGCCGCAGAGTCCGAGGTAGCGCGGTGCGCTGACGCGCTCGGCTCCCGCCGTCAGGTTGACCGCGATCCGCGCGAACGGGATGAACCGCGCGGTGAAGACGATCGCCGCCGTGCTGCGCGTCAGCCGTCGCTTCGCCCAGGCGCGGAGGGCGGCAGGTCGAGCCTTGCGGGTCCACTGCCACCGGTCGATGCCGACCGAGCGCCCCACGAGGTAACACGTCGCATCGCCGGCGAAGGCGGCGATCGCCGCCACGACCACGACCGCGCCGATCGGCGGCTCGCCGTGCACGACCGAGAGCGCCGCGAAGGCGGTCACCGCCGCTTCTCCGGGGATCACGACCAGGAAGGCATCGCCGAAGACGAGGGCGAACAGGATCGGCAGCGCCCACGGGCCGGTCGCGAGGTCGGCCAGCAGGTCGTCGATCACCGCTCCTGAGTACCAGCGGCGGGTGAATGGTGGCCAAACGGCACCGGTCGGTTACCGCGGCGCGAGCGGTCGATGAACTCTTGCGCGCATCGACGGTTTCATCGACTCGTGGCGGCGCGGGCCCTGCACGCTGGAAGCGTGAGAGTCGCGCTGCTGGCCGAGTCCTTCCTTCCGCACATGAACGGCGTCACCAATTCCGTGCTCCAGGTGCTCGCGCATCTGGAGCGCAACGGCCACGAGGCACTCGTGATCGCCCCCGGATCCGGTGGCGCGGAGATCGAGGGCTCCGGCTCTCGAACGAGACGGCTGCGCTCGGTTCCGCTCCCGTCCTACCCGCAGGTGCGCGTGACCGTCGCGAACACCCCCCAGGTCGCGCGGCTGCTGGGGGAGTTCGCGCCCGACGTCGTGCACCTCGCCTCTCCGCTCGTGCTCGGCTGGCACGGTCAGGCCGCCGCGAAGCTGCTGGGTCTTCCGACGGTGGCGGTGTACCAGACCGACGTCATCGCCTATGCGGCGAAATACGGGGTTCCCGGGGGTGCGCCGCTCGTCGCCGCGCACATCCGCCGGCTGCATCGGCGCGCGACGCTCACCCTGGCGCCATCCACGCCTGCGGCGACGCAGCTGCGCGAGCTGGGCGTGGATCGCGTGCGCCTCTGGGGGCGCGGAGTAGACCTCGAGCGATTCACGCCGGCCCGGCGCAGCGACACGTGGAGAGCACGGACGGCGCCGGGGGAGATCCTGGTCGGCTATGCCGGCCGCCTGGCGGCGGAGAAGCAGCTCGACGACCTGCGCGTGCTCTGCGACCTTCCCGGTGTGCGGCTCGTCATCATCGGCGAGGGTCCGGAGCGGGCTCGTCTCGAGCAGCGACTGCCCGGCGCCGTGTTCACCGGCTTTCTGGGCGGCACAGACCTGGCGCGGGCTGTCGCGAGCCTCGACGTCTTCGTGCACACCGGCGAGAGCGAGACGTTCTGCCAGGGGATCCAGGAGGCTTTCGCGAGCGGGGTCCCGGTGGTGGCGACCGGGAGGGGCGGACCGGTGGACCTGGTGCGCAACAGCGTGAACGGGTGGCTCTACGAACCCGGCGATCTCGGCGGATTGCGCAGCGCCGTCGCCGACCTGACGGGGGATGCGGTCAAGGCGCGGGCTTTCGGCGTCGCGGCTCGTCAGGGGGTGCAGGGTCGCTCGTGGAGTGCGCTCGGCGACCAGCTGCTCGCCCATTACGACGACGCGGTGTCGCTCCGGCGCATCGACGAGCGGCGACTCAGCACGGTCGGGGAACGCCCCTCGCTGCCGGCGCCGGCAGCACCCCACCGGGGCGTTCGCCGGTACGTGGCCCTCGGCGACTCCGTCACGGAGGGACTCAGTGACGACTCGAGGATGACCGACGGCCAATACCGAGGGTGGGCCGACCGGCTCGCTCAGCTCATCGCGCATTCCACGCCTGCTCCCGCCGGCCTCCGCTACGCGAATCTCGCCGTCCGCAGCCGCCGTATCGAGCACGTCCTCAGCGACCAGATCCCGCGGGCGATCGAGCTGGAGGCCGACCTCGTCTCGGTGCTGATCGGCGGCAACGACCTCGTGAAGATGGGTGCCGACCCGATCGGCCTCGCCGCCCGCCTGGGCGACGGCATCCGGATTCTGCGTCACGCCGGCTGCGACGTGCTGCTCGTCACACCCTTCCTGCCGAACCGCCGGGCGTCGCTGCTTCTCGCCCGCCGCTTCGCGCAGTTCGCCTCCGAGCTGCGGGCGCTCGCACGCGAGACCGGTGCCGTGCTGGTCGACCTCGAGACGGTTCCCTCCCTCGGCGACCTGTCGCTCTGGGCCGACGATGCCGTGCACCTGAACGCGCGCGGCCACCGCCTGCTCGCGTACGAAGCGGCCGTGCGGCTGGGTGTGCCCGATGCCGCTCCGCTGGGGCGCCTCGATCAGCTCCTGCACGCCGACGAAGACGACGACGCCGTCGAGCGACCTTCCCGCGCGGCCTGGCTCGGCCACCATGCGCTGCCCTGGGTGATGCGGCGGCTTCGTGGTCGGACGGCGGGCGACGGTCGCGAGCCCAAGCACGCGGAGCTCATCACCATCGATCCGGCCGGCGCGTCGACCTTCAGCCGGCCATCCCCGCTCTGATCTGCGTGATCGCGGCACTCGTCGCATAGGCGTACTGCATGAGCGAGCCCGGCTCGCCCGCCCACCGCCGCGCGACGGCATCGAGCGGGAACGCCAGGGTCTTCTTCGACTCGCCGTACACCGCGAGCCGCTGCCCGCGCTTGTCGGTCACGTGCACCCATCGCAGCGCGAGACTCGTCGCGAGATGGTGCCCGAGGCCCGCGCCGACCAGATTGATCAGCGGCAGGGGGTCCGAACCGGCCAGCGTCCAGCTCGGGCGCATGTGCTCGAGGAACCCGTCCAGTGCCGCCGGCTCGAGGGCGACCCCGAGGGTGCCGAGCGTGCCGACCAGCGACTCGACCCAGTCGGCATCGTCGTCGGTGAGTTCGGTGATCTCCTTCATGGGGCTCCTCGCCGCGTCAGGGATACGTGAACGCACCGTAGACACGCGAGGTGAACGGCATCCGAACGGCATATGGCGGGATGCCGGCACCGCGGTCGTCGTCACCATCACGGTGGCGGGCGGTCAGAGCGGGCGGGTGCGAACGAGGTACGCCCTGACGGCGGGGTCGGCGGTGAGGCCGATCGCGATCTGCGACGCCTCGCGTGCGGCGGGCTCGTCGTCGAGCGCGCGGGCGAGCCGCGACCGGCAGACCCAGTACGGCTGGTGCGTGCGGACGAGCTCCGGCGGAAGGGAATCGAGCAGCGTCGCCGCTTCGTCGAGGTCGCCGACCTCGATCAGCGCACTCGCCGCGCCGATCGTCGCTCCGACGGTGGGTGCGAGCTGCAGCAGTCCGCGGTAGAGGATGACGACGGCGTCCCAGTCGGTGATGCCGGTGTCGGCCCGTGACGAGTGCACCGCACTGATGGCCGCCTCGAGCTGGAACCTGCCGATCTGCCCGAGTGAGGAGGCGCGCCGCAGGCATTCGTCGCCCCGTCGTCTGTCCTGCGCGTTCCACAGCCGCGTGTCCTGCAGGGCGAGCGGAACGAAACTGCCGTCCACCAGGCGCGCGGGCCGCCGGCTCTCGGTGTGCAGGAGCAGTGCGTGCAGCCCCCAGATCTCTGCGTGGGTGGGGAGCAGCTCGGTGAGCAGCTGCGCGAGGTGGAGGGCTTCCGCGCGCAGATCGGCGTC
This sequence comes from uncultured Actinomycetota bacterium, assembly GCA_963792285.1. Classification (GTDB taxonomy): domain Bacteria; phylum Actinomycetota; class Actinomycetes; order Actinomycetales; family Microbacteriaceae; genus Microbacterium. The sequence continues at coordinate 1,113,471 of CAWBVS010000014.1, read as the reverse complement.
GCGGTCATCGGCCGTCGCCGCCACCGGGTCGGCCAATCCGTAGGCGGCGTACACGGCTTGCAGAACACTCCCGAGGCGGGCCGGAAACTCGTCGACCTCCGGCATCCGGAATCTGATGCCGGCGTCGCGGATCTTCGCCTTGGCGCGGCTGAGGCGCTGGCCCATCGTCGCCGCGGGCACGAGGAAGACGGACGCGATCCGCACGGCATCCACGCCGAGCACGGCCTGCAGCATGAGGGGTGCGTGCATCCGCGGATCGATCGCCGGGTGGGAGCAGACGAACATCAGCCCCAGACGGTCGTCCACGGCGCTCGTCGGTTCGGAGCGTTCCTCGATCTGCGTGAAGTCCTCCGGGGCGGTCGGGATCGCGCGGGCGTTCTTCTTCACCGCGGTCATCGCCTCGTTTCGTGCGACGACCCTCAGCCAGGCTTCGGGGGCGTCGGGAACCCCCGAGGCGCGCCACGACGTGACCGCCGTGGCGAACGCTGCGCCGACTGCGTCCTCGGCCAGCTGCAGATCGCCGGTCATGCGGAACAGCCAGCCGACGAGACGCCCGAATGAGACCCGGTGGGCATGTGCGAGCGCCTCGTCGGCCGGATGGGTGCTCATTCCATCGGAGGGATCAGGGGTCGCACTTCGACGCTGCCCAGCGCGGCGGCCGGGCACCGGGCGGCCCACTCCAGGGCGGTGTCGAGATCGGGAACCTCGATCAGGAAGATGCCGCCGAGGTGCTCCTTGACGTCCGCGAACGGTCCGTCCTGCACCTCGGTGGAACCGCCGCGCACCCGGATCGTCGTGCCGGTGTCGGGCGACTGCAGTCCCGCCGCGGCACTCATGATGCCGCTTGCGCCCAGCGCCGCGACATACCCGGCCCACGATGCCCAGTACTGCTCGGCCTGAGCGGGGTCTGTGCGAGCTGCGAAGTCGGCCGGCGCTTCGGCGGCCAGGATGGCGAATTGCATGAGGTCTATCCTTTCGTCGCGCCAGGGTGGCGTCACCAGGAAGACCACCGAGCCGACGTCATTTCGACATTCGCCCGGGATTCACTCCGGATGCCGCGTCAGCTGTTGTTGGAGGAGGTCTTGTCGGGCAGGTACGGCTCGATGGCGGCGGCGAGCTTGGCCGGGGTCATCGACTGCAGCCACACGTGACCCGGTCCGTGAAGCTGGGCGAGGAAGAGAGAGTCGCCGAAGAACTTGTTCTTGATGCCCTTGATCGTGGCGAACTCGAGCTGCATCTCGGCGCGATAGAGCGCCAAGTGGCCGGGGTGGATCAGGAGCGATTCGCCGGCCTTCAGTTCGTACTCGACGATCTCGCCGGCCAGCTGCACCCAGGCCGTGCCGTTGCCCGCGAGCTTCTGGAAGACGACCCCCGCGCCGCCGAAGATGCCCGCGCCGAGCTTCGTCTGCAGACCCACCGTCACTTCGACGTGCGGCGTGCTGGCCATGTACGAACCGGACTGCACCATGAACTGGTCTTGCGGATCGATCGTGAGTTCGCGGATCGTGCCCGGCAGCTGCGCGGCGAAGGCGACGAATCCGCCGGACGACGACGCGGTGTACTGCGTGAGGAAGAGCTGTCCGCCACCGACCATGCGCTTGAGGCCGCTCATGAAGCCGCCCTTGCCCCCCGAGCCGAAGCCGGTCGAGGTCTCGATGTCGAATCCGGGCGTGAGCCAGGACACATCCCCGCCCTCTGCGATGATCTGCTCGCCGGAGTCGAGCGTGATCTCCAGCACCGGCATCGTGGTTCCTGCGATCGTTGTCTTCATGCCGCCAACGTAGCCGGGGGCCGCCCGCGGAGGAAACGACTTTTTTGACGTCGGCGGTCCGTGACACAGTGGCGGTATGCGTCGAATCGGAGCCATCTTCACGCCGTACTCTCCGCCCGAGGCGCTGCGCGACGCCGCGCAGGCCGCGGATGAGGCGGGACTGCCCGAACTGTGGCTCTGGGAGGACTGCTTCCGCGAGTCGGCCTTCGCCGCGGCATCCGCCGTTCTCGCGTGGACGACGCAGCTGCGTGTGGGCATCGGAGTCGCCCCGATGCCGCTGCGCAACGTCGCGCTGACGGCGATGGAGATCGCCACCGTCGAGCGGCTCTTCCCGGGGCGGCTGATCCCCGGCGTGGGTCACGGAGTGCTGCCGTGGATGGGTCAGGTCGGCGCCCGCGTCGCCTCGCCCCTCACCCTCATGCGCGAGTACGTTCCGGCGCTGCGATCGCTGCTGGCCGGCGACGAGGTCACCACGTCGGGCCGCTACGTGTCGCTCGACAAGGTGCGGCTCGACTGGCCGCCCGCCGTCGCGCCGGCCGTGGTGGCGGCGGGGGAGGGCCCCAAGACCGTGCGCCTGACCGGTGCGGTCGGCGACGGCACCGTCCTGCCGAGCGGCAGCAACCCCGATCGCGTCGCACGCACTCTGGCACTCGCTCTCGAGGGGCGTGCCGAGGCCGGGCGGGGCGATAGTCATGAGCTCATCGTGTTCGTCTCGGCCGCATTCGGCGGCGAGGATGCACGCGCTCAGCTCGCCGAAGACCTCGTCCGCTGGTCGGGTGCGGTCGATCCCGCTCTGATGGTCGTGGGCGACACCGCCGGTGTCGCGGCGGCGATCGAGCCCTTCTTCGCGGCCGGCGCGACCTCGGTCATCCTGCAGCCGCGTGAGGAGGAGACCGACCTCGCGAGCTTCATGGCCGGCGCGGCCGAGGTCTCGCGGCTCGTCGGAGTCGCAATGAGATGACCGACGTCGTCAGCATCGAGTTGCTGCTGGATGCTGAGACGGAGGCGCGGGTGCGCGCGGACTGGGAGCGCCTCGCGGATGCCGGCCTGTCGAGTCTCGGCGCTCACCGTGCTCCGAGCAATCGCCCGCACATCACGATGCTGGTGCGTGCGACGCTGCCCTCGATCGCGTTCACCGACGGCCGTCGGACTGCTGCCCGTCCGGATCGACCTCGCCGAGCCGGTGACGTTCACCCACGGAGACCGCGCCGTCCTCGCCTGGCGGGTCGCCCCGACAGAAGAGCTGCGCGACCTGCATCGCGCCGTGCATGCCGCGGCGGGAGAAGGCGAAGACGCCCCGCACACCACCCCCGGTGCGTGGACCCCGCACATCACCCTCGCGCGCCGGCTGCGGCTCGCATCGCTGCCCGAGGCGCTCGACCTGATCGGTCCTCCGCTCACGGGAACGGGTGTCGCGCTCCGCCGCTGGGATTCTGCCTCGTCCACCGTCACCCCGGTACGGTCGGTGTGTGACTGATGACAGGCCTGACGAGGTGGATCTGCTGCTTCAGGTGTGGGCGGAGCGCCTGCCCGACGTGGACGTCACCCCGCTGGAGGTCATGTCGCGCCTGCGCCGGGTGTCGCTCCGCCTCGGACGGATCCGCGCGGGCGCGTTCGCGACCGCAGGTCTCGCGTCGTGGGAGTTCGATGTGCTCGCCGCGCTGCGCAGAACCGCCGAGCCGCATGAGCTGAGTCCCGCGCAGCTCATCCAGCGGACGATGATCAGCAGCGCGGCCATGACGAACCGGATCGCGCACCTCGTGGAGAGCGGCTACGTCGAGCGCCAGTCCAACCCGCGCGACGGCCGCGGCGTGATCGTGCGACTCACCGAGGAGGGACGCGTGCGGGTGGATGCCGCGATGACCGAGCTCATCCGCCGTGAGGCTCTCGCCCTGAGCGTTCTCAGCCCCGACGACGTCGCTGCGCTGGCCCGCGTGCTGCGGCCGCTGATGGGCTGACGGACACTTTCGTCACGAGTTCGTAGGTGAAGGACCCCTGATAGCGGAACACCTCGCCGATCCCCGGACTTGTGATCCTGACATCCACGCACTGCATGCCCGCGTCGGTGGGGTGGGTGCGCTCGTCCAGCGTCATCGTGGCCACTCGGGGCAGAGGGAGGCGGATGCTGCGCAGGCGGAGGTGCAGGCGGCCTGAGGTCATCTGCATCCCGCCGTCGTCCACGCGCACCTCTAGTGACACCTCGAGTCCGCCCCGGCGCCCCAGCCGATCGACGAGCCGACCGTCGATCACGGCCATCGAGTCCTGCATCACCCGGGTACGGCTCGGGAAGGCGAACGTGCGCGTCGCTCGGAGCGCGCCCCCGACGGTCGCCGTGTTCCAGACGGTGAACGGCACGTCCCGGCCGTACTCGGGGAACAGGATGCGCCGCCATGCCATCCAGGCCAGCACCGGCCGCAGCCAGGCTCGCCTCGACCCGGCGAACGCGTAGACGCCCACGCCGCTGCCCACCGTGGCGGGCGGGATCGGGCCGAAGTAGCGCTGCAGTGCAGGATCGAGCAGCTCGAACTGCGGGCCGAGGGCCCGCTGATATACCGAGAGCGGAATGTCTCGCGACGGATCTTCGAGCGTCAACGCCCGCTCCTCACGCCCGCACGTCGGCGATGATCGCGAGCACCCCGCGCAGCGGAGCGCGCAGGCCGGGCACGCGTGCAAGCGGCAGAGCGACGCGAAGGAGCGCGAGTCCGCGCTCGAGCAGCGCGAAGGTGCGGGTCTGCCCGGGGGAGGTGTCGTACACCCAGAACAGGGCCAGCAGCAGGTGGCCGAGCACGAGCGCCTGCGGAAGCGTGGGCCGGAACTCCTTCGGCACCGAGCTCGGCGCACCGTCGACGGCTTCGGCGAACAGCGACCGGACGACCGCCATCGCGGGCGCTGATTCTTCGGCGAGCGGGTTGATCGGCGAGCGCGGGGAGACCGCCGCGGCGAGGAACTCGGGCGCGTGAGGGTGGTACGGCTCGAGTTGCGCGATGCCCGTGCGGTAGACGACGCCGATGCGCTCCACCAGGTCTTTCGTCGTGCTCAGCTGCGGCTCGGCCGCCGCTCGGTGCGCGAGCTGCACGTCGAGGTAGAGCTCTTGCACGAGGTGGTTCTTGCTCGGGAAGTGGTAGTGCGTGGTGCCCACCGAGACGCCCGCTTCCTGCGCGATCAGGCGGATCGTCGTGGCGTCGTAGCCGCGCTCGCGGAACGACTCGAGTGCGATCTCGCGGATTCTGGCGCGCGTGCGATCTCGCTTGCTCACGGGAGGATTCGCAGAACTGAACATGTTCAGAATATAGTCGATCGGAGGACCGAACGGAGGATTCGATGGCAGACGCACCGATCGTCGTGATCGCAGGAGCCGGGGGTTTCATCGGTCCCGCGCTCATCGCGGCCTTCGCGGAAGACGGGTACGAGGCGCGGACGATCGGGCGCACCTCGCCGGTCACGTGGGACGATCCCGCCGCGATCGCCCGAGCGATCGACGGCGCCGACGTGCTCGTGAACCTGGCGGGCAAGTCGGTCAACTGCCGCTACACCGACGCCAACCGCGACGAGATCCTCGCGCTCGCGCGTCGAGACCACCCGCGCGCTGCGCGAGGCCGTCGCCGCGGCGCAGCATCCGCCGCGGGTCTGGCTCAACGCGTCCACCGCGACGATCTACCGTCACTCGATGCGCCGGCCGAACACCGAGGGCGACGGTGTCATCGGCGAGGGCTTCTCGGTGGACGTGGCGACCAACTGGGAGCGCGAGTTCTTCGCGGGCGAGCTGCCCCGCACGCGTCGCGTCGCACTGCGCATGGCGATCGTGCTCGGCGACGGGCCGGCCGCACGGACGCTGCTGACGCTCGCCCGCGTGGGTCTCGGTGGGCCGCAGATCGACGCCTGGTGGCCGGCGAACCGGCGCTATCGCGGCATCGGCCCCACTCCGACCGGCGCAGGCCTGGCGCCCTGGCACCGCACGCGCGGACGCCAGAAGTTCAGCTGGGTGCACATCGACGACGTCGTCGGCGCCGTGCGGTTCCTCCGCGATCGTGCCGACATCTCCGGGCCCGTCAACGTCGCCAGTCCGCACCCCAGCGACAACCGCACGCTCATGCGGGAGCTGCGGCGCACGGTCGGCCGCCGTTTCGGACTGCCCGCCTACCGCTGGATGCTGGAGCCGGCGATGTGGGTGCTGCGCACCGAACCCGAGCTGGTGCTCAAGAGCCGCTGGGTGCTGCCCGACAAGCTCACCACGGCGGGCTTCACCTTCGCGCAGCCGGAACTGCGGCGGGCGCTGCGCGCGGTCAGCGAGCGAGTGCGTCCCAGTTGACGTCGATCATGCGGGGGCGCCCCTGCGAGATGCGGGCCCGCAGCACCATGCCCGCCTTCGGCCAGTAGCGCCGATCGAGGATGACCTCGGTGGACAGCGGCTCCGCTTCGAGTTCGGGCGCCTCGAGGATCAGCTCCATGTCGCACGCCTGGTAGCGCGCGCGACCCTTCGGCTCGGACAACGAGACGATGCGGATCGTGCCGTGGAACGCGTCGGCCATCGGCGATCCGGTGAGGCGCTCGAGGTTCTCGGCGGCTTCTTCTTCCCAGTCCTCCATGCGCTCGAGGCTATCTGCTCGCGGCCCGGAGGCCGCACCGGACCTCCCTGCCGCGACGGCGGGCGCGTCACTAGACTGCGGCCATGTCGTTCCAGGTGGCGGCGACGGCGTACGACCGGTTCATGGGGCGGTTCTCCCGCCCCCTCTCGGTCGAGTTCGCGGACTGGCTCGGAGCCGAGCCGGGATGGTCGGCGCTGGATGTCGGCTGCGGCCCCGGCGCGCTCACTTCGGTGCTGGCCGCGCGGCTGGGCGCGGCATCCGTCGTCGCGGTGGATCCGTCCGAACCCTTCGTCGCGGCGATCCGCGAGCGACTGCCCGACGTGACGGTCGTCCAGGGCGTCGGCCGAGGCACTGCCGTTCGCCGACGAGACCTTCGATCTCACGGTGGCGCAGCTGGTGGTCCACTTCATGAAAGACCCGTCGGCCGGGGTCGCGGAGCTGCGCCGCGTCACGCGACCTGGAGGCACGGTCGGCCTCAACGTGTGGGACTTCGAAGGCGGCCGCGCACCGCAGTCGACGTTCCTGGCCGCGCTGACATCGGTGGTTCGCGGAGCCGACGACGAGGTGGATCGAGCGGGCGCCCGACGCGGCGATCTGCCCGCACTGCTTTCGAACGCGGGATGCCGCGACATCGCGGAGACCGAGCTCCACGTCACGGTCACCTCGCCCACGTTCGAGGACTGGTGGGAACCGTACACTCTGGGCGTCGGCCCGGCGGGCGCCCAGCTGATCGCGCTGGACGCCGACCGTCGGCGCCAGGTGCACGACCGCTGTCACGACCTGCTCGGAGAGGGCCCGATCTCGATGACCGCGACCGCCTGGGCGGCGAAGGGCGCCCGCTGACCCGGTCGATTCACCCGCCCGCGAAAGCACCCAGGTGCGTGTGCACGGCGGAGATCGCGACGGAGCCCTCGCCGACGGCGGACGCCACGCGCTTGACTGATCCGCGGCGCACGTCGCCGACGGCGAAGAAGCCCGGGACCGACGACTCGAACTGCGTCGGGCCCTCCTCGCCGCCGAGCCAGGCCCGTCGGCCGCCCTCGTTCAGCACGTCGGCGCCGGTGATGACAGAGCCCCATCTGTCGCGCAGCACCTCGGGTGCCAGCCACTCGGTGTGCGGGCGTGCGCCGATCGTGATGAAGACGGCGTCGATCGGCATCTCGATCTGCTCCTGCGTGTCGGTGCGCTCGAGCACCACGTGGTCGAGGCGGTCGGATTCGCGGGCTCCGGCATCCACCACGCGCGTCGTGGTGATCAGGCCCACGCCGGCCGCGCTGAGCTGATCGATGAGGTATTGCGACATGCTGTCGGCCAGCGACGGCCCGCGCACGACGAGCGACACCGAGCGCGCGTAGCGGGCCAGGTGCAGCGCCGCCTGCCCTGCCGAATTGCCCCCGCCGACCACGAGCACGTCGCGCCCGGCCTGCCCGCGCGCCTCGACCGACGCGGCGCCGTAGAACACCGACGCGCCGACGAAGCGCCGCAGCCCCGGGGCGGCGAGGCGCCGGTAGCTGACGCCGCTCGCGAGCACCACGGCGCGCGCGCGCACGATCTCGCCCCCCTCGACCTGCAGCTCGAACCCGTCGTTGGAGTGGTTCATGCCGACGACGCGGCGGGTGTGGGCGAAGCGCGCACCGAAGATCCACGCCTGCTGGTACGCGCGCTGGGCCAGCTCGGAACCCGAGACGCCCCGCGCGAATCCGAGGTAGTTGCGGATGAGCGAACTCGACCCGGCCTGCCCGCCGATCGACTCGGCTTCGAGCACGAGGGTGTCCAGGCCCTCGGATGCCGCGTACACGGCCGCAGCCAGGCCGCCGGGTCCGGCCCCCACGATCGCCACGTCGACGGTGCGCGTGGGCAGCGACGTGTCGAGTCCGTACGAGCGCGCGAGGGTGCTGTCGTCAGGATCGACCAGCACGACGCCTTCGGCCGTGCGCACGAGCGGGACGCCCTCGTAGTCCACGCCCGACTCGGCCAGCAGCTCCATCGCCGCGGCCGATTCGGGATCCAGGCGCTCGGCCGGCACACCGCCGCGCGCCAGCAGGCTCTGCAGCTGGTGGGCGCGGGGCTGCGCGTGATCCCCGATGACGGTGAAGCCGCGCCGGCGCCTGCCGCGGGAGAACTCCCACTCGTGGAGGAAGTCGGTGATCGCGCGGTGGAAGGACTCGTCCGCCGTGTGGTCGGGCCGGACGACGTAGTAGTCGATCTGCACCCGCGACATCAGCTCGAGTACCGAATCAGTGGTCTCGCGGTCGGCCCACGACCCCCACTCGATCACGAGTCCGCGCCGCACATCGGGAAAGCTCCGCCGCGCGGCGGCGAACACGCTCTCGTGCTCCTCGGTGGGCGAGGGGTCATCCGAGAGCACGAGTGCCAGCTCGACTCCGCCGGCATGCAGCTCGTCGATCAACGCCCCCGCGTGAGCGCAGCTGTCCGTGTCGACGATGCGGTAATCCTGCGCGTAGCGCCGGTGAAGCGGGTTCACGACGAGGTGACGAAGCCCCTCATCCGCGGACACGACCAGGATCGCGGGCCGGTGCTGTGCCGGTGATTCAGCGTTCATGCGTTCTCCATCGCGGCTCAATCTGGGCCTGGACCGCCACGCCGTGAGTGTACTGCGCGCCGTCGGCGCCCGACCAGTGCTCCGTGTGCGACGGCAGGGGCGCGACGGGACCTTGGACTCTGTCGGGCAGCAGACCGACGCGGTGGACTGGATGCATCTGCCAAGGAGGAGCCATGCGAGCTCTCGTCGTGTACGAATCGCTGTGGGGGAACACCGAGAAGGTCGCGAGGGCGGTGGCAGACGAACTCGGTCGCACGATGACCGTGGAGATCGTCGATGCCGAATCCGCCGCCGAGTCCGTAGACGGATTCGACCTCGTCGTGGTGGGTGGGCCGACGCACGCCTTCTCCATGACCCGGCCGTCGACCCGCGAGGGCGCGGTGAAGCAGAACGGCGCGCCGCGCGCACCCGCGCGCGGCATCCGTGAGTGGCTGGACGATCTGGCGCCCGCGACGTCGCCGGTGCGGGCAGCGGCGTTCGACACCCGGGTCGACAAGCCCAGACTTCCCGGTTCCGCGGCCAAGGCTGCCCGTCACGAGCTGCGGTCGCGCGGGCTGGATGTGACGGCCAAGGCGAAGTCGTTCCGGGTCCACGGTTACGAGGGTCCGCTGATCGACGGTGAACTGGATCGCGCGGCGCTGTGGGCGCGCGAATTGGCTGGTCAGGCGACGTCGGCCAGCGCGTAGACGAGGGGCCACGCGCCCTCGGTGCTGTTGCCGAGCACGCTCACGGTGGTCGCGGTCTGCGGGTTGTGCGTGGAGCGGAACGACACTCCGGCGTCGTAGCCCTCCATGACCAGCTGCGGTCCGTCGGCGCCGAGCCAGAGGCCCATCCCGTAGCGCAGCCCCTCCGCCGGCACGTCGTGTCGCGGGCGGGTCATCTCCGCCACCGTGCGCTCGCTCACGATGCGCCCCGCCGTCAGCGCCCGCCAGAAGGTGTGGAGGTCGTCGGCGGTCGAGTAGATGCCGCCGTCGCCGTTGCCCCGGACCGGCAGGTGCAGCACGTTGGTGCGATCGCCCTCCTCGAAGAGATAGCCCAGCGCGGCATCCGCCGGCATTTCGTCCGAGCGCAGGAAAGAGGTCTTCGTCAGACCTGCACGCGCCACGACCTCTTCTTCGACGAGGTCGTGATACTCCCGCCCGCTCGCGCGCTCGGCGATCAGTGCGAGCACGATGAAGCCGCCGTTGCAGTAGGCGAAGTGATCGCCCGGCGGGAACGACTGCGGGAATCCGTCGATGACCGGCACGAACGCCTCGGTCTCGGCGAGCAGGTGCACGGGAACAGGCAGGATGTAGTCGGTCGCATCCCAATCGGCCTCTTCGTCGAGGTAGTCGCCGATGCCCGACGTGTGGGTGAGCAGGTGCTCGACCGTTACGGTGTCGTCGATGAGGGGCAGGTCGTCTCCGAGGATGCTGCGGACCCGCGTGTCGAGGGCGAGCACGCCCTCCTCGATCAGGCGCAGGACGGCGAGTGCGGTGAAGGTCTTGCCGCCGCTGGCGAGGGCGAACCTCGTGGCGGCGGTGTTGGGCACCTGCAGCGCGCGATGTGCGAAGCCGTCGATGCGCTCGTACCGTCGCTCGTCGCCGACATCGACCGTCACGACTCCGGTGAAGGACTCCTTCGCCGCCGCGGCGGTGATCGCGGCCTCGTCGATCACGGGCCCCTGGACGTCTGCGGCTTCCATGCCGCGAAGCCTACGCCGGTGCCCGGAGCGCGGAAAAGAGCCTCGCGTACGTTCGTCACCGCCCCCGGCGGTCTGCCGCGCTGTAGCGTGGGAAGGTGGACGACGACGTCGCAGAGCTGGCGCTGCTGCGCCGGCGCGCGTACGGACCGGATGCCGATATCGACTGCGGATCCGGCGGCCGTCGCCCGGCTCGACGAGCTCGAGACGCGAGTGCGGCTCGGTTTCGCGGCGCGCACGGCGCCCCCTCCTCCCGAGTCGACTCACGACGCGGGCGCTGTCGGTGTCGATGTCGCACCGATTGGCCCTGCGCCGGACGCGGTCACGGCCGTTGCGCCGGAGCGTCCTCGGCGCTACGGCGGGCGCATCGCCGTGGCCTGCGCAGTCGCGGCCGTCGCCGTGGTGGCGGGAGTGCAGGCGGCGAACGGCCCGACGATGCCTCAGACGGAGCCCTCGACGCTGAGTGCACCCGAGGTGCCTCCCGCGGCGGTGTGGGCATCGGACAGCTCCGAGACGAGGCTCGTCGACATTCCGCTCGACAGATCGCTCGCACGGTACGTGGAGCAGACCCCTGCGCCGGAATTCCCGGTCGACGGCGGACTGAGCTGGGCGGAGTCGCTCGGCCCCTACTACGGCTGGACCGTATGGCTCGCTCGGTCGGCCTCGGGCGACCAGCGCTGCATCCTGCTGGGCTCGACGGACAAGATGTACTCGGAATGCCAGGGTGAGCAGGGCTTCCTCGCCGGGATGCTGGAGGTGTCGGTGCCGTTCGGAGATCGTCGCGGCCGATGTACCGCCCGGCGCGCATGACCGGAGGACAGAGCCTCGTCTTCCGCTGGACGGCCGAGCGAGGCGTGTCGATCGTGCTCGATGTGGCCGACATCACCTACTTCGGCGACGACGACTGATTCGTCGCGGGGCCCGGATACGATTCGGGAAGGGCCCGACAGAGCTGTCGCGGCGGGAGTGAGGATGCAGTGACGATCCACGTGCGCGTGCGCGCCGAGCGTTCGCCCGGCGAGAAGCGGGTGGCTGCGACCCCCGACAGCGTCAAGAAGCTGCGGGCGGCCGGGGCCACCGTCGAGGTCGAAGCCGGAGCGGGCGAAGGATCGCTGATCACGGATGCCGCCTACGAGGCGGCCGGGGCTCGCATCGTCGCCCGCGACGAGGCGATGACCCCCGGCATCCTGTTCCACGTGCGCCCGCTGCCCGTGGCGGAAGTCGCGGCCCTGCCGGCGGGCATGGTCACCGTCGGCACGCTCGACCCGTTCCAGAACGCCGCCGCGGTCGCAGCCGCCCGCGACGCCGGCGTGACCTCGTTCGCGCTGGACCTGCTGCCGCGCATCTCGCGCGCGCAGTCGATGGACGTGCTCTCGTCGCAGGCGCTGCTGGCCGGCTACCGGCTCGTGACGCTCGCCGCCGACGCGTTCGGTCGCATGTTCGGGATGACGATGACCGCGGCCGGCACCCTCGCGCCCGCCCGCGTGCTCGTGCTCGGCGCCGGAGTCGCGGGTCTGCAGGCGATCGCGACCGCGAAGCGCCTCGGCGGTGTGGTCTCGGCGAATGACGTGCGTGCGGCATCCGCCGACGAGGTGCGCTCGGTGGGCGGCACGTTCATCGACCTCGACCTCGGCACCGCCGAAGCCGGCGGCGGGTACGCGAAGGAGCTCGCCGAAGACCGCGCGCGCCGCCAGCAGGAGCTGCTCGCGCCGCACATCGCGGCATCCGACATCGTCATCACGACCGCCGCCGTGCCCGGGCGGGCCGCCCCGCGACTGGTGACGGCGGCGATGGTCGCGGCGATGAAGCCCGGGTCGGTGCTCGTCGACCTCGCCGCCGAATCGGGCGGCAACATCGAGGGATCCGTCGCCGGAGAGCGGCGCGCCGTCGCGGTGAACGGGGGAGTGGTGACGCTCATCGGGGCGCGCGACATCCAGTCCGACCTCGCGCCCGATGCCTCGAAGCTGTACGCGATGAACTGCGCGAACTTCGCCGCCCTGATCATGAAGGAGGGAGACCTCGTGCTCGATTTCGACGACGAGCTCGTCTCGGGAAGCGCCGTGACCCACGACGGCGCGATCGTCAACGACCGGGTCGCAGGAACCGTCGAGGGGGTGCGTGCGTGATGGACGGCTTCGCCCTCATCACGATCACGATCCTCGCCGTCTTCCTCGGCTTCGAGGTCGTCTCGAAGGTCTCGAGCACGCTGCACACGCCCCTGATGTCGGAGGCGAACGCGATCCACGGCATCATCCTGCTCGGCGCGATCATGGTCGCCGGTCAGGCGGAAGACCCGATCGCGCTGGCGCTGTCGATCCTCGCGGTGCTGCTGGCGACGATCAACGTCGTCGGCGGTTTCGTCGTGACCGACCGGATGCTGCTGATGTTCCGCGCGAAGCCTCGAGCGGCCGCTGCCCGCGAAGTCGGAGGTCGGCGCATGAGGCTCCTGCCCCCCGAGGTCGTCACCGTCTGCTACATCATCGCCGCGGTGCTGTTCATCCTGGCCCTCAAGGGCCTGAGCAATCCCCGCACCGCGCGCCGGGCGAACCTGCTCGGCGCGGCCGGTGCGGCGCTCGCCGTCGTCGCGTTCATGCTGAGCACCGAGCTGCGCAACCTCGCCTGGATCCTCGGGGCGATCGTGGTCGGCTCGGTGATCGCGGTGATCGCGGCGCGGCGCGTGCAGATGACCCAGATGCCGCAGCTCGTCGCCGCCTTCAACGGCGTCGGCGGCGGGGCGGCCGCCCTGGTCGCGCTCGTCGAGATCGCGCACGCCGAGAGCCCGTGGACGCTCGGGGTCGTCGCGTTCACGATCCTGATCGGCGGGGTCTCGCTCACCGGATCGTTCGTGACGTTCGGCAAGCTGCAGGGCATCGTCACGACCAAGGCGGTCACCTTCCCGGGTCTGCGCGTGCTCATGGTGCTGCTCGTCGTCGCCGCCGTCGCGGCCGGAATCGCCCTCGTGCTGACCGGCGACACCCTCTGGGCGTACCTCCTGCTCCTCGCGGGGCTCGTGCTCGGGCGTGCTGCTCGTGCTCCCGATCGGCGGCGCCGACGTGCCGATCGTGATCTCGCTGCTCAACGCCTTCACCGGGCTCGCGGTGGCGGCATCCGGTCTCGTCCTGTCGAACGTGCTGCTGCTGATCGCCGGCACGCTCGTCGGGGCGAGCGGCACGATCCTCACGATGGCGATGGCCAAGGCGATGGGCCGCACCGTCACGGGCATCGTGTTCGGCGCGTTCCGTGCGCACGTCGGCGGAACCACCTCGGCGGCGGGGTCGGACCGGCCGGTGCGGACGATGGAGGCCGACGACGTCGCGATCCTGCTCGACTACGCGCAGCGGGTCGTGATCGTGCCCGGGTACGGGCTCGCCGTCGCGGGGGCCCACCACGCCGCCGCCGAGCTCGCCGAGATCCTGCGGGATCAGGGCGTGGACGTCGTGTTCGGCATCCACCCCGTCGCCGGCCGGATGCCGGGGCACATGAACGTGCTGCTGGCCGAGGCGAACGTGCCGTACGACGCGCTCATCGAGATGGACGAGGTCAACCCGCGGTTCAAGACCACCGACCTCGTGCTGGTGATCGGCGCGAACGACGTCGTGAACCCCGCCGCGAAGACCTCGCCCGGTTCGCCGATCTACGGGATGCCGATCCTCACGGTCGCCGACGCGCAGCAGGTCGTCTTCCTCAAGCGCTCGCTGAACCCCGGGCTTCGCGGGCATCGAGAACGAGCTGTTCTACGACCCGAAGGTCTCGATCGTGCTCGGCGACGCGAAGCACACCCTCACGAAAGTGCTCTCGTCGGTCAAGTCCACCGCCTGATTCAGACCGTCTGAATCGCCGCGGGTCGTCCGCCCACCACGCCGACCGCGCGCGCGGCGACCTCGGTGCCCGCGCGTGCGGCGGCGACGGCATCCGCATCGCTCACCCAGCGGGCGAGGAACCCGGCGCAGAACGCATCGCCCGCCCCGGTCGGATCGACGACGACGGATGCCGCCACCGCGGCCACCTGCACGCCGTCGACGATCACGCCGTCCGCGCCCCGCGTGAGCACGAGGGTGGGCGCGTCGACGCGAGCGGCGATCTCGGCCGGGATCGGACGTGCCCGCCAGTGCCGCGCCCTTCGGCGATGCTCGCGAAGAGCACGTCGGCGCCGGCGATCACCTCGGCGAACCGTGCGGCGCCGAGCGCCTCGATGTAGGCGACCGAGCCGGGGCTCACCGACACCGTGGCGCCGGCCGCCTTCGCGCGCCGGAGGAACCGCGCGAACGCCGAACCGTCGGATGCCGCCATCGAGTGCCCCGTGAGGTGCACGTGCGCGCCGATCAGCGGGTCGGGGATCGCGTCGAAGTCCAGTTCGGCATTCGCGCCGCGGTCGGTGAGCATCGACCGCTCGGCGCCCTGCACCAGCACGATGATCGCGCCGGTCGGGGCCTCGACGGCCTGCAGGTGCACGTCGACCCCGGGAAGGAGCGCGGTGTGCCGGTCGACATCGGCGGCGCCCACCGCACCGACGAACGTGACGTCGGCGCCGAGGGCGGCCAGCCACGCGGCGGTGTTGGCGGCCGAGCCGCCGGCGACGCGCCGGATCGTGCTCGCCGTGTCGGTGTCGGGCCGGATCGGACCGGACGGGATCACGACGGTGTCGTCGATCACATCGCCGACGACCAGGATGCCGCCCGCCTTCGCCGCCGCTGTCATCGGCGCGCGCTCATGCCGCTGCAGCCCAGGCCGTGGCGATCTCGCCCGCGACCCGCACGTTGTTGCGGGCCAGGGCGAGGTTGACCTCGAGGCTGCGGCCCTCGGAGAGCTCGACGATGCGCAGCAGCAGGAACGGCGTCACCGCCTTGCCGGTGATGTGCGCGGCATCCGCTTCGGCGAGCGCGAGGGCCAGCACCCGATCGTGCTCCTCGGCGTCCCAGGCCTGGTCGGCCGGCACCGGGTTCGCCACGACGATGCCCTGGCGGTTGCCGAGGGCATCCTGCGCCCGCATGATCGCGGCGACCTCGGCGGCGGCATCCACCGACCAGTCCAGCGCGAAGGCGCTCTCGCGCAGCCAGAAACTCGGGAACACGCGCGTGCGGTAGCCCACGACCGGCACGCTCAGCGTCTCGAGTCGCTCGAGGGTCGCGGCGATGTCGAGCACCGACTTGACTCCCGCGCTCACGACCGTGATCGGGGTGTTCGCGAGCGTCGTGAGGTCGGCGGACTCGTCGAACGTGTCGTTCGCGCCGCGGTGCACACCGCCGAGCCCGCCCGTCGCGAACACCCGGATGCCGGCGAGGGCCGCCAGATGCGACGTCGCGGCGACCGTCGTGGCGGCGCTCGCCCCGCGCGCCTGGATGATCGGCAGGTCGCGCACGCTCGCCTTCGCGAGGTCTTCGTCGGCGATGCGCCGCAGTCCCTCCGCGTCGAGTCCGACGTGGGGGACGCCGTCGAGCACCGCGATCGTCGCCGGGGTCACGCCCTGCTCGCGCAGGATGCTCTCGAACTCCTGCGCCGCCTCGAGATTGCGGGGGCGGGGCAGGCCGTGCGAGATGATCGTCGACTCGAGCGCGACGACGGGAGTGCCGCGTTCGAGTGCGACGGAGACCTCTTCGGAGACGGCGAGTGCGGGCATGCGACCATCCTCGCACCGCGGGTCACCCGGGTCGGGTCAGTGGGCCGCTTCGTAGGCGTCGATGACGGATGCCGGAACCCGGCCGCGCTCCGACACCTGGTAGCCGTTGTCCTTCGCCCACGCGCGGATCGCGCTGTAGTCCTGCTGCCCGGGCCGTCGGCGTTTGCGCGACGACTCCGACGAGGCGCCGCGCGACGACGAGATCGAGCGCGCAGCGGAGACGTACGGAGCGAAGGCATCGCGCAGCGCTGCGGCGTTGTCATCGGTCAGATCGATCTCGTACGCGGTGCCGTCGAGGGAGAACAGAACGGTCTCGCCCTCACCGACTTCCAGGATGGTGCCGTCGAGGTCGTCGACGAGCTGGTGCACAATTCTTCGGGCCATGAAATGCACAGTACGCCCAGTCGCGGCAATGCACTATCGGCATGTCGGCCGCGACAATGCGCCCGGCAAAGCCGCGCTTTACGCTCCGAATTCCGGACGTTGCGAAAGGCCGAATTCGACCAGGAATGCTACGGGAGAAGTCCCGCGCGGCGGGCCTTGGCCACGGCGGCGTGGCGGGTCGAGGCATCCAGCTTCGCCATCGCCGCCTGCAGGTACGACTTGACGGTGACTTCCTTGAGCGAGAGCGTCTCGGCGATCTGCGCGTTCGTCGCCCCGATCCCCGCGCACGCGAGCACGTCGATCTCGCGGGGGGAGAGGCGGATGTCGGTGTCGACCGTGCCGGGGCCGTCGTCTCTGCGAGAGCGCGGCGAGGCGGCTCTCGAGTTTGGCGAGGCGTGCGCGCACGGCCGGATCGTCGACGGATGCCGCGATGCTGCGCAGTTCGGCATAGCTCTCGCGCAGCTCTTCGCGGGCGGCGGGCGCGAGGGCGGCGGCGGTCGCCGGTGGCGGGATGGTCGCCAATCGTCGCTGCACTTCTTCGCGCACGTGGAGTTCGGTGGCGAGCTCGCCTGCCACGTCGAACGCCGGGCGGGTGACGACATCGCCGATGCCCGACTCGGTCCACGAGCCGCAGTAGAGCACTCCGCGGGCGCTCCCGCGGACGAGCACCGGGACGGCGAGGAGCGTCGCGATGCCTTCGCCGAGCACGGCGCGGTCGTAGTCGTGGGTGATGCTGCGGGCGGAGCGGTAGTCGACCGCCAGCCGGGGCCGCTTCTCGACGAGCGCGCGTCCGCCCAGGCCGCGCTCGGCCTCCACGACCAGACCGTCGAGGCTGCGGGTGCGGGCGCCGACGAGCGAGCTCACATGAACCGCGCCGTCGCGCTCGAGACCCCCGAACGCAACCGGAAAGCGGGTGCGGCGCGCAAGCTCGGCGACCGCGCGAGCCAGCAGCTGCTCGTCGGTGTCGGTGCCGGACCGTGCGATCACGCACTACCTACTTCCGGGGGTGACGGCGTCCTCGCCGCATTCGTAGCGTCGACCCTACCACCGGCTCGGGCGAAGGCCCTGGGCGGTCAGGACCGGTTTCGAAGGAGAAACGCCCATGGTCGGATACAGCTCGCAGTGGCGGCGCAGTCTCGATGACCCCGCCGGGTTCTGGCTGGATGCGGCATCCGCGGTCGAGTGGAGCGTCGCGCCCCGACGGGCGATCGACCACTACGCCGACGCGTGGACGTGGTTTCCCGATGCCGCCCTGAACATGAGCGTCAACTGCCTGGATCGGCACGTCGACGCCGGACGCGGCGAGGTCATCGCGCTGCGGTATCACTCCGCGATGACCGGGACGCGGAAGCACTACACCTACGCGCAGCTGCGCGACCGCGTGGCCGAATTCGCCGGCGCCCTGCGCGACCTCGGCGTCTCGCGCGGCGACCGCGTGCTGCTGTACCTGCCGATGACACCGGAAGCGGTCATCGCGATGCTGGCGTGCGCGCGGCTCGGTGCCGTGCACTCGGTGGTCTTCGGCGGCTTCGCGGCCACCGAGCTCGCGGTGCGCATCGCCGACGCGCGACCGTCGGTGATCGTCACCGCGTCGGGCGGGCTCGAGCCCGGCCGCGTCGTGGAGTACCTGCCGATCGTGCGCAAGGCGCTCGAGGCGGCGCCGGGGATCGTGAGCACCGTCATCGTCCGCGATCGCGCCGCCGTGCCCGGATCTGCCGCCGAGATGGCGGACGCGGTCGACGGCGTGCAGTGGTGCGACTGGGACGACGATCGTCGCCGCGGCCGAGCCGGCCGCCGCCGTGCCGGTCATCTCCTCCGACCCGCTCTACGTGCTGTACACCTCCGGCACGACCGGCAGCCCGAAGGGCATCGTGCGCGACACCGGCGGCTACGCCGTGGCGCTCGCCTGGGCGATGCGCAACATCTACGACATCGGGCCCGGCGACACGATGTTCACGGCATCCGACGTCGGGTGGGTCGTCGGACACTCCTTCATCGTCTACGGTCCGCTGCTCGCCGGCGCGACGACGATTCTCTACGAGGGCAAGCCGGTCGGCACGCCCGACGCGGCGGAGTTCTGGCGCATCGTGGAGGACTACCGCGTCAAGACGATGTTCACCGCGCCGACGGCGCTGCGGGCGATCCGTCGAGTCGACCCCGACCTGGCCGAGCTCGCGCCAGGCGCGCTGCGCACGCTCCGCACGCTGTTCCTCGCCGGCGAGCGGCTCGACCCCGAGACGTGGCACTGGGCGAACGACGGACTCGGTGTGCCGATCGTCGATCACTGGTGGCAGACCGAGACCGGCTGGCCGATCTGCGCCAACCCGGTCGGAATCGAGTCGCTGCCGGCGAAGGCCGGGTCCACCGCCGTGCCGATGCCGGGCTACGACGTGCGGATCCTCGACGGAAAAGGGCGCGACGTCACCGGCACCGGCCCCGGAGGATCGACACCGGAGGGCAACATCGCGCTGCGGGTGCCGCTGCCGCCGGGAACGCTGAAGGGCGTGTGGGGCAGCCCCGGCCGCTTCCGCGAGGCGTACCTCACCGCCTTTCCGGGCTTCTACGCGACGGGGGATGCCGGCCACATCGACGAGGACGGCTACGTGTTCGTGATGGGCCGCACCGACGACGTCATCAACGTCGCAGGGCACCGGCTCTCGACCGGCTCGCTCGAAGAGGTGCTCACGATGCACCATGCCGTCGCCGAATGCGCCGTGATCGGCGTGCACGACGAGCTGAAGGGGCAGCGGGCGGCGGGATTCGTCACCCTCAAGGCCCACGAGGCGATCGATCACGACCGGCTCGAGGCCGAACTCGTCGCGCTCGTCCGCGAGCACATCGGACCCGTCGCGGCCTTCCGCGACGTCACGATCCTCGACCGTCTGCCCAAGACCCGCTCGGGGAAGATCCTGCGCAAGACCATGCGCCAGATCGTCGACGGCGAGCCCTACAAGATCCCCGCGACCATCGAGGACCCCGCGGTCCTCGACGGGCTGGTCGATGCCGTGCGCGGCACCGCCGGTTCTGCACAGAGAGTTCGCTGAGCGCTGCTCGGCGACGAACCCCAGGAAAGGCAAGGAGGCCTGCATCATGACCGAGTCGGCTACGGAGACCGCCCCGCCGGGCGGCGTCGATTATCTCGAGGAAGAAGCATCTCCTCGATTCCAGGAGCTCAAGCGCACGCACCGGAGCTTCGTGTTCCCGATGTCGGTGGCGTTCCTGCTCTGGTACTTCGCGTACGTGCTGCTGTCGTCGTTCGCGCCGGAGTTCATGGCGCAGCGCGTGTCAGGCGGCATCACGATCGGACTGCTGCTCGGGCTGGGCCAGTTCGTCACGACGTTCGCGATCACCATGCTCTACGTCTGGTACGCCAACCACCGCCTCGACCCGATCTCCTCCGAGATCCGCGACGAGCTCGAAGCCAAGGAGGCGAGCGCATGAACGACGTCGTCGCAGCGGTCAAGACGGCGGTGCAGACCGTCGAGAACAACCCGATCCTGAACATCTCGATCTTCGCCGCGTTCGTCGGGGTGACCCTGCTGATCGTGATCCGCGCCAGCCGCAACAACAAGACCGCGGCCGACTACTACGCCGCAGGACGCTCGTTCACCGGACCGCAGAACGGCTTCGCGATCTCGGGCGACTACCTGTCGGCCGCGTCGTTCCTCGGCATCACCGGAGCGATCGCGATCAACGGCTACGACGGATTCCTCTACTCCATCGGCTTCCTGGTCGCGTGGCTGGTCGCACTGCTGCTGGTCGCCGAGCTCATGCGCAACACCGGCAAGTTCACGATGGCCGACGTGCTGTCGTTCCGCCTGAAGCAGGGCCCGGTGCGCATGGCCGCCGCCACCACGACTCTCGCGGTGTGCCTCTTCTATCTGCTCGCGCAGATGGCCGGCGCAGGCGGACTCGTCTCGCTGCTCCTGGGCATCGACGACCGGCTCGGACAGTCGATCGTGGTGGCCGTGGTCGGTGTGCTCATGATCGTCTACGTACTCGTCGGCGGCATGAAGGGCACGACCTGGGTGCAGATCGTGAAGGCGTTCCTGCTGATCGGCGGCGCGCTGGTCATGACGGTGTGGGTGCTCGCGATCAACGGCTTCAACCTCAACACCCTGCTGGAGAGCGCGGTCGCGGCATCCGTCACCGATCCGAAGGACGCGATCCTCGCCCCCGGACTGCAGTACGGCAAGAACCCGTGGGACTTCATCTCCCTCTCGATCGCGCTCGTGCTCGGCACGGCAGGACTCCCGCACGTGCTCATGCGCTTCTACACGGTGCCCACGGCGAAGGAAGCCCGGCGGTCGGTGGTCTGGTCGATCTGGCTGATCGGCATCTTCTACCTGTTCACGCTCGTGCTCGGCTACGGTGCGGCCTCGCTGGTCGGACCGGAGACGATCATCAACGCGCCGGGCGGCGTCAACTCGGCGGCACCGCTGCTGGCCCTCGCTCTCGGCGGTCCGATTCTGCTCGGGTTCATCTCGGCGGTGGCGTTCGCGACGATCCTCGCGGTCGTGGCGGGCCTGACCATCACCGCTGCGGCATCCTTCGCCCACGACATCTACGCGAACGTGCTGAAGAAGGGCAACGTGCCGCCCGACGGAGAGGTCAAGGTCGCGCGACGCACGGTCATCGTGATCGGCATCTTGGCGATCGTCGGAGGTATCGGCGTGCAGGGTCAGAACATCGCGTTCCTGGTGGCGCTCGCGTTCGCGGTGGCCGCCTCGGCGAACCTGCCTACGATCCTGTACTCGCTGTTCTGGCGCAGGTTCACCACGCGCGGGGCCGTCTGGAGCATGTACGGAGGACTCGCCGCGGCGATCATCCTCATCCTCCTCTCGCCCGTGTTCTGGGGCACCGAGACGAGCGTGTTCAAGAACGTGGGAGTCGCGATCTGGCCGCTGAACAACCCGGGAATCCTCTCGATCCCGCTCGGGTTCTTCCTCGGCTGGCTGGGCTCGGTGCTCTCGCACCCCGGATCGGAGAACAAGCGCCGCGCCGCGGAGATGGACGTGCGCTCGCTCACCGGATACGGCGCAGAGAAGGCGACGCACCACTAGGCGGTGTGCAGGGTGCGGCCCCGGGAGGGAGATCTCCCGGGGCCGCACGGCGCGCGAGCGGCCTACTCGCTCGCGGCCCGTTCCAGATCGAGCAGGAACACCTTGTCTTCGGGGTGGCCGCCGTACTCGCCGATCGAACCGTCGGCGCGCACGACCCGGTGCACCGGGACCACGATCGAGAACGGCGTCGTCGCGCACGCCGTGCCGACCGCTCGCGCGGCGCGGGGACTGCCCGCCGTCGCGGCCACCTCTCCGTAGCCCGCCGTCTCCGCGTACGGAATGAGGCGGACCGCCTCGAGCGCGGCTCTGGTGAATCCGCGGACGAGACGCCAATCGAGCGGGAGGGCGAACTCCCGCCGCTCGCCGGCGAAGTACTCGTCGAGCTGGCGGGCGGCGGCGTGAGCGACATGGTCGTCGTCGGTGTGCTCGGGCGTGCCGCGCAGGGCGCGGGACAGCCGCTCGAGTTCGTCCTCGAGCGGGGCCCGCAACGGATGCAGCGTCACGATCCCGTCGTCGGTCGTGACGATGAGCACCTCGCCGACGGGGGAGGGGTGCAGGAGGAAGCGGCTGTGCGGCGGAGGGGTCATGCGACCATCCTGGCGCCGGGGCGTGCGCCGCGGCATCCGCCAAGGCCTCGTCTGGGATGACGCCGGAGAATCGGATGCTGGGGAGGAGCGGCCGTTTACCCGCTCGGCCCGCGAGATGAGGAGTTCGACGGATACGAGGAGTCATCGCGCCCCATTGCCCTCATTTCGATCGATCTCCTCAGCTGCCGGCGACACGCGCGGGGGCCCCTGCCTGCACCGCCGCCGGGAACTGACCTGATCACCCGGCGTGTCGTCCAATCCGGCGAAACTCGGGGAGGGATCCGTGAGCACGGGCCGAGGCCGCTTAGTGTGGCCGTGTGTGGCGAGCTGAAGGCAGCGCCGTAATCGGCGCAGAGGAGGACGCGCCGTCCGTGACCCCCGGCGATCTCGGACTGTCGGAACCGGGAGTGACCGTGATGCACGTCGCCGAACCCGAACGCGATCGCCTGCGAGCCCTCGCGGCCGACCTGGGCGGGCCGTCCACGCTGCTGCACTTCGACGACGCGAACAGCGGCGGCATCGAGATCACGAAGGCGCACCCCGGCAGCCTCCCGCAGTTCATCACCGGGCGCTCGACGCTCCTGTCCAACCTCTTCCGCGACGAGGTGGCCCTGCGAAACGCGCGGCTTGCCGCCGAGCGGATCACCGCGAAGAACGTCGAGCTGCGCACCGCGCGCGGCATCGAGCCGGTGAATCTCGCCGTCGGCCTGGCATCCTGGCGGATCGGCGGGCTCGCATGCACCGCCCCGGTCCTGCTGCGCCCCCTCGGCATCCGTCGTCACCACTCCGATTTCGAACTCAAGCTGCACGGCTCGTTCACGGTGAACCCCGAGTTGGTCCGCGCCCTGCGCACCCACTTCGGCATCGAGCTGGACGGACAGGCGCTCGCCGCGCTCGCTTACGAGGGCGGGGTCTTCAAACCGCAGCCGGTCATCGACCACATCCGTGCGCTCGCCGCCTCGATCGAGTCGTTCACGGTGCATCCGCGCTTGGTCGTGTCGACATTCGCCGACGTCGGTGCGGCGATGGCGAGGGATGCCGTGGACCTCGACCACCCGGTACTCAACGCGCTCGCCGGCCACCACGGTGATCGCGAGTCACTGTCGGTCCGGCGCGACGCGCCGACCGTGCCGAGTCCGGACGAGCGCGCTCCGGCGTCGGACACGCTGCTGCTGGATGCGGATGCCGAGCAGGAGGGCGTGCTCGCGCGCATCACCTCCGGCCATTCGGTCGCCGTGCACACCCTCCCCGGAACCGGCGGCACGCAGACCGTGATCAACGCGGTCGGCGCGCTCGTGCGCGACGGGAAGCGGGTGCTCGTCGTCAGCGCCCGCCGCTCGACACTCGAGGGCGTGCGCCACCGTCTCACCGGCATCGGCCTGCCCGGCCTCGCCGTCTCGCCCCGCGATCTGCAGCGCGACCTGATCCGCGCGATCGGCCGCAACGAGAAGGCCGAGCAGCCCAAGGTGGGCGAGATCGACGACGCCCTCGTGCGCCTCCGGGGCGTGCTGCGGGACTACCGCTCCGCGGTCACCGCGCGGCACCCCGACCTGGGCGTGTCGGTGCTCGACGTGCTGCGGCGACTGGCCGAGCTGGCCGGCCGCACTCCCGTGCCGACAGCCGCCGCCCGCTTCGACCTCGCCACGCTGGCGACACTCGCGCCCGCCCGCGCGAAGGCGGCCCAGGCGCTCGCGTCCGCCGCGCGGCTCGGCGAATTCCGCTTCGGCCCGGACGACTCGCCCTGGTACGGAGTGTCGTTCGCCACCACGACCGCGGCCCGCTCCGCGCATGCGCTCGCCGGCAAGCTGCACCGCCAGGACGTTCCGAACCTCCTCGAGCGCGGCTACGAGCTGATCGCGCAGACGCGCATGCGCCCGTTCCACACGATCACCGAGCTCGGCGTCTACCTGAAGCTCCTGCAGGGCATCCGCGACTCCCTCGACCGCTTCAGCCCGACCGTGTTCGAGCGCCCCCTGGGCGAGCTCATCCAGGCGCACGGCCCGCGGCGCGATGCGCCGTCGCTCACGGGCACCCAGCGCCGGCGGCTGCGCCGCCTGTCGCGCGAGTACGTCCGCCCCGGCGTGCACATCGCCGACATGCACGAGGCCCTTCTGCGCGTGCAGCAGCAGCGCACCGAATGGCAGCGGTACGTCGATGCCGGTGTCATCCCCGCAGTGCCGCTGGGCCTGGCCGATGTGCACGTGGCATGGCAGCGGGTCGATGCCGAACTCGCCGAGGTCGACGCGATCGTCGGTCGGTCGGGCTCCGACCGGCTCTCGTCCCTCCCGCTCGCGCAGCTCGTGCGCACCCTCGCAGGGCTCGCGGCCGATTCGGCCGTGTTCGACAACCTCGTCGAGCGGGCGACACTGCGCACCGAGCTGGCCGCGCTGGGGCTCGAGCCGCTGCTGGCCGAGCTGTCCGTGCGGCACGTGCCCGAAGAACTGGTCGGGGCCGAGCTCGAGTACGCGTGGTGGCAGTCCGCGCTCGAGCACCTGCTGCGCAGCGACCGGGCGCTCCTCGGCGCGAACACCGCCGTCGTCGATCGCCTCGAACGGGACTTCCGTCTCGTCGACGAGGCGCATGCCGCGGCATCCGGTCCTCTCCTGGCCGCGCAGCTGGCCACCCAGTGGCGCATCGGCATCGTCGACGAAGCCCAGGAGGCCGCCGCGCTCAAGCTGGCGCTCAAGAACGGGGGCGCGACGCCCGCCGACCTCGTCGCGGTCGCGCCGACCCTGCTGCGTGCACTGGCTCCGGTGTGGCTGTCCTCCCCGTACGACGTGCCGCAGATTCCCGACGACCTCGCGTTCGACGTCGTGATCATCGCGGATGCCGCGGCGCTGTGTCTCGCGGAGGCCGTCCCTGCACTCCGCCGGGCACGGCAGGTCGTGGTCTTCGGCGACCCGGTCACGCAGAAGCCGACACCGTTCCGCATCTCGGCCGGCTTCCCGCCCGATGACGCACCCGCCGAGGAGGAGTCCTTCGCCGAGCCGTTCGACGACACCAGCGTCTTCGAGCGTCTCGCCGAGCTGTTCCCGGTCGCGACCCTGACCCGCAGCTACCGGGCCGGGGGCGAAGACCTCGCCGAACTGGTCAACGACGCGTTCTACGGCGGCGAGCTCGTCTCACTGCCCTGGGCGGGCTCGTACCTCGGGCGCGGCAGCCTCAGCGTCGACTACGTCGAGGGCGGCACGGGCGCGCCCGACCCCGTGAGCGGTGCGGTCGAGAGCCCCGACGCCGAAGTGCAGCGGGTCGTCACGCTCGTCGTCGAGCACGCGGTCAACCGCGGCTCGGAGTCGCTCATGGTCGTCACCGCCAGCGCCAAGCACGCCGAGCGCGTGCGGGCCGCCGTCGAAGCGGCCTTCGCCGGACGCTCCGACGTCGCGGACTTCGTCTCGCGCGACACGGCCGAGCCGCTCGCCGTGCTGACCCTCGAGGAGTCGGTCGCCGAGAGCCGCGACCGCGTGATCTTCTCGCTCGGCTTCGGACTCACCAAGCACGGACGAGTGCTCAGCGACTTCGGCGACCTGTCCACCCCCGACGGAGAGCGCCTGCTGACGGTGGGCATGACCCGGGCGCGCCGCTCGATGGTCATCGTCTCCTCCATCCGTCCGTCGGCGTTCGACGACGGCCGCCTCGAGCACGGCGCGGCGACGCTCATGAGCATCCTGGGCGGCATCGCCTCTCGCGACCGCGAACAGCGACTCGAAGACCTCGCCGACCCGCTCACCCGTGCGCTCGCGCGCGAACTGCGTCGCCTCGGCGTCTCGGTCGACGTGCACTACCGCGGTCTGCTGCCGCTGGTGGCCCAGTACGACGGGCGGGCGGTGGTCGCCGAGAGCGACCCCGAGACGATCGGCGAATCGCTGCGGGAGTCGCTGCGGCTGCGCCCGCAGATCCTCCGCCGGCTCGGCTGGCACTACGTGCGCGTGCACTCGTTCGACCTGTACAGCGACCCCGCGGCCGTCGCGGCGCGCATCGCGGCGATGCTCGGCGTGGCCCCCGAGTCGCCCACGGCCGACACCGAGACGCAGCCGATCGATGTCATCGAGTGACCGGCAGCGCATCGAGCGGGTTCCCGGCGCCCGGCGCGCGAAGCTGACGCCCGCGCCCGGCACGTCCGAGGAGCCCACCGAAGCGGATGCCGAGGCAGCGGCATCCGATTCGCCTGCGTCTGCGGGGTCCGAACGACGAACGACTGAGGCGCGACGTTCCGCCGCATTATTGACGCGCGCGGCGCGCGCGCCGACGAACGCGACACGGGGGATCCCGCCGACACAGGGGCGCGTGCCGCCCCGTCTCGGCGAGACCCCTTGTCTCGGTGCGGTGAGGGGAAGAGCGCGGCTACTTCGGCGCGCTGCCCTGGCTCGCGAGCAGGTCGCGGATCTGCAGGAGGAGCTCCTGCTCGGTGGGGAGGTTCGAGGCTTCTTCCTCGGAGATCCCGGCCTTCGCGGCGGCGCGCTCCTTCGCCCTGTTCATCGGGTAGACGAACACGAAGTAGACCACGACGGCGACGGCGAGGAAGTTGATGATCGCACCGATGATGGCGCCGATCGCGAAGACCACCTCGTTGCCGCTCAGGCCGGTAACCGTCCACACGACCCCGTCGAGGCTGTCGGCCTGGAAGATCAGCGCGATCAGCGGGTTGATGATGCCCGCGACGATGGAGTTGACGATCAGCGTGAACGCCGCCCCGATCACGACGGCGACCGCGAGGTCGATGACGTTTCCGCGAAGGATGAATTCCTTGAAGCCCTTGATCACGTGATGCTCCTCACCTGTCGCCGGCTCCCGCCGGTCATGTGCCCGACGACGCGGGCGCTGCTTTCGTCTCCGACTTCGATGATGCCGAAGGCGCGGAGGACCCGCCACTCGACGTGCCGCTCGAGGACGAACCCGCGTCCGAGCTCTTCTTCTCGGCGCGCGAGTCGGTGCGGTAGAAGCCCGAGCCGTTGAAGGTCACGCCGATCGAGCCGTACTCCTTGCGCAGCTCGCCGCCGCACTCGGGGCACTCGGTCAGCGTCGGGTCGGCGAACGACTGCACGGCGTCGAAGCGGTGGCCGCACAGCTTGCAGGCATAGGCGTAGGTAGGCATGTGTTCTTTCGAGCGGTCAGCGCCGGGTCGGCGCGAGGAGGACGGTCTGAGTGGGGGTCACGACGCCGGTCACCGGCTGGTCGTGCAGGTCGCTGGGCACTTCGTCGACGAGCTCGGAGTCGTAGATGACCGCGTACACGGGCGGGCATCCCTCCATCGAGCCGATCGTCTTGTCGAAGTATCCGCGGCCCCATCCGAGTCGCATCCCGCTGCGGTCCACGGCGGCGGCGGGGATCACGAGAAGGTCGACGTCGTTCACCGCGATGGGGCCGAGCAGCTCGCCCACGGGCTCGGGAAGGCCGAAGAGGCCTTCGGTGATGTCGAGGTCGGGCGTGGCGACCGACCAGTCCAGCAGGCCGTCCGTGCGGGTGACCGGCAGAAGGACGCGGATGCCGCGCCTCACCGCCGCATCCACGAATTCGCGCGTCCCGGGCTCGGTGAGAGTCGACAGGAAGCACGACATCGATCGCACGCCGAGCGAGTCGACCAGCGCGTCGAGCTGTCGGCGTGATGCCGGCGGATGCGGCATCCCGAGCCGACTGCGACAGCAGCTGGCGGCGTTCGCGCAGCTCCGCGCGCAGAGCGCGCTTGGCGGTGGCGATCGCATCGGGCATGGGTCGATTCTAGGCGCGACTAGCACGCTCGTCCGATCGGTGCAAGGCCGGTGCCCGGTCGGGGGACGCCCAGGTGCCCTCGGTACAGTTGCCCGATGCCCCACAAGCCTTTCAAAGCAGTCATTCCCGCCGCAGGTCTCGGCACCCGGTTCCTCCCCGCCACCAAGGCGATGCCCAAGGAGATGCTCCCGGTCGTCGACAAGCCGGCGATCCAGTACGTGGTCGAAGAGGCCGCGCAGGCGGGCATCACCGACATCCTCGTGATCATCGGTCGCAACAAGAACGCGATCTCCAACCACTTCGACTCCGTGCCCGAGCTCGAGGTGAAGCTGAAGGACAAGGGCGACGACGCGCGACTCAAGCGCGTCATGGACTCGAGCGACATGGCCGACATCCACTTCGTGCGCCAGGGCGACCCCAAGGGCCTCGGCCACGCGGTGCTGCGCGCACGCGCCCACGTCGGCGACTCGCCGTTCGCCGTGATGCTCGGTGACGACCTGATCGATGAGCGCGACCCGCTGCTGACGACGATGCTCGAGGAGCACGAGCGCACCGGAGCGGCGATCATCGCGCTCATGGAGGTCGACCCCGCCCACATCGGCATGTACGGCGCGGCCGCCATCGAGGCGACCGACAACCCCGACGTGGTGCGCGTCACCGGCCTGGTCGAGAAGCCCAAGCCCGAGGACGCTCCGTCGAACCTCGCCGTCATCGGCCGGTACGTGCTGAGCCCGTCGATCTTCGATGTCCTGGAGCGCACCGAGCCCGGCAAGGGCGGCGAGATCCAGCTGACCGATGCTCTGCAGGAGCTCGCCGCGGATCCCGATGGTCCCGGCGTGTACGGGGTCGTGTTCCGGGGCCGCCGGTACGACACCGGCGATAGGGTGGACTACATCAAGGCCATCGTGCAGCTCGCCGCGGATCGCGATGATCTCGGCCCCGAGCTGCGACCCTGGTTCAAGGATTTCGCGGCGACCCTGTAGCGCCGTTCGTTCGAGGGGGTGTCGTGGATCTGACGACTCCTCGTCGGCATGGCACCGTGGCGATCCGCCTCGTGCGTCAGCGCGATGCGCGCGTGCTCCAGCAGGAGCTGCTGTCCAACCGCGCGTGGCTGCGCCCGTGGGAGGCGACGAGCCCCGACGGTCCGGTCTCCTTCGACATGCGCACCGGTGTTCGTCGCCTCCTCCAGCAGTACCGCGACGGCGCCGGGGTGCCGTTCGTGATGGAGGACGACGGCGAGCTGGCCGGCCAGCTGAACGTCTGGGGCATCGCGCGCGGATCGCTCGCCTCGGCCACGATCGGCTACTGGGTCAGTGAGCGGTTCGCGGGGCGGGGCATCACGACCACCTCGGTGGCCCTGGCGACCGATGTGTGCTTCGACGAGATGCGCCTGCACCGCATGGAGATCTGCATCCGTCCCGAGAATCACGCGAGCCTGCGCGTCGTGGAGAAGCTCGGGTTCCGCTACGAGGGTCTGCGCCGCCGCTTCATCCACATCAACGGCGACTGGCGCGACCACTACGCCTTCGCCCTCACGCGCGAGGACGTGCCGGAAGGCGTGCTGCAGCGCTGGGTGCAAGGACGCGCGCCGCAGGATGCCGCGACCGTGCCGCCGAGCGATCGCCTGCGCGCCTGACACTCGGCGTCTCCGACGCTGAGACCCGAGTCGTGCGGGACTCGGCGACACGCGACAGGATGCCGAGGCGCGGCCGTGCGGTCGCTTACCGTGGACGCCATGGGTGGGCAGGTGCTGGGCGGGGGAGTGATCGTGCTCGTCGCCGTGCTCTTGTGGCTGGTCTACCTCCTTCCGACCTGGCACAGCCGGCGGCAGTTCGACGCCGCCGAGCGCAACGCGGTGCGCCTCAACCAGGCGCTGCGCGTGCTGGCGGAGACGAGCGAGACGCCGCAGGAAGTGCGACTCGAACTGAATGCCCGCACGGCGATGGCCCAGCAGAAGCTGGCGCGTCGCGCGATGGCCGAGCGCGAGCACACCGCCCTCGAGCGGGCGCGCACCGACCTCGAACAGGCGCGCGACGAACGCGCCGCCGCCCGGTCGGCGCCCGCCGCGCGCCGCGCCCGTGCGCGGCGCCGCACGCGTCTCGCGCTGACCGTGCTGGGCCTCGCCGCCGTCGGAGTGGCCGTGTGGGGCGGGTGGCTGGTCGTCACGACCGGTGCACAGCTCGTGCTGTGGACCGGCGTCGCCGTGGCCGCGATCTGCGGACTGATGCTGCAGAAGATGACGCGTGTCGGCGCCCGCGCCGTGACCCGCGGCGTCGTGGCCGAGAGTGCCACGCGCGAGGCGCGGAGCATGCAGGACGTCGCGCTGACGACCGATCGCCGCGGCTGGGCTCCGCGCGAGCTGCCGCGCCCGCTCACCGTGTCGGCCGGATCGCAGGCGGCCGCCGTGCTGGATGCGGCCGCGGCGCGCGAAGCGCTGCGTCAGGCGGCGCTCGAAGACGCGATGCGCCAGCGCGCAGCCGATCTGCAGCCCCCGTCGATCGACACCGCGCGCACGGCGCGCCGCGCCGCCGCCCCCGAGTTCGTGCGGACCGGACCGGTCGACGACGCCGAGATCGAAGCGCACGTGCGCGAACTGCTGCGCAGCCGCGCCGCCGGCTGAGCGTGTTCTACGAACCCGCGGCGCGCGACCGCGCGCGGCTGCCGCACGACCCGTTCAAGGCGATCATCGCGCCGCGCCCGATCGGCTGGATCTCGACGCTCGATGCCGAGGGCACGCCCAATCTCGCTCCGTACAGCTTCTTCAATGCCGTCGCCGACAGCCCGCCCATCGTGATGTTCTCCAGCGCGGGCATGAAGGACTCGGCATCCCACGCCCTCGCCCGTGGCGAGTTCGTGTGGAACCTCGCCACGTGGGATCTCCGCGAAGCGATGAACCAGTCCTCCGCCACGCTCGCCCGCGGACAGTCGGAGTTCGCGTTCGCGGGGCTCGAGCAGGCGCCGTCGCGGCTCATCGCACCGCCGCGCGTCGCGGCGAGTCCGGTGTCGCTGGAGTGCGTGGTGACCCAGACGCTGGAACTGACGGATGCCGCAGGCGCGGCATCCGATCGACACCTCGTCTTCGGCCAGGTCGTCGGTGTGCACCTCGACGAGAGCTACATCCTCGACGACGGTCGGGTCGACACCGCGGGCATGCGCCCGATCGCGCGCGGCGGGTATCTCGACGAGTATTCGGTGGTCGATGAGGTCTTCCACCTGGCCCGGCCGCGGTGACGATCGGGGGATCCGAGGCCTCTCGGGCGTCGTGATAACCTATCGGAGGTTCACGGGCCTGTGGCGCAGCTGGTAGCGCACCTCGTTCGCATCGAGGGGGTCAGGGGTTCGAGTCCCCTCAGGTCCACGTTCTGTGAAATGCCCCGCTTCGGCGGGGCATTTCGCGTTTCCGGGTGCGATTTGAGGCTCGCGATCTCGCGAGCGCTGCAGTTTCCTGCGAGCGCTGCAGAAGGCGCTGGCGCGCTCGCAGGAAAGTGCAGCAGTCAGCGCAGGAGCGACCGGAGCGGCGGGCATATGACCATCGCTGGGTCTACGCGCTCGGGCGCGGGGTCCAGATGCCGACGACGGACGGCTCGAGCGTGCGTTCGACGGCCTCGGTGAGGTCGGATGCCGCGGTGTGCGGATCCGCTCCCGTCCGGAGCCGCTCGCCGAACGCGTCGACCACGCGCTCCGCGTCGTACTGCGCGCGGTTGAACCTGCGGTCGAGCAGCCGACGCGACACGCGCAGCACGGGGAGGAACACCGCCGCCGCGACCAGGGTCGCCAGCGCGACGCCCAGCGTGGTCGCATCCGGCAGCAGCCACGCGACCGAAGTGACGATGATCGCGTAGATCGCCACGGCGACGGCGGTCACCAGCGCGTAGGCCGCCGTGCGCGAGATGATCCGGTCGATCTCGTACAGGCGGTAGCGCAGCACGGCGATCGCGATCGCCACGGGGATCAGACCGTATGAGACCAGGACGATGCCGGTGATCCCCATCCACGGATCGGGGATGACCCAGCTCGTGATCAGGATCGCGACGGCCAGGCCGACCGCCCACAGCATCCAGCGCAGCTGCGCGCGTTCGACGGCGCCGGCGCGGCGGTACCGCACGACGAGCGAGGCGAGCGAGCCGACGAACGCGATCGCCAGCGCGCCGAAGGAGAGCGGGATCGTGAGCGGGTTCTCGACGAGTGCGGGCAGGTGGGCCGGGTTCGGGATGCCGGGATAGACCTCGACCGACAGCGTCGACAGCGCCGCGCTCGCGAGGACGAGCGTGGCGATCGTGTACCAGGAGAACCAGCGCCATCGCGGCGACGGCAGCGCGCCGTCGGGGAAGCGGAGCGGGATCTGGGTGAGGAGCAGCCCGATCGGCGGCAGCCAGCTCCACGTGTCCTCGCGGTCGTAGCCGTACCAGAACAGCCACGCGGACACACCGGGCGCCTGGTCGAGCAGCGCCTCTCCGAGAAGCGTCGCGGGTGTGCCGATCGTGAACAGGCCCGGGATCAGCAGAAGCAGCCACCCGATCGGGTTGCGCGGGCGCTTCCAGGAGAGCAGCCAGCCGACCACGATGAAGATCGTCAACAGGATGAGGAACGGCGCGGCATCGGCGACGGCACGACCGTCGGCGGCGTAGGCGACGACCGTGACGATGAGCATCGCGAAGACGAGCGCGGCCACGACGAATGCCGGCCACGCCGGGCCGACCCTGCTGTCGGAGGTCACGTCCACTTCTTCTCTCATCGCTGCGCTCCCGCCGTCCAGAGTCCGAGCGAGCTCGGCTGAAGAGTGCGTTCGACCGCATCGGCGAGGTCAGCGGCCGCCGTCGACGGGTCGGTGCCGGTGCGCAGGTGCTCGCCGAACGCATCGACCGTCTTCTGCGCGTCGAAGTGCTCTCGGTCGAATCGCCGATCGATCCGGCGCTGGACGATCCGCAGCACGGGAAGGAAGAGCGCCGCCGCCGCCAGAGTCGCCAGCGCCACCCCGAGGGTGGGCAGACCCGGCAGCAGCCACGTCGTCGAGGTGACGGCTGCGGCGTAGATCGCGACGACCAGAGCGGTGACGATCGCGTACGACACCGTCCGCGAGACCACGCGACCGATCTCGTAGAGACCGTGTCGCGTCACGGCGATCCCGATGGAGACGGGGATCAGGTTCGTCGAGAGCACCGCGATGCCCGACCACACCTCGACCCACACCTGGCCGGGGAAGAGCGCGTTGATCGTGCCCGAGAGCGCGACGATCGCGATCGTGGAGACCAGGCCGAAGACGAGCCATCGGTACTGAAGCCGTTCGGCGCCGGTCGAGCGGCGCCACCTCAGCGCGAGATCGATGACGATGGCGATGATGACCGCGAGGAAATACAGCATTCCGGCGGGGCCGGTCACGAGTTCCGACAGACCGGAGAGCGCCGGAACCGCCAGCGGGTTGGGTCGTCCGCTCACCGGCAGGAGATCCGTGCGCACCGCATCGGCGGTTCCGGCCAGGACGGCGAAGCCGACCAGCATCCAGAACAGCACCCTGCCCGCCCGCGTCTCGACTCGCCCGGTCGGGAAGATCAGGCCGATGAGGGGGAGCATCACCCAGGCCGGCCACCCCAGCGCCGCCTGCAGCGCCTCGGCCCAGCCCGGTCCGGTGGCGACGCCGGCGATGCCCGTCCAGCCGCCGGTGTCGGCGAAGCCGCCCGCGAGGGACATCGCTGCGCTCAAGCCCCAGACGATCCCGACGCTGAACAGATACCACCCGACTCCGTTCCGCGGTCGTGACATGAGGATGATGGCGCCCACGATCGGGAAGCCGCTGAACCCGAGCAGGCCGGTGACGGCGCCGTAGGCGATCGCCAGGACGGCATTCAGGGCGAGGATCAGTCCCACCCCGGCCCAGATCGCGATCCGTCGGGTGGCCTCGCCCGCTCCGAGCCGGTTCATCGGGCACCTCCCGACATCCACAGACCGACCGTGCGCGGTGCGAGGGTCCGCTCGATCGCGTCGGTCAGGTCGGGCACGGTCGTGGCAGGGTCGATGCCCGTGCGCAGGCGTTCGCCGAACGCATCGACCACCTTCTGCGCGTCGTAGTGCTCGCGGTCGAACCGTCGATCGATGCGGCGCTGCACGAAACGCAGCACCGGGAGGAAGAGCGCCGCCGCCGCGAGGGTCGCCAGTGCGACCCCGACGGTGGGGATGCCGGGCAGCAGCCACGTCGCCGACGTGACGACCGCGGCGTAGACCCCGATCACGAGGGCCGTCACGATCGCGTACGACACGGTGCGCGAGACGACCCTGCCGATCTCGTACAGACCGTGGCGGGTCACCGCGATCCAGATCGCGACCGGTATCGCGTTGATGCCGAGCGTCAGGGCCAGCGTGAGCGCCGGCGGGGAGTCTTCGAAGAACAGGGAGGTGCCGAGGATCGCCACCGTGACGGCGGTGCCGTATGCCAGCCACCGGAACTGCAGTCGCGTCGCGCCGTCCGCGCGGATCCAGCGCATGACGAGGTCGACGAGGGCTGCCGCACCGACCAGCGGGACGGACAGGAAGGACTCCTCGCCGAGCACGATCGCCGCGACCGGCGCGAGACCTGTCACCCCGAGGGGATTGGGGCGCCCGGAGAGGTCGAGCGGTCCGGGGGCGATCAGAGCGATGAGCACGACCACCGCAGCGATCGACATGGCCGCCACCGCGACGACGCGCCCCAGCCGAGACGTGACCCGCCCGCTCGGGAACACCACCACCAGCACGGGCACCAGCATCCAGACGGCGTAGCCGCACGCCCCGAGCACGAGTTCGATCCCTACCGGGAGCGCCGCGGCCACTCCCGGGATCGCCGATCGCCCCGAACAGGCTCCAGTACAGACCGATCGCGAGGAGGATGCGGCCGATCGCGTTGCCCGATCGTCGCAGCAGCAGCAGGGTCCCGACGATCGCGAAGCCGCCCCACGCGACGAGCGTCCAGCTCTCGCCGGTCGCGACGATCGTGAGGATGCAGAGCGCGAGGTAGCCGGCGAAGAGGGCCAGGATGCCCCCTTGCCGCACCGCCTCGCGCGGCGTCATCAGACCGCGGTCCCCGTGCGTCGCGGTCGGAACGGCGCGGACAGCGTGTGTGTCAGCGTGCGGATGCCCGCGTTGTGGCGCACGTTCCTCCAGTTCGCCCAGAGCCGCCGCCGGTCGACGCAGACCGTGTGCTCGCTGACCTCGACGTGCTCGACACCGTGTGCGGCGGCGAGGTTGCGCAGGACTCCCGGCCAGAAGACGTCTTCGCCGCGACGGGCCAGCGGCCACATGCTCTCGAAGAGCGGATCCGAGCAGCGCAGCAGCATCCGGATCTGCGCGATCGTGCGGCCGGCGGCATCCGTCTCCGCGGAGAAGGTGATCATCGCCGCGAACATGTGCCCCTCGGGAGTGAGGAACGTGAACGACGTGTCGTCGGCGTAGAGGACCATGATGCCGGTCGTGACCCCGCCGGCGGTCAGTGCGGCGACATCACCCGGCTGGATCGCCGAGACCGAGCCGTGGAAGCGGCCCATCCGCGGCCAGTACCGGCCGAAATGCGCGCGCCAGTCGGCGACGAGCGCTTCGGGGGTGACCGCCGTGCCGAAGTCGGCCGCGTAGGTGCGCTGCCACAGCCGGCCGAAGCCGTTCATCGGTCCTGCCACCCGCTTGCCCTGGATGTTGTAGCCGTGCGGATCGGTCGGGTCGCTCACCTGCAGGCGATCGACCTTCGCGGCCCAGAACGCCGCGTCCCTCGGCACTGCTTCGCTGCTCTCGGCCATGCTCATGCTCCTTGCGTCGAGAGCGCCCGGATCGCGGACGCGGTGTCGTCATGGAGGACGATCGCCTCGTCGAGCCGGGTGAGCTCGAAGATCTGCCGGTAGTGATCGGTCAGCCCGACCGCCGCGATCCGCTGCTGTCGCCGCTGTCCGCGGACGAGCAGCGTGACGAGCATGCCGATGCCGCCGCTGTTCATGTACTCCATCTGCGAGAAGTCGAGGACGATGAGCTTCGCGCCACCGTCGGAGGCGCGCTCGTGCGCCGCCATGAGGTCGTCCTCGCACGCCGCGGTGACGTCGCCCGAGATGGCGATCGCCGCCGTTCCCGGTGCGGGATACGTGACGTCCATCTGCGCTGCAGGTGCCATGTCGTTCTCCTATCGCTCGGCCGGCTGGACGATCTCGATGAAGTCGCTCAGACGCGTGATCTCGAAGATGTGCCGGTAGTGCTCGGTCAGGCCGGCGGCGCGCACGCCGATCCGCTGCGCGCGCGCACGCGCCAGGACGCTGACGATCAGGGCGATGCCCGTCGAGTTGATGTAGTCGACGTCGGCGAAGTCGAGTTGGATCGACGCGGGGGAGAGGGCGGATGCCGCGGCGAAGGCCGCATCCAGGGCCGTCGCCGCATCCCGGTCGATCCGGCCTGCCAGCACCACGTCGACGCGCTCGTCCTGTCGCCGGATCTCATGACTCAGGCTCATGGTTCCCTCCGCTCCGCGGGGGCGGTGCCCGCCGCATCCGTCCCATCCACACGCATCGCCAGTCGTACGACGTGCCGGTCGCCGTCGCTGAACTCCTCGACCCTGTCGACGAGCTCGCGCACGAGGAACAGCCCCCAGCCGCGGGGCGTCTGCAGCCCGGCGAGCTTCAGATCGAGGTCGGGCGTCTCGGCGTCCTGCCGAAGCCCGCGACCGAAGTCGGCGACCTCGACGGTCACGTACTCCGACGTCCGCCTGACGGTGATGAGCACATCGAGCGCGGCGTCCCCCCGGTTGCCGTGCTCGATGGCGTTCATCACCGTCTCGCTGACGGCGGTCTTGAGGGCATCGAGGCGCGCGCCGTCCAGCGCCGTCGACGCGATCGCTGCGACCCGGTCCATCGCCCCGCGCTCGTTGCCCGGCTCGCTGGCGACCGAGAACGACACCGTCTCGGCGGCTCCGCCGCGACGACCGCGCTGGAGCGTCACGAGCGTGATGTCGTCTTCCTGCTCGACACCGGCGGAGAACACGCTGAGCGACTGCACGGCGTGATCGACGAGCTGCTGGCCGGTCTCGGCGTCGGCGACCAGCGCGGCCGTCCGCCCGAACCCGAACATCTCGCCATCGGCGCTGTGCTGCTCGGTGATGCCGTCGCTGTAGAGCAGCACGATCTCGCCGGGGCCGATCACGGTCTCGTGCTCTTCGTAGACGCTGCCCGACATCAGCCCCAGCGGCATCCCGCGCGCGTGCAGCTGCACGACCTCGTCACCGCGCCGCACGTACGGGAGGTTGTGGCCGGCGTTCGCGAAGTGGGCGCGACCGGTCTCGAGGTCGAGCACGAGCACGAGGCACGTGACGAACATGTGCGTGGGGATCTGCGGGATCAGCAGCTCGTTCACCCGGCGCAGCACCTCGCCGGGAGAGGTCACCATGGCCGCGGTCGATCGCAGCAGCGCGTGCGTGCTCGCCATGACGAGCGCGGCGGGAACGCCCTTGTCGGTGACGTCGCCCGCGACGACCATGATCCTGCCGTCGGGCAGCTCGATCAGGTCGTAGAAGTCGCCGCCGACGGTGCGCGCGGGGCGGTAGAAGGCGGCGACGTTCCACCCGCCCAGTTCGGGCAGTTCGGCCGGGAGGAACTGCTGCTGGATGAGCTGGGCGACGTGCAGCTCCTGCTCGATGCGCTCGCGCTCACGGGCCTGGCGCTCCTGAACCCGCATCAGCTGCCCCAGGCGCAGTGCCGGTGCGGCGTAGCGCGCGAGGCTGTCCAGAAGGCGGCGGTCGTTGCGGGAGTACGTCCTCTCGGACAGGCGCTGCCCAGGGCCAGGATGCCGACCAGCTCGCCGCTGGTGACCAGGGGCACGACCAGCTGCACCTCCTGCGCGATCATCCTCGCCACGGCGGGGGAGTAATCGGGCAGGGCGCCGATCTCGACCGGCCCCGATGCGGACTGCAGGTAGACCAGCAGAGGATCGCCGGGCTCGATCTCGATGTCGATACGACGCGCGCGCGAGGGGGCCGGGCTCTGGTCGCTGCGTCGCGAGCTCTTCGCGGCGGCACGGTCCTCGGCGCGCCGGCGCCGGCGCTCGGCTCCGCTCGGCGCATCCTGCGCGTCGGGAGCCGGCGGGTCGGAGGGCGTCTGAGCCTTCGTCTCCAGCGTGTCGGTCATCGGATCCTCCTCGACCGGACGCCCGCGCAGCGACCGGTACTGCAACGATGATGCTCCGGCGGGCGTTCCGAAAGCGTTACGGTTTCGTGCAGTCCCGAGAATTCGGAACGCTGAGTGGCTCGATCTGGCGTTACGGTATCCACGAAGGGGGCGATCGTGTCGGTGCGGATCGAGCTGTTCGGACCACCGCGGGTGCGGCGGGACGATGCCGACGTGCGCTTCGACACGCGCAAGGCGGTGGCGCTGCTGGCGCTCCTGGCGGTCACGGGGCGGGAGTTCGGCCGCGAGGCGCTCGCCGGGCTGCTGTGGCCCGATCTGGAGCGGTCACGCGCCCGCGCGACCCTGCGGCGCACGCTCTCGGTCGCGGCTTCGGTCGGCCCGGCGCTGGTCGTGCACGCCGATCGGGTCGGGATGGATGCCGGAGCCGTGGACTGCGATGTCGTCGAGTTCCGCAGGCTCGCCTCCTCGCCCGGCGTCGAAGACTGGCGGCGCGCGGCCGGATTCGCGGCCGACCGGTTTCTGGAGGGATTCTCACTGCGGGACAGCCCGCCGTTCGACGATTGGATGCTGGGGGTCGCCGACGAGCTGCGGGACGAGCTCTCGCGCACCTTGGCGCGGCTCGTCGCCGCCGCGGTCGACCGCGGGTCGTGGCCGGAGGCGCTCGAGCACGCCCGGCGGCGCGTGCAGGTCGAGCCGCTCTCGGAACCCGCGCACGCCGACCTGATCCGGGTGTCGGCGTGGTCGGGCGACAGGCCCGGAGCGCTGCAGGCCTACCGCAGCCTGGTGCGGCTGCTGGATCGCGAACTGGGCGTGCCGCCGCTGCCCGAGACGCTCGCGCTGCACGAAGACATCCGCGCCGATCGGCTCGCGCGCCCGACGACGGCATCCGCATCGGCGGAGCCGTCCGTCAGGTCGGCGGAGCATGTCGCGCCCGCGGCGATGAGGCTGATCGGGCGCGACGAGCAGCTGGCGCGCCTGACCGATGCCTGGCGCGAGGTGCCGGCATCCGGTCGCCTCGTCGGCATCGTGGGCGAACCCGGGCTCGGCAAGACGGTGCTCGCGACGGCGATCGCCGGCCACGCGGACGGCCGGACGATCCGGATCGCCGGTCGGGCGTCGGAGACGATGCTCGCCTACGCGGCCGCGAACGATCTGGTGCGCTCGCTGCTGGCCCTCCGGCCGGATCTGGTGGCGACGCTGGGGTCGTCCGCGGCGCCGCTCGCTGCCCTGGCGACCCAGGTCGACGGCGCCGCGCCGCGCACGATCCGCACTCCGGGCGACCTGCAGCGGGTGCACGAAGCCGTCCGGGCGGCACTCGATCAGCTGACCGCCGAGGGTCCGATGCTGCTCGTCGTCGATGACGCGGAGCTGCTGGACCGACCCTCCGCGGCGCTGCTGGGCTATCTCGCCCGGCGGCTTCCGGTGGGTCTGCTGCTCGTCGTCGCCTGGGCGCCGGGACTCTCGGACGGGCCCCTGCAGCAGGCGGTCACCGAGCAGGGTGAGACGCTCGCTCTGCAGCCGTTCGACGAGGGCCAGATCGCCGAACTCGCCGGGGGAGATCTCGATGCGGGCGAGATCCTGCGACGCACCCGCGGCATCCCGCTGCTGGTCAGAGAGGTGATCGCGGCGCCGTCGGATGCCGAGGCCGGCCAGGTGCGCGACATCGTCGCTGCGCGATTCGCCGGAGCGTCGGAGACCGCACGGCAAGTGGTGGCGGCATCCGTCGTCATCGGCACCGTCGCCACCCCCGAACTGCTGCGCGCGGTGAGCGGGCGCGATGAGGCCGAGACGGTCGAGGCGATCGAGGAGGCGGTCGCGCGCGGCCTGCTCGTCGAGCACACCGACATGCCCGGGTACGACGCGCCGCACGACCTCGTGCGCGGCGCCGCGCTGCACGGACTGTCACTGGCCCGGCGCCGACTGCTGCACGCGCGTGTCGCCGACGTCTTCGCGCGTCGGCATGCCGTCGATCCGCGCGCGACCCCCGCCGGTTCGGTGGCCCAGCACCTCGCGGCCTCCGGGCGCGAGGACGAGGCGGCGTCGTGGTTTCTGACGGCGGCGTCGGAGTCGGCGGGCGTCTCCGCGCACGAGGAGTCGATCCTCCAGCTGCGGGCGGCCCTGGCCCTGGGCCGGCGCGATGTCGAGGTGCACGCCGCGATCGGCGCCGCCCTCGTGCGGCTCGGCCGCTATGAGGAGGCGCTCGTCGCGCTCGACCAGGCGTCGGCGCTGGCGGAGGGCGAGCCCGAGCATCGATCCGAGATCGAGCATGCGATCGCCGGGGTGCACGACCGTCTCGGCGACTGGGAGCTGGCGCAGGCGCACCTGGAATCGGCGCGCGATCTGGCCGCCGGTGGCCTGCACGGGCGACGCGCTCGTGCCCTCGCGGATCTCGCGCTCGTCCTTCACCGACGAGGTCAGGTCGCGGAGGCGCGAGAGACCGCGAGCGCCGCCCGGAGGCCGCGGCGGCGTCGGGCGACGACGCGGCACGGACGCAGGCCGACAACGTGCTCGGCATGATCGCCCTCGCCGACGGCCAGGTCGCGCTCGCCGAGGAACACCTGCGGGATGCCGTCGCCCGAGCGCGTGCCGACGAGAACAGCGATCTGCTGATCGCCGCGCTCAACAATCTCTCGCGGGCGCTCTCGGCGGCCGGTGCCGCTGCTCTCGCGCTGGAGACCGCCCGCGAAGCCCTCGCGCTCGCCGAGCGCCAGGGCGATCGTCACCGCCTGGCCGCCCTGCACTCCCACGTCGCCGACCTGCTGCACGCCGCCGGGCGTGAGGACGAGGCGATCGCCGAGCTCAAGCTGTCGGCGGCCGCCTTCGCGGACGTGCAGGGCTCGGCGGTGCGCCCGGAGGTGTGGACGCTCACCGAGTGGTGAGAGTGCGCCGCGCGCGGGGGTCGGCGCGCGGTTCCGGAGGGTCGCGGATTGCGGCGAACGCTGCAGTTTCCTGCGAGCGCTGCGTCGCGCAACGGCGCGGTCGCAGGAAACTGCAGCAGTCGGCGCGCGGCAGTGGTGGCGGTCAGCCGGCGAAGACGTGCTGGCGTGCTCCCGCAGCCAGCCGTTCGGCGGCCAGACCCTCGGCGGCCTCGAGCGGCGTGACACCGCGCGTCTCGGCCTCGTCGAAGATGCGGCGCACCGTGTCGCCGATCGCCGCCACGCGCGACATGATCTCGTCGCGGGTGCCGAGGTGCTTCGCCTCGAGGTCGAGGTAGATGACCCCGCCGGCGTTCACGACGAAATCGGGGGCGTACAGGATGCCGCGCCGAGCGAGCCGGTCGGCGCCGGAGTGGTCTGCCAGCGGGTTGTTCGCCGGACCGCAGACCGCGCGCGCATCGAGGGCGTCGATGATCTCGTCGGTGAGAAGGCCGCCGATCCCGGCGGGGACGAACACATCGGCCGCGACGAGGTGCTCTTCGCCGGGCGCGATCCAGTCCGCGCCGAGCTGCAGGGCGAGGTCGCGTTTGGCCGGGTTCACATCGGTGACCGTCAGGCGCGCACCCTCGGCGCTCAAGCGCACGGCGAGACGGCTGCCGACCTGGCCCATGCCCGAGATCGTGATCCGCCGCCCCTCCACTGCCGAGGAGCCGGTCACCCGCTCGAGCGTGGCGCGCAGCGACTCGTAGACGCCGAGGCTCGTGGGTCCTGCCGGCTCGCCCGAACCGCCGCCCGCCTCGGGAAGGCCGACGACGTGGTTCGTGCGCTCGCTGACGGTGAGCATGTCTTCCGTCGTCGACCCGACGTCTTCGGCGGTGCGGTACAGCCCGTGCAGCGACTCGACGGCATCTCCCAGGTCGAGGAACGCGGCGCGGCGCCGCTCGTCGTCCAGGATCGTGCCTTCGGGCAGCGCGATGACCGACTTGCCGCCGCCCGCATCGAGGCCTGCGGCCGCGTTCTTCAGGGTCATGGCTGCCGAGAGGCGCAGAGCATCGCCGAGCGCGTCGCTCCAGTGGGGGTAGCTCCACAGCCGCGCGCCGCCGAGCGCAGACCCCAGCACCGAGGAGTGCAGCGCGACGGCGATGAACAGTCCACTGCGTCGTCCGGTGAGGGTCTCGACGCGTTCGTGGTGGAAATCGGGGAGGGGCAGGGTCGCAGACATGGTGGTCCTCGTCGATCAGCCGCCATGGTGTCGTCGCGGGACATCGTCGTCGCGGAACATCGTCCTTGTGGGACTCGGCGGGCGCGTACGGATGGGCAACATCGCGGCATCCATCTCCATTGCACCACCGGCTCGCCGAATGTTCAACGTGCCTCGCTGAAAGTGAGCATTGTGCGCAAGCGGTGCCCGTCGACACGATGCCGACAGTGCTAACCGACCACCCGATCGACCGTCGCCTCCACCGGTACCTCCAGCCCGCTGGGCGGCCCGGTCAGCGCACGCAGGGCGTAAAGGATCGTCGCGAGATCGACGAGCTCCTGGATGAGCGCGCCGGCGACCGCGGGGATGACGCCGGTCGCGGCGACGAGCATGAGGGCGATGCTGATGCCGATGCCGATCCAGATCGCGACGTAGGCGACGCGGAGGGTGTGCCGGCCGATCGCGACGGCCTCGACCACCTTCGCGAGCGAGTCCTTGAGGATGACGGCATCCGCGGCATCGCCCGCCGCCGTGGCCCCCTTCGCGCCCATGGCGATGCCGATGTCGGCCGCCGCCAGCACCGGAGCGTCATTGACCCCGTCGCCCACCATGAGCACGGGGCGCGGGCGCAGCTGGGCCGCGAGGTGAACCTTCTCGGGCGGCAGGAGCTCGGCGTGGATGTCGGTGATGCCCACGACCTGCGCGATCGCTTCCGCGGTCGGTCGCGCATCGCCGGTCAGCATCGAGATGCGCTCGACTCCGTGCTCGCGCAGCCACGTCACGACGGCGCGGGATTCCTGCCGGGGGTCGTCGGCCAGCACGAGGACGCCCGCGAAACGCCCGTCGATCGCGACGTACGC
The DNA here is from genome assembly GCA_963792285.1 of uncultured Actinomycetota bacterium. Taxonomy (GTDB): domain Bacteria; phylum Actinomycetota; class Actinomycetes; order Actinomycetales; family Microbacteriaceae; genus Microbacterium. The sequence goes on along the minus strand of CAWBVS010000014.1, from coordinate 1,070,452 downwards.
AGCAGCCTGGCCCGGCACCAGTTCGGCATGCTCCGTGTCTGAGGCGAGCGAGGCGATGTAGGCAGGCTTGCCGACCACGACCGTGCGCCCGCCGACCACGGCCGAGACGCCGTTCGTGGCGACTTCGCGCGCCTCGGATGCGGCGTCGACCGCGAGGCCCCGATCGGCGGCCGCACGCCGGATGCCCTCGGCGAGCACATGGCTGGAGTACTGCTCGGCGGACGCCGCGAGCCTCAGCACCTCATCGGCATCCCACCCCGCCACGGCGCGCACCTCGATGAGGACCGGCCGGCCCTGGGTCAGCGTGCCGGTCTTGTCGAACGCGGCGGAACGCACCCGCGCGAGCTGCTCGATGACGGCGCCGCCCTTGATGATGATGCCCGCCTTCGCCGCGCGCGAAAGACCCCCGAGGAAGGCGACCGGCGCGGCGATGAGCAGCGGGCACGGCGTGGCGAGCACGAGCACTTCGGCGAACCGCGTGGGATCGCCCGAGATGCCCCACGCGGCCCCGGCGATCACGAGCGAGACTGCGGTGAAAGGGATCGCGAAGCGGTCGGCAAGACGCACCACCGGTGCCTTTGACTCCTGCGCGTCGCGCACGAGAGCGACGATCTGCTGATACTGGCTGTCGGCGCTGCGGCGCACCGCGCGGATCCGCACGGCGCGCGACCCGTTGATCGCACCCGACAGCACCTCCTCGCCGGCGTCACGCGAGACCGGCATGCTCTCACCGGTGAGTGAGGACTCGTCGAACGTGCCGGATTCGCTCAGCAGCACGCCGTCCACCGGGACGATCTCGGCGGGCCGCACGAGCAGGACGTCGCCGATGCGCACGTCATCGGCCGCGGCATCCCTCACCTCGTCGGACGTGGTCTCGCCCGGGTGCACGATGACGTGCGCGATCTGCGGCGAGCGGTCCAGCAGCGCCGTAAGCTCCTTCTTGGCCCGGCGGCCCGCGTAGTCTTCGAGCGCCTCGCCACCCGAGAGCATGAGCACGATGATGAGGGATGCCACATACTCGCCGACGGCGAGCGTGGCGACCATCGCCACCACCGCGAGCACGTCGAGCCCCACGTGGCCGCGCATCACGTCGCGGACCATGCCGATCAGCGTCCACGCGATGACCGCCGAGACGTAGAGCGTCGCCAGCCACCGGCTGGCGCGGTCGTACCCGGCCAGGTCCAGCGTGAGCACTACGAGACCGACGACGACGGTGGCCGTGATCACCGGATAGCGCGTCAGAAGGCGGAGCATTCGTCGCACATGCTCAGCCTGGCGCAGCGCCGTGCCGCGCGCCAGCAAGGGCAGGCTGGCCTCGCGCGGAGGTCTCTACCGTCGCCGTTCTAGGGGAGTACCGTTCGCGCTGGGGATGCAGATTCACCACAAGGAGGGGGAATCGACATGTTCGAGAATGCGCAGGGGGCCGCGGTGGTCGCGGCGAAGGATCTGGCCCGGGCACGGGCGTTCTACGAGGGAGTACTGGAGCTGACTCCCGAACCGACTCCGTCGGAGGACGACGCGATCTTCTATCGGCTGGGCGGGGTGCCGCTCATGGTCTACGTGACGTCGTACGCGGGCACGGCGCAGAACACCGTCTTCGCCATCGACACCGACGACCTCGCCAGAGACATGGCGGCGCTCCGCGCGAAGGGCGTGGTCTTCATGGACTACGACTTCCCGGGGTTGAAGACCGTCGACGGCGTCGCCGAGCTCGGCACGGAGAAGTCGGCGTGGTTCGCCGACAGCGAGGGCAACATCCTCGCCCTCGGCCAGCGGAACAGCTGAACGGTTCGCCGTATCCTGATCGGGTGACCGATCAGCTTCCGGCGCGCAGCCGCATCGTCCATGAGTCGCTTCGATCCGCCGGCATCACCGGCGACATCGTGGTGCTGCCGGATGCCGCCTCCACGGCGCCGCTGGCGGCCGCCGCACTGGGGGTCGAGGTGGGCGCGATCGCCAACAGCCTCGTGTTCTGGTCGGACGAGGAGCCGCTGCTCGTGATGACCAGCGGAGCCCACCGCGTCGACACCGCCGCCCTCGCCGAGCGACTCGGGCGGGGCGGCATCCGCCGGGCGACGCCCGAGCAGGTGCGGGATGCGACAGGTCAGGCGATCGGCGGCGTCGCTCCGACCGGCCACCCGGCGCCGCTGGTCACGGTCATCGACGAGGACCTCGCCGGCTACCCCGAGATCTGGGCCGCCGGCGGCACCCCGCACACCGTCTTCCCGATGACGTTCGACGAACTCGTCGCGCTGACCGGCGGGGCCGTCGTCAAGGTCGACTGAGCGCACCGCCGCCGCGCGGGCGATCTGGGCGGCGGTGACTGCTGCCGCCGCCGACCACGCCTGCGGCCGGCACGCGGCCGGGTAGGGCGTCGGCCGGGAGGTCGCGCTCGCCGCGTCGCCGGAGTGCAGCTCCGGCACGCGGAACGCCGAATCCCTCTGCCGCCGCGAGCAGGCCCTCGATCGACGACGGTCGGCCTCGTCGTGCGAGTCCGGCCAGCGCCATGCCGCGCGCGATGATCGCGGAGTCGTGCGTCCACACGCTGCCGCCGTGATAGCTCAGCGGCCAGTAGCCGCCGGCCTCGGTCGACATCGTGCGCACGCCGTAGCCCGAGAGCATGGTCGGGCCGACCAGCAGCGCGGCGATCGCCGCTTCTTCGTCGGGATCGAGGATGCCGGTGCCGAGCAGGTGGCCGATGTTGCTGGTGAGCGTGTCGACGGGCGCTTGTGCGCGTCCAGGGCGACCGCGGGATATCGGCCCTTCGGGTGTCTCGACCCAGTACGACTCCGCGAAGCGCCGCTTCAGCGTCGCCGCCCACTCGCGCAGACTTCGCGCCCCGGGTTCGCCGAACGCGTCGAGCAGTCGGGCGCCGGCGAGCGCGGCCTCGTACGCGTAGCCCTGCACTTCGCACAGCGCGATCGGACCCTCGGCGAGCTCGCCCGAGCGCCACTGGATCGAGTCGCCCGAGTCCTTCCACCCCTGATTCGCCAGTCCGTGCCCGGTCTCGTCGATGTAGTCGATGAACCCGTCGCCGTCGCTGTCGCCGTGGTGCAGCAGCCAGTCCAGCGCCGCGCGCAGCGCGGGGAGCAGGTCGCGGACCTCGTGCCTCCGGCATGCCTGCCCGCCACGCATCTGCCAGCAGGCAGACCCAGAGTGCGGTCGCATCCACGGTGCCGTAGTACACCGGCGGCAGCACGATGCCCTCGCCGGGCATCGCGAGCGGCTCGCCGCGCAGCTCGTGCAGGATCTTTCCCGGCTGCTGTGCGGAGTCCGCGTCGGCGACGCGTGCCCTGGAACCGGGCGAGGACGCGAAGAGTGGATGCCGCGATGCGGTGATCGACGGGGAGCGCGAGTCGTGCCGCCCACAGTGAGTCCCGGCCGAAGAGGGTGAGGAACCACGGCGCCCCGGCGGCGAAGAACTCCTCGTCGGGTCGATCGGGCAGAGCGAGCCGGAGCGCGTCGAGGTCGCGCGAGCGCCGCATCGAGCCAGCGTCTGGAGGCGCGGGTCGCCCCCGACCGGAGGAACGACCCACGAGGCCTGCCGCTTCGCGCCCGCGCACGACCAGCGAGGGATCGACCAGGCGCGATCGACCACGCTGGCGTCGACGGACGTCGCGGGGCGCGACGTCCACCCGCCACCGGAGGGTCACCGACGTCGTCGTCCGTCGCGATCGCGGCGCCCGGCGCGGTGATCGTGAACGACCGCTCGTCGGAGGTCACCGTCGTCGAGCCTTGTCGCTCGGCACGCTCAGCGCGCCAGGCCCGCGCGGTCGGCAGTCCCGCCCTTGACCTCCTGCAGGGGTGCGAATTCCGGCACGATGCGGACGCGCAGCGTCGTGGTCACGGCGTGATCGACGTGCGACGTGATCGTCATCGTGTCGCGGACCATGCCGTCCTCGACGACGCGGTCGCGGAGGATCCGCACCTTCGGGTCGGGGGAGTGGTCGTCGACCGCGCGCAGCAGACCGCCGAACACGACCCGCGATGCGCCGTCCGGCGCCACCGAGATCCACTCCGGCGCAGTCCCGTCGAAGCTCACGCTGAGCTCTCGGATCTGGCGCACGTCACCGTGGTAGACGCCGTCGATCGCGCCCGCGCCCATGTCGCCGTCGGACGACGACCAGGCCTGCGTAGGCGCGCGCAGGGCGACGACGGCGTCGTGCAGCAGCGGCTGGAGCGCGGGTGCTTCCGGTCGAGGAGTTGGTCATCCCTTGTCGGCTCCTTCGGTGGTGTTCATGATGCGCTTCTGGAAGATGAAGAACACGATCGCGACCGGGATCGTCATGATCGCGGCAGCCGCGAGCTTGATCGGATACTGACTGCCCTGGCTCAGCTGACCTGACGCCAGCGAAGCGACGCCCTTGGTCAGCGTCGTCAGCTCGGGCGACTGGGTCGCCACGATGAAGTGACTCAGCTCGTTCCACGATCCCTGAAAGGACAGGATGATGATCGTGATGAGCGCCGGCCGCGCCATCGGCAGCACGATCGACCAGAACACCCGGAAGGTGCCCGCCCCGTCGATGCGCGCCTGCTCCTCGACCGAGACCGGGATCGACTCGAAGAAGTTCTTCATGATGAACACGCCCGCCGCATCGACCAGCAGCGGCAGGATCATGCCCGCGTACGAGTCGTACATGCCGATCTGATTCAGCACGAGGAACTTCGGGATCAGCAGCACGACACCCGGCACCGCCATGACCGCGATGACGAGCGCGAAGATCACCGTGCGACCGCGGAAGTGCAGTCGCGCGAGCGCGTAGCCGGCGAGCGAGACGAAGAACACGCGTCCGAGCGTCACGGCGATCGTCACGATCGCGGAGTTCGTGAACCACAGCGGGAAGTCGCTCCGGGTGAACAGCAGCTCGTACGCCGCGACCGTCCAGACGTTCGGGATCAGCCCGATCGGGTCGGCGGCCGCCTCGGCCTCCGTCTTGAACGATGTCGCGACCTGCACGAGGAACGGGTAGATGTAGATCAGCGCGAGGACGACGAGCATCGCGTAGAGCGCCACCTGCCCGACGATCAGTGCGCGTGCTGAAGCGGCGCCGACGTGCGCGCTGCGGAGGTGCCGCCTGGATGAGCGACTTCCGCTTCGGCCATGGCGGTGATCGTCATGATTTCATCCCCTTGGGCTGGTACTGCCGTGCTCGGCGCTTCGACACGGGCCGCTCGCGCAGCACCCAGCGCTGCAGGACCGTGAAGACGATGATGATGAGGAACAGGATGAACGCGATCGCCGCACCCTGCCCCAGTCCTGGTCCGATGAACGCCGAGTCATACGACAGGTACGCCGGCGTCATGCGTCGTCTTGGCGGGCCGCCCTGCGTGCCGGTGTAGATCTGGTCGAACACCTGCCAGCAGCCGATCAGGCCGAGCGTCAGCACGGTGAACAGCGTCGGGTCGCAGCTGCGGCAGCGTGATGAGCCGGAACCGCTGCCAGCCCGATGCGCCGTCCATCATGCCCGCCTCGCCGAGCTCGGTGCCGACGTTCTGCAGCGCGGCGACGAACAGGAGCATGAAGGTGCCGCTCGTGGTGAAGACCGCCATCAGGATGAAGGCGCTCATCGCCACCGACGGCCCGGCGAGCCACTCCCACCAGCTGATCCCGAGGAACCCGCTCGAGGTGAGGAACTCGGGCCCCGCCTGGACGCCCACCGCACCGAGGGCGACGTGGATGATCCCGCGCGGATCGCTGAACCAGTTCGGTCCCGTTGATGCCGATCCAGGACAGCACCTCGTTGACGACGCCGGTCGTCGAGAAGAGGAAGAGCCACAGCACCGTGATCGCGACCGAGCTCGTCACCGACGGGAAGTAGAAGGCCGTGCGGAAGAACCCGCGGCCGCGCAGGATCGCCCGGCTGACCAGCACCGCGAGGAACAGCGACGAGGGCCGTCTGCAGCGGAACGACGAGCAGCACGTACCAGGCGTTGTTGCGCATCGCGATGCCGAAGTCGCGCTCGGCGAGCCCGCCGCCCGTCGTGACGGCCGCGTAGTTGTCGAGCCCGACGAAGCCGACGTCGCCGGACAGCGGGCTGCCGCGGCCGTTCCAGTCGGAGAAGCTCACCCAGAGCGCCATCAGCACGGGGATGAGCAGGAACACGCCCAGGATGATGATCACCGGCGCTGTGAAGATCCATCCGGCGGCAGCCTCCGCCGCGCCGGATCCCGGACTTCGCGGGACCCGGCGCGAGTGGCGGTGACCTGGTCGGTCATGGCTCAGCCGACCACGGCCTCGAGGTTCGCCTGCACGGACTCGAGGATCGCCGCCGGGTCACCGGTCTCAAGCCCTTCGAGCTGCGCGTTGAAGTCGGCGATCACGTCAGTCGCGCCATCCTGGTTCGGCGGGAACTGCGCGTAGTCCGCGCCGGTCAGGAACGCGGCGAGGTCGGGGTTCGCCTCGGTCCACGCGTCGGCCGCGGAGGCGACCGACGGCATGGGGCCGAAGGCCTCGGAGAACGCGAGCTGCTGCTCGGCCGTCGTGAGGTACTCGACGAGCTCGAGCGCTGCCTGCTGGTTGGGGCTGTCGGCAGCCATGCCCCAGCAGTTCGTGAACTGCAGGGTGCCGTGGCCGGCGGGACCGCCGGCAGCTCGGCCACGACGTAGTTGACGTCGGGGAAGTCGTTGCTCATCGCTCCGCCGATCCAGTTGCCCTCGATGACCATGGCGGCCAGGCCCTTGCCGAATGCCTCGCCGCCCCAGCCCGCGCCGAGGTCGGTGGTGGCGTAGGCGAAGTTGCCGCCCACAAGGCCGGCCTGGACGTACTCGAGAGCCTCGACGTTCTCGGGGCTGTCGGCGACGGCTTCGCCGTCGACGACGAGCCCGCCGCCGGCCTGCGCCATGAACGTCCCGACGCGCTGGTACTCCGTGCCGAACGCGAGTCCGGTGACGCCGTCGGTCGTCAGGGTCGCGCTGACCGCGTCGAGCTCGTCCCACGTGGTGGGGATGTCGGCCTCGGTCAGGCCGGCCGCCTCCCACAGATCGGTGTTGATGATCAGCGCGAGCGTCGAGAAGTCCTTCGGTGCGCAGTAGAACTCGTCGTCGATCGTGAAGTTCTCCACGAGCGAGGGGTAGAAGTCGTCCTTGTTCGACAGCAGGTCGCCGTACGCGACGAGCGACCCGTTGCCGGCGAAGCCCGCGATCTGCTCCGTCGACGAGGTAGAACAGGTCGGCGGGCGTTCCGGCCGCGAAGCCCTGCGCGAGCTGCTGGGACAGGTCGTTCGCGACCTGAACGGTCGCCTCGACGCCGGACTCCTCCGACCATGCGGCGACGGCCTCCTCGACGGCGACGGTCTCGGCCTCGCCGCTGGAGCCGATGAGAATCGTGAGTGCTTCATCCGACGAGGTGAGCTCACCGTCACCGCCGCCGTCGGCGGGTCCGTCGAAGCTCGAGCCGCCGCATCCGCTCAACACCAGTGCACCTGCGACGGCGAGTGCTCCTGCACCGACGATCGCGCGCGTCCTTCTTGTCATGTCTGTCTCCTTTGATAAACACCGCGGGGGACCTCGAGGGGGCCGAGGGCCACGGGACCGCTGATTTGATCGTTCAAACTTTGAACGATCAAATCGGGTCGCTGGAATGAAATTTACGAGTGGATGAGTGGGGATGTCAACCCCTTGCGCGCTACGGTGTCGATATCGATTTGAACGTTCCCAACGCGGGATCCCCGGGGGAGGAGGCGCAGATGGCCAAGCCGCCGACGGTCGAAGACGTGGCGCGCGCCGCCGGCGTCTCGCGCCAGACCGTCTCGAATGTCCTCAATTCGCCGGGCATCGTCCGCGACGAGACGCGTGAACGCGTCCAGCGTGCGATCGCCGATCTCGCCTACCGCCCTCACGCCGCCGCGCGGCAGCTGCGCACCCGGCGCAGCTCGACGATCGGCATCCATCTCGATCCCTACGCGGGAGGCATCTCCGGGGTGCTCATGGACCGCTTCATCCACGCGCTCACCGAACGCGCGAGCGAACGCGGCATGCGCATCCTCATCTACAGCGCGCGCAGCCCCGAGCAGGAGATCGAGCGCCTGAGCGGACTCGTCGACGGAGCCGAGATCGACGCGGTCGTGGTGACGGGCACGTTCTTCGGCGACCCGCGCACGGGCTGGCTGCTGGAGCACGACGTTCCGTTCGTGTCGTTCGGGCGACCGTGGGGCGGCGACGACGTCTCGGAGTCGGCGCATCCGTGGGTCGATGTGGACGGCGCCGCCGGCACGCGCGCCGCGACCCGCCACGCGATCGCGAGCGCCGGGCCGCGGGTGGGTTTCTTCGGCTGGCCGGCCGGCAGTGGAACGGGCGACGACCGCGAACGCGGGTGGCGCGAGGCGATGACGGATGCCGGTGCCACTGGTCCCCGATTCGAGGCTGTCGACGGCCTCGCCCGCGCTCGCGAACTGATGGCGCAGGCCTTCGCCGAACCGGGAGTGCTCAATGACCTGGATGCACTGGTGTGTGTGAGCGACTCGCACGCCGTCGGTGCGCACCTCGCGGCAGCGGACGCGGGTCGCCGCAGTCTGCCGGTGATGGGCTTCGACAACACCCCGGTCGCCGAGGCCCTGGGCATCTCGAGCATCGAGCAGTCACCCGAGCTCGTCGCGGCAGCGGTGCTGGACCTGCTCATGGGCACGACCGGGCACGCGGTCGCCGCGCACGACCGCGGAGTACCGCCGGAGCACGTGCTCGTGGAGCCGAGGCTCATCGTGCGGTAGCTCCGGGACCGGGGCATCCGGGTCGGAGGTGCTCTTGACGGTCACCCATCGGGCCGACAGGATGGGGGCCGTTCGTGTGGCGCCGCGTCGAGGACGACGGGTCCGGAAGATCGGCAGATCGGCTCCGCGCACGAAGGAGCGCGCATGTTCCGCAAGGTCGCTATCGCCACCGCCGCCGCCGTTGGTCCTTACGATGCTCGTCGCGTCGCCGAGCACCGCCAGCCCGCCTCCGTCGCCGGGCGAACACGGACCGGCTGCAGGTCTACACCGGCACCGTCGACGCCGCGGGCTTGGCCGCGATCGTCGACCTCGGCGTCGACCGCCACGATGCTCGTCACGACGGCCGGCGCCGACGCCTCGGGCCAGGTCGAAGTCCAGGTCATCCTGAGTGGCGATCAGGCGGCGCAGCTCGCGGCGAGGCGGGCACCGCACTCGAGCCTAAGACAGCCGCTGCCCAGCGTCGATCGCTCGATCCCGACCGGCGGCGTCTTCCGCACGTACAGCGGCGAGGGCGGAATCCTCGAGGAGCTCATGGCGCAGGCGGCGGCGAACCCCAAGATCGCTGAGTTCCGCGTGATCGGGCAGACCGTCCAGGGCCAGGACATCGGCGCCGTCCGACTCACGAAAGAACGTCGACGAAGGCGAAGGACGGCACAGCGACCGACGACGGTGTACGTCGGCGCCCAGCACGCACGCGAGTGGATCACGCCCGAGATGGTCGCCGCCTGCTCGACTACTACTTGTGACCTCCTACGCCAGCGACTCGCGGATCACGGGCATCGTCAACACCACCGAGCTGTGGTTCGTTCCGGTCGCCAACCCCGACGGGTACGACTTCACGTTCGAAGAGGGTCAGCGACTCTGGCGCAAGAATCTCCGCGACAACAACGGCGACGGTCGAGATCACGGTCGGCGACGGCGTCGACCTCAACCGCAATTACCCGACCCGGTGGGGGTACGACAACGAAGGCTCATCGCCCGACCCGTCGAGCGAGACCTACCGCGGTCCCGGCTCCTGCATCCGAGCCCGAGACGCAGGCGCTCGACGCGCTGTTCGCCGAAATCACCCCGCAGTTCCTTGTCAACTACCATTCGGCGGCCGAACTGCTGCTGCACGGCATCGGCTGGCAGGTCGCGACGCCGTCGCCTGACGACGTGATCTACGAGGCCATGGTCGGCGACGACGCGCACCCCGCCGTCCCCGGCTACGACCCCGACATCTCGGCCGAGCTGTACACGACCAACGGCGACACCGACTCGCACGCCCAGGAGGCGTACGGCACGCTCGGCTTCACTCCGGAGATGGGGACGTGCGAATCCGTCGTCGAACCTCGGTACCCCGACGACGAATGGAACGCCGAGGACTGCGAGAGCGGCTTCAACTTCCCCGACGACGAGGAGCTCATCCAGGCCGAGTTCGAGAAGAACATCCCGTTCGCCCTCGCCGTGGCGGAGTCGGCGAAGGACCCGAACGACCCCGTCTCGGTCGTCGGCCGCGACACCGAGGACTTCCGCGTCGACAGCTTCTCGGTCTCGTACGGCGATCCGCAGACCGTCGCGGTCTGGGCCAAGCGTGATCTGCTCGCCAAGGTGATGACCTACCGCATCAACGGCGGACCGCTGCGCATCTCGCCGGCGAAGGAGTGGAAGGGCGGCGAGCGCTACGGCGACGAGAACGTCGACTACTACGCGGAGTACCGCGGGACGGTCCGGGCGCGAAAGCCGGCGACAGCGTCGAGGTCTGGTTCACCGGACTGCCGTCGGCTCGCGACATCATCACCGACCGCAAGCTGAAGAAGGTCGAGAGCGAGCGGTTCACCTACGAAGTCGCGCAGGACAGCGGCAACTCGGTGCTCGTCATCGCCAACGAGGACTACACCGGCGTGAACCCGGAGGAGACCCCGCGCCTCGACGGCCCGAAGTACCTCGACGAGCACGTCGCCGCGCTCGAAGCGAACGGCGTGACGCCGGATGTCTGGGATGTCGACGCCAGCGGCGTGCCGCACGATCTCGGGGTGCTGAGTCACTACGACGCGGTGCTCTGGTACCTCGGCGACAACCGGCTGACGCAGGATCCCGAGGATGTGCTCACCGACACGTTCGCGTTCGGTCCCCTCGAGGACCTGTCGGTCGCCGAACGGCAGCAGTACCTCACGATCGCTCGTGCGGGACTACCTCAACGAGGGCGGCAAGCTCGCCCTCGCGGGCGAAACCGCCGCGTACTACGGGCAGCTCGGAGCCGCGCTCGGGCGGCATCTACTACGGGCTGGACGGCGCGCCTGAGCAGGACTGCGTCGTCACGGCGGACTTCGTTCGCCGACTGCCTGCTGCTGGCCGACGACTTCACCCAGTACTGGCTCGGCGCGTACGACCGCACGCGCGATCGTCGCCGACGGGGTGACCGGCATCGCTGCTCCGCTCGACGGGCGTCGAGGCGCTCTTCGGCGGTCCGGCCGACGGAGGACAACCCGATCGACGAGGCTGGGCGAGTTCACGGTCACCAGCGACGTGCTCCCGGTCGAGGAGTTCCCGCAGTTCGAGAGCTGGCGCGGTCGCGCAGTACCACGAACCCCTCCGGGCCGTTCATCCCGGTCGAGGGCCAGTGGGCCGATGTTCGCGGCGCACGTCGACGACGGCTATCAGCGGCTGTCCCGCACGCTACACGGTTCCCGAACTCGCTCCGGCGCGACAGCCACCGTTCGACGCGCAGATCTCGTACGCGACCGAGCTCGGCTACGACCACGTGATCGTCGAGGCCCGGCCGGTCGGGACGGAGGAGTGGACGACGCTGCCCGAATCTGAGCGGCGCGACCAGTCGACGCGACGTGCCGGCGGAGTGCGAAGTCGGGCTTCTACGTCGACGACGCACCCGCAGCTCGGAGCACTATCTGACCGTCGGGGATCCCGTGCGCTGCCCACCGGCACCGACCGGCGAGTGGAACTCGTTCACCGGCTCGTCGGGCGGGTGGATCCCGGTGTCGTTCGACCTCAGCGCGTATTCGCGGGCCAGCAGGTCGAGATCGTCGATCAGCTACGTCACCGATCCCTTCACCGGCGAGGCCGGACTGATGGTCGACGACACGAGGCTGGTGCGTCGACGGCGATGGCGACCGAGCGCGAAGGCTTCGAGAGCGGACCTCGGCGCGTGGACCGTCCTCCTGCTCCCGGAAGGCAGCCCCGGCAACGCCGGCGAGTTCGAGCGCATCGGCCGCGGAAGGTCCGTTCTGCGCGGCGACGTCGCCACCGACGACACGCTCCTGTTCGGATTCGGTCTCGAGCAGCTCGAGTCCGACGCCGCGCGGACGCGAGGTCGTCGCGCGGATCCTCGCCCACTTCGGCGGGTAGCGCCATCGCTCAGGATCGGGAGTGCACGGCGCTCAGCGCGGCGCGCCCCGCCGATGCGCGCGGCCGAGCTCGGCCGCGGCGGGCGCGATCTGCGCCGCGAGGTGCGCGGCATCCCGCTCGCCTCGTCCGGGATAGGTCACCGCGATCGCGGCGATCGGCCAGCCGGCGTGGTCGAGGACGGCGACGCCGACCGAGCGCAGTCCGAGCGTGACCTCGCCGTCCTCGGTCGCGAAGCCCGTCGGCGCGCACGCCGCGCAGCACGTCGCGCAGCTCGCCCGGCCGCGCGGGACCGCGCCCGGTGCGGTCGGCGAAGGACGCGGCATCCGGGTACAGCGCGCGCACCTGCTCGCGGGGGAGCGCGGCGAGCATCGCCCGGCCGGTCGCCGTGAGGTGGGCGGGCAGGCGCACGCCGACGTCGGTGACCAGGGCGGGGCGACGGGGTGCGCGCTCCTCGACGATGTAGAGCACGTCGCGGCCGGTCATCACGGCGAGGTGGGCGCTCTCGCCGGTGCGGTCGGCGAGCGCGGCGATCAGCGGGCGGCCGAGCCGGGTGAGCGGCTGCTGCCGCGCGTAGCCTCCGGCGAGCTCGAACGCGGCGGTGCCGAGCCCCCAGCGCCGCTCGGACGGCAGGTGCACGACGAAGCCGTGCTCCTCGAGCGTGGCGAGCAGGTGGTAGACGCTCGAGCGCGGCACGGCGAGCTGCGTCGCGATCGTGCGCGCGGCGACCGGACCGCGCTGGCGCGCGAGGAACGACAGGATCCGCAGCGTCTGATCGGCGGCGGGCACCTGGGGCGTCTCGGCGGACGTGATTGTCTGGCATGACAGACACAGGATGGCACGACCCTCTGTTTCGCGCGAGTGCGCGGGTGTGGAATCGAAGCATGACCACCGTCATCGACAACACGACCCACGCGACCGTCGTCGTCGGCGCTGCACCCCTGCGCCCCGAAGACGTCGTCGCCGTCGCCCGCCACGGAGCCCGCGTCGAACTCGACCCCGCGGCGCTCGCGCGGGTCGCGGCATCCCGCACGCTCGTCGAGGGTCTCGCCGACGACCCCGAGCCGCACTACGGCATCTCGACCGGCTTCGGCGCGCTCGCGACGACCTTCATCGCGACCGAGCGCCGCGCCCAGCTGCAGGCGAGCCTCATCCGCTCGCACGCGGCCGGCACCGGCGCCGAGGTCGAGCGCGAGGTCGTGCGCGCGCTGCAGCTGCTGCGCCTGCAGACCCTCGCGACCGGGCACACCGGTGTGCGGCCGGTCGTCGTGGAGACCTACGCGGGGATGCTGAACGCCGGCATCACCCCGATCGTCCGCGAGTACGGCTCGCTCGGCTGCTCGGGCGACCTCGCTCCGCTCTCGCACGTCGCGCTCGCCGCGATGGGCGAATCCGATGTGCGCGACGCGTCCGGCGCCCTCGTGCCGGCGGCCGACGCGCTCGCCGAGGCCGGCATCGAGCCGCTCGTGCTGCGCGAGAAGGAGGGCCTCGCCCTCATCAACGGCACCGACGGCATGCTCGGGATGCTGCTGCTCGCGCTCCACGACCTGTCGGTGCTGCTGGAGACGGCCGACGTCGCCGCGGCCATGTCGATCGAGAGCCAGCTCGGCACCGACGCGGTCTTCGCCGCCGACCTGATGGCCCTCCGCCCGCAGGTGGGGCAGGCGGCCTCGGCGGCGAACCTGCGCGCATTCCTCGGCGGCTCGCCGATCGTCGCGTCGCCACCGCGACCCGGCCGTCTGCACCCGCGTGCAGGACGCGTACTCGCTGCGCTGCGCGCCGCAGGTGCACGGCGCCGCGCGCGACACGGTCGACTACGCCCGCACGATCGCGTTCCGCGAGCTGTCATCGGCCGTCGACAACCCGGTGATCACCGACGACGGCCGCGTCGAATCGAACGGCAACTTCCACGGCGCGCCCGTCGCGTACGTGCTCGACTTCCTGGCGATCGCCGTCGCCGACGTCGCCTCGATCTCGGAGCGGCGCACCGACCGTGCCCTCGACCAGACCCGCAGCCACGGGCTGCCGCCGTTCCTCGCGCACGAGGTCGGCGTCGACTCGGGCCTGATGATCGCGCAGTACGCCGCGGCCGGGATCGTCTCCGAACTGAAGAGACTCGCCGTGCCGGCATCCGTCGATTCGATCCCCTCGTCCGCGATGCAGGAGGACCACGTCTCGATGGGCTGGGCGGCCGCCCGCAAGCTGCGCCGCGGAATCGACGGGCTCGCCCGCGTGCTCGCGATCGAGGTGCTCACCGGCGCCCGCGCGATCGACCTGCGCGCGCCCCTGCAGCCCGGCGCCGCGACGGGAGCCGTGCGCGACCTCGTGCGCACGGTCGCGCGCGGGCCGGGGCACGACCACTTCCTCTCACCCGACATCGAGGCGGTGACCGACCTGGTGATCTCCGGCCAGGTCGCGGCAGCCGCAGAAGGAGCACTCTCATGAGCTCATCCACCGAGACCCGAGTCGTCCGCGCCGCGCGCGGCAACGTCCGCACCGCGAAGAGCTGGGGCGCCGAAGCCGCCAAGCGCATGCTGATGAACAACCTCGACCCCGAGGTCGCCGAGCACCCCGAAGACCTCGTCGTCTACGGCGGCACCGGCAAGGCCGCGCGCAGCTGGGAGGCGTACGACGCGATCGTGCGCACCCTCGACGAGCTCGAGCCCGACGAGACGCTGCTCGTGCAGTCGGGCAAGCCGGTCGGCGTGTTCCGCACGCACGAGTGGGCGCCGCGCGTGCTGATCGCCAACTCGAACCTCGTGGGCGACTGGGCGACGTGGCCCGAGTTCCGCCGGCTCGAGCAGCTCGGCCTCACGATGTACGGGCAGATGACCGCCGGCTCGTGGATCTACATCGGCACGCAGGGCATCCTGCAGGGCACGTACGAGACCTTCGCCGCGGTGGCGCGGTCGCTCGGCCGCGACGACCTCACCGGCACCCTGACGCTGACCGGCGGATGCGGCGGCATGGGCGGCGCGCAGCCGCTGGCCGTGACCCTCAACGGGGGAGCGGTGCTGATCGTCGACGTCGACGAGTCGCGCCTCGCGCGCCGCGTCGAGCACGGCTACCTCGACGAGTACACGACCGACCTCGACGAGGCCGTCGCGCGTGTCGTGGCCGCGCGCGAAGCGGGCGAGGCCCTGTCGGTCGGCGTCGTGGGCAACGCCGCCCTCGTGTTCCCCGAGCTGCTGCTGCGCGGCACCCCGATCGACATCGTCACCGACCAGACCAGCGCGCACGACCCGCTCGCCTACCTGCCGGTCGGCGTCGACGTCGACGACTGGAAGGCCGAGGCCGAGCGCGACCCCGAGGGCTTCACCGCTGCGCGCGCGCGGCAGCATGGCCAAGCAGGTCGCGGCGATGGTCGGATTCCAGGATGCCGGCGCCGAGGTCTTCGACTACGGCAACTCGATCCGCGCCGAGGCGCAGCTCGGCGGCTTCGACCGGGCGTTCGAGTTCCCGGGTTTCGTGCCGGCGTACATCCGGCCGCAGTTCGCCGAGGGCCGCGGACCGTTCCGCTGGGTGGCGCTCTCAGGAGATCCGGAGGACATCCGCAAGACCGACGCGGCGGTGAAGGCGCTTTTTCCTGAGAACGCCGCGCTCGTCCGCTGGCTCGACAAGGCCGGCTCGACCGTGCACTTCGAGGGACTGCCCGCCCGCATCTGCTGGCTCGGCTACCAGGAGCGCCACCTCGCGGGGCTGAAGTTCAACGAGATGGTCGCCTCGGGCGAGCTCGCCGGACCCATCGTGATCGGCCGCGACCACCTCGACGCCGGCTCGGTCGCCTCGCCGTACCGCGAGACCGAGGCGATGGCCGACGGCTCCGACGCGATCGCCGACTGGCCGCTGCTGAACGCGCTGCTCAACACCGCGTCGGGCGCATCGTGGGTGTCGATCCACCACGGCGGCGGCGTCGGCATCGGCCGCAGCATCCATGCCGGTCAGGTCACGGTCGCCGACGGAACGCCGCTCGCCGCCGAGAAGCTCGCGCGCGTGCTCGTGAACGACCCCGGCACCGGGGTCATGCGCCACGTCGACGCCGGGTACGACCGCGCGAAGGAGGTCGCCCGCGAGCGCGGCCTGAAGGTGCCGATGCTGTGAGCGCCACGCTGATCACGAACATCGGCGAGCTGACGACCAACGTCGCCGCCGCCGATGATCCGTGCGGCACGCTGCGCGACGCCGCCGTGCTGATCGAGGGCGGCCGCATCGCCTGGGTCGGCTCTGCTGCCGAGGCCTCCACCCGTGGTTTGGGGCGCATTTCCTCGGTTGGGGCGCAAGAGCCACGCCCCAACGGAGGGATCGCGCCCCAAACCCGGGAAGGGCTCGGCGACGGAACAGACGTCGAGATCGTGGATGCCGGGGGCCGGGCGCTCATCCCGGGGTTCGTCGACTCGCACACCCACCTGGTGTTCGGGGGCGACCGCGCCGACGAGTTCGAGGCGCGCATGGCCGGCACGCCCTATGCCGCCGGCGGCATACGTCGCACCGTCGCCGCGACGCGGGCGGCGAGCGATGACGAGCTGCGCCGGCGGCTGGCCGGATTCGTGGCGGAGCTGACCGCGCAGGGGACGACGACCTTCGAGGTCAAGACCGGCTACGGGCTCACGGTGGACGACGAGGCGCGGCTCGCGCGCCTGGCCGCCGAAGTCACCCCCGAGGTCACCTTCCTCGGTGCGCACGTCGTTCCGGCCGAGTACGCCGAGCGGCGCACCGAGTACGTCGACCTCGTCTGCGGTGCGATGCTGCAGGCCTGCGCGCCGCACAGCCGCTGGATCGACGTGTTCTGCGAGACCGGTGCGTTCACTCCGGACGAGAGCCTGCGGATCCTCGCCGCCGGAGTCGCGGCCGGCCTGCTCCCGCGCGTGCACGGCAACCAGCTCGGGTTCGGCGGGGGTGTCCGGCTCGCCGTCGCGGTGGGCGCGGCATCCGTCGACCACTGCACCTACCTCGACGACGACGACGTCGCCGCGCTCGCGGGGTCCGACACCGTCGCCACGCTTCTGCCCGGTGTCGAGTTCTCGACCCGCCAGCCCTACCCCGACGCCCGCCGGCTGCTCGACGCCGGAGTCACCGTCGCCCTCGCCAGCGACTGCAACCCCGGGTCGAGCTTCACCAGCTCGATGCCGCTGATGATCGCGCTCGCGGTGCGCGAGATGGGCATGACGACGGCCGAGGCCGTGTGGGCGGCGACGGCCGGCGGGGCGAGGGCGCTGCGCCGCGACGACGTGGGCGCGATCGCGCCGGGAATGCGGGCGGATCTGGTTCTGCTCGACGCCCCGACCCGCACGCACCTGGCCTACCGCCCCGGCGTGCCGCTCATCGACACGGTGTGGCGCGACGGCGTCCGGGTCTGATCTCGCCGGGTGGCTCAGCGCGGACTGTCGAAGGTCCAGTCCGCGGGGGCGAGCGCCCCGGCGACGTCCCAGTCGTCTTCATCCCAGGTGAAGGTCGCGACGGCGCACGTCGGCATGTGCGCGATCTCGCCCTCCGACAGCCGTTCCGCCAGCGCGGTCATCCCGGGGTCATGGGCCACCACGATGACGCGTCGCGCGGCGCTCCCCGCGGCCTTCGCGAGCAGCGTGCTCCCGGGCGCGCCGTAGAGCTCGGGGTCGAGGTTGACCGCGACGTCGAACTGCGCGGCGAACGCCTCGGCGGTCGTCCGTGCGCGCAGCGCCGTGCTGGAGAGGATCAGCTCGGGACGGAAGTCGGTCTCGGCGAGCGCGCGCGCCATGCGCGGCGCATCGCGGATTCCGCGGTCGTTCAGCGGACGGTCGTGATCGTCGAGACTCGGGTCTCCCCAGTCCGACTTCGCGTGTCGCACCAGCACCAGTCGGATCATGCGCGTGTCCCCAATCCTGCGAGCAGTTCGAGCACGCACAGCGCGGCGAGCCGCACGGTGCGCTGGTCGGGTGCGTCGGCCGTGGCATCCACCTCGACGATATCGGCCGAGACGAGTCGCGCATCGGATGCCGCCGCTCTGACGAGCGCGCGCAGCTCCCACGCGGCGAGGCCTCCCGGAACGCTCGCCGGACACCCCGGGGCCACGGAGCGATCGCAGACATCGACGTCGATGTCGAGATGGATGCCGCCGCCCGAGCCGCCGACCGCCGGCGACCTCGAGCGCCTCTGCCATCACATCGGCCGCGCCGCGGCGGCGCGCATCGTCGAGACCGATCACGGTGATGCCGTAGTCGGCGGCGCGCTGCGCGTAGGCGACGGAGTTCGCGAAGTCGGCGATCCCGATCTGCACGATGCGCGTCGGGTCGAGTCCGTCCTCGATCAGCCGTCGCACCGGTGAGCCGTTGGAGATGCCGTCGCGCAGATCGAAGTGCGCGTCGAGGGTGATGAGACCGCGTGCGCCGACCCCCTGCGCCACACCGTACGTCGCGCTGTTGTCGCCGCCGAGCGCGACCACGAGCCGCGCCCGCGCAGCGGCTGAGCCGGCGAGGGCCCGCACCGAGGCCTCGCCGTCGGGTCCGTCCGGTTCGGCCACGTCGCCGGCATCCGCGATCCGCAGCGCACCCAGGTCGAGCGGTCCGGCCATGAGCGCCGGACTGTAGCGGCGCAGCGCCTCGCGCACGGCCGCGGGCGTCGCATGTGCGCCGGTGGGCGAGAGCGACGTGCGCCAGGCCGGAACGCCGATCAGCGCCAGATCGACGTCGCCGTCGAAGGACTCGAGAGCGGGCCAGTCGCCCGCGCGGGGCCAGAGGTCGTCGTGTGAGAGCGCCACACCCCGACGCTACTCCGCTGCGCCGCTTTCAGACCGAGACGTACACCCAGGCGGCGCGTCCGCTCTGCAGGTGAACCTCGACGCGTCGGTAGAGTTCGACCTCGTACTCGTCGGCGGCGTCGAGTTCGTCTTCGGTCACCCAGAGCACTTTGCCGGTGACCTTGTCGAGGCTGTTGCCGGTCGGCCGCACGATCGGGTGCACGGAATGGCCCGACACCTCGACCACACGCGGATCGTCGATCTCCGCGTAGTCGACCGTGAAGCCGGGCAGGGCGTCGTCTTCGTCCACGACGAGGCGCCCGAAGGTGTCGAGTTGCACCTCGGGGTCCTGGAGAGTGCCATAGCTGAAGAGCAGCTGGTCGGGGCTGTCGGCCACGCACTCAGGGTAGCGCGCGGGATGCCCGCAACCGAGGGATCCGTCACACGGCGTCAGAGTGTTCACACGCCGGAAATCCGGCGGGCATCAGCCCAGCAGCGCGTGCGCGATCGTGTAGATCGACAGTCCGGCGAGGGCGCCCACCACGGTGCCGTTCAGGCGGATGTACTGCAGGTCGCGTCCGACCATGAGCTCGATCTTCTCGGTGGTCTCCGCGGCGTCCCACTTCTCGACCGTGTCCGTGATGATCGACGCGATGTCGTGCCGGTAGCGGTCGACGAGGAACACCGCGGCATCGGTCACCCAGCCGTCGACGCGGCTCTGCAGCGCCGCATCCGTCGTCAGTCGCGTGCCGATCTCGGCGAGCGCCGTAGCCGCCCGGCGGCGCAGACCGCTCTGCGGGTCGGCGAGCGAGGCGAGCAGGCCGGCCTTCGCGGTGTTCCACGCCTCGGCGGCGAGTTCGCGCACGCGCGGGCTGTCGAAGAGCGTCGCCTTGGTCTCTTCGAGTCGTGCCCTGGTCTCGGGGTCGTGCTTCAGGTTCTCGGCGAGGCGATCCAGGTACCCGTCGATCGCGATGCGGGCCGGATGCTGCGGGTCGGCCTTGCACCGCCGCCACGAACTTGACGGCCTCGTTGTAGACGGTGTCGTCGACGAGTCGAGACGCGATCGAGGGCACCCAGGCGGGCAGGCGTCGCGAGACGAGTCCCGAGAAGGACGCCTGGTTGGCAGCGAGCCAAGCCGCGATGGTGTCGATTCCCAGGTCGATCGCTCCATGGTGGGCACCGGACTCCACGATGCGTCCGAGCCAGCCGCCGAGCGGCGGACCCCAGTCGGGGGCGATGAGGTGTTCCCGGGCCAGGTCTTCGATGACGTCACTGACATCGTCGTCGCTCAGCGCGCGCAGCACTCCGGCGGCCATGAGCGAGCCCTCGGCGCCGACCCGTTCGGCATGCGCCGGCACGCTCAGCCATTCGCCGAGCTTCGCGGCGATCGCGGTCTCTTCGAGCTTCGTGCGCACCACGTCGCCGCGGAGGAACTCGGTCTCGACGAACTCGCCCAGGTTCTGGCCGATCTCGTCCTTGCGGTTGGGGATGATCGCGGTGTGCGGAATGGGGATGCCGAGCGGATGCCGGAACAGCGCCGTCACGGCGAACCAGTCGGCCAGCGCGCCGACCATGCCGCCTTCCGCGAACGCCCGCACGTACGCCAGCTGCGGATACTGCTCCTGGAGCGCGAACGCGAAGACGAACAGCACCGCCATGAACAGCAGCGCGCCCAGGGCCACGCCCTTCATGACGCGCAGACCGTGGCGGCGCTCCTGGTCTGCGGGACTCAGGAGGGCGGTCGGGGTGCGGGATGTCATCATTTCGCCTCCGCTCTTCACCTCGGCCTGCTGCGGCTCGACGATGTCGATGCCCTGTTCTCGGCGCTTCCTCGTCGATTCCGGAGGCTGCGCGGCCTCGTGGACGGCCGCGCCGAGTCGGGCTCGGAGACGCTCGTCAGGCTGATGCTGCGCGCGCTCGGTCGCCGGGCTGAGCTTCAAGTCGTGATTCGCGGAGTCGGGCGGGTGGATCTGGTCGTCGACGGCTGGCTGGTCATCGAGTGCGACAGCAAGGCCTTCCACAGCAGCTGGGATCAACAGCGCGAGGATCGCCGCCGCGACCAGGCGCTCGCCGCCCTCGGCTACGTCGTCTACCGGCCGATCGCGGAGGACATCCTGTATCACCCCGACGTCGTGGTGGCTGCCCTCAAGGGCCTCCTCGCGCTGCCGATGCGGCGCCGGGCGTAGCGGTCTCAGGAAGAATCCGCCTCAGCCACCCGTCACCTGCCCCGAGCGACAGATCTTCCTGAGAGCCCCGACGCCGAACCTGCTGACTCACGATCCGACCGGCCCGAGCCAGGCGGTCGCGACCGTCGAGTGCGCCGATTCGGGATCGGACGGATGGAACAGCCCGGCGAGCACGTCGCGATACAGGCGACTGAGCTCGCTCGCGGCGAAGTACGACGACCCGCCCGAGACGAGGATCGCGTCATCGACGACGCGCTTGGCCATCGTCACCGCGCGATGCTTGACTCCCGCCAGCAGCGAGAACCACCTGCCGCCGTGGTCGACGAGCTCATCGACGTCGCGGCCGAGCGACGCGAGCTCGGGCGGGAGCGCGTCGTACGCGAGCGCCATCTCGGCGATGCGCCAGCGGATGTCGGGGTCCTGGTCGTAGGCGAGGCCCGTCTTCTTCGACGTGCGCTTCCCGGCCGTCTCCACCGCGAGATCGAGCGCGCGGCGGGCGATGCCGGTGTAGACCGAGGCGAGGAGGATCTCGAAGACGCTGAAGATGCCGAACACGAGCGGGTCGGGGTTCGGCCCCGGCGCGATGCGCCGCACGACGCGATCGGCCGGCGCGAGGGCGCCGTGCAGTTCGGTCGTGCGCGACTGCGTGCCGCGCATTCCGAGGGTGTCCCAGTCGTCGCGGGTCACGATGCGACCGGTGGCCTCCTCGGACCGCGGGACGAACGCGTAGACCATCTGCGGACCGTCGGGCGAGGTGGTGTCGAGTCCGTGGAGGCCGAGCTGGGTCCATACCGGGGCGAGCGAGGTGAAGATCTTCGTTCCCGTGAACGCGTACGACCCGTCGGGCTGAGGGGCGGCATCCGTATCGCTGCCGAACAGAACGAGGTCGTTGCCTGCTTCGCTGATGCCGAAGGCGAAGACCTCGCCGGCCACCGCGCCTTCCTGGACGAAGCGCAGATCATCGATGCCGCGATCGGCGAGCACTTTCGCCACGCCCGTCCAGACCAGGTGCATGTTGATCGCCAGAGCGGTCGCCGGGGCCGCGCCGGCCAGCCGCTGCTGGAGGACGGACGCCTCGGCCAGTCCCAGCCCTGCTCCGCCGAGTTCGCGCGGAACGAGGATCGAGAGGTAGCCGGCATCCTTCAACTCCGCGAGGTCCTGTTCGGGGAACGTGTTGTCGCGATCGTGGACGACCGCTCGTTCCCGGATGCGCGCGAGCAGATCGTCGGGAAGGATGCCGGTCGGGTCGAAGTCGCTCACCCTGCCATTCTCCCTTCGCCGTGCCACGATAAGCGCAAAGCCGCAAGGAGTGCTCATGTCCCGCCTCACCCAGACCCTGATCCCGCCGTCTCAGCGTCAGCCGGTCGAAGCTCTCAGCGAGGCCCTCGATCTCAGCTACGGCGACAAGATCGGCAAACGGACCGGCTTCCTGATCATGCTGACGTTGGCCGGCACGATCGCGATCGCGGGCGTGCTCACCGATTCGACCGCGACGGTCATCGGCGCCATGATCATCGCGCCGCTCGGCACCCCGATCCTCGGCATCGCGCTGGGCATCGTCACGGGCCATCTGAGCCTGGTGGTGCGCTCGATCCTCTGGGTGCTCTCGGGCGTGGGGATCGTGGTGGTACTCGGCCTGTTCTTCGCTCTGTTCGTCGCGACCCCCGAGAGCCTGGCCACCAACTCGCAGGTGCTGGGGCGGACGTCGCCGAGCCTGATGGATCTGGTCGCCGCCCTGGCCACGGGCTTCGCCGGAGGGTTCGCGATGTGCCGCAAGGACCTCAGTGCCGTCCTGCCCGGGGTGGCGATCTCGATCTCGCTGGTGCCGCCGCTCGGTGTCGTCGGGGTCACGGCGGGGCAGGGCCAGTGGAGTGACGCGTTCGGGGCCCTGGTGCTGTTCCTCTCGAACGTCGTCGCGCTCGTGATCGCGGGCAGCATCGTCTTCACGATGGGTGGGTACGCCCGCGACCCCGGCTCCTCTCTGGTGGCCAACCGGCGTCGCGCCTACATGGTGGTCACGGTGCTCGCGATCATCGTCGCGCGTGCCGCTCGCCGCGAACTCGGTCGTATCGATCGCGCTGGCCCGGTGGACCGTGACGATCCAGGATGTGGCCGGCACGCTGGCTGGAGGACGACCCGGGTGCGCGCGTCTACGACGTGGAGTGGAGCGGCACGACGGCGACGGTCGACGTCACGACCGACGACGGCGAGATCCCGCCGCTCGACGACCTGCAGGCCGCCCTGGCCACTGCGATCCCCGGTTTCGTCGGCGTCGTGGTCGACGTGGGGCAGGGGGTCGAGTACGTCGTTCAGTGACGGAAGGGGCCGGATCAGCTCTCGACGGCGCTCAGGAACTGCGCGATCGTCGCCTCCGGCTTGTCGCGGTGCGGCGAGTGGCCGGCGCCGGGTACGACCGACATCGCGACCGCGGGGTTGCGCAGCACCTCCTCGGCGAGCGCGCCGCTGAAGATCGAGTAGACCTTCGGGTCGGAGCCGATGATGTGGGTCCCCACGGTCAGGCGGGCCGCGGCATCCCGCTCGTCCCATTCGGGGTTCTGCACGCTGGTCTGCTCGACCGCCCAGCGGCTGGCCTGCTGCGCCGACAGCGCTTTGAGCTCGACGTCGTGCTCGTGCCAGTGCGGGTGCTCCGCGCGGACGGCGGCCCTCGTCGGGTCTGCGAACGAGCGCTCCTGGCTCGTGCGCACGATCTCGCGATCACGCGGGGCGAGGTGGATCGCCGGGTCGATCAGGATCAGCCGGCGCGTCCAGCCGGGGGCGGATGCCGCCACCGCGGTCGCGGCGGCGCCTCCGAGCGAGTGCGCGACGACGAGATCCCATCCCATGCCGTCACGCGGACGCGTGGCGCGCAGATCTGTCGCGTACGCGGCGATCGAGTAGTCCAGGGCGCGGGGTGCGAGGCCATGGCCACGCAGGTCCACGGCATCCGCGTGCCATCCGGCATCGGCGAGCGCGACGCCGAACCGCCACATCAGGGCACCGTTCGAGCCGAGCCCGTGCACGAGCAGTGCGCGGCGATCGGAGGACGGATCTCCCCACGACAGGCGGGGCAGCGTGAGCGGTGCGGGCGGGGATGCAGGCATGTCAACACTTTACGAGCGGCCCGAGCCTCGCTCGCGCGGGGCCATGATGGTTGGCATGATCTCGACGGAATCGGCAGTCGCCCTGCGCGACGCGGGCTTGGTGTGGCACCCGCGGTCGGGTGATCGGTTTCAGCTGAACGAGCCGGAGTTCGACGCCGACGTCTTCACGGTGAGCGAGATGACGATCGAGCCGCGGGACTACCCGACCGGTCGGATCCTCGCGTTCAACGGCACCACCGAGTGGGCGCTGGATTCCGTCGCGCTCGAGGACGCGCTGTGGCTGCCGCACGAGAGTCAGCTGCGGGAGCTGCTGCGCGGAGCGTTCCGGTCGCTGCGGCGCCTGGCCGACACGCACGAGGTCGAGATCGTCGTGGGGGAGGACACTTTCGTGTTCGAGCACCCCGAGCCGGCCGACGCGTATGCGCTCGCCGTTCTGGAGCTGCTGCGGCGCATCGCCTGAGCGAAGTCGGCCCCGGTCACACGCCGATCGTCAGCGACGCGGTGTAGCCCGCGGCGACCGAGCCGGCCATGGTCGCGATCTGGTGGATGCCGCCGTCGTCGCCGAACACGTTGTCGCTCTGCAGCGAGACCTGCGAGGCGTTGCGCACGCTCTGCTCGTACCCGCCCGTGGCGTAGACCAGCGCGTTCGTCTCGTCGGGCAGCGCGAGCTGGCTCGTCTTGACGATCGGACCCGACGCCACGGCGGTCGCGACGTCGTCGTACACCTCGAAGTGGATGTGCGGCCAGCGGCCCGAGTAGCACGCGGGGTAGATCGAGGTGAAGGTCACGGTGCCGGCCGAATCGGTCTCCTGCACACCGCGCAGGTAGTTCTCGTTCTCGACCCCGCTGCTGTAGAGCGAATAGCGACCCTCGCGGTCGCAGTGCCAGAGATAGACGCCCTTGCCCGCGAGCGCGGCGCCGGTGGCGGCATCCCGCACCGTCAGCGCGATCGTGAGCGGCACGCCCGCCGCGACCGTCGCGGATGACCCGAAGCTCGAGCGGATGTCGCTGCGGACGATGCCGGAGTCATCCAGCACGTTCACACCGTTCGATCCGTCGCCCGGGTACGGTCCGCCGGTCTCGTCCGGCACTTCCGTGACGGGTTCGGATGCCGCGGCCGTGGCGGAAGCGGACGGCGTCGGTGTCGCGGTCGCCGAGGCGGTCGCCGTCGGCGAGGCCGTGGCATCCGTCGTCTGCACGCCGCAGGCGGCCAGCAGAGAGGTGAGCGTGAGCCCGCCGAAGATGCCCAGCGCGCGGCGCCGGTCGATGAGGGTCTGGACGTCGTAGACGAGGCCGCGGTGGTCCTCGTCGATCGGATCGCCGTTCTTGTCGATCCACTGGTGCTGTTCGCTCATGAGCCCATTCGAGCGGGCCGGGCTATGCCCTCACTATGCGCGGGCTATGGCGTTCTCAGGTGATCGTGCCGACGGGTTCGGTGTCGGGGATCGGGCTGGGGTCGCGGTGGCGCAGGTCGGGGAAGGCCCGCACGCAGGCCACGGCCACCGCGGTGCCGACGATCGCGAAGGCCGCGGCCGCCCAGTAGGCGCCGGTCGGGCCCACACCGTCGATCAAGAACCCGGCGACCGCCGAGCCGGTCGCGGCGCCGATGAGCTGCCCGGTGCCGATCCAGCCGTACGCCTCGGCGGTCTCGCTGAACTTGACGCTCGCGCTCGTCATGGCGAACAGCACCGCCAGTGCGGGTGCGATGCCGATGCCGGCGACGAACAAGCGTGGCGCCGAGCCAGAAGATGTTGAGCGAGAAGACCGTGAGGCAGAGGCCGAACGCCATGATCGCGAGTCGGCGTGCCATCGCCCAGGGGCCGATCGGGATGTGGCCGAACGACAGGCCGCCGGCGAGGCTGCCGATCGAGAAGATCGCCAGCACGATGCCCGCCTCGAGACCGCCGTGGTCGAACGTGGCGACGACTCCCGCCTCGACGGCCGCGCACGCGCCGATCAGCAGGAACCCGATCACGGTCGCCAGCAGCACGGGCGGCTTGGCGAGCACTTTGCCGATGCTGCGGCGGCTGCGCGGGATGCGCACGCGCCCGACTTCGGGGGAGAGGATGAACCACGCGCCGCCGCCGATCAGGATCGCGACGATCAGGAGCAGGGCCTGCACCGTGCCCACCTGGGTCGCGACGATC
This sequence comes from uncultured Actinomycetota bacterium, assembly GCA_963792285.1. GTDB lineage: Bacteria > Actinomycetota > Actinomycetes > Actinomycetales > Microbacteriaceae > Microbacterium. The sequence goes on along the minus strand of CAWBVS010000014.1, from coordinate 1,044,258 downwards.
GTGATGACCACGGGCGCGACGATCCAGATGACCTCCTGCAGCGACGCGTCGAAGGAGAAGAGCGGGGTGAGCTGGCGCGAGTTGACCATCTTCGGATAGATCGTGCGCACGGCCGACTGCACCGGGGGAGTGGACAGGCCGGCGATGAGTCCGAGCACCATGTAGACCGGCACGATCGTCTCGATCAGGGCGATGCCCGCGATCGCGAACGCGCAGATCACGAGCGTGGTCGTCAACACGCGGCGCATGCCCCAGACGCCCATCCAGCGGCTCGTGACCGGCCCGGCGATCGCCTGCCCGACCGAAGTGGCGGCCAGCACGAGTCCTGCCGCGCCATAGGAGCCGGTGACGAACTCGATGTGCAGCAGGATGGCGAGGCTCGTCATGCCGTTCGGGAAGCGCGCCGTCAGCTGCGCGGCCATGATGCGCGCCACGCCGGGCGTGCGCAGAAGATCCCGATAGCCCGCCACCCGACAACGCTAGTGCTCCCCGCGCCTGCGCGCGACACGCCGCGACACGCCCAAACGCGCATTCCACAGGGCTAATCCGATGTCGGGGGCCGAGCGTACGTTCGCACCTGTGGACAGATGCGGCCGGGGCATCGGAAAGCGGCGTGATTCAGGGTTTTTCCAGGTTCGCGATCGACCGCTCTCCTGTGGATGAAACGGTGGACAACCTGTGTTGTACATGTGGAGAGCGGTGCAAAACTACACGGATGTAACTACTAGCCCTTGTGGTGCTATCCAATGTCCGTACCCATATGTAGTATTGGACTCCCGGTGGGGGGCCTACCGGATGCAAACGAAGATTTTGAGGGAGAACGGGTCACACATGTCGATCACCGTCTACACCAAGCCCTCCTGCGTTCAGTGCACGGCGACGTATCGCGCACTTGATTCGAAGGGCATCGAATACGAGGTTCTCGACCTCTCGCAGGACCCCGCGGCCCTCGAGCAGGTCAAGGCGCTGGGCTATCTCCAGGCGCCGGTCGTCATCACCGATGAGGACCACTGGTCGGGCTTCCGTCCCGACAAGATCGACGAGCTCGCTTCGCGACTCGCGTGAGCCATGGCAACCGCGATCGCTGACAGCAGCGCGGTTGCCGCCACGGAGACCGCCGCACCGCTGCTCGTCTACTTCTCGAGCATCTCCGGCAACACGGCCCGCTTCATCGACAAGCTCGGCCTGCGCGCGGTGCGCATCCCTCTCCACTCGACGGATGCCGGCCTCGTCGTCGACGAGCCTTTCGTCCTGGTGACCCCCACCTACGGTGGCGGGCAGGGCAAGGGAGTGGAGAAGGGGTCGGTCCCCAAGCAGGTGATCCGGTTCCTCAACGACGAGCGAAACCGCAACCTGATCCGCGGAGTCATCTCCGCGGGAAACACCAATTTCGGAGAGCATTTCTGCCTCGCCGGAGAAGTCATCAGCCGCAAGTGCCACGTGCCGCACTTGTACCGGCTCGAACTGTTCGGCACACCCGAAGACGTGGATCGCGTGAGCGAAGGATTGGAACGATGGTGGAAGCTGCAGTGACGCAAGAGAAGACGTTCAAGGCGGACGTGCGGTTCGAGGGCATGGATTACCACGCCCTGAACGCGATGCTCAACCTGTACGACGAGAACGGCAAGATCCAGTTCGACGCCGACAAGCGCGCGGCGCGGGAGTACTTCCTGCAGCACGTCAACCAGAACACGGTCTTCTTCCACTCCCTCAAGGAGCGCCTCGACTACCTGGTCGAGAAGGAGTACTACGAGCCGACCGTGCTGGAGAAGTACCCGTTCGAGTTCATCCAGGAGCTCAACGACCTGGCCTACTCGAAGAAGTTCCGCTTCGAGACGTTCCTCGGGGCGTTCAAGTACTACACGAGCTACACGCTCAAGACCTTCGACGGCAAGCGCTACCTCGAGCGCTTCGAAGACCGCGTGGTCATGACCGCGCTCGGCCTGGCCGACGGCGACCAGAAGCTCGCGACCAACCTCGTCGAAGAGATCATCTCGGGCCGCTTCCAGCCGGCGACCCCGACGTTCCTGAACTCCGGCAAGGCCCAGCGCGGCGAGCTCGTCTCGTGCTTCCTGCTGCGCATCGAAGACAACATGGAGTCGATCTCGCGCGGCATCAACTCGTCGCTGCAGCTCAGCAAGCGCGGCGGCGGCGTCGCCCTGCTGCTGTCGAACATCCGCGAGTCGGGCGCCCCGATCAAGCAGATCGAGAACCAGTCCTCGGGCATCATCCCCGTCATGAAGCTGCTCGAAGACAGCTTCAGCTACGCGAACCAGCTCGGCGCGCGTCAGGGTGCCGGTGCGGTGTACCTCAGCGCGCACCACCCCGACATCATGCGGTTCCTCGACACCAAGCGCGAGAACGCCGATGAGAAGATCCGCATCAAGACGCTCTCTCTCGGAGTCGTGGTGCCCGACATCACGTTCGAGCTCGCCAAGAACGGCGAAGACATGTACCTCTTCTCGCCGTACGACGTCGAGAAGGTCTACGGCGTGCCGTTCGGCGACATCTCGGTGACCGAGAAGTACCGCGAGATGGTCGACGACGCCCGCATCAAGAAGACCAAGATCAACGCCCGTGAGTTCTTCCAGACGCTCGCCGAGATCCAGTTCGAGTCGGGCTACCCGTACATCATGTTCGAAGACACGGTGAACCGGGCGAACCCGATCAAGGGCCGCATCAACATGTCCAACCTCTGCAGCGAGATCCTGCAGGTGAACACGCCGACCACCTACAACGAGGACCTCTCGTACAAGGAGATCGGCAAGGACATCTCGTGCAACCTCGGCTCGATGAACATCGCCCTGTCGATGGATGCCGATGACCTGGGTCAGACGGTCGAGACGGCGATCCGCGCCCTCAGCGCGGTGAGCGAGCAGAGCCACATCGCCTCGGTCCGCTCGATCGAGGACGGCAACGACCGGTCGCACGCGATCGGCCTGGGCCAGATGAACCTGCACGGCTACCTCGCCCGCGAGCACGTCTTCTACGGTTCCGAAGAGGGCATCGACTTCACGAACATCTACTTCTACACGGTGCTGTTCCACGCTCTGCGCGCCTCGAACAACCTCGCGATCGAGCGCGGTCGTGCGTTCGACGGCTTCGAGGACTCGACCTACGCGAGCGGTGCGTTCTTCGACAAGTACATCGACCGCGCGTGGGTGCCCGAGACCGAGAAGGTCAAGGAGCTGTTCGCCGGCAAGCACATCCCCACGCAGGAGGACTGGACCGCGCTGAAGGCCAGCATCCAGCAGCACGGCATCTACAACCAGAACCTGCAGGCCGTGCCGCCGACCGGGTCGATCTCGTACATCAACAACTCGACGAGCTCGATCCACCCGATCGCGTCGAAGATCGAGATCCGCAAGGAAGGCAAGCTCGGCCGCGTCTACTACCCGGCGGCGTTCATGACGAACGACAACCTGGAGTACTACCAGGACGCGTACGAGATCGGCTACGAGAAGGTCATCGACACGTACGCCGCCGCGACGCAGCACGTCGACCAGGGCCTGTCGCTGACGCTGTTCTTCAAGGACACCGCGTCGACCCGCGACATCAACAAGGCGCAGATCTACGCGTGGCGCAAGGGCATCAAGACGATCTACTACATCCGCCTCCGGCAGATGGCCCTCGAGGGCACTGACATGAGCGAGTGCGTCTCGTGCATGCTGTGAAGCTCTGAGACTTAATCAAGAAAGAATCCTCATGACTGAGAAGCTTCAACTGCTGAACCACGTGCAGGCCATCAACTGGAACCGCATCGAGGACGAGAAGGATCTCGAGGTGTGGAACCGCCTCGTGAACAACTTCTGGCTGCCCGAGAAGGTGCCGCTGTCCAACGACATCCAGTCGTGGAACACGCTCACGCCCGACGAGCAGCTGCTCACGATGCGCGTGTTCACCGGCCTCACTCTGCTCGACACGATCCAGGGCACCGTCGGGGCGGTCTCGCTCATCCCCGACGCGATCACGCCGCACGAAGAGGCCGTCTACACGAACATCGCGTTCATGGAGTCGGTGCACGCGAAGAGCTACTCGTCGATCTTCTCGACGCTGTGCTCGACGAAGGAGATCGACGAGGCGTTCCGCTGGTCGGTGGAGAACCCGAACCTTCAGAAGAAGGCTCAGATCGTCATGGACTACTACCGTGGCGACGAGCCGCTCAAGCGCAAGGTGGCCTCCACCCTGCTCGAGAGCTTCCTCTTCTACTCGGGCTTCTACCTGCCGATGCACTGGTCGTCGCGGGCGAAGCTCACGAACACCGCCGACCTCATCCGCCTCATCATCCGCGACGAGGCCGTGCACGGGTACTACATCGGCTACAAGTTCCAGAAGGGGCTCGAGAAGGTCAGCCAGGCCGAGCGCGACGACCTGAAGGACTACACGTTCTCGCTGCTGTACGAGCTCTACGACAACGAGGTGCAGTACACGCAGGACCTCTACGACGGCGTCGGGCTGACCGAAGACGTCAAGAAGTTCCTGCACTACAACGCCAACAAGGCCCTGATGAACCTGGGCTACGAAGCGATGTTCCCGTCCACGACCACGAACGTGAACCCGGCGATCCTGTCGGCGCTCTCGCCGAACGCGGATGAGAACCACGACTTCTTCTCGGGGTCGGGTTCGTCCTATGTGATCGGCAAGGCCGAGGCCACCGAAGACGAGGACTGGGACTTCTAGAGTCCGAGATCTCTGACGGCCCGCACCGGCTGACGAGCCCCGATCCTGCAGGGAACTGCAGGATCGGGGCTCTTTCGTGCCCCCAGAATGCGCAGAGCAGGTGCCGGTTCGATCGCGGTCGCAGTGCTTACTCCTGCTTGTGGCTGTCGGCGTGGGGATGGGTCGAAGCGGCCAGCGCCGGAGGGCGAGAGTCGCCGAGTTGCTCGAGTATGCGGGTGGGTGGAGCGCCTGAGAACGCTTGGAAGTCGTGAATCAGATGCATCTGGTCGTGATACCCCGCTGCGGTGGCGATTTGAAGCCACGTTCTGCCTGGTGCTCCGACTCGCGCGTCGAGGGCACTCTGGAAACGGGCGACTCGCGCGAAGCGCTTCGGTGCGATGCCCACTTCGCGAATGAACAACCTCTCCAGCTGCCGCACACTCAGCTGCATGCGGCTTGCCAAGTCATCGATGGCGATTCCACCCGCGTGACGGGCCAACAGTGTGGCGGCGGCCGTAACCGTGGTTATGGCTCGCTCGATGGCGGCACAGCTGAAGAGGTAGGCCTCCGCGGTGCGTATTCGCTCGTGAAAGTCGACAGTTTCGGCGAGGGCGTCCCCCAGGTCCGCGACGCGCCGCCCGAGCACCGCATCCGCTTCGTGGTGGGTCTCCATCACGACACCGATAGGCACGCCGAACAGGGATGGTAGGGCCATGGGTTGGAGGAAGATCGCGAAGCTGTCGATCCTGCCCACCAGCCGCACGCTCGTCCCAGGGAAGGTGTGCGGACCGACAACATTGCGTGCGCCCCCGGCTTCCCAGCCGCCGCCGCGGGATCGCACGATCGGGAGGTCGCCGAAGTCGAACTGGAGGACCGTCTCCAGGTAGGCGGGCATCGCCTGATCTTCGCGCACGCCGATAGCGGTGCGCTGAGCGAACGCGCGCACGAATGGGCGGAGCAGCGGGGATGCTGGGGCAGATTGCAGAGTGCGCACCGACCACCTTTCGTCCCGTGAGACAACAGGTCGCATTCGTACTATGCGCGCCTGGCTGGGCGCGAGGACGATGGACGTCTACGAATACTGACATACGTCAGAGTTCGCGAGCCTGCCTTGAGCGCGGACGACAGGCACCTCGAACGCTTGAGCTCTTCGACGACTGGAGACAGGACATGAAACGATGGCAGATCAGCGGAGCCTTCGTGATGACCGCAAGCGTGATCTTCGCGTCGGGCTGTGCGGCCACACCCGCACCGCCCACGCCGGCCGACTCGGTGGCCGCGCTCAGCGTGGTCGTCATCGGCGACTCGATTCCGTACAACGCCCCGGAGGACTGCCCCGGATGCACGGCGTTCGTTGACAGCTACGCCGCAGCCCTCACTGAGAGCACCGGTGACATTCACACAGTGGTCAATCGATCCAGGCACGACGGGGCGCGCACCGCCGACATCCTCGAAGAGGTGCAGAGCGGATCGCTCGACACGGTGTTGTCCGCCGCCGACATCGTCATCGTCTCTGCTGGCTACAACGACCAACCTCCGTATGGCCAAGGATCCTGCTATGACTCGGCGATCAACCTCGACACCGCGGAGGGAGCGGCCGAAGCGCTCATCGCGACAACCGCGGAATGCATAGCCATTCATACTGCGACGGCAGGCGCCGACCTGGCAGGGGTGCTCGAAGGCGTGCGAGCGACCGCCCCGGATGCGTCGATCCTCGTCCTGGCCGCTTACAACGCCTGGACTGGTTGGCCGGACTTCGAGGCGCTGGGAGCCGAGACCGCGGGAGCTGCGTCCGCAACGGTCGCCGCAAGCCTTGACTCGTGGCGCAGCGTCGTGTGCGACGAGTCACAAGAAGTTGGAGGGGACTGCGTAGACCTCCTCACCGCCTTCAACGGCGCCGACGGACTGACGCCAGCAGGGGATCTGCTCGCAGCCGACTACACGCACCCGTCGCAAAGGGGCAACGACCTCATCCGCGACATCCTGTTGCAGCTGTGAGTGTCCGGCCAAGACGGCGCCGCGCTGCGCGCACGTTGGTCGGATGCCGCTGCGGGCGAGCAACAACCGATTAGGCGGCAGAAGCGGAACGCGCGAGCATCGTTCACATGCGATCCCCCGGACGAAGGCTTCTACGACTATGGCGTGGACTACACCGACTTCCCGGCGGCACCCGGTTGTTCTCCCGGATCTTCGGTTGGCGTGTTCCGTATTCAGGCTCGGTGCGGCCGCACATCCGCGCGCTCTCGCCGGGTCACGCCGACGTCGAGATTCCAGACCGTCGCCGCAACCGTCAGCACCTCGGCTCCGTCCACGCCGTCGCGCTGATGAACCTCGCGGAGCAGGCCAGTGGACTGGCACTGCTCACTGCCCTGCCGGACGGAGTCCGAGGCATCGTCACTGAGATATCGATGCAGTACCTGAAGAAAGCGCGCGGACCGATCCGCTCGGTGTGCGACGTCGCCCCACCCACGGTCACCGGCGACATGGAGGTCGACGTGACCGCCGACTGCCTCGACCGCAGCGGCGACGTCGTCGCTCGCGCCACTGTGCGCTGGCGGCTCGGAACGGCGCGCTGAGCGCACCGTCCACCGCTGGGCGGATCCCAGCGGTCACCAGGTCAGTTCGACCTCGAGTTCGTTGTCGCCCTCGTCGCCGAGTTCCACCTCTACCTTGAGGTTGACCTCGGCGGGGACGCGCACGGTGATGAGTTTCCCCGCGCGGGAGAACTCGACCGAGTTGTTCTTCGCCAAGGCGTCAGCGAGTGCGTGGAGCTTGGCGGCCGCCTCCTCGCGGCTCATGCGCTGGGTGTCGTCGATGTCGAACAGGTCCATGGTGTCTCTCCCCGGTGTCGTCTTCTCGACCGTAGCGATGTCCGCCCGTTCGCGCACTAGTCGAGGCGACGGCGATCGACCTTGGTCACTCCTGGTCAGTCTCGCCGCGCACCTCGTGCACGACGTCACGAATTGCATCGATGACGAGCTGTGGGTTGCCGAGCTGGATGTAGTGGTTGCTTCGGGTGTCGGTGACATGGACGGCGTCGGTGAACTTCGCGGGCAGCAGGTCCTGCGCGGACAATTGTGCCGCCCACAGCGCGTCGGCGAACTTCTGGTCGACGCCTGCGGGCAGTTGGCCGGATGCCACCACTTCGGGTGTCAGCTGGGGGGTGTCGGCGGTGAGCACGATCACCGGAATGTCGTGCACGGGTGCGGAATCTCGCAGCTGGGTGACGAGGGTGGCGAAGTCGAAGAACTCAGCGCCGGCCTCCGCCGGAGTGTTGAGCCGTTCGAACACTTCCTGCTGCGTCGGCGGTCAGGCCTGCGGGGAGATCTTCCGACAGCGCATCGACGAGTACCAGTCCGGCGACCTCGTCCGGGTGATCGCCGGCGAAGAGTCGGATGATCGGCCCGCCGTAGGAATGACCCGCGAGGACGAATGGCCCCACTTCGCCGGACTGCCGTCAGCATCCCGTACAGGTCGTCTGCCGAGGTCTGTGCGCTGGTCGGCTGGTCCACCTCGGTCGATCTGCTGCCGCCGGTGCCCGGACGGTCGTAGGCGCACACCCGCGTCAGGCGGGCGACGTCGTCGTAGACGGTGGGCGTGTCGGAACTCGCCTCGTCAAGGCGGGTGCTCCACACTTCTGCGCTGTCGCCGAGTCCCGAAACGAGAACCACGGTCGGTGAGCCGGTGCCGTGACACTCGAGGTAGAGGTCCCGCCCGTCGCCGACGTCTACGGTTCCGGCACGATCGTCCGCGGCATCCGACGAATTCATAGGTGACGTGCCATCCACCGCCGAGCACGAGGTGAGGAGGACGACTGCCACGACGACAAGGACGAACGGATGCCGCCGGCGCATCGCATTCCGCGGTAGCCCCTGAACCTCGTCGTCGCCCACGCCCGCAGTCTGTCAGTGATGCCGGCCGGCCGCGCGGGGCCTCTTCACACCTTCGGCTGAAAATCTGGGTGCGCATAGAGCCGTGAGATGCCCTGCCAAAGGCGCCAGGAGTGCCGCCGTGGGAGTGATCAGAGGAGATCGTGGATGGCTTCGAAGGTGCGGTCAGCGTCCTCGAGATGCATGTCGTGGTGAAGGCCGGGAAGGCGGCGGACGTCCCAGCCGAGCTTCTCGAGTGCCGCAGCCAGATCGTTGGAGATGACGGCTGGGGAGTCGTCTGAGAGCACGATGGTGGAGGGTACCGCCGGTGCCGAGGGGGCGAGCGGATGGAAGGCGACGTCTCGGAAGACCCCGATCGCCATCCTCGTGTCGAATTGCTCGTGGGCCTGCGTCGAGCAGGGACCGAATGCTCGGTTCGGTCAGTGCTCCAGCCTTTGCCACTGCGACGCGCCTGAATCAACTGCGCCAGGCCAAGGGACACCGGCGGGACGAGCCAGAACAGGCGTCCCGTGACGCCCGTGGTCGGCAGTGCGAGCTGGAAACCGGGGTCGAGGTAGATCGCGCGCGCCGGCGCGAGGCGCTCGACGGCGCGGACGAGGACCGGTCCGCCGAGCGAGTGTCCGATGATGCAGTGGAGGCCGTCGGGGAGGTTCTCCGCCACGTCATCGGCAAAATCGTCGAGCTTGTAAGACGCAGCACGGTCGCTGCGACCGTGACCACGCAGATCGACCGCGATCACGGTGTGACGCCCGTCGGAGAGAATTCGGTCGATCAACGGCTTCCAGGTCGCCCCGTTGGCGCCGAGCCCATGGATGAGCCCCACTTTGATCGGTCCGGAACCGGTCGTGTTGGTTACCAATCGCATGGACTCGTACTCCTCCGTTTCGATGTTGACCGGGATCAGCGTTGCCGCTTGCCCGAACAGACGCTCAGGGCGTGGTCAATGAAGGGTCATGACGGAGTGCTCATTGGTTTCCGTGTCGCAGGTCGTGATCCGCCACGCCGGCGAACCGCTTTCTTCGACGCGGGCCATCTCGATGATGAGTGGGCTCGGCCATTGTTCGCCGGAAAGTCGGGCCGCTTCGTGCACGCCGATGCCGTCCGTCAGCTGTTCCGCGTGGGTGAGTTCCACCTGGTGGGTTGCGAGGGTCTCCATCGTCCTGACGTCTACGAGCGACTCTCTGCCGAAGCTCGCATCGTCCACTCGCTCGCCGAACAGGTCGTGTTTGGTGTCCATGCTCCGAAGTCGCCACGCCCATTCGGAGTTGATGTACTCGAGGCGTAGGCCGACGATACTCCCGCCGACCGCAGACGATTCACCCGGCAGGGACTCCAAGAAGTCCGTGGGCCATGAGAACTCGCTCGGCATGCAGGTGCCGGGGTAGTCATCCCCGACCGCTTCAGGTGCGTTCGGGACCGTCGAACACCCTGCGCAGGACACGACTAGGGACAGAACGACCGCACCGATGATCAGTTGAGACTGCGTCATACGCGCGATCTCCGGCCGGCGAACTGACCGGCGAGGAACGCGAACGCGATCAGCCCGACAGCGACGGTCACCCATCCCGCGGCGGTAACAGGGGAGAGGACGACCGCCGACCCACCCGGGACAAAGGTCGCGTTGGCCAGAGGTTGGTAAGCGAACCAGCCGAAGGATGTGATCCCCATCGGCGTGAAGAGCCCGTCACGATCATGACGATGCCCGCTGCGAGGAGCACGGCGGCAGCGACCCAGCCGAGCTTCGCAATGTGGTTACTGGTGCCCATCCTCCGACGCTATCGCGACCGTCACCTGCGCCCGCCCGCAAGCGGGTCCTTCAGCGAAGCTCTTCGTCGTGCACGTCGTAGACTTCATCAACACTCCGTGGACGACTGCGGCGATCTACAACGCCGCCTACATCTTTCATCGTCTCGATGATCATCGGTGTGGCGCTGTCGGCACTGGTGGGAGTGAACATGAGCGGCGAGTGGCATCGTAAGCACCTCGGAGACGACCTACCCGAGCAGGTTCCCGGCGAGGAGACGCTGTTGGGCGCCGCAGGCGACGAGGTTCCCCCAGGGGGAGTCGTCGCGGGCTCGTTCAGTCAGGAGTTCCCCGGCGCCGACCCGTACGCGGGCATGCCGGCCGACGAAGTCGGCCTCCCGCCACTGAGCGAGGCCGAGCAGGAGGCGGTGGCGCGCGAGGCGGACCGGCTCGCAGACGACCCGGAGGCCCGCCGCAACCTCTGAGGTCCCCTCCCGGACGCTCCCGATTCCGGGCGGCTTCGACCGAAGTCGGCGACACCTCGTCTACTCGGGAAAGTGGCGCCATCTGCCTTCCGAGATGACGTCCACGGCGTCGTCGGTGACTCTGATGGCCGTTTGGTCGTCGATCGCGTAGGACGGGTGGCGGATGCCGGCCGCCCATTTCTCTGCAGCGGCAAGAGAGTTGCCGGGCGCGCCGTCAGGCGCGAGATGAGGGCAGATGGAGAAGTCGACGATCCCCAGTGCGCTGTCGTCGCCGGTCGGCGGCTTCCATCCGACGAACTCTCGACCGATCTGCGGAGTCATCGCCATGCTCCCCGCGCTCATCCCCACCCACACGGTGTCGGCCAGCGACGGAAACATGTCGATCAGTCCCGACTGCCCGCACCCAGTGACTCAGGTAGAGGGCGTCACCGCCGGCTACCAGGAGCACGTCGGTCTCGTGGACGAGCGGCATCCACCTCTGTTCATCGATGCTCGGCAGCGCGGTCAACTCCAAGACGCCGACGGAATTCCACCCCAGATCGACCATGGGATTCTCGGATCGTCCGCTGATGAACTCCCACGCCTTGATGCCGGGGCCCAGCCACGGGTGACCGTACATGGCGGTGGGAATGCACAGCGCGCTGGACTCGCTGATCGGCTTTGCGAGCAGTTCTTCGAGCGCATGACGAATGGTGGGATTTGTCACGCCCGCTGAGGTGAGTAGAAGCTTCATGGTGCCTTTCGCCGCTTAATGCTCCGTCTTGAGTGTGGTGACTCCAGGTGGACGTGGCGGCCCAGCGTCACTCGGTCGAACGCCCGCGCTATGCCACGCGGCTACCGCCGATTTCAGGTTCGACGTGGCCTCATCCGAGGATGAGGTAGCCGACCACTGCGATGGCCGGCAAGCTCGCCTGCCCGATGGCACTGCCGAGAAGGCGCCTCTCTGTGATCCACAACCAGATCCCCAGGGCGATCTGCGCCGCACAGCAGAAGATCACGATCGCTGCGCCGGCATCCTGATTCGCAAAGTTGACCATCCACAACCCCGCGACGATCCCCAGAGCAAAGCTGATGTTGTACGCGCCGATATTCATCGCCCACATCCGCACCGCGCGAACGTCTTGCGGTTCGATCAAGAACAGTGAATGAAACCGTCGATCGCCATGAAAGAAGATCTCCAGGACTCCGACACCGATTAGCGCTGCCGCCGTCGCGCCGGCGAAAACCTGACTCAGGAGGTTCATCGCCCCGCTCCCGCAACCGTCGGCCTTCCCTTTGGGTGGAATGGTACTGCGCCCCGCCGAAGCCCTCAATGGGGTGCCGCCTACGGCGCCGACACGTCACGGCAAAACCATTGTGGCGGGGCTTGCGCGTGCAGCGCCCGACGCCCGCCGCGCGGTGCGCAGCCGGACACGCCTTCAAATGGCGGTCTCGAAACTGCCGGTAGTCCGGACTGCGCGGAGCGTGGTGCGCGCGGTCCGCCGCCATCCGCGCACTACCTCGGCGCGTCGGATGGAAGCTCGCTGGCATCGATGATGTCGGCGTCGGCTTCACCAGTGAGGCGCCACCAACTCGGACCAGACTTATGCCGGTCGTATGGCACCCAGCGATCGCCCTCGAGAATGTGATCCTGGCCGTCCGCGAGCTTGAAGTAGCGGCGAGCAGGTCCGACCGGCCGGCTCCAGTACTGTGCCGCACCATCGGTTAGACCTGTTCGGGCGTCGTCGCCAGAATCCGGAGATCTGCTGGGCGGCAGCCCATGAGCATTTCCGCGCGCTACCGCACGGCGGGGCGGCCCGCCTACGACATCAGCTCCCGCCGCACCACAGCGGCGCTCCACCGTCCCAGCATGGCGCCCGCGACGGTGTCCGAGATGTGGTGCTGGCCGCGGTACACCCGCGAAAACGCGATTGCTCCGGGAATCCCGTACCGAAGGAGGGGGCCCAGGAGCCGCGCGCCACGGGCGCCGTGGCGATCGAGCAGGTCGGCAAGCGTGCCGTGAAGCGCGAAGGCTGCCGCCGTGTGCCCGGAGGGGAACGACGACGTCGCGTGCGGCGGCTCCGGGCGCCACACCCCCTCGGGTCGTGGCCGTCCCACCAGCGCCGCGGATGCGACGAAGCACGCGGTCTCGAGGGCGAGCACCGCGGCAGGGGCGACCGCTGAGCGCCGGTCGCGCGTCAACAGCCACGTGACGCCGCACCAGAGCGCCCCGTTCGCGATGGTCTGCGGCACGCCGGAGTACCACGAGAGCGGCTCGGTGACCCGGTCGATCGACTCGCGTGGCCCCGTCGGGTCGGCGGGATCAGTCGCGACGGCGGCATCGCCGTCGTCCGGCCGGTGGCCGAACGCGTCCTGGAGCGCACGCACGGCCCGGTCCTCGCGTGGGTCGTCGCCGCCGAGGAGCCGCATCGCCCGCCCGGCCGCGGCCAACACGGCGATCGCGCCGAGCCCCGGCAGGACGACGGCTCGAAGCAACGGCATGCCCGGAGCCTAGTGGCGTGTGCGGGTGGGAGGACGTCGGACTCACCAAGGGTTGGTGCGACGACGCAGTGGAGGGCGGTGCGTCCTCGTGCCGCTGCCTCAGACTCGGGAGTGCTTTTTCAGGCGGGGCAGTTCGAGAGTGAGGCGGGCGAGCGGAGCGGACTGACCGTTCTCGATCCGCCTTCCACGACTCCAGGCGAGTGCCGCCTTGAAGCAGCGCGTGCTACTGCCTCTATCCGCTTTGCCTAGTGACTTCGGCGGTCGTAGGTCAGGACGCGAACGCCACCATCCAGCAGGACCTCGCCGACTGGGTGGAAGTGGTTCGAGGTGAACGGCCCGTCGACGAGCGGCACGCCTGAGCCGATGACGAAGGGATTCTGCTTGAGCACGAGTCGGTCGATCTCGGGCAGGAGGGTGGCGGCGATCCTTCCGCCTCCGACGAGCCAGATGTCTTTGCCCGGCGCTGACTTCAGCTCTCGTACAAACTGAACTGGATCGGATTGTATGACCTCGACGTCGGGGTCCGGGCTGCCAGCCATGGACCGTGAGAAGACGATGTGCCGGAGATGCGGGTAGGCGTTGGTCAGACCGGCGGCGAGCCCGATTTCATACGAGTGCCGGCCCTCCACGACGGTATCGAAGGCCAGCGCGGGGCCGTCGATGCCGAGCGCCCGTCTGGCGGGCGCTGGAAGTGTCTCGGGATAGTTCGCGACGATGAACTGCACGAGATCAGGAGTGACAGGAAAGTACTCTTGGCCGCTTGGATCGCCGCCGTCGGGTCCAGCGATGAACCCGTCGAGAGTCGTCGCAACATAGAAGACGAGCTTTCGCATGTGTTCCTCTCCAGATGCCGGAAGGCGTCGTCACAAGTCTCGCAGTGCACAACGGGCCTCCGCGAATTCACCCTCGCCTGGCCTGCGAGGGCGACGCTAGAGTCGGCGGCGCGAGAGTGACGTCGGCATCCAGGTCGCGGCCGGCCTGTGAGCTGCGGGCAACAGGACGGCTTGACAGCGTCTGTAAAGCCGAGGAGCGTGTGTGCCAACTGGTACTGATGCCCCGCGCGCATCGTGCGGTTGCGCTGTGCCCGTTGTGACAATGGGGAGTTCGACCATGTCCACGAGCGTCGTTGAGTCGCTGCGTAGCAGTTTGGGTGGTGCACTGGTCGCCGAAGGCGACGAAGGGTACGACGAGGCGCGGGTCGTGTACAACGCGATGATCGATCGACGGCCCGCGGCGATCGTGCGGTGTCAGGGCACTGAAGATGTCGTCGCCGTGGTACGTACCGCCACGGAGTCGGGTACCGACCTGGCGATCCGTGGAGGGGGCCATAGCGTGCCGGGTTTTGGCACGGCCGATGGCGCTCTCGTGGCCGATCTCGGGGACCTCATCTCAGTGGATGTTGATCCCGCGTCCTCCACTGCAGAGGTCGGAGGCGGGGCCACCTGGGGAATGTTCAACGTTGCGGCGGGGGCGGACGGTCTCGCGACGACGGGTGGGATCATCTCGACCACGGGCGTGGGCGGGTTGACGCTCGGTGGTGGAATCGGCTACCTCGCTCGCGGCTACGGTCTGTCGTGCGACAACCTGCTCTCGGCCGAGGTGGTGCTGGCAGACGGAACGGTGGTCACCGCGAGCGCAGAGGAGGAGCCTGACTTGTTCTGGGCCCTCCGCGGTGGAGGAGGCAACTTCGGTGTCGTGACGAAGTTTGTCTTCCGGTTGCACCCTGTCGCCGAGATCTACGGCGGCCCGACCTTCTTCGAGCTCTCCGACGCCCCGGCCATTTTGGAGCACTTCAACACGTACGTTCGAACCGCTCCACGCGAGTTCGGCGGGTTCACCGCGTTCCAGATCGCGCCACCACTGCCCTTCGTGCCCGAGGACCGAGCCGGCGAGCCGTTCCTGGCCGTCATCTTCTGCTACAACGGCCCCGCGTCGGAGGGCGAGAAGATCATTCAGGGCTTCCGTGACGTCGCGAAGCCCGTGGCGGAGATGGTGGGGCCAATGCCCTATCCGACGTTGAACGGCGCCTTCGACGCGCTCGTGCCCCCCGGCCTTCAGCACTACTGGAAGGCCGCCTTCCTCGATGACCTCACCCCTGAGTCGATCGCCGCGCACATGCAGCACGGACCGCTGGTTCCGACGGTCAACTCCACGGTCCACTTCTACCCGATCAACGGCGCGTGCCACGACGTGGCTTCGGATGCCACGGCCTTCGGCCACAGAGACGCCAATTTCGCGCTCGTGATCGCGGGGATGTGGCCGGATCCGATCGAAAACGAGGCGAACACGGCGTGGGTGAGGGATTACTACGCGGCGATCGAGCCGTTCTCGCAGGGCGGTGGCTACATCAACTTCCTCTCACAGGATGACCAGCCGCAGGCCTCAAGCAATTACGGCGCGAACTACGACCGGCTGCGATCGGTCAAACGCGCCTACGACCCGGGCAATGTGTTCCACCTCAACCAGAACATCGAACCGTAGTCGACACGAACGACGCGAGCCCCAGGTCGAGGGCGTCGATGCGATGGCACTGTTCTATCAATCCATCGAACCGCCGCGGCCTGAACCTTCACGAGCGGTGGAGCCAGAGGGCCTGGTAGTTCTGTCCGTGTGGGCCTACGAGCGCGAGGGCGTGTCCGTTGACCGCAAGGATCGTCCGCCCGCCGATCTCGACGTCCACCTGGTCTGTGATTGCCGGGATCACGTCGGGTCCTTCGTTGCTGATCCACGTCACGTCGGGGAAGGTGGACATCAGATCGACGAAGGCTTGCCGCTGGTCGGGTGAAAGGTAGTTCAGTACCGCACTGTGGAAGAGAACGACATGAGAACCCGACGGCGCATTCCTGATGAGCGCCGGAACTCCCTCGAGAAGGTCGCCCTTAATGAGGTGGGGTGGGTCGGCTGCCGCGAGTGCCGCAGCGGCGTGGAGCCGCTCACGGCGAGCGTGGTGCTCGGGCCAGACGAGTTCTTCCAGCCAGCTCAACTGTTGCGGGTCTCGAGTGTCGATGGGGTTGAGGTCGATTCCGGCCCGCCAGACGACATGCGGTAGCCGGGCGGGCACAGACGCCTGGTCGATGGTGCAGGGGATCACGACGGGGCTGCGCCCGTCGGATGGATCGAGCTCGATCGTGGTTCCTTCGACGTCGTACCTGTAGCTGTATCGGTCTGGATACAGCACCAGACCGGCTGACGCTCCGGCCTCGATCAACGAGAGGTCGCCGTGGAGCCGACTGAGGATCGGGAGGAGCACCGCGCACCGAGCAGCTTCGTTCGTCTGGGTCGAATGCGACTCAATGACCGCGACAACTTCTGGCCAATGCGACAGCACCCATTCGCGGAAGGGCGCGTATGGACCTTCCGGCGCCCCCGACGTGGCGGGCCGCGGCGAAGACGAGGTTCGCCTGCCGCTTGATGCCCTGCAACTGGGCGATGAGCTCTACGACCTCGGAGTCTGCGGCGATGCCCTGTGCCCACTCGTAGTAGATGTCAGAGACGCCGCGAGCCTCGACATCCGCAAACCGTCGATACGCGTCGGCGACCTTCTCATCCACTTCAACACGCTATCCCGCTCGTAGCGGTCGACCGGCTCGCCGCACTGTCCGCGAAGGAACGACGATCGGAAGGTGTGCCTCGTCGTCAAATCGGGGGTTCCGTGCCGACCACCCGTCCCGCTATGCTCGCGGACAATAGGTCGCGCCCTGATGCGGGGGAGCGACCTTTTGCGATGAAACGGGGTGTCAGATGAGTGAATGCGATTCATGCGGTCGGCAGTACCCCTCGCTCCTGGAGGCGGCGCTGTGCGGTGAGAGGGACTCGGTCGAGGCAGAAGACCGAGCGCAGGGGACGATCTTCCGCCCGGCGGCCTGACCGCGCCGGATCCCTTACCCGGATCACCCGATCCGAGTGAGGGCGTTTCGCTGCGCCCCTGCCTAGACTGGGCGCGTCGTCGCCCCTCTCCGTGCCTGGAGCGGTGATCGGACAGCGCCGACAGGGAGAGGACTCGACGATGAGTGACGACAGCCAGAACACCCCCGCCACGCCGCCGATCACCAAGCCTCCCGCAGGCACTCGTGCCGCGGCATCCGCGCCCGCCCCGCGCCCGCGGCAGCGCCGGCCGGCGTGAGCCGCACGGCGCTGATCTGGATCGGTGTCGCGGTGGTCGTGCTGTCGTTCGTCGCATCCTTCCTCGGCGCCACGCTCGCCAGATCGGCCGATGAGGCCGACGCCGCGCCCGCGCCGGTGCCCACGGTGTCGGAGTCTCAGCCGAGCGCCGAAGACTACGAGGCGGCGCTCGAGGAGATCCTGCCGGCGGGAGCCGCCGTGCGCGCCGGAGCGGGCGCCCCGGAGGCAGGCAAGGGCTACGAGGGCGAGGTCTACATCGACATCGCGACCTCCGATGTGTACCTGTTCCGAGACGGCGACTGGGTCAAGGTCGGCAACATCCGCGCGTCCGCCGCCGAGAATCTCACCGGCGAGACCGGTGCGTCCGGCGAGACCGGCGCCACCGGCGAGACGGGTGCGCCGGGCACCCCGGGCACGCAGCTCTCCCTCGGCCTCGGCGCTCCCGAAGACGAGACGTGCGAGACCGACGGCGACATCTACATCGACACCGAAACGGTCGAATTCTACGAATGCACCGAAGGCGTGTGGACCCTGTTCGGGCCGGCCCCGGCGTCGGGCTCGCCCGTGCCCACCCCGACGACCGACACCGAGGGGTAGCCCGGCCGGGTCAGCCCTCGCCGCGCTTCGCGGCGAGCTGCCCCCGCCAATCCTCGGGCAGCCGGTCGGCCGGGCCGGGCGACGTCTGGGATGCCGGCCGCGACGTCGGGGGTGCGAGCGGCGGACCGAACGAGAAGTCGTCGGTCAGGTAGTCCCAGAACCACTCTTCGCCGGGTTCGTAGCTGCGCACGACGGCATGCCCGGTCGCGTGGAAGTGCTTCGTCGCATGCGTCTCGAGCGAGTCGTCGCAGCATCCGACGTGCCCGCACAGCGCGCAGCGACGCAGGTGGACCCACCACCCGCCGGCCGCTTCGCACTCGACGCAGCCGGTGCCGCTCGGAGGAACGCTCGGGTCGATGAACTCGGAGTGCGCGGTCACAGGATGCTCCTCGGTCGGGACTCATGGCGATGCTACCGACAGTCCCGTGCCGCTCGTCACCAGCCGGTCGTGAGCACCCGATCCAGGGCCGTCACGAGGGCGTCGGCGCTCTCGCGGGTGAAGCACATCGGCGGCTTGATCTTGAGGATGTTCTGGTGGTCTCCGGTCGGCTGGGCGATCACGCCGAGTTCGCGTAGCCGGTCGCAGATCGCGGCGGTCTCGGCTGTGGCGGGCTCCCACGTCGCACGGTCGCGCACGAACTCGGGTCCGAGGTAGAACCCCGAGCCGTGCACGGCGGCGAGGAGCGGATGCCGCTGCCCGAGCTCCCGCAGCCGCGCCTTGAGGTAGCCGCCGGTGTCGCGGGCGTTCTCCTGCAGCCGCTCGTCGCGGATGATGTCGAGCACGGTGAGCCCGACGACACTCGAGACCGGACTGCCCCCGGCGGAGGAGAAGAAGTAGCCGCCCGCGCGGTAGCGCTCCGCGATCTCGCGCGTCGTGATGACGGCGCCGAGCGGATGACCGCTGCCCATCGCCTTCGCGACGGCCACGATGTCGGGCACGACCTTCTGCTGCTCGAATCCCCAGAACCAGTCGCCGAGTCGGCCGTAGCCGACCTGCACCTCGTCGGCGATCGCGAGACCTCCGTGCGCGCGCACCGCGCGGTAGACCGCGTCGAGGTAGCCGTCGGGAAGCGTGACACCCCCGGCGTTGCCGAACACCGTCTCGGAGAGGAACGCCGCGGCGGGGGTGCCGGCGGCGGCGAGCCGCTCGACCTCGGCGACGGCATCCTGCGCGTACCTGCCCGAGTCCGCACCGGTGTGCACGCCGCGGAACGCGTTCGGCGCCGCCACCGTGTGCACCCACTCCGGACGCGTCTCCAGGGCCGCGGGGTTGTCGGCGATCGAGGTCGAGACCGCATCGGTCAGGTACGTCCAGCCGTGGTACGCCTCTCGCACGGCGAGGATGTCACGCCTGCCCGACCAGGCCTGCGCGAGCCGCAGCGCCAGGTCGACCGCTTCGGATCCGCTGTTGACGAGGAAGACCGTGTCGAGGGGGTCGGGCACGAGCGCGGCGAGACGCTCGGAGAACTCCACGACGGCGGGGTAGTGGAAGCGGGAGTTCGTGTTGAGGAGTCGCCACTGCTCGGCGACCGCCTCGACGAGGCGGGGGTGCGCGTGACCGACGGAGGTCACGTTGTTCAGCGTGTCGAGATAGACGCGGCCGTGGTCGTCGACGAGGTGCTCCCGCCAGCCGCGCACCATGATCGGCGGGTCGTCGAAGTAGTGCTCCTGGACGTCGGCGAAAGATGAATCGCGACGCGCGAGCAGGGCGGCGGCATCGGGCCACCGCGGTTCGGCGCGGCCCCCGGCACCATCGCGGCCGGGTCGGCGACGACCGCGCGCCACGCGGACACGAGCGACGCCGGCGCGAACCAGGGGGCGTCCGTGCCCGGCCGCGGTCACCTGCACCCGCAGGGTGCCCGACGCCTCGGCGATCACATCGTCGGCGGCGACGGTCGTGCCGGCGGCCAGTGTCGTGCGGCATCCGTCCACCCGCAGCGTGGCGCGATCGGTCCGCAGCTCGAACCCATGCTCGGTGGGCCAGACCGTTCCCGACCAGGGCGCGGCGACCGGATGAGGCTCGCCGAGGCGCACCTCGATGCCGAGCGCCACGTTGTGCGGCTCGTGCCGGTCGTCGGGCCGAGAGCGCGTCAAGCGCGCCTCGCCGAAGCGTGCGACGACAGCGCCGGCATCGTCGAGCGCTTCCTCGAACAGCTCGTCTTCTGCCGTCGCCGAGAGCCACCGTCCGTCGTGCAGGGCGGCGCTGGTGGGCGAGAGGTCGAGAGTGCGCACGGTCGCGGCATCCAGGGCCGGCAGCAGGCTCATCGCCCGAGGCAGCTCGAGGGGCGAGACGGAGTGGCCGGATGCCGCGCGCACGAGCGCCGTCGCCACGGCGAGGGGCACGGACGTCGCCTGGGCGAAGATCTCGCGCTCGTGGACGAGGTTCTCGGAGGCGTACTCGTTGGAGGCATCCGTGGCGAGCACGTGATGCGCGCTCGCGACCAGCACGGCACCTCGAACGACCACGAGCGCCCACAGCACGTCGGCTTCGACCTCCGACAGCGGCCGGATCGCGTGATAGGCGGTGACGGCGCGCATCGCGGCCGACAGATCCATGCCGTCGTGATGCAGGAGCGACGACACCGTGATCGCGAGCTCGCCGACCGTCCAGGTGCGGTTGAGGTCGCCGAGGTCGATCACGCCGTCGGGCACTCGCGTCACCGGGTCGTCGGTGACGACGTTGTCGTCGGTGAGGTCGCCGTGGATGAACTGCACCGGAAGCCGGTCGGCGACACTCGCCACGGCATCCCACGCCGCCGCAGCCGCCGAGGCGAGTTCGACGCGCAGGGCCTCGTCCGCGACGTAGGGCAGAAGCTCGTCGAGCACTCCGGGTGCCTCGCGAAGATCCCACTGGTGGACGCGCTCGGCGCCGGGGGCGTCGAGGGCAGACAGCGCGACGTCGACCGTCGCGGCGAGCGCGCCGATGGCGCGGACGGCGCCGGGGGAGAGGTACCCCGAGAGCGTCTCGCCCTCGAGGAACTCGAGAAGCCGCGCCTGCATCGTGACGCCGTCGACGACGACCGGCCGCGCCGTCGTGCCGTCGGCGAACGGAAGGGCGCGGGGTGCCCGCACGCCGGCGGCGCTGATCGCGGCCGCTGCCGCCGACTGCGCCTCGAGCTCGGGCGCGGTGACGCTCGGATTGGCGATCTTCAGGAGCACACGAGGGCGACCCTCGGGCTCGATCAAGAAGTTGCGGTCCTGGTGGCTGCCGAGCGCGCGGGCGCGGCCGTCGACGCCCCAGCCGTCGAATGCGATGCGCGCAGCGGTCGCCTCGTCGATCTCGGGAGGGGCCGGCTGGACGAGCATGCCGCCGTGCGGCTCGCTCGCCGTCACGGCGCGACCTCCCGCTCGCGACGCCGTTCGAGTCCCTCGAGCAGGATGTCGAGGCCGAACTCGAACTCGGTCTGATCGTCGCACCAGCCGAGCGTCGACTCGGCGTCGTCGTGGACGACGTGCTCCAGCATCTCGGCGAGATGGGGCACGAACTCCTTCATGCGCACGAGGTCCTCGCCGGCGGGCGCGCCCGCGGACTCGTCGTCGAGCGTCAGCTCCTGCGTGAAGCCGTACATGCGGCTGCCGAGCGCGTGCAGGGAGTGGTGGATCAGATCGAACGACAGGCCGCCCGCGCGCATGATCGCCACCACGCCGTCGATGTAGCGCGCCATGGTCGGGCCCAGCACGCCACGGGTCTCCATGACGACGGGCACCCAGCGGTGTCTGAGCAGCACGCGCCGCGCACCCAGGATCCGCGCGCGCAGAGCCGCGCGCCATGCCTCTGCCGCACCCTCGGCACCGAACCCGTCGACCTCGTCTTCGATCTCTGCGAACACCAGTTCGATCAGGCCGTCGAGGATCGCGTCCTTGTTCGGAAGGTGATGGTAGATCGACATCGCCTCGACACCGAGATCGTCGGCGAGGCGGCGCATCGTCAGGGCGTCGAGGCCGTCTTCGTCGGCGAGTTCTCGCGCCGCGAGCAGCACCCGTTCGCGGGTGAGCGGCGGGCGCGCGGCGATGTTGCGGGTCGCGGGCATGATGACCTCCTCCGCCCACCGTACAACGTATGGTTCGGGTCTCGACAGCGCGCGTTTCGTGCGCTACCTTACGGTGTAATACTTACAACGTAAGGGAGCAAGAAATGACTCAAGCGAAGACGGATGCCGCAACCCGCGTGACCGGCACGACGATGCGTGCGGCCGTGGCGCACCGCTTCGGCGGCCCCGAAGTCGTCGCCGTCGAGAGCGTGGCCAGGCCGGAGGCGGGGAGCAGCGCAGGTGCTCGTGCGCCTGCACGCCTCCACGGTGAGCATCGCCGACCACCGCGTGCGCGCGAAGGATCTGCCGAGGGGCCTCGGGTTTCTCGCGGTCGTGGCCCTCGGGGTGTTCCGCCCGCGCAAGCCGATCCTCGGGATGGAGGGTGCCGGCGTGGTCGAAGCGGTCGGCGCCGACGTGACGGACTTCGCGCCGGGCGACCGCGTGATCGTGCTGCGCGGCGCCGCGATGGGCTGCCACGCGGAGTACGTGACGGTCGACGCCGAGCGGAGCATCGCCCGGATTCCCGACGACATGGGCTTCGACGACGCAGCGGCGCTGGTGTTCGGCGGCTACACGGCGCTGTCCTTCCTCGACCAGGTCGAACTCGGCCCGGGTGTGGAGGTCCTCGTGAACGGCGCGTCCGGGGCAGTAGGCAGCGCGGCGGTGCAGCTGGCCGCTGCGGCCGGCGCACGGGTGACGGCGGTGTGCAGCGCGCGCAATGCCGACCTGGTCCGCTCGCTCGGCGCGACCCGCGTGATCGATTACGGCCGCGAGGACTTCGCTGCCGGCGAAGACCGGTACGACGTCATCGTCGAGTGCGTGGGCAATGCGCCGTTCCGACGGGTCCGCGGCATCCTGAAGCCGGGCGGCGCGCTTCTGATGGTGATCGCCGACCTCCGCTCGATGCTCTCCGAGCGCGCTCAGAGTCGCCGCAGCGGCATGCGCGTCACGCACAGCGGTACGGCGTTCGGCGCTCCGGTGCTGAAGGACCTGATCGCCCACGCCGTGGCCGGCGACATCCGCCCGGTGATCGACCGGATCTACGACCTCGATGACGTCGTGGAGGCGCACCGGTACGTCGACACCGGTCGCAAGCGCGGCAGCGTGGTGCTCCGCATACCGGCATCGACCCACGGAACCGCAGCAGACCGGGAATAGGCCGAGAGGCTCTCGACTTAACTTGATACAGCGATGCTCAAGTTCGTAAACTTGACACGTTACGACTCAAGTTTTACAGGAGAGAAATGCCCGACGACTTCACCCCTCAGGACGGCGAGAGCACCTCGAGCGCCTTCGACGAGTTCCTCGCGCGCTACCTCGACGGTGAGCGCGCCCGCGCGTCGCGTTCGATCGATCTCACCCGCTTCCTGAGCCTGCGCACGCAGGAGCTGCTGCAGCAGGCGGGCGCTTTCGCGCTCGAGCGCGGACAGCGCGAGCTGGACGCTCTGCACGTGCTGCGCGTGCTGGTCGGCGAGTCGCCGGCCAAGGAGGCCGTGGAGCGCATCGGCGCCGACCCGGGCGCCATCGCCCGCGCCGTCGAGCAGCGCCTGCCCCAGGCATCCGATCCCGCCGATGTCGACGGTGCGGTCATCACGCCGTCGGTGCAGCGCGCCCTCTTCCACGCCTTCCAGGTGGCTCGCTCCTCGGGCTCCACCTACGTCGACCCCGAGCACCTGTTCTTCGCGCTCGTGCTCGGCCAGGACGCGCCCGCCGGCCAGATCCTCGCCCAGGCCGGGGTCACGGCTGACGCGCTCCTGCAGGGGGCCCGCGAGACCGTGACGCCGACCGCCGCCACCTCGAGCGACGCGCAGACGGATGCCGCGGCATCCGCGACCCCCATGCTCGACCGCTTCGGCACCGACCTGACCGCGCTCGCGCGTGAGGGCTCGCTCGACGCTGTCATCGGCCGTGAGGACGAGATCGAGCAGACGATCGAGATCCTGAGCCGCCGCACCAAGAACAATCCGGTGCTCGTCGGCGAGGCCGGCGTCGGCAAGACCGCGATCGTCGAAGGACTCGCGCAGGCGATCGTCGCGGGCGCCGTGCCCGAGCAGCTGCGCGACAAGCGCGTGATCGCGCTCGATCTTCCGGCGATGCTGGCCGGCACCCGCTACCGCGGCGACTTCGAAGAGCGCCTCACCAAGACGATCGACGAGGTCGCGGGCCTGGCCGGCGAGCTGATCCTCTTCATCGACGAGGTGCACACGGTCGTCGGCGCCGGTGGAGGCGGCGAGGGAGCGATGGATGCCGGCAACATCCTCAAGCCCCGCCTCGCCCGCGGAGACCTGCACCTGGTCGGCGCCACGACGCTCAAGGAGTACCGCGTCGTCGAGAAGGACCCCGCTCTGGAGCGGCGGTTCCAGCCCGTGCGCGTGGGCGAGCCGAGCCTGGAGGACGCCGTGCTGATCCTGCGCGGTCTGCGCCCGGCCTACGAGGAGCACCACGGCGTGTCGTTCACGGACGACGCACTGCGTGCGGCCGTCGAGCTGAGCGACCGGTACCTGTCGGAGCGCGTGCTGCCCGACAAGGCGATCGACCTGATCGACCAGGCCGGAGCGCGACTGCGCCTGCGGCTCGGCGTGAAGGTCGACGTCTCCGGACTCATGGCCCGCCTGGCGGAGCTCGAGGCCGACAAGAACGCCGCGGTCGGGGCGGAGAAGTACGAAGAGGCCTCCCGCATCCGCGATCTGATCGCCGAGGTGCAGGCTGCGCCTCAGCGAGGCCACCGAGCGCCCCGCGCCCGAGGCCGTGGTGGACGAGCCCGAGATCGCCGCGGTGATCAGCCGCGCCACCGGCATCCCGATCAAGCGTCTCACCGAGTCCGAGCGCGAGCGGCTCGCCGTCCTCGAGGACGAGCTGCACGCGCGTGTGATCGGGCAGGACGACGCGGTGACCGCGGTCGCCAAGGCCGTGCGGCGCAACCGCACCGGCATGGGCGACGCGCGCCGGCCGGTCGGATCGTTCCTGTTCCTCGGCCCCACCGGCGTGGGCAAGACCGAGCTGGCCAAGGCGCTCGCCAGTCAGCCTGTTCGACGACGAGGGCGCAGTCATCCGCTTCGACATGAGCGAGTTCGGCGAGCGGCACACCGTGTCGCGTCTCGTCGGTGCCCCTCCGGGATACGTCGGCTACGACGAGGCCGGCCAGCTCACCGAGCGCGTGCGGCGCAACCCGTACTCGATCGTGCTGTTCGACGAGATCGAGAAGGCCCACCCCGACGTGTTCAACCTGCTGCTGCAGGTGCTCGACGACGGCCGGCTCACCGACGGCCAGGGTCGCACGGTCGACTTCCGCAACACCGTGATCGTGATGACCTCCAACATCGGCAGCGAGTTCCTGGCGTCGCGCTCCGGCGCGATCGGCTTCATCGCCGACGGCGGGGGAGCGACCGGGTTCGGCAGCGAGGACGACCTGCGCGTGCGCGTGATGGGCCGCCTCCGCGAGGCGATGCGCCCGGAGTTCCTGAACCGCATCGACGAGATCGTGCTGTTCCGCAAGCTCGCGGGCCCCGAGCTCCGTCAGATCGTGCGGCTCATGCTCGGTGCGACCGAACGGCGCCTGGCCGGGCGCGAGGTCGCGATCGACGTGACGGATGCCGCGATCGACTGGCTGGTCGAGCACGGCTACGAGCCCGAGTACGGCGCGCGGCCGCTGCGGCGCCTCATCCAGCGCGAGGTCGACGACCGCATCGCGGAGCTGTTCGTCGGCGGCGCGCTGACCGACGGCGGCGCGGTGACGGTCGACGCGGCAGGCGGCGAGATCGTCGTGACCTCGGTGGGGCTGGCCGCCGCGGCCTGACCCACCCGGGTTTGGGGGCGCGATCCCTCGCCTGGGGCGCAGGTATCGCGCCCCAGGCGGGAAATGCGCCCCAAACCCGGCTGTGTGAGGTCAGTCGGCGGCGGCCGGTTCTGTCTCGAGCAGCGACCGTGCCAGCGACGTGGCGCCCGCCACCGCCGCGGGCATCGTGGCGACCGCACCGAGCGGGATCATGAAGCACAGCTGCGTCGCGACCCCGAAGCCGAGCACGCGGGCGCGGTGGCTGCGCCGCAGCCGGCGGCGTTCCACGTGGTTGAGGCCTCGCGCGCTCAGCGCCCGTGAGGAGAGTTCGTCGGCGAGCAGCCAGCCGGTCAGCGAGATGGCGAACACGGTGGACAAGACGCCTCCGACGGCGGGGATGAGACCGATGAGCGCCGCGAGCACAGCGATCCCGATGCCGCGCGCGACCAGCGAGATGCCGTCGCGGACGGATCGCCAGAAGCCGTAGTCCGCGTCGATCTGTGCGTCGCCGTGCGTGTCATCGGCAAGGTCACGTTCGACCGACCTCCAGATGCGCTCGTAGAACGGCTCGCCGACGATGAGGGTCAGCGCGGTGAACGACACGGCGGTCAGCACCAGAGCCGCCCCGACCATCGCGGTGCCGATCGTGGCGCGGATCACCGTGGCCCACAGACCGGGCCAGCCGTCGGCGAACGGGGTGATCGCGACGGTGATGCCCGGGAGTGCGATCGCGAGGGCGACGATGCCCGACAGGAGCAGGATGCCGACGATGGCGGCGGGAATCAGGCCCAAGGCCATGAGTCCGGGCCGGCGTCGCCAGTACGCGAACCCGCGCCCCAGCATGGCCATGCCCGCCAACGAACTCCCGCACCGGTTCAGCCTACGAGAGGACCGTAGGCTGGAAGCCTCCGACCCGAACGAGGAGACCCGTGTTCACAACGCCCCTCAACCTCTTCCGCGTCCTCGCCGTCGCCGAGGCGATCTCCTGGACCCTGCTGATCGCCGGGCTGATCGTCCGCGCGACGACCGACCTGGCGATCGCCGTCACGATCGGCGGCGGCATCCACGGATTCGTCTTTCTGTCCTATGGGGCGACGGCCGTGCTGGTCGCCATGAACCAGCGCTGGGGAGCGTGGCCGACGATCGTGGCCATCGCGAGCGCGATCATCCCCTACGCGACGATCCCGACGGAGCTCTGGCTGCACCGATCGGGTCGGCTCGCGGGGCCGTGGCGGCTCGAGGCGACCGACGATCCCCGAGACGCCGCCTGGCACGATCGCCTGATGCGCGCGCTGTTGCGCCGCCCCTGGATCCTGGCCGTGCTGATCGCCGGCGCGGTGGTGCTGATCTTCGTCGTGCTGCTGATCCTCGGCCCGCCCGGCGGCCGCGAGTAGCGTCAGCCGGCGGCTATGCGCGGGCGGGCAGCTCCTGCAGCGTCCATGTGTTGCCGTCGGGGTCGTCGAACGAGACGAAGCGGCCCCACCCCTGCTCGTCGACCCCGTCCGCCTCGATGCCGAGCGAAGTGAGGTGGGCGAGCGCCTCGTCGGCATCGGGCACGACGACCTGGATCGTGTTCTGCTGACCCGGCTCGAGCTGGATGCCGAGGCCGTAGCCGAACGCGATCGAGCACGCCGAGCCCGGAGGCGTCATCTGCACGAACCGCAGGCCCTCGAACGGCACCTGGTCGTGGTCGGCGTGGAAGCCGATCTTCTCGTAGAAGTCCTTCGCGCGGTCGACATCGGTCACCGGCACGAAGATGAGCTCGATCTTCCAGTCCATGCGCCACATCCCTTTCGTCTCAGACGCGCTCGGGCGCCTGACGCCAGGATAGGAGCGGGATGCGGACACATCGCGTCCGCGATCCTCACGCGTCGAGGTAGCGGCGGATCGCCTCCGCGGCCAGCGCGTGGTCGATGACGTCGGGTTCGCCCGACATCGTGATCGATCCGACGACCTCGCCGTTGACGAAGATCGGCACCGCCCCGCCGTGTGCGCGGTGGATGTCGTGATCGACGTCGGTCCGGTCGGCGAAAGGCGTGCCCGCCGCTTCGTGCCGCCGGCGCACGAGCAGCGACGGCTCGCCGAATCGCTCGGCGACAGCCGCCTTGCCGGCGAGCCAGGGATCGTTGCCGGGACCGGTCGAGCCGAGCTTGGCGACGAACACGGCATCGCCGCGCAGCACGATGCGCACCGCGAGATTCGCGTGGTGATGGCGGACGACGCCGACCGCGACCAGCCCGAGCGTCACCGCATCGTCGTTGTCGAAGGAGGCGTGATCGAAGCGCGGCACCGCTTCGAGATCGGCGACGGTGAAAACAGGCAGGTCCGACATCAGCGAGTGACCTCCAGTGCGGTGATTCCCGGCATCCCGAACCATACTCGCCCGTCGTCCGCTTCGACGAAGGTCGCGAGCACGCCGTCGCAGTGCGGGCAGCGCGCGACGGTGCCCATCGAGGTCACGTAGACCACGGCGAGGGCGATCGCCCCGTGCGTGCCGCAGGTGCCGCAGCGCGCGTCGGCGGCCGTCGCATCCCACCCCAGCACGTCGGCGAGCCGCCCCGCGAGCACGTTGCCATCGAGCCTGGTCATCACGAACCTCCGAATCGTTCGGTGCGCACATCGCCGGGTCGGTGCCCGGCCTCGATCAGCCAGCCCGCGACCGCCTCGACGAACGGCGTCGGACCGCAGACGTAGACGAGGGGGCGGGATGCCGCGGGCACGGCCGCGGCATCCAGCACGCTCGCGCGTGAGGCGTCCCGGCGGCGCCGGCCACCCCTCGGGCGTTCGCCGCGTGTACACGTAGTCGAGCTGCAGAGGCGAGGCGGCTGCGGCGAGGGCGGCGAGTTCGTCGCGGAAGAACACGTCGTCGGGCGTGCGCACCGAGTACAGCAGGCGGAACTCGGTGGCGTCACCGGCCGCGGCGTGCGCGGCGGCCATCGCGTACAGCGGGACGACGCCCGATCCGCCGGCGATGAGCTGCACGGGCCGGGGTGCCTCGCTCGGCGCCGGCGGAGTCCACACGAAGAACGCGCCGAGCGGGCCGTGCAGTTCGAGCTGGTCGCCGGGCTGCAGGTCGTGCACGAGGAACGGCGAGACCTCGCCGTCGGGCAGCTCGTCGACGGCGAGCACCACGCGCGTGCCGTCGCCGGCCGACGCGATCGAGTACGACCGCGTCGCCTGGTAGCCGTCGGGCGCGGTCAGGCGCACGTCGAGGTGCGAGCCCGCGTCGTTGCCCGGCCACGTCGGCACGTCGAGCTCGATCCGGCGGGCGGTCGCCGTCTCCGGCCGTGAGTCGGCGACGGTCGCGACATGCCAGCCGGCCGGGGGATGCTTTCGAACGGTCGTCGCGGTGACCTCACCGCTCACCAGTACCGCTCCTCCTGCCACGGGTCGCCGTGCAGGTGGTAGCCGTTCTGCTCCCAGAATCCCGGGTCGTCGGTCGGCATCGTCGTGAGCCCGCGGATCCACTTCGCGCTCTTCCAGAAGTACAGATGCGGCACGAGCAGGCGCGCCGGGCCGCCGTGCTCGGGATCCAGCGGCTCGCCGTCGGCCTCGAACGCGATCCAGCTCTTGCCGTCGAGCAGGTCTTCGAGCGGCACGTTCGTCGTGTAGCCGCCGTAGGAGTGCGCCATCACGAATTCGTGCTCGGTCTCGACGCTCTCCCAGATGCGGTCGAGCGACACGCCCCGCCACGGCATCTCGAGCTTCGTCCAGTGCGTCACGCAGTGGATGTCGGTCGTGATGTCCTCGAGGCCGAGGGCGCGCAGCTCGTCCCAGCTCCAGCGTGTGCGAGCCGTTCTCGGTGCGGATCGACGAACTCCCACTCCGCCGTGTCGACGTCGGGGGTGGGCCCGGCCGAGAGCACCGGCCAGTCGGTGACGAGCGTCTGACCCGGGGGCAGCCGCGGATCGCGATCGCCGCGCCTGCCGGAGAAGCCTCGAGTGATGAACGACATGGTTCCCCTTCCGGTGACGCATGATCTTCCTGGACCACTGGCCTGCCGACACGGCCCTGGGTTCACCCTAGCCACGCCGTCGCGACGCTGTCACTGCCGGAGGCGCGCGGCCGTGTCGCGACTGTGGGCGCATAGGCTGAACTCATGTCGACGCTGTCGCTCGGGATGCCGCGGATCCACCGCGATCCCTCGAGCGCGCCCGACACGACCGGCCGCCCCGACACGGCGGGCCTCGATCGACCGGTTCGGCCGCGTCGCCCACGACCTGCGCATCTCGGTCACCGAGAAGTGCTCCCTGCGCTGCACGTATTGCATGCCCGCGGAGGGACTGCCCAGCATCCCGAAAGCCGACCTGCTGACCGCGGTCGAGATCGCGCGCCTCGTCGGCATCGCGGGCAGCGAGCTCGGCATCCGCGAAGTGCGGTTCACCGGCGGCGAGCCGCTGACGCGCGCCGATCTCGTCGAGATCATCGCGCTGTCCTCCGCCGCGGCGCCCGGCGTTGCCGATGTCGATGACCACGAACGGCATCGGCCTCGACAAGGTCGCCGTGCGGCTGGTGGAGGCCGGCCTCGGGCGGGTCAACGTCTCGGTCGACACGATCGACCGCGAGCACTTCGCCCGCCTGACCCGCCGTGATCGGCTGCCGGCGGTGCTCGCCGGGATCGACGGCGCCGTGCGCGCCGGGCTCGGCCCGACCAAGCTCAACGCCGTCCTGATGCGCGAGACCCTCGAGGACGCGCCCGATCTGCTCGCGTGGGCGATCGAGCGCGACCTGCGGCTGCGGTTCATCGAGCAGATGCCGCTGGATGCCGACGCCGCGTGGCGCCGCGCGAACATGGTGCCCGCGGCCGAGCTGATCGACGTGCTCTCGCGCCGGTTCGCGCTGACCGAGACGCGGCGCGACGACCCGTCCGCGCCGGCGGAGGAGTGGCTCGTCGACGGCGGACCCGCGACCGTCGGCATCATCGCCTCGGTGACGCGCTCGTTCTGCTCGGCGTGCGACCGCACCCGCATCACCGCCGAGGGCACCGTGCGCTCGTGCCTGTTCGGCGACGACGAGACCGATCTGCGCGCGCTCCTGCGCGGCGGCGCGAGCGACCAGCGAGATCGCCGACCGCTGGCGTGCCGCGATGTGGGGCAAGCAGGCCGGGCACGGCATCTCCGACCCCGGCTTCGCGCCGCCCGAGCGCTCGATGGGCGCGATCGGTGGCTGACGTGCGGGTGCGGTACTTCGCGGCCGCCGCGGATGCCGCGGGCCGCGCCGACGAGACCCTCGAGGTCGGCGGCCCCACGGTCGGCGACCTGCGCGACCTGCTCGTGGAGCGCTACGGCGAGCCGATGGAGCGCGTGCTGCGCACGGGGTCGATCCTCGTGGACGGCGTCGTGAGCCGCGACCGCGAGCGCCCTCGGCGTCGCCGCCGACGTGCTGCCCGCTTCTCCGGCGGCTGAGCCCGCCTTCCCCGCGAGACTGCACGGCGCCGTCGAGACTGTGGTGACCCCGCAGTCTCGCAGCAGATGCAGTCTCGCGGCGGGAGGCTCAGGCCGACCCACTCGGTCGTGCCCTCGGCCAGGTGCTGGCGCTTCCAGATCGGCGTGCGCTCCTTGACGAGGTCGACGAGCTGAGCCGCACACGGCGAACGCCTCGGCGCGGTGGGGGGCGGCCACGGCGGCGACGAGGGCGACATCGCCGATCGACAGGGCGCCGACGCGGTGGACGCCGGCGACGCGCAGGCCCGAGGCATCCGCGATCTCGGCGCACACCTCCGCGAGAAAGCTCTGCGCGTCGGGATGCGCCTCGTAGTCGAGCGCGTGCACGGACGCGCCGTGATCGTGATCGCGCACGACGCCCTCGAACACCACCAGCGCGCCGTCCGCCTGCGTGGTGACGAACGCCTCCGCGGCGGCGCGGTCGATCGGCGCGTCCGTGATCAGCGCGAGGTACCGCTCAGCCATGTCCGCCCCCTCCGAGCTGATCGAGCACGTGCGCGACGAGCGGCTCGAGCACGGCGAGTCCGTCGCGCACCCCGCCGGACGAGCCCGGCAGGTTCACGATCAGCGTGCCGCCCGCGATTCCGGCGGTCGCGCGGCTGAGCGAGGCGGTCGGCACGGCGGCGCGCCCGGCCGCCCGGATCGCCTCCGCGATGCCCGGCAGCTCGAGATCGAGCAGCGCGTGCGTCGCCTCGGGAGTGCGATCCTGCGGGTGAAGGCCGGTGCCGCCGGTCGTGAGCACGACATCGGGGGCGGCATCCACCATCGTCGCGAGCGCCGCGGCGACGTCGGCATCGGCGGTCACCACCGCGTCGCGCGACGGCGAAGCCGCGCGCCCGCAGCCACTCGACGATCAGCGGACCCGTCGTGTCGGCACGCGTTCCTGCGGCGGCGGCGGTCGACGACACGAGCACCGCCGCGGTGAATCCCGCGCCGATCGGGGCGGGTTCGGGATGCTGCGCACCGGCCTCCGTGATCGGCGCTTCGCGACTCCACTCGCCGTGCTTGCCGCCCGACTTCTCGAGCAGGCGGATCTCGCCGAGCACGGCCCGCGGATCGACGGCCTTGATCATGTCGTGCAGGGTGAGGCCTGCGATCGCGACGGCCGTCAGTGCCTCCATCTCGACGCCGGTGCGCGCGGTGACCGACACCGTCGCGTCGATGAGGATCGTGTCGCCCTCGAAGCCGAAGTCGATCGTGACCGAGTCCAGCGGCAGGATGTGCGCGAGCGGAATCAGCTCGCTCGTGCGCTTGGCGCCGGCGATGCCGGCGATCCGGGCGGTGGCCAGCACGTCGGCCTTCGGCAGATCGTCGGCCCGGACGAGCCCGATCACCTCGGCGGTCGTGGTCAGCCGGCCCGCGGCGCGCGCGACGCGCCGCGTGACGGGCTTGGCGCCCACATCGATCATGCGTGCGCGGCCGTCGTCGTCCAGGTGCGTGAGCGAGCTCATAGGTCAACGGTATCGACCGGCGCGCCGACCGGGAGCGCCGTGACCTCGGCCGGCACGTCGATCAGCACGTCGGCGGCCGCCAGCGCGGCCACCAGATGCGAGCCCGGCCCCGCGACGGTCGCGACGGCGCCGTCGTCGGTCAGCCGGGCGCGGAGGAACTGCCGCCTGCCCGCGACCGACTCGAGCGGCGCGGCGAGGGCGCGCTGCTTCCGGCCCGCCGCGGGCAGTCCGGCGAGCTCGCGCAGCAGCGGGGCGACGAAGAGGGCGAAGCTCAGCTGGGTGCTGACGGGGTTTCCCGGGAAGCACACGACCGGCACATCGCGGTAGCGGCCGTGCGCCTGCGGCCCGCCGGGCTGCATGTCGACGGTGCCGACGGTCGCGCCGAGCGGCTCGAGCAGCTGGCGCACCGGTTCGTGCGCGCCCATCGAGATGCCGCCGCTCGTGAGGATCAGCTCGGCCCCGGCGGCGATCGCCCGATCGAGCGTCGCGCCCAGTCGCACCGGGTCATCGCCCGCCAGCTGCAGGTCGACCACGTCGGCGCCGACCGCCGAGGCCGCCGTCGCCAGTGCGATGCCGTTCGAATCCGGCAGGCGGCCGAGCTCGAGCGGGGTCCCGGGCGCGACGAGCTCGTTGCCGGTGCTGATGACCGCGACCCGCACACGCGAGCGCACCTCGACCTCGCGGAGGTTGGCCGCCGCGAGGGCGGCGAGGTGCCGAGAGGCCAGCCGGAGCCCGGCCGGCAGCAGCACGGCGCCGGCCTCGATGTCGGAGCCCGCCTCGCGCACGAAGGCTCCGGCATCCCGTCCGCGGAGGATCTCGACGCCGCCGTCCACGAGCCGGGTGTCTTCGATCGGCACGACCGCGTCGGCGCCGCCGGGGACGGGGGCGCCGGTCATGATCGCCACCGCCGAGCCCTCCGCGAGGGGAGCGGGCCCGGTGGCACCCGCCGCGATCTCGCCCACGAGCGGCAGCACGACCGGGATCCGGTCGAGGTCTGCGGCGCGCACGGCGTACCCGTCCATCTGCGAGTTGCGGAACGTCGGCAGGGCGATCGGACTGCGCACCTCGCCGGCGGTCACCCGTCCTGCGGCCAGAGCGATCGGGATCGCCTCGGCTGCGCGATCGCGCACGGGCGCGAGCAGTTCGCTGATGAGCGCGGCGTACTGCTCGACGGGGATGCGGTGCATGCCTTCAGTATCCGTGCTCTGCGGCGGTCAATAGCGGGGGAGCGCCGGGTCGACGCTCCGCGACCACGCGTCCAGGCCGCCGGAGAGGTGGCGCGCGTGCGCGAACCCGGCGGCCTCCAAGAGCGTGAGGGCGCTCGCCGAGCGCACCCCGAGGTGGCAGTACACGACGATCGGCGCGGCGGCGTCCAGCTCGCCCATCCGTGCCTCCAGGTCTCCGAGCGGGATGTTCACGGCCGAGGGCAGGGCCGCGATCGCGACCTCGTAGGGTTCGCGGACGTCGAGCAGCACCGGCGGTTCGGTGGTCGCATCGCTCAGCAGAGAGGCCAGCTCGCGCGCCGAGATCGACCGATCGGATGCCGCATCCCCGACCGCCGCCGGAGCGGGGGGAGCGGCATCCCGAGCCGGATCGCGTGCGTACCGCAGCTCGCGGGTCGTGCCGCTGAGCGCGTCGAAGAGCACGACGCGACCGAGGAGGGGCTCGCCGATGCCGGTCAGCAGCTTGAGCGCCTCGGTCGCCATGAGTCCGCCGATCACCGTGCAGACGGTCGGCAGGATGCCGGCGATCTCGCACGTGTCGGCCTCGGAATCGGGTCCGTCGGGGAAGAGGTCGCGGTAGTCGGTTCCGCCCCACGCGATGCCGACTTGTCCCGACCAGCGCAGCGCCGAGCCCCACACGAGCGGAATGCCCGCGGCGACCGCGGCGTCGTTCGCGGCGAACCGCGTCTCGTTCGTGTCGGAGCCGTCGATCAGGATGTCGGCCCCGGCGAGCAGTTCGCCCGCCGTCGCGGCGGTGAACAGTCCGCGGCGCGGGATGACGGTCGTGTCGGGCGACTGACGTCGCACCGTGTCGGCGGCCGAATCGACCTTCGGTCTGCCGAGGTCGGCGGCGCCGTGCAGGATCTGCCGGTGCAGGTTCGTCTCATCGACCAGGTCGTCGTCGATCACGGTGATCGTGCCCACCCCGGCGGCGGCCAGGATCGGCAGCACCGCACTGCCGAGCCCGCCGGCGCCGATCACGACGGCGTGTGCGTGCGCGAGGCGATCCTGGGCGGCCGTGCCGAATCCCGGCAGGATGCGCTGACGGGCATAGCGCGCGGCATGGGAATCGGGCGATGAGGCCATTCCGCGATTCTCCCATCCCCGCACGAGTGCGGCTCCGTCGGCCCGCAACGCCGCGAATGCGGATAAATTGATCACATGCAGACGCGGATGCGGTCATGAAGGACTTCACGGTGCGCCAGGCCGCCGTCCTCCTCGGCGTGAGCGACGACACCGTGCGCCGGTGGGGCGAGAGCGGGCGCGTCGCGCTGCGGACCGGTGCGAACGGGCGCCGCACGATCGCCGGTGCCGACCTGGTCGACCTCATGCGCGAGAGCGGGGCGGGCTCGGCCCTCTCCGACGAGTTCCCCGCCGCGCGGTCGTCGAGCCGCAACAAGATCACCGGACTCGTCACGCGCATCCAGGTCGACGGCGTCATGGCGCAGGTCGACCTCCAGGCCGGCCCCTTCCGGATCGTCTCCCTCATGAGCCGCGAAGCGGTCGAAGACCTGGCGCTCGAGGTCGGCATGCTCGCCGTCGCCTCGGTCAAGGCGACCACCGTCAGCGTCGAGCTGCCGGCGGGTGAGGGGTGAGACCCGGACGCGGCCGTGTCGTCTTCACGGCGGTCGCGCTGCTGACCGTCCTGACCGCGTGCGCGCCGGGGACGGATGCCGACTCCGCAGGGACGGGCAGCGCGACACCGGCGCAGGAGCTGACCGGCACCCTCACGGTCTTCGCCGCGGCATCCCTCACCGAGACCTTCGACGCGCTCGCCGAGGAGTTCGAGCGCCGGCATCCGTCGGTCGAGGTCGTCGTGAACTATGCCGGCAGCGCCGCGCTGGCCCAGCAGATCGTCTCGGGCGCGCCGGCCGACGTGTTCGCCGCAGCGAGCGAGGAGACGATGCAGACCGTGGTGGACGAAGGCCTGGCGAGCGATCCGGTCGTGTTCGCCACGAACACGCTCGAGCTCGTCGTGCCGGCCGGCAACCCCGGCGCGGTGACGGGCCTGTCCGACCTCGCACGCACCGAGCTCGCGATCGCGCTGTGCGATCCGATCGTTCCGTGCGGCGCTGCCGCGCAGACGCTGTTGAGCACCGCCGGCATCACCGCCGCGCCCGACACGCTGGAAGAGGACGTCAAGGCGGTCGTGACGAAGGTGCGACTGGGCGAGGCCGACGCGGGGCTCGTGTACGTCACCGACGTGCGGGCGGCCGGCGCCGACGTCGAGGGGATCACGATCGCCGAGGCGGGCACGGCGGTGAACGCGTATCCGGTGGCGCCCATCGCCGATTCGCCGAGCCCCGAGCTGGCGGCCGCGTGGATCGATCTGCTCACCGGACCCGAGGGGCAGACGGCACTGGCCGAAGCGGGCTTCGGTGCGCCCTGACCGCGAGCGGGCGATCTCGCCGCTCATCATCGTGCTGGCGAGCGTCGCCCTCGCCCTCCTCGTCCTGCCGCTGGCCGCACTGCTGATCCGCGCGCCGTGGGGCGACATGGCCCGGCTGCTCACGAGTCCCGCCGTAGGGCAGGCACTCGTGCTCTCCGTGGTCACCGCGACGATCGCGACGGGGCTGTGCCTCGTGTTCGGCATCCCGCTCGCGATCCTGCTCGCGAGAGCCGAGCGCTGGCGCGTGCTGCCGCGCCGCCTGCTGCGGGTCGCGGTCACGATCCCGCTCGTGCTCCCGCCGGTGATCGGCGGCATCGCGCTGCTGATGCTCCTCGGGCGGCGCGGGGTGCTCGGCTCGCTGCTGGCGGAACTGGGGGTGGGCATCACCTACACGACCGGCGCCGTCGTGCTGGCGCAGACCTTCGTCTCGATGCCGTTCCTCGTCTTCGCCGTCGAGGGAGCCCTGCGCACCGCCGACCGCCGGGTCGAGCTCGCTGCCGCGACGCTCGGCGCCAGCCGGGGCCAGGTGTTCCGCCTCATCACGCTGCGGCTGGTCGCTCCGGGCGTCGCGGCCGGCGCCGTGCTGTGCTTCACGCGGGCGCTCGGCGAGTTCGGCGCGACGATCACCTTCGCGGGATCGCTGCCGGGCGTCACCCGCACGCTGCCGATCGCGAGCTACCTGGCGCTGCAGAGCGAGCCCGGCCAGGCCATCGCGCTCGCGATCATCCTGCTGGTCGTCTCGGTGGTCGTGCTCCTGGGCCTTCGAGACCGATGGATGCCGGGGGTCGGCCGGTGACGCCGGAACGCGGGCTGGCGGCATCCTTCGTCGCGCATCGCCCGTCGCTGGAAGTGGCGGTCGACCTCGACATCGCGCCGGGACGGACCCTCGCCCTCGTCGGGCCGAACGGGGCGGGCAAGTCGACGGTGATCGCCGCGATCGCCGGGCTGATCGGGCTCGAGTCGGGGCGGATCGCGATCGACGGGCGGGTCGTCGCGGATGCCGCCGCCGGCGTGGACACCCCGACGCCGGCCCGGCGCGTGGGCGTGGTGTTCCAGGACTACCTGCTCTTCGCGCATCTGAGCGTGCGCGACAACGTCGCCTTCGCCGCCCGGGTGCGCGGCGGAGGCAAGGATGCCGCTCGGCGGGCAGCCGACCCGTACCTCGATCGCTTCGGTCTGGCCGACCTGGCCGACCGCTATCCCGGCAGTCTGTCCGGCGGCCAGGCCCAGCGCGTCGCGCTCGCGCGCGCCCTCGCCGCGGAGCCGGACGTGCTGCTGCTGGATGAGCCGATGGCCGCGCTCGACGTCGAGCTGCGCGCGGACGTGCGCACCGACCTCGCCCGGCACATCCGAGGGTTCGCCGGCGCGACCCTGCTCGTGACGCACAGCCTCGCCGACGTCGAGGCGGTCGCCGACGCGGTGGCGGTGATCGAGGCGGGGCGCATCACGCAGCGCGGCACGCTGGGCGAGCTGCGCGCCGCCGACGGCGCGGGCTTCATCCAGCGCCTTCTCGCATCGCGGGAGTGAGCGCGCCCGGCAGAACTGTCAAGCCCGCCGGCGTCCGCGCGACCTCGGGTAGCGTCGAGAACATGACCCGACCCTCCGACAGCGCCCGCGTCGTCCGCACCGGGGCGCGGTGGGCGCTCGCGGCGCTGCTCGCCGCCGCCGGCGCCTCGCACCTCACGTGGGGGCGTCGCGGCTATCGGATCGTCGTGCCGGACTGGGCCGTACGGCTCACCACGCTCGACAAGGACGCGATCGTCGTCGCCTCCGGCGCGGTCGAGCTGGTGCTCGCCGGTGCGCTGGTGGCGCTGCCGAAGGAGCGAAGAGGCGTCGGCATGCTGGTCGCCGCGTTCTTCGTCGCGGTCTTCCCCGGCAACGTGCACCAGTGGCAGACCGGGCGCTCGGCGCCGATGATGCGCACCGATCGTGCGCGCTTCGTCCGCCTCCTGCTGCAGCCGGTGCTGATCGCGTGGGCGCTGTGGAGCACGCGTGGCCGCTGACTCCCGCCTCACGCACCGCGTGTTCGGAACGCCCGGGTCCGAGCGGCTCGTCGTGCTCGTCGGCACCGGGATCGCCGTCGCGGTCGATCCGCTTCCGGCCGAGACGGCACGGCGCGACATCTGCGTGCTGGCCGTCGCGCTCGGCGCCGCGACGATGGAGGATCCGGGCGGCTACGGCAGTGAGACTCCCGCCGAGCAGACGGCCGAGTGGCTCGCCGACCTCATCCGCGACACCCTGGAGATGACCCGGTCGGAGGCCGACCGGTCGCTTCCGTTGACGGCGGGGATCGTCGCCTACCGGGAGGCTGTCGACGTCGCCCTGCGCACGACGGCACAGCTCGGCGAGACGATCGACCGGCTCGCGCTCGTCGCGGTCGCCGCGCCCGCGCAGCCGCTCGATCGGGAC
The DNA here is from genome assembly GCA_963792285.1 of uncultured Actinomycetota bacterium. Lineage (GTDB taxonomy): Bacteria > Actinomycetota > Actinomycetes > Actinomycetales > Microbacteriaceae > Microbacterium. The sequence goes on along the minus strand of CAWBVS010000014.1, from coordinate 1,005,559 downwards.
GACCTCGGCGCGCTGATCGAGAGCGTGACGGCCAAGACCCTCGTCATGAACGGGCAGCGCGACGAGACGGCCGCCGCTGCCGGAGCCGCCTGGTACCGGAGCCACATCGGGTCTGCGCGGGTCGAGATGGTGCCCGACGAGACCGCGCTCTCCCTGCCCGCGGTCTGGGCGCGTGTCCTCTCGCACGTGGCACCTCGGACGCAGCGCTGATGAGGCAGATCGACGTCGTCCTGCCCGACGGGCGGATGCTGCGTGCCTATGACACCGGACCCGCCGACTCGGCCCTCGCGCTCGCCTGGCATCACGGCTCGCCGCAGACCGGCGCCCCGCTCGAGCCCGTCCTGGCGGCGGCGGCGAGCCGCGGCATCCGCGTCTTCTCGTACGCCCGGCCGTCGTACGGCGGGTCCAGCCCGCACCCCGGCCGCGACGTCGCGTCGGCGGGCGCGGATGCCGTCGCCGTCGCGGACGCGCTCGGCATCGATCGATTCGCCGCGATGGGCGCCTCGGGCGGGGGCCCGCACGCTCTGGCCGCGGCCGCGCTGCACTCCGACCGCGTGAGCGGCGTCGTCACCCTCGCCGGGATCGCGCCGTTCACGAGCGAGTTCGACTGGTTCGACGGGATGGCCTCTCCGGACGGCATCCGGTCGGCGTTCGAGGGACGCGCGGCGCGCGCCGCGTTCGAGGAGACCGCGCAGTTCGATCCGAGCCAGTTCGTGCCCGCCGACTACGCCGCGCTCGAGGGCGCATGGGCCTCTCTCGGGGACGACGTCGGCCGCTCGGCGGCCTTCGGCTCTGACGGGCTCGATCGATGACGATGTGGCGTTCGCCTCGCCCTGGGGGTTCGCGCTCGAGGACGTCGCGGTGCCCGTGCTCGTGGTGCAGGGGGCGCTCGACCGCGTCGTGCCGCCCGCGCACGGGGAATGGATGGCGCGGCAGCTGCCGCGCGCGGAGCGCTGGGTGCGGCCCGAGGACGGTCATGTCTCGGTGCTCGACGCCGTCCCTGCCGCGATGGACTGGCTGCTCGCACGCTGAGGCCTGGCGTCATCGGATCAGTGTGAGGATCGCCCCCGACACCCGAACGGCGGGCAGACTGGTCGGATGACGGCATCCGACATCCCCCGCTCCACCGCCCCGCGCACGATCGCCCGCTGGCTGCTGGCGGGCGCGATGGTGTTCGCGGGGATCTCGCATCTCTTCTGGGCGCGCCGCGAGTTCCAGGCGCAGGTGCCGGACTGGACGGGGAAGGTGATCGACAAGGACGGCGTGGTGGTCGCCTCCGGGCGTCGTCGAGATCATGCTGGGCGCGCGCGCTGGTCGCGCTTCCCGCGCGAGCGCAGCCGCGTCGGTGCGATCCTCGCCGCCTTCTACGTCGCGATCTTCCCCGGCAACATCGAGCAGTACACGAAGGCGAAGAAGGGGTTCGGCATGACCGACGACCGCACGCGCCTGATCCGGCTCTTCTTCCAGCCGGTGCTCGTCGCGGTCGCACTGTGGAGCACGCGCGCGCCGAAGAGCGTGATCTCCGGCGCCGATGTCGGCGCCGGGTGGGAGGATCGGGGGATGCTGCTGCACGAGCTCGTCGCCACGACCGAGACCGTGGGGGCCACCTCGTCGCGGCTCGCGAAGATCGACGCGCTCGCGACGCTCCTGTCGCGGCTCGACGCCCGACGAGATCGCGCCGGCGATCGGATTTCTCGCTCGCGAAGCCGCGGCAGGGGCGGATCGGAGTGGGCTGGCGCGGGGTCGCGGCGCTCGAGGTCGCGCACGCCGACGAGCCGTCGCTCACGGTGCTCGACGTGGATGCGGCGCTGGAGCGCCTGGCCGCGGCATCCGGAGCCGGTTCGGCCGGAGCACGACGAGCCGAGCTCGACGGGCTCGCGGCGCGCGCCACCGCGGGCGAGTGGGACTTCGTCTCGCGCGTGATCCTCGGCGAGCTGCGCACCGGGGCGCTGGAGGGCGTGCTGCTCGACGCGGTGGCGCGCGCCTCCGGCGAGCCCGCACCGGTCGTGCGCCGCGCGGCGATGCTGTCGGGCGACCTCGGCGAGACGGCGCGGATCGCGCTGACGGGCACCGACGGGCGAGCTCGCCGAGCATCGGACTCATGGTCGGGCGTCCGGTGCTGCCGATGCTGGCCTCGACGGCCGCCTCGGTGGCCGACGCGATCGAGACCGTGGCCGGCCCCGCCTCGGTCGAATTCAAGCTCGACGGCGCCCGCATCCAGGTGCACCGCTCGCGGACGAGGACGTGCACGTCTACACCCGCAACCTCGCCGACATCACCCACCGGGTGCCCGAGATCGTCGAGGCCGTCCGCTCGCTGCCGGTCGACGAGGTCATCCTCGACGGCGAGACGCTGTCGCTCGACGCCGACGGCGGTCCGCGCCCGTTCCAGGACACGATGGCGCGCTTCGGGTCGGAGACGGTCAGCGACGACCGTGCTGCGACCGTGGTTCTTCGACGTGCTGCACATCGACGGTCGCGACCTGATCGACGAGCCGCTCGCCGTGCGTCTGGCAGAGCTCGAGCGGATCGCGGGCGACTGGCGCATCCCCGGCATCGTCACGGCCGACCCCGTCGCCGCCGAGCAGCTCTCCCGCGATGCGCTCGCCGCCGGTCACGAGGGCGTCGTCGTCAAGGGCATCGACTCCGTCTACGCGGCCGGACGCCGCGGCAAGAGCTGGATCAAGGTCAAGCCGGTGCTCACGTACGACCTCGTCGTGCTCGCCGTCGAGTGGGGATCGGGGCGACGGACCGGGCAGCTGTCGAACCTGCACCTGGGCGCGCTCGATCCGAGCGGCGAGTTCGGCGAGCCGGGCGGATACGTGATGGTCGGCAAGACCTTCAAGGGCCTCACCGACGAGCTGCTGCGCTGGCAGACCGAGCACTTCCCGTCGATCGAGACGCACCGCAGCGCCTACGCCGTGCACGTGCGCCCGGTCACGGTCGTCGAGATCGCGATCGACGGCGTGCAGCGCTCGACGCGCTATCCCGGCGGCGTCGCGCTGCGCTTCGCCCGGGTCAAGGGCTACCGGCCCGACAAGCGTCCCGACGAAGCCGACACGATCCAGACCCTGCGCGAGCTGCTGCGGTGACCGAGGCGACAGCTGTCGGCCGATCGCCGCGCATCGTCGTGCTGACCGGCGCCGGCATCTCGGCGGAGAGCGGAGTGCCCACCTTCCGCGACTCGGGCGGCCTCTGGGAGGGCCACCGCGTCGAAGACGTCGCGACGCCGGAGGGCTTCGAGCGCGACCCGGCCACCGTGCTCCGCTTCTACGACGCGCGACGCCGGGCGGTGGCGGCCGCGCAGCCGAACGCCGCGCACCGTGCGCTGGCCCGGCTGGAGAGCGCGCTCGGTGACCGGCTGCTCGTGGTGACCCAGAACGTCGACGATCTGCACGAGCGGGCGGGCAGCCGCAATCTGGTGCACATGCACGGCGAGCTGCGTCGTGCGCTGTGCCTCGCATGCGGCGTCCGCTCTCCGTGGAGCGGCGATCTCGAGGACCGACCGCCGTGCCCGGCGTGCGGCGAACGGATGCTGCGCCCCGACGTCGTCTGGTTCGGCGAGCTCCCGTACGAACTCGACCGCATCGAGAGCGCCGTCATCGCCTGCGACGTGTTCGTCTCGATCGGCACGTCGGGCGCCGTGTATCCCGCAGCCGGCTACGTCGCACTCGCCTCCGCTTTCGGCGCGACGACGATCGAACTCAATCTCGAGCCGAGCGATGCGGCGGTGCCGTTCGACGCAGTCACGAGCCGGTCGGGCGACGCAGATCGTTCCGGCCTGGGTCCAGGAGGTGCTGGACGGGTCGTGAACACGCGAGAAGAAGGGAGATGCGGGGACCTCGCCGCCGCCGCATCCCCCTTCTGGCTCAGAATGTTCTTCCGCGCGAGAGCAGGGTTTGGATGCAGCAGAGCGATATCCCTCAGCGTCGGGTCGAGACCGTCACCGTGAACTTGGCGTTGCGCGCGACCTGGCGGGTCCGCCCGACGAGCCGTTCGAGCACCGGTCGGTAGTGCAGCGGCGAGTTCCACACGGCCCACAGCTCGCCGCCGGGCGCGAGCACCCGGCCGGCCTCTGCGAACAGCGGTGCCGCCACCCCGGTGAGGGGCACGGCCGAACCGGTGTGGAAGGGAGGGTTCAGCGCGATGAAGGAGGCGCTCGCATCGGCCCGGGAGGCCAGGCCCAGGTCGCGGACCACCGCGACCCGGTCGGCGACGCCGTTCGCCTGCGCCGTCGCCCGCGCGGAGGCGACCGCGACCGCGGATTGGTCGGTCGCGACGATCGTGCGCGCCGGAGCGCGCAGCGCGAGCCACGCCGCGATCACGCCGGTGCCGCACGCGAAGTCGATGACATCGCCCTCGCCCTGAGGCTCCGCGTCGACCAGCTGCTCGAGCAGGAAGCGCGTGCCGATGTCGATCGCCGTGCCCGCGAACGCGCCGCCGAACGCGCAGACCGTGAGCGGGTCGGACAGGCCCGGAACGCGGGTGCCGGCTCTCGCGCGGCCGAGGGTCATGGCCCGTCGAGCGGGTCGCGGCCGATCAGCACGCGGGACTTCTGCCGCGCGTGGGTCACATCGAGCCTCGCGAACGAACGGCGCAGGACGTCGTTCATCGCCAGGCTCATGTGCTTCAGGCGCCCGCCGCCGAACACGACGACGTCGGGGTGGGCATGCGCGGCGATCAGCGCGGCGATGTCGTCGAGCTCGTCCAGCGCCCGGGGGAGCCGCAGGAGCACGACCCGCGCGCCGGCGACCAGCTCAGGGCCGAGGTCCATCGAGCGGAAAGCGCCGGTCAGGTCTGCCGTGCGCGCATTGGCTTCGAGCGCTCGCTCGCCCGCGAGCAGATCCTGATGGACGCGGATGCCGGTGGCACCGGCATCCGCCGATCCCAGCGTCAGCGCACCGTACGCGTCGCCGATGACGACGATCGTGCCGTCGGGCGCCTCGCTCCGCGCGACGGCGGACTCGTCGAGGATCAGCCGGTCGGCCGCATCCGTCGCGAGCAGCTCGGGAGCCTCGAGGTCGGGCCAGCGCCGCAGCGCATCGGGGGAGTAGGCAGGCATCCGGCACAGTCTGACATCCCTCCCGACGCGAGAAACGCCGGGACCCTGAGGGATCCCGGCGTTCCGCTTGCGAACCGACTAGATGCGCATCGCTCCGCCCGACCGCAGCCGCGAGAGCGCGTCGACCGTCGCGGCGAGGATCAGCACGCCACCCGTGACGATCAGGTTCACGCCTGCGGGCAGGTTGAGCAGGCCGAGGCCGTTCGTGATCACGGCGATCACGAGCGCGCCGATCGCGGCGTGCATGAGCCGGCCGCGTCCGCCGAAGAGGCTGACGCCGCCGACGACCGCTGCGGCCACACCGCTCAGCACGATGTCGCGGCCGACCGTGGCGTCCACCGAGCCGACGCGCGAGACGCTGAAGAGCATCGCCGCGACGGCGAGGGAGGAGCAGATCACGAACGCCCACCACTTGATCCAGCGCACCTTCACACCGGAGCGGCGCGCGGCTTCGGCGTTGCCGCCGATCGCGTAGATGTAGCGGCCGAACTTCGTGCGGTCGAGCACGAACGTGCCGATCCAGAGGATCACCAGCACGACCGGCACGATGATCGGCACGCCGGCCACCTCGTTGACCGACTGTCCGCGGTTCTGGCTCAGCACGAAGACGAACACGCCGCCGAGCACCGCGATCACGCCGAGCTTGATGAACACGAGCGAGATCGCGCGGTTCGGCACACCCGCACGGGTGCGGCGCGCGCGGTCCCAGAAGGAGGTGCCGGCCGACACGGCGAGGATGACCAGCAGCATGACCCAGCCGCCCCAGACCGGCAGGTTGCCGTTCTGCAGCGCGATGAGCTCGGGAACCTCGATGCGGAACAGTCCGCCCGGGCCGATCACGACGAGCGCGAGTCCCTGGTAGCCGAGGAACAGACCCAGCGTCACGACGAACGACGGGATGCCGATCCTCGCGACGAAGAAACCTATCAGCGCACCGGTGAGGAAGCCGAAGCCGAAGCCGACGAGCAGCGCGAGCGGCCACGGGATGCCGAACTGAGCGAAGAGCACGACGAACAGCGCCATGCCGACGCCGCCCGTGACACCGGCGGACAGGTCGATCTCGCCGAGCAGCAGCACGAACACGAGCGCCATGCCCAGCACGACCAGCGGCGCGGCCTGGTTCAGCAGGTTCGCGAAGTTGCGCTCGGTCAGGAAGAACGGGCTCAGCAGCGTGAAGAGACCGCTGAGCACGATCAGGCCGCCGACGGCAGGCAGCACGCCCATGTCGCCGCCGCGGACGCGCGACCACCATGCCTTGATCTGGTCGCCGAGGCCGCCTTCGACCCCGCTGCCGATCAGGTCGCTGGCGACCGGGCTCGGCGCCGCTTCGGTCGTCGTGCCGCTCACTCTGCGCCTCCTGTGGCGATCGTGGTGGTGCCGATGAGTTCGACGCCCATCGTCTTGGTGCCGGTGATGTAGCCCACGACGTCGTCGCGGGTGGTGTCGGCGACGTTGATCTGGGCGACCATCTGGCCGAGGTACAGCACGGCGATGTCGTCGGCCACCTCGAACACGTCGGCGAGGTTGTGGCTGATGATGATCACCGCGACGCCCTGGTCGGACAGGCGCTTGACCAGATTGAGCACCTGCTCGGTCTGGGCGACGCCGAGGGCCGCCGTCGGCTCGTCGAGGATGACCACGCGGGCCTTCTTCAGCACGGCGCGGGCGATCGCGACGGTCTGGCGCTGTCCACCGGACAGCGACGAGACCTTCTGGCGCACGGACTTCACGGTGCGGACGGAGAGGCCGCGCAGGGTGTCGGACGCATCCTTCTCCATGCGGCCCTCGTCGAACGTGCCGAACGTGAGCTCCTCGCGGCCGAGGAACATGTTCTGCACGATGTCGAGGTTGTCGCACAGCGCGAGGTCCTGGTACACGACCTCGATGCCGAGGGCGGCGGCATCACGCGGTGCGTGCAGGTCGCGATGGGTGCCGTCGATGAGCACCTCGCCCTCGTCGTAGGGCTGAACGCCGGCGAGGCCCTTGATCAGGGTCGACTTTCCGGCGCCGTTGTCGCCGACCAGAGCGGTGACCTTGCCGGGGTAGACCTTGAGGTCGACACCCTTCAGGACGCTCACCGGGCCGAATGACTTCTTCACGCCGATCAACTGGATGATCGGCTCTTTCGCAGTGGTCGTGTCTGACATGCTCGCTTCCTTGCGATTCGGTGGGGGTACACGTCGAGGACGCCGCGCCATTCCCAGGCGCGGCGCCCTCGATGGGGTGACTGCTACGGGGCGACGACGCCGAACTCCTCGCACGCGGCCATGACGTCCGGCGTGCAGACGTCATCGTACGCCGCGTCGCCTGCGGCGACTACGTCGTTGACCTCATTCGGTCCGACCAGCACCGGCGTGACCTGGATGTACGGCGTGCCGTCGTCCAGCTCAGCGTCCGTCTCGACGGTCTCGCCGCTCAGCAGAGCGATCGCGACCTCGACGGCGGCGGCAGCCTCATCCGCGACCGGCTTGTAGACCGTGGCGGTCTGCCAGCCGAGCAGGATGTTCTGCAGCCCCGCGACGTTGGCGTCCTGACCCGACACGGCAACACCCTGGAGGTTGTTGTCCTGGAGGACCTTGATGACGCCCGCGGCGTTCGTGTCGTTGGCAGCCCACACGCCGTCGACCTGTCCGCCGAGCGAGGTCAGCGCCTGCTCGAAGTTGGTCTGCGACTTGGCCTGGTCCCACGCTCCCGGGGGCTCGGCGGCCGGAACGATACCGGCGCCTTCCATGACCTCGGCGGCGCCTTCGGCGAACATCGCGGCGTTGCCGTCGGTCGGGTCTCCGCCGATGTAGACGACCGTCGCGTCAGCCGGCGCGACACCGGCCGTCTCGAGGCCGTCGAGGACCGTCTGACCCTGCAGGCGGCCGACCTCGACGTTGTCGAACGACACGTAGTAGTCGGCACCCTCGAACGGGCGGTCGTACGCGATGACCGGGATGCCCTCGGCCTTGGCCTTGGCGGCCACGGCCTCTGCGGCGCCCTGGTAGTCCACGAGCAGCATGACGCCGCAGCCCTGGGTGAGCTGCGCGTCGGCGAGCGTGCCGTACTTGGCCACGTCGCCCTGAGCGTTCTGGATGTCGACCTCGAAGCCGGCCTCCTCCAGACCCTCCTGGAGGTACGGGCGGTCGAAGTTCTCCCAGCGCGGCGAGGACGCCGCGTCAGGCAGGATCACGCACGCGCGACCGGCTGACTCGCCGCCGGCGTCGCCACCTTCACTGGCCGTGCCGCCGCCCGAGCCGGCACAGCCGGCCAGGAGCAGCGCGGCAGTGCCGGTGAGGGCGGCCGCGGAGAGGATTGAAGACTTCTTCATCTTTCGCCTTTCGTCTTTGAATGTGCGAGCGCCCAGGGACCCGGCGCGTTTCTCGCTGATGCGATCCTGACGGCATCAGTTCTTGGCGTCAAGACTTGAACGTAACGCTTTGGCAACGCCGCTTGCGCATTCGTGCTGTGAACGAATGGGGTGCTCAGGCCCTGCCGACCGCCGCCCGCTTGCGGCGTGAGAGCGAGTCCACGGTGACGGCGAGGACCAGCACGACGCCGGTGATCATGAAGATCACCGACGAGTCGAGGTTCATGAGCGTCAGACCCGACGAGATCGACTGGATCACGAAGATGCCGAGCAGCGCGGCGAAGGCCGTGCCGCGGCCGCCGAAAAGACTCGCGCCGCCGATGACCGCCGCGGCGATCGCATTGAGGTTCACGTCGCCGGTGCCCGAGCTCTGATTGGCCGATGCCAGCCGGGCCGCGGCCAGGACGCCGCCCACCGCGGCCAGGGTGGAGCAGAGCATGAACACCGAGATGTAGATCCTGTCGACGCGGATGCCGGCACGGCGGGACGCATCGACGGATCCGCCGACCGCGTACACCGCTCGCCCCCAGCGGGTGCGGGTCAGGGCGAAGTTGACGACGACGACCAGCACGAGGAAGAACAGGAACATCACGCCGACGCCGCGGTCGAGGTTCAGGTACCAGGCGGCGAGCACGAGGAAGGCGACCAGCGCGCCGCTGCGCAGCCCGATCTCCAGGTAGCTCTGACTCACGAGGTTGGCCGCGGAGCGCTGGCGCGCGCGCCGAAGCAGCACCCACGCGTACGCGAGCGCGGTCAGCCCTGCCACGACGTACGACGCCCACGCCGGCAGGTACCACTGCTGCGCGAACTGCACGATCCACGAGTCGAACGGCAGACCGATCGATCCCGTGTCGCCGAGCACCCACAGCTGCAGCCCGAGGAACCCCAGCAGGCCCGCGAGCGTGATGACGAAGCTGGGCAGGCCGAAGCGCGTGTACAGGAAGCCGTAGAGCAGGCCGACGAGCATGCCCGCGCCGATCGCGGCGATCAGCGCGAGGACGATGTTCCACTGCAGCTGCACGAACGTCACCGCGAGGATCGCCGCGGCAAGGCCCGAGACCGAGCCGACCGAGAGGTCGATCTCGCCGACGAGCAGCACCAGCACGATGCCCAGGGCGATCGTGCCGATCGCGGCGCACTGCATCGTCAGGTAGCACGAGGTTCGCGCTGGAGAGGAACACGGGATTGAGCGCCTGGAAGACCGCCCAGATGACGACCAGGCCGACGATGACGGGAAGGGATCCGAGGTCGCCGCCGCGGATGCGGGCCGCGAGCGACGCCGCGGCGGAGCGGAGACCCTCCGCGCTGAGGAGTCGCTCCTCGTCGGCGGGCACCGGCGCGGTCGGCGGTGCTTCCTTGCCGACGGTCATGACCCTGCCCCGCCGCGCGGGTTCTGGCCGCGCCGGGCGTTGAGGTCCCGCATCCGGATGACCTTTCCGTCCGTGGGCTCGGGCGTGGCGCGATCGGATGCGCGACGGGCGACCGCATTGTCGGTCGCGCCGGTGATCGCGGCGATGAGCGTCTCGCTGGTCACGTCCGCGATGTTGTAGACGCCGTTGTTGCGTCCGAGGCGCAGGACCACCACCCGGTCGGCGACGGCCATGACGTCGGCCATGCTGTGGCTGACGAGCACGACGCCGTGGCCGCGCTCGCGGAGCCGCTCGATGAGGTTGAGCACCTCCGCCGTCTGGGCGACGCCCAGCGCGGCGGTCGGCTCGTCGAGGATGACGATGCGCGGGTCGCCGATCAGCGACCGCGCGATCGCCACCGTCTGGCGCTGGCCGCCCGAGAGCGAGGCCACGGGCGTGCGCACGGAGGGGATCTTCGCCGACAGCTCGCGCAGCAGCGTCCAGGTCTGCTGCTCCATGTCGACCTCGTCGAGGGTGCGTCCGGTGCGCAGCTCGCGCCCGAGCCACAGGTTCGCCACGACGTCGAGGTTGTCGCACAGCGCGAGGTCCTGGAAGACGGTGGCGATCCCGAGCTCCTGCGCATCGGCCGGAGCTGTGGATCTCGACCGGCTCTCCGTCGTACTCGATCACTCCCGAGTCGGGGGAGTACACGCCGGAGAGCAGCTTGACGAGCGTGGACTTGCCGGCCCCGTTGTCTCCGATGAGCGCGACGACCTCGCCCTCGTTCACCCAGAAGTCGACGTCGGTCAGGGCCTTGACCGCGCCGAAGCGCTTGCCGATCGCGTGCACGGTCAGCACGCGCTCGCGCGAGCGACCCGATCGCGGCTGTGTCATCGACATAGAGGTCATGCTCTCATCGCTGACGGCCATCCGAGGTCATCGGATGCCGGCCGCTTCGCACGCGGCGGCGAGGGCGGGCGTGCAGATGTCTGCGACCGTCCAGAATCCATCGGCCACGACGGTCTCCATGATGTTGTCGATCGTGACCGGAACGGGCTCGAGGAGCGTCGCCGGGGTGCCCTGGATCTCCAGCGGGGCCACGATCTCCTCGCCGTCGATCAGGGCGACGGCGACCTCGGCCGCACGCTCGGCCTGCGGCCGGATGGCTTTGTAGACGGTCATCAGCTGATCGCCCGTGATGATGCGCTGGATGGCGGCCAGCTCGGCGTCCTGTCCGGTCACGACGGGGAAGGGCGACACGTTGGCCGCCTTGAGCGCGGAGATCGCGCCGCCGGCGACGCCGTCGTTGGCCGCATAGATCCCGGCGATCTGGCCGGAGTACTGCGCGATCTGACCGGCGACCCACTCCTGCGCCTTCTCCGGACTCCAGCCCGGCGTGTCGTACTCGGCGAGCACGCGCAGATCGCTCTCGTCGATCACGCGCCGCGCGCCCTCTTTGAACTGTGCGGCGTTGCTGTCGGTGGGCGAGCCGTTGACCAGGAGCACGCCCGACGGTGCCGTCGCCGGCCGCCTCGAGCGCACCGACGAACTCGGTCGCCTGCAGGTCGCCGACGAGCTCGTTGTCGAACGAGATGTAGTAGGCCAGGTCTCCGCCCGCGATGAGGCGGTCGTAGGAGATCACCGGCACGCCTTGGGCGTTGGCCGACAGGACGATGCTGACCGCCGCCTGGGTGTCGAACGCGTCGAGCACCAGCACGTCCGCGCCCGCCGCGAGGGCGGACTCGGCCTGCTGCTGCTGCTTGGTCGCGTCGCCGTCGGCGTTGGAGTACAGCACGTCGTAGTCGCCGAGCTCGGCGACCTTCGCCTCGAACAGCGGACGGTCGAACGTCTCGTAGCGTGCGGTCTTGGCATCCGGCAGCAGCAGCGCGATGGTCCCTTCGCTGGGGGTCGCCGTCTCACCGGTGCACCCTGCCAGGGCGACGGCGGTCGCGGCGATCAGCAGGGCGATCGGGCGCACGCGGGGCTTTCGCGCGCGCCTCATTGCGGGTTTCGACATCAGCGGCACCGCGCCTACGCCGAGAACGGAATGGCTTCGGCGTCGACGGTGACGTGATCGAGTGCGATCGTGATCGCGCCGCGCGTCTCGGCCCACCCGCCGAAGGAGGCGCCCACGATCTCCGGCAGGCCGGATGCCGAGGCGAGAGCGGTCCGCTCCAGGGAGTGGCGCATGGGGGCCATCAGGATCTCGCCGGCCTCGCCGAGTTCGCCGCCCACGACGATCAGCTCGGGGTCGAACAGGTTGCACAGGCTCGCCGCGGCGATGCCGATGTGCCGGCCGGCGTCGGCGATCACGCGGCGGGAGCTGCCGTCGCCGGCATCCGAGGCCTGGATGAGGTCGCGCAGGCGCTGCATTCCCTCGCTCGGCGGGAACAGCGACAGCAGCGCGGGTCCGCCGGCGTAGGTCTCGAGGCAGCCGCGGTTGCTGCAGCGGCACATGGGGCCGTTCTCGTCGATCGTGACGTGCCCGATCTGTCCGGCCTTGCCGTTCACCCCGCGGAACAGGTCGCCGCCGACGATCAGGCCGGCGCTGATCGTGTGTCCGACGCGGATGAAGACCGACGACGAGGCGTTCCGGGCGCTGCCCTCGCGCGCTTCGGCGAGGCCTGCCAGGTTCGCCTCGCTGTCGACGAAGACGGGACGGCCGATGCGGGCGGTGAGGCTCTCGGCGACGTCGACGCCCTCCCAGCCCCGCAGGAGGCCGGGCGTGGAGACCATGCCGGTGCGCGGGTCGATCGGAGCGGGCAGGGCGAGCCCGACGGCGAGCAGGTCGCCCACGGATCCGCCGAGGGTCTCCATCATGTCGCCCAGCAGGATGCTGAGCCGATCGAGCTCGGCGTCGTGCCGGTGGTCGAGCGCGAGGGGGAGCGAGGTCTGCGTGACGACGGTGCGCGTGGCGTCGGCGATCGCGATGTGCAGCTGGCGCGAGCTGAAGTGCACGCCGGCGACGAGGCCGAGCTGTCGTGCGAGGGAGACGAGCGTCGCGCGCCGGCCGCTGCGCGAGGTGATCGACGTGTGCAGCAGCCCGGATGCGGTCAGCTCCTTGACGATGTTCGACACCGTCGCGGGCGACAGGCCGGTGCTTCCGGCCAGCTCGACCTGAGTCAGTCGCCCATGCCGTTTGAGCGACTCGACGAGCCGGGCTCGGTTCGCTTCACGAAGTGAAGACTGCGAGCCGGGTGGGGCGATGCGTCCTACCACGATCGACACTGTACCGGAAGGGCCTCCGCGAGCACGAGGAACCCCCGCCGGCCGGAGCGGCCGACGGGGGTTCCCCGGCGCATCGACGGTGCTACGCGCGAACCGATGCGACGGGTGCGTCCTCGGCCAGGCGCTCCTCGTCGATGCGGTCGAGGTCGTGCAGCGACGAGCCCTTCGTCTCGCGCAGCGAGACGACCGCGACCAGCGTGATCGCCGCGGCGATCGCGAGGTAGATCGCGACCGGCACCCACGAGTCGAACCGCTGCAGCAGGGCCGCCGCGATGATCGGCGCGAGCGAGCCCGCCACGATCGAGGTGACCTGGTAGCCGAGCGAGACGCCCGAGTAGCGCATGCGCGTCGGGAACATCTCGCTCATGATCGCCGGCTGCGAGCGCGTACATGAAGGCGTGGATGACCAGGCCGATGCAGATCGCCAGCAGGATGATGGCCGGGCTCTTGGTGTCGAACATCGGGAAGGCGAAGAAGCCCCACGTGCCGGCGAGCACCGCGCCGATGAAGTAGACGGGCTTGCGGCCGATGCGGTCGGCGAGCCCGCCGATCAGCGGGATGACGATCATGTGCACGATGTGCGCGATCACCATGTAGCCCAGGATCTCGGCGGTGTTCACCTCGATTGACGCACGAGGTAGGTGATCGAGAACGTCACGACGAGGTAGTACATGATGTTCTCGGCGAAGCGCAGGCCCATCGCGGTGAAGACGCCGCGCGGGTAGCGCCGCAGCACCTCGAGCACGCCGTAGCGCACGTGCTCCTCCTGCTCGACCTTCTTCTGCACCTCGAGGAAGATCGGCGCGTCGGTCACGCGGGTGCGGATGTAGTACCCGATCGCGACGATGACGACCGACAGCCAGAAGCCGATGCGCCAGCCCCACGAGAGGAACTGCTCCTCGGTGAGCGTGCGGCTGAGCACCAGCAGCACGATCGTCGCGAGCAGGTTGCCGATCGGGACGGCGGCCTGGGGGAAGGACGCCCAGAACCCGCGCGACTTGTCGGGGGAGTGCTCGGCGACCAGCAGCACGGCGCCGCCCCACTCGCCGCCGACCGCGAAGCCCTGCGCGAAGCGCAGGACGACCAGCAGTGCCGGCGCGAGGAAGCCGACCTGGGCGTACGTCGGCAGGCATCCCATCAGGAACGTCGCGACGCCGACGAGGACGATCGCGACCTGCAGAAGCTGCTTGCGGCCGTACTTGTCGCCGAAGTGGCCGAAGACGATGCCGCCGAGCGGGCGCGCGACGAAGCCGACGGCGTACGTGACGAACGCGGCGATGATCGGCGTGAGCGGGTCGTCCGACGGCGGGAACATGATCTTGTTGAAGACCAGGGTCGCCGCGGTGGCGTAGAGGAAGAACTCGTACCACTCGACGACCGTGCCGGCCATCGACGCGGTGACGACGCGACGGAGACTCGACTGCTTCGGTGGGGACGTCGGGGGTGCGGGGGGACTGGCTGAGCGTGACGAGCCATGCGCTGATACCTCCTTGTAGAGCGCGAGAACGGCAGGGGGGATGCCGCCTCGCGACCTTACCTGAGAATCGATTCAGGTTTCAAGTAGGTTGCGCGAGTCGTACCGAGATGCGCGACGCTATTCGCGCAGGCGCACGAGCCGCTCGTGACCGGTCTCCTCGAGCTCGGCGATCGACTCGCGCGCCTTGACGAAGTCCGAGAACGAGCGGTAGCCGAGCGCCTTCTCGCTGAAGGACGGATCCATGCGGCGCATGTGGGTCTTCACCGCCGAGCTGTGCAGCCACTCCGCGTCGTCGTCCTTGTCGTGACCGAGCCGCAGGGCGCGCTCGAGAAGCCGGGTGGCGACCTCCTGCGGGTCCTCCGGCGGCTCCTCGACGGCCGGCGCCGGCTCGGCGGGCGGCTCGGCGGTCGCGGCGACCGTCGTGGACGAGGCGCGCCGATTGGTGCGCTTGGGCGGCGCGGCCGGGCCGAGCGCTTCGATGAGGGATGCCTCGACCTGCGGCGGCGAGCCGGCGTGACGGCATCCGCCGCGGTCGCCTCTGCGGGCGGCGCGGTCTCGGCGCCGGTGTCCGCCGCGGCTGTCGGTGGCGACGCCGTCGGCCGCGCGTGCGCGGCATCGCTTCGCCGGGGCCTTCTTCGGCGCCGCGTCCGCCGCGCGTGCGGGGCGTCCGCCGGCTCGGACCGGGGCGTCTTCGGCGGCGGCGGCCTTGGCCGCGGGAGGTCCTCGGAGGGCGCGCGGGATCCGGCATCCTTGGTCGCCGACCCGCGCGACGCGGGGAACGCCCGGCAGCGAGTCGTAGGCCTCGAACTCGTCGCACGCCGCGGCGAGCGACTTCGCGGTCGATCCCGGCCACGCCGACGCCCACGACGTAGCGGCCGAGCCGGCGGCAGCGCTGCGCGAGCGGCACGTAGTCCGAGTCGCCGGCCACGATCACGACGTGGGTGAGGTCGGGCAGGCGGAACATGTCCTCGACGGCGTCGACGGCCAGGCGGATGTCGGCGCCGTTCTTCGCGTACGCCGCGGCGGGGAACAGCTGCACGAGGTCGACCGCGCGGGCCACGAGCTGCGTGCGGTAGACCGCGTTGACCGGCGAGGACCAGTCGGCGTACGCCCGCGTGAGCACGAGCGTGCCGAACGATGCCGCGTAGTCGATGATCGCGCCGACGTCGATCGTCGCGGCGGTCAGGCGCTCGGCGATCTCGGGGTCTTCGGGCGTCTCGATGATGCGCTGGCGGTCGCGCCCGTACGAGTTGCGGCCGTGCACGCGGTCGTACCAGGAGATGACGATGTTGTCGAAGTCGAGGTAGACGGCGACGCGGGAGTTCTGCGAGTCGGGCATCCCTCCAGTGTGACAGGCGGCGCGCCTGCGCTCAGCGCTCGCTCGGGGTAGACGAGGCCGATCTGGCGGCGCACCTCGTCGAGGGTGCCCATGATCGCGACGGTCTCGTCGATCGGCAGGATGTCGCTGTCGTGGGCGCCCGCGGCGACGTAGCGCTCGGCGGCGAGCGCCTGGAACTGCATGCCGCGGCCCTGGATGTGCGACTCGTACGACTCGAGGACCGCGCCGTCCGGCGCGACGAGACGGAACGAGGTCGGGGTGTACCAGACGCGGTCGATGTCGATGCGCGCCTCGGTGCCGACGATCGAGGCGGTGTTGGGGCCGGCGGCGTGGGATGCCGAGAGCGAGGTCGAGACGCGCGCCGCGCGGCGTGCGTGAAGATCGTCGCCACCTCGTCGTCCACGCCCGTCGCGCCGATCGTGGGCGGACGCGGTGACCGTGCTCGGGGCGCCGAGGATGTCCCACGCGAAGGAGATCGGGTAGATGCCGAGGTCGAGCAGAGCGCCGCCGCCGAGTTCGAGGTTGTTGAGGCGGTGGGCGGGATCGGTCGAGATCTTCTGCGTGTGGTCGGCGAGCACCGCGCGGACGTCGCCGAGCGCGCCGGAGGCGACGATCTCGCGGATGCGGATCATGTGCGGCAGGTAGCGGGTCCACATCGCCTCCATCGCGAGCAGCCCGTTCTCCGCGGCGACATCGCGCACCGCGGCGGCCTCGGCGCCGGTGAGGGTGAAGGGCTTCTCGACGAGCACGTGCTTGCCGTGCTCGAGCGCGAGGATCGCGTTCTCGGCGTGCATCGGATGCGGCGTCGAGACGTAGACGATGTCGACGTCGGGGTCCGACGCGAGCGCCTCGTACGAGCCGTGCACGCGCGGGACGTCGAACTCCTCGGCGAAGCGCTCGCCCGGATTCGGCGCGAGCGCGAGCCGACCGCGGCGAGGTCGAGCCCGGCGGTTCGCAGGTCGGAGGCGAAGGCGTGGGCGATACCGCCCGTGGCAAGGATTCCCCAGCGCAGTCCAGTCATCCCTCGAGCGTAGCCACCCTCGAGCCGGCGATGAGGTAGCCGGGCGGGCATCGAGGCAGGGACGCACTCGATAGACTCGGCGATGTGACCGGTAACATCGACGCCATCGCCGCCGTCCGCGCCGACGTGGCGGCCCTGCATTCCGAACTCGTGCGCTACGGGCTCATCGTCTGGACCGGCGGCAACGTCTCGGGCCGCGTCCCCGGCGAGGACCTGTTCGTGATCAAGCCCTCCGGCGTCTCGTACGACGACCTGACGCCCGAGAACATGATCCTCTGCGACCTCGACGGCAACGTCGTGCCGGGGTCGCCGGGCAGCGAGCGGTCGCCGTCGAGCGACACGGCCGCGCACGCCTACGTGTACCGTCACATGCCGCACGTGGGCGGTGTGGTGCACACGCACTCCACGTACGCCGTGGCGTGGGCGGCGCGCGGCGAGGAGATCCCGTGCGTCATCACCGCGATGGCCGACGAGTTCGGCGGGCCCGATCCCGATCGGCCCGTTCGCGATCATCGGCGACGACTCGATCGGTCGCGGGATCGTCGAGACCCTGACCGGTCACCGCTCCCGTGCCGTGCTCATGCAGAACCACGGGCCGTTCACGATCGGCGCGTCCGCGAAGGACGCGGTGAAGGCGGCCGTGATGGTCGAGGACGTCGCGCGCACCGTGCACATCGCCGCGCAGGCGGGACCCCTCATCCCGATCCCGCAGGCCGCGATCGACAGCCTCTTCGACCGCTACCAGAACGTCTACGGTCAGAGCACCGACGACAGGCTCTGACCCGCGTCGACGGCGGGGGCCGCGTCGGCGAGGTCGGCCAGCGCGCGGCTCGAGATCGGCGATCACGTCGGCCGGGTCCTCCAGGCCGATCGAGAGCCGGATCGTCGTGGACGTGATGCCCGCCTCGGCGAGCTGGGTCGGCGACATGTGGCTGTGGGTCATCGACGCCGGGTGGGCGATCAGGCTGCGCGCGTCGCCGATGTTCGCGACGAGGCGCACCACTTCGAGGCGCGCGATGAGCGCCTCGACGCGGGCGAAGTCGGACTCGGCATCGCCGGTGGAGTGCACGTCGAACGAGAAGACGGATGCCGCGCCCCGCGGCAGGTACTCGAGTGCCAGCTCGTGCCACGGACTGGACTCGAGGCCGGGGTGGTTCACGCTCGAGACCGCGGGGTGGCCCTCGAGGAAGCGTGCGACCTCGAGGGCGCTCGCGCTGTGGCGCGCGATCCGCAGATCGAGGGTCTCCAGGCCCTGGAGCAGCTGGAAGGCGTTGAACGCGGACAGCGAGGGCCCGAGGTCGTGGACGTACTTCGTCTTGACCAGTGCGATGAAGGGCGACCCCGTCGCGCCGAACCGCTCGACCAGGCTGCCCCCGCGCACGCGCCGATACGGCTCGGTGAGCTGCGGCCAGCGGGCGGGTTCGCGCGCGAAGTCGAACGTGCCGAGGTCGACGACGACCCCGCCGAGCGACGTGCCGTGCCCGCCGAGATACTTCGTCGCCGAGTGCACGACGATGTCGGCGCCGAAGTCCTTCACGCGCTGCAGGTAGGGCGTGGCCACCGTGTGGTCGATCACGAGCGGCACGCCCGCGGCGCGCGCCACGCGCGCGACCGCGCGGATGTCGAGCACCTGGGCGTTCGGGTTCGTGATCGACTCCGCGAACAGGGCGCGCGTGCTCGGCCGGACCGCCGCCGCCCAGGCATCCGCGTCGTCCTGGTCGACGAAGGTGACCTCGATGCCCCAGTCGGCGAACGTGTCCTGCAGCAGATCGACGGTGCCGCCGTAGAGCTGCCGCGCGGCGACGATGTGCTCGCCCTGCTTGGCCAGCGCCAGGAGCGCCAGCGCCACCGCGGCCTGGCCGGAGGCCACGGCCGCCGCCGCGATGCCGCCCTCGAGCTCGGCGACCCGCTGCTCGAACACCAGCACGGTCGGATTGGCCGCGCGGCTGTAGATGTTGCCCTCGCGGCGCAGCGCGAACAGATCGCGCGCTTCGCTCAGCGAGCCGAACTCGAACGCGTTGGACTGATAGATGGGCGGGACGGCGGTGTTCTCGGCGACACCGGGAACGTACCCCGCCTGCACCTGCGCCGTCGCGAAGGAACGGGAGACCTCGGACATGCCTCCATTGTCGAGGTGAGCGCCCCGCGGCGCCCGTTCGTGTGTCGAAGTGTTGCGCCGCGCGGATGCGGGGCGCGCAGCCCGCGGGGCTCGGGAGCGGACTACGGGACGAGCGTGACCTTCCCGTCCGTGCCGTCCTGGACCGCCTGGTGCGCGGCGGCGCGCCTCCGCAAGGGGGAACGAGGGGCCGAGCTCGACGGAGAAGCGCCCGGCCGCGAGCAGCGCGATCGTCACCGGGATCGCCTCGCGGCGCCATCCCTGCTCGCGTTCGCTGAGCGGCTCTCGGCCCGCCGCCCGAGAAGGCGCGGATGCCGAAGGACGCGGCATCCCGCCCCCGCACGAGAGTGGCGATGCGATCGCGATCCGCGACGAGGTCGAGCGAGGTCTCGATCGCCTCGTCGGTGCCGGCGGCGTCGACCGCCACGGTGACCCCCTGCGGCGCGGCGGCGCGCACGCGGTCGATGAGTCCCTCGCCGTACGCGACGGGCGTCGCGCCGAGTTCGCGGATGCGGTCGAATCGGCGCTCCGACGACGTGGCGACGACGGTGGCGCCCCACAGGCGCGCGAACTGGATCGCGGCCTGGCCGACCGACCCCGAGCCGCCGTGCACCAGCAGGGTGTCGGCCGGGCCGACGGCCAGCGAGCGCAGCACCTGATAGGCGGTGCCGACCGGGATGCCGAGGGCCGCACCTTCGGCGGCGCTGAGCTGCGGCGGCCGGGGCTGGACGTTCTCGGCGCGCACGACGATCTCCGACGCGTAGGCGCCGGACGCGCCGAACACGACCACCGCATCGCCGACGCGGAAGCCGTCGACCTCGATGCCGACGGCTGTCACGATTCCCGCGGCGTCGGAGCCGACCCGCCGGGGCTCGGTCAGCGGGTCCGACGCGCGGAGGCCCTTCCGCAGCTTCCAGTCGATCGGGTTGACGCCTGCAGCTTCGACGCGCACGGCGACCTCGCCCGGCCCGGGCACGGGGCCGGGATCTCGATCAGGGTGAGGACCTCGGGTCCTCCGAATTCGGTGTACGCGATCGCTGAAGCCATGTCGGGGCCAACCTCTCTCATCGGGGGGACTATTCCCGCAGCGACTTCTGGATGCGCGGGAGCGAGACCGGCTCGGCGGTGCCCAGGTGCTGGGCGAACAGGCTGACCCGGTACTCCTCCAGGAGCCAGCGCGTGCGCGTCAGCGCCGGGGTCGCGTCGGCGGGAAGCGGGATGGATCCGCCCGCCTCGGCGAAGACCGCCGCCGCCCGCTCGAACTCGGTCATCCGCTGCCGGTCGCGGCCGGCGTTGTCCGACAGCCCGTCCACCCGCTCCTGGGCGCCGCGCAGGTAGCGCGGCAGGTGCGCGAGCCGGGCGCAGGCCGGTCCGCGAGATGAACCCCGGGAAGACCAGGCCGGCGAGCTGTCCTTTGACGTCGTTCAGCGCGCCCAGGAGCGTGAGCGAGTTCTGCGCGCGCACCGCGCGGTCGGCATCCCGAGCGCCGGTGAGGATGCGGGCGGCCAGCGACACGGTCTGGAACGTCTCGTCGACCACCACGGCCGACAGCGCGTCGCGGACCCGTTCGAACTCCGCGCGGGAGCGGACGGCTCCGGCCCCGCCCGTGCGGGCGAGGACGGCATCCGCGACCGCGACGCGGGCGTCTTCGACGAGAGCCTTCGCCGACGGGTAGGGGGAGGCGGCCAGGGCGAGCTTCTCGGGAGAGGTGAGGTGCTCGAGCACGTAGGACGCGGGGGAGGGCGACCGCGAGCAGCAGGAGTCGGCGGATGCCGGTACGCGTCGCGCGTTCGGCGGCCTCGGGTGTCGTCTCCACGCGCAGGGCGACGCTCGAGCCCTCGTCGACCAGTGCGGGGTAGCCGCGGACGACGCCGCCGGCGACCTTGCGTGTCGACGACCTCGGGCAGGGTCGTCGAAGTCCCATGCGATCAGCACCGCTGCGCGGGGTGATTCCCGGCGCCGAGGCATCCGTGGGTCGAAGCGCCGACAGATCCGGCGTGAGCCGTGCCGTGTCGCGGCGGTCACCCGCCGACCGGCTGACCGATTTCTCCACGGACGTGCGTGCGCGATCGCCGAGCCGCTTCTGCAGCTCGGCGAGGTCGCGATCCGAGCCGACGGCGCGCCCCCGTTCGTCGACGACGCGGAACGAGACCTTCAGGTGCGCCGGCACCCGTTCGAGTTCGAAGTCGGACGCGGTCACGGGCTGGTTCGCCACCCGCTGGATGCGGGCGGCCAGCGCGTCGCGCAGCGAGGCGGGCGGCAGCCCCTCGTGCGCTTCGGGTCCCATCCCCTCCAGCTCCTCCGCGAACTTCGCGGCCCAGTCGGCGGCGGGCACGACGTGGCGGCGGATCGCCTTGGGCAGAGCGCGCAGCAGCGCGGTGATCATCTCGTCGCGCATCCCCGGCACCTGCCAGTCGAAGCCCTCCGGACGCACCTGCGCGAGCAGGGCGAGCGGCACGACCGCGGTCACGCCGTCGTCCGGCCGCACCCGGCTCGAAGCGATAGGTGAGCGAGAGCACCTGGTCGGCCTGCCGCCAGCGAGCCGGGAACGCGCGCTCGTCGGCGCGGCCAGCGTCGTCGAGGAGGTCGGCCTCGGTCATGTCGAGCAGGCGGGGCGTTCGAGTCGCGGCATCCCGCCACCACGCCTCGAACGAGCGCACATCGAACACGTCGCGGGGGATGCGCGCGTCGTAGAACGCGAACACCGCCTCGTCGCCGACGAGGATGTCGCGGCGGCGCTCGCGCTCCTCGATCTTCTCGAGCCGCCGGCGCAGCTCGAGGTTGCGCCGCTCGAACGCGGTCAGTCGCTTGTCGAGGGCCGGCAGGGTCCCACTCGCCCTCGACGAGCGCGTGCCGGAGGAACAGCTCGCGCGCGAGCGGACGGTCGAAGCGGGCCAGCTGGGCGCGGCGCCGGGGGATGATCTCGACCCCGAACAGGGTCACCTTCTCGTAGACGGATGCCGCCCCCGCCGCTTTGGACCAGTGCGGCTCGCTGAGCTGGCGCTTGGCGAGATCGCCGGCGAGCGACTCGGCCCAGGCCGGGTCGACGGCCGCGACCGTGCGGGCGAACAGGCGCGACGTCTCGACGAGCTCGGCGGCCATCACGGCGGTCGGGCGCTTCTTGCGCAGCCCCGAACCCGGGAAGATCGCGAACCGCGCGCCGCGCGCGCCGACGTACTCGCCGCCGCCCTGTGCGCGCTTGGACTCGCTGCGGCCTCCGGCGGTGCCGGCCTTGGGCGAGGTGCGCTCGTCGAGGATGCCGATGTGCGACAGCAGACCGCTGAGGATCGCCTTGTGCAGGTCGTCGGGATCGGCGGTGCTCGTCGGTGCCGTCGGTTCGCCGCGCGCCGACGAGCGTGCGCAGCTGGCGGTGCACATCCACCCACTCGCGCACGCGCACGTAGTTGAGGTGCTCCGAGCGGCAGAGCCGCCGGAACGCGCTCGAGCCGAGGGCGGCCTGCTGCTCCTGCAGATGGTTCCAGAGGTTCAGGAGAGTGACGAAGTCGCTCGTCGGATCCACGAATCGCGCGTGCAGGCGGTCGGCCTCCTCGCGGCGCTCCTCGGGCCGCTCGCGCACGTCCTGGATCGACATGCCCGCCACGATCGCGAGCACGTCCGGCTGCACGCCGATCCGCTTCGCCTCGATCAGCATGCGCGCGAAGCGCGGATCGATCGGCAGGCGCGAGATCTCGCGGCCCAGGTCGGTGAGGCGTGCGGCGGAGCCCTCGCCGCGGCCCGGCATCCGCACGGCCCCGAGCTCCAGGAGCAGGTCGATCGCCGCTTTCACGCCGCGCGAGTCGGGCTTGGTCAGGAACGGGAAGGCCGTGATGTCGCCGAAGCCGAGCGAGAGCATCTGCAGGATGACCGACGCCAGGCTGGTGCGCAGGATCTCGGGTTCGGTGAACTCCGGCCGCTTCTGGAAGTCCTCTTCGGAGTACAGCCGGATCGCGATGCCCGGACTCGTGCGGCCGGCCCGGCCCGAGCGCTGCTGCGCGGAGGCCTGCGAGACGGCCTCGATCGGCAGCTGCTGGATCTTCGTGCGCGCGCTGTAGCGCGAGATGCGGGCGGTGCCGGTGTCGACGACGTACCGGATGCCGGGAACCGTGAGGCTCGTCTCGGCGACGTTGGTCGCCAGGATCACGCGGCGCCGGACGCCGGCGCAGGCTCGACCGCTCGAAGACCCGGTGCTGCTCGGCTGCGCTGAGGCGGCCGTAGAGGGGGAGCACCTCGGTGGGAGCGGCATCCTTCGCGTACATGCCGCGCACGGCATCCATCGCGTCGCGGATCTCCGCCTCGCCCGGCAGGAACACCAGCACATCGCCCGGAGCCTCGCGATCGAGTTCGCGCAGGGCGGCGGTGATGCCGTCGACCTCGTCGGCCGCGGCGTCTTCGGGCCCTCGATAGCGGATCTCGACCGGATACGTGCGCCCCGAGACCTCGATGATCGGCGCGGGTGTGCCGTCGGCATCCGCGAAGTGCTTCGCGAAGCTCTCGGGATCGATCGTCGCGCTGGTGACGATCACCCGCAGATCGGGGCGCTTCGGGAGGATCTGCGTCAGGTACCCGATCAGGAAGTCGACGTTGAGCGACCGCTCGTGGGCCTCGTCGACGATGATCGTGTCGTAGCGGCGCAGCAGCCGGTCGCGGTGGATCTCGTTGAGCAGGATGCCGTCGGTCATGAGCGCGACGCGGGTGTCGTCCTGCACCTTGTCGGTGAAGCGCACCTTGTAGCCGACCGTCGTGCCGAGCGGCACCTCGAGCTCTTCGGCGATGCGCTCGGCGATCGTGCGGGCCGCGATCCGTCGCGGCTGCGTGTGCGCGATGCGGGTGCGCCCGAGTTCGAGGCAGATCTTCGGCAGCTGCGTCGTCTTGCCCGAGCCGGTCGCCCCGGCGACGATCACGACCTGGTGGTCGCGGATCGCGCGCGCGATCTCGTCGCGCGCGGCGCTGACGGGCAGCTCCGGCGGATACGAGATGACGGGTTCGGGCGCGGGCATAGCCTTCGATCGTACCGAGCCGGGCTGTTCGGATCGCGCGCTGTCGGAGGGTCGGCGGCGCGAAGCCTCCGGAGCGCATTGAACTTCCGGTTCACACAGACGTGTGGCCTGGACTGCCGTGTGAACCGGTCAAGTTCGATGCCAGCGAGTTCTGCGTCGGGATGTGTGAGCCGGAAGTTCGATGCGTGTCCGGAGCGGCGTCGTGACCTGCAGTCGCATCGCGCACTGCCGCGGCGACCGCGACGTCGCACAGTCCGCATCGCACGCCGCATCCGCGATCCCATGCACCCGTTCGAGGCGATGGCCGAGCCCGCGCGGCGACGGATCATCGACATCCTCGCCAGCGGCGAGCACACGGCCGGCGAGCTCGCGGCAGTCGTCGGGTAGGAGTTCCGCATCAGCCGCACCGCCGTCTCCAAGCACCTGCGGATCCTGCGCGACGCGGGCTTCGTCGACGTGCGCGGCGACTTCCAGTGGCGCTGGTACCGGCTCACCTCCGACGGCATCGATCGTGCTCGAGGAGTCGGTGGCCGACATCCGCCGGACGTGGGAGACTGCGGATCGGATGCGACGCCGAGCTCGGCTGCGAGGTCGATCCGCTCGCCGGCTTCGACGCGCCCGGTGCCGCCGCAAGGGCCCGGGAAGGGAGCCGCGCCGCGGTCGACGCGGGCGGCAGACCTCGCCGCCGATCGCGAGCGAGCCCGACCAGGGCTGGACGAGAGGCTCCTAGGCTGGAACCATGACGATCCCCACGGTCCAGCTCAACGACGGCTACGACATCCCCCAGCTCGGCTACGGCGTGTTCAAGGTCCCGCCGGCCGACACCGAGCGCGCGGTCTCCGAGGCCCTGGCGGTCGGGTACCGGCACATCGACACTGCCGCCATCTACGGCAACGAAGAGGGCGTCGGTGCGGCGATCGCCCGCAGCGGCATCCCGCGTCGGGAGCTCTTCGTCACCACGAAGCTCTGGAACGACCGGCACGACGGCGAAGAGCCGCACACCGCGATCCGCGAGAGCCTCGACAAGCTGGGCCTCGAGCAGGTCGACCTCTACCTCGTGCACTGGCCGACTCCGGCAAGAGACAACTACCTGCACGCGTGGGAGAAGCTGATCGAGCTGCGCGAAGCGGGGCTGACGCGCAGCATCGGCGTCTCGAACTTCCTCGTGACGCACCTCGAGCGCATCGTCGCCTCGACCGGCGTCGTTCCCGCGGTCGACCAGATCGAGCTGCACCCGGCCTATCAGCAGCGTGACGTGACCGACTGGGCGGCGTCCCAGGGCGTGCGGATCGAGGCGTGGGGGCCGCTCGGGCAGGGCAAGTACGACCTGTTCGGCATCCCGGCGGTGAAGGACGCGGCATCCGCGCACGAGAAGTCGCCGGCGCAGGTCGTGCTGCGCTGGCACCTGCAGAAGGGGTTCATCGTGTTCCCCAAGTCGGTGCGCCGCGAGCGGCTCGAGGAGAACCTCGACGTGTTCGATTTCGCGCTGTCGGATGCCGAGATGAGCGCGATCGATGCGCTCGACCCCGGTGACGGCAGCGGTCGCGTCAGCGCCCATCCCGACGAGGTCCACTGACCGACCGGCGCGCGACCGGGTCGCGGACGTAACGTGGACGCGTGAACCCGCGGCTCGAGTCCTCCGCCAGCCCATACCTGCGCGCGCACGCCGGCAACCCCGTGGCCTGGTACCCCTGGGGTGAGGCCGCTTTCGCCGAAGCGCGACGGCGCGACGTGCCGGTGCTCGTCTCGATCGGGTACTCCACCTGCCACTGGTGCCATGTCATGGCGCGCGAGTCGTTCGCCGACCCCGCGACCGCCGAGGCGATCAACCGGGACTTCGTCGCCGTGAAGGTCGACCGTGAAGAGCACCCCGAGGTGGATGCCGCCTACATGGCCGCCGCGGCGGCCTTCACCCCGCACCTCGGCTGGCCGCTCACGGTCTTCGCGACGCCGCAGGGTCGTCCGTTCTACGCCGGAACCTACTTCCCGCCCGAGCCGCGCTCGGGCATCCCGTCGTTCACGCAGGTGCTCGCCGCCGTCCACGAGGCGTGGACGCAGCGCCGCGCGCAGGTCGACGGCACCGCCGAGGCTGTCGCCTCGGCGCTCGCCGAAGCCGGGGCGGCGGCATCCGCGAGACGGCGCCGTCCCGTCGCTCGACGACCTCGCCCGGGCCGCCGCCGCGATCGAGGCGCGCGAGGACGCGCAGTTCGGCGGATTCGGAGGCGGCGACCCCGCGGCACCCAAGTTCCCGATCGCGACCGCGCTGCGGTTTCTGCAGACCCGGGCGATCCGTGACGCGAACCCTGCGGCATCCGCCGTCGCCGACCGCGCGCTGGCCGCGATGGCCGCCTCACCCCTGCGCGATGCGGTGGAGGGCGGGTTCTTCCGCTACGCCACGCGTCGCGACTGGACGATCCCGCACTACGAGCGGATGCTGACCGACAACGCCCAGCTGCTCGAGGTCGCCGTCGACGCGGGCGACGCGCCGACCGCCCGCGGGATCGCGCGATTCCTTCTGGACGTGCTCCAGCAGCCCGACGGGGGATTCGGCGCCGCACAGGATTCCGAGTCGTGGATCGACGGCGACCGCAGCGAGGGCGGCTACTACGAACGGGATGCCGCCGCCCGGTCGTCTCTGGAGCCGCCGGCGGTCGACGGCAAGGTCGTGACCGGGTGGAACGGGCTCGCGATCGGTGCGCTCGCGCGTGCCGGAGCGCGGCTGGAGGATCACGAGTGGATCGACGCCGCCCGCTGGGCCGCCGATGCCGTCGTCGGCGCCAACGCGCGTGCCGACGGGTCGCTCGTGCGCGCTTCGCTCGATGAGATCCCCTCCACCGCGGCGGCCACGCTCGCCGACTACGGCCAGTTCGCCACCGGGCTCGTCGCGCTCGCGGTCGCCACCGGCGAAGTCGCCTACGCCCAGCGCGCCCGCGATCTCGTCCGCGCATGCGTCACCGAAGACGGCGAGCTGCAGACGCCCGGCGGGGGTGACCCCGTGCTGGCCGCGCAGGGCGTGGCCGCTCCGGATGCCGCGTCCGACGGCGACGAGCCCTCCGGGTACGCCGCGCTGGCCGAGGCGGCTGCTGCGCTGTGGATGCTCGGCGCGAGCGATGACCTGCGGGCCCTCGCGGAGCGGATCGTCGCCCGCCATGCGGCCGCCGCGCTCGCCCAGCCGCTCGCGTATGCCGCGATGCTGCGGGTGGCCGCGTCCCTGGCGATGCCCCCGCGCCAGGTGGTGGTGGTCGGCAGGCCGCTCGAGGGGCCCCTCGTAGCGGCCGCTCGGGCGATCCCGGCCGATGTGGTGGCGCTCGTGACGCCGATGCAGGCCGCAACCTGGGCGGACGCGGGGTTCGCGCTGTTCGAGGACAAGGTCGCCCTCCACGGGATGCCGACCGCCTACGACTGCCGGAATTTCGCCTGCCGGCTGCCCGTCACCGATGCGAGTGAGCTCGTGGCGTGAGCGTCAGATCCAGCCCGGCATCCAGTTGTGGGCTCGCCAGAAGTCGTACGGCACCGACGTGGCGGTGAGGATCGGATACCAGAACGCCGACAGCACGACCACCACCGCCAGGAAGACGAGCACCATCCGCTGTCCGCTCGCGCGGCGGTAGGCGTCGTCGTCGGGCGCGCCGGCGATGTCGCGCAGGGCGAACGTGAGCGCCAGCAGCAGGAAGGGCAGCATCGCGATCGAATAGAACTGGAACATCGTGCGCTCGGGGTACAGCAGCCACGGAGCGTAGGTGAATCCGACACCGGTGAGCACGAGCGCGAACCGCCAGTCCCGCGTGCGGACGAACCGGTACACGAGGTACAGCACGGCGGCTACGGACGCGTACCAGATCAGCGGGTTGGGCATGCTGTAGATGTTCTCGACGCACCCGTTCGCCGCGCTGCAGCCGCCTTCGCCCTGCGGCGTCGACTCGTAGTACATCGAGGTGGGCCGCAGCAGCAGAGGCCACTGCCACGCGGGACTCGCGTAGCCGTGACCGGTGGTCAGCCCGACGTGGAAGTCGTAGATCGCGCGGTGATAGGTCCACAGGCTCTGCAGCGCCGGTGGCACCCACGACCAGAGCCCCGTCGCCGGCGCGTCGGCGGCGGACTGCCGTCCGTAGCCGTCGTCGGTGGCGAGCCAGCCGATCCACGAGGAGAGGTAGACCACGAAGGCGACCGGGACGAAGAGCACGAACGTGACCGGTCCCTGACGGAAGGCGGCATCCGTCGGCCAGAACCCGATCCCGGCGCGTCGGCGGGCCAGCGCATCGGTGACCACCAGGTAGATGCCGAGCCCGGCGATCGCGTACAGCCCTGACCACTTGACGGCCGTGGCTGCGCCCGCCGCTGCGCCGGCAGCGATGATCCACGGCCGGTTCCACAGCACCGGACCCCACGCCGGGGCCTTGCCGTCCTGCATCCGGGCCGCGACGAGCGCGGCGAGCCGGTCGATGTGCGTCCGCCGGTCGAGCAGCACGAACCAGAACGCCAGCAGGAGGAAGAACGTCAGGAAGATGTCGAGCAGAGCGACGCGGCTCATCACGATCGCGAGGCCGTCGATCGCCATCAGCAGGCCCGCGACGGTCGCGAACGGCACCGAGCCGGTCATCGCCTTCGCGACGAAATAGAGCACGAGCACGGTCGCCGTGCCGATCAGCGCCGTCGTGATCCGCCACCCGAACGACGAATCCGCGCCGAACAGCGCCATGCCGATCCCGATCAGGAACTTGCCCAGCGGCGGGTGCACGACGAAGCTCCCGGTCGGAGAGAACGTGTCGGTCTCTCCCGCGAGGAAGCTCTCGTTCGCGCCGTCCGGCCAGGTCGCCGCGTAACCGAGCACCCACTGGGTCCAGGCGTCCTTGACGTAATACGTCTCGTCGAACACGAACGCGTGCGGATGCCCGAGATTCCACAGGCGGAGGATGCCGGCGAGCAGCGTCACCAGCGCGGGGGCGAGCCAGGCCCACCGGCGCGCGAGCCGCGGATCGGCGGCGACCCGCGCGGTCCACCGGTCGTAGAACGACGGCCGCGTCTCGGGAAGGAGAGGAGCCGTCACAGGCTCCAGCCTAGGGTGGGAGGGTGATCATCCTCGCCGCGACCCCGATCGGCAACCTCGGCGATGCCTCGCGGCGACTGGTCGAGGCGCTGGAGAGCGGCGACCGTGATCGCGGCCGAAGACACGCGCACGACGCAGCGCCTTCTGGCCGGCCTCGGCGTCGCGAATCGGCCGAGGCTGATCGCCCTGCACGACCACAACGAGAAGGAGCGCGCCGGCGAGATCGTCGCCCTGGCGCGCGATCAGGATGTGCTCGTGCTCAGCGACGCGGGGATGCCGACCGTGAGCGACCCCGGATACGGTCTCGTCGCGGCTGCCGCCGCCGCGGGCGTCGCGGTGACCGTGATCCCCGGGCCGAGCGCGGTCCTGGCCGCCCTCGCCGTCTCGGGGCTTCCGACCGACCGGTTCACGTTCGAGGGCTTCCTGCCGCGCAAGCCCGGAGAGCGGCGGGGAGCGCTGCGCGCCCTCGCCGCCGAGCGGCGCACGATGGTCTTCTTCGAATCGCCCGCCCGGGTGGCGGCATCCCTCGCCGACATGGCGACCGCTTTCGGCGACGACCGACGGGTGGCCGTCTGCCGCGAGCTGACGAAGCTGTACGAAGAGGTCGTGCGCGGTACGGCGGCCGAGCTCGTGGAGTGGGCGTCGGCCGGCGTGCGCGGCGAGCTCGTCGTCGTGGTCGAGGGTGCTCCGGCAGCCCAGCTGTCCTTCCCCGATGCGGTCACGCAGGTGCTCGAGATCGTGCGCACCGGCGCACGGTTGAAGGATGCCGCCGGCGAGGTCTCCGCGCACACCGGGCACTCCTCGCGGGAGCTGTACCAGGCGGCGCTGGCCGTCAAGGGCTGAGGACTGTTACGGAACGCGCTTCCGGCCGGCGCGAAGAGGGCCCCCGGGTCACACGGCCGGGCGCGGCATCCCGCCGAATTAGACTGCTCGGGTGACTTCCGGCGAATCCTTCTACATCACGACGCCGATCTACTATCCGAGTGACGTGCCCCACATCGGGCACGGCTACACGACGGTGGCGGTCGACGCCCTTGCACGCTGGCATCGCCAGGCGGGCGACGACACCTGGATGCTGACGGGCACCGACGAGCACGGCCAGAAGATGCTGCGCGCGGCCGCGGCCAACGGCGTCACGCCGCAGGAGTGGGTCGACAAGCTCGTCACCGAGTCGTGGTTCCCGCTGCTGAAGACGCTCGATGTCGCCAACGACGACTTCATCCGCACGACGCAGCCGCGCCACGAGGAGCGCGTGAAGCAGTTCGTGCAGGCGATCTACGATCGCGGCTACATCTACGCGGGCGAGTACGAGGCGCTGTACTGCGTCGGCTGCGAGGAGTTCAAGCCCGAATCGGAGATCGTCGACGGCACCGGGGCCTTCGAGGGTCTCAAGGTGTGCGCGATCCACTCCAAGCCGCTCGAGCTCCTCCAGGAGAAGAACTACTTCTTCAAGCTGAGCGAGTTCCAGGACAAGCTCCTCGCGCTCTACGGCGCGGGCGACTTCATCCGCCCCGAGTCGGCGCGCAACGAAGTCGTCTCGTTCGTCAAGAACGGGCTGAAGGATCTGTCGATCTCGCGGTCGGCGTTCGACTGGGGCATCCAGGTGCCGTGGGACGAGTCGCACATCATCTACGTCTGGGTCGACGCGCTGCTGAACTACGCGACCGCGGTGGGCTACGGCTCCGACCCCGAGGAGTTCGCGCGCCGCTGGCCGGCGTACCACGTGGTCGGCAAGGACATCCTGCGCTTCCACGCCGTGATCTGGCCGGCGATGCTGATGGCCGCCGGGCTCGAGGTGCCGCGCGGCGTCTACGCGCACGGGTGGCTGCTGGTGGGCGGCGAGAAGATGTCGAAGTCCAAGCTCACCGGCATCGCCCCGACCGAGATCACCGACGTCTTCGGCTCCGACGCGTACCGGTTCTACTTCCTCTCGGCGATCGCGTTCGGTCAGGACGGGTCGTTCTCCTGGGAGGACCTCTCGGCCCGCTATCAGGCCGAGCTCGCCAACGGCTTCGGCAATCTCGCGTCGCGCACGACCGCGATGCTCGATCGCTACTTCGAGGGGATCGTGCCCCCCGCGGGTGCGTACACCGAGGCCGACCTGCACATCCAGCGGACGGTGGCGGATGCCGCGACCGCGGCGGACGCGGCGATCGAGCGGTTCCGCATCGACGAGGCGATCGCCGCGATCTGGACGATCGTCGACGCGCTGAACCTCTACATCACCGAGAACGAGCCGTGGGCGCTCGCGAAGGACGACGCGCAGCGCGGACGCCTGGGCACGGTGCTCTACACCGCCGCCGAGGGCCTGCGGGCGATCGCCGTGCTGCTCTCGCCGATCACGCCCACCGCGACCGAGAAGCTGTGGGTCGCGCTGGGCGCTGCCGACACCCTCGGCCGTCTCGTCGACCAGCCGATCCGCGAGGCGGGCCGCTGGGGCCTCCTGCCGGCCGGCGCGTCGGTCAACGCGCTGGCCCCGCTGTTCCCGCGCGTCGAGCAGAGCGCGTGACCGACCCGAGCCAGTACGTCCGCGAGCGGCACAACGACGGAAAGCGCGACGTCCGGTGGCCGTCGGCGCCCGAACCGCTCGCCGTGCCGGTGTACGACAACCACGCGCACCTCGAGATCGTCGACGGCGATGAGCCGCTGACGCTCGACGAGCAGCTCGAGCGGGCCGCCGCCGTCGGGGTGATCGGCGTGGTGCAGGCCGGGGGAGATGTCGAGTCGAGCCGCTGGTCGGCGTGGGCTGCGGCATCCCACCCCCGCGTCCTGGCGGCCGTCGCGATCCATCCCGAACGAGGCGCCGGCGTACGAGGCGGCGGGCGAGCTGGATGCCGCGATCGCCGTGATCGACGAGCTCGCGGCGCAGCCCCGCGTGCGGGCGATCGGCGAGACCGGGCTGGACTTCTTCCGCACCGAGCGAAGACGGCTTCCCGGCGCAGTTCCGCGCGTTCGAAGCGCACATCGAGCTCGCGAAGAAGCACGGCATCGCGATGCAGATCCACGACCGCGATGCGCACGAGGCCGTCCTGGAGACGCTGCAGCGCGTCGGCGCGCCCGAGCGCACGGTCTTCCACTGCTTCTCGGGCGACGATGCGATGGCGCGGATCGCCGCCGATGAGGGCTACTACCTCTCGTTCGCCGGCAACCTGACCTTCAAGAACGCGCAGAACCTGCGCGATGCGCTCGCGGTCACGCCCCGGGAGCGGATCCTGGTCGAGACCGACGCGCCCTTCCTCACCCCGATCCCGCACCGTGGTCGCCCGAACGCGCCGTACCTCGTTCCGCTGACCGTGCGCTTCATGGCCGCCGAGCTCGACGTCGATGTCGACGAACTCTGCGCGCAGCTCGCCGCGA
Source organism: uncultured Actinomycetota bacterium (assembly GCA_963792285.1). Classification (GTDB taxonomy): domain Bacteria; phylum Actinomycetota; class Actinomycetes; order Actinomycetales; family Microbacteriaceae; genus Microbacterium. The sequence goes on along the minus strand of CAWBVS010000014.1, from coordinate 973,215 downwards.
ACACGCTGGCGGTCTACGGCGCGTTCGAGGACTGATCGATGGACGGCGAGCTGTGGGACGTGACGGATGCCGAGGGCACGCCCACCGGCGTGACGCACCGCCGCGGTGACCCCGGGTTCCCGGTCGGGCGGTTCCACATCGTCGCGTCCGTGTGCGTCGTGCGCGAGGACGGCCTCGTGCTCATGACGAAGCGCGCCGCCGTCAAGGATTGGCCACTGTGCTGGGAATTTCCGGCCGGAAGTGCGCTCGCAGGAGAGTCGAGTCGCGAGGGTGCAGTGCGGGAGCTCGCCGAGGAGACCGGCGTACGCGTAGAGGTCACCGATCTCGAGCTGGTCGGCCGCGTGGTCGAGGAAACGGCGCTGTTCGATCTGTACCTCGCGCGGGTCTCCGGCGACCCGGTGCTGAAGCTCGATCCTGATGAGGTGAGCGAGAGCGACTGGGTGCCCCTCACAGCGGCCTTGCGCCGCGGCGCGGCGGGCGAGATGGCCGGGCCGTGGGTGCCACGCCTCGAGCAGCTCGCGAAGCGGCTCAGTGATCTCGTCGGCGCTTAGCCATGTGACTCGACCGCTGCAGTTTCCTGCGAGCGCTGCGTCGCGCGACGGCGCGTTCGCAGGAAGCTGCAGCGGTCGCACCCGACTGAACGGTTCGAGGGCTCCTAGCGGTCGGGGAGCGGCATCCCGCCGGCGCCGGGCTCGTCCTCAGGACCGATCCGGTCCACGTCGTCGAGTCCAGCACGGGCTTGGCGGCGGCGATGTGCGAGATCGGGCGCCAGAAGAGCGCGAGCGTGATCGCCGAGCCCACGAACGCGAACCACCACGGCGCCGTCAGCCCCCACGTCTGCGCGATCAGCCCACCCAGCAGCTGGCCGATCACCAGACCGCCGAACACGCCCACCATGTTGACCGACGCGATCCGCCCCTGCAGCTGCATCGGCACGAGTCGCTGGCGGACCGTGGTCGAGATCGTGCCCCAGACGAACGCGTAGGCGCCGAAGCCGAACATGATCGCGAACGCGACGACGCCGGAGGTCGTGAGGGCGAACGCCAGATGCATGAGCACCTCGAGCGAAAGGCAGGCGCGCATCAGGGTCGCGAACGAGACGTGGCGCTCGAGCCATCCGAAGCAGCCGATCCCGACGAGTCCGCCGAGCGCCGACGCCGTCGTCAGCGCGCCGAAGCCGACCGGACCCATCTGCAGATACTCGGTGGCGTAGAGCACGAGCACGCCCCACGGCGCCGCCCACGTGACGTTGAAGACCAGGATGATGATCACCAGGGTCCGCACCGGCGCGTTGCCGCGGAGCCAGTGCAGTCCTTCTCGGATCGGGTGCGCTTTCGCGCCCGGCGCGACCTCGTCCCGGGGCGGGACGGGGGTGCGCGAGATCCGGGAGATCAGCACGACCGCGAGGCCGACGCACAGGATCTGCACCAGGAACGGCAGGAACGTGCCCGCGGCGAACAGGAACGCGCCGAGCGGCGGACCGGCGAGCTGATTGCCCACCAGGAACCCCGCCTGCAGGCGGGCGTTGCCGAGCCCCAGGTCGGCCGGGCGCACGAGCATCGGCAGCAGCGTGCTGCCGGCCGTGTCGGCGAAGACCTCCGCGGTGCCGTAGAGGAAGGCCGTCGCCAGCACGATCCACACCGTGACCTGTCCGGTCACGAGGAAGACGACCAGGCCGAGCACGATCAGCGCGCGCGAGCCGTTCGCGATCATCACGAGCCGCCGCCGATCGTGGTGGTCGGCGACCGACCCGGCCAGCAGCCCGAACAGCAGCCACGGCAGGAACTGCATCATCGCGCCCGACGGCCACCAGCAGCGGGGACGAGGTCAGCGACGCGATCAGCAGCGGTGCGGCCGAGAGGGCGATGCCGTCGCCGATGTTGCTCGTCCACGACGACGCGAGCAGCCAGCGGAAGTCGACTGCCCAGGCGGCGGGGTGCGATGAGTTCCCCGAGCGATGGCATCCGGCAATCCTACGAGGAGTCTCCGACCCCACTCACCGGACGCGAGTGCGGCGCGGCCATCACACGGGAGCGTCCACTTCCTCGCTCATCGACTCGAGGGTGCGGCCCTTCGTCTCCTTCACGAACTTGATCACGAAGAAGATCGCGACGAAGGCGAAGAACGTGTACACGCCGTAGGCCAGCCCGAGCCCGACGGCGGCCAGCGCCGGGAACGTCGTCGAGATCACGAAGTTCGCCGCCCACTGCGCGGCCGCCGCCACCGACAGCGCCACGGCACGGATCTTGTTGCTGAACATCTCGCCGAGCAGCACCCACACCACCGGTCCCCACGTCGCCCCGAAGAAGACGACGTACAGGTTCGCCGCGACGAGCGCGATCGTTCCGGCAGAGCCTTCCAGCACCGGCTCGCCGTCCACGACGGTCGCCGTCGCGAACATCAGCGTCAGCACCGCCAGACACAGGAACTGACCGATCGCGCCCACGAGCAGCAGCGGTTTGCGGCCGACCTTGTCGATCAGCATGATCGCCACGATCGTCGTCAGGATGTTCGTCACCGAGGTGATGACCGTGATCGTGAGGGAGTCGGACTCGCTGAAGCCGACCGCCTGCCACAGCGTCGTGGAGTAGTAGAAGATCACGTTGATGCCGGTGAACTGCTGGAGGACCGACAGGCCGATGCCGACCCAGACGATCGGCAGCAGTCCGAACTTTCCTCGTCGCAGGATCGCGAACCGCGGACGGTCGGACTTGCCCTCGACCGTCTTGAGGATGTCGGTGGAGACCTTCTCGACGTCGCCGCCGACGTAGCGGGTCAGCACTTCCTTCGCCTTGACCATCTCGCCGCGCGCGATGAGGTAGCGCGGCGACTCGGGGATCGTCAGCGCCAGCACGCCGTAGATGATCGCCGGCACGAGCTCGGCCAGGAACATCCACCGCCAGGCCTCCAGGCCCAGCAGCCACGGCGCGGTCGCGGTGCCGGCCGCGGCGACGATCGCCGCGTCGCTGAGCAGGGCGACGAAGATGCCCGAGACGATCGCCAGCTGCTGCAGCGAGCCGAGGCGCCCGCGGTAGGCCGGCGGGGAGACTTCTGCGATGTAGGCGGGGGCGATGACGGATGCCGCGCCGACGCCCAGGCCGCCGACGATGCGCCAGAACGAGAAGTCCCAGACCCCGAACGCGAGGCCGCAGCCGAGCGCGCTGGCGACGAACAGGATCGCCGCGATGACCATGACGCGGATGCGCCCGTAGCGGTCGGCGATGCGCCCGGCGAACCAGGCGCCGATCGCACAGCCGATCAGGGCGGAGGCGACCGCGAAGCCGAGCAGGAACGGGCCGGTGTCGAACTGCTCGCCGATCGCGCTCACCGCGCCGTTGATCACCGCGGTGTCGAAGCCGAACAGGAATCCGCCGAGCGCCGCGGTCGCTGCGACCAGCACGACGCGGGTGAGGGGCACGGACACGTGGGCGCCGGATGTCGGGGCCGAACTCATGGGCGATCCTCCTCGTTCGAGCCTTCGACGAGCAGCGTTGCCCGCCTGCGCCCCACCCTGTCGTGCGCGACGCGAGCCTGTCAAGGAAAGCGGCAAGACCGGCCCGGCTACAGTGAGAGCATGCCCGTGACACTTCTCGGCGCGGCCGAGATCCGCGCGCTGGCCGCCGAACTCGACGTCACACCCACCAAGAAGCTCGGGCAGAACTTCGTCGTCGACGCCAATTCGGTGCGGCGCATCGTGCAGGTCGCGCGGGTGCAGGCGGGCGAGCGCGTCGTCGAGGTCGGACCGGGACTCGGCTCGCTCACCCTCGCGATCCTGGAGACCGGCGCGAGCGTCACGGCGGTCGAGATCGATCATCGGCTGGCCGCGCGGCTGGCCGAGACCGCAGCCGCGCACGGCGTGGCCGACGGCGCGCTCGAGGTCGTCGACGCCGACGCGCTGCGGGTGACCGAGCTGCCGGGAGAGCCGACGCGTCCTCGTCGCGAACCTGCCGTACAACGTGTCGGTTCCGGTGCTGCTGCACTTCCTCGAGACCTTCCCCGGCATCCGGCGCGGTGTCGTGATGGTGCAGGCCGAAGTCGGCGAACGCCTCGCGGCGCCCCCCGGCTCGAAGATCTACGGCGCGCCCAGCGTGAAGGCGGCCTGGTACGGGCCGTGGCGGCTGGCCGGCACCGTGTCTCGGCAGGTGTTCTGGCCGGTCCCGAACGTCGACAGCGTGCTCGTGTCGTTCTCGAGGGATGCCGAGCTGCGGGGGAGCGAGGCGGAGCGCGTCCGCACGTTCCAGATCGTGGATGCCGCCTTCCAGCAGCGACGGAAGATGCTGCGGCAGGCGGTCTCGAGCGTGCTCGGCGGGTCGTCGGCTGCGGCATCCGAGATTCTGGAGCGCGCCGGTGTCGCCCCCACGGCCCGTGGCGAGGAGCTCGGCGTCGAGGACTTCCTTCGGATCGCCCGCGCGTCATAGGGCGAGTTCTGCGGCTGTTGGCGCGCCGGTGCCGAGCTGTTCACGAAACATGCCTGTAACATTTCCCTCGACCCGTCACACTGGCGGCGATGGCGGCCGGCCGAACGGATGCACGGCGCCGACTGGGGAGGGGTCCCATGCGCACGGCGGAATATCCGGCGCCGGAACGGGTGCTGCTGCACGTCAGTGACACGCACCTTCGCGCGGCAGGATCCCGGCTGTTCGACCTCGTCGACGCGCGTGATCGACTGGCGCGCGCACTCGTCGGTGATCGAGGCATCCGGCGTCCGCCCCGACGGCATCGTCTTCACCGGCGATCTCGTGGATCTGGGCGAGGGCGACGCGTACTCCGAACTGCGCGACCTGGTCGAGCCGTTCGCGGCGCGTCTGGGAACCCGCGTGTTCTGGGTCATGGGAAACCACGACGATCGCGCGCAGTTCCGCACGCGCCTGCTCGACGAGTCGCCCGCGGCGGACCCGCTGCCGGTGGACCGCGTCGACGAACTCGACGGACTGCGGCTCGTGACGCTCGACACATCCGTGCCCGGACACCATCACGGCGAGCTGCGGGATGCGCAGCTCGAGTGGCTCGCCGGCGTGCTCGCCACGCCCGCGCCGCTCGGCACGATCCTCGCGATGCACCACCCGCCGGTGCCGAGCGTGCTGCCGCTCGCCGGCAGTGTCGAGCTGCGCGATCAGGCGCGGCTCGCCCCGGTGCTGCGCGGCACCGACGTGCGCGCGATCATCGCCGGCCACCTGCACTACTCGACGTTCGCGACGTTCGCCGGAATCCCCGTCTCGGTCGCATCCTCGACGTGCTACGCCCAGGACCTCACCGTGCCGGTCGGCGGCACCCGGCCGCAGGACGGCGCGCAGGCGTTCAACATGGTGCACATCTACGACGACACCGTGGTGCACTCGGTCGTGCCCGTCGATGCGCCCAACACGCTCGAGCACATCGACGCGGCCGAAGCGCGCCGGCGCCTGTCGGCCGCCGGCGTCGCTGCGCCGAGGCCCCGCCGCGGGTCAGCCCACGGACGATCGCTCCGCCGACGGAGCCGATCCCCGTTCTGCACTGATCTCGGCCCGCTCCCACGGTGCGCGCACCGGGAACATGCGCTCGAGGATGTCGGTGACCGTGCGCACGCGCAGCTCTTCGGGCATCTCGCCCGCGCCGCCGTCGTTCAGGCAGAACATGTCGACGTCGCGACGGCGCGCGAGGCGCTCCATGCCGGCGAGCGAGGCGGCGAGCGTGGTCTGGACGTACCGCACCCGCGGCCGCGTCGTGGCCATCGCGCGCCCGGTGAACTGCGCGTAGTAGTGGTAGAGGCTGTTGGTCACCGAGATGTCGGTGGCCGAGCGGAACCGGGATGCCGCCGTGCGGGCGAAGTCGTCGGGGAACGCCTGCTCGACCTCGGTCATCACGCTGCGCCGCAGCGGAGTGGCGCAGTGCTCGAGGTCACGCGTGATCGTGCGCCCGAACCGCTCGCGCAGCAGCGCCCGGTTGACGCGCAGGGCGTTGTCGTGACCGCTGCGGTGCAGCGCCGATCCGCCGATGCCGATGCGGATGCCGCACTCCACGAAGCGGGTGAGGCCCGCCGGTGAGAAGAACAGCTCCGGTTCGACCGGTCGACCGAAGAACATGTCGTCGTTCGAGTAGAGGAAGTGCTCGGAAAGCCCCTCGATGCGGTGCAGCTGGGCCTCGACGGCGTGCGAATTGTGGATCGGGAGCACCGAGGTGTCGGCGAAGAACTCCTCGCTGCGCACGATCGTCACCTTCGGGTGATCGGCCAGCCACGCCGGGGCCGGGGAATCCGTCGCGATGAAGATGCGGCGCACCCAGGGGGCGTACATGTGCACGCTCCGCAGCGCGTAGCGCAGCTCGTCGACGTGCCGGAAGCGGGCCGGGCCGTCATCGCCCTCGCCCACGACGTACTCGGCCAGCTGCGCGGCGCGCTGGCGCTGGAACTCGCTCGAGGAGCCGTCCACCCAGGAGAAGACCATGTCGACGTCCTCGGTGAACTCCGCCGCGTGCACGTCGAACATGCCCGAGATCGTGCGCCATCCGCGTCCGTAGCGCTCGACATCGGTGAAGGCGAGGTCCGAGACCGGGGTGAGCCGGCGGGTCACCGCGTTGTCGTGCGGTGCTTCGACGAGCTCCTCGCCGAATCGCCAGAATTCGACCCGGATGCCGATCTCGTGGTTGTAGCGCAGATCGCCGTGCTCCGAGATCCGCGGCCGATACACGCGGATCGAAGCGGGCGCGGGCGCGGGGTCCTCCAGCTCGGCGGCGAGGATCGCTCCGCGGGCCTTGCGCTTGACGTAGAGCGGCTCGGGCAGTGCTCGCAGCGCGGCAACGGCGGCCGCGGCATCCCGCACGTCCACGACGAGGGCCGGAACGCGCAGGTCGTGCCGCACGAGGAGCACGGGGACGCCGGCCGCTTCGAGAGCGGCCGCGGTCAGCAGCAGGTCTTCGGTGCGCGCAGCGTCGGGGGTCGTGGAATCGTGGCGGAGTCGCAGCACACCCTGGTCGAGGACGATGTCGTCTCTCTCGAGAAGTGCGGCCCAGCTGCGGGGGTGGACGGGCAGTGCGGAAAGCGTCGCCAATAGAACCTCCTGGAGGACAGAGGGCAAGACTATGCGCTGCGCATTTCCGCCAGATTTCGTCTCGGAGCCATTGACTTATGGGGTCGGACGTGCGTCGGATCCGCCCGTCGGCGCATCCGTCCACCCGTGACCGTGCCGCACCGCCCGGGCTAGGCTCGGGGCGTGACCGATGCATCCCGTTTCCGCCCCGATGTCAAGGACATCCACCGCCCCTACACGGCCGCGCCGGACCGGTATTCGGCGACCGAATACCGCCAGGTCGGCTCGTCCGGCCTCTACCTGCCGCCGCTGTCGCTGGGGCTGTGGTGGAACTTCGGCGACAACATCCCGTTCGATCGTCAGCGCGCGCTGCTGCGTCACGCATTCGACAAGGGGATCACCCACTTCGACCTCGCGAACAACTACGGGCCGCCGTACGGCACGGCTGAGACCAATTTCGGCCGCATGATGCGCGAGGACTTCGCCCCGTACCGCGACGAACTGATCCTCTCGTCCAAGGCCGGGTACGACATGTGGCCCGGGCCCTACGGCGACCTCGGTTCGCGCAAGTACATCCTGGCCAGCGCCGAGCAGTCGCTGAAGCGGATGAGCGTCGACTACGTCGACATCTTCTACTCGCACCGCGTCGACCCGGTGACGCCCATCGAGGAGACGATCGGCGCGCTGGACACCCTGGTGCGACAGGGCAAGGCCCTGTACGTGGGCATCTCGTCCTACAGCGCCGAGCGCACGGCGACCGCCGCGGCCGTGGCACGCAGCCTCGGCACGCCGCTGGTCATCCACCAGCCGTCCTACTCGATCCTGAACCGGTGGGTCGAGGACGGTCTCACGGGCGTCCTGAAGCAGGAGGGCATGGGGGCGATCGCGTTCACCCCGCTGGCCCAGGGGCTGCTGACCGACAAGTACCTCGGCGGAGGGCAGGCCGACCGCGCGCAGCAGCGGGGGTCGCTCCCGGAGCGCCCGCTGTCCGCGCACGGGCTGGCGACGCTGCGCAGCCTCGATGTCATCGCGAAGGAGCGCGGGCAGAGTCTCGCCCAGTTGGCGATCCAGTGGGTCCTGCGCGACCCGGTGGTCACCTCGGCGCTGATCGGGGCGTCACGGCCCGAGCAGCTCGACGAGAACATCGCCGCCCTCGAGGGGCCCGCGTTCTCGGCCGAGGAGCTCGAGCGGATCGACACGCTCTCGGACTCGATCGACGTCGACCTCTGGGCGGAGTCGGCGGAGCTGTGAGTCACGCCGTCGTCACGGGCCGCGTCCACGTACGGGCGCCGGGCAAGCTGAACCTCTTCTTCGAGGTCGGCGACGTCCAGGACGACGGGTATCACGAGGTCGCATCCGCCTACCAGGCGGTCTCGCTGTACGAAGACGTGTGGGCCGAGCCGGCCGCCGACTTCACGGTCTCGATCTCCGGCAGCGTGGACGTGTCGGGGGTGCCGGCCGACGATCGCAACCTGGCGCTGCGCGCGGCGCGGCTGGTCGCCCAGAAGATCGGCCACTCCGGTGGGGTGCACCTCGACATCGTCAAGCACGTCCCGGTCGCGGGCGGCATGGGCGGAGGATCGGCCGATGCCGCGGCGGCACTGGTCGCCTGCGACGCCCTGTGGGGAGCCGACCTCGGGACCGCGCAGCTGCACCAGCTCGCCGCACGGCTGGGCGCGGACGTGCCCTTCTCGCTCATGGGCGGCACGGCGATCGGCACGGGTCGCGGCGATCAGCTGAGCCCGGCGCTGGCGAAGGGCCGCTTCGACTGGGTCGTCGTGCCGTCGGACGCGGGCCTGTCGACGCCCGAGGTGTACGCGCACCTCGACGCCCTGCGCACGCGGCCCGACATCGTCTCGGACCCCCGAGCCCCGGTCGTCGATCCCGCCGTGCTGCATGCGCTGCGCGCCGGCGATCCGGTGGCGCTCGCCGAGCGCGCCCGCAACGACCTCCAGGCCGCCGCGCTGTCGCTGCGCCCCGAGCTGCGGGAGGTGCTCGAGCTGGGTGAGGAGGCCGGCGCGCTCGCCGGTCTCGTCTCGGGATCCGGCCCCACCCTGGCGTTCCTCGCGGGCGATCCCGAGTCGGCGCTCGAGCTGCAGGTCGTGCTGTCGGCGGCGGGGTACGAAGCGCTGCACGTCCACGGGCCGGTGCACGGAGCGCGCGTCCTCTAGCGTCGCGGGCGGAGGCAACATAGCCGCCATGTCGCTCCATTGCAACGATTCGGTCATTCGGATCCCACGTCTGCGGGGTTCGCTACGCTCGAAAGCCATGATCGAATTCGCTGCGGTCACAAAAGAGTTCCCCGATGGCACGCGCGCCGTCGAGGACTTCAGTCTCGTCATCCCGTCGCACAAGACGACGGTCTTCGTGGGCTCCTCCGGCTGCGGCAAGACCACGCTGCTGCGCATGATCAACCGCATGGTCGAGCCGACCGGCGGAGACATCACGATCGACGATGAGAGCATCCTGACGACGGATGCCGTGAAGCTGCGTCGCCGCATCGGCTACGTGATGCAGAACTCCGGGCTCATGCCGCATTTCACGGTGATCGACAACGTCGCGACCGTGCCGGTCCTGAGCGGTGTGCCCAAGAAGCAGGCGCGCGAGCAGGCGCTCTCGCTCCTGGACACGGTGGGCCTGGACCGGTCGCTGGCCAAGCGCTACCCCAGCCAGCTGTCCGGCGGTCAGCAGCAGCGCGTCGGCGTGGCCCGCGGGCTCGCCGCCGATCCGAACATCCTCCTGATGGACGAGCCGTTCGGCGCCGTCGACCCGATCGTGCGCGCCGACCTTCAGCAGGAGCTGATCCGGCTGCAGCGCGAACTCGGCAAGACGGTCGTGTTCGTCACGCACGACATCGATGAGGCGTTCCTCCTGGGCGACCAGGTCGTGATCCTGCAGAAGGGCGCGCAGATCGCCCAGGTCGGGTCGCCGAGCGAGATCATCGAGAACCCCGCCGACGACTTCGTCGCGAGCTTCATCGGCGTCGATCGCGGCACGCGGGCGCTGACGCTCAAGCAGACCGACCGCGGGACGGTGGTGGTCGACAGCGAAGGGCGCACCCAGGGGGCTATCGTCGGGGGCGCGTCGCAGGAGCCAGCACGGTGAATTGGGTCCTCAACAACCTGGATCTGATCTGGGAGCTGACACTCGTCCACCTCCGCCAGTCGATCATCGCGATCGTGCTCGGCTTCGTGCTGTCGCTGCCCCTCGGCTGGCTCGCGTGGCGGTATCGAGCCGCGCGCGGCGGCATCCTCACGGTCACCGGCCTCCTCTACACGATCCCGTCGCTCGCTCTTCTGCCGATCCTTCCGGTCCTTCTCGGCACGCCGATCCTGAGCGAGGTGAACCTCATCCTCGCGCTGACGATCTACGCGATCGCCCTGATGGTCCGCTCCGTCGCTGACGGCCTGGGTTCGGTCGACCCCGCCGTGCGGCTGTCGGCCACCGCGATGGGCTACGGGGGCGCCCGCCGGTTCTTCGCGGTGGACTTTCCCCTGGCCGGGCCCGTGATCCTCGCCGGGCTGCGCGTCACCGCGGTCAGCACGATCGCGCTGGCCACGGTGGGTGCCCTGATCGGCATCACCAATCTCGGCTACCTGTTCACGAACGGCTCGCAGCGCCGCATCATCCCCGAGGTGGTGGCGGGCATCGTCGCCGTCGTCGTGATCGCGCTCGTCGTCGACGCGCTGCTGATCGCCGCCGGCCGGGTCATGATGCCCTGGACGCGCGCGCAGCGTCGCCGAGCCCGCCGCGGCGCCCTGCCCCTCGAGGTGAGCGTCGCATGAACCTCATCCTCGAAGCGATCGCCTGGATCTTCTCCGGCAACCCGGGAAGAGGCCTCGAGCCCATCCCGGTCGCCCTCGCGCAGCACCTGGCCTACACGTTCCTGTCGGTGGCGATCGCCGCGATCATCGCCGTTCCGCTCGGCTGGCTCATCGGCCACACGGGCAAAGGCCGCGATTTCGCGGTGGCGGTCTCGGGCGCGGCGCGCGCGATCCCGTCCTTCGGCCTGCTCATCCTGCTGGTGCTCCTGCTCGGGGTCCTCCGCACGACCGAAGCCGCCGTCATCACGTTCGTCCTGCTGGCGATCCCGTCGATCCTCGCCGGCGCCTACGCCGGCTTCGAGGCGATCGACCGCCGGGTCATCGACGCCGCACGGTCGATGGGCATGACCGAGTGGCAGATCCTGTGGCGAGTCGAGGTGCCGCTCGGCCTGTCGCTGCTGGTCGCCGGGATCCGCTCGGCCACGCTGCAGGTCGTCGCGACGGTGACGATCGCCGCCTACGTCAACCTCGGCGGGCTCGGGCAGTACATCCTGGCCGGCATCCCGCTGCGTCGCTTCGAGATCGTGCTCGGCGGCGCCCTGCTCGTCGCGGCGCTCGCGCTCGTGCTCGACGGCGTGTTCGCCCTCCTGCAGCGCTGGTCCGTTCCCGCCGGCATCCGCGCGGCCCAGTCCCACCATTCCGCACCCAAGAGATCGGCATCCGCTCGCACGGCGGCTGTCGGCGCCTCCTGAATCCCGCACCATCCACACAGAGGAAAGATCCATGTTCACCATCAACAAGTCCAAGGTCGCGTTCACCGCGGCCATCCTCACCGGCATCGCACTCGTGGCCTCGGGCTGCGCGTCGAGCGACCCGCTCGCGCCCGAGACCGAGGCGCCCGCCGCAGGTGGCGAGACGATCGTCATCGGCTCGCAGGCGTACTACTCGAACGAGATCATCGCCGAGATCTACGCCCAGGCGCTCGAGAACGGCGGGTTCGAGGTGTCTCGTGACGCCTTCAACTCGGGCCAGCGCGACGCCTACATCCCGGCGCTCGAGGCCGGCGAGATCACGCTGTTCCCCGAGTACTCGGGCAACCTGCTGCAGTTCTTCGACCCCGAGACCGAGGCGCGCACGTCCGAGGACGTCTACGCCGCTCTGCCCGACGCCCTGCCCGAAGGGCTGAGCGTGCTCGACCAGTCCACCGCGACCGACCAGGACTCGTACACGGTGACCGCGGCCTTCGCCGAGGAGAACTCGCTCGTCACGATCGGCGACCTCGCGAACGTGACCACGCCGCTCACCCTGGGCGGCGCGCCCGAGCTGGCCGAGCGTCCCTACGGCCCGACCGGGCTCCTGGACACGTACGGCGTCACGGTGGAGTTCTCGCCGACCGCCGACACCACGGTCGAGGCGCTGCTGGCGAACACGATCCAGGTGGCGAACGTCTACACCGCCGACCCGCGCATCCAGACCGACGACCTCGTCGTGCTCGAAGACCCCGAGGGCCTGTTCCTCGCCTCGAACGTCGTCCCGGTCGTCAGCGGCGAGCTGCCCGAGGGTGCCGCGGAGATCATCAACGCGATCAGCGCCGCCCTCACGCCCGAGGGTCTGGTGGCCCTCAACGTGCAGAGCACGGTCGACCAGGAGTCCACGCCCGACATCGCGACGGCATGGCTGACCGAGAACGGCCTGCTCTAGCCCTCACCCGAGCTCACCTGACCGCGAGACTGCAACGGAGCCTCGAGACTGCGGGTATTCCCCGCAGTCTCGAGCACCCGTTGCAGTCTCGCGGTCTGTGTGCGGCGCGCGTAACCTGGGAGGAACATGGCACATCTTCTCGGGGCCGAGGCCCTGCAACTCGAGTTCCCCACCCGCATCATCTTCGACTCCGTCTCGCTCGGCGTCGACGAGGGCGACCGCATCGGCGTGGTCGGGCGCAACGGCGACGGCAAGTCCAGCCTGCTCGCGATGCTCGCCGGCAGGCTCGAGCCCAACGGCGGGCGCGTGACGGTCCGCCGCGGCGTCACCGTCGGCGTGCTCGATCAGGGCGACACCCTCGACGACGATGACACGGTCGCATCGGCCGTCGTCGGCGACCTGCCCGAGCACGAATGGGCGGGCGATCCGCGCGTGCGCGATGTCACCGCCGGGCTGCTCGCGGGCTTCGACTGGCACGCGCCGATCTCGGAGCTCTCCGGCGGCCAGCGCCGCCGCGTGTCGCTGGCGAAGCTCCTCATCGGCGACCACGACGTGCTGATGCTCGACGAGCCGACCAACCACCTCGACGTCGAGGCGATCGCCTGGCTCGCGGAGCACCTCAAGCGCCGCTGGGCGGCGACCGCCGGGGCCCTCCTGGTCGTGACGCACGACCGGTGGTTCCTCGACGAGGTCTGCACGCGCACCTGGGAGGTGCACGACCGCATCGTCGAGCCGTTCGACGGCGGGTACGCCGCCTACATCCTGCAGCGGGTCGAGCGCGACCGCATGGCGGCGTCGTCGGAGGCGAAGCGCCAGAACCTGGCCCGCAAAGAGCTCGCGTGGCTGCGCCGCGGCGCGCCCGCACGCACGTCGAAGCCGCAGTTCCGCATCGATGCGGCCAACGCGCTCATCGCCGACGTGCCCGAGATCCGCGATCCCGTCGCGCTCCGCTCGCTCGCTGTCGCGCGTCTCGGCAAGGACGTCGTGGACCTGCTGGACGCGTCGGTCGCGTACGACCGCCCGGTCCTCACGGATGTGGAGTGGCGGATCGCGCCCGGCGAGCGCACCGGCATCCTGGGCGTCAACGGCGCCGGCAAGTCGACCCTGCTGGGTCTGGTCGCCGGCACCGTCGAGCCGACGTCCGGGCGCGTGAAGCGCGGCAAGACCGTCAAGGTCGCGACGCTCACCCAGCGCCTCGACGAGCTCGAGGCGCACCTGAACGATCCCGTGCGGATCGTGCTCGAGCGCCTGCGCACGACGTACACGTTCGGCGCCGGCTCGAAGGCGCAGGAACTGACCCCCGGACAGCTCCTGGAGCGGATGGGCTTCTCCAGCGCACAGCTCTCCACACCGGTGAAGGACCTCTCCGGTGGCCAGAAGCGGCGTCTGCAGCTGCTGCTCGTGCTGCTCGACCAGCCCAACGTCCTGATCCTCGACGAGCCGACCAACGACCTCGACACCGACATGCTCGCGGCGATCGAAGACCTGCTCGACTCCTGGCCCGGAACCCTCCTGGTCGTCTCGCACGACCGGTACTTCATCGAGCGGGTCACCGATCAGCAGTACGCGATCCTCGGCGGCCGGCTGCGCCATCTTCCCGGCGGGGTCGACGAGTACCTGCGTCTGCGGCGTCGGCAGGAGGAGCAGCAGGATGCCGCGGCCTCGGCATCCGCCGCCGCAGCCGCTCCGGCGCGCACCGGGCTCAGCGGCGCCGAGCTGCGCACGGCGCAGAAGGAGGTCGCCGCGATCGAGCGACGGCTGGCCAAACTCACGGTGCTGATCGACGCCGCGCACGTCCGCATCGCCGAGCACGATCAGAACGACTACACCGGCGTCGCGGCGCAGACGACCACCCTGCAGGAGCTGGAAGGCGAGGTCTCGCAGCTCGAGGAGCGGTGGCTCGAGCTGTCGGATCTCGTGTGACCTGACGGCGGCGTCAGCGAGGCCGCGGCGCAGGCGGCGGCGGAACTTCCTTGGCGGCGATCACGTCCGCCAGCACCACGGTGTCGAGGCCTCGCTTCGTCTCGACGACGACGGTCTCGGCATCCCGCGATCGGAGATACCCCAGCGCGTCGGTCGCCCGTCCGTCGTCGAGCAGATAGCGCACGACCACGCGCGTGTCCAGCGGGATGCCGCGCAGGAAGTCGGCGGCCGTCACCAGCTCCCGACGTCGTAGTCCTTCAGGAACACGCCGAACACGTCCTCGCCGGCCTCGCCGCGCACGATCGGGTCGTACACGCGGGCCGCGCCGTCCACGAGGTCGAGCGGCGCGTGGAAGCCCTCTTCGGCCAGGCGCACCTTCGTGGGATGCGGGCGCTCGTCGGTGATCCAGCCGGTGTCGACGCTCGTCATGAGGATGCCGTCGGTCTCGAACATCTCGCGCGCGCTCGTGCGGGTGAGCATGTTGACGGCGGCCTTGGCCATGTTCGTGTGCGGGTGACCGGGACCCTTGTAGCCGCGGCCGAACACGCCCTCCATCGCGCTGACGTTCACGACGTACTTCCGTCGCGCGGAGCTCGCCGCCATCGACGGGCGCAGCTTCGAGATCAGCAGGAACGGCGCCGTGGTGTTGGCGAGCTGCACCTCGAGCATCTCGAGCGGCTCGACCTCCTGCACGTGCTGCGTCCACGAGTTCGAGTCGTGCAGGTCGGGCACGAGTCCGCCGGCGTCGATCGCCGTTCCGGCGGCCAGGCGATCGAGCGAGCTCGAGCCGGCGGCCATCGCCTGCTCGGTCAGCTCGTCGGCGCGTGCGGCCGCGGCGGCCAGGATCGGATGCGCGCTCACCGACTGCGCGAGCGCGAGCGGATGCGCGTCGTTGGTGTGTCCGAAGGTCTCCAGCTCGGGCAGCGGACCGTCCGGCAGAGGCGCGAGCTCGGCATCGACGAGCGGCTGGTAGGCGCCGGGGGAGCGGCGCACGGTCTGCGTGGCGTTGTTGATCAGGATGTCGAGAGGCCCCTGCGCGGCGACCGATTCGGCGAGTCCGATCACCTGGGCGGGGTCGCGCAGGTCGATGCCGACGACGCGCAGCCGGTCGATCCACTCGGGCGAGTCGGGCAGGCTCGTGAAGCGGCGCACGGCATCCCGCGGGAACCGCGTCGTGATCGTCGTGTGCGCGCCGTCGCGCAGCAGGCGCAGCGCGATGTACATGCCGATCTTCGCGCGGCCCGCCGGTCAGCAGCGCGCGCTTGCCGGTGAGGTCGGTGCGCGCCTCGCGCTTGGCGTGGCTCATCGCCGCGCACGTCGGGCAGAGCTGGTGGTAGAACGCGTCGACCTGCGTGTACGGCTGCTTGCAGATGTAGCAGGGGCGCGGCTTCAGCAGCGTGCCGGCGATCGGCGCGCTCGCGCGCGTCTCGAGCGGGATGCCGCGCGTCTCGTCGTCGATGCGGTCGGGCGCCCCGGTCGCCGTGGCGGCGATCACCGGCGGTCGGCATCCGGCGATCGCGTCGCGGATCTCGCGGCGACGCTCCTTCTTGACGGCCTTGAACATCTTCGCCGTCGCCTGCCGGACCGTGACTGTAGTCCGGATGCTCCGGGTCGACCTCGTGCATCTGCGCGAGGACGCGCAGGGTCGTCTCGAGGTCGGCGGGGTCGATCCCGCTCGGCGTCGGATCGGACGGGGGAATCGGCGGAGGGCACACGGAATTCTACCCGCCCCTCATCGGAGCCCGCGTCAGGCGTCGAAGCCGAGGCTGAGCTTGCGCAGGAGTCCGGCCAGCCGCTCGCGGTCGGAGCGCGAGAGGGTGTCGAGCAGGAGGGCCTCGGCATCCACGAGGCGGGTGATCGCGGCATCCACCCGGGTGCGTCCGTCGTCGGTGAGGGTGACCAGGATGCTGCGCCCGTCGTCCGGGTCGGCCTCGCGGTGCACGAGGCGCCGGCCGACGAGCCGGTCGATGCGGTTGGTCATCGTGCCGCTCGAGACGAGCGTCTGCTGCAGCAGCGCCTTCGGGCTCAGCTGGAACGGCTCGCCGGCGCGGCGCAGGGCCGACAGCACGTCCCACTCCCAGGGCTCGAGGTCGCTGCGGCGGAACGCGTCGCGGCGCGCGCGGTCGAGGTGGCGTGAGAGCCGGTCGACGCGCGAGAGCACCTCGAGCGGCGAGAAGTCGAGATCGGGCCGCTGGGCGATCCACGCCTCGACGATCCGATCGACTTCGTCCGTCTCGTGCGCCATGTGCCCATTATCGCGGTCAAGCGCGGGATTCTGCGTGTGGAGCCGCAGAGGGCTCGAGCGCGATTTCCCCTTGACCGGACGCCGCAATCGGCGCGGTCGGCAGGCAGCCTGCGCGCCGTCTGGCAGACTTGTCGGGCGGCCGCCCCCTGAGCAGGCGGGGGTCGCGGTCCGCCGTGGTGTAATGGCAGCACGACAGCCTTTGGAGCTGTTAGGTCTAGGTTCGAATCCTGGCGGCGGAGCATGTCTGAGAACATCGCTGAACCGCAGCTCGCCGTCATCATCCTCGCCGCAGGGCAGGGCACGCGGATGAAGTCGACGCTTCCGAAGGTGCTGCATCGGATCGGCGGCCGCCCGCTGCTCGGCCACGTGCTCGACACGGCCCGCACGCTCGAGCCGCAGCGCATCCTCGTGGTCGTCCGGCACGAGCGCGATCTGGTCGCCGACGTCGTGCTCGACATCGCGCCGGAGATCGTCGTGGTCGACCAGGACGAGATCCCCGGCACGGGTCGTGCGGTCGAGGTCGCCCTGGCACAGGTTCCCGACTTCGCCGGTGACGTGCTCGTGCTCAGCGGCGACGTTCCGCTGCTGGACGACGAGACCCTCGCCCGCCTCATCCGCACCCACCGCGAGAGCGGCGCCGCCGCGACCGTGCTGAGCGCCGTCGTGGACGACGCGACCGGCTACGGCCGCGTCATCCGCGACTCGGCGGGCGGCGTGCAGCGCATCGTCGAGCAGAAGGATGCGACCGAGGACGAAGCATCCGTCTCCGAGATCAACGCGGGCGTCTACGTGTTCCAGGCGGCGCCGCTGCGGGCGCACATCTCGCTGGTCGGCACGGCCAACGCGCAGGGCGAGCGCTACCTGACCGACGTGGTGGCGCTCCTGCGCGACTCGCGGCTCACCGTGGGCGTCTCGCAGGCGACGGATGCCGCAGCCGCGCTGGGCGTGAACGACCGCGTGCAGCTCTCGGAGGCCGCGCGCATCCTCAACGCCCGCACCGTGCGCCGCTGGCAGCTCGAGGGCGCGATGATCCTCGATCCGGCGACGACCTGGATCGACGTGACCGCCACCCTCGCCCCCGACGTGACCGTGCTGCCGAACACGCACATCCTGCGTTCCACGGCGATCGCCGAGGGCGCCACGATCGGACCCGACACGAGCCTGGTCGACTGCGAGGTGGGCCCGAACGCCTCGGTCACGCGGACCGACGCGACGCTCGCCGTGATCGGAGCGGGGGCCACGGTCGGGCCGTTCGCCTACCTGCGTCCGGGCACCTACCTGGGCGACAAGGGCAAGATCGGCACGTTCGTCGAGACGAAGAACTCCACGATCGGCGAGCGCAGCAAGGTTCCGCACCTGTCGTACATCGGCGACACGACGATCGGCACGGGCGTGAACCTCGGCGCCGGAGCGATCACGGCCAACTACGACGACATCGCCAAGCACCGCACCGAGATCGGCGACGAGGTCCACTCCGGGTCGCACAACGTGTTCGTGGCGCCCGTTAGGATCGGTGCAGGCGCGAAGACCGGGGCCGGAGCGGTGATCCGCAAGGATGTGCCCGCCGGTGCCCTGGCGCTCAGCGTGGCTCCTCAGCGCAATGTCGAGGGGTGGGTCGAGACGAACCGACCGGGCACCGCGGCGGCAGAGGCCGCAGCGAATGCCCGGTCCGCACAGAAGGCGGACGATGGCGCGCAAGAGGAAGACGGTTGATCTCGACCGCGACAACGACATCGCCCCCGGACTCGTAGCCAAGACCAAGAAGCGCCTCGTCGTCGCCGGCGGCCGCTCGCACCCGGCTCTGTCGGCCGACGTCGCGGCAGCCATCGGCACGGAGCTCGTGCCGACCGAGTACCGCACGTTCGCCTCGGGTGAGATCCTGACGCGCTTCGAGGTGTCCATCCGCGGCTGCGATTTCTTCCTGATCCAGAGCTTCGGGCCGCCGGTCAACGAGTGGCTCATGGAGACGCTGATCATGCTGGATGCCGCCAAGCGCGCGTCCGCCAAGCGCATCACCGTCGTCGCCCCCTACTACCCGTATTCGCGGCAGGACAAGAAGAGCCGCGGCCGTGAGCCGATCAGCGCCCGGCTCGTCGCCGATCTGCTCAAGACCGCGGGTGCGGACCGCGTCATGAGCGTGGATCTGCACGCCGCGCAGATCCAGGGCTTCTTCGACGGACCCGTCGACCACCTGTTCGCCAAGCCCGTGCTCCTGGAGTACTTCGAGCGCACGCTCAGCGCCGACGACCGCGCCAAGCTCACGGTGGTCTCGCCCGACACCGGGCGCGTGCGCGTGGCCGACACCTGGTCCGACAGCCTCGGCGCCCCGCTGGCGATCATCCACAAGCGGCGCGATCCGAATGTCGCCAACCAGGTCACCGTGAACGAGATCGTGGGCCAGGTGGACGGCCGCGTCTGCCTCCTCGTCGACGACATGATCGACACCGGCGGCACGATCGTCAAGGCCGCCGAGGCGCTGAAGAAGAACGGCGCCGAGCGGGTCATCGTCGCCGCGACGCACGCGATCTTCAGCGACCCCGCCGCTGAGCGCCTGCAGTCGGACGCGATCGACGAGGTCGTCGTGACCGACACCGTGCCGATTCCCGAGGCGAAGCGCTTCGCGTCGCTCACGATCCTCCCGATCGCCCCGCTGCTGGCCCGCGCGATCCACGAGGTCTTCGAAGACGGCTCCGTCACGAGCATGTTCGACGGCGCGGCATAGCCGGACGGAGCCGCGGTGACCGCTGAGGCCCTCCAGGCTCCCGTGGTCGAGCGACCTTTCGCCCTGGGTGTTCCGGCCGTGGAGCGCGCCCTGCGCACCGATATCGGCGGCATCACCGCGACGGAGGCGGCGTCGCGGCTGGAGGTCGTCGGGCAGAACCTGCTGCCCGAACCGCCGCGCAAGCCGGCGATCCTGCGGTTCCTCGCGCACTTCAACGACACCCTGATCTACATCCTCCTCGGAGCCGGAGCGATCAAGGCGATCATGGGCGACTGGCTGGATTTCTGGGTCATCATGGCGGTCGCCGTGATCAACGCTCTCATCGGCTTCATCCAGGAGGGTCGTGCCGAGACGGCACTGGCCGGAATCCGCGGGATGCTGTCGGCCGACGCCAGCGTGCGCCGCGACGGCAGCTGGACCACGGTTCCCGCCGCGCGGCTCGTGCCGGGCGACGTCATCCGGCTCGCGCCGGGCGACAAGGTCCCGGCCGACGTGCGGCTCTTCCAGGCGTTCCAGCTGAGGATCGACGAGTCGGCGCTGACGGGGGAGTCGATCCCGTCGTCGAAGGACTCGGATCCTGTCTCGCCCGACGCCGGTGTCGGCGACCGCGCGTCGATGGGGTTCTCCGGCACGATCGTCTCCGCCGGTCAGGGACGCGGCATCGTCACGGCCACCGGCGTCTCGACCGAGATCGGCAAGATCCAGTCGCTCGTCGGTGATGCGGGCTCGCTGACCACCCCGCTCACGAAGCAGCTGGACGACTTCGGCCGCAAGCTCACCCTCGTCATCCTCGGGATGGCCGTGCTCATGCTCGCTATCGGGCGATTCGTGCACGGGATGCCGTTCGGGGATCTCATCTCGGCGACGATCGGCTTCGCGGTGGCGGCGATCCCCGAAGGGCTTCCCGCCCTGGTGACGATCACGCTCGCGATCGGCGTGCAGCAGATGGCGCGGCGCAATGCGATCACGCGCAAGCTGCCTGCGGTCGAGGCGCTGGGTTCGGTGACCACGGTCTGCTCCGACAAGACCGGCACCCTCACCCGGAACGAGATGACCGTCCGGCGCATCGTGACGCCCGTGGGGGCGTACGAGGTGACCGGCCTGGGCTATCAGCCCGAAGGCGCCATCGTGGCCGGGGGCGGGCCCGCGCCCGGAGCGGACGTCGCCGCGATCCTGGCGGTTGCGACCCTCTGCAACGACGCCCACATCGTCCCGGACGGCACCGGCGGATGGACGCTGGTCGGCGAGCCGACCGAGGGCGCGCTGAAAGTGGCCGCGATCAAGGGCGGGGTCCGCTCGGACGGAGCCCGCCGCGTGGACATCGTGCCGTTCGACTCCGCCAACAAGCTCATGGCGACCCTCGACGAAGCGGCGGACGGCTCGCGCGCGATCCTCGTCAAGGGCGCCCCCGACCGGCTCCTCGAACGCTCGATCAGCCAGCGCGGCCACACCGGGCGCGAGAGGCTCGACATCGTCCGCTGGGAGGCGGTGATCGACGACCTCAGCGGCGAGGGGCTACGTGTCCTGGCCGCCGCCCGCCTGCCGGTCGACGCGGACCGCGACGGAATCGAGCTGGACGATCTCGACGGCCTCGAGTTCCTCGGCGTGTGGGGCATCCTCGATCCGCCCCGGCCCGAGGCGATCGAGGCGATCGCGGACTGCCACACCGCCGGCATCCGGGTGAAGATGATCACCGGCGATCACGCCGGCACGGCGCTGGCGATCAGCCGTGAGATGGGGCTCGTCACCAGCCCCGATGCTCGCGTGCTGACGGGGGCCGAACTCGAGGCGATGAGCCAGGAGCAGCTCAAGGACATCGTGCGGGATGTCGACGTGTACGCTCGGACGAGTCCCGAGCACAAGATCCGGATCGTGCGCGCCCTTCAGGCGCACGGCGAAGTCGTCGCGATGACCGGTGATGGCGTCAACGACGCGCCCGCCCTCACGCGGGCGAACGTCGGGATCGCGATGGGCATCAAGGGCACCGAGGCGACGAAGGAGGCCGCCGAGATCGTCCTGGCCGACGACAACTTCGCGACGATCCGCGGAGCGATCCGCGAGGGCCGGCGCATCTACGACAACATCCGCAAGTCGGTCGTGTTCCTGCTGCCCACGAACGGCGCGCAGGCGCTCGTCATCCTCGTCGCGGTGGTCTTCGGCCTGGCGCTGCCTCTGACTCCCGTCCAGGTGCTGTGGGTCAACATGGTCACTGCCCTGACCCTCTCGCTCGCCCTCGCGTACGAGCCGGCCGAGAAGGGGATCATGAGCCGGCCGCCGCGCGCGCTGGGCGGCACGATCGTCTCGGGGCGCGAACTCGGCTTCGTTCTGCTGGTGTCGCTCCTGATCGGCGGCGCGACGCTCGGGGTCTTCTACGGCGTCGCGGCGACCGGCGTCGACGTCGGTTACGCCCGCACCGAGGCCGTCGCGATGCTGGCGCTCGGTCAGCTCGCCTATCTGTTCAACTGCCGCTTCCTGAGCCGGTCGAGCCTGACCGTCGACGTGGTGCGCGGCAACCCCGCCGTCTGGTGGTCGGTGCTGGCGCTGCTCGTGCTGCAGCTCGGCTACACCTACCTGCCGTTCATGAACGATCTGTTCGGGTCACGTCCGCTCGCGATCTGGTCGTGGGTGCCCCCGCTCGTGCTGTCGATCGTCATCTTCCTCGCCGTCGAGGCCCTCAAGGCGGTACGGCGTCGAGGAGACGCTTTCATAGTGGGTTCATAGCCGCGGCGGCCGAGAGGGGCTCCCGGCGCGGCTACCGTGGAAGTCCGAGGCACCGCAGAAGGAGGACCCCATGATCCGCACCGCCGCCGTACCCCGTCCCGTCCGCATCGGCGTCGCCGCCGTCGGCATCGCCGGTGCACTCGCCCTCGCGGGCTGCACGGCATCCGACACGACCGCCGAGACCGACACTGACACGACCACGCCCGAACCCGCCGCCTCCACCGCTCCCGACTCGGGAGCCTCAGGCGACTCGACCGGCGACGGCGCGTACGCCGACGGCACCTACACGGCCGAGGGCTCCTATGCGACCCCCGAGTCGGTGGAGACGATCACGGTCACCGTCACTCTGGCGGACGATGTGGTGACCGCTGTCGAGGTCACGGGTGATCCGCAGAAGAGCGAGTCGGAGCAGTATCAGGGCCAGTTCATCGGCGGCATCGCCGATGTGGTCGTCGGTCAGGACATCGACACGCTGTCGGTCAGTCGCGTCGCCGGCTCCTCGCTCACCAGCGGCGGCTTCAACCAGGCGATCGACGCGATCAAGTCCGAAGCGGCTGCGTAGCGCGGGACGCGTGAGCAACATGCCCGCCGCCGTCTGGCGATTCGACGCGATCGGCACGTCATGGCAGATCGAGACGGCATCTCCGCTCGATGACGACGCACGGTCGGCCGTGGATCGGGCGATCGCCTCGTTCGACCTCGAGTGGTCGCGGTTCCGGCCGGATTCTGTCGTGGCCGCGCTGGCGGCGGGAGCGGGCGCAGTCCCGGCGCCGCAGGACGCGGCCGACATGCTCGACGCGTTCGCCGCCCTCGATCACGCGACCGCGGGTGCGGTCAGCCCTCTCGTCGGCGCATCGCTCGAGGCGCGCGGTTACGACGCGTCCTACGGGTTCGTCGACCGCGGAGCGGTGGCGGCGCCCTCCGACTGGCGCGCGCGCCTGTCCTGGGCGGACGGGCAGCTCACGCTCAGCGAACCCGCGATGATCGACGTCGGTGCGCTCGGCAAGGGGCGGCTGGTCGACAGAGTGCTCGAGATCCTCGTCTCCTGCGTCGATGGAGACCTCGTCGTCGATGCGAGCGGCGATCTCGCCGTCCGTGGCGCGCCGCAGCGCATCGGTCTCGAGCACCCGTACGACGCACGGCGCGCGATCGGCATCGTGCGAGGTGACGGATGCTGCGCTCTGCGCCTCGGCGACGAACCGCCGCGCCTGGGGCGACGGCCTTCATCACGTGCTCGATGCCCGCACGGGCGAGCCGGTGCGCACGATCGCCGCCACCTGGGCGATCGCCGCAGGTCCGTCGACGAACACGGCGATGCACGCGGACGCGATCGCCACCGCGCTGTTCTTCGACGGGGGAGCGGAGCTGGCGCACGAGTGGAACGTCGAGTGGGTGCGGATGACCACGGACGGCCGCGTCGAGTGGTCGCCCGGGAGTACGGCAGAGTTGTTCACGTGATCGGAACCTTCACTTCGCTGTGGAACCGCGTGTTCGCGGTGCTCGGGCGCATCTCGATGTACCGGCTGGCGCTGCTCGCCCTCGCGGCGCTGGCCCTCGTGGCCTTCGCCGTCTCGTTCTTCCAGCTGGTCGCGCCGACGCCGCTCGAGCTCGTCGTGACGCTCGTCGTGCTCTCGGTCGTGTGCGTGGCGGTGGATGCCGCCGCCCAGGCCGTGCTGAAGCTGCCCTGGCGGCTGGAGTCGTCCCTCATCACCGCGCACATCCTGCTGTTCGTCCTGCGCCCCACGCTGGATCTCGCGGCGCTCGCCGGCATCGCGCTCGCGGCGGCGGTGGCCTCGCTGTCGAAGTACGTGCTCGCGTGGCGCGGGCGCCACATCTTCAACCCCGCTGCGGTCGGCGCGACCGTGCTGACGCTCGTGAGCGTCGCCGTCCCCGCCCTCGGTGCGTCGTCGTGGTGGGTCGGCACTCCGGTTCTGGCGCTGCCGGTGATCGTCTTCGGACTGGCCGTGCTCGTTCGCACCGAGAAGGTGCGGGTCATCGCGGTCTTCCTCGTGATCGCGGTGTCGGTGGGAGTGATCCGCACGGTCGCCCAGTACCAGGAAGCGGGCATCCAGGTCGAGTCGATGGATGTCGTCTGGTCGGTGCTGTGGTCCTCGCCGTTCCTGTTCCTCGGAGCGTTCATGCTGTCCGAGCCCCTGACGATGCCGCCTCGCCGCTGGCAGCAGTTCACCGTCGCGGCCGTGGTCGGCGTACTCGCGGGATGGCCGATCGACCTGGGCGCGATCAGCCTCGGCCAGGAGCGCGCGCTGCTGGTCGGCAACCTGGTCGCGTTCGTGTTCGCCTACTCGGCCCGCTCGGCCGTGAAGCTCACGCTCGCCTCGCGCGCCGAGCTGACCCCGACCGTGCAGGCCCTCACTTTCCGCACGCGACGCCCGCTCGCCTTCATCCCGGGTCAGTATCTCGAGCTGGAAGTGCCGCACCGGCATCCCGACGCCCGCGGAACCCGCCGCGAGTTCAGCATCGCCTCGGCGCCCGAAGACCTGCCGAACCTGACCGTCGCGTTCCGTGAGGTGCCGGGAGCCAAGACCCAGAGCTCCTACAAGAAGGCACTCGCTGAGGTCGCGGCCGGCGACGCGCTGGCCGTCACCGGCGTGTGGGGCGACTTCCTGCTGCCGAAGAAGCCCACCAGCGCCGTGCTCATGGTCGCGGCCGGCATCGGCATCACGCCGTTCGTCTCCCAGCTTCGCCATGTGCGCCTGGCAGAGCAGGACCGCGACATCGTGCTGGTGTACGTCGCCTCCGAGGCGTCCGAACTGGCCTTCCGCGACGAGCTGGAGGCCTCGGGCGTGCCGGTCATCGTCTTCACTCGCGACGAGCCGAAGGACCTTCCGCGCCACTGGCACTGGGCGCGCGGCGTGCGTCTGGACGCGGACGGCCTCCTGCAGGTCGTGCCCGACATCAGCGCACGGCACGCGTACATCTCCGGGCCTGCGGGGCTGATCGCCGATCTCGCTCCGGCTCTGGAGCGCGCGCGCTCCCTCACGACCGACGCGTTCAGCGGGTACTGACCCTCAGGCGCGGGAGGCCGGCGCCAGCGGCAGCCGCACTTCGAACGTCGTCTCGCCCGGTGCGCTGCGGACCGTCAGCGATCCGCCGTGCGCCGTCACGATCGCCTGGGCGATCGACAGACCCAGTCCCGTGCCTCCGGTCTTGCGTGCCCGCGACCGGTCGGCGCGGGAGAAGCGCTCGAACAGCTCGTCGGCGATCGTCGGGTCGATGCCCGGCCCGTCGTCGCGCACCCGCAGCACGGCATCGGCACCGTCGCGCGCGACGCTGAGGATCACGTTCGTGCCGGCGGGCGTGTGGGTGCGCGCGTTCGAGAGCAGGTTGCCGACGACCTGGTGCAGGCGTGCGGTGTCGCCGGTGACCACGACGGGGTCCTCGTCGAGATCGAGTTCCCAGCCGTGATCGGGGCCCGCGGCGGTGGCATCCGCGATCGCCTCGATCGCGAGCCGAGACAGGTCCACCGTGCCGTAGACGAGCTCCTGGCCCTCGTCGAGACGGGCCAGCAGCAGCAGGTCCTCCACGAGTCCGGTCATCCGGATCGACTGCGCCTGGATCCGCTCGAGCGAGGCTTCCGTGGTCTCCACGATCTCCGGACCCGGGGCGGCATCCGGCCCGGGCGACTGCCGGAGGGCGCGCAGCGAGAGTTCGGAGAATCCGCGGATCGACGCCAGCGGCGTGCGCAGCTCGTGGCTCGCATCCGCGACGAAGCGCCGCATCCGCTCCTCGTTGCGCTGGCGCGCGTCCAGCGATTCGCCGACGTGATCCAGCAGCGTGTTCAGTGCGTGGCCGACGCGGCCGATCTCGGTGTGCTCGTCCGTCTCGTCATCGGGGACGCGCTCGGTGATCGAGACGGCGCCCTCCGAGAGGGGGAGCGCGGCCACGCGTGTCGCGGTGTCGGCCACGGCGCGCAGGGGCTTCAGCCCGGCGCGGATCACGAACGCGATCGCGGCGGCCAGCAGCAGCAGCCCCCGGTCGTGACCAGAGCGAGCGTGGTGAGGGTCTGGGCGATCGTGCTGCGCACCTCCGAGACCGGAAGGCCCGCGATCCCGACGAAGCTCTCGCCCTGCACGAGCCGGATGCGGTAGTCGCCGATGCCGTCGCCGAGCGAGACGGTCGTGAACCCGCCCTCGCCGATCGCGCTGCCGATCTCGGTGATCTGCGCATCGGTGAGCCGGGCGACCTCGCCGTCGCCGTCGATGTACGCCCCCGACACCGAACGGTCCGAGGCCTGGACGATGAAGAGGAACCCGGGCTCCTGCGGGCCCTCGGCGAGCACGTCGTACGCATCGCGGATCGTGTTCGGGAAAGGGCTGAACTGCACCCCGCGGCCGGCCTGGAGCGCGGCATCCTCCAGCCGGTTGTCGAGATTCTGCTCGAGCACCCGCCCGAGCGCCGCGCTGGTCGCGATCGCGACGACCACGAGGATCAGCGAGACGATCCCGATGACCGTCGCCATCAGGCGCGTCTGCAGACTCCACCGGCGACGTGGCCGGGAACGGGGGGCGGATGCCGCGGCCTCGGGTTCCGGCGCGGTGTCCGTCGCCTCCGAGGCAGCGGGATCGACAGGTGGGGCCTGGGTCACTGGGGCGCCTTGATCATGTAGCCGACGCCCCGCACCGTGTGGATGAGCGGCTCGCGGCCCTGATCGATCTTCTTGCGCAGGTAGGAGATGTACAGCTCGACGACGCTCGAGCGCCCGCCGAAGTCGTAGTTCCAGACGCGGTCGAGGATCTGCGCCTTCGAGACGACGCGGCGCTGGTTGCGCATCAGGAATCTCAGCAGTTCGAACTCCGTCGCGGTGAGCTCGAACTGATCACCCGACCGCTCGACCTCGTGACTGTCCTCGTTCAGCGTCAGATCGCCGACCCGCAGGATCGGCTCGGCATCCGCGGACTGGGCCGTGCCGGCCCGTCGCATCAGGCCCCGCAGGCGCGCGACGACCTCCTCGAGACTGAACGGCTTCGTGACGTAGTCGTCGCCGCCGGCGGTGAGTCCCGCGACGCGGTCGGCCACCGCGTCCTTCGCGGTCAGGAAGAGGACCGGCACGTCGTTCCCTGACTGGCGGAGGCGCTGCAGCACGGCCATGCCGTCGAGGTCGGGCATCATGATGTCGAGCACCATCGCGTCGGGGTCGAAGTCGCGTGCCGCCTGCAGGGCCTGGAAGCCGGAGCCGGCCGTGCGGACGTCCCATCCCTCCATGCGCAGCGCCATCGACAGCAGGTCGGTGAGCATCTGCTCGTCATCCACGACGAGAACCCGAAGTGCGGAGCCGTCCGGACGGCGGAGGGCGGGGGCAGCTGCGGTGGCGGTCATGACTCCATTGTGCGCGGATTCCTATGTGCTTCCTATGGAGCCGGCTATGGGCTACCTGTGAATGCGCGCGATCGCCCATAACCGATTCACAAGTCCTGCTTATCGCTCTCATCTGGGCCGTCCCTACCGTCCTGGGTGTGCGGCATCACGGAGCCGCCGGGAGGAGACCCATGTACTGGACCTATCTGCGCCGCGAACTCGTCGGCCGCAAGAAGCAGACGATCATCGTGGCTGCCGGGCTCGCGATCGCGATCGCCCTCGTGATCGTCGTCAACGCGCTGTCCGCCGGCGTGCGCGACGCGCAGGCACAGGCTCTGGAGTCGGTCTACGGGGTCGGCACCGATCTGACCGTCACCGGCGCGACCGCCCAGCCCGGCGAGGGCGGCGGACCCCGATTCGAATTCGACGAGACGGATGGCCAGAGTGCTGACGGGACGACCAGCATCAGTCAATCGCGACTGATGACCGACCTCATGCGCGGCACCCTGGACGCCTCGACGATTGAGACGATCACGGCCGTGGACGGCGTGGCCGCGGCCTCCGGCGCCCTCAGTCTGACGAACACCACGTTCTCCGGGGAACTGCCCGAGCCGGGTGCGATGCCGGAGGGCCCGCCCGAAGAGGGCGAGACCGGCGGCGGCTTCGGCGGCGGGGAGTTCGACGTCGACGCGTTCTCGGTGCTGGGCATCGATCCGGCCGAGACCGCCGTCGGCCCCCTGTCGGCCGTCGCGCTCAGCGACGGGCGCGGCCTCGACGCTGACGACACCGGCCAGAACGTGGCTGTCCTGGACGCCACCTACGCGGCCGGCAGCGATCTCGTCGTCGGCGACACGATCGATGTCGGCGGCACCGAGATGGAGATCGTCGGCATCGTGACCTCGACCTCGAGCGAGGCCGACACCGCGGCGAACGTCTACGTCCCGTTGGATGTCGCGCAGGCGCTGGCCGGCGTGGAGGATGTCGTCTCGACGGTCTACGTCCAGGCCGCGTCGGCCGACGCGATCGCCGCCGTCCAGACCGGCATCGCCGATGCGCTGCCCGAAGCCACGGTCAGTTCGCAGTCCGACCTCGCCTCGACGGTCTCCGGTTCGCTGTCGAGCGCAGCGTCACTGATCTCGAATCTCGGCACGTGGCTGTCGGTCATCGTCCTGGCGGTCGCGCTCGGGCTGGCCGTGCTGTTCACGATGTCGGGCGTCTCACGGCGCACCCGTGAGTTCGGCACGCTCAAGGCCATCGGGTGGTCGAACGGCCGCGTCGTCGGCCAGGTGGCGGGCGAGTCCGTGGCGCAGGGGCTGCTCGGCGGCGTCGTGGGACTGGCTCTGGGACTCGCCGGAATCTGGGTCATCAATCTCATCGGGCCCACGATCTCGAGCGCACCGTCGACAGTGAACGACGGCGGCACCGGCGGCGATCTGCCCGCCGGCCCCGGTGGCGGTGGGCCGGGATTCGGCGGCCTCGTGCCGCAGGCAGAGGCGACCGATGTCGTCCTGAACGCGCCCTTGACGCTCTGGGTGATCGTGGCCGCGATCGGCATCTCGATCCTGGGCGGGCTCGTCGCCGGCGCCTTCGGGGGCTGGCGGGCCGCTCGCCTGAGCCCCGCCGAGGCCCTGCGATCGGTCGCCTGAGCCGCGGCGCACCCTCATCGACAGTGAATCAGAGACCGATACCGACACCACGGGAGAGACCATGACCATGATCGACGCGAACGACACGCACAGCGCGGATGCCGCATCCGCCCCGCTCTACCGCCTCACCGGCGTGACACGCACCTATCAGCAGCGCGGCAGGATCGTGAAGGCGCTCGCGGGGGTCGACCTCGAGATCGTCGCCGGCGACTTCGTTGCGATCCAGGGGCCGACCGGCGGAGGCAAGTCCACGCTCCTTCAGCTCCTGGGAGCTCTCGACAAGCCGACCACCGGGAGCGTCCTGCTGGGCGAGACCGACGTCGCGACCGCGTCACCGGCCGATCTCGGGCGGCTTCGCGCCGAGGAGATCGGCTTCGTGTTCCAGGGCTTCAACCTGATCCCGACGCTCACGGCGCACGAGAACGTCGACATGGCGCTCGAGCCTCGGCGCGCGTCAGCAAGCCGGGGGTCTGGGGCGGAGCCCCAGAGGGCACAGTCGAAGGTCGATCGCGCCGCGCGCGTCCAAGAGGCCCTCGCCCACGTCGGGTTGGCCGACCGCGCCGATCATCGCCCCGGCGAGCTGTCGGGCGGTCAGCAGCAGCGCGTCGCGATCGCGCGCGCCATCGTGAAGCGTCCGCGCGTGCTGCTGGCCGACGAGCCCACCGGCAACCTCGACGAGAGCATGCGCGACGAGATCCTGGCGGTGCTCGAGACCCTGAACGGCGAGGGGCTGACCCTCATCGTGGTCACGCACGACACGGCTGTGGCGCAACGCGCCCGGCGGCGGCTGCGCCTCGACAAGGGCACGGTGCGCGACATCACGCGCTGAGGAGACGCCCGATCTCAGCCTGCCGAGCGCGCGTAGGCGGCGATGCGGTCGAACGCCGCGTCGCGAGACGGGTCGATCTGCTGATCGGCGGGGTGGCCGTCGTAGTGGGCGAGGATGCGGCGTGCTCCTTCGTCGAACGTGATCGTCGTGCGGAACTCCGGCACGAGCGCGGTGACCTTGCTCGCGTCGAAGACCACGGAGTGGGCCTTGTCGCCGAGCAGGCCGGGACCGAGGTCGGGGTCGAACGCGGCGATCGCCTCCGAGGAGACGTGCACGAAGTCCGGGTCTGCCACACCCGCGGCATCCGCGAGCCATTCGTAGACCTGATTCCAGGTCGGCGCATGGGTGCCGGTGATCGTGAACGCCTCGCCGATCGCCGCGGGGTTGCCGAGCAGGCCGGTGAAGGCCACGGCGAAATCGTCGCTGTGGGTCAGCGTCCACAGGCTGGTCCCGTCGCCGTGGATCACGACCGGCTTGCCCTGGCGCATGCGGGCGATGTCGGTCCACCCGCCCATCGTCGGGATCAGCCGCTCGTCGTACGTGTGCGATGGCCGCACGATCGTGATCGGGATGCCGCGCTCGCGGTACGCGTCCACCAGGAGGTCCTCGCAGGCGATCTTGTCGCGGGAGTACTGCCAGAAGGGGTTGCGCAGGGGAGTGGACTCGGTGATCGGCAGTCGCTGCGGCGGCTTCTGGTACGCCGACGCCGAACTGATGAAGACGTACTGACCGCAGCGCCCCGCGAACTGGTCGAGGTCGGCCTGGACGTGCTCGGTCGTGAAGGCGAGGAACTCCGCCACGACGTCGAACTCCGCGTCTCCGATCGCGCGGCGGACGGCCGCTGCATCCCGCACGTCCGCGACGAGTTCGCGCACATCCTCGGGGAGGGGCCGACGCGCCGATCCGCGGTTGAGCACCGTCACCTCGTGTCCGAGAGCGAGGGAGCGGCGCACGCTCGCCGCGCTGATCGTGCCGGTGCCGCCGATGTACAGGACTCGTTTCGCGTTCATCATGCCATCGTGCCCGATGCTGCCGCGCACGGCACATAGAGTGTGCGCGGAGGATGAAATGACCGTTGTCGACAATGCCATCTACGTGGGCGGACACCGCACGTCGGATCCCTCTTCGCTCGACCAGACCTTCGAGGAGATGAGCGAGCGTCACGGCATGGCGTGGATCGGTCTGTACCGGCCCGACGAAGCGGAGCTGCGCGAGATCGCCGAGGAGTTCGCACTGCATCCGCTCGCGGTCGAAGACGCGCTCAACGGGCACCAGCGGCCCAAGCTCGACCACTACGGCGACTCGATCTTCGTCGTCCTGCGGCCCGCGCGGTACGTGGATTCACGCGAGGAGGTCGAGTTCGGCGAGGTGCACGTCTTCGCCGGCCGCGAGTTCGTCGTGACGGTCCGCCACGCCGAGTCTCCCGATCTGGCGCGCGTGCGCAGTCGCCTCGAGGAGGATCCGGAGCTGCTGTCCCGGGGCCCGATGGCGGTGCTGTACGGAATCCTCGACGAGGTCGTCGACGAGTACGAGCCGGTCGTGGTGGGCCTGGAGAACGACATCGACGAGATCGAGAACCAGCTCTTCGCGAACGACCCCGCGGTGGCGCGCCGCATCTTCGCGCTCACCCGCGAGGTGATCGACTTCCAGCGGGCCGTCGCACCGCTCGTCCCGATCCTGGAGCGACTCCTAGGCGACGCGCTCTTCGTCGGCGTCGACCTCGAGGTCAAGCGCGCACTGCGCGACGTCCACGACCACGCGATCCGCATCGTGGACCGCTCGGCCAGCTTCCGGACGATCCTCGAGAACGCGCTGCTGCTGCATGCCACGCTCGTCACCCAGCGCCAGAACGACGCGATGGCCGAGATGACCGAGTACAGCCTCACCCAGAACGAGCAGGTGAAGAAGGTGTCGGGCTGGGCCGCCATCCTGTTCGCCCCGACCCTCGTGGGCACGATCTACGGCATGAACTTCGACTACATGCCCGAACTCCACTGGGTGTGGGGCTATCCGATGGCCCTGTCGCTCATGGCGGCGACCAGCGTGACGCTGTACCTGATCTTCAAGCGCAAGGGCTGGCTGTAGGGCGTACGTGCAGGGTCTCGACTCGTGTCAGACCCCTCCGGTAGCGTCTGTGCGGTGCAGATCGATGGCCTGATGTCACAGCTGCCCGGGCGCGTGGTCACCCCGGGCGACGACGGGTGGGAAGCCGCACGGCGCTTCCATTCCGGCAGCCGGCGAACCCGACGTGATCGTGCGCGCCGCACACGGTCGACGACGTCTCCACCGCCGTGCGCTGGGCTGCGGCCGAGGCGGTCCCGATCGTCGTGCGCAGCGGCGGGCACAGCGTCTGGGGCACCGTGCCCGGCGGGCTCACCCTCGATCTGGGCGCGCTGAACGGCGTCGAAGTCGACGGGCTCGGTGGTGCGCATCGGCGGCGGCGCGACCTGGGGGCAGGTCGCCGCGGTGCTCGCCGATCACGGGCTCGGCATCAGCTCGGGCGACACCGCGTCGGTCGGCGTGGGCGGGCTCACCCTCGGCGGCGGCATCGGCTGGATGGTGCGGGCCTGGGGGCTCGCCGCCGACCAGCTCATCGGCGCGCAGCTCGTGACGACCTCCGGCGAGGCGATCGAGGTGACGGATGCCGCGCACCCCGAGCTCATGTGGGCCCTGCGCGGCGGTGGGGGCAACTTCGGCGTCGTCACGCGGTTCGACTTCCGCGCGCACCCTCTCCCGGCGGTCGTCTTCGCGACCCTCACCGTCACCGGCGATGCGCGAGCCGTTCTCCGCGCGATGCGCGACACGCTCGCCGGCGCCCCCCGCGAGCTGACGGTGACGTACATGGACGTGCCGGCGATGGATCCGAGTGCGCCCGCCGGCGCCACGCTCACGGCGGTGTGGGCGGGCGACGGACGAAGCCGCGGCTCGCGCGGCGCTGGCCCCGCTGCTCGACCTCGACGATCTCGAGCGAGACCGAGCTCGCCGTCATGCGCTACCCCGACATCCTCCTCGACATGCCGCCCGAAGACCCCGAGGCACCGGCCCCGGGGTTCGTCGGCGGCAACACCCTGCTGCGCACACCTCAGCGACGACGCGATCGACCGGCTCGTCTCGTTCCGCGAGGCGAACGAGGCATCGGTGATCTTCCTTCGATCGCTCGGTGGCGCGTACGCCGACGTGCCCCAGGACGCCTCCGCGTTCCCCGCGCGCGACGCGACCTGGTTCGCGATGGCCGGGGCGTTCGACGTGCCCGGTCTCGTCGACGACGAGAGCCGCCCGGTGATCGCGGCCGCGTGGGATGCGATCGAGGCGCTCGGTTCGGGCGTCTACGGCAACTTCACGGTCTCGACGGATGCGACGTTCGCCGCCAAGATGTACCCCGCAGCGACGATGGCGCGACTGGCGGCGGTCAAGCGCGCGTGGGACCCGACGAACGTCTTCTCCCGCAACCACAACGTGCCGCCCGCCTGATCCGGTCGACGGCGCGCGAGGTCAGTGGGTGTCTTCGGCTTCGATCTCGGTGCGGTCGCCGGACCAGAGGGTGTGGAAGGTGCCGGGCTTGTCGATGCGCTTGTAGGTGTGCGCGCCGAAGAAGTCGCGCTGTCCCTGGACGAGCGCGGCGGGCAGGCGTTCGGCGCGGAGCCCGTCGTAGTACGACAGCGACGACGAGAACGCGGGGGCGGGGATGCCGGCGCCTGCGGCGATCTGCACGATCCGGCGCCACGAGCCCTGCGCGCGGCCGAGGGCTTCGACGAAGTAGGGGGCGGTGAGCAGCACGGGCAGGTCGGGGGTCTGGCCGTAGGCGTCGGCGATGCGGTTGAGGAACTGGGCGCGGATGATGCAGCCGCCGCGCCAGATCTTCGAGATCGCGCCGAGGTCGATGGTCCAGTCGTACTCGGCGGCGCCGGCGCGGATCTCGTCGAATCCCTGCGAGTACGCGACGATCTTCGACGCGTAGAGGGCGAGGCGGACGTCCTCGATGAACGCGTCCGCGTCCTCCACGGTGAGGCCCTCGACGGGGCCGGGCAGGTCACCGGAGACGGCGCGCTGCTCGGGGTGGCTGGAGAGCGAGCGGGCGAAGACGGCTTCGGCGATGCCGGAGACGGGCACGCCGAGGTTCGAGGGCGGTCTGCACGGTCCACGCGCCGGTGCCCTTGGCGCCGGCCTGGTCGAGGATGACGTCCACGAGCGGGCGTGCCGGTGTCGGCGTCGACCTGGCGGAGCACTTCGGCGGTGATCTCGATCAGGTACGACTCCAGCTCGCCGCGGTTCCACTCGGCGAACACGTCGGCGATCTCGGCGGGGGTCTTGCCGGTGCCGCGGCGGATCAGGTCGTACGCCTCGGCGATCAGCTGCATGTCGGCGTACTCGATGCCGTTGTGCACCATCTTCACGAAGTGTCCGGCGCCGTCGTGGCCGACGTGCGTCACGCACGGCTCGCCCTCGGCGACCGCGGCGATGCTCTTCAGGATCGGGCCGAGGGTCACCCAGGACTCGTCCGACCCGCCGGGCATGATCGACGGGCCCAGCAGGGCGCCTTCTTCGCCGCCGGAGATCCCGGCGCCGACGAAGTTGATCCCGGTCTCGCGGACGGCCTTCTCGCGGCGGATCGTGTCGGTGAACAGCGCGTTGCCGCCGTCGACGATGATGTCGCCCGGCTCGAACACGTCCACCAGCGCGTCGATCACGGCATCCGTGCCCGCCCCGGCCTTGACCATGATGATCGCCGTCCGCGGCTTCGACAGCGACGCGGCGAACTCCTCGTACGTCGCGGCCGGCACGAACTCCGCCTCCGGGTGCGCGGCGACCAGGTGCGTCGGTCTTGTCGTGGCTGCGGTTGAAGATCGCGACCGTGTTGCCCTCGCGGCTGGCGAGGTTGCGGGCCAGGTTCGAACCCATCACCGCCAGACCGACGACACCGATGTTCGCAGCTGATTCAGTCAACACGCACTCCTCATGATTCGCGCAGGGGGATGATTCCAGCCTAGAGTCTGCCGGATCCGTGTGACGCGGAAGAGACGCGGTGCTCACAGAGGCACCGATCTCGATGTGAAGGCAGGGGGGTGCGCCTAGTCCTTGCGGTAGCCCGCGCGGCCCATCGACCAGAACGCGAGCACGGTTCCGACGAGGCCGAGCGCGGAGATGACGCCGATGGTGCCCATGAGCAGCAGGGACGTGGTCTGGCTGTCGAACATGGGTCCTCCGGGGTCGAAAGGGCGACGCCCTCATCGTAGCCGTGCTTCGGACGACATCGCCGCTGGTAGACTTGGCGATTGAACTTCGGCGAGGGATGCCTCGCACCGGCTGAGACGGCTGGGTGCGGCATCCGTGATCGACGCAGTGATGCAGGCTCACGGCTTTCCTCACGCGCTCGCGTTCGAGTCGAATGCAGACCCCCAATACCTGGGCCCGTGGGCCCGCATACAGAACGGGCCGCGTGCCCGCAAGGAGAATCACCATGGCCACCAAAGAAATCGACACCAAGGTCGTCGCCGAGGTTCGCGAGAACTTCGGCAAGGGCTTCGCCCGCCGCCTTCGCGCCGCCGGCAAGATCCCCGCCGTCATCTACGGTCACGGCACCACGCCCGTGCACGTCGCGCTCCCCGGCCACCAGGTCGCGCTGCTCATCCGCCGCGCGAACGCGGTGCTCGAGCTCGACGTCGACGGCACGCAGCAGCTCACGCTCGTCAAGGACGTGCAGAAGGACCCCGTGCACCAGATCATCGAGCACATCGACCTCCTCGTCGTGAAGAAGGGCGAGAAGATCCAGGTCGACGTGCCCGATCTCGGTCATCGGCGAGTCGGCTCCCGGCACGATCGCGGCTCAGGACGCCAACACCGTGCTGCTCGAGGTCGAGGCCACCCACATCCCCGAGCGCATCGAGCTCGACGTCGAGGGCCTCGAGGAGGGCACGCACATCACCGCGGCCGACCTCACGCTGCCCAAGGGCGCGTCGCTCATCGTCGACCCCGAGACGCTGATCGTCGCGATCTCGGTCCCGTCGTCGACGCTCGCCGCCGAGGACGAGATCGCCGAGCTCGACGCCGCCGTCGCCGCCGCGCAGGCACTGGAGTCCGAGGCGGAGACCGAGTCCGAGTCCGACGTCCGAGTAAGTCCCGATCGCGGGAAGGGGGTGCGGATTCCGCGCCCCCTTTCCTGTTTCCCGGCGGCACCGATGCCCGGCGTCGCCGGGCGCTTCCGGCAGGATGTGAGACATGGCAGACACGTGGCTGATCGTCGGCCTGGGCAACCCCGGTCCGCGGTACGAGCTCACCCGGCACAACGTCGGCCAGATCGTCGTCGACGAGCTGGCGGCCCGCCGCGGCGAGACCTTCCGCGCGCACAAGGCGAACGCCCGCGTCGTCGAGACGTGGCTGCGCCCGGGCGGGGCGAAGCTCGATCCTCGCCAAGCCCAACACGTTCATGAACGTCTCGGGCGGCCCCGTCGCCGGACTCGCGAAGTTCTACGGGGTGGAGCCGGAGCGCGTCGTCGTCGTGCACGACGAGCTCGACATCCCGTTCGATGCGATCAAGCTCAAGGCCGGCGGCGGGCACGGCGGTCACAACGGCGTGCGCGATGTCGCCAAGGCGCTGGACTCGGCCGAATTCGCGCGCGTGCGCGTCGGGATCGGTCGCCCGACCGGCCGGCAGGATCCCGCCGACTGGGTGCTCGATCCCGTTCGGCGCGACCGAGCGCAAGAACCTGCCGATCCTCCTCGGCGATGCGGCCGACGCCGTCGAGCAGCTCGTCGACGAGGGACTGCTCGCCGCGCAGCAGAAGCACCACGCGCCTCGGGTGTAGGCGTATCGGCTGTGCGGCGGAGTCAGCCGCCGACCGACGCCCCGGAGGCGAAGCCCGGCCGCCAGGAACGCCTGGACGCCCGTGGCGAACGCGATCGGGCCGATCGCGGCCACGACGACCGCGGCGATGCCCCAGCCGCGGCCGCGGTCCTTCACGATCGCGATGATGCCCTGCACGATGCGCCCAGATCCCGAGGACCGTCCCGGCCCAGAACGCGACCTCGCCGAGCAGCACCCACTCGCGCACGGGCGTGAGGATCGACCAGTCGAAGTCGATGTCCATCGGCTGGAGCGCGACCTCGCGGCCGGTGCCGAGCCCGATGTTGAACGCCGGCGATCGACCCGACGATGCGTCGCGCCGACGGCGGCGAGCACGGCGAGCGCGAAGGCGACGATGCCGAGGCCGGACCCTCCGCGCCGCGCGGCGCGGGCGCGGCGCGGCGACGGAACGTAGGGGCCGTAGCCCTGCGGCGGGGGAGCGTAGCCCGGAGGCGGGGCGTACGCGTGCGGGGCTGCGTGCGCGCGGCTGCGCGTGCGCCGGCTGCGCATGCGACGGCTGCGCGTACGGCGGAGCCGGGTAGGGCAGCGTCGCGTACTCGGGCGGAGTCGGGTACTGCGGCTGCGGCGACCGGCGGGGAGCGGCGCGGCCGCGCGACGGGACGGCGGCGGCCGCGGCGGGACGGCGGTCCGGCGGCAGGCTGCGGTCGGGTGCGTTGTCGCCGGAGTCGGTCACGGCACTCATCCTACGAGTCGGTCGATCGCTCGCCGCGGGCTCGGCGATCCGGGTGTCGGTGCGCGCCCGTAGACTCGTCCGGTGACAGTTCCCGGGATCGTGCGCGCCCTCGAACAGGCGGATTCTTTCCGGGATGCCGCGGCCGCGGCATCCGTCGGATGCCGACTTCTCGCTCGTCGAGGGTCTCGACGCCCCGCTGCTCGCGTCGCTGCTCGAGCGCCGCCGCGCCGCCGGCCGCGCCGGTGCGCTGTTCGTCGTCGCGCCCACCGGGCGCCGCGCCGAATCGCTCGGTCCGGCGCTGGAGGCGCTGCTGCCCGGCGCCGAGGTCATGCACTTCCCGGCGTGGGAGACCCTGCCGCACGAGCGGCTGAGCCCGAGCCCCGAGACCGTCGGCCGCCGCCTCGACGTGCTGCGGCGCATCGCCGCGCTGGACGGGCGAGACGCCGCTCGTCGTGACCGCATCGGTGCGCGGCGCCCTGCAGCCGCTCGCGGCCGGGCTCGCCGACGCGGTCGAGGTCCATCTCGCGGTCGGCGAGCGCGGGCACGACCTCGCCGAGGTCGTCCGCCCGGCTCGTCGAGCTCGCCTACCACCGCGTCGACATGGTCTCGCGCCGCGGCGAGTTCGCGATGCGCGGCGGCATCCTCGACGTCTTCCCGCCGATCGCCGACCACCCGTACCGCGTCGAGTTCTTCGGCGACGAGGTCGATCAGATCCGCGCGTTCTCGGTCGCCGACCAGCGCTCGCTGCCCGGCGAGGTCGCCGCGGTCGATCTGCCGCCGAGCCGCGAGCTGCTGCTCACGCAGGCCGTGCGCGACCGCGCGCGTCAGCTGAAGGACGAGTTCCCCGGCATCCGCGGGCATGCTCGAGAAGATGGCCGAGGGCATCCCGGCCGAGGGCATGGAGTCGCTCATCCCGGCGCTCGTCGACGACATCGTCACGCGTCGTGGACTACCTGCCCGAGGGCTCGGCGATCGCGCTCGTCGACCCCGAGCGCGCGGTCACCCGCGCGATCACGCTGCTGCGAGACGAACCGCGAGTTCCTCGAGGCGGCCTGGAGCGCGGCGACCGCCGGGCGCGGCCAGCCCGGTCGACATCGGCGTCCGGCGACTTCGTGAGCCTGCCCGCGCTGCGCGAGGCGGCCGGGCAGCGCGGCATCGCGTGGTGGACGCTCAGCGCGTTCGACTCCGGTGAGGCCGATGCCTCGGCCGAGGGCCTGCTCGAGGTCGCGGCCGGCGCGGCGGTGCGCGTGCCGGGCACGTCCGTGCCGTCGTTCCAGGGCAACGTCGACGGCGCGACCGCGCACGTCGGCGAGCTGCTCGCCGACGGCTGGCGCGTCGTGGTCGCGGCATCCGGCGCGGGTCTGGTCGAGCGCGCGCGCGACGTGCTCGCCGAGCGCGGCATCGCGGCGCGCCGCGTGGACGACGTGCTCGAGCCGCCCGAGCCCGGCGTCGCGCACGTCGTGCTCTCGCACGCTCGAGCGCGGCTTCGAGGTCGCCGGACGCGAAGCTCGCGGTGCTCACCGAGACCGAGTTCTACGGCCGCACGATCGGCGGCGACCAGCGGCTGGTCAAGAAGCTCGCGTCGCGTCGCCGGAACGTCGTCGACCCGCTGCAGCTGAAGGCCGGCGACTTCGTCGTGCACGCCACCCACGGCATCGGCAGGTTCGTCGAGCTCACGCAGCGCGAGGTCTCCAGCGGCGGCCGCAACCCCGTCAAGAGCGTGCGCGAGTACCTCGTGCTCGAGTACGCGCCGTCCAAGCGCGGCTACCCGGGCGACAAGCTCTTCGTGCCGACCGACCAGCTCGACCTGCTCTCGAAGTACGTCGGCGGCGAGGCGCCGACCCTGTCGAAGATGGGCGGCAGCGACTGGGCGCAGGCCAAGGGCCGCGCCCGCCGCGCCGTGCGCGACATCGCGGTCGAGCTCGTCAAGCTCTACTCGGCGCGCATGGCGGCGAAGGGCCACGCGTTCGGCCCCGACACGCCCTGGCAGCGCGAGCTCGAAGAGGCGTTCCCGTTCGCCGAGACGCCCGATCAGCTGCAGACGATCGACGAGATCAAGGCCGACATGGAGAAGCCGATCCCGATGGACCGGCTGCTCTCCGGCGACGTCGGCTTCGGCAAGACCGAGGTCGCCGTGCGGGCCGCGTTCAAGGCGATCCAGGACGGCAAGCAGGTCGCGATGCTCGTGCCGACGACGCTGCTGGTCAAGCAGCACCTCGAGACCTTCACCGAGCGGTTCGCCGGCTTCCCGGTGCAGGTGCGGGCGCTCTCGCGCTTCCAGACCGACAAGCAGGCCCGCGACACGCTCGCCGGGCTCGACCGACGGCACCGTCGACATGGTGATCGGCACGCACCGCATCCTCACCGAGGGCGTCATCTTCAAGGACCTCGGGCTGCTGATCATCGACGAGGAGCAGCGCTTCGGCGTCGAGCACAAGGACAAGCTCAAGAAGCTCAAGACCAACGTCGACATCCTCGCGATGAGCGCGACGCCGATCCCGCGCACGCTCGAGATGGCGGTCACCGGCATCCGCGAGATGTCGACGCTGCAGACCCCGCCCGAGGACCGGCATCCGATCCTCACGTACGTCGGCGCGCGCAACGACAAGCAGATCGCCGCGGCGATCCGCCGCGAGCTGCTGCGCGAGGGCCAGATCTTCTACGTGCACAACCGCGTGCAGTCGATCCAGCGCGTCGCCGCGCACCTCGCCGAGCTCGTCCCCGAGGCGCGCATCGCCGTCGCCCACGGCCAGATGGGCGAGCACGCGCTCGAGCAGGTCGTCGACGACTTCTGGGAGCGCCGCGCCGACGTGCTCGTCTCGACCACGATCGTCGAGACCGGGCTCGACATCGCCAACGCGAACACGATCATCATCGACCGCGCCGACAAGTACGGCCTCTCGCAGCTGCACCAGCTGCGCGGCCGCGTGGGCCGTGCGCGCGAGCGGGCGTACGCGTACTTCCTGTACGACGAGAACAAGCCGCTGTCCGAGACCGCGGCCGACCGGCTCGAGACGATCGCGGTCAACAACGACCTCGGCAGCGGCATGCAGGTCGCGCTCAAGGACCTCGAGCTGCGCGGTGCGGGCAACCTGCTCGGCGCCGAGCAGGCCGGTCACATCGCCGGCGTCGGCTTCGACCTCTACCTGCGCATGATCGGCGAGGCGGTGGCGACCTTCCGCGGCGAGGAGACCGAGGGGCCGACCGAGCTGCGTCTCGAGCTGCCCGTCGCAGGCGCGCATCCCCGAGTCGTACATCGACAGCGAGCGCCTGCGGCTCGAGGCCTACCAGAAGCTCTCGGCCGCGGCATCCGCCACCGCGAAGGACGACGCGATCGACCTCGTCGTCGACGAGCTGCGCGACCGCTACGGCGAGCTGCCCGCCGAGACCGAAGGGCTGCTCGCCGTGGCGCGCCTGCGCCGCCGGGCGGCCCAGGCCGGGCTCTGACCGACGTCGTGGCGATGGGGCCGAACCTGCGCATCGCGCCGGCGAACCTGCCCGACTCGCTGCGGGTGCGCCTGCAGCGGCTGTACCCGACGGCGAAGGTGCTCGCCGGCGGCGAGGCGCTCGTCGATCCCGATGCCGCGTGCGGGCGACGAGCGGGTCTCGCGACGCCGACCTCGATCGCGTGGGTGCGCAGCTGCTCGATCAGCTGTTCCCGCAGCCGGTCGCCGCTCGCCGAGCAGCCTGCCGGCCTGACCTGTCGCGCGTCGGGGCGCTACGCTGGCACCGACCGAGGAGGAACCAGTGCAGTTCGAGCACCTCGGGGCGCGGCCCCGCATCCATCCCGACGCCGTGATCGCGCCGACGGCGGTGATCAGCGGCGATGTCGACGATCGGCGCGGACTGCCAGGTGCTGCACGGCGCGGTGATCACGGCCGAGGGCGGTCCGATCACGCTCGGCGACGAACGTGATCGTGATGGAGAACGCCCTCATCCGCGCCAGCGCGACCAACGCCGTGCACATCGGCGATCACGCGCTCGTCGGGCCCGATGGCGAGCGTGTCGGGTGCGACGATCGGCGACGAGGTGTTCCTGGCGACCGGCACGCGGATCTTCAACGGCGCGCGCATCGGCGAACGCAGCGAAGTGCGCATCAACGCCGTCGTGCACCTGCGCTCCGTGCTGCCGCCGAGAGCGTCGTGCCGATCGGCTGGGTCGCCGTGGGCGATCCCGCGCAGATCCTCCCGCCCGAGCGGCACGAGGAGATCTGGGCGGCGCAGAAGGAGCTCGACTTCCCCGGTTACGTGTTCGGCATCGATCGGGACACGCCCGACCTCATGGTGCAGCTCACCGAGCGCTACGGTCGCAGCCTCGCCCGGCACGACGCACGACGTCCGGCTCGACTGAGCTGTCGACGCCGCGCGTCAGCCGGTGTTCTGCAGGCCGGCGGCGACGCCGCTGACCGACAGCAGCAGCAGACGCTGCTGCTCCGGATCGGTGGGCGCCCCGGCCGCGGCATCGGCGCGCAGTGCGCGCAGCGCGCGCAGCTGCAGCAGCGACAGCGCGTCGACGTAGGGGCTGCGCATCTTGACCGCGCGCTGCAGGACGGGCTTGTTGTCGAGCACGTCGGTGCCCGCGGTGACGCGCACGACCCACAGGCGGGTGAGCTCCATCTCGTCCATCACGAGGTCGGCGAGGTCGTCGCGGTCGCCGAGGTCGAGGTAACGCCGCGCGATGCGCGGGTCGGCCTTGGCGAGGCTCATCGCGACGTTGTCGACCATGGTGTGGAACAGCGGCCACTCGCGGTATGCCGTGCGCAGCATGTCTTCGTCGCCGACCGCTTCGAGGGCCGTGCCGAGCCCGAACCACCCGGCGAGGTTGATGCGCGCCTGCGTCCACGCGAACACCCACGGGATCGCGCGGAGGTCTTCGAGCGACTCGACCGACAGCCCGCGGCGTGCGGGCCGCGAGCCGAGCGCGAGCAGGCCGACCTCTTCCATCGGGGTGACCTGCGCGAACCACGGCGCGAACCCGGGGGCCTTCACGAGTTCGAAGAAGCGTGCGCGGGATGCCGCATCCATCGTCGCCGCGACGCCCGCGTAGCGCGCGGCCGCGCTGCGGTTGCGCTCTTCGATCGACGGAGCCGATGCCATCAGCACCGCGGCGGCGACCTGGTCGATGTGGCGCATCGCGATCGCCGGGTCGCCGTAGCGCGCGAAGATGACCTCGCCCTGCTCGGTGAGCTTGAACCGGCCGTCGACCGAATGGGGCGGCTGGGCGAGGATCGCCGAGTTGGCGGGCCCGCCGCCGCGACCGAGCGCGCCGCCGCGGCCGTGGAAGAGCGTCAGCTCGATGCGGTTCTCCTCGCGCCCACGCGGCGATCGCGGCCTGCGCGACGTACAGGGCGAGGTTGGCCGCGACCGGGCCGACGTCCTTCGACGAATCGGAATAGCCGAGCATGACCTCCAGCCGCCGCCCGGTCGCCTCGAGGCGTGCGGCGAATTCGGGGTGCTCGACGATCTCGGCGAGGATCCGCGGCGCGGCCTGCAGGTCGGCGAAGGTCTCGAACAGCGGGATCACGTCGAGCACGGGGGTCGCGGCCATCCGGTCCCGCCGCGTAGCGCGCGAGCCGATGCACGTTCGCGAGGTCTTCGGCGGACTGCGTGAACGAGACGATGTAGCGTCCCGCGGCGCGGGGGCCGTAGCGCTTCTGCAGGAAGGCGACGGCGCGGAAGACGTCGAGCACCTCTTCGGCCAGCTCGGAGCGCGGGCCGCCCGCATCCAGCTCGGCGAGCACTTTCGCGTGCACGGCCGAGTGCTGACGCACCTCGAGCTCGGTGAGGTGGAAGCCGAACGTCTCCACCTGCCACAGCAGCTGCTGCAGGTGGCCGTAGGCCTGACGCGGCGCGCGCGCCGCCACGAGGGAATCCTGCACGATGCGCAGGTCGGCGAGGAGCTGTTCGGGGTCGCCGTACGCGAGGTCGGCGTCGCGCGCACGGGTCGCGGCGATCTTGCGGGCGATCAGCAGCACGATCCGCCGGTGCGGCTCGTTCGGGCGAGCGCTTGGCGATCTCGGTCGCGGCGTCCTCGTCGGCGGCTTTCATCCGCTGCCAGAGGGCGAGCAGGGCATCGCTCGGCGGGCGTGGTCGAGGCGTCGAGCGTCAGTCCGCGCCCGATCCGGTTGGCCGTCCGCTCGAGTCCGAGCAGCACGTGCTCGCTCGCGATCGCGGCGGCCTTGCGCGTGACGGATGCCGTCACGAAGGGGTTTCCGTCGCGGTCGCCGCCGACCCACGAGCCCACGCGCACGAACGGGCGCACGACCGGGGCGCGGCCGCCGGCGGCCGGACCCTGGAGTGCGTCGTCGACACGGCGGTAGACGTGCGGGATCGCGGTGTACAGCGTCTCGTCGAAGACCGCCATCACGGCCCGCACCTCGTCGGTCGGCGACGGCTTCTCGGGGCGCAGCGGAGCGGTGCGCCACAGCGTGTCGATCTCCTCCAGCATCCTGCGCTCGGCGCGGCGCTGGTCGGCGCCGTTGCGCAGCGACGCGTCGTGCTCGTCGAGGAACGCGGCGAGCCGGCGGATGCTGGTCGAGATCGCACGCCGGCGCGCCTCGGTCGGGTGAGCCGTGAAGACCGGGTGGAAGCGGAGATTCTGCAGTCGCGCCAGCGCCGTGTCGTCGCCGACCTCGGCGGCCAGGCGCACGAAGGCGGCGGCGACCGAGTCGGTGGCGTCCTCGCGGTCGGGGCGCCCGTCGCGCTCGCGCAGGATGCGCACGCGCTGATGCTCCTCGGCGAGGTTGACGAGGTGGAAGTACGCCGTGAAGGCACGCGCGACCTCGTCGGCGCGCTCGACCGTGAACGAGTCGGCGATGTCGGCGGCGCTGGCGAACGCCTCCGGGGTGTCGTCGGTGTACGCGTGGATCGTGGCCACCCGCAGGCGCTCGACGTCCTCGTACAGCCCGGGGGAGCCGCTCTCGCGCAGCACCTGTCCGAGGAGGGAGCCGAGC
Source organism: uncultured Actinomycetota bacterium (assembly GCA_963792285.1). Lineage (GTDB taxonomy): Bacteria > Actinomycetota > Actinomycetes > Actinomycetales > Microbacteriaceae > Microbacterium. Next base: position 928,857 of record CAWBVS010000014.1, on the reverse strand, counting down.
ATGCGCACGTCGGCTCGCATCCGCTCGGGGATCTCCTGGCCGGCCTCGAATCGTCCGACGAGGTCGATCGCTTCGGTCTGGGTGTACTCACGCATGCGCACAACGGTAGTGCGGTTGTGTTTCCTGCTCGTCACAGCGACTGAGCCCGGGGCGGCCGCGCGCTGCCCGGTAGACTCGCAGCCCTGGAGTGCCGGGAAGTCTGGTCGGCGGCGGTGCGCGCGCGCCCACCGCGACCACCTCGATGAAAGGACCCGTGTGTCCCTGCTTCGTTCTGCCCGCTTCCCCGCCATCGTGCTCCTGGTCGCCGCGATCGCGGCGCTGCTGATCGCCAATTCGCCCCTCGGCCCGAGCGTCGTCGCGCTCAAGGACACCTACATCGGCATCCCGGGCGTCTTCGAGATGTCGATCGGTCACTGGATCCAGGACGGCCTGCTCGCCGTCTTCTTCTTCATGGTGGCCGTCGAGCTGCAGTTCGAGCTGACCAACGGCGAGCTCAATTCGGCCCGCAAGGCGCTGCAGCCCGCGATCGCCGCGGCGGGCGGCGTGCTCGTGCCGATCGCGATCTTCCTCCTGTTCGCGGCCGGCTCCGACTCGGCGCGCGGCTGGCCGATCCCGACCGCGACCGACATCGCCTTCGCGCTCGGCGTGCTCGCCGTCTTCGGCAAGGGCCTGCCCTCCGGCATCCGCATCTTCCTGCTCGCGCTCGCGATCCTCGACGACATCGTCGGGATCGTGTTCATCGCCGTGCTGTTCACCGACGGCGTCAACCTCGGCATGCTCGGCCTCGCGGCGATCGCGGTGATCGTCTTCGGCGTGCTCAGCAGGCAGCTGGACACCCGGGCACGGGTCCCGATCGCGATCGCCCTGGTGATCGTCGGGATCGCGACGTGGGTGCTGGTGTACGAATCGGGCGTGCACGCGACGATCGCCGGTGTCGCGCTCGGACTGGCGATGGCCCAGCATCCCGCGCTGCGCACGCGCCACGCGCTCGAACCGTGGGTCAACGGCGTGGTGCTGCCGCTGTTCGCCTTCTCCGCGGCGCTGGTGATCATTCCCGCCGTGTCTCCGTCGCAGCTCGCTCCGGCATTCTGGGGCGTGCTGGTCGCCCTGCCGGTCGGCAAGATCATCGGCATCACGCTGTTCGGCTGGATCTCGCTGCGCATCGGCAACCGCGGCGCGACGCCGCACTTGTCGTTCCTCGATCTGCTCGCCGCGGGCGCGCTGGGCGGAATCGGATTCACCGTGTCGCTGCTGCTGTCCGAACTCGCCTTCGCGGCCGACCCGCTGCTGCGGGATGAAGCCACTCTCGGCGTCCTCGGCGGCTCGCTGATCTCCCTGATCGTGGCCGGCGCGCTCGTGGCTCAGCGCGCGCGCCACTATCGCCGGCTCGCCGGCGCCGGGCGAGGTCGACGAGGCGCCGATGGCTTCGTCGACACCGGACGGCGGGCAGCTCGCATGAGCTCGGCCGAGGCGCCGCGACCCGATGCACTGCGTGCAGCGGCCGACACGATGCACGAGGTTCGCGAGCGGTGCGTGTGGACGCAGCAGATCGACCATCGTGCGCTCGTTCCCTACCTCGTGGAGGAGAGCGCCGAGCTGATCGACGCCGTGGAGGCCGGATCACGGGCCGAGCTGCGCGAAGAGCTCGGCGATCTGCTGTGGCAGGTGCTCTTCCACGCCGAGATCGCCTCACGCGACCCCGAGGACCCGTTCGACATCGACGATGTCGCCCAGGGCCTCACCGACAAGATGGTGCGCCGGCATCCGCATGTCTTCGGCGGCGAGGTCGCCGAGACCCCCGAGCAGGTGCTCGTGTTCTGGAACGCCGCGAAAGCCGCGGAGAAGCACGAGCGCACGAGCGTGCTCGACGGTGTCTCGGAACGGATGCCGTCGCTCTCGCTCGCGCACAAGCTCGTCGGCAAGGCCGCTCAGGTGGGCGTGGACGTGCCGGCCCGCGACACGACGGTCGAGACGGAGGCGCAGCTCGGCGACGCGCTGCTCGGACTGGTCGCGGCGGCCCGTGCGCACGGGTGGGATGCCGAGCGGGCGCTGCGCGAACGGCTGAGGCGGCTGCAGTCCGAGATTCGAGACGCCGAGCGCGGGCCGTCCCAGCCGACCTGAGAGAATACTGCGGTGCCCTCCGTAACCCCGCCGCGCGGCATGCGCGACTTCCTTCCTGCCGAGAAAGCCCGTCGCGAGCGCGTGCTCGCCGTGATCCGTGAGCGCTACCGCGTGCACGGATTCGACGAGATCGAGACGCCCGTCATGGAGGACCACGCGCGCCTGCACGCCGGGATCGGCGGCGACAACGAGAAGCTCGCCTACAACGTGCTCAAGCGGGGACTCGACGCCGACGCGATCCGCGCGGCGGCGGAGAACCCGGCCGACCTGGCCGATCTGGGCCTGCGCTACGACCTGACGGTGCCGCTCGCCCGGTTCTACGCGAGTCATCGGGGTGAGCTTCCAGGCGTCTTCCGCGCCGTGCAGATCGCGCCGGTGTGGCGCGCCGAGCGCCCGCAGAAGGGCCGTTACCGGCAGTTCGTGCAGTGCGACATCGACATCGTGGGCGATGCGTCCTCCCGCGCCGAGGCGGAGCTCATCGTCGCGTCCCTCGACGCGGTCGACGCCCTCGGACTCGACGGCGCGACGGTGCGCATCAACGATCGCCGCGCCCTGGAGTGGATGCTGGAGAGCTTCGGATTCACGGCCGAGGAGCGACCCGGCGTGCTGATCACGATCGACAAGCTCGACAAGATCGGTCCCGCCGGCGTGATCGCCGAACTGCGGGACCGTGCCGCGACCCCGGCGGCGGTGGAGGCCTTCGATGCATTCCTGCGGCGTCCGCAGACCCTGGAGTACAACCCGTACGGGGAGCGGCAGATCCGCAAGGCGCTGCCGGCGGGCGCGCCCGACGAGGTCGTGGCCCACCTCGTCGGAATCGGCGACGCGGTCGCGGCCACGCGCCCGGCCCAGAGCGACGCTCGGCGACCTGCCGCTCGTGTTCGACCCGTTCCTCGTGCGGGGGATGGGCTACTACACGGGCACGATCTTCGAACTGGCGCACCCGAGCGTGGACTATTCGCTCGGCGGCGGCGGGCGCTACGACGGCATGATCGGCCGCTTCCTCGGTCAGGACGTGCCCGCGGTCGGGTTCTCACTCGGCTTCGAGCGTCTCGTCGACCTGGTGACCGAATCCGCCGCACACCGCCGGCCGCGCGGTCGTCCTGGTGCACGACCGCGACGTGCCGCTCGGCGAGCTGCTCGCCGTCAAGGTCGCGCTGACCGCGGAGGGTGCTCGCGTGCGTCTGGAACAGCGCCCGAAGAACCTGAAGGCGCTGCTCGAGCGAGCGGCCTCCGACGGCTACACGTCGTTCGCGACCGTCTCCGCCGGCGCAACAGCCGACGCGCTCGAGTTCAAGCCCCTCACCTGAGGCGGGCGGGGTTGACGCGCAGGCACGGCGTGGCTTGGCTGGGGGCATGAGCGAACCCACACCCGAGGCGTGGCGTCGCGTCGACGCGTACCTGACCGAGACGCTCGTCGGACACGACGCCGACCTCGAAGCGGCGGTGGCCGCGCAGCACGCGCGGGGGCTCCCGGCGATCGAGGTGGCACCGGTCTCGGGCAAGCTGCTGCACCTGCTCGCCCGCATCTCGGGCGCCGTGCGCGTGCTCGAGATCGGCACGCTGGGCGCGTACTCCACGATCTGGATGGCCCGGGCGATCCCCGACGACGGTGTCGTGGTCACGATCGAGGCAGAACCCCACATCGCCGCGATCGCGCGGGAGAACGTCGACCGCGCCGGGGTCGGGCAGAAGGTCGACATCCGCATCGGTCGCGGCGAGCATGTGCTCCCGACCCTCGAGGGCGAGGCGCCGTTCGATCTGGTCTTCATCGACGCCGACAAGGAGTCGAACACGATCTACCTCGACTGGGCGGCGCGGCTGGGCCACCCCGGAACCGTCGTGGTCGTCGACAACATCGGCCGTGGGGGAGAGGTCGCCAATCCCGCCACGACCGCCTCGAACGTGATCGGCACGCAGCGCGGGCTGGAGATGCTGGGACGCGATCCGCGATTCGACGCGACCGCGCTGCAGACGCTCGACCTCAAAGGGTGGGACGGCATCGCGATCGCGGTGCTGACGTCGGCGTGCGGCGACCCTGTGCCGCGGCATCCGCCTGGCTAGACTGGCGAACGGACCGACGACGCTCCCGATCCACCCTCCACCACACAAGGAGTCCTCTGTGGCACTAATCGAGGCTGTCAACGCGCGCGAGATCTTGGATTCGCGCGGAAACCCGACCGTCGAAGTGGAGGTTCTGCTCGACGACGGCATCGTCCAGCGTGCGGCCGTCCCCTCCGGCGCATCCACCGGCGCCTTCGAGGCGTACGAGCTGCGCGACGGCGACAAGACGCGCTACAGCGGCAAGGGCGTGCTCAAGGCCGTCGCCGCCGTGGTCGACGAGCTCGGCCCGGCACTGGAGGGCGTCGAGGCCAGCGAGCAGCGCGTGGTCGATGAGATCCTCATCGAGGTCGACGGCACCGAGAACAAGAAGCGCGTCGGCGCGAACGCGATCCTCGGCGTGAGCCTGGCCGTCGCCAAGGCCGCGGCCGACAGCGCCGATCTGCCGCTGTTCCGCTACCTCGGCGGGCCGAACGCGCACATCCTGCCCGTCCCGCTGTTCAACGTCATCAACGGCGGCTCGCACGCCGACAACGGCATCGACATGCAGGAGTTCTTCCTCGCTCCCATCGGCGCGTCCACGTTCGCCGAGGCGCTGCGCTGGGGCACCGAGACCTACCACGTCCTCAAGGGCGAGCTGCTGAAGGCCGGGCTACGCGACCGGTCTCGGCGACGAGGGCGGCTTCGCCCCCGACCTGCCCAGCAACCGCGAGGGCCTGGACTTCCTCATCACGGCGATCGAGAAGGCGGGCTTCACGCCCGGCACCGAGATCGCCCTGGGCATGGACGTCGCGGCCACCGAGTTCTTCAAGGACGGCTCGTACGTCTTCGAGGGCAAGAACTGGACCGCCGAGAAGCTCACCGACTACTACGTCGAGCTCGCCGACGCGTACCCGATCATCACGATCGAGGACGCCCTCGCCGAAGACGACTGGGACGCGTGGAAGCACCTCACCGAGAAGCTCGGCTCGAAGATCCAGCTCGTCGGCGACGACCTGTTCGTCACGAACCCCACGCGCCTGGCCGACGGCATCAAGCGCGGCGTCGGCAACTCGCTGCTGGTGAAGGTCAACCAGATCGGCACCCTGTCGGAGACGCTGGATGCCGTCGACATGGCTCACCGCGCGGGCTACACCACGATGTTCTCGCACCGCTCCGGTGAGACCGAGGACACGACGATCGCCGACCTCGCGGTCGCGGTGAACTCGGGTCAGATCAAGAGCGGCGCGCCCGCCCGCAGCGAGCGGGTCGCGAAATACAATCAGCTTCTGCGCATCGAGGAGGAGCTGGGCGACGCGGCGGAGTTCGCCGGCCGCTCGGCGTTCCCGCGGTACACCGCGTAGCAGTCGTTCATCGAGAGGGGGAGCCGTGGCCAAGACGACGGCTCCCCCTTCTCGTGCCCCGAAGCAGGCGCGGCGGCCGCGGCGGCCACCGCGGAGCCCGGTCGATGTCCGCGGCTGGCTGGGCGGCATCCGCCTGTCGGGATTCATGGTGATCATGCTCGGCCTGGTCGTGCTCGCGGCCTTCGTCCTGGTGCCGACGATCGGCACGTACGTCGATCAGCGGCAGCAGATCGCCGCGCTCGAGGCCGCGGTCGAGGTCAGCCGCGACGACGTCGCCGATCTGGAGGCCCAGCGCGATCGCTGGACGGACCCGGCGTACATCACGACGCAGGCGCGCGAGCGGCTCTACTACGTCAAGCCGGGCGAGGTCGTCTACCTCGTCGACAACGACCTGCCGCCCGCGCTCGTCCCGCAGGAGCAGGCGCCGGTCAGCGATCGAGGTCGAGCAGACTCGCACCGACTGGATGGCGCAGTTCGTCCGCTCCGTGACCGAGGCCGGCATCGCCCAGACCGTGCGGGCGCCGACGATCGGCGTGCCCGATGTCGTGCCGTCCGAGACGCCCGCCCGACGCCCTGATCCAGGTTGGTCCCAGCCCCTGACGATAGCCTGGGCGGCGTGACCACTCCGCCGTTCCCGCCCGTCAGCGAGACCGATCTCGTCGTGCTGCGCGCGCAGCTCGGCCGACCCGCCCGCGGCGTCGTCGGCATCGCGGCGCGGTGCGTGTGCGGCAATCCCACGGTGGCGGCGACCGCCCCGCGACTGGCGGACGGCACGCCGTTCCCCACGTTCTACTACCTCACCCACCCGGGCGCGACGGCGGCGATGTCGGGTCTGGAGGCCACGCAGGTCATGCGGTCGCTCAGCGACGAGCTCGCCGCCGATCCGCAGGTCGCAGAGGACTACCTGCGCGGCTCACGAGGCGTACCTGCGCGACCGATCCGGCGTTCGGCGAGGTCGAGGAGATCGACGGCATCTCCGCCGGCGGGATGCCGACGCGCGTCAAGTGCCTGCACGCGCTGGCGGCGCACGCGCTCGCCGCCGGGCCGGGCGTCAACCCGATCGGCGACCGCGCACTCGCCCTCTCGTCGTGGTCGCCCGACCGGTGCACCTGCGCGGAGCCGGGAGCGACCGGATGATGCGCCGGCTTCTCGCGGCATCCGCTGCCGTCCTCGCCGCCGTGCTCCTGGCCGGCGCCGCGGTCGTTCCGGACGCGCCCCAGCCCGATCCGGTGCGGGCCGCGGAGTACTGGCTGGACGAGTACGGCATCAGAGAGCGCCTGGGCGACGACGCGCGGGGCGGGCGTGCGCATCGCGATCATCGACACCGGTGTCGGACGAGGCCCGGTCGAGTTCGAAGGCGCCGTCGTCGGCGGCACCGACGTCTCGGGCCTGGGCTCGGCCGACGGTCGCACCCCGGTCGGTGCCGTGGACGCCAACCACGGCAGCTGGGTCGCCTCGCTCGCCGCCGCGCGCGGCACGGGCCCGGGCACGGGCATGATCGGCGTGGCGCCCGAGGCGAGCATCCTCGCGGTCTCGGTGGGCTTCGGCTCGTCGGCGAAGGTGCCGTTCGCCGATCAGATCGCCGAGGCGATCCGCTGGTCGGTCGACAACGGCGCCGACGTCATCAACCTCTCGCTGACCACGAACACCCCCGACTGGGACGAGAGCTGGGACTCGGCGTTCCTCTACGCGTTCGAGAACGACGTGGTGGTGGTCGTGGCCGCCGGCAACCGCGGCAGCGGCACCTCGCGCGTGGGCGCCCCGGCGACGATCCCGGGCGTGCTGACCGTCGCCGGCGTCGACACGGAGGGCAGAGCGAGCGTCGAGGCGTCCACGCAGGGCATCACGCTGGGCGTCGCGGCGCCGAGCGAGGACCTCGTCGGCGTCTCCGCCGACGGCCGTCTGGTGCTCTGGAACGGCACCAGCGGGGCGGCGCCGATCGTCGCCGGGATCGCCGCGCTCGTGCGGGCCGCGCATCCCGACCTGGACGCGAACAACGTCATCAACCGCATCATCGAGACCGCGCGCCCGCCGACGGGCGTCGCCGGAGGCGCGAACCCGCTGCTGTACGGCGCCGGACTGGTGGATGCCGCGGCGGCGGTCTCGGCGAACGTCCCGGTCGTGACCTCGAACCCGATGGGCAGCCTCGAGGAGTGGATCCGCCTGTACCGCCGGGCCGACTCGGGCCCGGCTGCGGTCCCGACCGCGGCGCCCGTGGAGGTCGAGCCGCTGCCTCCCGTCGATGTCGCCACGCGCGCCGCCTCTCCGCTCCTGCCGTCGCCGGACACCCTCCTCTACGGCACGCTGCCGCTGATGGTCGCCTCCGCCACCGCTATACTGGTGGCTCTCGGCGTCACCGCAGCTGTCCGACGTATCCGATTGGCGTCCCGGACGCCGAGCCGCTGACACCCCAGGAGTACTCCCCACCGTGAGCAACACCGTGCCCAAGATCCTCATCGTCGGCGGTGGCTACGCGGGCTTCTACACCGCCTGGAAGCTCGAGAAGCACCTGCGCAAGGGCGAGGCCGAGGTCACGGTCGTCGACCCGCTCCCGTACATGACCTACCAGCCGTTCCTCCCCGAGGTCGCCGCCGGCTCGATCGAAGCCCGTCACTCGGTGGTCGCGCTGCGCCGTCACCTCAAGAAGACGAAGATCGTCGCCGCGAAGGTCACCGGCATCAACCACGCGAACAAGGTCGCCACGATCACTCCGATCGCCGGCGATCCGTACGAGCTCGAGTACGACCAGATCGTCGTCACCGCCGGTGCCGTCTCGCGCACCTTCCCGATCCCGGGGATCGCCGACAACGCGATCGGCCTGAAGACGATCGAAGAGGCCGTCGCGATCCGCGACCGCCTGATGTCCAACTTCGACAAGGCGTCGGTGCTTCCCCCGGTCCCGAGCGCGATCGCCTGCTCACCGTGGTCGTCATCGGCGGCGGGTTCGCCGGCATCGAGGTGTTCGCCGAGCTGCGCAACTTCGCGTCCGCCCTGGTCGGCAAGTATCCCGAGATCACGTTCAGCGACACGCACTTCCACCTGATCGAGGCGATGAGCCGCATCATGCCCGAGGTGTCGCTCAAGACGAGCGAATGGGTGCTGAGAGACCTCGCCAAGCGCGGTGCCTCGGTGCACCTCGACACGCAGGTCACCGGCGCCGTCGACGGCAACGTCGAGCTGTCCACCGGTGAGGTCATCCCGAGCGACCTGATCATCTGGACGGCCGGCGTCATGGCCAACCCGACCGTCGTGCGCGGCGGCGACCTCCCCGTCGAGGAGCGCGGACGCATCCGCACCCGCGCCGACCTGCGAGTGGGCACCGAAGAGGAGATCGTCGAGGGCGCCTGGGCGGCCGGCGACGTCTCGGCGGTGCCCGACCTCACCGGCGGCGGAGTCGGCGGCTACTGCGTGCCCAACGCACAGCACGCCGTGCGTCAGGCGAAGCTGCTCGCGAAGAACCTCGTCGCGGTGCTGCGCGGCGAGCTTCCGCACGAGTACTTCCACAAGAACCTCGGTGCCGTCGCGGGCCTCGGCCTCTACAACGGCGTGTTCCAGTCCGGCAAGATCGCGCTCAAGGGCTTCGTGGCCTGGGTCGCCCACCGTGGCTACCACGGCCTGGCCATGCCGTCCTGGGAGCGCAAGTTCCGCGTCGTCTGGGGCTGGTGGAACAACCTCTGGCTCGGGCGCGACCTGGTGAACCTGCAGGCCGTGCAGGATCCGCGCTACGTGTTCGAGGAGTTCGCGGCGCGCCCGCGTCCGCCGCAGCCCGTCGAAGCGGCTCCGGTGAAGGCCGTCACCGCCGCGCCGGCGGAGAAGGTCGCCGCGACCAGCTGACCGGTAGCGTGGAGGCGTCCGCTGTGCGCGCCCCCGTAGCCCAACCGGCAGAGGCAGGCGACTTAAAATCGCTCAAGTCTGGGTTCGAATCCCAGCGGGGGTACGACTCATCGACGTCCGCCGCGCGCACGGCCGCAGTCGTAGGCTGGACGCCATGTGTGCCCCCTCGCCGATGAGCGTGATGCGATGACGATCGACCTGCTCGCCGGCGTCGAGTCCGGCACGCCGTGGGCCGACCCGGCCGCCTACTGGTCGGCGATGACGGATGCCGTCGCCGACGTCTCCGGACCGGTCGCGGCGGTCGATCTCGCGGCGCTGCGCTACAACGCGCTCGACATGGTCGTCCGCGCCGGCGGGGTTCCGATCCGCGTCGCCAGCAAGTCCGTGCGGGTGCGCGAGATCATCGACGCGACGCTCGCGGTGCCGGGATATCACGGCATCCTGGCCTTCACGCTGCCGGAAGCCCTGTGGCTGGCCGAGACCCACGACGACGTCGTGCTGGGATACCCGACCGTCGACCGTGCGGCCATCGCCGCACTGGCCTCCGATGAGCGCGCCGCGGCCAGAGTCACGCTCATGGTCGACGACCTCGCGCAGCTCGACCTCGTCGACGCGATCGCCGCGCCGCGCGAGCGAGCGGCGATCCGCGTCGCGATCGATGCCGACGCATCGTGGCGTGCACCGGGCCTCGGTCACATCGGCGTGCGCCGTTCTCCCGTCCACGAGCCGGGCGAGGTGGCGAGCCTGGCGCGCGCGATCGCCGCGCGACCGGGCTTCCGACTCGTCGGGCTCATGATGTACGAGGCGCAGATCGCCGGGCAGGGCGACGCGACCGGCTCCGGCGACGGCGTGATCCGGTGGATGCAGCGCCGCTCGGCTCAGGAGCTCATCGAGCGTCGTGCGGCCATCGTCGGGCGCTCTGCGCGACATCGCGCCGCTCGAATTCGTCAACGGCGGCGGCACGGGGTCGCTGGAGCTGACCGCCTCCGATCTCGCGGTCACCGAGCTCACGGCCGGCAGCGGGCTGCTCGCCGGTCACCTGTTCGACGGCTATCGGGCCTTCGACCCGGCCCCGGCGGCGGCCTTCGCACTCGAGGTGGTGCGCAAGCCGGCACCCGACATCGCCACGGTCCTCGGCGGGGGCTGGATCGCCTCCGGTCCGCCGGTGGCCTCACGGCAGCCGCTGCCGATCTGGCCGGCCGGCCTCACGACGCTGCCGCGCGAGGGCGCCGGAGAGGTGCAGACCCCGCTGCGCGGCGACGTCCGCGCGCGCACTGAAGGTCGGTGACCGCGTCTGGTTCCGTCACTCCAAGAGCGGCGAGCTCGCCGAACGCGTCGAGCGGTATCACCTCGTGGACGGTGGCCGGTCCGTCGGTGAAGCCCTGACGTACCGCGGCGAGGGGAAGGCGTTCCTGTGACGCGTCCGGGCGGAGCGTGGCAGAACTGGGCGCGCACCGTGAAGGTGCATCCGCAGCGGGTCGAGTTCCCGAGCTCCACCGCGGCCGTCCAGCGCGCCGTCACGGCGGCCGCGACGCGCGGCCTGCAGGTCAAGGCGGTCGGGGCCGGGCACAGCTTCACCGCCATCGCCGTCGCGCCCGGGGTGCTGCTCGATCTGAGCGACCTGACCGGACTCGTCTCGGCCGATCGCGAGCGCGGTCGGGTCACTCTGCGCGCCGGCACCCGGCTGCATCAGATCCCGCAGCTGCTCGCGCCCTACGGTCTCGCCATGCCGAACCTGGGCGACATCGACCGGCAGTCCCTCGCGGGCGCCATCTCGACGGGCACGCACGGCACCGGTGCGCGCTTCGGCGGCATCGCCACCCAGGTGACCGGTGCGACGCTCGTCACGGCAGACGGCGAGCTGCTCGTCGTCGACGAGGACCACGACCGCGAGCTCCTGCCCGCCGTCGCGCTGGGTCTCGGGGCGCTCGGCGTCCTGGTCGAGGTCACGCTGCAGTGCGTTCCGGCATTCCTGCTGCACGCGGTCGAGGCCCCCGAGGATCTGGCGGAGGTGCTCGGACTCGCTCGACGCGCGGGTCGCGGCATCCGATCATTTCGAGTTCTACTGGTTCCCGCACACCGACCGGGCGATGACCAAGACCAACACGCGCCTGCCCGAGAGCGCCGTGCGTCATCCCGCTGCCCCGTGTGGGCAAGTGGGTCGACGACGTCGCTGGTGGGCAACGCGCTGCATCAGGTGGCCTGCAGCGTGGCGCGGACGCTGCCCGCCGACGATCCCGGCGATCAGTCGCGCGTCGGTGCGGCTGTGGGGCGACCGGGAGTTCACCGACGTCTCGCACCGTGTCTTCGCGACCGAGCGCTCCGTGCGGTTCCGCGAGATGGAGTACGCGCTGCCCGCCGAGAACGTGCGCCCCGCGTTCGACGCCCTGCGGGCCCTCGTCGAAGAGAACGGGTGGCGGATCTCGTTCCCGGTCGAGGTGCGCTTCGCCGCGCGCGACGACCTGTGGCTCTCGACCGCGCACGGCCGCGAGTCCGGCTACATCGCCGTGCACCGCTACTGGCGCGAAGACCCCACCGAGTACTTCGAGGCCGTCGAGCAGATCATGCTCGGGTTCGGCGGACGTCCGCACTGGGGCAAGATGCACACGCTGGATGCCGCGGCCCTGCGCGAGCGCTACCCGCGCTTCGACGACTTCGTCGCCCTGCGCGACCGGCTCGACCCGGACCGCATGTTCCAGAACCCCTACCTCGCGCGGGTACTCGGTGAGTAAGGGCTGAGAGTCGTGAGACGGCTCTCATCTGCGGCCGCGCCGATGGCTAGGATGAGGGAAACCTCGAACGGAGTCACGGGCATGTGGGAATGGCTGATCCCGGTACTGATCGTCGTGGCGCTCGTCGTCATCGCCGGCATCTACCTGTGGGCGACATACAACTCGCTCGTCGCGCTGAACGTGCGCGTCGACGAGGCGTGGAGCGACATCACCGTGCAGCTGAAGCGTCGAGCCGACCTGCTGCCGAACCTCATCGAGGCGGTGAAGGGCTATGCGGCGCACGAGAAGGCGGTCTTCGAGAACGTCACGCGGGCGAGAGCCGAGACGCTGACGGCCGGCGGCCCCGCGGAGGCGGGTGTCGCCGAAGGTCACATGCAACAGGCGCTGAAGTCGCTCTTCGCCGTCGCCGAGGCCTACCCGCAGCTGCAGGCGAGTCAGAACTTCCTCCAGCTCCAGCAGTCGATCGTCGACACCGAAGACAAGATCCAGGCCTCCCGCCGCTTCTACAACGGCGGCGTGCGCGAGCTGAACACGAAGATCAAGGTGTTCCCGAACAACCTGTTCGCCCGCAACCTCGGCTTCACCGAGCGGGAGTTCTTCGAGGTCGTCGACGGCGCGGCCATCAGCGAGCCCCCGCGCGTGCAATTCTGATCTGACCTCAGGCGATGTACAGCGCCATCGCGCGCAACAAGCGCAACACCTGGTTCATCCTGGGGGCGTTCATCCTGCTGCTGGCCGGCGATCGGCCTGCTGGCCGGGTGGCTCGCCGGCAACAACTGGTGGATCACCGCGTTCATCATCGTCTTCGCCGCCGGGTACGCCACCTTCCAGTACTTCTTCGCCGACCGCGAGGCGCTCGCGATGTCGGGCGCCACCCAGGTCACCGCAGGCCGATGCCCCGCGCTTCTACCGACTCGTCGAGAACCTGTGCATCGCGACCGGCACTCCGATGCCGAAGCTGTACGTCGTCGACGACCCGGCTCCCAACGCCTTCGCCACGGGCCGCAAGCCCGAGGAGGCCTCGATCACCGTCACCACCGGGCTGTTCGAGCTGATGACCGACCGTGAGCTCGAGGGCGTGCTCGGGCACGAACTCGGTCACATCCGCAACTACGACATCCGCGTCTCGCTCATCGTCTTCGGCCTCGTCGTGGCCGTCGGCATCCTCGCCGACATCTTCATGCGCTTCGCCTTCTTCGGGGGCGGACGCCGCGGCGGAAACGGCCAGGCGCAGCTGCTGTTCCTGATCTTCGGCGTCGTCGCGGCCCTGGTCGCGCCCCTGCTGGCGGGCGCGGTGCAGGCGGCGATCTCCCGGCAGCGCGAATACCTGGCCGATGCGACCAGCGCGATGACCACGCGCGACCCGGACGGTCTCGCCTCGGCGCTGGCCAAGCTCGGCGAGTACGGGCAGCCGCTGAAGAAGGCGAACACGTCGATGGCGCACCTGTGGATCGCCGACCCGCTCCAGCCCAACGCGCTGGCGCGCATGTTCGCGACGCACCCGCCGATCTCCGAGCGCATCGAGCGGCTGAAGACCATGGGCGGCGGAGTTTTGACCCATCGGCTCACGCCGCGCACGAGGCGCGCCGCATCGCCGTGCGTGCGCAGCTGCTGACCGCCGACCGGCCGGGCGGGATCGTCGAGACGGTCGACGGGCTGGCGCTGGTGAACATCGATCCGACCGCGGCGGTGGCGCCGAGCGCCGACCACATCCTGTGGAGCAGGATCGGCTGGCCGTACCAGCCCGCCGATCTGGTGCGCGCCGTCGAGGAGGATCGCGCGGTCTTCGAGTGGGCCGGGTTCTATCGGCCCGATGGCGGATCTTCCCCTCTACCGGCCGCTCATGCGCGCCTGGCCGCCGTACCGCGAGCACGCGAGTGGCTGGAGGCGAACGACCGGTTCCGTCGCGACGTGCTCGATCGGCTCCGCGCCGAGGGTCCGCTGCGCGGCGGCGAGATCCCCGACACGAGCCAGGTGTCGTGGACGTCGACGGGATGGACGAACGACCGCAACGTGACGCAGATGCTGGAGTTCCTCGCGATGCGCGGAGAGGTCGCCGATCTCGGGTCGCGAGGGCAGGGAACGCGTCTGGGACCTCGCCGAACGCGTCTACCCCGCCGACGTCGTGGAGCTGTCGCCGGAGGATGCCGCCCGCCGGCGCGCCGAACGCCGACTCGGCTATCTGGGGCTGGCCCGCGCCGAAGGCGCCGAAGCAGCCGGTCGAGCCGCTCGACGTGGGGGAAGTCGGCGAGGAGGCGACGATCGACGGGGTGCCGGGCGTCTGGCGCGTCGATCCTGCCCTGCTCGACGGCGGCGGAGGACTTCGCGCCGCGCACCGCGCTCCTCTCGCCGTTCGACCGGCTCGTCTTCGACCGCCGGCGCGCGCAGGACCTGTTCGGCTTCGAGTACATCGTCGAGATGTACAAGCCCGCGGCGAAGCGTCGCTGGGGGTTCTTCGCGCTGCCGATCCTGCACGGCGACCGCCTCGTCGGAAAGCTGGATGCCGCCGCCGACCGCAGGCAGGGCGTGTTCCGTGTCGCCGCGATCCACGAGGACGATCCCTTCTCGCCCGACGTGGCCGAGGCGGTGCACGCGGAGATCCGCGATCTCGCCGCCTGGCTCGGGCTCGAGGTCACCGGCATCCCCGGTTCGTGACCGGGTCAGCCGACCGAGAGGATCATCTCGTCGCCCTGGAACGACACCGTCCCGCGCAGCGCCCAGTCGTCGGCGCGGTAGGTGAAGCTGCCGGAACCGCCGTCGCGGGTCGTGCCGGTGACCGTGGCCACGACGATGCCGCCCGTCGCGGCGAACGTCTGCCCGTCGGTCGACAGCGTGACGGCCGGGCGCTGGTCGATCCGGAACGCGATCGAGCTCACACTCGCGAGATCCGCTGCCCACGGCACCCGTAGTCCGCAGTTCTCCGGCACAGCGGTCGCGGCACTGGTGCACGCGTCCGCGTAGGCATCGAGCCGATCCTGTGCGGCGACGGTCGCGGCGGGGGAGAGCGAGACGCCGAGCTGCACGGTCTCCGTCCGATCGTTGCTGAGGGCGACGGAGGACTCTCCCGCGAGGAGGCCCCGGGGAGCCGCGGTCACCGGGTACTGCGCGGGCAGCAGTCCGACGCGGGTTCCGGCGGGTGCGAGGGCAGCGCCGATCCACACGGAGTCACCGGCCGGCACGCCCGTGTCGGCGAGATCGGTGTACACCTCCATCACGGCCAGGTAGTCCGCCGTCAGCATCCATTCGCCGCCGGCGTCGCCCAGCACGAAGTGCAGCGTGCGTCGCTGGCCGTCGAGCTCCGCCGACGCGCGCACGGCCGTCGATCCCGCCTGCGTCCGAACTGATCTCCTCGATGCGGGGATCGCCGATGTAGGCCTCGGCGCCGGCGAACGCGTCGGCGATCATCCGGCGATCGTCCTCGTCGAGCGGTCGGTCCACCATCGCGTCGATCCGCGCGAAGTCTCCGTCGCTGAGGGCGGTCAGATAGGCCCGCGCGGCATCCTCCGCGCTCGGCGGTCGCGCCAGGAGCCACCCGGTGACAGCCAGCCCGGTCGCGACCACTGCTGCGCCGACGACGATTCCGACGACCGCTGCGCGTCTCACGCGTCGGCGCCGACCGGGTCGGGTTCGTCCGGTGCCAGCGCCACCGGCGCCGCGGCGCCGGCCTCGTGGCGGGCCGCCTCCGGGAGGACGTCGGCCAGGTCATCGGTCGCGGTGCCCCATCGGGAGACCGAGATCGACTCCAGCCCCTGCCACCGTGCGGCGGCGCGCAGCTCGTCGGCGAGCCGGGCGGCGGCATCCGCCGGTCGTCCGTGCTCCCACCACGCCGACTGCACGAGCAGGGTCGAGGCGGCGCGGTCGGCTTTGAGGTCGACGCGCCCGACGATGTCGTCGCCGATCAGCACGGGCAGGGAGTAGTAGCCGAAGCGCCGCTGCGGGGCGGGCGTGTAGATCTCGATGCGGTACTCGAAATCGAACAGACGCTCCGCACGGTCGCGGAACCAGACCACGGGGTCGAAGGGGGTGAGGATCGCCGCCGCATCCACGCGACGGGGCAGCGCGGCGTCCCGGTGCACCCACGCCTTCGCCGGCCGTCCCGCCGACTGCCAGCCGCGGACCGTGACCGGCTGCAGCAGCCCCGAGTCCTGCAGATCGCGGATCGCGGTCATCACGGCGCGACGGTCCTTGATGCGCCAGTAGTCGGCCAGATCCGACGCGGTGCCGACGCCGTACGCCTTCGCCGCGCGTGCGATGAGTTCGTGGATGGCGGCCTCGCGCGGCACCGGCGCCGCGAGCACCTCGGCGGGCAGGACGTGCTCGGCGAGGCCGTAGCGGCGTTCGAAGCCGCGGCGGCCCGCGATCGCGACCTCGCCGAAGAGCCAGAGGTACTCGAGCGCGTTCTTGACCGCGTCCCAGTCCCACCAGGGGCCGCGCGCCGCCTTGTTCGCGTCGTGCTCGATCTCGGCCGGGCGCAGCGGGCCGCGATCGGCGAGCTCCGAGCGCACCCAGTCGACCGTCTCGCGATTCGTCTGGAACCAGCTGTCGGGCTTGGTGCCGTACTTCGCGCGCATGTCGTCCATGCGGAAGCGCAACAGCGCCCAGTCCGCCGCGGGGATGAACGACGCGACGTGCGCCCAGGACTCGACGTACGGCGCCCGGCGGGCGAAGAGCAGCCGGTCGAGCGCGGCCGTGTCGTACGGGCCGAGCCGCGAGAACAGCGGCATGTAGTGCGAGCGGGCGTAGACGTTGACCGAGTCGATCTGCAGCGTCGCCATGCGCGCCATCGCCAGGTTGAGCTGACGCGTGCCGGCCGTCGTCGGCCTCGGCTGCGCGAAGCCCTGCGCGGCGAGCGCGATCCGGCGCGCCTCGGCGACGCTCAGCGAGTCCTTCATGTCGGCAAGCCTAAGCGCGCGTTCCGACACGGAACCGGCGCGCGAGGAGGCGTAAGAGCTCTCGACTCGACTCTAGACTGGCGTGATGACCGGCCCTGAAGACAAGCCCCGAGGCTCGTTCTTCGACGCCATGCGCGACCGCACCCGGGTGGTCTCCACCGACGTCTCGGGCACGATCCCGCGGGGTCTGAAGGTCGCGACCGCGTACTCCTGGCGCTTCCTCGTCGTGGCCGCGGCGATCGGCGTGGCGATCTGGCTCGATCATCCAGCTCAAGCTCCTGGTCATCCCGCTCCTCATCGCGATCCTGGTGACGGCGCTGCTGTGGCCGGCCTTCAGCTGGATGCTGCGCCACCGTGTGCCGCGCTGGCTGGCGATCGTCATCGCGGTGCTCGGCACGCTCGCGATCGTCGCGGGCCTTCTGTGGCTCGTGATCTGGCAGGTCAGCCGCCAGTGGTCATCGGTGCAGGAGCGCACCGTCGAGGCGATCGAGCAGTTCCGCCAGTACCTGATCGACGGACCGCTGCACCTGACATCTCGCGCAGATCGACGATCTGCTCTCGCAGGCGGGCGAGCTGCTCCAGCAGCAGGCGCAGCTGCTGCTGGTCGGGGGCTCTCGCGCTCGGTTCGACGCTCGGCCACGTGGTGGTCGGCGCGCTGCTGTCGCTCTTCATCCTGCTTGACCCTCCTGGCCGACGGCGGCGGCATCTGGCGCTGGACCACGCGGCTGTTCCCGGAGCGGGCACGCCCCGCCGTGGACGGCGCGGCCCGGTCGGGCTGGGTGATGGTGGTCAACTACGCCCGCACCCAGCTGCTCGTCGCGACGATCGACGCGGTCGGCATCGGCCTCGGCGCCTTCTTCCTCGGCGTTCCGCTGGCGATCCCGGTCGCCGTGCTCGTGTTCCTCGGCGCGTTCGTCCCGATCGTCGGCGCCGTCGTGACCGGGGCGGTCGCCGTCTTCCTCGCGCTCGTCTACAACGGTCCGTGGATCGCACTGTGGATGCTGGTGGTCGTCCTCGGCGTCCAGCAGATCGAGGGCCACGTGCTCCAGCCCCTGCTGATGGGCTCGGCCGTCAAGGTCCACCCGCTCGCCGTCGTGCTCGTCGTCGCCGGTGGTGCGATGATCGCCGGCATCCCCGGCGCCCTGTTCGCCGTCCCGCTCGCCGCGTTCGTCAACGTCGTCGCCGTCTACATCGGCAATCGCGCGTGGGAGGACGGGGCGCAGAGCTCCGTCCGGGGACTACATCTGGACCACCGTCCCGCGCCCCAGGAAGGTCCGTCCGTGAGCATCCCCACCCTGGCCGAGTTCGAGGATGCCGCCGCCTACCTCGACGGCGTCATCACCCGCACGCCGATCGACGAGTCGCAGCACCTGTCGGAGCTGCTCGGCGTGCCGGTGTACCTGAAGCTGGAGAACCTCCAGCGCACCGGCTCGTTCAAGATCCGCGGGGCCACCTACCGGCTCTCGCGCCTCACCGCCGAAGAGCGCGCGCGGGGCGTGGTCGCGGCATCCGCCGGCAATCACGCGCAGGGCGTCGCGCTGGCCGCCCAGGCCCTCGGCATCAAGGCGACGATCTTCATGCCGCTCGGCGTCCCCGTGCCCAAGCTGCTCGCCACGCGCGGCTACGGCGCCGACGTCGTGCTCGAGGGCGCGACCGTCGAGACGCCGCTGCGGCTGGCCGCGGAGTTCGCCGAGCGCACGGGCGCGGTGCTGATCCACCCGTTCGACCACCGCGACATCATCATCGGCCAGGGCACCCTCGGCCTCGAGCTGTTCGACGCGGTGCCCGATCTCGACACGGTCCTGCTGGGCATCGGCGGCGGCGGGTTCATCGCGGGCGTCGCGGCCGCCGTCAAAGCGCGCGCGGCCGCGGTCGGCCGCACCGTGCGGGTCGTCGGCGTCCAGGCCGAGAACTCCGCCGCCTACCCGTCGTCCCTCGCCGCGGGCCGTCCGATCGAGGTCGAGACGCGCCCGACGATCGCCGACGGCATCGCCGTCGCCCGTCCGGGCGACATCCCGTTCGAGATCATCCATCGAGCTCGTCGACGAGGTCGTCACGGTCACCGACGACGACATCGCCCGTGCGCTGCTCATGCTGCTCGAGCGCGCGAAGCAGGTCGTCGAGCCCGCCGGAGCCGTCGGCGTCGCGGCGATCCTCGCCGGCAAGGTGAAGGCCGCAGGGCCGACCGTCTCGGTGCTGTCCGGAGGCAACATCGACCCTCTGCTGCTGCAGCGGGTCGTCTCGCACGGGCTCGCGGCATCCGGTCGGTACATGACGCTGCGCATCCCGCTGCCCGATCGCCCCGGCCAGCTCGCACGGGTGTCCGAACTCCTCGCGCAGGCCGGCGCCAACGTGATCGAGGTCATGCACACCCGGCACGGCCAGGGGCTGCAGATCAGCGAAGTGATCCTGCAGCTGAGCGTCGAGACGCGCGGCGAGGAGCACCGTGCTCACGTCATCGACGATCCTCGGCGAGGCCGGGTTCACCCCGACCGTCGTGCCGGACTGACGCGGGCTACTGGCCCGAATACGTCTCGACCGTGACGATCTCGACCGAGATCTCGCGCCCGTTGGGAGCGGTGTACGAGGTCTTCTCGCCCTCCTTGAGGCCGAGGATCGCCGCCCCGAGGGGCGACGCTTCGCTGTAGACGTCGAGCTCGGAGTCCACGGCGATCTCGCGGTTGCCGAGGAGGAAGACCTCTTCGCCGCCGGCGACGATCGCGGTCACGACGGTGCCGGGCTCGACGACGCCCGTGCTCTCGGGCGCCTCGCTCACGGTGGCGTTCTTCAGCAGGTGCTGGAGCGTGCGGATGCGCGCCTCCTGCTTGCCCTGCTCGTCCTTGGCGGCGTGATAGCCGCCGTTCTCCTTGAGGTCGCCCTCTTCGCGGGCCGACTCGATGCGCTTCGCGATCTCTTCGCGGCCCGTCGTCGACAGGCGTTCGAGTTCGGCGGCGAGACGGTCGTACGCGTCCTGGGTCAGGAATGTCACCGGGGCATCGCCACTCACGAGTGTCTCCTTCGGTCAGCCGGGGCCGGTATGTCGAAACGCCCCGGCTCCGGCCAGGGCGTCTCTCGACTGCGGTCAGGTCAGACTACGTCACCCAGCAGTCGCTCACCAAACCTGTGGTCGCCTCGGCGGTGGTCGGGATCGACTCGCGGAAAGCGCGCGCGCGCAGGTCGGATGCCGGGTACTCGACGATCTTCCAGCCCACGACGCCGTGGTCTTCGTCCTGAGCCTCCAGCGCGCACGCGACCGTCCGGCCCTCCGGCACCGAGATCTGGAACGCGAGCGTGACGGACGCGCTGATCCTCGACCGTGAACCCCGTCGTGTCGACGTCGACGTCGTCCAGGCTGCCGGCGATCGTCATCCAGGCGAACAGCCCGACCAGCACCGCGGCGATCGCGACGATGATGCCGATCGTCCACCGCTTGCGCGGCGAACTCGTGCGACCGTATCGCTCGTCGAGCATGTCCTGTGTGGTCATCGCGCCCTGTCGGATTCCGTGCGCCGCCCGAGGATCGGGGGAAGATTAGGCTGGAGTCTCCAGGCTATGCGCTCCCGCGCGGAACGAGGACACCCATGCACGACCTGTTCGCCGCTCTCGCGCACGCCGGCACGGCGACGCCGATCCCCGAGCAGACCGTCGATCCCACTCTCGTGACCCCGGGCCCGGTCGGCTTCGTCGTGATCGCCGTGCTCGCGCTCGCGGTCGTCGCCCTCGTCTGGGACATGATGCGCCGCATCCGTCGCGGGCGGGTGCGCGCCGACATCAACGAGGAGCTCGACGCCGAGCAGCAGGCCGCCGCGGCCGTCGAGGCCACCGAGGTCGACGATCAGGACGTCGATGCCGGCGACGGGACGCCGAAGGCTCCCTAGGTTCGCGCCGCGTCAGCCGTGGAACGCGGGGTTCAGCGCGATCAGCAGGCACGCCGTCCAGTGGCAGAGGAAGGCCAGCACCGTGCAGACGTGGAAGATCTCGTGGAAGCCGAAATGGCCCGGCCACGGATTCGGTCGCTTCAGCGCGTAGACGACGGCGCCGAGCGTGTAGAGCACGCCGCCGACGATCACGAGGATCATCATCGCGGCGTTGGCCTGGAACAGATCGACCATGTACATCACCGCGGCCCAGCCGAGCACGAGGTACAGCGCGACGTACAGCCAGCGCGGCGCGTCGATCCAGAAGACGCGGAACAGGATGCCGAGGATCGCGCCGCCCCACACGAGCGAGAGCAGGATGATCGCCTTGTCGGTGGGAAGGGCGAGCACCGCGATCGGCGTGTAGGTGCCGGCGATCAGCAGCAGGATGTTGGCGTGGTCGATCCGCTTGAGCACCGCGTTGGTCTTCGGACCCCAGTCGAACCGGTGGTACAGCGCGGAATTGCCGAACAGCAGCAGCGAGGTCGCCATGAACACGGCGCAGGCCCACTTCGCGGCCGTGCCCTGGGCGAGCACGATCAGGACGATGCCGGCGGCGATCGCGATCGGGAACGTCGCGGCGTGGATCCAGCCCCGCCACGTGGGGCGCAGTCTCGGTGTTCGCGTCGAGTTCGGCAGCTTCCAGCAGCGGAAGCTGCGGCATCTCGGCGCTGCCGTCCGCGAACTCGTCTGATCTCGTGCTGCCGGCCACGCCATGAGCCTACGCGTCGCCGTATGCCCCTCGGGGCACGCGCGCGACGCGCCCGGCGGTAGCGTAGGCGTGTGAGTGCGTCGAGCGAGGGCAGGGGGCCTCTTTATCGGCTGTACATCAATCGCCTTCGCCGCCAGATCGAGTCCACCGCGGTGCCGCGCCACGTCGCGATGATGATCGACGGCAACCGGCGCTGGGCGCGCCAGCTCGGCTACGACTCTGCCGCGCACGGTCACCGCGCGGGTGCGGCGAAGATGCGCGAGTTCCTCGAGTGGTGCGACGACGTCGGCGTGAAGGTCGTCTCGCTCTATCTGCTCTCGAACGACAATCTGCGCAAGCGCGACTCGCAGGAGCTCGCCGACCTGATCGAGATCATCGCCGAACTCGCCGACGAGCTCTCGCACGAGCGCGACTGGCGGGTGCATCACATGGGTCGCGCACACCTGCTGCCGCCCGACCTCGCCCGCGTGCTCTCCGACGCGGAGCGGCGCACGAAGGATCACGGAGGCCTGCACGTGAACCTCGCCGTCGGCTACGGCGGTCGCGGCGAGATCGTCGATGCCGTGCGCAGCATCATCGCCAAGCACGACGAGGAGGGCGGCTCGCTCGAAGAGCTCGCCGCGAGTCTCACCCCCGAGCAGATCGGCGAGCACCTCTACACGGGCGGGCAGCCCGATCCCGATCTGGTGATCCGCACCTCGGGGGAGCAGCGCCTGAGCGACTTCCTGCTGTGGCAGTCCGCCCACAGCGAGTTCTACTTCGTCGAGGCGCTCGGACCCGATCTGCGCGAGGTCGACTTCCTCCGGGCGATCCGCGACTACACGACGCGCGACCGGCGCTACGGCAGCTGACGGTCGGCGGGGCGGAATGATACCCCCATCCGTATCGCCAGCCCCTGCCTTCCCTGGCCGTGCCAGAATGTGACGGTGATGGACCTGGACACTTTTCTGGCATCTTTCGACGGCGAACCGGGGTACCTGGACTGGGCCGCCTTCGGACCGCTGTCGCCCTCGGTGCGCAGCGAAGTGCACGCGGATGCCGAGCTTCTCGGGTCCGGCCGGCGCACCGGCATCGACCTCGTCGGCCGAGCACGTGCTCGAGTCCCGGCAGCTGCTCGCCGAGCTTCTGGGCGCGGAGGTCGACGAGGTCGTCCTGCAGCCGTCGACCACGTACGGGCTCATGCAGGCGATGTACGGCCTCGCCGGCGGCCTCATGCTCTCCCGCGCCGAGTTCCCGAGCCTGACGGTCACTGCCACGCGGGCGGCGGACGCCCTCGGCTCGATCGACCTGCAGTGGCTCGAGCCGGAGGACGGCTTCGTCACTCCCGAGCTGGTCCGCGAAGCGCTCGACGACGACACGCGCGCGCTCGCCGTGAGTCTCGTCGATTTCCGCACGGGCTACCGTGCCGATCTCGACGGCGCTGCGCGAGGTCATCGGCGACCGGCTGCTCATCGTCGACGCGATGCAGGGGTTCGGCGCCGTCGACGCCGACTACGCGGCGGCCGATGTGGTCTGCGGAAACGGCTACAAGTGGCTCCGCGCCGGGCGCGGGACCGGGCTTCGCCTGGTTCGGCGAGCGGGCGCTCGAGCGCCTCGCGCCCGTGCTCTCCGGCTGGGCCGGAACAGACGGCGACCTGCCGGTCGATGTCGTGCCCCAGCCCGCGGCATCCGCACAGGCGTTCGCGGTCAGCAGCCCCGACACCCTCGCCGTCGCCCGACTGGCGACCGCCCTGCGCGACGTGCGCGATGTCGGGGTCGGGCGGATCGACGCAGAGCTGTCGCAGCGGTCGCACGATGTGATGTTCTTCGCCGACCGCTACGAGGTGCCGGTGCTCACGCCGCGCGACCCGCGCCACCGCGCGGGGATCGTCACGCTGGCGCCTGCCGCGCAGGATGCCGGTGCCCTCGCGGCATCCCTGGCCAACCACGGGATCACCGTCACCGTGCGATCCGGGCTCGTGCGTGTGGCACCGCACGTGGGCACCGGCGCCGACACGCTGCGGCTCTTCGGCGACGCGCTGGCCGCCTTCTCCTCCGCCCGGGTCTGGTGATCTCTGCGCGTACCGCAGGAATTCACCCGCCCGTAACATCACTCAGCGTGTCGGTAACGTGCGCGACGTGCGGCGGTCGTAGCGTCGAGTCATCGGGCAAAGTGCCCGGTCGGGTCGGCCTTCTGGATCGCGACTCGTGACCCCATGGTCGACTCGTGACTGCCGGGTGATCCACCCGGGTCGGGAGTGGGTTGTGACCACACGAGCACCACAGCAGCAGCACCGTCAGGACATCGACGAGGTCGCGGAGCAGTCATCGGATCTGCGCACCTACGTCCTGGACACCTCCGTGCTGCTGAGCGATCCGCGGGCGTTCTTCCGCTTCGCCGAGCACAACGTCGTGATCCCCGTCGTGGTGATCACCGAGCTCGAGGGCAAACGCCACGACCCGGAGATCGGCTACTTCGCCCGCCAGGCCCTCCGTCACCTCGACGAGCTGCGCGTCGAGCACGGCAGGCTCGACTTCCCGGTTCCGGTCGGCGAGGACGGCACGCTGCGCGTCGAGCTCAACAACACCGACGCCACGGTGCTCCCCTCCGGCATGCGACTGGGTGACAACGACAGCCGCATCCTCGCGGTCGCGATGCACCTCGCCCAGGACGGCCAGGAGGTCACGATCGTCTCCAAGGACCTTCCGATGCGCGTCAAGGCGGCATCCCTCGGCATCACCGCGGAGGAGTACCTCGCCGAGCAGGCGGTGGATTCGGGCTGGACGGGCATCGCCACGATCGACGTCTCGGGCGACGACATCAGCGACCTCTACGAGACCGAGATCGCCACGGGCGACGAAGTGCGCGGGCTGCCCGGTCAACACCGGTCTGATCATCCACTCCGAGCGCGGCTCGGCGCTCGGTCGGGTCACCGGCGACGGCGAGTACCGGCTGGTGCGCGGCGACCGCGACGTGTTCGGGCTGCACGGGCGCTCGGCCGAGCAGCGCATCGCGATCGACCTGCTGATGGACCCCGAGGTGGGCATCGTCTCGCTCGGCGGACGCGCCGGTACCGGCAAGTCCGCGCTCGCACTGTGCGCGGGGCTGGAGGCCGTGCTCGAGCGGCAGCAGCAGAAGAAGATCATCGTCTTCCGGCCGCTGTTCGCCGTCGGCGGTCAGGAGCTCGGCTACCTGCCCGGCGACCAGGGCGAGAAGATGAACCCCTGGGGTCAGGCCGTCTTCGACACGCTCGGCTCGGTCGTGACCGGCAACGTCGTCGAAGAGGTGGTCGCGCGGGGCCTGCTCGAGGTGATGCCGCTCACGCACATCCGCGGTCGCTCGCTCCACGACGCGTTCGTGATCGTCGATGAGGCGCAGTCCCTCGAGCGCAACGTGCTGCTGACCGTGCTTGAGCCGCATGGGTCAGAACTCGCGGGTCGTGCTCACCCACGACGTCGGCCAGCGCGACAACCTGCGGGTCGGGCGGCACGACGGCGTCGCCTCGGTGATCGAGACGCTCAAGGGTCACGATCTGTTCGGGCACGTCACGCTCGTGCGCTCCGAACGGTCGGCGATCGCCGCCCTCGTGACCGATCTGCTCGAAGCGGGGGAGCTCGCCTGATCGACGGATTCCACTGATCGAACGCTGCAGGGCCGGGATGCCGCATCCCGGCCCTGCTGTATGAGAAGAGTCTCATGCGTATCTCCTCATCTGCTCAGCCGGGTCTGTCACGATGGAAAGGGCGCGGATTTCGTGCGGAACCGGAGGAACGTGTGGATAGTCGGACGCGACTCGCGATCGGTGGGATGACCACCGTCGCCGCGAGTATCGCCGTCGTCTGCGCTGTCGCCATGACGACCTCCGCGGCTCTGGCCGACACCGCAGGAGCGACCGTGAACGCCCGACCGGTCGTGGTCCCGTCCTCCAGCGCGAGCCCCACGCCCGTGCCGACGCTGACGGCGGTGCCCGTGACCCCCGCGGCGCCCGCTCCCACGGCGCCCGAGACCGTGCCCGCGCCCGAGCCCGAGGACGTCGCCGCGCCGCCCACCTCCCCGTCGTCGTCCGGCGAGCCGTCGGCGGAGATCGAAGACGCGCTCGTCGCCGAGGTCGAGGCATCCGGTTCGTGGGATGCCGTGCACGCCTGGGCCGAGAAGCGCGGCTGGACGGATGCCCGCACGCAGGCCTGGATCGCTCGTCTCGATGCGAAGATCGCCGAGGGCCGGGCGGACAAGGACGCCGACAAGCTGGTCTCGCCGGACTCGCTCACCGGCAATCGGATCGACCCCCTACTTCCCGCCGATGCGGATGAAACGTCCGAACGCGACCGTTCTGGTTCGTCGTTCGGCTCGAAGAGAGAGCAATCGCGCGTTCCCCCAGACTGACGCGATTGCCGTGGCCGGCATCCCCCAGCCCGGTCTCTCCCAGCCCCCGGTGTTCCCCCAACACCGGGGGCTTCTTCGCGGGCGCCCCGGGTGCGGGCGCCGTCACTCCCAGCGGTAGCCGGCGCCCCTGACGGTCACGATGTGGTGGGCGCCGAGCTTGCCCCGCAGGTAGCGGACGTACACGTCCACGACATTCGATCCGGGATCGAAATCCAGCCCCCACACGCGGCTGAGCAGCTGTTCTCGGCTCAGCACGCGCCCGGGACTGCGCAGGAACTGCTCGGCGAGGGCGAACTCGCGCGCCGACAGCTCGACCTCACGGCCGTCGACGGTCGCGCGGCGGGCGAGGATGTCGAGCGTGACGTCGCCGTGCGTGACCGCGAC
Source organism: uncultured Actinomycetota bacterium (assembly GCA_963792285.1). GTDB lineage: Bacteria > Actinomycetota > Actinomycetes > Actinomycetales > Microbacteriaceae > Microbacterium. Next base: position 902,498 of record CAWBVS010000014.1, on the reverse strand, counting down.
GCCCGGCGAACTCGTGGTCTCGCGCAGGCGCGACCGCACACGGGCCAGGAGCTCGTCGAACGTGAACGGCTTGGACACGTAGTCGTTCGCCCCGCTATCCAGTCCTTCGACGGTGTCGCGCGTGCTGGATCTGGCGGTCAGCATGATGACGGGAACCCGCGAACCCTGCGCCCGCAGCCCACGGAGCACCTCGAAGCCGTCCATCGTGGGCAGGCCGACATCCAGGAGGACGAGATCGATGTCCTCCTCCAACGCGCGCTGCAGTCCTTCGGCCCCGTCCTCGACGAGGACCGTCGTGTAGCCGGCCGACTCCAGGCCGCGACTGACGAAGGCCGCGATGCGCGGTTCGTCCTCGACCAGCAGGATCGTCGTCATCCCGCGGCCTCCCGCTGCAGCACGACATCGCCGGCGCGCACGGGGGCGGGCAGCTCCGCGGTCGGCAGCGGCAGGTGGATCGTGAAGGTCGCCCCGCCGCCGGGGGTGTCGGTGACGGCGCACAATCCGCCGTGGCCCTTGGCGATCGCGTCGACGATCGCGAGTCCGAGACCGGATCCGCCGACGGAGCGCTTGCCCTGAGCCCGGTCGAAGCGGCGGAAGATGCGGTGGCGCGAGGCGGGGGGGATGCCGGCCCCGTGGTCGCTGACCCACAGCTGCGCACCGGAGGCGTCCAAGCGGCTGCCGAGCTGGATCGGAGAGCCGGCCGGTGTGTACTTGGCCGCGTTGTCGGCCAGCTGCAGCCAGGCCTGGAGGAGTCGGTCGGAGTCGCCGTGGATGAGGCCCTCTGCGGCCTCCACGACGCTCCACGTGTGGCCGGGGATGACCGCGACGAGCTCGCCGATGCGGGCCGTGAGCGCGGCGAGGTCGACTTCGGTCATCGTGAACCCGTCGCCCTCGACGGTCGCGAGCAGATCGATGTCATCGACCAGGCGGGTCATCCGGTCGAGTTCGGCCATGCCGATCTCACGGGTACTGGCGACATCGGCCGCGTCACTCGGGTTCATCATCTCCAGATGTCCGCGCACGATCGTGATCGGGGTCTTCAGCTCGTGCCGCACATCGTCCAGGAGCTGGCGCTGGACGTCGACCGATCCTTCGAGCCGATCGAGCATCGAGTTGACCGTACGCGTGAGATCGGAGATGTCGTCGTTGCCCTGCGGTGCGAGGCGCGGCGACATGTCGTCGAGCGTGATGGCGTCGGCGGCGTTGCGGAGGTCGCGGATCGGCGAGAGCAGTCTGCCCGCGACGAACCAGCCGACGATTCCGATTGCGGCGAGGACGGCGATCGCGGCGATCGAGTACGTCGCGATGGCCGCCGTCACCGGGCTCAGTTCGGCTCCGAGGTCGATCGCCCGGACGTAGATGCCCGTCTGCGTGTCGCCCTCCATCGTGACCGGGATCGCGATGTACCGGAGCGAGCCCAGATCGGTCACCGCCGTACCGGTCTTGGTCTTGCCGTCGGCGGTCTCGGCGATCGCGCGATCGATCAGCTGCTGGTTGCCGGAGAGGTCGAAGCCCGACAGCGTCGCCGGAATGAAGCGTGCCTCCCCGTCGATGATCGCCATGGCGCCTTCGTTGCGCGCGGGCACCAGGCGGGCGACCGCGCTGTAGAGGAATTCCTCGACGGAATCGAAGTCCTTGATGTTCAGGTCTTCGCTTGCCGTGGTGGCGCCCGAGTCGCTGGCCTCGGTGTCGGTTCCGTCGTCTCCTGCAACCGTGTGCAGCCGTTCGACCTGCGCGGTGAGCCGGTCGTTCACCTCGCCGATGACGCGCTCGCGCTGCACCAGGAAGGTCACACTGCCCACGATCGCCAGCCCGATGCACGCCACCGCGAGGATCGCGCCCAGAATGCGGGCGCGCGCCGAGAGCGGGCGGGACGGGCGGGTCACCTCCCGATTATCGCGCCGGAGCGACATTCGCGGGATGCCGGGCCCGTCAGCCCGGGTAGGTCATCGACAGCAGATCGAGCTTCTCGTCGAGCTGCTCGAGGGTGAGGTCGCCGCGTTCGACGTAGCCGAGGTCGATCACCGCTTCGCGCACGGTGATGCCCTCCGCCACGGAATGCTTGGCGATCTTCGCCGCCGCCTCGTACCCGATCAGCTTGTTCAGCGGGGTCACGATCGACGGCGACATCCCGGCGTAGGCGGCCGCGCGCTCGACGTTGGCCTCGAGGCCGTCGATCGTCTTGTCGGCGAGGATGCGCATCGAGTTCGCCAGCAGCCGGATCGACTCGAGCACGGCGGTTCCCATGACGGGGATGGCGACGTTGAGCTCGAACGCTCCGGAAGCCCCCGCCCACGCGACGGTCGCATCGTTTCCGATCACGCGGGCGCAGACCATGAGCGTCGCTTCGGGGACGACGGGATTGACCTTGCCCGGCATGATCGACGAGCCCGGCTGCAGGTCGGGGATGTGCAGTTCGCCCAGACCGGTGTTGGGACCGGAGCCCATCCAGCGCAGATCGTTGTTGATCTTCGTCAGCGACACCGCGATCGTGCGCAGGGCTCCGGACGCCTCGACGAGGCCGTCGCGGTTCGCCTGGGCCTCGAAGTGGTCCTTCGCCTCCGTGATCGGCAGTTCGGTGTCGGCGACGATGAGCTCGATGACCCGCTGCGGGAAGCCCAGGGGAGTGTTGATCCCCGTGCCGACCGCCGTTCCGCCGAGGGGGACCTCGGCGACCCGCGACAGCACCGCCTGCACGCGCTCGATGCCCAGGCGCATCTGGCGGGCATAGCCGCCGAATTCCTGACCGAGCGTGACGGGGGTCGCATCCATCAGATGCGTGCGTCCGGATTTGACGACGCTCTTCCACAGCTCGGCCTTGCGCTCGAATGCGACGGCGAGATGATCCAGCGCCGGGATCAGATCATCGATCAGCTCCTGCGTCACCGCGATGTGCACAGAGGTCGGGAAGACGTCGTTGGAGGACTGCGACGCGTTCACGTGGTCGTTGGCGTGGACGGGCGAGCCGAGGTCGCGGGAGGCCAGGGTCGCCAGCACCTCGTTCATGTTCATGTTCGACGACGTGCCGCTGCCGGTCTGGTAGACGTCGATCGGGAACTGGTCGGCGTACTCCCCGCCGATGATGCGATCGGCCGCGCGGGCGATCGCATCGGCGATGGTCGCATCCAGCGTGCCCAGAGCCTTGTTGGCCTGCGCGGCCGCCTTCTTGATGCGGGCCAGAGCGACGATCTGCGCCGGGTCGAGCGGGTCGCCCGAAATCGGGAAGTTCTCCACGGCGCGCTGCGTCTGCGCAGCGTAGAGCGCATCCCGCGGCACCCGCACTTCACCCATGGTGTCGTGTTCGATGCGGTACTCGGTGTCGGTCACGTCGTCGTTCCTCCAGAGATCGGGAATGTGCTCAGGCGTCGTCGGTGACGATGCCCAGGATGATGTCGGGCACCGCCGTGCCCTCGGCGAGCCGGTAGTTGGCGCCCACGATCGCCAGACGCCCGTCGGCGACCGCCTCGCTGATCAGCTCCGAGGAGTGCAGCAGGTCGGCGACGGTGTCGCGGAGGTGCTCGCGTCCGACGAGGTCGGCGTCGATCGCGACGGAGCCGTCCGCGACGGAGCCGTCCGCGATGCTCTCCCGCTGCACGCGCCGCACTGCGGGCACGATGGGTGCGATCTGGCGCCAGATGTGCGGGGGGAGGGAGGGCGCGTCGATCGCGACGCTGTCGATCGCCGCGTTCACTGCGCCGCACGCATCGTGGCCGAGCACGACGATGAGGGGCACTTCGAGCACGGCGACGGCGTATTCGAGGCTGCCGACGACCGAGTCGGAGATGACCTGGCCGGCGTTGCGCACGACGAACAGGTCGCCGAGGCCCTTGTCGAAGATGATCTCGGCCGACAGACGCGAATCGGAGCAGCCGAACAGAGCCGCCCGCGGGCGCTGACCGCCGGCGAGCTCGGCGCGCCGTTCGACGTCCTGACGCGGGTGTCGCGGCTCGCCCGAGACGAAGCGGGCGTTGCCGCGCTGCATCTCCTGCCACGCCTTCAGGGGGGAGGGTGTGTTCACTGTGCTTCCTCGCGGAGGGCGATGACCTGGTCGGCGACGGATGCCGCGGCCTGTTCGAGCGTCGCCTCGTCGGTGGATCCGTAGACCAGGACGATGTCCGCACCGGCCGAGGTGCTGAGCGCCGCCGAGATGTTGCCGGCGCGGGCCGGGTCGGGAATGCTGTAGCGCTCCCACTCCACGCCGTCGATCGTGACGGTGCCGTCGACGGATGCGCCGCTGAGGACGCGTGTGCTCCATGCCGGGTCGGCGTCGAATCCCTGGGCGATCCGCAGGAATCCCGCGGACTCGTCGGGGACGTAGACGATCGTCCATGCGGAGACGGAGTCGCCCTCGATCGATGCGCGGTTCACGATCCACTCGTCGGGAACCGTCAGGGACCAGCACGGTGCGCCCTTCGGCGCTCTCGATGCCCTCGGCGACCGCGGCGACGTCGATCGGGTCGGCCGCGGGAGGAGCGCCCCGCGGCACCGCGAAGATGATGACGGCGACGACGGCGAGGGTGACCAGCAGCGCGGCGATCAGGTTGCGCGTGTTCTGGCTCGACCGGTAGATGCGCGAGGACTCCGCCTTGCGTGCCGCGGTCTCGTCGGGTGTCTCGGGGCGGCCCAGCTCGGCCACGACCCGCGGGTTCTGCGCCATCACGCCTCCGCGCCTTCGGGGGCGGAGCGTGCCGCCTCCAGTCGCCGCTTCGCGCCCAGCAGCCACTCCTCGCAGCGGGCCGCGAGGGCCTCGCCGCGCTCCCACAGGGCCAGCGAGTGCTCGAGGGTCGGGGCCCCCTGCTCGAGTTCGGCGACGACGCGGACGAGTTCGTCGCGGGCCTGCTCGAACGAGAGGCTCGCGACGTCGGCCACGCCTTCGCTCGATGCGCTCATGTCTTCCATCTTAGAGTTCTACGGCTCGTCGATCGGCCCGTCGGAGCGGGCGGCGAACGAGCCGCGCCCGACGGTCACGAGCACGGTCGTGCCCGGCTGCGCCTGTGCGGCATCCCTCACGATGACCCCGTCGGCCAGGTGCGCGATCGCGTAACCCCGGGCGAGGGTGGATGCCGGCGACAGTGTGCGCAGCGCAGCACGAAGCTCGGCGGTGCGGCGCGACTGCGACTCGAGCTGCCGATCGACCACGTCGCGGCCCCGGGCCACGAGCAGCCACTGCTGCTGAGACCGCGCGTCGATCATCGTCTCAGGCGTGCGCAGCACGGGGCGCGAGCGCAGCTGCTCGAGCTGGGCGATGTCGTGATTCACCCGCTGCGACAGGCGCATGGTGAGCCGGGAGCGCAGCTGCGCGACGACGGAGCGCTGCTCGACGACGTCGGGCACCACCCGCTTCGCGGCATCCGTCGGCGTCGAGGCGCGCACGTCGGCGACGTCGTCGAGCAGGGGATGGTCGTTCTCGTGGCCGATCGCGCTGACGACCGGGGTGGATGCCGCCGCCACGGCGCGCAGCAGCCGCTCGTCGCTGAAGCCCAGCAGGTGCTGCGGATCGCCGCCGCCGCGGGCGATGACGATCACGTCGACGTCGGGGTCGGCATCCAGCGCCTTGAGCGCGCCGATCGTCTCGGGCACGCAGCGGTCGCCCTGCACGGCGGCGTATGCGGTGCGGAAGCGCACGTGCGGCCAGCGCAGCTCGCGCGTTGTGGCGGACGTCCTTCTCTGCATCGGACTTCTCGCCCGTGATGAGTCCGATCACGTGCGGCAGGAACGGGAGGGGCTTCTTGCGCGCGGGATCGAACAGGCCCTCGGCGCGCAGCGTCGCGCGCAGGCGCTCCAGCTTCTCCAGCTGGTCGCCGAGGCCGACGTGCCGCATCGAGGAGACCGCGAAGCTGAAATCGCCGGACTTGATGAAGTAGTCGGCCTTGACCGACGCGATGACGTGGTCGCCGACGGAGAGGTCTGCGGGCAGGCGCTGGCGTGTGCTCGACCAGATCCGGAACGAGATCGTCGCGTCGGTCGAGAGGTCCTTCAGGCGCCCGAAGACGTTGCCGGTCCGCACGTTCCAGGAGGTGATCTCGCCCTCGACCCAGATCGAGCCCCACGTCTCGACGAAGCCGCGGATCGTGTCATTCAGACGCGCGACGGAGGTGGGTGCGTCCGCGGTCGAATCGCGCGGGCGGACGGAATCGGGCGGCGGGGGCTGGCCGGGCACCGGCTCGGCCTGGAACGTCGTCATCCGGTCCTCTCGTGTGGTCGATCGCGGGCACCGCCCCGGTTTGCGCACCCGGCGGCTGCACGGCCCGCGTACAGGCCACCCCCGTAGACTCGGGGTGTGACCACCTCGGCTGTCCGTCTGCCCGTTCCTCGCGTTCCGCGGCGGCGCGAGCGCCTCCAGGATATCCCCGTCTCGGGACAGAAGAAGGTGCTGCTGGCCGCTCCGCGCGGGTACTGCGCCGGTGTCGACCGAGCGGTGATCGCCGTGGAGAAGGCGCTCGAGCGGTTCGGTGCGCCGGTGTACGTGCGCAAGCAGATCGTCCACAACATCCACGTCGTCACCGAACTCGAAGCGGCCGGCGCGATCTTCGTCGACGAAGTCGATGAGGTGCCGGAGGGCTCGCACGTCGTCTTCAGCGCGCACGGCGTCTCGCCGGCCGTCGTCGCGGCGGCATCCGATCGTCATCTGCAGGCGATCGATGCGACCTGCCCGCTCGTGACGAAGGTGCACCGCGAGGCGGTGCGGTTCGCGCGCGACGACTTCGAGATCCTGCTGATCGGTCACGAGGGGCACGAAGAGGTCGAGGGCACGGCGGGCGAGGCTCCCGAGCACGTCACGATCGTGAACTCGCCGGAGCACGCCGACATCGTCGAGGTGCGCGACCCGTCCAAGGTCGTGTGGCTGTCGCAGACCACCCTCTCGGTCGACGAGACGATGGAGACGGTGCGGCGTCTGCGCGAAAGATTCCCCCAGCTGCAGGATCCGCCGTCGGATGACATCTGCTACGCCACCCAGAACCGTCAGGTCGCGATCAAGAAGGTGGCCAAGGACGCCGATCTGGTGATCGTGGTCGGCTCGGCGAACTCGTCCAACAGCGTGCGCCTCGTCGAGGTCGCGCTCGAGTACGGCGCGAAGGCCGCATATCGCGTCGATTACGCCCACGAGGTCAAGCAGGAGTGGTTCGACGGCGTCGAGACGGTCGGCGTGACCAGCGGCGCCTCGGTTCCGGAAGTCCTCGTGGAGGAGGTCCTCGCAGACCTCGCCGACGCGGGCTACCGCGACATCGAAGAGGTCAAGACCGCGCAGGAGGACCTCATGTTCTCGCTGCCGAAGGAGCTCCGGCAGGATGCCGCGGGGCGACGCGACGAGCGCGCCCTCGGCGGCCGGTCCAGCGCATGACCGATCCGGCGGAGCGGCCCCGGCCTCAGTACGGCGAGTATGCGACCCCGGAGGAGCAGCGCGCGCGCATCCAGCAGCCCGACATGACGCGGCTGCTCGAGACCGGGCAGGACCCGGATGTGCTCGGCGGCGCGGTTCCGCCCGATTCGCCGTCGATCGTCGCGAAGCCCGCCGCGCCGGCGATGCGGCGAGGGCGCTTCATCGACCGCGTCGCGACGATCGCGCTGCTCGTGTACGGACTTGTCAACGTCGTGACCGGCATTCCGGCGATGATCGACTATCAGTCGTACGTCGACATGGTCTTGGAGCTCCTGGGCATCGAAGGGCAGCTCGCCGACCCGATGGCAGGGCGGCCCTGGGGCATCGCCGCGGCGCTCGTCCTCGCGATCGGCTGGCTGCTGACGGCCTGGGTGTCGTGGCGCAGTCTCGCGCGTGAACGCCTCACGTGGTGGATACCGCTCGTGGCCGGCATCGTGTTCACCTTCATCTCCGGTGTGCTGCTCATGGTGCCGATCGTGTCGGATCCGGCCCTGTGGAACGCCATCCTCGACAGCGCGCGCTGACCCGCGGCGCGGGCATAGGATGACCGGATGCCTCGCCTCGTCGCCGTCTGCGCTGTGTCGGAGCTGCACCCGGACGGCGGCCGCAACCGGGTGACCGCGATCGACAAGCGGCCACTCGACGGGAGCGTCAGGATCGGCCGGTACGGCGTCGGAGCGGACGTCCAGGCCGATCGCAGACACCACGGCGGCCTCGACAAGGCGCTCTATGCGTACGCCGCCGAGGACGCCGCGTTCTGGGAGGGCGAGCTCGGCCGCGCCGTGCCGCCCGGTTTCTTCGGAGAGAACCTCCGCACGGAGGGCATCGATGTGAACGCCGCCCGCATCGGCGAGGTCTGGCGGATCGGCGACACGGTCACCGTCGAGGTCACGATGCCGCGCACGCCGTGCCAGACCTTCGCGCGGTGGATCGGCGGGCCCGAGCAGCGCGGATGGGTCAAGCGGTTCTCCGCGGAGCGGCGGCTCGGGCCGTACCTGCGCGTCCTGAAGAACGGCTTCGTGATGGCCGGCGACCCGATCGAGGTGATCACGCGACCCGAGGGAGCGCCCGGGTTGCTGGATGTCTACCGCGATCCGAAGTAGTGCTGACCGCCGGGGAACGCGGATGCCCCGGCCACGAGGGCCGGGGCATCCGGTGATTCAGCGGGCTCGGGAGCCCCGAACGCGGATCAGCTCTGCGACTTGCCGGCGGAGCCGAGCTGCTGGGTCGCCTGCACGACGCGGGCCGCCATCGCGGACTCGGCGACCTTGCCCCATGCGCGCGGGTCGTAGGCCTTCTTGTTGCCCACTTCGCCGTCGACCTTGAGCACGCCGTCGTAGTTGCTGAACATGAAGCCGGCGACGGCGCGGGTGAAGGCGTACTGCGTGTCGGTGTCGATGTTCATCTTGATCACGCCGTTGGCGACCGCCAGCGCGATCTCCTCGTCGGTCGAGCCGCTGCCGCCGTGGAAGACGAGGTCGAGGGGCTTCGGGCCGGTGCCGAACTTCGCGGCGATGCCCTCCTGGATCTCACCGAGCAGCTCGGGGCGCAGCTTGACGTTGCCCGGCTTGTACACGCCGTGCACGTTGCCGAAGGTCAGCGCTGCGATCCAGCGGCCGTTGTCACCCAGGCCGAGACCCTCGACGGCCTTGGTGACGTCGGCGACGGTCGTGTACAGGGCCTCGTTCGACCCCTCGTGCTTGACGCCGTCCTCTTCGCCGCCGACCACGCCGATCTCGACCTCGAGGATCGCGTTGATCGCCTTCAGGCGGGGGAGGAGCTCCTGCGCGATCTCGATGTTCTCGTCGAGCGGCACGGCCGATCCGTCCCACATGTGGGACTGGAAGATCGGGTTTCCGCCGTCTGCGACGACCTTCTCGGATTCGGCGATGAGCGGGAGCACGAAGTCCTCGAGCGCCGGCTTGGGGCAGTGGTCGGTGTGCAGGGCCACGGTGATCGGGTAGCTCTTGGCGACTTCGTGGACGAACTTCGCGAACGCGAGCGCGCCGGTCGCACGGGCCTTGACGGTGTGTCCGGCGAAGTAGTCCGCGCCGCCCGTCGTGACCTGGATGATGCCGTCGGAGCCGGCCTCCGTCAGGCCCTGGAGGATCGCGTTGACGCTCTGGGAACTGGACGCATTGAACGCGGGGTAGGCGAAGCCGCCGGCCTTCGCGCGGTCCAGCATCTCGGCGTACTGCTCGGGGGTGGCGACGGGCATGATGCTCCTTCGATGAATGTGACTGGCTGCGTCGAGTGTACCGATCCCGCTCCTCGCCTCACGGTCACCGGCGGAGCGCTCGGTTAGGCTACGGACGACATCACGCGGGAGAGGAGCCGGGATGCCTCGCAAGTCCCTCGTGTCGGTCGTGGCCGATGCGCTGCTGGATCGCATCATCTCGGGCGACCTCGACGTCGGCGATGCTCTGCCCAGCGAGGCCGAGATCGGCGAAGCGCACGACGTCAGTCGCGTCACCGTGCGCGAGGCGCTGCGCGTGCTCACCACGCAGGGCATCATCCGGGTCACGTCCGGGATCGGATCGGTCATCAACCCGCTGGAGGAGTGGCAGTCGCTGGCGGCCATCCTGCGCTACCGGTCCGCGCGCGGCGACGACGGTGAGGTCGCGACCCAGCTGATATCGGTGCGCCGCATGTTCGAGACCGAGGCGGCGGCACTGGCGGCCACCGGGCTGACCGACGCGGCCCTGGCCGAGCTCGGCGTCTGCGTGGACCGGATGCGGGCAGCGAGTGCGGCATCCGATGTCGACTCCTTCGTCGCCGCCGACCTGCGCTTCCACGAGGTCATCCTGCGCGGATCGGCGAATGTCTTCCTCGCCGCGCTCTTCGAGCCGCTCACGCGTGTGCTGGCCGAACGGCGGGCACAGACCTCGCGTGTGCCCGAGATCCAGCGCCATGCCATCGAGGAGCACGCCGCCGTGCTCGACGCGCTTGCGGATCGCGACCCCGTGCAGGCGCGGGCCGCGATGGATCACCACATGCAGCAGACGCTGGACGACCTGCACACGTACGTGCTCGACCGCCGGAGCTGATCTTTCGACCGAAGTGTTGACATGGACGACTTCGTCTGGCAACCTGTATGACACCTGACAGCAGGTTTCTAACAAAGATGTTGTGCAGACGATGGAGTTGCGATGAACCTCGAGTCCCTGTTGAGCGCGTTCCCCGCCTCACGGCCCGTCGACCCCGCGGTGATCGCCGATCGCGTCCGCCGATCGCGCCGCGTGCTCATCGTCCTCGATGACGACCCGACCGGAACCCAGTCGGTCGCCGACCTGCCCGTGCTCGCGCGCTGGGACGTCGAAGACTTCGAATGGGCGCTGAACACCGGGGCCCCGGCGATCTACGTGCTGACCAACGCGCGCAGCTTCGACCCGGAGACGGCGGCGCGCATCAACCGCGAGGTCGTGACGTCCGCCGTCACGGCCGCACGGGCTCGCGGCATCCGCCCGGTGTTCGCCAGCCGTGGCGACTCCACGCTGCGGGGTCACTTCCCGCTCGAGCCCGACGTGATCGCCGCGACGCTCGTCGAGCTCGGTGAGCCGCATGTCGACGGTGTCGTGCTCGTCCCGGCGTTCCCGGACGCGGGCCGCGTGACGATCGGGGGAGTGCACGGAATGGTCGCCGACGGGGAGTTCACTCCCGTCGGCGAGACCGAGTTCGCACGGGACTCCACGTTCGGCTACCGGTCCTCGCGTCTGGCCGACTGGGTGCAGGAGAAGAGCCTGGACCGGATCGCGGCGGCCGATGTCGTCGAGCTCACGCTGGAGATCATCCGCGCCGGCGCCGAGTCCGTCGCCGAGGCGCTCGCCTCGGCTGCACCCGGCAGCGTGTTCGCCGCCGACGCCGTGGACGAGGACGACCTTCGTCAGCTCGCCCTCGGGCTCGAACTCGCCGAAGCCGGTGGTCGCAGCTACATCTACCGCGTCGGCCCCCCGTTCGTGCGCGCCCGCATCGGCCAGGTTCCCCGGTCGCCGCTCGAGATCGACGGGGCGGATGCCGCAGCGGGCGCGAGCCGCGGGGGACTCATCGTCGTCGGCTCCCACGTGGGCTTGACCAGTCGCCAACTCGCCGACCTGACGACGCAGCGACCGGATGCCGTCATCGTCGAGCTGGATGTACCGTCCATCCTCGACGAGACCACCGAGCGCGCCACCGTCGACGCCGCCGTGGAACGCGTCGTGGCTGCACTGGCCGACGGCGATGTGATCGTGCACTCGAGCCGCACCCTGATCCGGACCGACGACCCCGACGAGAGCCTCGCCATCTCCCGCAAGGTCTCCGACGCGCTCGTCGCCGTCGTCAGTCGCACTCTGGCTGCCCGCCCGCCGCGCTTCGTCATCGCCAAGGGTGGCATCACCTCGAGCGACGTCGCGAGCCGCGGTCTGTCGATCCGCCGCGCCATGGTGCGGGGGTCGCTCTTCCCGGGCATCGTCTCGGTCTGGGAGCCCGCTGAGGGACCGGCCAGAGGCATCCCGTACATCGTCTTCGCCGGCAACGTCGGCTCCGACACCACCCTCACCGAAGCAGTCGAGAAGCTCTCGGCCGGCACCCCGCACTCGGCCGCTCAGCGCTGAGCAACACGAAAGGCACTCTCATGACCACTCCCACCGTTGCCGTCCTGGGCCTGGGCGCCATGGGGCTTCCCATGGCGACGCGTCTGGCCGAGGACCTGCCCGTCCGCGGGTTCGACATCAATCCCGCGCGACTGGACCTCGCCGCCGAAGCCGGCATCGTCCGCTGCGAGTCGGCCGTCGAAACCGTCGCCGGCGCCGACGCGGTCCTCCTCGCCGTGCGCGACTCGGGTCAGCTGGCAGAGGTGCTGTTCGGTGCGAACGGCATCGCGCCGAGCCTGTCGCGCGGGTCGATCGTGATCCTGACGAGCACGGTCGGAATCGACGGTCTCGCCGAGGTCGTCGCGCGGCTCTCCGAGTACGGCGTCGACCTGGTCGATGCTCCGCTGAGCGGTGGTCCGGTCCGAGCGGGAGCGGGCGATCTGCTGATCGTGGTCGGCGCGACCCCCGAGGCGCGCGCCAAAGCGCAGCCGGTGCTCGAGCGGCTCGCATCCACTCTCACCGTCGTCGGCGATCGTCCCGGTGACGGCCAGGCGCTCAAGACCGTGAACCAGCTGCTGTGCGGGGTGCACATCGCCGCCGCCGCCGAGGCGCTCGCACTCGCCGATGCTCTCGGGCTCGACACTCAGCGCACTCTCGAGGCGCTCGGCGCAGGGGCGGCTGCTTCCTTCATGCTCGCCAACCGCGGGCCTCGTTCCCTCCAGGCCTACGAGCCCGAAGGTGCCGAAGTGCTCAGCCGACTCGACATCTTCGTCAAGGACATGGGCATCGTCACCAAGGCCGCGCGTGCGGCCCATCTCGCCACGCCGATCGCAGCCGCGGCCGAGCAGCTCTACCTGATCGGCGAGGCGCAGGGCCTGGCGGCTCACGACGACTCGGCTGTCATCAAGGTCATCGCCCCCGAGCGTCGCACCGCCTGACCACCCCTCACCGCACTTACTCACCCAACGTCGAAGGAGACCCGTTCATGTCCGTACCGATCCTGCTCGCGATCGGAGTGGGAGGCATCCTCCTCCTGCTCCTGCTGATCGTGAAGTTCAAGGTCAACGCCTTCCTGGCGCTGCTGATCACCAGCATCCTGGTCGGCCTGGCCGCCGGCATCCCGCTCGCGACGATTCCCGCGACCGAGGACACCCCCGAAAAGCTCGGCATCATCCCGGCGATCATCGCCGGAATGGGCGGCACCCTCGGCTCGGTAGCGATCCTCGTCGCCCTCGGTTCGATGCTCGGCCGGATCATCGAGCTCTCCGGCGGTGCGTCCAGTCTGTCGGGGCGCTTCACCAAGCTCCTCGGACCCCGTCGGGTCTCGGGCGCACTCACCGCCGCGGCACTCATCCTGGCCATCCCGGTCTTCTTCGATGTCGGCTTCATCATCCTCGTGCCGATCATCTACGGCTTCAGTCACGCGGCAGGGCTCAACCCGGTGAAGTTCGGCCTGCCGATCGCGGGCGTCATGCTCGCGGTGCACGTGGCCGTTCCGCCGCACCCCGGCATCGTCGGCGGTGCCGCGCTCCTCGGCGCCGATGTCGGGATGCTGACGCTCCTGGGCATCGCGATCGCCATCCCGCTCGGCGTGCTGTCGCACTTCGTCTCGAAGTGGCTGAACCGCAAGGACTACCCGATGCTGGCATCGACCAAAGTCATGTTCGAGGACTTCGGCGGCGGCGACGACACCGGCACCGGCACCGGCGGGGTCGGCGCGGGCACGACGATGACGGGCACGGTCACTCGCACCGAGGCGCCGCCGTCGGCCGCGATGATCCTGACGCTCATCCTGACGCCGCTCGTGATGATCGGCCTCGGCACCACCGCGGCGACCGTGCTTCCCGCCGGATCGCCGGCGCGCGACATCCTCGGATTCATCGGTGCGCCGATCTTCGCGCTGCTGGTCACCGTGATCCTCGCGGGCTTCTTCCTCGGCATCCGTCGCGGGTGGAGCAGTTCGCACATCTCGGAGGTCTTCGAGTCCGCGCTTCCTCCTGCCGCGATCGTGATCCTCGTGACCGGCGCCGGCGGCGCCTTCGCCCGGATCCTGACCGAGTCCGGCATCGGCAAGGCCCTCGCCGACACCCTGCTGGCCACCGGGCTGCCGATCATCCTGCTGGCGTTCCTCGTCTCTCTCGCGCTGCGAGCGGCGCAGGGTTCGGCGACCGTCGCGATCCTGACCACGGCCGGACTCATGTCGGAGGCTGTCGCGTCAGGCGGCTACAACCCGATCCAGACCGTCGTGATCACGCTTGCGATCGCGTTCGGGGCACTCGGGCTCTCGCACGTCAACGACTCCGGCTTCTGGGTCGTCACCCGCTACCTCGGCCTCGGCGTCGGAGACGGATTGCGAACGTGGACCGTGCTGACGACCGTGCTCGGACTCGTCGGCTTCCTTCTGACGTTCGTGGTCTGGCTCCTGGTCGGGGGCGCGGGCGCGTGAGCATCGACGCATCCGGTCCTTCCGCACGGGCAAGAATCGCGATTCATTCGCTTCTCCGGCCGGGCAATGCCCGGCCGGCGGGGCGGCGCGTGGCTAGGCTGACCTCATGGTGAGCCTTACCGCCGACATGAGTCCGCTGCATCCCGACCGCAACCTCGCGCTGGAGCTGGTGCGCGCCACGGAGGCCGCCGCGATCCGCGCCGTGCCCTTCATCGGACGAGGTGACAAACTCGCGGCAGACGCTGCCGCCGTCGATGCCATGCGCGCATTCTTCACGACGGTGAACTTCGACGGCACGATCGTGATCGGCGAAGGCGAGAAGGACGAAGCGCCGATGCTGTTCAACGGCGAGAAGGTCGGCAACGGCCGCGGCCCGCAGTGCGATGTCGCGGTCGACCCGATCGACGGGACCTCGCTCACAGCCGCGGGGCGCCAGAACGCCCTCTCCGTGATCGCGGTGTCCGACCGAGGGAGCATGCTCGACGCCTCGACGGTGTTCTACATGGACAAGCTCGTCACCGGCCCCGCCGGCGTGGGCGTCGTCGACATCCGCCTGCCGATCGGCGAGAACATCCGTCTGCTGTCCAAGGCCCTCGGCAAGCCGATCGACGAGATGGTCGTCTCGGTGCTGAACCGCCCGCGGCACGAGCAGCTCATCGCCGACATCCGCGAGGCCGGAGCCGGCACCCGGCTCATGTCCGACGGCGACGTCGCGGGCGGCATCAACGCCGCACGCCACAACGCGCGCACCGACATGTGCGTCGGTGTCGGCGGCAGCCCGGAGGGCATCGTCACCGCGTGCGCGATCAAGGCGCTCGGCGGGCACATCCAGGGCATCCTCTGGCCGCGCGACGACGATGAGAAGCAGAAGGGCGCCGACCACGGCCTGAAGACCGACGGCTACGTCTACGAAGCCGACGAGCTCGTCACGGGTCAGAACACGATCTTCGTGGCGACCGGCGTCACCGACGGTCAGCTGGTGGCGGGCGTCCGTCGTGAGGGCGACTTCATCTACAGCGAGAGCGTCGTGCTGCGCGGCCGGTCGGGGACGCTGCGTCGCATCGTGTCGGAGCACCTCACCTCGAAGTGGCTCTAGTCGGGGTTTGCCGTCGTCGCTGAGTCGTGATGCGTGTTGCCAGGCTCGTCTGGCACAATCGAATCGGTGTCAATGAGGATGCACGAGTGTTCTCAGACCCGAGGGGGTTGACGATGTCAGCACAGCGAGGCGGCCCCAAGCCGCAGACAGGCGCAATCGCCGTCGTGGCCGACGCCACCGATCCCGCTCGCCGACCCGATGTGCTCTTCCGCGTCCGTCGCGACGAGGATCACCAGATCTCCGCATGGTGGATGATCGGCGCCTTCGCCGCCGTGTCGGTCGCGGTCATCGCCCTGCTGAGCTTCGTTCCCGGCGGCGCGTGAACTGACCGACGTCAGTCGGCCCGAGGCGCGATCCGATCGCGCAGGTCGCCGAGGTCGGCGGTGAGCAGGATGCCGTCGTCGGATGCCGCGTCCGTCGCATCCGCGTGCCGCCGCGGATTCCGCATCGCGATCGACCGCTGCGTCGAGCATCTCGGGCGCGGTCAGGCGCCGCGGCGCCTTCTCGACGATCGCGGGTGCGGGCAGGGCGTCGAGCTTGGTCTGATCGATTCCCGGGAACCGTCGGGCGGTCACGAGCACCCGCGACTCGAGCGAACCCGGCGAACCGGTTGTAGCTGTCGACGGTGCGCTCGATCGCGCGGCGCAGGTCGTCGGCGTGCCCGGCGAGCTTGGTCAGCCGGTCGTAGAGCTCGTTGCCGAGGTCGAAGAGCGCGCGTGCCTCTTGGCTGACGTCCTGCTGCGTCCAGGTGTAGGCGACGGTCTTCAGAACGGCCCAGAGGTTCACCGGCGATGCGAGGGCGACCCGCTTGCCGAAGGCGTAGTCCAGCAGCGAAGGATCCTCCTCCAGTGCCGCGGCCAGCAGCGACTCGCTCGGCACGAAGCACACGACGAACTCCGGACTCGAGGCGAGCCCGGCCCAGTAGGTCTTGCGGGCGAGCGCGTCGATGTGTGCGCGGACCGCTCTGACGTGCTTGTCCAGCAGCGCCTTGCGGCGCGCGCCCTCCGCACCGGTCGCGGTCAGCGGGATCGCGCTCGCTTCGAGATACGCGTCCAGCGGGACCTTGGCGTCGACGGCGATCGCCTTGTCGCCGGGCAGGCGGATGACCATGTCGGGGCGGCCGGCCCCGGCATCCGATGTCACGGATGTCTGCGTGTCGAAATCGATGTAGCGCGTGAGCCCCGCCGCCTCGACGACCCGGCGCAGCTGGGTCTCGCCCCAGACGCCCCGCGTGCTGCCGGAGCGCAGCGCGCTCGCGAGCGACTCGGTCGTCGCGCGCAGCGCCTCGCCCGACTGGTGGGCCTGCCGCAGCTGCTCGGCGAGCGTGCCGAACTGCGTGTGGCGGTCGCGTTCGAGGTCGTCGACCTTCGTCTGCATCGCCTGCAGCGTCTCGTGCACGGGGGCCAGCGCGCGCAGCACCGCCTGCTCGCGTCGTTCGCGCTCCTCGCGGGTCGCCTGGTCGTTGCGCGCCTGCGCGGCCAGCTCGCGGTACAGCAGCTGCTGGTGGTCGAGCTGGGCCTGCACGCCCTGCCGCGCCGCATCGGCGGCGGCCAGTCGCGCGCGCAGGTCGGCGTGCGTCTGAGCCGAGCGCGTCGCTGCGCGGGCGCTGCCGGCGAACCAGCCGGCGAGGACGCCCGCGGCGAGGCATCCCATGATGACGACCGGGAGAGTGAGTGCATCCATGTGCCCACTGTGCCCTGGGCGGCCGACATCGCCCGGTGCTACCGTCGGATCATGTCCCCGCAGGAGATCGAGAACCTCGCTCACCTGCGGCGCGCGCGTGACCTGATCGACCGCGACTACGCCCTCCCGCTGGACGTGCCGACGATGGCGCGGAAGGCGCTCATGTCGCCGGCGCACTTCTCGCGGCAGTTCCGCGCCGCATACGGCGAGACGCCCTACAGCTACCTCATGACCCGTCGGATCGAGCGTGCGATGGCGCTGCTGCGGGCGGGCACGACCGTCACGGACGCGTGCATGGCGGTCGGCTGCACGTCTCTCGGTTCGTTCAGCTCGCGATTCGCCGAGATCGTGGGCGAGACGCCCTCGGCCTACCGGGCGCGCGAGCATCGCGCCGTCCGGTCGATGCCCGCGTGCGTCGCGAAGGCGCACACGCGTCCGCTCAGAGACGCGTCGAGCAGAAACGGAGAAGTGCGCCGGAGCCACGCGGCGTAATCTCGCCCGCATGACCATCGCACTCCAGTACACGAACATCACGGTCACCGACGTCGAAGAGTCGATCCCGTTCTACCGCGACGCGCTCGGCCTCGAGGTGCAGAACGACGTCTCGTACGACGGGTTCCGCTGGGTGACCCTCGGCACTCCCGCTCAGCCCGGTCTGGGCATCGTGCTCTCCGTTCCGCACGCGGGCCGTTCGCAGGCCGACGGCGACGCGATGCAGGAACTGCTGACCAAGGGCGTCCTGCCGATGCTCGTCTTCGCCGCCGAGGACCTCGACGCGACCTTCGAGACGGTGCGCGCCTCGGGCGCCGAGGTGCTGCAGGAGCCGATCGACATGGGCTGGGGTCAGCGCGACTGCGCGTTCCGCGACCCGTCCGGCAACATGCTGCGCATCGCCCAGGCCTCCTGAGCGGGCGCGCCCGCGTCAGGCGAGCGCGCTCATCAACGGCAGAAGCGGCTCTGCGAGCGGCGCCGGTTCGGGCACGTGGCTGCGCGAGACGCGGACGGATGCCGCTTCGGCGAGAGCCGTGATGTCGGTGGCGCCGACGAGCTCGGCCGCGTGGATCATGATGTGGGCGCACGCGAGGGCGTCGGCGGTCGCGTCGTGGTGCGGGAAGTCGATGAATCCCGCCGCGGCGGCGACGGACGGCAGACGGTAGGACTCCAGGTCGTAGAGCTTGCGGGCGACCTGCAGGCTGCACACGTAGCGATACGGCGGATGCACGTCGCCGGTCGCCTCGCACGCGCGGCGCAGCACCATCATGTCGAACCCGGCGTTGTGCGCGACGAGCACGTCGGCGCCGGCGAAGGCCGCGAGGTCGTCGAGCTGCGCGCTCCAGGTCTTGGCGTCGGCGACGTCCTCCGCGCGCAGTCCGTGGATGCGCGTGTTCAGCTCGAAGAACCGGTCGTGCCCCGGCGGAGGCTGGATGAGCCACCCCGCGGTGGCGACCACGCGACCGTCGCGGACTCTCGCGAGACCGACCGCGCAGGCCGACGCGTTGCTGGAGTTCGCCGTTTCGAAGTCGATCGCGGTGAAGTCCAGTGGCACGCCTCCAGCGTCGTCGCGAGCGCGCGGCCGACGGGGGAGGCGCGCCGCAGACATGGGCATAGTGTCGAGGGCATGGCCAGCAACGAAGAGATGTCGACCTCTTTCGGGTCGGATGCAGAGACGTACGAGACCGGTCGACCGGACTATCCCATCCAGGCCGTGGACTGGATGCTCCAGCCCGTCGTGGGCGGTGAGCGCAGCATCCGCGTCGCCGATGTCGGAGCCGGGACCGGCAAGCTCACGCGCGCCGCCGTGGAACTCGGCGCCGAGGTCGTCGCGGTCGACCCCGACCCGAAGATGCTCGCCGTGCTGCGCGAGCATGTGCACGGCGTGCCGACGTTCGTCGGCTCGGCCGAGCGCCTGCCGCTGCCCGACGCGAGCGTCGACGCGGTGCTGCTCGGCCAGGCGTGGCACTGGGTCGACTCGGGGGCGGCATCCGCCGAAGTGGGCCGGGTGCTGCGAGCCGGGGGAGTGCTCGGGCTCGTGTGGAACCTCCGCGACGACAGCGTGCCCTGGGTCGCGCGGCTGACCGAGATCATGCACGGCAGTCACGCCGAGGAGATGCTCGCACGAGGGCGATCCGCCCTCTGGCGGCGCCCTTCGCCGACATGGAGCGCGCCGAGTGGCGCTGGTCGCGCCCGATGAATCGGGAGACCCTGCTCGCGATGGCGCGCTCGCGCAGCTACATCATCACCGCGAGCGCCGACGATCGCGCCGCGATCGAGTCGGGGCTCGCGGCGCTGTTCGACGAGATCGGCGCCGTCGATGACAAGGCGGTCGACCTGCCCTACGTGACCCGGGCGTATCGCGCCGTGCGCCCGTGACGGACGCCTCCTCGTTCGATGAGGTCGCCGGCGGCTACGACGCTGCTCGTCCGTCGTATCCCCGCGACTCCGTCGCCTGGGCCGTGGCTGAGGACGCGCGGGTGGTCGTGGACGTCGGCGCCGGAACCGGCAAGTTCACCCGCCTCCTCGCGCGGCCGGGGCGCACGGTCATCGCGGTGGAGCCCTCGGCGAGGATGCGCGACGAGCTGCGTGCGTCGCTGCCCGACATCGAGATCCTCGACGGCTCGGGCGAGCGGATGCCGCTGCCGGACGCGTCGGCCGACGCGGTCACGTTCGCGCAGGCCTGGCACTGGGTCGACGTTCCCGCGGCGTCGCGCGAGGTGGCGCGCGTGCTGCGACCCGGCGGAACCCTGGGGCTCGTGTGGAACCTCCGCGACGAGCGCGTCGATTGGGTGCGCGAGCTCGGGGTCGCGATGCGCGCGGACGGCGATCACTACCGCGGCGACGACGACGACACGGTCGTCGCCGAGCCGTTCGGAGCGCCTGTGCGCTCGTACGTCGAGTGGGCGCAGCCGTCGACGCGCGCGGGAATCCTCGACATGGTGCGCTCGCGCAGCTACTTCGCGCTGCTGTCCCCGACCGAGCAGGCCGAGACGCTCCAGGCCGTCGAGGACGTGCTGGCGCGGCATCCGCAGACGGCGGGCGAGACGATCCTTCTGCCGTACGTGACCGCGTCGTTGCGCTACGTCAGACCCTGACCGCAGGCGGGGTCGCCGCATCCGCCCCACGTAGACTGGACTCCCGTGGCTCTCACTATCGGCATCGTCGGCCTGCCCAACGTCGGCAAGTCCACCCTCTTCAACGCACTGACCAAGAACGACGTGCTCGCGGCGAACTATCCGTTCGCGACGATCGAGCCGAACGTCGGCGTCGTGAGCCTGCCCGACCCGCGGCTGGAGAAGCTCGCCGAGGTCTTCCACTCCGAGCGCATCCTTCCCGCGACGGTCTCGTTCGTCGACATCGCCGGCATCGTCCGCGGTGCGAGCGAGGGTGAGGGGCTCGGCAACCAGTTCCTCGCGAACATCCGCGAGGCCGACGCGATCGCGCAGGTCGTGCGCGGGTTCACCGACGACGACGTCGTGCACGTCGAGGGCGGCGTGAACCCGAAGAACGACCTCGAGACGATCAACGCCGAGCTGCAGCTCGCCGACCTGCAGACGCTCGAGAAGGCGATCCCGCGCATCGAGAAGGAGGTCAAGACCAAGAAGGCCGACGCCTCCGTGCTCGAGGCCGCCGTCGCCGCCAAGGACGCGCTCGAGCGCGGCATCCTGCTCTCGCACTCCGGCATCGATCTCGCGCCGATCAAGGAGCTCGGGCTGCTCACCGCGAAGCCGTACATCTACGTCTTCAACGTCGACGAGGCGATTCTGACGGATGCCGCGGCCAAGGACGCCTTGGAGGCCCTGGTCGCGCCCGCCCATGCGGTCTTCCTCGACGCGAAGATCGAGTCCGAGCTCATCGACCTCGACCCGGAGGATGCCGCCGAGCTGCTGGCCTCGACCGGTCAGGACGAATCGGGCCTCGAACCAGCTCGCCCGCATCGGCTTCGACACGCTCGGTCTGCAGACCTACCTCACGGCGGGCCCGAAGGAAGCGCGCGCGTGGACGATCGGCAAGGGCTGGAAGGCGCCGCAGGCGGCCGGTGTGATCCACACCGACTTCGAGAAGGGCTTCATCAAGGCCGAGGTCATCTCGTTCGACGACCTGATCGACGCCGGATCGGTGCTCGAAGCGCGCCATCGCGGAAAGGCCCGCCTCGAGGGCAAGGACTACGTCATGCATGACGGCGACGTCGTCGAGTTCCGCTTCAACGTCTGAGCTCCACCGTTTCGAAAGGACGGACCGACAGTGAGTGACATCGAGATCTTCGAGCCCGACGGGCGGGCGATCCCGTATTCGGTGGAGGGCGATGGCCCGGTCGGGCTGGTGCTGATCCCGGAGGCCGGTCTGGAGTCGGCGGCGCTCGCGGTCGTCGCGCATTACCTCGCCGAAGAGGCCGGCTTCCATGTCGTCCGCGTCGGCGCGCGAGCCGATGCGGAGAGCGTCGAGGACCGTGCCGAGGATGTCCTCGCCGTGATCGACCACGTCGGACTGGAGCACACCTGGATCGGCGGACACGGGTCGGGCGGGCGCGTGGCGCGCGTCTTCGCCGCGGCTCACACCGACCGGGTCAACGGCCTGCTGCTGCTCGGCGTCGATGACGCCGACATCGCGCTTGCGCCGGTGATCCCGGTGCTGATCGTGCAGGGCACGGACGACGAGGTCACCCCACCCGCGAACGGCGAGCGGCTGCAGGCGACGGCGCCCGAGCGTGCGAGCATCAAGACGATCTCCGGCGCCGGTCATCTCTTCCCGATGACGCACCCGATCGCGACGGCTGTGATCATCGAGGAGTACCTCGACTGGGACTGATCCTGCGCTGAGGATGCTGGGCGCCGGCATGGACGCCTGAGTCGACCGGCGAGCGCGCTCAGAATGGCGGAGCAGCGTCGTCGACAGGCGGATGCTGTCGGCCCGGTGGATCCGTGTTCGGCGGGCCATTGTCGGCGTCGTCGCTGTCGGCGGTGGTGGGTGTGAAGTGGACGCCGAGGGGTGGGGGGTGTTCGGTGTAGGTGCGGCCGAGGGGTGAGGTCCATTCGAGGATGCCGCCGTCGAGTTGTCGGACTTTCCAGGTGGTGAATTGCTTCATGGAGTGGTGGCGTTGGCATAGGTGGGCGAGGTTGCAGCAGTCGGTGGGTCCGCCGTGGGCGTAGTCGATGGTGTGGTCGACTTCGCAGCGGGTCGCGGGTTGCCGGCAGCCGGGGAAGCGGCAGTGTTGGTCGCGGGCGCGGAGGTGGCGGTCGATGGCGGCGGTGCGCTGGTAGGTGTCCACGTGCAGCACGGTGCCGGTGATGGGGTGGGTGAGGATCCGTTCCCAGGGGGAGCGGGTGAGGCGGGCCAGGGTGCGGGCGGTGTCGGGGTCGATCGGGGAGCGGCCGACGAGGTCGGCGGGGTCGTCGCCGCCGAGGAGGGTGAGGGCGGGCACGATGATCTGGACTTTCGCGCGGATCGCGCCCAGGGTGCCGGGGCCGTCGTCGGTGCGGGTCGGGTCCGCGTCGGGTGCGGAGGTCAGCAGCATGTCGGTGAGCAGGTCGACCCGCACCTGATCCATCGTCCGGTCATCCGAGGCGATGATCTCCTCCCGCGACAGCTCCACCGGCTCCACCGGCTCTGACGACACCGGCTCTGACATCCCGGTGGTGTCGCCGGGCGCGGCATCCGCACCCACTAACAGCCGTCGGCTCGAACGCTCGCGGCGGCGAGCAGGCCTGCTGCGGGCAGTGTGGCGATGCCGAGGCCGGGCTGCAGCACGGTCGCGACGACCAGACCGATTGCGGCGCCCGCGCAGATGATCCGTGCGGCACGCCCGGTGAAGACGAGACTCACGAGCGCGGCGCCCAGCGCCACGGCGCTGAGCAGCGCGGCGGGCCCGACTGCGGCCGTCCAGTACTCGGGGCCCTTCAGCGGCGAGTAGGCATCGTCGACGAGCCGGCTCGACCCGTACCAGGTCCAGCCGAGAACCCACGCCGTCGCTGCGATCGCGAGCAGCACCAAGCCGATCCGTGCGGCTCGGCCACGGCGCACGATGCCCGCGAAGAGAGAACCCAGCAGCAGAGCGAGGAACCACATCGCACCGAGGGCGAGAGCCACGCCCAGGTAGCCGATGCCGTCGCTGCACGTCCACGTGTCAGCACCCTCGGAACCGGGTGGTCCCATGCCGCATCTGATGTGGAGCTGCTCGCGCACCAGCCCGATGGTGGAGGAACCGAACGGGAGCGCCAGCAGGGCGCCCGCGAGGACCATCACGACCGCGAGGCCGCGGCCCGCACCATGTGCCCCGCGAGCGGTGGT
Source organism: uncultured Actinomycetota bacterium (assembly GCA_963792285.1). Classification (GTDB taxonomy): domain Bacteria; phylum Actinomycetota; class Actinomycetes; order Actinomycetales; family Microbacteriaceae; genus Microbacterium. The sequence continues at coordinate 879,039 of CAWBVS010000014.1, read as the reverse complement.
CGTCGCGGTCTCACCATGAGTCATCAGGCCAGCGACGCTAGCGGGCTCAGCGCGCGCTGTCGAGGAGGGCCGGCGCAGTGGCGGCATCCCGTAGCGTCGCCGACATGGCGACGCGACTGCTCCTGATCTCCGACACCCACATCCCCGGGCGGGCGCGGACGCTGCCTGCCGCCGTGCGAGCAGCGGCCGATGACGCGGACCTGGTGATCCATGCGGGCGATTGGGTGGCGGCATCCGTTCTCGACGATCTGGCGCAGCACGCGGAGGTGCTCGGCGTATACGGCAACAACGACGGCGCAGACCTGCGGGCTCTGCTGCCCGAGATCGCCCGCCGCGACATCGAGGGCGTGCGGTTCGCGGTCGTGCACGAGACCGGCGATGCGAAGCGCCAGGCATGCCCGGATGGATGCCGCGTTCCCGGGCACCGACGTGCTCGTGTTCGGTCACAGTCACATTCCGTGGGACACGGTCACGCCGGGCGGGCTGCGCCTGCTGAACCCCGGATCGCCCACGGATCGACGTCGCCAGCCGCGATGCACCATGATGACCGTCACCGTCGACGACGGCGCCCTGCACGACCTCCAGCTCATCGCACTCTGATGGCCGGCGCCGGTCGGGAGTAGCGTTGATGCAGAGGTGGTGAGTGCTGTGACGGCGTCCTTCGACAGTGCGATCGAGGCGCTCGAACGTGCTCCCGACGAGCCGGAGAGCTACTGCGAGGCCTTCCTCTCGGTTCTGCCGTCACCGGTGCCGCGGTCTCGACGATCGGGGAGGTGCTGGGCAGCGAGACGCTCGCCGCGAGCGATGCCCAGTCCGCCCGCATCGACGAGCTGCAGTTCGACCTCGGCGAGGGACCGTGCTGGGACGCGATGCGATCCGCACAGCCCGTTCTGGCGCCGTCCATCCGGACGACCGGCGCGACGCGGTGGCCGGCGTTCACCCACTCGGTCATCCAGGACGGCGTGAGTTCGGTGTTCGCATTCCCGCTCACCGTCGGACCGGTGCGCTTCGGCGCGATCGACCTGTACTCCGCCGCGCCGGTGAGGTTGAGCGAGACTCAGACACGACAGGCCGGCGCGATGGCGGAGATCGTGAGCCGTCACGTGCTGCGTCGCGCGCTGGCCGCGATCGGCGAGGACCCGGAGGCCGGAGTCAGCGCGTACTCGCGGAGGCTCATCCACCAGGCGTCCGGTGTCGTGCTCGCCCAGATCGACGTATCGGCGGATGACGCACGCCTCGTCATCCAGGGACACGCCTTCGCCGCGGGCAGATCGATGATGGAGGTCGCCCAGGACATCCTCGACGGGCGCCTCCGCTTCACCCGGGACGGAAGCAGGATCGAGGTGGTGGGATGAACGATGTCACCCAGCGGCAGCTGCTCCAGACCTTCGTCGAGACTCGCCGACACGCTCGTGGACGACTACGACGTCGTCGACCTGCTGCAGGTGCTGGTGGACACCTGCCGCGATCTGCTCGACACGACCGCCGCCGGCATCCTCCTCGCCGATGCGCGCGGCGAACTCGAGCTCGTCGTCTCGACCAGCGAGGCGAGCCGGCTCGTCGAGATGATGCAGCTCAGCGCGGAGGCGGGTCCCTGCATCGAGAGCTTCCGTTCGGGCAAGCGCGTCTCGGTGCCCGACATCGCCGACACCGGCGACGAGTGGCGGCAGTTCCGCGGAGCAGCACTCGCGCAGGGCTTCCGGTCGATGGACGCGCTTCCGCTCCGTCTCCGCGACGCCACGATCGGCACGCTCAACCTGCTGCGCGCCGCAGCCGGGCGCCGCGCCGGAGGACGACATCGCGGCCGCTCAGGCGTTCGCCGACGTCGCCACGATCGGCATCCTCCACGAGCGGTCGATCCGCGAGAGCTCGGTGCTGAGTCGAGCAGCTGCAGGCCGCGCTGAACAGCCGCATCGTGATCGAGCAGGCCAAGGGCGTGGTCTCCCACACCCGCGGCGTTCCGATCGATGACGCCTTCACGCTGATGCGCGAGTACGCCCGCTCGCACAACATCGGACTCAGCGTCGTCGCCGCGCGGCTGGTGGATCGCAGCCTGAGGTTGTGAGCTGGTGGCGCCGACGCGCGCGGACGTAGACTTGAAGCGGCACCCTGGACCCCGGTGACGTCATCGGCTGATGACGCGGAGGTCTGGGTCAAGACCACCGTCACCACTCGGGTCGTTCCCCACCGGTACCGAGTTCGCCGATGCCGTCATCGGCCGGGTTCATGGGACTTCCGACTCTGTCGCCCGTCCCGCAGCGCGTGCCAGCCTCGATCACGCCCGATCCTCGATCGATCGGCGCGGGACGGAGGAACAGCCATGCTTTCCGACGAAGAGACGCCGCACGCGTCAGGACAGCCCACGCTCCGTTTCCTCGGAGCGGCCGACACCGTGACCGGGTCGCGCTACCTGATCGAGACGGGATCCACGCGCGTCCTGGTCGACTGCGGCCTCTTCCAGGGGCTCAAGGTGCTCCGCGAGCGCAATCGGGCGCCTTTTCCGGTGCCGCCCGCATCCATCGACGCCGTCGTGATCACTCACGCCCACCTGGATCACTCCGGCTACATCCCCGCCCTCGTGCGCGACGGATTCCGCGGACGTGTGTACGCCACCGAGGCGACGACCGAGCTCGCCGGCGTCATGCTGCCCGACAGCGGCTACCTGCTCGAAGAAGAGGCGCGGCATGCGGCATCCCATCGCTGGTCGGCCCACGCGAATCCCGTCCCGCTCTACACGGCAGCGGATGCCGAGCGCGCGCTTCCTCGATTCCATCCGGTGCCCTTCCACCACGCTGTCGAAGTGGCGCCCGGCGTGGAGATCGGCTTCACGCCGGCCGGCCACATTCTGGGCGCCGCCGGAGTCCACGCGAGCGCAGGCGGGACATCGGTGCACTTCACGGGAGACCTCGGACGCTACTCCGATCCGGTGATGCGCCCGCCTGCGCGCGCTCGAGCCCTCCGACGTGCTCGTCGTCGAATCGACGTACGGCGACCGCGCGCACTCGCCGGTGGATGCCGGCTCCGTGCTCGAGGACGTGATCGCGCGCACGACCCGCAAGGGCGGGGTCGTGCTCATCCCGGCGTTCGCGGTCGGCCGCACGGAGTCGGTCCTGCTGCAGCTCGCACGACTGCGACAGGAGGGCCGGCTGCCCGAGGTGCCGATCTACCTCAACAGCCCGATGGCGATCGAGGTGGCCGACATCTACGAACGCCACCCGGAGGAGCACCGGCTGAGCGCCGCGGAGATCGACCTGATGTACAGCATCGCCACGCCGGTGCACTCCGTGGACGAGTCGAAGCTGCTCAATCTCCGCGGCGGGCCGATGATCATCATCTCGGCGAGCGGGATGCTGACCGGCGGCAGGATCCTGCATCACCTCGCCGCGTACGGATCCGGATCCGCGCAACGCCATCATCCTGACCGGGCTACCAGGCCGCGGGTACACGTGGATCGGCCCTGCTGGGCGGAGCGGACTCGCTGCGCATCTTCGGGCGGGATGTGCCGATTCGCGCCGAGGTGGTCTCGCTTGCGAGTCTGTCCGCACACGCGGACGCCGACGAGCTCATGGCGTGGATGGCGGCGGTGGAGGAGCCGCCCCGCGCCGTCTACGTGGTGCACGGCGAACCGGCCGCAGCCGACGCGCTGAGAGCCCGCATCAAGCACGAACTCCACTGGAACGTCCGTGTGCCGGAGCACCTGGAGCGGGTCGTCCTGCCGTCGTCATCGTGAGCACGGGACTTCCGACCCTGTTGTGGCACATGCGCCCGCGCGATCCTCGATACGAGCGCAGGTGCTCAATACGACCGGCCGCTCATAACCCAGCGATAAATTCAGCGTTTCCTGCACAGGAATCGACGCGGAGAAGTGAAGTTGTTTCCTTAAAGTGGAGACAACACCGCATCAGAAGCGTGAGGAGAACCGCCATCGACATTCCTGTCGTCGACACCCCACCGGTCGCGCGGACGGCTCGCGCGGCGTACTTCGTGTCCGACAGCACGGGGATCACCGCCGAGACCCTCGGCAGCGCGCTTCTGGCGAACTTCCCCGGGGTGACGTTCCACCGCCACACGATTCCGTTCGTCGACACGGCCGAGGGGGCTCGCAACGTCGTCCGCGACATCCAGAACGAGATGCGCGCCGGCGCGGATCCGATCGTCTTCGCGACGGTCAAGTCGGCCGACATCGTGGCAGAGCTCGCCGCATCCGGCGCCGTCGTGATCGATCTGCTCGGCGGTCACCTGCGCGAGCTCGAGGCGGCGCTGGGCAGCACCGCGTCGGAGCAGCTCGGCCAGTACCACGGCGTCGGCGACATCGAGCGGTACTTCGCCCGCATGCGGGCCGTCGAGTACGCCATCGAGCACGACGACGGGCAGAGCATGCGGGCGCTCGACATCGCGGATGTCATCATCATCGCCCCGTCGCGATGCGGCAAGACCCCGACGACGATGTATCTCGCGCTGCAGTACGGCCTGCTGGTGGCGAACTACCCGCTGACCGACGACGACTTCCCCTCCGACGGACTGCCGTCCACCGTGGCGAAGTACGCGAGCAAGTGCTTCGGGCTGACCACGACTCCGCTGCGCCTGAGCCAGGTGCGCCACGAGCGGCGGCCGAGCTCGACCTACTCCAGCCTCGCGCAGTGCACGCTCGAGCTGCGCCGCGCCGAAGACCTCTACCGCCGCAACCGCGTGCCGTTCCTCAACTCCTCGACCAAGTCGGTCGAGGAGATGTCGGCCGTGATCATGCAGTCCATGCGACTGCGCAGCTGACCGACCACCACCCCCACCATTGCGGCGCACGACGCCTCACACATAGGAGACGCACATGACGAACATCCTCTGGTTCACGGAGATGGGCATGGCCGACGTCCCCCAGGTCGGCGGCAAGAACGCCTCGCTGGGCGAGATGGTCTCGAATCTGTCCCATCTCGGGGTCAGCGTCCCCGGCGGCTTCGCGACGACCGCCGATGCGTATCGCGACTTCCTCGCCGGCGACGGACTGTACGAGCGCATCAAGTCGAGCGTCGAGGCGCTCGATGTCGTGGACGTCGCCGAGCTCGCCCGGGTCGGTGCGAACGTGCGGGAGTGGATCGAGCGCCAGCCCCTGCCCGCCGCAGCTCGAAGCCGACATCCGCACGGCCTACGCGACGCTGGTCGACAACGACCCGCAGCCGGAGTCGGTGTCGTGGGCCGTGCGCTCGAGTGCGACGGCGGAGGATCTGCCGGATGCGTCGTTCGCGGGCCAGCAGGAGACGTTCCTGAACATCAGCGGCGTCGAGAACGTGCTCGCCGCGATCCGGAGTGTCTTCGCGTCGCTGTACAACGACCGCGCGATCGCCTACCGCGTGCACCACGGATTCGAGCACCACGACGTCGCCCTGTCGGCCGGGGTCCAGCGGATGGTGCGCTCCGACGTCGGATCGTCGGGCGTGCTGTTCACGGTCGACACCGAGTCCGGCTTCGATCGGGCGGTGTTCATCACGAGCTCGTACGGTCTCGGCGAGGCCGTCGTGCAGGGCGCCGTCAACCCCGACGAGTTCTATGCGTACAAGCCCGCCCTCCGCGAGGGTCGCCCGGCGATCCTGAAGCGGTCGGTGGGGGAGAAGGCCCTCAAGATGGTCTACGCCGAGGGCACGCACGTCGGCGGCAGCACCGTGTTCACCGATGTCGCGCACGACGAGCGGGTGAAGTTCAGCATCACGGATGCCGAGGTCGAGGAGCTGGGCCGGCAGGCGCTCACGATCGAAGAGCACTACGGCCGGCCGATGGACATCGAGTGGGGCAAGGACGGCATCGACGGGAAGCTGTACATCCTGCAGGCACGTCCCGAGACGGTCGTCTCCCGCGTGGACGGCAACGTGATGCGCCGCTTCGTGCTCGAGGAGCACGGGACGGTCGCGACGATCGGGCGGGCGATCGGTCAGAAGATCGGCGCCGGTCCGGTGCGGGTCATGACCTCGCTCGCGCAGATGGACAAGTTCCAGGCCGGCGACGTCCTCGTCGCCGACATGACCGACCCCGACTGGGAGCCGATCATGAAGCTCGCCTCGGCGATCGTGACCAACCGCGGCGGCCGCACCTGCCATGCGGCGATCATCGCGCGCGAGCTCGGCATCCCGGCCGTGGTCGGCACCGGAGACGCGACGATCCTGCTGCGCGACGAGCAGGAGGTCACGGTCTCGTGCGCCGAGGGCGACAACGGGTTCGTGTACGAGGGCATCCTCCGTTTCGACGAGGTCGTGACCAAGCTCGACGAGATGCCCGAGAGCCCGACCAAGATCATGCTGAACGTCGGCACGCCCGACCAGGCGTTCGCCTTCTCGAAGCTCCCCAACAAGGGCGTCGGGCTCGCGCGCCTCGAGTTCGTCATCAACCGGCAGATCGGCATCCACCCGCGCGCGCTGCTGGACTTCGAGACGCTCGATTCCGAACTGAAGGGCGAGATCGCCGAACGCATCGCGGCCTACCCGTCGCCGCGGGACTACTTCGTCCAGCGCGTCGCAGAGGGCGTCTCGATGATCGCCGCGGCATTCGCGCCGGAGCCGGTCATCGTCCGGCTGTCGCGACTTCAAGTCGAACGAGTACGCCAACCTCCTCGGCGGCGAGGTCTACGAGCCGCACGAGGAGAACCCGATGCTCGGCTACCGCGGTGCCGCTCGCTACATCTCGGCGGACTTCCGGGAGTGCTTCGACATGGAGTGCGAGGCGCTGAAGTTCGTGCGCGACGAGATGGGGCTCACGAACGTCGAGATCATGGTCCCGTTCGTGCGCACCGTCGGCGAAGCGCACGCGGTGATCGACCTGCTGGGTGAGAACGGCCTGCACCGCGGCGAGAACGGCCTCCGGGTCATCATGATGTGCGAGCTGCCCTCCAACGCCGTGCTCGCCGACGAGTTCCTCGAGTACTTCGACGGGTTCTCGATCGGCTCGAACGACATGACCCAGCTCACCCTCGGGCTGGACCGGGATTCGTCTCTCGTCGCGGCGACCTTCGACGAGCGCGACCCTGCCGTGCTGCGCATGCTGTCGCTCGCGATCGAAGCATGCCGACGCGCCGGCAAGTACGTCGGCATCTGCGGCCAGGGCCCGAGCGATCACCCGGACCTGGCCGAGTGGCTCGTCGAGCAGGGCATCGAGTCGATGTCGCTCAACCCCGACACGGTCGTGGAGACCTGGCTGCGTCTGTCGCGGATGAAGGGAGCCGCGGCTCACGCCTGAGGACCCGAGCGTCTCGTCCGGCCCGTGAGGTGCGCCCGGGCGAGGCCACCGGCCTGCGAGGATTGTCGGCGTGCAACCTCCACACGAGCGACCAGACCTCTCGCGGCTCACGCCGCTGATCGTCGGGGCGGCGGCCGCGATCGTCACCATCGTCTTCCTGTGGGTGGTGTTGTCCGTCCGCCGCGACCAGCCGTTCCCGGTCGATCTGTGGTGGCACGAGCTGATGCTCGCGAACCGGACGGAGGTGGGTCTCGTGCTGGCCTGGATCCCCGGCCACACCGGCGGACCGGTCGTGGCGGCCATAACCGCCGTGGTGATCGTCACGACGCTGTTGATCCTGCGGTGGTGGTGGGCGGCCATCACCGTCGCCGCGACCGCGATCGTGTGCATCGCGATCGCCGCGCCGCTCGCCCGGGTCGTGGCCCGGCTCAGGCCCGAGGAGTCGCTGGCCGAGATCGTTCCGACGTCTTTCCCATCGGGTCACGTGGCATTCGCCACCGCCCTCGTCACCGTCCTGATCCTTCTCTTCCGGCACTGGCTCTGGTGGGTGCTGGGTGCGGTGTGGGTCGTCTGGATGGCATGGAGTCGCACCTATCTCGCCGCGCACTGGCTGACCGACGTCATCGGCGGGCTGTTCCTCGGCGTAGCGGTGGGAATCCTCGTCTGGGCCGTCGTCGAGACGATCCGGCGGCGACGGGCGGCACGAGCAGGTGAGTCCTCGGTCCAGCACGCGTGATCGCTCGAGCGCTGCGTGAGACGGCCTTCGCTCGAACGTCGGCACGCCGTGGAATCATGGGGCCATGCCCGAGTCGCCGGAGGTGCAGGAGCTCGCGTCGTTCCTCGACGCCCACACGGTGGGCCGCGAGGTGCGCACGTTCGACGTGCTCCTGCCGAAGGCCCTGAAGACCGCGCAGCCGTCGCCCGCCGATCTGGTGGGGCGCCGGATCACGGCGGTGTCGCGGCTCGGCAAGATGATCGACATCGCGACGAGCGACCGTGAGGGCGCCGTCCTGCACGTCATCGTCCATTTCGGGCACGACGGGTGGGTGCTCTGGCACGACCGCGCTCCGGAGGGCCTGAAACGGGCGGGCGAGGCGACACTCATGGCGCGCGTCCGTCTCGGGGTTGCTGGTTCGGACGCGGGTCCGGGTTTCGACCTGACGGATGCCGGTCAGTGGAAGGCGCTGACGATCCACATCGTCCGGCAGCCTGGGGACGTGCCGGCGGTCGCGAAGCTCGGTCTGGATCCGATGGCCGACGAGTTCGACGCCTCGAGGTTCGCCGGCATCCTCGCGGGGCGCAAGAAGCAGATCAAGGCGCTCCTGCAGGATCAGACGGCGTTCGCCGGCATCGGCAATGCGTATTCCGACGAGATCCTGCACGCGGCGAAGATCTCGCCGACCACGCACGCGGCGAGCCTGACTCCCGACGAGGTGGCGCGGCTCGCAGAGTCGACACGGAAGACGCTCGTCGACGCGACGGCCGCACGCCGCGGCATCCCGCCGTCAGAACTGCGCGCCGCCAAGCACGCCGCCCTGCGCGTGCACCGCAAGACGGGCGCTGCGTGCCCGGTGTGCGGCGACGAGATCCGCGAGTTCACCTTCTCCGGCGCTGCCGCGCAGTACTGCCCGACGTGTCAGACCGGCGGCGTCGAGCTCGACTGAGCGATCCGTTCACCCGGCCGCGGTTACGATGGATCACATGACGACTTCGCAGCAGCCCGCGCCCGTGACCCTTCTCCCCGTCGGCGACGACAAGAACCTGCTCACCGTGACCGAGGCGGCCGGCTCGTGCTGCGGCGGCTCAGCGTGCGGCACGGGCAACTGACCCGCAGCGCACCACCCTCACGACTGAGGTCACCCTCTCGTTCTGCCACTCTGAAAGGGGAGGTCCGCGATGAGTGACGAGCAGCTGCTGGGCACGACGCCCAAAGTGACACGCATCCTCATGTCCGAGGAGGCCATCTACGGCCTGATCCTCGTATCGGGCATGATCGTCGTCAGCTACGACCTGACCGGAACCTCACTCAGCGCTCTGGTGACGGTCGTCGTCACCGTGATCGTCTTCTTCTGCGCGCACGTGTACGCGGGCACCCTCGCACGCCTCGCAGCCACCGACGGCAAAGCCGGACTGCCGGAGAGTCTCAAGGGCGCCGCGCACCACTCCCTCGGCATGCTGCTGATCTCGCTCGCGCCGGTCGCCGTGCTGCTGCTCGGCGTCACACGGGTCGTCGACGACGACGTCGCGGTGTGGTTCGCCCTGTTCATCGACTCCCTCGCGCTCGGAATCCTGGGGTGGCTCGCCGTCGCCAAATGGACCCGCCACTGGTGGCTGCGACTGGGCAGCGCCCTTCTGACCGCGGCGTTCGGTGGGGTCCTCATCCTCCTGAAGGCGTTCCTCCACCACTGACGCCCGCGCTGCGTCAGTGCGCGGCGGGCAACGGCCCCTGCTGATCAGCGGGCTTGCGGATCAGGAACGCCCCGACGATCAGCGGGAGCGACACGATCGCCGCGATCGTGAAGGCCGCCTGCGCGCCCTGCGCGCCGGCCGCGGCCTCGCGACACGCCGCTGTCGACCGCGCCCGCGGTGACCGAGGCCATGATCGTGATCATGAGCGCGATACCGGCTGCGCCGGCGACCTGCTGGACGGTGCCGAGCACGGCCGAGCCGTACGAGTAGAAGCGCGGCTGCAGCGAGCCGAGCGATGCGGTGAACAGGGGCGTGAACGACAGCGCCAGGCCGATGGACAGGACCGTCTGCGCGACGGCGATCACCCAGATCGAGGTGAACTCGTCGAAGGTCGTGTAGAACCACAGCACGGCGCTGGCGATGATCGAGCCGGGGATGAGCAGCACGCGAGTGCCCCAGCGGTCGTAGATGCGCCCGATGAAGGGTCCGGCAAGACCCATCGCGAGCGCCCCGGGCAGCACGACCAGGCCGGTCGTCGAGCGCGGAGACCTGCAGGACGCTCTGCATGTAGAGCGGGACGACCGTGATCGCGCCGAAGAACGCGAGCGAGAGCAGCCCCATCTGCGCGATCGCGAGCGAGAAGTTCGCCGAGCGGAAGACGCGCAGATCGAGCAGTGCGCGGTCGGTGCGCTGCAGGATCAGCTGACGCCAGATGAACAGCCCGAGCGCGATCACGCCGACGCCGAAGCGAGACCGCCAGCGTCACGGTCGACAGCGCGTCGGCCGCGGCGGCCTCGGCACCGCTGTCGCCGTGTGCGGCGCCGCCGCCCAGCTGGCTCAGTCCGAAGACGATCCCGCCGAATCCGAGGGCCGACAGGATGATCGACGGCACGTCGATCGGGGCGTGCGTGGGCTCGCCGAGGTTGTGGATCCAGCGCGCGCCGACGCCGAGCGCGATGAGCGCGATCGGCAGGACGATCCCGAAGATCCAGCGCCAGCCCACCGAGTCCAGCAGCAGGCCGGACATCGTCGGGCCGATCGCCGGGGCGAGCGACATCACGATGCTGACGCGACCCATGATGCGGCCGCGCGAGTGCGCCGGCACGAGGGTCATGAGCGTCGTCATGAGCAGCGGCATCATGATCGCCGTGCCGGAGGCCTGCACGACGCGGGCGACCAGGAGCATCGGGAAGCCGGGGGAGAGGAACGCGATCAGCGTGCCGAGCGAGAACAGCCCCATCGCCGCGATGAACACCTGACGTGTGGTGAAGCGCTGCAGCAGGAAGCCGGAGATCGGGATCACGACCGCCATCGTGAGCATGAACGCGGTCGTGAGCCACTGCGCGGCGACCGCGGTGATGCCGAGATCGGTGATGAGGTGCGGGATCGCGACGCCCATCGTCGTCTCGTTGAGGATCGCGACGAAAGCAGCGCCCAGAAGCAGCCAGATGATGCGGCTGTCGGCGCGGCTGAGGCCCGTGCTCGCGGAAACGGGAACACGGATGCTGTCGGTGCCGGGGCGGATGTCGGTGGCGGCCATAGGGCGTCTCCTCGGGGGTCGGCGTGCACGACTGCCATCCCGTAGGCGGGTCACACGAAAAAGAGCAAGCCACAACAGTAACGGCCACGTCGGACACGGCATTCCCGGTTCCCGTGGAAACATTCGGGTATGGCACTCAGCCCGGTCCGGATCGCAGTGCTGACCCGATCCCTCGTCGCGGCGGTGATCGGCGTCGCGGCGGGCGTGATCGTGGCGCCGTTCCTCGGCCTCGCGGCGGGGCTCCTGGCGGGCTGGTCGGGTTTCGCGGTCACGAGCGTCGCGTGGGTCGCGATCCTGATCTGGCCGATGGATGCCGCCCAGACCCGCGAGCACGCGACCGGCGAAGACCCCGGCCGGTCGCTGGCCCGCCTCGTCGCGCTCATCGGCAGCGTGGCGAGCCTCGGTGCGGTGACCGTCGTGCTCATCCAGACGCAGAACACCTCGGAGCTGGAGTCCTACTTCCTGGCGGCGATCGCGGTCGTCAGCGTCGCGGCGTCCTGGGCGCTCATCCAGGCCGACTACATGCTGCGTGTGGCCCACATCTACTACGGCGACCCGGTCGGCGGCATCGACTTCAATCAGGACGAGGACCCGTCGTACACCGACTTCGCCTACTTCTCCCTCGGCGTCGGCATGGGCTATCAGGTCGGCGACAGCGCGGTGCGCACGAACGAGATCCGGCGCCTCGTGATCGCGCAGTCGCTGCTGGCATACCTGTTCGGCGCGGTCATCATCGGCACCGTCGTGAACCTGGTGATCGACCTCGGCTGAGCGCGTCGAAGCCGTGCAGCGGCCCGGCCCTCGCGTCGGCGCCCGTCACTAGGCTTGCGAAGGTGAGCATGGGAGGCAGAGGCGGCGGGCACCCGGGAGGATTCCGCCCCGTCGACATCGAAGCCCAGAAGAAGCTCAACGCCGAGGCTCCCCGCATCCCGCACCTCGGCCGGCGCGTGATCGCGCTCTTCCGCCCGTACCGGTTCCGCATCTTCGTCACGGCCGTCCTGGTCGATCGCTCGGCGCGGCGATCGCGGTCGTCCCGCGCTCTGATCGTGCAGCAGATCTTCGACGAAGCGCTCTTCCCGGTCGACGGCGGTCCGCCCGATCTCCCGCTCCTGCTGCGGCTCGTCCTCATCATGATCGGGCTGTTCGTGCTGTCGGCGGGCCTCGGCGTCGCGCAGACGTGGTTCACCTCGACCGTCGGCAACCGCGTCACCGGCGACCTGCGCGTGAAGCTGTTCGAGCACCTGCAGGCGATGGAGCTCGGCTTCTTCACCCGCACCAAGACCGGCGTGATCCAGTCGCGCCTGCAGAACGACGTCGGCGGCGTCTCGGGCGTGCTCACGAACACCGTGACCAGCATCCTGGGCAACGTCGTCACGGTGATCGCCTCGCTCGTGGCGATGATCATCATCGACTGGCGGCTGACGCTCATCGCGGTCGTGATGATGCCGTTCCTCGTGATCGTGCAGCGGCGCGTCGGCCAGGTGCGGGCGCGCATCGCCGGCGAGACGCAGGAGTCGCTGTCGGAGCTGACCTCGATCACCCAGGAGACGCTGAGCGTCTCGGGCATCCTGCTGTCGAAGTCGTTCAACCGGCAGCGCACCGAGTCGGCCCGCTACGGCGCCGAGAACGTCAACCAGGTGCGCCTGCAGGTGCGCCGGGCGATGAGCGGCCAGGGGTTCTTCGCGGTCGTGCAGGTGCTCATGGCGAGCGTCCCTGCGGTGATCTACCTCGTCTCGGGCTACCTGATCACCGGCGGCACCGACCTCATCACCGCCGGCACGATCGTCGCCTTCACGACGGTGCAGGCGCGGCTGCTGATGCCGCTGATGGGGCTCATGCGCGTCGCCCTCGACGTGCAGACGTCCGCCGCGCTCTTCGCCCGCATCTTCGAGTACCTCGACCTCGTGCCCGCGATCAGCGACGCGCCCGACGCGATCACCGTGGACGAGGCACCCGGCCCGATCGGGCGCATCGAGTTCCGCGACGTCGTCTTCCGCTATCCCGATGCCGCGGCCGACGCGCGCCCGACGCTCCGCGGCGTCTCGTTCGCCGCCGAGCCGGGCCAGCACGTCGCGTTCGTCGGGTCCGTCCGGCGCCGGCAAGACGACGATCCTCTACCTCACGCCCCGCATGTACGAGGCGTCCGGCGGCGACGGTGCTCTTCGCCGGCGAGGACGTCCGCCGGCTGACGCAGGAGTCGATCATCGACCACGTCGGGATCGTGTCGCAGGAGACCTACCTCTTCCACGCCACGATCCGCGAGAACCTGCTCTACGCCAAGCCCGAAGCGACGCAGGAAGAGCTCGAAGAGGCGTGCCGCGCGGCGAACATCCACCACATCATCACCGGGTTCGAGCAGGGCTACGACACGATCGTCGGCGAGCGCGGCTACCGGCTCTCGGGCGGCGAGAAGCAGCGCATCGCGATCGCGCGCGTGCTGCTGAAGGACCCGCCGGTGCTGCTGCTCGACGAGGCGACCTCGGCGCTGGACACCGTCTCGGAGCGCGTCGTGCAGGAGGCGCTGGATGCCGCGGCCCGCGGCCGCACGACCCTCTCGATCGCGCACCGCCTCTCGACCGTGATCGGCGCCGACGTGATCCACGTCGTCGACGCCGGGCGCATCGTCGAGTCGGGCACGCACGCGACCCTCATCGCCCAGGACGGCCTCTACGCGGAGCTCGCCGCCCAGCAGCTCGCCGCATCCCGCATCCTCGAGGTCGAGGCGACCGAGCCGGCCGGAGCCCTGCCCACCCGGCGCGCCGATCGCGCGCCGGATGATCCGGCGCCCCTGCCGATCGACGATCCGGTGGTCGTGCTCACCGGCTCGCTGTCGCTGACCGCACCGCTGGCGGTGCTCGCCGACGACGCTCCGGCCGATGAGCGGGCCTGGCCGCACCTACGCGACGTCTGAGCGCCGCCCAGGTTGCACGCCCCCCGTTGCGCCCGCGCGCGTCACCAGAGGAGCGCGGCGGCGATCGCCGTGGCGGATGCCTCGTCCAGCGTGCGTGCGTGCGGAGCCGGCGCGGGCCCAGATCTCGCGGGTGAACTCTCCCAGGGCGTGGCGGTAGGCGGCATCCGGATGCTGCCGCGCGATCTGCGCGAGACGGGGGATGTCCATGCGGAGCATCTGGCCGATGCGCGCCTGCGCGGCGACCGTGTGCCCGGCCGACTGCAGCACGTGCAGGCCGGCGGCCATGGCCGCGAGGCAGTCCACGAGCACGTCGAGGTGCGCCTCGCGCTGCGTGATCGAGGACCCGTCGGCCCGGATGCGCCAGTGCGCCACCACATCGGGCACCGTGTCGAAGCGGCGCGCCCGCGCGTACATCTGCTGCGCGACGACCTGGTCCTCGTACAGGCGACCCTCCGGGAAGCGCAGCCCGGCGCGGTGCCAGAACTCGGTCCGGCTGACCTTCGACCAGGCGACGATGTTGCCGGACGCCTCGGGGTGCTCGTCGATCGTGGTCCCGCGACGCTCGGGGGCCGTGGCGGCGGCGACCCACGGCTGCACCTCGCCGAGGCTGTAGCTCGCCGGCCGCATCCGGTCGCAGGCGCACATAGGCGCCGACGGCGAAGTCGCTGCCGGTCTGATCGAGCACGCCGACGAGTCGCTCGAGCGCCGTCGGCGCGAGCACGTCGTCGGCGTCGAGGAAGCCGAGGAACGGAGTCTCGACGAGGTCCAGCCCCGTGTTGCGGGCGGCGCCCAGACCGACGCGGCTGTTCGTGCCGGACGACGCGGAAGCGCGGATCGGCGGCGGCGGCCGCCTCGAAGATGTCGCCCGTCTCATCTGCGGAGCGGTCGTCGATCAGGATCGCGGTCCACTCGGGCATGCTCTGCCGGCGCAGCGATTCGAGAGCCTCGGCCGCGTACGGCGCGATGTCGTACCCGGGCACGATGACGGTGACCGCGGCGGGGGGACTCACCCGCCCGATTGTACGGCGATGACGGATGCGGCGACCGCGTCGGCGACCGGGTCCAGCGGTGCGCTCAGCGTGTGGGGGAACGTGAACCGCACCGCGGTCTGGGCGATCTCGGGCGCGATCCCCATCGCCAGCAGCACGTGCGAGGGTTCGTCGCTGCCGGCCGCGCACGCCGATCCGCTCGAGGAGACGATCCCGCGTCGTTCGAGCTCGAGCAGCACCGCCTCGCCGCTCGTCCCGGCGAAGGTGAAGCTCGCGGTTCCGGGCAGGCGGTGCACCGGGTCGCCGGTCAGCCGCGCGCTCGGGACCGTCGCCAGCACGCGGGCGATGAACGCGTCGCGCAGGGCGGCGACGCGCGCCGAGGACTCGGCGCGCTCCGCTTCGGCGAGCTCCAGAGCGGTCGCGAAGCCGACCGCGCCCGCGACGTCCTCCGTGCCGCTGCGGCGGCCGCGCTCCTGCCCACCGCCGTGCAGAAGCGGTTCGAGCGGCACGCGTCCGCGGAGCGCGAGGACGCCGGTGCCCTTCGGTGCGCCGAGCTTGTGACCTGCGAGCGAGATCGCGTCGACGCCGAGCTCCGCGGCATCCAGCGGGAGCCAGCCGGCGGCCTGGACCGCGTCGATGTGGACGGGCACGCCGCGCTCCCGGGCGACCGCCGCGATCGCGGCGACGTCCTGAACCGTGCCGACCTCGTTGTTGGCGTAGCCGAAGGTGACGAGCGCCGTGTCGTCGCGGAGGGCACGGGCCACGGCATCCGGATGCAGCCGACCGAAGTGATCGACCTCCACACGCGTGAGCGCGAAGCCGTGCACGCGCTCGAGGTACTCGGCCGACTCGAGCACCGACTCGTGCTCGATCGGGGTGGTGATGATGTGCCGGCGTCCGCCTGTTGAGGCTGCCTGCGACCGGAGATGCGCGGCGATCGCGATGCCCTTGACCGCCAGGTTGTTGGCCTCGGTGCCGCCGGACGTGAAGATCACGTCGCTCGCACGCATGCCGAGCACCCGGGCGACGCGGGCGCGGGCGTCCGCCAGCGCCCCGGCCGCAGCCTCGCCGACCGTGTGATGGCTGGAGGGGTTGCCGAACCAGCGGGTCAGGAACGGCATCATCGCCTCGAGCACCTCGGGCCGCACCGGAGTGGTCGCGGCGTTGTCGAGGTAGAGCATGCTCATGGCCCCGGCCTCACGAGACGCGGACGTCGAGACCCAGATCCAGCGCGCGGGCCGAATGGGTGAGCGCGCCGACCGAGATGACGTCGACGCCGGTCTCGGCGATGGCGCGCACGGTCTCGAGCGACACGCCGCCGGATGCCTCGACCGTGGCCCGGCCGCCGACCTGCGCCACTCCGCGGCGCAGGTCCTCGAGCGAGAAGTTGTCGAGCATGATCGTGCCGATGCCCGCCGCCAGGACGGCGTCGATCTGATCGAGCCGGTCGACCTCGACCTCGACGTGCGTCGTGTGCGGCAGGCGCGCGATCGCGCCCTGGAGCGCAGCCGTCACCGACACGCCCTTCTGCGCGAGCACCGCGAGGTGGTTGTCCTTGGCCATCACGGCGTCCGAGAGCGAATAGCGGTGGTTGTGACCGCCGCCGTTCACGACGGCGTGCCGTTCGAAGGCGCGCAGACCGGGCGTCGTCTTGCGGGTGTCGGCGATGCGCGCCCCGGTGTGGGCGACCTCGGCGACGTAGCGGGCGGTCAGGGTGGCGATGCCCGACATCCGCTGCACGAAGTTCAGCCCGATCCGCTCGGCGGTGAGCACGCCGCGTGCGGGGCCGGACACGACCGCGAGCACGGCGCCCTTCGTCGAAGTATTCGCCGTCCTCGACGATCAGCTCCACGTCGATGCGGGGGTCGGTGAGGCGGAACGCGGCGGCGAACACGTCACCGCCGCTGAAGACACCCGCCTCGCGGGCGATGAGATCGGCGCGCGCGGTGGCCGACTCGAGGATCAGCATCTCGCTCGTGATGTCGCCCCACGGCGCGTCCTCTTCGAGCGCGGCCGCGACGGCGCGGTCGATCGTGGTGCGGGTGAGCATCAGGCGACCCCGCTCGTGACGGATTCCCGGGTGACGGCATCCGCCCCCTCGTGGCGTCCCGCGCCTCGCGGGAAGGGTCGTCGCTGCGGAAGTGCGCGCCGACGGACTCCCTGCGTCGGAGCGCCGCCGCCACGAGCTGCGCGCCCACGAGGAGCAGGTTCTCGTCCTCGAACTCCGTCTCGGTGGCCGGCGAGCGCTGGGCGCGTCGCCACGCGGCGATGACGGATGCCGCGTGCTCGAGCCCGGCAGCATCCCGCACCAGCCCCGCGTCCTCCCAGAGGAGTTCTTGAAGCGCAGCGCGGCTGAACGGACCGGGCTCCGAGGGCACGCCTCGACCCGCATCGACGACACGTTCGCCGACGGGCGGGACGCTGTGGCGAGCGCGGGCCAGATTCCGGATGCCGCATCCGCGGCGATCGCGTCGCCCGCCCGCGCGCCGAACACCGCGCCCTCCAGCAGCGAGTTCGAGGCGAGGCGATTCGCGCCGTGCACGCCCGTGCGAGCGACCTCGCCGACGGCGTACAGCCCGGGAAGGCTGGTGCGGCCGTCGAGATCGGTCGTGACGCCGCCCATCAGGTAGTGCGCGGCAGGCGTCACCGGGATCGGCTCGCGCGCCCAGTCCAGACCCCGGTCGCGCACCGCGCGGTCGATCGTGGGGAAGCGGCGGGCGAGGAACTCCGCGGTCTCGTCGGGAGTGGCCCGCAGGTGTGTGGCGTCGAGGAAGACCGGACGACCGTCCTGCAGCTCCATCTGCCGGGCGATCGCCCGCGCCACCACATCGCGGGGGGCGAGCTCGCCGTCCGGGTGCGCGTCGAACGCGAAGCGCCGGCCGCTCTCGTCGATCAGGGTCGCGCCCTCGCCGCGGACGGCCTCCGAGACCAGGAACGACTCCCCGGCGGCAGACCCGGCGGCGTCGTCCGCGCCTTCCAGCACCGTCGGGTGGAACTGGAAGAACTCCAGCTCGGTCACGTCGGCCCCTGCGCGCAGGGCGGCGGCGATCCCGTCGCCGGTCGCCACGGTGGGGTTCGTGGTGTGCGCGTACAGCTCGCCCGCACCGCCGGTGGCGAGCACCACGGCATCGGCATCCACCCGTTCGCGCACGCCGTCGACGTGCGGTGCCGACCCGGATGCCGCGACATCGCCGATCAGCAGGTCGACACCCGTGACGCGGCCGTCGTCCAGCACGAGGTCGATCAGGAACGCGTGCTCGATCACGCGGACATCGCTCGCCCGCAGCCGTGCGACGAGGGCCTTCTCGATCGCCGTGCCCGTGGCGTCGCCGCCCGAGTGCAGGATGCGCGGGTACGAGTGGGCGGCTTCGAGGCCCTTGACGAAGTCGCCGTCGGCGCCGCGGTCGAACGCGACGCCGAGGGCGATCAGCTCGCGGATGCGCGCGGGCCCCTCGTCGACCAGCACCCGCACGGCCTCGGGGTCGCTGAGTCCGGCTCCCGCGGTCAGGGTGTCGCGGATGTGGTCCTCGGTGCGGTCGTCGTCGAACATCACACCGGCGATGCCGCCCTGCGCGTAGCGGGTGTTGGCGTGCTCGAGCACGTCCTTGGTCACGAGCGTCACCCGGCAGCCGTGCTCGCACCGCGTGGAGGGCGACGGTCAGCCCGGCGATGCCGCTGCCGACGACGACGGCGTGCACCGGCGCGGTCATGAGGCGTTCTCCCATGCCGAGGCGGGCGCCGCCGGCGGCTTGGCGGCCAGCATCCGCTCGAGGGCGAGTCGCGCGGGGTCGGCGACATCCTGCGGCACCGTGATGCGGTTGCGCACCTCGCCGTCCACGAGACCCTCGAGCACCCACGCGAGGTAGCCGGGGTGGATGCGGTACATCGTCGAGCACGGGCACACGACCGGGTCGAGGCAGAAGATCTCGTGCTGCGGGTTCTCGGCGGCGAGGCGCTGCACGAGGTTGACCTCGGTGCCGATCGCGAACGTCGTGGGCTCGGTGGCGCCTTCGATCGCCCGGCGGATGTAGTCGGTCGACCCCGACTCGTCGGCGGCGTCGACGACGGCCATGGGGCACTCCGGGTGCACGATCACCCGCACGCCGGGGTGCTCGGCGCGCGCCTTGTCGATCTGCTCGACCGTGAAGCGGCGGTGCACCGAGCAGAAGCCGTGCCACAGGATCACGCGCGCGTCTTCGAGCTCGGCCTCCGAGGCCCCGCCCAGCGGCTTGCGCGGATTCCACATCGGCATCTGCTCGAGCGTCACGCCCATCGCCTTCGCGGTGTTGCGGCCGAGGTGCTGATCGGGGAAGAACAGCACGCGCCGGCCGCGCTCGAACGCCCACTCCAGCACCGTGCTGCGCGTTCGAGGACGTGCACACGATGCCGCCGTGGCGGCCGACGAAGCCCTTGATCGCGGCGGAGGAGTTCATGTACGTCACGGGGATGACCGGCACCAGACCGTCGGCATCCGGTGCGTCCATGTCGCCGTAGACCTCGGCGAGCTGCTCCCAGCACTCCTCGACCTGATCGATGTCGGCCATGTCGGCCATCGAGCAGCCGGCGGCGAGGTTCGGCAGGATGACGGCCTGTTCGGGCGTGGAGAGCAGATCGGCGGTCTCGGCCATGAAGTGCACGCCGCAGAAGACGATCGCCTCGGCTTCGGGGTGCGCCTTGGCGGCGTTCGCCAGCTGGAAGGAGTCGCCCACGTAGTCGGCGTGGCGCACGACCTCCTCGCGCTGATAGAAGTGGCCGAGGATCATGACCCGGTCGCCGAGCGTCGCCTTCGCGGCGCGCACGCGCGCATCGAGCTCCTCGGGGGATGCTTCGCGGTACTCGGCCGGCAGCTCGCCCTGACGGGGTGAGCCGACCGGGATCACGTCGCCCATCGACGAGCCGGGCCCGTAGCCGGGCCGGGCGTCGAAGTTCCACGGCCCCGCGGCGAGGTCGGTGTTGCAGGTCTCGGCCGTCGATGCGCCGGAGACGATCGCCTGGATCTCGTGGTCGACGGACGGGTCGACCGGCAGCGGCGGAAGGGTGAGGGATGTCGCGGACATGGCGTGCTCGATTCGCTCTCTCGAAGAGGTTCAGTGTCGGACGACGAGGGGGCCGCGATCGGCGAGCTCGACGTCCTGGTTGTAGCGGTAGAGGCGGGCCGGCCGGTGGCTGCCCGTGCGGAAGCGGTCGGTCGGGATGAGGTTTCCGGAGCCCTCCACCTGCCGGCGGAAGTTCGCGGGGTCGAGGCGCCGCCCGAGGATCGACTCGTAGACCTCGCGCAGCTCGGCGAGCGTGAACTCGTCGGCGAGGAGCCCGTGCGCGATGCGGCTGTAGCCGACCTTGTTGCGCAGGCGCCAGAGCGCGTAGTCGACGATCTCGTTGTGGTCGAAGGCGAGCCGCGGCAGTTGGGCCGCGTCGAACCACGACACGTTCTCGACATCGTCGTCGCGGGATCTCGTCGGGTCGCACGAGCGCCCAGTAGACGATCGAGACGACGCGAGTGGGGGAGCGGTCGACCGCGCCGAAGGCGTACAGCTGCTCGAGGTAGCTCGGGGCGATGCCGGTCGTCTCGGCGAGGGTGCGGGATGCTGCGGCATCGAGGCTCTCGCTCGCATCGAGCCACCCGCCGGGGAGCGCCCACAGACCCTCGTGCGGGTCGCGCGTGCGGCGCACGAGCGGGAGCACGACAGCCGCGCTGTCGGTCGCCGGATCGCGACGCAGCGTGAAGATCACCGTCGACACGGCGACGCGCGTGACGTCGTCGGGCGTGGAGTCCACGCTCGGGATGCCGGGGCTCAGGGTTGTTTGTGTCATGTTGACCATTACCTCGGTACGATCTTAGTGTCACTATGACCTGAAGTGCAAACCCGAGTCGATCCGGCGCGTTTCCGAGCCGGGCCACAGGAAGCGGTGCGTACGCTGAACGACCGGAGTCTGCACACGGGGAAGCGGAGGAGTGCGTGCTCGTCATCGACATCGTGCTCGTCGCGATCCTGCTGGTCGCGCTCGTCATCGGCGTGCAGCGCGGGCTGCTGGCGAGCCTCGGCGTGCTGATCGGGGTGGTCCTCGGGGGCCTCGCCGCCTTCTGGCTCGTGCCGATCGTGAACGACGTGTG
This sequence comes from uncultured Actinomycetota bacterium, assembly GCA_963792285.1. Lineage (GTDB taxonomy): Bacteria > Actinomycetota > Actinomycetes > Actinomycetales > Microbacteriaceae > Microbacterium. Next base: position 857,860 of record CAWBVS010000014.1, on the reverse strand, counting down.
GCCGTGGCAGAGCACCCGCGTCTTCGCGGTGATCGCCGTCGTCCTCGTGCTGGTCATCGGCGGGGCGAGCGCCGGCGGCGCGCTGGGCGGCGCGCTGCGCCGCGGAGTCGACCGCAGCGCACCGCTGCGGGTCGTCGACCGCGTGCTCGGCGGCGCCTTCGCCGTCCTCGCCGGTGCGCTGTCGCTGAGCCTGGTCAGCGCGAGCGTCACCGCCTACCGGAGCGCCGGTGATCTCCGCGGCGCTCGGGTCGTCGCAGGTGATCAGCACGATCGAGGCGCTCACTCCGCGGCCTGTCACCGAGGCGCTCGCGCGCGTCCGCTCCGCCGTGCTGGATGACGGACTCCCGCAGCTCGGGGTGCTGCTCGATCTCGACGTGCAGCCGACGGCCCCGCCGGTGGCGCTCGATGATCCCGAGCTGACCGAGGCCGCGGCATCCGTCGCCCGCGTGTCGGGGGTCGCCTACGCGTGCGGCACGAGTGCGACCGGCACGGGGTTCGTGATCGCGCCCGACCGCGTCGTGACGAACGCCCACGTCGTCGCCGGTGTGACCGCCCCGATCGTCGAGCTTCCCGGTCAGCCGGCGCGCGAGGGACGGATCGTGTACTTCGATCCCGATCGACGACCTCGCGCTGATCGCCGTCGACGGGCTCGGCGCCGCCGCGCTGCCGGTGGTGCCGCCGCTCGCCCCCGGCACCGCCGCCGTGGTGCAGGGGTATCCCTGGGGCGGCCCGTTCACGATGGTGAACGCCGAGGTCATCTCGGCGGGGTCGGTGTTCGTGCCCGACATCTACGGGGACTCCAGCGCGCTGCGCGACATCTACGCGCTCGCCGCGCAGGTGCAGCCCGGCAACTCCGGCGGCCCGCTCCTCACGGCCGACGGCGACGTCGCGGGAGTCGTGTTCGCCCGCGCCGAGACCGACGCCGACCGCGGCTACGCGATGACCACCACCGAGCTCGAGCCCGTGCTCGCGGGAGCGGCCGGGTGGACGCAGGCGGTCTCGACCGGCTCCTGCACGGGATGACTCGCCCTGCGGGGTGCGAACGCTATGCTGGCAGGGCAAGTCAATACAGGCCAATAACCCGGACGGGAGAGCCTCGGCGAACGCAGCCGAGCACCGAAGGAGCAAGCCTCCCCGCCAATCTCTCAGGTCACGCGTACCGCTCGGGCTCGGCCACTCTGAAAAGCGATCCTTCGAGGATCCGCCGACGGTGAAAGTCCCGGCATCCGTTCTCGCGATCGGATGCCGAGGTGAAACTCTCAGGCCCATGACAGAGGGGGAGTTCACCAGGCGCTGCACGGCGTCTGCCCGCACGAGACCGGGAGAACTCATGACGGACCCCCGCTACACGCCCCTGCGCGAGCGCCACGAGGCGCTCGGTGCGTCGTTCACCGATTTCGGCGGGTGGGCGATGCCCGTCCGCTACACGTCGGACCTCGCCGAGCATCACGCCGTCCGCACCGCGGCCGGACTGTTCGACATCTCGCACATGGCCGAGTTCTTCGTCGAGGGCCCGGAGGCCGCCGGCTTCCTCGACTACGCGCTCGCCGGACGCCTGTCCACGATGCCGGTCGGCAAGGCGAAGTACTCGCTCGTGCTCGAGGAGGGCGGCGGCATCGTCGACGACGTGATCGTCTACCGCCTGGGCGATGAGCGCTTCCTGGTGATCGCGAACGCCGGCAACCGCGAGAGCGTCGCCGCTGCGCTGGCCGAACGCGCGGAGGGCCGCGCGGTCGCGGTGATGGATGTGACCGACGACTACTCGCTCGTCGCCGTGCAGGGACCCCTCGCGCGCGCCGTCCTCGATGCCACTCCGGGGCTCGGCTCCTTCTCGCAGCCCCTGGACGAGCTCAAGTACTACGCGTCGGTTGCGGCATCCTTCGACGGACATCCCCTGCTCATCGCCCGCACCGGCTACACCGGCGAGGACGGCTACGAACTGCTCATCCCGAACGCCCACGTCGGCGCGCTCTGGGACGCGCTGCTGGCCGCCGGGGCGCCGCTCGGGCTCGTCCCGGCGGGTCTGGCCGCGCGCGACACCCTGCGGCTGGAGGCGGGCATGCCGCTGTACGGCCACGAGCTCTCGCTCGACATCGTGCCCGCCCAGGCGGGCCTCGGCCGCGCGGTCGCCGCCGACAAGCCCGACTTCGTCGGCCGCGCCGGGCTGTCCGCCGTCGTCGCCTCGGACGCGCCGGTGCTCGTCGGACTCGTCTCGGAGGGCAAGCGCGCCGGCCGCGCCGGGTACGCCGTGCTCGACCCCTCGACAGGCTCGGGGACCGAGACGGTCGTCGGCGAGATCACGAGCGGGGCGCTCAGCCCGACGCTCGGTCATCCGATCGCCATGGCGTTCGTCGCACCCGCGGCGAGTGCGCCCGGCACCGAACTGTCCATCGACGTGCGCGGAACCCGCATTCCCGCGACCGTCACCGCACTGCCGTTCTATCGCCGCGCCAAATGATCCGCCCGCACTCTCCACACAGCATCCGACCGGAGGAAGAAGTGACCGACCTCAACAGCCTCAAGTACACCGCCGAGCACGAGTGGATCGCCATGGACGGCGATGTCGCCACCGTCGGCATCACCGACTACGCCGCCGACAAGCTCGGCGACGTCGTGTTCGTCGAGCTTCCCGGGGTCGACTCCGGCGTGTCCGCCGGTCAGGTCGTCGGCGAGATCGAGTCGACGAAGTCGGTCGGCGAGCTGTACGCGCCGCTCACCGGCGACGTCGTCGCGGCCAACCAGGCGGTCGTCGATGACCCGTCGCTCGTCAACTCCGACCCGTTCGGCGAGGGCTGGCTCGTGAAGATCCGCGTCGACGCGTCGGCGCCGGCCGAACTGATCGACCGCGAGGCCTACGTCGCGCTCACGGGCGGCGACGAGTGAGCGAACGCACCAACGCGTTCGGCGCGTCGCGGGGTTCAGCCGGCCCCGCGGGTTCGTCGATCGTCACATCGGCACGGATGCCGCCGCGCAGGCCCTCATGCTCGGCGCCCTGGGCTACGACTCCGTCGACGCGCTCGTGCAGGCCGCGGTGCCGGCATCCATCCACGTGAACCCGCGTGCGACCTCCGACATCCCGCCCGCGGCGACCGAGGCCGAAGCGCTCGCCGAGCTGCGCGAGCTCGCGTCGCAGAACCGGGTCGCCCGCCCGATGATCGGGCTCGGCTACTACGACACGTTCACGCCGTCGGTCATCACGCGCAACGTGCTCGAGAACCCGTCCTGGTACACGGCGTACACGCCGTACCAGCCCGAGATCTCGCAGGGCCGGCTCGAGGCGCTCATCAACTTCCAGACGATGGTCACCGACCTCACCGGCCTCGCGACCGCGAACGCGTCGATGCTCGACGAGTCGACCGCGGTCGTGGAGGGGATGCTGGTCGCCCGGCGCGCCTCGAAGTCGGCGTCGAACGTCTTCCTGGTCGATGCCGACGCCCTGCCGCAGACCAAGGCGGTGCTCGAGCACCGCGCGTCGGCCCTGGGCATCGAGCTGCAGTACTCGCTCGTACGACATGAGCACGCCGCCGTCCGACATCGACGTGTTCGGCGCGTTCGTCCAGTACCCCGGCGCGAGCGGTCGCGTGTGGGACCCCTCCGAGGTCATCGGCGCCGTCAAGGCGCAGGGCGGCCTCGTCGTGGTCGCCGCCGACCTGCTCGCGCTCACGCTGCTGCGCTCGCCGGGCTCGCTCGGCGCGGACGTCGCGGTCGGCACGACGCAGCGCTTCGGCGTTCCGCTCGGGTTCGGCGGCCCGCACGCCGGGCTACATGGCCGTGCGGTCGGGGCTGGAGCGTCAGCTGCCGGGTCGGCTGGTCGGCGTCTCGCAGGATGCCGCGGGTCACCCCGCGTACCGCCTGTCGCTGCAGACCCGCGAGCAGCACATCCGCCGCGAGAAGGCGACGTCCAACATCTGCACCGCACAGGTGCTGCTGGCCGTCATGGCCGCGATGTACGCGGTCTACCACGGGCCCGACGGGCTCCGGGGGATCGCGACCGACGTCGCGCGCAAGGCCGAAGCGCTCGCCGAGCGACTGCGCTCGTACGGGCTCACGGTGTCGCACGACGCGTTCTTCGACACGATCCGCGTCGTCGACGCCCGGTCCGTCCGAGCGCGTGATCGAGCGCGCGCGGTCGCGCGGCTATCAGCTGTTCTGGGCGAGCGATGCCACGGTCGGCGTCTCGGTCGACGAGACCACGACCGCCGACGACCTCGCCGCGGTCGCGTGGGCGTTCGGCCTCCCGTCGGCGGACGAGCACGGCGACCGCGAGGTGCCGTTCGCGGATGCCGCACCCCTGGCCGGCGTCGCGGACTCGCTTCTGCGCGACGACGAGTTCCTCACGCATCCCGTCTTCAACACGCATCGCAGCGAGACGGCGATGATGCGCTACCTCAAGCAGCTCGCCGACCGCGACTACGCGCTGGATCGCGGCATGATCCCGCTCGGCTCGTGCACGATGAAGCTCAACGCCGCGACCGAGATGGCCGCGGTCTCGTGGCCCGAGTTCTCGCGCGTGCACCCGTTCGCCCCCGAGGCGGACGTGCGCGGATACCTCGCGATGATCGAGCAGCTCGAGACGTGGCTGGCCGAGGTCACCGGCTACGACGCGGTCTCGCTCCAGCCGAACGCCGGTTCGCAGGGCGAGCTGGCCGGGCTCCTCGCGATCCGCGGCTGGCATCGCGCGAACGGCGATCTGGACCGCACGGTCTGTCTCATCCCGTCGTCCGCGCACGGCACGAATGCGGCATCCGCTGTCCTGGCCGGAATGAAGGTCGTCGTCGTCGCGTGCGACGAGGCCGGCAACGTCGACCTCGACGACCTGCGCGCCAAGATCGCCGCCGCACGCCGATTCGCTCGCGGCGCTGATGATCACCTACCCGTCGACGCACGGGGTGTACGAGCACGACGTGCTCGAGATCACCCAGGCCGTGCACGACGCCGGCGGGCAGGTCTACGTCGACGGCGCGAATCTCAACGCGCTGCTCGGCTACGCGCGCTTCGGCGACCTCGGCGGCGACGTGTCGCACCTGAACCTGCACAAGACCTTCGCGATCCCGCACGGCGGCGGCGGTCCGGGCGTCGGTCCGGTCGCAGCCAAGGCGCATCTCGCGCCCTACCTGCCCGGCCACCCGTTCTCGCAGCGCAAGGACCACGCGGGAGGTTTCGTCTTCGACGGCGGTGCCGTCTCGGGCGCGCCGCACGGGTCGGCCGGCATCCTGCCCATCTCGTGGGCGTACGTGCGCATGATGGGCGCGGACGGCCTGCGCGATGCGACGGCCGCGGCCGTGCTGTCGGCGAACTACATCGCGACGCGGCTCAAGGACCACTACCCGGTGCTGTACACGGGCGACGGCGGGCTCGTGGCGCACGAGTGCATCCTCGACCTGCGGCCGCTGAAGGAGGAGACCGGGGTGACCGTCGACGACGTCGCCAAGCGCCTGATCGACTACGGCTTCCACTCGCCGACGATGTCGTTCCCGGTCGCCGGAACCCTCATGGTCGAGCCGACCGAGTCCGAGGACCTCGCCGAGATCGAGCGGTTCATCGAGGCGATGATCGCGATCCGCGCCGAGGCGCTCGCGGTGGCCGCGGGGGAGTGGCCCGCGGGCGACAACCCGCTCGTGAACGCGCCGCACACCGCGGAGTCGGTCGTGTCGGGCTCGTGGGATCACCCGTACTCGCGGGAGCTCGCGGTGTACCCGGTGCACTCGCTCGTGCGCACGAAGTACTGGCCGCCGGTGCGGCGGATCGACCAGGCCTACGGCGACCGCAACCTGGTCTGCGCCTGCCCGCCGGTGGAGGCCTTCGCCTGACGCTGCCGCTCCGTGAGGCCAGCCGCTCTTCCCGCGAGACTGCAACCGGGCGCCGAGACTGCGGGGAATCCCCTCAGTCTCGGCGTCCCGCTGCAGTCTCGGCGCCGAGCGTCGCGCGGCGGCGCAGAGAAGTGCGCTGAGACCGTGGAGCTCGAGCGACGACTCGAGGGCGACCGGTGGCGCAGCCTGCGGCGCGGAGCGTCGAGCGGAGCGGGCGCGATGCGGGCGACATCGGTCCAGCCCCAGTGCGAGGATCGCCGAGGCGTGACCGTCGGAGTCGGACATCGCGGACCTTCTCCTTCCGGATCGGCCTGCGGCCGGATCCTGAAGTGATCCGTCGTACTTGACGTCGCCGTCCGCTTCGCCGATCACTCCGCGCTCCGCGCCACCACATGTCCGACGCGGTCGACGCGCCGTCGCGTGCGGAACTCCCTCTGCAGCTCGGGTTCTTCGAAGCCCGAGCCACTCGATCGCCGCGCGACTGACGGACTCGAGCGCCGTCTCGGCGAGCGGGTGTCGCGCGGTGCAGCGCCCACCTCGCCCGACGGCGACCGCGACTGCTGATCCGGCTCTCGTTGTGCGCGACGAGGACTTCGACGGAGAGCGACGGTGCGACGCGCAGTGCCGGCATCCGCCACAGCGAGCCCGATCGACGGATGCCGCGCACGCGCGACGTCGAGCACCGTGTCGAGCACCGATGTCGACGCGCATGCCGCCGACTTCGACGATGGTGCGATCCTCGGCGGTCGTGTGGCAGCGCGGATGCCGCCGCTCAGCCGGGCTTGTCGCCGTCGGGGTGTCGAGGACATGGACGTCGCGCGGTTCGCCGAAGATCGGGCAGGCCGAGGATGCGCAGCGGCGGACTCGAGGCAGAACACGGCGCCGGGGTGGGTCATGGCGACGGCGTGCACGCGCGCTTCGTAGCGCTGCCACGGTGCGAGCGCGCTCCACAGCGCTGCCGGTGCGAGGATGCCGCGCCGCACGCGCACGAGGTTGCCGACGTGCACCTCGCGATCGGCGTGCGAGACGGTCGACGATCTGAGGAGCGGGATCGGGGATCGGCGCGGCGATGAGCGCTGTCGGGCGTCGGATCGATGCTCAGTGTCATTCCGGCACTCTGCCCGCGATCGATCGCCGATGTGGGCGCCGACGCCGTCGACGTGTGGACAGACGCGCCGCCGGCGTCACTGTGGAGGAGTCGCGTCCTCTCGACGCGAGACTGCACCAGGACGGCGAGACGGTGGGTGATTCGCCTACGTCTCGGTGTCCGGTTGCAGTCTCGCGGGACGGGGACGGACCGGATGCCGGGGCTACGGCGTCGGCGTCGGGGTCGGGGTGCCGGTCGGGCTCGGGCTGGGAGGCGGAGCGAAGACGCCCGGCCAGAGCGCGGCGGCGAGGGGGTAGCCGACGAACGCGACGATGTCCAGGAGCGTGTGCGCGATCACGAGCGGCATGACGCGCCCCCAGCGCTTGTAGCACCAGCCGAACACCACGCCCATCACGAAGTTGCCGACGATCGCACCGACCCCCTGGTAGGCGTGGTACGCCCCGCGCAGGGCCGCCGTCGAGAGGATGATCGCCCACCACGACCACCCGAGCCGGCGCAGCCGGTCGAACAGATACGCGATGAAGATGACCTCTTCGGTGAGCCCGGCCCGCAGCGCCGCGAGCACGAGCAGCGGCACGGTCCACCACGCGGCATCCAGCGGCGAGGCGACGACGGCGACGTTCAGCCCCAGCATGCGCGCGACGGCGTACAGACCGAGTCCCGGAATCCCGATGACGGCGGCGAGCAGGATGCCGCGGCCGAGGTCGCCGCCGAACCTCGTGAAGTCGAGCCCGATCCGGCGCAGGGCGTTCTGGCCCGGCTCCCACAGCAGGTAGACGACCAGCGCGACGAGAGCGAGGCCGAACACGATCCCGAGGAACTGGTACAGGACGTTCCAGAGGACCTCGGCGTCCCGATTCGGGTTCAGCTGCGTCTGCTGCTGCCCGATCGGCGTCGTGCGCAGCGACGCGCGGACCAGTGAGAGCACCGAATACAGCGCAGATTGCCCCACCGTGACGGCCAGGACGATGCCGATCTCCCACCAGAGACGCGCTCGCGCGGCCGGTTCAGTGGCAATCCTCACATCCGAGGGGGGAGTCGAGGACGTCATCTTGTCAGATTGCCACATTCGACTTCGATTGAGTTAAGGCTCTGTAACGTTTTCGCGAGTCGTTATGAACAATCGACGGCACATGCTTATCGTTTCCCTATCCGCGCCCCGGCAGATTCATCGCTGTCGTGTGCGCACAACCCTGCACAGGAGGAATCAGTGAGAATGAAGCGCATCTCGGCGGCGGTGGCTCTCACCGCAGTCGGCGCACTCGTAATCTCGGGTTGCGCTGCCACTGAAGGTGGCGGCGACGACTCGGGTCTCGTCGAGGGATCGTCGATCACAGCCGCGTGGAACCAGCCGTTCTACTCGTACAACGGCAACACCTCGTTCGGTAACGCGACCGCCAACAACAACATCACGTACCTGACGCTCGGCGGCTTCAACTACTACAACAACACGCCCGAACTGGTGCAGGACACCTCGTTCGGAACGTACGAGGTCGTTGAAGAAGACCCGCTGACCGTCAAGTACACGGTCAACGAGGGCACGAACTGGTCCGACGGCACGCCGGTCGACGCATCCGACCTGCTGCTCCAGTGGGCCGCGCTCTCGCGCGCGCTGGACACCCCCGACTTCGACCCGGGCGAGTTCACCGACCCCGACACGGGCGAGTTCACCGACGCCTTCCCGACCGACGTCGTCTACTTCGACTCGGGCGCCACGCCGACCGCAGGCCTCGGCCTCGTGACGGAGACGCCGGAGATCGGCGACGACGGCCGCTCGATCACGATGGTCTACGACGCGCAGTTCGTCGACTGGGAGCTGTCCTTCCCGTCGCCGCTGCCGGCGCACGTCGTCGGCAAGAACGCCCTCGGCATCGACGACAACGAAGAGGCCAAGCAGGCCGTCATCGACGCGATCCAGAACGAGGACGACGCCGCTCTCGCGCCGATCTCGTCCTTCTGGAACGGTGGATTCAACTTCACCGAGCTGCCCGAGGACCCCGAGCTCTACCTCGCCAGCGGCCCGTACATGATCAGCGACTTCGTCGCCGAGCAGTACATCACGCTGACCGCGAACCCCGAGTACGCGGGCGACAACGCCCCGAACATCGAGGAGATCACCATCCGCTTCATCCCCGACCCGCTCGCTGCGGTTCAGGCGCTGGAGAACGGTGAGGTCGACATCATCTCGCCGCAGGCGACCGCTGACATCAAGACCGCGCTCGACGCACTTGACGGCATCACGGTCACACCGGTGTCGAGGGAACCTACGAGCACCTCGACCTGCAGTTCGAGAACGGCAAGAACCCCGAGAACATCTTCTCGAACCCCACGGTTCGCGAGGCGTTCCTCAAGACGGTTCCCCGTCAGGAGATCCTCGACAAGCTCATCGTGCCGATCGCCGGCGAGGACGCGCTCCTGCGCAGCTCGCAGATCTTCGTGCCCGGTGCCGAGGGCTACGACGAGTCGGTCGCCGAGAACGGTTCGGAGGCGTTCGCCGAGGTCGACATCGAGGGTGCCAAGGCGCTGCTGGCCGAGTCCGGCATCACCAACACCGAGGTCTGCATCCTGTACGCGACGAACAACCCCCGTCGCGTGAACGAGTTCGCGCTCATCCAGGCGTCGGCCAACCTGGCCGGCTTCAACGTGACCGACTGTGGTTCGGACCAGTGGGGCGGCCTGCTCGGCACCCCCGGTGCGTACGACGCGGTCTTCTTCGGATGGCAGTCCACGAGCCTCGGCGTGACCAACTCGCTGCCGACGTTCCAGACCGGCGGCATCAACAACCTCAACTTCTACTCCAACGAGCGTGTCGATGAGATCGTCGCGCAGCTGAACGTGGAGTTCGACCCGCAGGCCCAGATCGATCTGCAGATCGAGCTGGACAAGCTCCTGTGGGATGACTTCTACGGAGTCACCATCTTCCAGTTCCCCGGCGTCACCGCCTTCAGCGACCGTGTGGAGGGTGTCGACCCGTCGATCCTCGCTCCCACGATCTTCTGGAACGCCTGGGACTGGGCTGTCACGGACGCCGGCGCTGAAGAGTAGTCGTCGTCACGGTCTCCGCTGAGCTCCGGCTCGGCTGAACCAAGGTGGGGTGCAGGTTTCCTGGGAAGCCTGCACCCCACCCGTTAGACTCCTCCCAGTGGCAGAGCAGCGGCCGGGGTTAGACCTCGGGACATCCTGCTCGCGCTGGATCACCGATTGGCAGGCGGCCACACCATGGCTTCATTCATCATCCGGCGACTGATCGCATCGATCTTCGTTCTGTTCGCCGCAACGTTCCTGATGTACGTCCTCACCTCGTTCGCGGGCGATCCCCTCGAAGAGCTGAGACAGTCCAGTGCACCGAACAAAGCCGAGCTCATCGAAGCTCGCACCAAGCTCCTCAACCTCGACGTCCCGCCCCCGCTGCGCTACTTCCTGTGGCTCGGCGCCCTGTTCCGCGGTGACTTCGGCGTCAGTGTCCAGAACCAGCCGGTCAACATCCTGCTGTCGAACGCGATCACGTCAACGCTGACGCTGGTCACGACGGCCACTGTCGTCGCCATCGTGCTGGGCCTCACCGTCGGAATCGTCTCGGCCCTGCGCCAGTACAGCGGATTCGACTACAGCGTCACCCTGATCTCGTTCCTCTTCTTCTCGCTGCCGATCTTCTGGGTCGCGGTGCTGCTGAAGCAGTACGGCGCGATCCAGCTCAACAACTGGCTCGCCGAACCGACGATCGCGATACCGGTGATGCATCCTCATGTCGCTCGTGGCGGGCTTCTTGTGGATGTCGCTGCTGGGCGGGAAGGCGAAACGCAGGCTCATCGTCTTCGCGATCTCGGCGGCCGCGACCGCCGCGGTGCTGTTCTACCTCTCGGCGACGGAGTGGTTCGCCGACCCGAGCATCGGCATCGTCGTCTTCTCCGCCTCGGCGATCGGCATCGCGTTCGGCGTGACGGCGATCTCGACAGGTCTGCGCAACCGCCGGGCGCTGTACGCCTCGCTGGTCGTGGCACTGATCGGCATCGGGCTGTACTTCCCGATGATCAACTACATCCTCAACGGCATGACGCTGTGGTTCTTCCTGCTGCTCATGGTGCTCGCCGTCGTGGTCGAGCGGGCTGATCGGCTTCTTCATGGGCGGCGCCGACCGCGGACCGGTCGTGCGGACGACCGCGATCGTCGGCTTCCTCGTGGCGGCGCTCATCGCGCTGGACAAGTACATGTCGTACTGGGAGGTCTACGCGAACTCCAGTCGCATCAGGGGCCGGCCGATCGCCACTGTCGGCGCGTCCACACCGGGCCTGGGCGGCAACTTCTGGATCCAGGGCATCGACCTGTACACGCACCTGCTGCTGCCCACGATCGCGATCATCCTCATCTCGTTCGCCGGCTACACCCGCTACTCGCGTGCGAGCCTGCTCGAAGTGATGAACCAGGACTACATCCGCACGGCGCGGGCGAAGGGACTCACGCAGCGCACGGTCGTCGTGCGTCACGCGTTCCGCAACGCGCTGATCCCGATCACCACGATCATCGCGTTCGACATCGGTGCGATCGTCGGCGGCGCGGTGGTCACCGAGACGGTCTTCGGCTGGACCGGCATGGGCAGGCTGTTCGTCGACGGCATCAACAGTGTCGATCCGAATCCGGTCATGGCCTTCTTCGTCGTGACCGGCACGCTCGCCGTGCTCTTCAACCTCATCGCGGACCTCGTCTACGCGGCCCTCGACCCGAGAATCAAGGTGGGCGCATGAACACCACAGCCACAGACCCCGACGTCAACGCCGCCGCTGCCGTCGCCGAGATCTCCATCGAGCAGAAGGAGACCGAAGGCCTCAGCCAGGGTCAGATCGTCCGTCGCCGGTTCTTCCGGCACCGCGGCGCGCTCATCGCGATGATCGTGCTCGCCTTCATCGTCGTCCTCGCCTTCACCTCGGTGGGCGTGGACCTGTGGGGCCTTCGGATCCCCGGCTGGTGGATCTACACCTGGACCGACATCGCTCCGAAGCTGAACAACGGTGTGCCGACGCTCAGTCTGTTCCCGCTGCAGTTCGGGGAGCACCCCTTCGGCCAGGACGAGGTCGGCCGTGACATCTTCGCGGTCGTCATGCGCGGCGCGCAGCAGTCGCTCATGGTCATGGTGATCGCCGGCGTCGTCGCGACGATCATCGGTGTCGTCATCGGTGCGATCGCCGGCTACTACGGCAAGGCGACCGACTCGGTGCTCATGCGCTTCACCGACGTCATCATCACCATCCCGCTCATCGTGATCGGTGCGGTGCTCGGCAAGACGTTCGGAAGCCTCGGCGCCTCCGTCCTCGGCGTCGTGATCGGCATCTTCGCGTGGACCACCATGGCGCGCCTCGTGCGAGGAGAATTCCTCTCGCTGCGCGAGCGGGAGTTCGTGGATGCCGCGCGCGTCTCGGGAGCCCGTGACCGGAGGATCATCTTCCGGCACATCCTGCCCAACGCGGTCGGAGTCATCGTCGTGAACGCGACGCTGCTGATGGCGGGCGCGATCCTGCTCGAGTCGGCGCTGAGCTACCTCGGCTTCGGTGTGCAGCCGCCCGACACGTCGCTCGGCAAGATCGTCTCCGACAACCAGGCTGCGTTCTCCACGCGCCCGTGGCTGTTCTGGTGGCCGGGCATCTTCATCATCGTGATCGCGCTGTGCGTCAACTTCATCGGCGATGGTCTGCGCGACGCGTTCGACCCGCGCCAGAAGAAGATGCCCAGCGAGCGCGCGATGCGCCGTGCCGGTCGCGCGAGCGGCCCGGTGGTGCCGATCCTGGACACGGTCGACCCGAAGGGTCCGGCCAGCGTGACGGTGCCGATGGAAGCGGTCTACACGGGCGATGACATCGTGAACTATCACGATCCGCGTCCGGAAGAGCCGGGGGACGTCCAGGACGAGCCCCTCAACCCGGAGCGGTGACGGTGGCGCTGCTAGACCAGCAGACCGATCACCGTCGCCGCGATCAGCACGGCGATCACCACGACGGTGCCGTAATGCCAGGTGACGGTCAACGCCTCCGGGTCTTCGCCGCTCGCGAAGGCGCCGGAGTCGCGCAGCCGCTCCCAGTGCCCGCGGATGGCCTGCGCCAGGTTGCCGGACGGCGTGCTGAGCGCGTCGCTCGGCCGCAGACTGTCGTGCTCTCCGCGCGCCGTCTTGCCGATGCCCTCGAAGTCCTTGCTCGCAAGGCCGAACGCCCGATGGCGACCGGGGGCGGGAGTCGCCCACACCGGGATGCCGCCCTTCGACGTGTGGATCGTCAGGGAGTATCGCGTGTCGATGCCCTGGATCGACGGCCACGGGATGAAGTACGTGCGGAAGACGTTCTCGACGGTGACGCCGTGCTCCTGCATCCGCAGACTGGGTCGCCAGAAGAGGGCCCACGCGACCGCGGCCACCAGGATGATCGGCCAGACGTAGCGGATCGCGGATGCCGCATCTCCCCAGAACAGCGCGACCACACCGAACGCGCACACCACCACGGTCACGACAGCGAGCGTGCGGCCGAATGCCGGCCGGTACAGAACCTCCTGGAACGCCATGACCTCAAGCTTTGCAGATGGGACACACCGAATGACTGACACCACGGGCATCGAGGCCGAGATCGCGGCGTCGCATCACGCCCTGCCGGAGATGATCCTCGAGGTGGACAACCTCGGCGTCGAGTTCTGGGTCGAGGGTGAGTTCTACCCGGCTGCGATCGACATGAACTACGTACGTCCGGCGCGGCGAGGTCCTCGCGATCGTCGGCGAGTCCGGCTCGGGCAAGAGCACGAGCGCGATGGCGCTGCTCGGGCTTCTTCCGGAGAACGCACGCGTCACCGGCTCGATCAAGCTGCTCGGGCGCGAACTGCGGGGCGTGGATGATGCCACCCTGCGCTCGCTGCGCGGCAACGAGATCGCCCCGATCTTCCAGGAGCCGATGACCGCGCTCAACCCGGTCTACACGATCGGCTTCCAGATCATGGAGGCGCTCCGCTCGCACGACCGCGGGATGGCGCCCTCGGTCGCGAAGGAGAAGGCGATCGAACTCCTCGGCCTCGTGGAGATGCCCAACCCCGAGCAGTCGTTCAACAAGTACCCGCACCAGCTCTCCGGCGGCCAGCGCCAGCGCGCCATGATCGCGCAGTCGATCTCGTGCGATCCGCTGCTGCTGATCGCCGACGAGCCGACCACCGCGCTCGACGTGACCGTTCAGGCAGAGGTCCTCGATCTGCTGCGCGACCTGCACAAGCGCCTCGACTCGGCGATCATCCTCATCACGCACGACATGGGCGTGGTGGCCGACCTCGCCGACCGCATCATGGTCATGAAGAACGGCGTGGTCGTCGAATCCGGAACCGTCGCGCAGATCTTCCACAAGCCCGCAGCACCCGTACACGCAGCAGCTCCTCGCGTCTGTGCCGCACCTCGGCCTCGGTGTGCTCGAAGAAGTCGACATCGACCAGGCGGTCGTCGAGACCGACACCTCCTCGGTGCCGGCGATCGCCGCGATCCGCGAGCGTGCGTCGGAGGCTGCCGCCGAGGAGGTCGCCGAGACCCGCGACCCGGTGCTGTCGTTCGAGGACGTCGCGATCGACTACCCGAAGCGCGGGCGCGTGCCGGCGTTCCGCGCCGCCGAGCACATCGACCTGCAGATCTACCCCGGCGAGATCGTCGGCCTGGTGGGGGAGTCCGGCTCCGGCAAGACGACCCTGGGCCGTGCCGCCATCGGACTGCTCCCGGTCGCGGAGGGCAAGCTCACCGCCGTCGGCGTCGACATCACGCACGCGTCGCAGAAGGACCTCTTCGCGATCCGCCGCCGAACGGGCATCGTGTTCCAGGACCCGGCGTCTTCGCTGAACCCTCGCATGCCGATCGGGCAGTCGATCGGCGAGCCGATCCTGCTGGCCGGAGAGGCCAAGGGCAAGGACCTCGACAAGCGCGTGGAGACCCTGCTCACCCAGGTCGAGCTGCCCCGGTCGTACCGCAACCGCTTCCCGCACGAGCTCTCGGGCGGTCAGCGTCAGCGCGTCGGCATCGCGCGCGCGCTGGCGCTCGCACCGGAGCTGCTCGTCGCGGACGAGCCGACGTCGGCGCTCGACGTGTCGGTGCAGGCGCGGTTCCTCGACCTGCTGCAGGACCTCCAGCAGCAGCTGCAGTTCGCGTGCCTGTTCATCAGCCACGACCTGGCCGTCGTCGACATCCTCGCCCACCGCATCGCGGTCATGCACCACGGCAAGCTCGTCGAGATCGGCACGCGCGATGAGATCCTGCGCGGCGCGACCGATCCGTACACGCAGCGACTCATCGCGGCCGTGCCCGTGCCCGACCCCGAGCAGCAGCGCGTGCGCCGCGAGGCGCGGGCTCTGCTGCTGGAGGCGGAGACCGACTGATCCGCGCCGCGGCGCGCACCGCGAGAGGGACGCTCAGGAAGCGCCCGGTAGACTGGGGATGCCCGGCTCCGGGCGCTTCCCCGCTCTGCAAGGATTTTTCATGGTGCGCGCCCTCCGTTCAGACCTCCGCAACGTCGCGATCGTTGCCCACGTCGACCACGGCAAGACGACCCTCGTCGACGCGATGCTGCGTCAGACCGGCTCCTTCGGCTCGCACGAGCACATGGAGGAGCGCGCCATGGACTCGAACGACCTCGAGCGTGAGAAGGGCATCACGATCCTCGCCAAGAACACGGCGATCACCTACTCCGGCGAGCACGCGACCGACGGCCCCGTGACGATCAACGTCATCGACACCCCGGGTCACGCCGACTTCGGCGGCGAGGTCGAGCGCGGCCTGTCGATGGTCGACGGCGTCGTGCTCCTGGTCGACGCGAGCGAGGGTCCGCTTCCGCAGACCCGCTTCGTGCTGCGCAAGGCGCTCGAGGCGAAGCTGCCCGTCATCCTCCTCGTCAACAAGACCGACCGTCCCGACGCGCGCATCGCCGAGGTCGAAGAAGAGGCGCACGACCTGCTCCTGGGTCTTGCCAGCGACCTCGTCGACGACGTTCCCGACCTCGATGTCGACGCGCTCCTCGATGTGCCGGTCGTCTACGCGAGCGGCCGCGCCGGCGCGGCATCCCGCAATCGTCCCGAGAACGGCAGCCTGCCCGACAACGACGACCTCGAGCCGCTCTTCGAAGCGATCCTCCAGCACGTGCCGGCGCCGTCGTACGACGACGAGGCGCCGCTGCAGGCGTGGGTCACGAACCTCGACTCCAGCCCGTTCCTCGGACGCCTCGCACTGCTGCGCGTCTTCAACGGCACCCTGAAGAAGGGCCAGACCGTGGCGTGGGTGCGCGCCGACGGCACCGTCAGCAGCGCACGCATCACCGAGCTGCTCAAGACGCGTGCGCTGGAGCGCTACCCCGCCGAGAGCGCGGCGCCCGGCGACATCGTCGCGATCGCCGGCTTCCCCGACATCACGATCGGCGAGACCATCGCCGACCCCGACGACGTGCGCCCGCTGCCGCAGATCCACGTCGACGACCCGGCGATCTCGATGACGATCGGCACCAACACGAGCCCGCTCGTCGGCAAGGTCAAGGGCCACAAGCTCACCGCCCGCATGGTCAAGGACCGCCTCGACCGCGAACTGGTCGGCAACGTGTCGCTCAAGGTCGTCGACATCGGACGACCGGATGCCTGGGAGGTGCAGGGTCGCGGCGAGCTCGCCCTGGCGATCCTCGTCGAGAACATGCGCCGCGAGGGCTTCGAGCTCACCGTGGGCAAGCCCCAGGTGGTCACCAAGAAGGTCGACGGCAAGACGTACGAGCCGTTCGAGCACCTCACGATCGACGCGCCCGAGGAGTACCTCGGCGCGATCACGCAGCTGCTGGCCGCCCGCAAGGGCCGCATGGACAACATGACCAACCACGGCACCGGCTGGGTGCGCATGGAGTTCATCGTCCCGTCGCGCGGCCTGATCGGCTTCCGCACCGAGTTCCTCACCACGACGCGCGGCACCGGCATCGCCAACGCGATCTCGCACGGCTACGAGCCGTGGGCCGGCCACATCGTCTCGCGTCAGAACGGCTCGATCGTCGCCGA
Organism: uncultured Actinomycetota bacterium; assembly: GCA_963792285.1. Classification (GTDB taxonomy): domain Bacteria; phylum Actinomycetota; class Actinomycetes; order Actinomycetales; family Microbacteriaceae; genus Microbacterium. The sequence goes on along the minus strand of CAWBVS010000014.1, from coordinate 840,916 downwards.
CCGCTCGGGCGTCGTCACGCCGTTCGCGATCATCGCGCTCCAGGAGCGCATGTCGTTCTTCGTGCAGCCGACGCAGGAGGTCTACGAGGGCATGGTCGTCGGCGAGAACTCGCGCAACGACGACATGGACGTCAACATCACGAAGGAGAAGAAGCTGACCAACATGCGTCAGTCCACCTCCGACACCTTCGAGTCGATGACGCCGCCGCGCCAGCTCTCGCTCGAGGAGAGCCTCGAGTTCGCCCGCGACGACGAATGCGTCGAGGTGACGCCCGAGATCGTCCGCATCCGCAAGGTGAACCTCGATCAGACCGAGCGCGCTCGCGCGACCTCGCGCCTGAAGCGTCAGGACGCGAACGTCTGACCCGTCGGACTTGGCAGTCGCCAGGCCACGGATGGCGCGGCGGCACGCTCTGGCCGCACGACCGCGTCGGTAGGCTCGGGCGGGTGACTGCCGAGCACGCGACGCCGGATGCCGAGAGCCGGCGAGCCTGGCGGCAGGGGCTGAGCGTCGCGCTGGCCACGAGCGCGTACGGAATCTCCTTCGGCGCGCTCGGCGTGGCCGCCGGACTCGACATCTGGCAGACCTGCGTCATGAGCCTCGTGATGTTCACCGGCGGCTCGCAGTTCGCGTTCGTCGGCGTGATCGCCGCGGGCGGGCTGCCGGCGGCTCCCGCGGCGATCGCCTCGGCATCCCTCCTCGGCGTGCGCAACATCGCCTACGGCATGCGCATGTCGCCGGTCATCGGCACGGGATTCTGGCGCCGCGCGGCCGCCGCGCAGTTCACGATCGACGAGTCCACCGCCGTCTCGCTCGCCCAGACCACCTCGCGCGCCCGCACGCTCGGCTTCTGGGTCACCGGCATCGCGATCTACGTCGGCTGGAACCTGTCGACCCTCGCGGGCGCGCTGCTGGGCGATGTGCTCGGCGACCCGAGGGCGTACGGGCTGGATGCCGCGGCGGCGGCCGCCTTCCTCGCCCTGCTGTGGCCGCGCCTGCGCCATCGCCAGCCGATCGCGGTGGGCATCGCCGCCGCCGTCGTGGCGACGATGCTCACCCCCGCGCTGATGCCCGGGATCCCGGTGATCGTGGCGGCCGTCGTGGCGGTCGTCGTCGGATGGTTCAACTGGCTCGGCATCGGCGAGCAGCCGCCCGAGGAGCCCGAGGATGTCGCAGAACGGGTGGGCCTGCCATGACGATGTGGACCGCCGTGCTCGTCGCATCGATCATCTGCGTCGCCCTGAAGACGCTCGGCTACCTCGTTCCGCAGCGCTTCCTCGAGGCGCCGCGGCCCGCGCGCATCGCCGATCTGCTGACCGTCGCGCTGCTGTCGGCGCTCGTCGCGGTGCAGACCCTCGGCGACGGCCAGGCGATCGTCGTCGACGCGCGCATCCCCGCGGTGCTCGTCGCGGCGGGTCTGCTGCTGCTGCGCGCGCCGTTCCTCGTGGTGGTCGCCGCGGCGGCGCTCACCGCCGGCCTGCTGAGGCTGTGGGGCTGGGCGGCGTAGGAGCGCGAATAGGCTTGCGCGCGTGATGACGACGCGCTGCCGTACTGGGGCTCCGCCCCAGACCCCGGCTTGCTGGCGCGCGCCCCGCGCCTCCTCACCTGGGTCGTGGCGTTCATCGTGGGCGCCGTGTACGGGCTGGCGGGCACGATCGCCCACGCCTACACGCTCGGGTGGTTCCCGCTCGGGCTCGTGCTCGCGATCATCGGCAGCGCCGCGCTGCTCGCGGCGGTGCGGCTGCTGACCGCCGACCGATGGGCGGCCCTGGCCACCGGGGCCGGGATGATCATCGCCACGCTCGTGTTCTCCGGGCGCGGACCCGGCGGTTCGGTCATCGTGCCGCAGACCGAACTGGCGATCGCCTGGACGATCGCCGTGCCGGTCCTCGTCGTGATCGCGGTGGCGTGGCCGAACCGCTTGCGGCCCGTCGACGCCGACGCCGAGCCCCGAGGCGAATTAGACTGAGCACGTGACGTATGTGATCGCTCTCCCGTGCGTAGACGTGAAAGACCGCGCCTGCATCGACGAATGCCCGGTCGACTGCATCTACGAGGGGGATCGGATGCTGTACATCCACCCCGACGAGTGCGTCGACTGCGGGGCGTGCGAGCCGGTCTGCCCCGTCGAGGCGATCTACTACGAAGACGACCTCCCCGACGAGTGGCAGGACTACTACAAGGCGAACGTCGAGTGGTTCGAGGACGTCGGGTCGCCGGGCGGCGCGGCCAAGGTCGGCGTGATCCACAAGGACCACCCGGTCATCGACGCGCTGCCGCCGCAGGCGACGTAGTCCCCGCCATGGGCGTCGCCGACCTCGCCGACTACCCCTGGGATGCGGTCGCGCCGTACGCCGAGCGTGCGCGGACCCACCCCGACGGCATCGTGGACCTGTCGATCGGCTCGCCGGTCGACCCGACGCCGGACGTCGTCGCCCGGGCGCTCACCGAGGCGACCGACGCGCACGCGTATCCGCAGACGGTCGGCACCCCCGCGCTGCGCGAGGCGATCGCCGACTGGTACGCCCGGCGCCGCGGCGTGCCGGGCCTGTCGGCCGATCACGTGCTTCCGACGATCGGCTCGAAGGAGCTGGTCGCCCTCCTGCCGCTTCTGCTGGACCTCGGTCCGGGCGATGTCGTCGTGCATCCGCGTGCGGCCTACCCGACCTACGAGGTCGGAGCCCGCCTCGTCGGCGCGACGCCGGTCGCCTCCGACGATCCGCCGACGTGGCCCGAGGGGACGCAAGCTCGTCTGGCTCAACTCGCCGGGCAACCCCGACGGCAAGCGTGCTGGATGCCGCGGCGCTGCGGGCGGCCGTCGTGCGGGCGCGCGAACTCGGCGCGATCCTCGCCTCCGACGAGTGCTACGCCGAGCTCGGGTGGGACGCGCCGTGGGACGTCGAGCCGATCCCCTCGGTGCTCGACCCGCGCGTGACCGACGGCGACGTGCGCGGCATCCTGTCGGTGTACTCGCTGAGCAAGCAGTCGAATCTCGCGGGCTACCGTGCGGCGTTCCTCGCGGGTGACCCGGCGATCGTCAGCCGTCTGCTGACGGCGCGCAAGCACCTCGGCCTCATGCTGCCGGCGCCCGTGCAGTCGGCGATGATCGCCGCCCTCGGCGACGACGCCCACGTCGCCGCGCAGAAGGAGCGCTATCGCTCGCGTCGCGCCGCGCTCAAGCCGGCTCTGGAGTCGGCGGGATTCCGCGTCGATCACAGCGAAGCGGGTCTCTACCTCTGGGCGACCGAGGGCCGCGACGGGTGGGACAGCCTCGGTCGTCTCGCCGACCTCGGCATCCTGGCCGGTCCCGGGCACTTCTACGGCGAGCACTTCCCGCAGCACATCCGGCTGTCGCTCACCGCGACCGATGAGCGCATCGCCGTCGCGGCGGCGCGGTTGCGCCGCGCCTGAACATCGGAGGATTCCTCCAGCGGATGCCGCATCCCTTTGGTCGTGTCCGCAGTATGCCGATGTGCCCATTAGGCTGTAAAAGCGCGGTGGCGCGGCATCCCTCGCCCTCACGCCGGCTCTCGGAAATCGCCCCTCGGTGCGATCTGCAGGGCCCTCGAACCCCCGGAACGACCAGGAATCGCGAGGAGGCGCCGTGAGCGACGCAGGCACCCAGCAGGACAAGGCCATCCTCACGATCGGCGATCGGGCGGCGGAGTTCCCGATCCTCCGCGGCACCGACGGGACGCCCAGCGTCGACGTCTCCACGTTCACGCGGCAGACCGGGCACACCACGCTCGACTACGGCTTCGTCAACACCGCCGCCACCAAGTCGGCGATCACGTTCATCGACGGCGACCAGGGCATCCTCCGCTACCGCGGCTATCCGATCGAACAGCTCGCCCAGAACAGCACGTATCTCGAGGTGGCCTGGCTTCTGATCTACGGCGAGCTGCCCTCGACCGACGAGCTCGCGGCGTTCGATGACCGCATCCGTCACCACACGCTGCTGCACGAAGACCTCAAGCGCTTCTTCTCGGCGCTTCCGCACACGGCGCACCCGATGTCGGTGCTGTCGTCCGCGGTCTCGGCGCTCTCGACCTACTACGAGGGCGAGTCCGACCCGCACAACCCCGAGCACGTCGAGCTGAACACGATCCGCATGCTCGCCAAGCTGCCGGTGATCGCCGCGTACGCGCACAAGAAGAGCGTCGGTCAGGCCTTCCTCTACCCCGACAACGGCCTGAGCTTCGTCGACAACTTCCTCAAGCTGAACTTCGGCGTGCTGAGCGAGATCTACGAGGTCAACCCCGTCATGTCGCGGGCGCTCGAGCGCCTGCTCATCCTGCACGAAGACCACGAGCAGAACGCCTCGACCTCCACGGTGCGACTGGTCGGCTCGACCGGAGCGAACCAGTTCTCCTCCATCTCGGCCGGCATCAACGCGCTGTACGGGCCGCTGCACGGCGGTGCGAACGAAGCGGTCCTCGACATGCTGGCCCGCATCCGCGATTCCGGCGAGAGCGTTCAGCGGTTCGTCGAGCGGGTCAAGAACAAGGAGGACGGTGTCAAGCTCATGGGCTTCGGGCACCGCGTCTACAAGAACTACGACCCGCGCGCGAAGCTCGTGAAGGAGTCCGCCGACGAGGTGCTCCGCGAGCTCGGCGTGCACGATCCGCTCCTGGACCTCGCGAAGGAGCTCGAGGAGATCGCCCTCAACGACGACTACTTCAAGGAGCGTCGCCTGTACCCGAACGTCGACTTCTACACCGGCGTGATCTACAAGGCGATGGGCTTCCCGACGCGGATGTTCACCGTGCTGTTCGCGATCGGGCGTCTTCCGGGCTGGCTCGCGCACTGGCGCGAGATGCAGAGCGATCCGCAGACCAAGATCGGGCGCCCGCAGCAGCTCTACGTCGGCGCGCAGAAGCGCGACTACCCCGGCGCAGGCTGATCCCGGAAGGTCGGGCATGCCCCGCCTGCTGGTGCGCCGTCCTTCCTCGCAGCTCGCCGGCGGCGAGCTGACGCATCTCGACCGGGTCGAGGTGGATGCCGCGCTGGCCGAACGGCAGTGGGATGCCTACGTCGAGGTCTTCCGCTCGCGCGGCTGGGAGGTCATCGAGGTCGAGCCGGCCGAGGCGCAGCCCGACGGAGTGTTCGTCGAGGACGCGGTCGTCGTGTTCGGCGATCTCGCGGTGCTGTGCCGTGCGGGCGCCGAGTCGCGTCGCGGCGAAGCGGCGACCGTTCGCGCGGCGATCGAGGGCGTCCGGTCTGGACATCGTGGAGATCCACGCGCCGGGAACGCTCGACGGCGGTGACATCCTCAAGGTCGGCCGTACCGTCTACATCGGGGCGTCCTCGCGGACGAACGCCGACGGGATCGCGCAGCTGCGCGGCATCCTCGAGCCGCGCGGCTGGACCGTGGCGGAGATCCCCGTCTCGAAGGTGCTGCACCTCAAGAGCGGCGTCACCGCGCTCCCCGACGGCACGGTCGTGGGTTTCGAGCCGCTCGTGGACGACCCATCGCTGTTCCCGGTGTTCCTCGGCATCCCCGAAGTCCACGGAACAGCGGTCGTCGTGCTCGATCGGGGCACCGTGCTCATGTCGGCGGATGCGCCCGCGACGGCGGCGGTCTACCGTGAGCGCGGACTCGAGGTGGTGACCACGCCGGTGAGCGAATTCGAGAAGCTCGAGGGATGCGTCACCTGCCTGTCGGTGCGCCTGCGCGACTGATCCTCGTCGCGCGTCTCAGCGACGCAGCTCGTCGACGATGACGGGGAACGTGTCGCGCCACGCATTCGCCCCGAAGATGACGTCGAGGTGTCCGTAGCCGGGGAACTCGTGATGCGAGTGACGGCCGGGGGAGATCGCGTCGAAGTGCTCGAACGACCGTCGCTGGCTCTCGGGCAGGAAGCAGCGGTTGTCGGCGCCGGCCAGGAAGGCGAATCGCGCCTCGGTGCGAGGCGCGGCCATCAGATCGGGCACGACCAGAGGCACGTCGCCCGTCGGCACCAGGTGTCCGGCACGGACGCTCTCCCGCATCTGCGCGAAGAACGTCATCGGAGACCCGGCGAACTCGCCGGTGATCCAGTCGTGGGTGGCCTTGTCGATGTTGCGATGCGCCCACAGGCCGGGGTGGCCTGCGCCGTAGGTGAAGCTCACCATCGCGCACACCGGGTTGTCGCATTCCGGATGCCCCGCCACGACCGCCGTGCGCAGCATCCGAGAGAACGTCCCCTCCGTCTTGTACCCCCACTTGGGGGAGAGGGTGGGGCTGTAGCGGCGCACGATCGGCGAGAGCACCTGGATCTTCATCGCCGACCAGGCGGGAAGGATCGTGTGAAGCGACACGGCGTTGGTCACGACGGTCGTCACCTCGGGGACGAGCCCGGAGATCGCGGAGATCATGAAGGAGGTCGACCCCTGGCAGTGCACGAACGCCTTGATCGTGTCCGCACCCGTGCGTGCGAGGATCAGGCGGACGGCGGCCGGGTAGTCGTAGGCCGCAGCCTCGTCGAGCGTCCAGGCGACCGGTCGCAGGTCGATCGAGGCGCGCCAGTTGAGCAGCCACACGTCGAATCCGTCATCCAGCAGGGCATCCACGAGCGTGTGCTCGAGCGGCGGCCGGAAGATCTCCGCGCGCACCCCGGCCCCGTGCACGAGCATGACCGGCGCCGCGCGCAGGCGCCGCCCCGGGCCGCGTGACGTGCAGCATCGTCAGCTGCACGCCGTCGTCCGCCTCGAAGGGGATGATCTCGGTGTCCTGGCCCCTCGTCCCCGGCCGCACGTAGCGCGCGCGTGCCGGCGCAGTCGCCGTGCTCATGCCGTCAATCCTCCCGGGCCGCCAGCGCCGCGTAGGTGTCCCACAGCTGGCCGAGGAACAGGCGGCCGAACGCCGTGACGGCCGCCGCCCCGCCGGGGCCGGTGGTGCGGAAGGTCGTCATCTGCTTCGCGAAGTCCAGCGGCTTGATCCTCAGCACGCCCGCCCCGGCCACACCGTCGTGGCCGACGGGATGCAGCTCGCCGAGCTCGCCCGTCTCCGGCGGGGGCACGTGCCCGGTCAGCAGCTGGACGTAGAGGGTGGTCGTGTCCTCCCACAGGTCGAAGCCGGGGTCGTCGTGGACGTCCTTGAACCCGAGCACCGTGAACGGCGCCCCGGAGTCGAGTGTCAGCCACAGCCGGTAGATCATGCGGCGCTCGGCGGTGTTCTCCGGCTGGACGAACAGGTTGAACCAGCCGCGCTCGACCGGCACCTGGCCGCCGAAGATGTCGGCCTCGACGAATCCGGATGCCGAGCCCGCGTGTGCGGGATCCGAGACGAACCCGTCGATGTCGCTCGTCTCGATCGTCAGCTCGAACATGAACTTCTCGTCCTGGATGCGGGCGTCCTCGTACGCGTCGCGCGGATCGGAGGCGTCGAGCTTCACGAACCCCTTCATCTGCTCGGTGAACCGGACGGTCGTGGTCGATGCGTCGGCGGCGGGTGCGGCATCCATCGTGGGTGTCCTCTCGGGACGGGGAGTCCGCCGCGGAGCGCGGCGACGCGGGCTGGGGTTCTCGAGGTCGTGCTCGATCGCCCGGTCGGCGAAAGCGGCGATCGTCAGGGCCGGGTTGGGCCCGACCGGACCGGGCATGACCGAGCCGTCGAGCACCCACAGGTCGTCGGCGCCGAACACCCGGCCCCACTCGTCGACGACGCCCTCGTAGGGGTGGCGGCCCATCGGCGCGCCGCCGAGGGGGTGCACGGTGATCACGCGCTTGGCCCACCACAGCGGGTTGTCGGCGTAGTCGGCGCCGAGCTGATCGGCGATGCGCGACATCGTGGCCCGCATGTGGTCGAAGTAGTCGATCGAGGTCGCCGTCGTCCAGTCGATCTGCAGCCGGCCCTCTTCGAGGTACATCATGCCGTCCGGGAGATCGCGCCCCATGCCGAGCACCGGCATCGACGAGGACGACAGGGACACCTTGCCGATCGCCGACGCGAGGTCGCGCGACACGTTCGAGCGGGCCTCTCCGAACAGTCGCGAGCCCAGCATCCGCACGGCGACCCGGGTGCTGCGCGAGACGACCGACCGCAGCTGCGTGAGCTCCATCAGCCAGTTCAGGAATCCGGGGTACCCGGCATCCTGCACGTAGTAGCCTCGCCCCTTCGAGTCGGAGTCGTCACCGTCGAGCCGGTCTCCGACGCGCACCGCGCTGGTGATGACCGGGCCGCGGCTGCTGACCAGCGAACGCGCCTTGGCGGTGCGCTCGATGCTCTCGCGGGCGTTGAACAGGAAGCCGAGAAGGTCGCCGTTGCCGCAGAACCGGGTGCCGAGCGCCGTGCTCAGGCCGGGGATCGATGCCCGGTTCTTGAGGAGGAGGTACGTGGAGCCGAACGTGCCCGCGGCGATGATGAGCTTCGTGGCCAGGATCACGCGGTCCGCGCTCGCTCCGGAATCCGCGTCGTGCACGCGGTAGCGCACCTCCCAGACTCCGTCGACCCGCCGGAACCCCTTCACTTCGTGCAGGGTGCGGATGTCGGCGCCCGCGTGCGCGGCGGCGGAGAGATAGGTGTGGTCGAGCGTGTTCTTCGCCCCGTAGTTGCAGCCGATGTCGCACTCGCCGCAGAGCATGCAGGTGAACCGCTCGGAGCCGTGGATGTTGCCGTAGGCGGGCGTGGGGATCAGCCCGATCGACGGGCGTCCCTCCCGCTCGGGCGCGAAGGAGACCGCGATCGGCGGGCGGAAGGTGTGCAGTCCGGCGCGGCGGGCAGCCTCCTCGAACGCCACGGTCTTCGATGTGTCGGTGTAGGGGTAGGGGTTCGCACCCATCATGGCTTCGACGCGGTCGTAGTGCGGGTCCAGATCGTCGCGGCTGATCGGCCAGTTCTCGTACCCGCCGCCGGGGAGCGGCGAGTCGTGCACGAACCACTCCGGGTCCTTGCGCAGCAGCACGTTGGCGTAGATCAGCGAACCGCCGCCGAGGCCGCTGGAGACCACGCCCTCGAGTCCGCGGAAGCTCCACGTTTCGAACAGGCCGTACAGGGAATCGTTCGGCGACCAGAAGTTGCCGCTGAACTCGCTCGGTGTGCGGGCGAAGCCGCCGGGCGGGTACGGGCGCCCGCGTTCCATGACGACGACCGACTGCCCGGCCGAGGCGAGCCGGTAGGCCGAGACGGAACCGCCGAATCCGCTCCCCACGACGAGGGCGTCCACGTGCTCATCCGCGCGCTGCGCCGCCACATCGACCTCCGCCCCGGCCGCGACTGCTCCTGGCTCGCATTATGGCACCGGGGTGGAGCGCGGCGATAGCGGTGATTCTCAGATCGCCGCCGTGGAGACGGGTAGCCGTGGTGACGCTCCGTCAGCCGGCTGATTCGTCCGACTTCTCTTCCTTCTCGGCGATCTCCGCGGCATCGGCCTCGCGGTCCTTCTTGCTCTTCTTGGACGCGACCCGCTCGGCGGCGTGCTGCTTCTCGAGCTGCTTCGCATAGTCGGGCACCGTCGCGGTCATATCCCGCGGCGGACGCTCGTACCCGCCCGACGGTGGCCGCTCCGGGATCACGACCTCTTCGCGCTCGACGACCTGGTACGGGATCTGCGAGAGCAGGTGCGCGATCGTGTTGATCCGTCCGCGTCGCTTGTCTTCGTTGTCGACTTCCCACCACCGCGCCTCGGGGATGTCGGTGTGGACGAACATCGTGTCCTTCGCGCGGGAGTAGTCCTCCCACTTCGTGATCGCCAGCACATCGTTGGGACTCAGCTTCCAGCGCCGCATCGGGTCATCGGCGCGATCGCGGAAGCGGCGCTCCTGCTCGACGTCCGAGACGCTGAACCAGTACTTGATCAGGATGATGCCGTCCTCGACCAGCATCCGCTCGAAGATGGGGGTCTGGTGCAGGAACCGGTGGTACTCGGTGGGAGTGCAGTAGCCCATCACGTGCTCGACGCCGGCGCGGTTGTACCAGGAGCGGTCCATGAGCACGATCTCGCCCGCCGCGGGCAGGTGCGGCACGTAGCGCTGGAAGTACCAGCGGGTCTTGTCGCGCTCGCTGGGCGTCGCGAGGGCCACGACCCGCGTGACGCGCGGATTGAGGTACTCGGCCACCCGCTTGATGGTCGAGCCCTTGCCTGCGGCGTCGCGTCCTTCGAAGACGACGACGATGCGGGCCCCGGTCGTCTGCACCCAGGCCTGCATGTCGACCAGCTTGGCCTGCAGCACCATCAGCTCGGATTCGTACAGCTTCTTCGCCATGCGACCGCTCATGGGACTCCTCTGCCTCGCGCAATTCCGCGATCGTTCGCGGATGCCTTGACTTTACGCGTGCAGAGCGTCGTTGAGGGTGACTCCCACGCCCGCGCGCCGGACGGCCTCGATCGCGCCGGTGAGCGAATTGCGGCGGAACAGGATGCCGTCCCGCCCCGAGAGCTCGGCGCCCTTGACCGTCACACGTCCGCCGTCGTGCCGCGGCGGCTCGTCGGCGAGGACGATCTTCGACCCGGCCGTGACGTAGAGACCCGCTTCGACCACGCAGTCGTCGCCGAGCGAGATGCCGACGCCGGCGTTCGCGCCCAGCAGCGTGCGGGCGCCGATCGAGACGCGGTGCGCGCCGCCGCCCGAGAGGGTGCCCATGATCGATGCCCCGCCGCCGATGTCGCTGCCGTCGCCGACCACGACACCCTGCGAGATGCGCCCCTCCACCATCGAGACGCCGAGGGTGCCGGCGTTGAAGTTGACGAACCCTTCGTGCATCACCGTGGTGCCGGGGGAGAGGTAGGCGCCGAGGCGCACGCGCGAGGCATCCGCGATGCGCACACCGGGAGGGGTCACGTAGTCCAGCAGCCGGGGGAACTTGTCGAGCCCCTGCACCTGGATGCCCTCGCGTGTCAGGAACGGACGCAGGCGCGTGGCGTCGTCGGGGTGCATCGGCCCCGCGTTCGTCCAGGCGACGTTGGGCAGGTGCCCGAAGATGCCCTCGACGTTCACCGCGTTGGGGGCGACGAGGCGGTGCGACAGCGCGTGCAGGCGCAGGTAGGCGTCGCTGGTCGACGTCGGCGGCGCGTCGAGGTCGACCTCGACGACGACGACGTCGATCGTGACGTTGCGGCGAGGGTCGGGCACGGCGTGGCGGTCGAGATCGTCCGGGGGCATCGCAGGGTCCAGGCCGAGCGGGATGCGCCCGCTGGCCGGCGACGGGAACCAGGAGTCCAGCACCGTTCCCCCCGCCGCCGTCGTCGCGAGTCCGACTCCCCATACCCACCGCTGGTCGCTCATCCCTCCACGCTACCGAACGCGCGCGGAGGCGTCCGGTCGCGTGTCGTCAGTAGACTCGGGGGATGCCGCAGCTCGATCTGACCGCGACCTCCCTGGACCTCACCCGGACGATCTGCGACATCCCCAGCGTCTCCGGCGACGAGACGACGCTCGCCGATGCGATCGACGCGGCGATCCGCGCCCTGCCGCACCTCGAGGTGTACCGCGACGGCGACACGATCGTGGCGCGCACGCAGCTCGGCCGTGCCCAGCGGGTCGTCATCGCCGGGCACATCGACACCGTGCCGATCAACGGCAACGTGCCGACACGGGACATCGCGATCGACGGTGAGCCCGTGCTGTGGGGACGCGGCACGGTCGACATGAAGGCCGGCGTCGCGGTGCAGCTGAAGCTCGCCGCCGAGCTGACCGACCCCCGCATCGACATCACCTGGATGTGGTACGACCACGAAGAGGTGGATGCCGACCTCAACGGGCTGACCCGCTTGGCCCGCACCCGCCCGGACCTGTTCGCCGGCGACTTCGCGATCCTCGGCGAGCCGTCCAACGGGCAGGTCGAGGGCGGCTGCAACGGCAACATGCGCGCGATCGTGCGCACGCGCGGCGTGCGCGCGCACAGCGCCCGCGCATGGATCGGCGAGAACGCGATCCACAAGGCGGCACCGGTTCTCGCGCGTCTGGCCGAATACCGACCGCGCGAGGTCCCCGTCGACGGGCTGGTGTACCGCGAGGGCATGAACGCCGTGCGCATCGGCGGCGGGGTGGCCGGAAACGTCATCCCCGACCTCTGCGAAGTCGAGGTGAACTACCGCTTCGCGCCGAGTCGGTCGGGCGAGGAGGCCGAGACGCACGTGCGGGACGTGTTCGCCGGGTTCGACGTCGAGGTGGTCGACATCGCGGTCGGCGCCCGGCCCGGACTGGACGCTCCGCTCGCGCAGGAGTTCGTCGCCGCCGTGGGCGGTGAGGCGCGCCCCAAGTACGGCTGGACCGATGTCGCGCGCTTCTCGGCGATGGGCGTCCCGGCCGTCAACTACGGCCCAGGCGATCCGCACCTCGCGCATCACGACGAGGAGCGGGTGCCGCACGCGCAGATCGAGGACGTGGAGCGCGGACTCCGGGCGTGGTTGCGCAGTCCCTGACCGCCGACCGCTGCGGGCGGGTGGCGCGCCGCGCCGGCGGCGGTGCGGATCGGCATCGTGTACGTCCTCGCGCGCCTCGTCACCACCGGTCTGCTGTTCACGGCGGCCCAGCTCTCCGGCGTCGGATCCCGGTTCGGCGAAGGGGCCGACCTGGCGTCGCTCATGCTCGGCTGGGACGCGCAGTGGTACTGGTTCCTCGCCGAGAACGGCTACCCGGTCGATCTGCCGCGTCACCGAATCGGGTGATGTCGCCGAGAACCAATGGGCGTTCATGCCCGTCTACGCATACCTCGCCCGCGCGCTCGGCTGGGCCCTCGGCTCCTGGGGAGCAGGGGCGGTCGTGATCTCGCTCGTCGCGGGCTATCTGGCGTGCCTCGTGCTCCACCGGATCGTCCGCATGCGCGCAGAGGACGACGTCGCGGTGTGGGCGGTCGTCTTCTTCGCGTGCGCGCCGCTGGCGGCGCTGTTCCAGGTGGGGTATGCCGAGTCGCTCTTCCTGCTGTGGCTCTTCCTGGCGCTGTGGGCGCGTCATGCTGCGGCGCTACGGCTGGCTGTACCTGCTCATTCCGCTCATGGGCTTCACCCGTCCCGGGGTGCTCGCCTTCGCGCTGTTCCTCGGACTCTTCGGCATCTGGCGGTGGTTCTGCCGACGCCGCGAGCCGCTCGGCGCGGCGGAGATCGTGCACATCGTCGCCCTCGGGCTGCTGGCGGTCCTCGTCGGTTTCTCGTGGCAGGTGATCGCCGGGATCGTCACCGGCGACGCCGGTGCCTATCTCGCGACCGAACTCGCCTGGCGGCGCAACTGGCTCGGGGCGTCGGACGCGGCGTTCATCCCCTTCGACGGCTTCGTCCAGGGCGCGGCGTTCTGGTTCGGCTCCTGGGGGCTGGGCGCCGTGACCGGGTACGTGGTGCTCGCGGCATCCGTCCTCGCGATCGCCGCGCTGCTGCTGTTCGAGCCGCACGTGAAGCGGATGGGGGTCGAGGTGCGGCTGTGGTCGGCCGCGTACCTCGTGTATCTGCTCGCGGTGTTCTTCCCCCAGTCGAGCATCTTCCGCCTGCTCGTGCCGCTGTCGCCGCTGTGGGGCGCCGCCGCGATGCCCCGCTCGGTGTGGTGGCGGGTCGGCGTGCTGGCCGGCTGCCTGCTCGGCCAGTGGTGGTGGATCTACAACATGTACGCGCTCGGCAGCACCTACTGGCAGATCCCCTGATCAGCCTTCGCACGGGCATCAGCATCCCGCGGATTATCCCCTGTCGTAGCGGCGGGATAAACTTGACACCAGACCACGACGAAAGGGAGCCACGATGGCAGCCATGAAGCCGAGAACCGGAGACGGGCCGATGGAGGCCGTGAAGGAGGGTCGTCTCATCATCGTGCGCGTGCCGCTCGAAGGTGGGGGACGCCTCGTCGTCTCGGTCAACGACGCTGAGGCCAAGGAGCTCTATGACGTGCTCGGTGGCGTTGTGAACGCCGCCTGATCACACCTCACACGCCGACGGCCGGTCTTCGGACCGGCCGTTTCGCGTACCCGCATCCGTCCGGCGGCAGCGCTCGGCGCACGCCGCGATCAGTCGGTGGGCCGGGTCGTCAGTTGCAGCAGACCTTCGCCGACGATCGACAGGGCGCCGATCACCGCCGGCGACGCCTGGGTCTCCTGGATCAGGGACCGGTACGCCGCAGTGACCGGGTCGCGGCGGACCGGGTCGGCGACACCGCCGCCGCCGAGCACGCGGGGCACGAGGACGGTGCCGCCGGCGCGCACCAGCCGAAGCCCGTGCTCGACGTATTCGATGACGCCTTCGGGGTCGGCGTCGACCAGGACGATGTCGTAGGAGGCCTCGTTCATGCGGGGGAGCACTTCCGCCGCCCGGCCGGTGATGAAGCGCGCACGCGCGGGCGGGATCTTCGCTTCGGCGAATGCCTGGCGTGCGGCGCCGAGATGCTCGGGTTCGCTGTCGATCGTGGTGAGCGTCGCGCGCGGCGAGCCGTACAGCAGCCACAGTCCCGAGACGCCCGCGCCCGTGCCGATCTCGACGATGTTCAGGGCCTGCGAGGCGGCCGCGATCACGGCGCACTGCGCGCCGACGGCGGCGCTGATCGGCGCGGCGCCGAGCTCGAGCGCGTGCGCGCGGGCACGGGAGATGTGGTCCGGCTCGATCGTCGCCTCGGCGGCGAAGCGGTAGTTCGCGTCCTGGTCGCCCATGAGTGCTCCTTCGCCGTCAGCCTACGTGCCGCAGTGGCGCCGCACGCTCAGGCGCGGCGGTAACCTGAAGGCATGTTCTTCGGCTTGACGATCGAGAAGCTTCTGCTGATCGGACTCATCGCCGGGCTGCTCATCGGGCCCGAGCGGCTGCCTCGCTATGTCGAGAGCCTGACGCGGTTCGCCCGTCGCGCGAAGGAATACGTCACGACCGCCAAGACGCGCATGAAGGACGAGATGGGCTCGGACTTCGACGACGTCGACTGGCGCACGCTCGATCCGCGGCAGTACGACCCGCGTCGCATCATCCGCGAAGCGCTCCTGGACGACGCACCGGTTCCCACCGTGCGCGCGGCCGGCGCGGCGGCCGCCGTCACGACGGCGAGCGCCTTCACGAAGCCCCAGAGTGCGTCGATGCCGTTCACCGCCGAAGATCCGCCGCCGTTCGACAACGAAGCGACCTGACGCCGATCAGTTCGGCCGGAACGGCAGCGCGCGCCCTGCGAGACCTCTCGGCTCCGCCGCGAGACGCGAGGCGAGTTGCGCGATCGCGGTGGCCGCCGGGTCATCGGGGTGGGAGATGACCACCGGGGTTCCGGCATCCCCGTCCGTGCGCAGTCGGGTGCTGAGCGGAATCGAGGCGAGAAGCGGCACGGGCTCGGCGCCGGCCGACAGCGCGCCGGCCACTTCTGCGCCCCCGCCGGTGCCGAACAGGTCGAGGACCGTGCCGTCGGGCAGCGTGAGGGCCGCCATGTTCTCCACGACCCCGACGACGCGCTGACCGGTCTGGCGGGCGACCAGGCCGCTGCGGACGGCGATGTCGGATGCTGCGGCCTGCGGAGTCGTCACGACCACGACTTCGGCGTTGGGGAGGAGTTGACCGACCGAGATGGCGATGTCGCCCGTCCCAGGTGGCATGTCCAGGAGCAGCACGTCGAGATCCCCGAAGAACACGTCGGTGAGGAACTGCTGCACGGTGCGGTGCAGCATCGGTCCGCGCCACGCGACAGCCCCCACCGGCGCCTCGCCGTGAGCACGGCGCAGGAACATGCCGATCGAGATGACCTTCACACCGTAGGCGACGGGCGGCAGCATGAGGTCGTCGATCCGGGTGGGCTGCGGCACGTTGCCGTCCGCGTCGACGAGTCCGAGCAGGCCGGGGATCGAGAAGCCGTGGACGTCGGCATCCACCAATCCCACCGACAGCCCGCGAGCCGCGAGGGCGACGGCCAGGTTCGCGGTGACCGTGGACTTGCCCACTCCGCCCTTGCCGCTCGTGACGGCGATGACCCGGGTGAGCGAGCCCGGTCCGAACGGCATCTCGCGGGCGGCGCGGCCGCCGCGCAGCTGCTCGGTGAGCGCGCGCCGCTCGGCGGGCGACATGACCCCCACCTCGAGCGCGACATCCGTCACGCCGGGGACGGATGCCGCAGCCGCGCGCACATCCGCGGAGATGCGCTCCGCTGCCGGGCAGCCGACGATCGTCAGCACGATCCCGACAGAGGCGATCCCGTCCGACACCCCGATGTCGCGCACCATGCCGAGTTCGGCGATCGGGCGCCGCAGCTCCGGGTCCATCACCGCTCCGACGGCACGCCGGACCTGCTCGACCAGATCCGCGTCGGTCATCGGTCGTCGCCGTCGCGGGGGTCCTCGAGCTTCTCGAGCATCGCCTTCAGCTCGGTGCGCAGCACGTCTTTCGTCACGACCTCGCCGTGGAAGTCCGACACGGCCATGCGCAGGGCGACGATCTCGCGTGCCAGGTACTCCGTGTCGGCGAGGTTGCGCTCCGCACGCTGGCGGTCCTGTTCGATCTGCACCCGGTCGCGGTCGTCCTGGCGGTTCTGTGCGAGCAGGATGAGGGGCGCCGCATATGAGGCCTGCAGCGACAGGATCAGCGTGAGCAGGGTGAAGTTGGTCGCCCGCGGGTCGAACTGCAGGGCGACGGGAGCAAAAGAGTTCCACAGCAGCCACACGGCGACGAACACCGTCATGCCGATCAGGAAGCCGGAGGTGCCCATCCCTCGGGCGAAGGCTTCGGAGAACCGTCCGAACCGATCGCGCGACGGCTGCGGGTTGCGGGCGAGCATGCCCGAGCGTCCGCGTGGTGCATCCAGCGTGGGCTGGCGTGAGGGCCGTGCCATCAGCGCCTCCGGGGGATCGCGGCGGTCGAGAGCGGAACCGCCGGCACGCTCGGCTCGTCGTCACCGCCGTGCGAACGCCAGTCCTCGGGCAGGAGGTAGTCCAGCACGTCGTCGATCGACACCGCGCCGACCAGGCGGCGCGCCTGATCCACCACCGGGAGGGAGACGAGGTTGTAGCTCGCGAGCATGCGCGCGACCTCGGCTGCCGATGCGGTGGCCGGAACGGGGTCGAGCGTGTCGTCGATGATCGCCCCGAGTCGCTCGTGCGGGGGATAGCGGAGCATCCGCTGGAAGTGCACGGTGCCCAGCAGACGTCCGGTGGGCGTCTCGTAGGGCGGCAGGGTCACGAAGATGGCGGCGGCCAGCGCAGGGTGCAGCTCGTGGCGGCGGATCAGGGCGAGCGCCTCGGCCACGGTGGCGTCCGCCGACAGCACGATCGGCTCGGGAGTCATGAGCCCTCCCGCGGTGTCGGGGCCGTACTTCAGCAGCGCCCGGACGTCCTCTGCCTCTTCGGGCTCCATCAGATCGAGCAGCTCTTCGCGCTGGGCCTCGGTCAGCTGACCGAGCACGTCCGCCGCGTCGTCCGGCTCCATCGCGTCGAGGATGTCGGCGGCGCGCTCGTCGTCGAGCGATTCGAGGATGTGGACCTGCTCTTCTTCGGGCATCTCCTCGAGCGCATCGGCGAGACGATCGTCGGACAGCTCGTCCACGACTTCGAGGAGGCGCTCCTCGGGCAGGTCGAGCAGCGTGTTGGCCAGGTCCGCGGCCTTCAGTTCGGAATAGCTCGCGACCAGCTGCTCGGCGGACTGGGATTCGCCGGGAGTGGCGCTCTCGCGCACTTCCGACCAGTTGGCGAAGGTCGTCGGGCCTTTGGCGAACGGCGACGCGCTCGTCTTCGGGCGTCGCAGGAACAGCTGCCCGACATCCCACTCGCCCAGGCGGTTGCGCTCGATCGCGACGTCTTCGATCACGGCCGAACCCGAGCCGTCGGTGAGGAACACCCGGCGTCCGAGCAACTCGGCCATGACGCGCACCTCGCCGCCCCGCTGCTGGAAGCGGCGGACGTTGATGAGCCCCGTCGTGATGACCTGCCCGGTGGCGATCGAGGTCACCCGGCCGATCGAGACGAAGACGTGACGGCGACCGGGGATCTCCACGACGAGCCCGACCACGCGCGGGGGGTCGTCCTTGCGGTAGATCACGGCGACATCGCGCACTTTGCCGAGCCGGTCGCCCACGGGGTCGAAGACGGAGCACCCCGACAGGCGCGCGACGAAGACCCTCTGCGTGCTCACGTCTTCAAGCGTAGCCCGGTGTACGCAGCGGGGCGGGGACCCGCGCGCAGAGGTGACGGCAGGGAGCGAGGCGAGTGGGAGGATGGAACCATGAGCATGAACGGCGGGAGGTTCCCGCAGAGCGTGGACGACCTCGGACCGACTGTGGCGAGCTTCCCGACGTACGAAGCAGCCCAGAAGGCCGTCTCGACGCTCATCGCCGCCGAGATCCCCGCCCGCGACATCGCCATCGTCGGGCAGGGCCTGCGTTCGGTCGAGCGGGTGACCGGGCGCCTGGGGTATGCCACCGCCGCCCGCTCCGGCGCGATCAACGGCGTGCTGCTCGGACTGCTCTTCAGCGCGATCCTCGTGATCGGCTCGCCGTCCGTGCCCATTCAGGCCTTCGTCGGCGTGATCTTCGTCGGCATCGCGATCGGCATGCTCCTGGGCATCATCACCTACTCGTTCGTGCGGCGGCGGAGGGACTTCGCCTCCGTGATGCAGGTCGTCGCCGACCACTACGAACTGACGATCGCCGAATCCAGCGCGCAGCGCGCCCGTCAGGTGCTGGGCCGTCCGGCCGCCCCCGATGTCCGTCCGACGGTCGCGGCGCCCCCGGTGGCCGGCCCCGCCACGCCGCCGAGGACACCGGACCCTGCGGACGAGCCCCCGCGCTACGGCGAGCGCGTCGTGCCGCCCGTCGCCGCGGCCGACGAACCCGTCCCCGACGCGGGCGACGCGCCCGATGACGATTCCCGCGATGCCGGAGGCGACGCTCCCGAGCAGCCGAAGCAGTGACCGCCGCGCCGGAGTCCGACGTGCATCTCTCCGTCGTCCTCCCGTCCGGTGCGGTCGAGGTCTCGGCTGCCTACGACCGGCCCGACGGCGCCTGGTCCACGATCGTGATCGCGCACGGCGCGGGCGCGGGGTACCGGCATCCGTTCCTCACAGGCTTCGCCCGCGGCATGCGCGACGAGGGCGTCGCGACGCTGCGCTTCAACTTCCCGTACCTCGAGGCGGGGCGACGGATGCCGGGGCCCGCGGCCCATGCCGTCGCGACGTGGACGGCGGCCGCGGCTTTCGCCGAAGAGCGTGCCGACGCCGGCAGAGTGTGGGCCTCGGGCAAGTCGTACGGCGGGCGCATGGCGTCGATGGCCGCCGCCGAGGGGGCGATCACTCCGGCCGGACTCGTGTATCTCGGCTATCCGCTGCACCCGCCGGGCGACCCGTCGAAGCCGCGGGTGGCGCACCTGCCGTCCGTCACGCAGCCGCAGCTGTTCGTCGAGGGGACCAACGACCCGTTCGTCGATCCGCACGCGCAGCTCGAGGAGGCGGTCGCCTCGTGTCAGGACGCCACGATCGAGTGGATCGACGGCGGCGGTCATTCGTTCGAGGTGAAGGGCCGCAAGCGTCCGGCCGACGAGATCGGTGCGGGGCTGGCGCCGCTCGTGGCGGCCTTCCTGCGCACGCGCGGCTGATCGGCTGTCGGCCGAGCCTCAGCGCCCCGCCGCGTAGCCCTGCATGCCGCGCGGGTTCGCCGCTGCCCACACGCCGCCGGTGGCGGCATCGCGTCCGACCGCGGAGACGCGCCCGAGCGACCAGTCGCCGGCACGGGTCACGTCGTGACCGCGACTCCGCAGCCCGGCGATGACCTCGTCGCCGAGTCTGTCCTCCACGACGACTCCGGCGGCCGTCCAGCCGCGCGGCCAGAACGAGTCCACGAGCGCCGTCGTGTGCAGCGAAGGGGCGTCGATCGCCTGCTGGGCCGTGTAGCCGCCCGCGATCATCCGCAGGAGCACGGGAACCTGCCACTGCTCCTGCTGGTCGCCGCCGGGCGTGCCCAGCGCCATCTCGGCACGACCGTCACGCAGGACGAGCGTGGGAGTCAGCGTCGTGCGCGGGCGGCGCCCCGGGCGCAGCGCGGCGGGGGAGTCGGCATCCAGCCACATCATCTGCAGGCGCGTGCCGAGGCAGAAGCCCAGTTCGGGCACGGTGGGCGAGGACTGCAGCCAGCCGCCGGACGGCGTGACCGCGATCATGTTGCCCCACCGGTCGACGACGTCGATGTGGCACGTGTCGCCGCGGGTCTGACCCGTGCGCGCCACCGTCGGCTCGCCGACGCCCGCGACGGCGGTGGCGCTCTCGGTGCGCAGCGGCGGGCGGAACGGCTCATGGCCGGCGACGACCCCGGGTCGCCATTCGCGTGACGCGCTCGACGTGATCTGCTCGCGACGCGCAGCCGCGTACTCCTCCGACAGCAGCACGTCCAGCGGCACGTCGGCGTCGCCGTAATAGGCGTCGCGGTCGGCGAGGGCGAGCTTGAGCGCCTCGAGCACGGCGTGCGCGCCGGCCTCGGTGGACGGGTCGATGTCGGGGAGCCCGTCGAGGATCCGCAGCGCCTGCAGCAGCGCCGGACCCTGCGTCCAGGCGCCGGCCTTGGCGATCGTGTGTCCGCGGAACTCGATCGAGACGGCGGGCTCGTAGCCGGCATCGAAGGCCGCGAAGTCCTCCGCGGTGATGACGCCCGCATGGTCGGCGCCGTCGGAGTGCCGGTGCGGGCGCGCGAGGAAGTCGCACGACGCGTGCGCGACCATCCCGGTCTTCCACTCGTGTCGTGCGGCGTCGATCCGCGCGACCCGGCCTACGGGTCCCTCGTCGCGGATCGCGTGGCCGGCC
This sequence comes from uncultured Actinomycetota bacterium, assembly GCA_963792285.1. Taxonomy (GTDB): domain Bacteria; phylum Actinomycetota; class Actinomycetes; order Actinomycetales; family Microbacteriaceae; genus Microbacterium. Next base: position 820,279 of record CAWBVS010000014.1, on the reverse strand, counting down.
GCAGACCAGCGCCTCGAGCACCTGCGCGTACGCGGGATTGCGCATCATCGTGCCGGCCTCGGGCACGCGCCCTCCCGGCATCCACAGGTCGGCCGAGGACGGCCAGTGCGCGGTGAACAGCCCTGCGACGCGCGCGATCGTGGTCGCCGCCTGGGCGAGCAGCGGATGCCCGTCCCGCGCGTAGCCGATCGCGTACGAGAGCACGTCGGCGAGCTCCCACGTGCCGTGGTCGCGCAGCAGCATGAGCCAGGCATCCACCGATCCGGGCACCGCGGCGGCGAGACCGCCGGCACCGGGCACGAGGTCGAGGCCTTCGGCGCGGAAGTGCTCGATCGTCGCGGCGGCCGGTGCCGGACCCTGCCCCACCAGCACGACAGGGGTTCCGGGATCGGCGGCGGTGGAGAAGATGCCGACCAGATCGCCGCCGGGGCCGTTCAGATGCGGTTCCACGACGTGCAGCACGAAGCCGCCCGCCACGGCGGCGTCGAACGCGTTGCCGCCGCGCTCGAGCACCGCCTGAGCGCTCGCCGTGGCCAGCCAGTGGGTGGATGCCGACATCCCGAACGTGCCCGTCAGCGTCGGGCGCGTCGTGAAGGCCGGGGGCGGGACGAAGGTCACGAGGTCAGGCGCGAGACCCAGGCCTCGACCTCATCCGCGGTGCGGGGGATCGCCGACGACAGATTGACGGGGCCCTCCGGCGTCATCAGGATGTCGTCCTCGATGCGGACGCCGATTCCGCGATACTCCTCGGGCACGGTGAGGTCGTCGATCTGGAAGTAGAGGCCGGGCTCGATCGTGAAGACCATCCCGGGTTCGAGCGTGCCGCCCGCGTACAGTTCGCGACGGGCCTGCGCGCAGTCGTGGACGTCGAGGCCGAGGTGGTGGCTCGTGCCGTGCACCATGTAGCGGCGGTGGTGATGACCGGTGTCCGGGTCGAGGGACTCGTCGGCGGACACCGGCAGGAAGCCCCACTCCGCGACGCGGTGGGCGATGACCTTCCAGGCCGCCGCGTTCAGGTCGCTGAACTTGGCTCCGGGCGTGGCGGCCGCGAACGCCGCATCCGCCGCTTCGCGCACCGCCTCGTAGACGCGGCGCTGCACCTCGGTGAAGGTGCCGCTCACCGGGATCGTGCGGGTGATGTCGGCCGTGTAGAGGCTGTCGACCTCGACGCCGGCGTCGATGAGGATGAGGTCGCCCGGCGCCACCGCGCCGTCGTTGCGCGTCCAGTGCAGGTAGCACGCGTGCGGACCCGAGGCGGCGATCGTGTCGTAGCCCTCCCCGTTGCCGTCGCTGCGTGCGCGCTGGTGGAAGACGCCCTCGACGATCCGCTCGCCGCGGGGGTGCTCGATGATGCGGGGGAGGTTCGCGACGATGTCGTCGAACCCGTCGGCGGTGACGTCGACCGCGAGCTGGAGCTGCGCGATCTCGTACTCGTCCTTGCGCAGGCGCAGTTCGGAGACGAAGCGGGTGAGGTCGGCATCCTCGTCGACCACGAGGTCGGCATCCGTCGCGGCGAACGAGTCGATGTGCGCGGTCGCGACACCGAGGTCGGAGGCGACGCCCTCCCGTGCGGGACGCGGACCGATCCAGAACTCGCCGATCGACGGGTTCGCATAGAACTCCGCCGTCGTGCGGTCGGCGCGCTCGCGGAAGTAGAGGGTCACGTCATGGCCGATGCGCTCGCCTTCGGTGCGCGGTTCGAAGACGAGCAGCGAGTCGGGTACGGCATCCGATGCCCAGCCGGTGAGATGCGCGAACGCCGAGTGCGCCCGGAACGGGTAGTCGGTGTCGTTGCTGCGCACCTTGTAGGGCCCGGCGGGCACGACCAGGCGCTTGCCCGGGAAGGCGGCCGAGAGCGCGTCGCGCCGACGCGCGGCGTAGGCGGACTGCTCGCGGGCGGGCGGCAGGACCTCGGGGCGCTCGGCCCACCCCGTCGAGATCGTGTCGAGGAAGCCCTGGCCGAACCCCTGACGACGGTTCGCCGTGCTGTTCGCAGGAATCTCGGGGGGCGTTGCCTCAGGGGCCAGTTCGGTCGTGCCGGTCGTTTCGCTGTCGCCTGCGGTGCTCATCCTTCAAGTCTCGCACCGGCGACGGACTCAGTCGACCGGTTCGAACTGGACGATCAGCGGCCGGTGGTCGCTGCCCGATCCGTCCATCGACTTCAGCACGAGCGAGCCGGTGGGCTTCCAGTGGCTCGAGGCCATCACGTGGTCGATCGGCGCCCCCACGAGCGCGGGGATCTCCGCCGTCCACGTGCCGACTCCGCCGTTGCCGGTCTCGGCCGCGCCGTCGTGGCAGCGGCCGAGCGTGCCGCCGTCGACCCCGAGGTTGCGCATGTGGTCGATCGTGGCGTTGAAGTCGCCCGCCATGATCACGTTGTCGTCGACGCACTGGTCCGCGAGCCACTGCAGGTCGGATCGCCAGTACTGCATGTAGCTCTGACGCGGTGCGACCGCGTGGGCGGCCACGACGATGGGCCCGTCGCCGCTCGTCGGCATCGCGACCGCGCTCGGCACCGTCGAGGTGTTGCTCGAGCCGTCCAGCGACGACTCGATCACGGCGTAGTCGCCGAGTTCGGGGGAGATCAGCAGCGTGGTCGATCCGGCATCCCACTGGGTCGACGGATAGTCCGTGTAGTGGGCCCACATCGGATGCCCGAGATCGCGCATCGCGAGCGCGACCTTCTCGCCGGTCTCGATCGTCGTCTCGGGCAGTGTGACGATGTCGGCATCCATCGCCACGGCGATCTGGGCGACGGTCTCGGGTGCCGTCGCCGCCCCCGCCGTGTTCCACGTCATGACGCGGATGCTGTCCTCGGTCTTGGCCGGCAGGGTCTCGGTGCCGATTCCGCGGGTGGCCACGATCGCGACGTTCGCGACCATCGCCACGGCCGCGATCAGCGCGAGCGACAGGGCGAAGCCCCGCAGCGGCCGCACGATCGCGAACAGCAGCGCGAGCACGATCAGGGCGGCGAACGCCACGGCGAGCATGCCCCGGAAGGACACGATCTGCGCGATCGGAAAGGTGCGCTCGAGCCGGAAGAACGCGGGCCACGTGAGGACGGCCGCCGCGATCGCGCAGACCACGGTCGCGAGGATCCCCAACATGCGAAGCACCCGGCGACTCTATGTCAGCAGTCTGAGAGATCCGTGTGCGCGGGGCGGTCGCGCAGGTGCGCGCACCCGTCTGACCCGCCACCCGCGCGCTACGCTCGAAGGATGCCGGACACGCGTCGCTTCGAGGGGCCGAGCGACCTGCACCTGCACTCGATCCACTCCGACGGCACGGAATCCGCGGCGCAGGTCATGGCCGCCGCCCATCGCCACGGCCTGCGCACCGCGGCCCTGACCGACCACGACACGACGTCGGGGTGGGCGGATGCGGCCGAGGCTGCGGCATCCCTCGGAATCACGTTCATTCCGGGAATGGAACTCTCCGCGAAGCACGAATGGCGCAGCGTGCATGTGCTGGCGTACCTGATCGATCCCGACGACCCCGACCTGCGGGCGATGACCGATCGGATCCGATCGTCGCGGCTCGAGCGCGCGCGGACGATGGCCGATCGCATCGGCCGCGATTTCGACCTGCACTGGGACGACATCCTCGCCCAGACCTCCGACGGGGCGACCGTCGGGCGCCCGCACATCGCCGACGCGCTCATCGCGAAGGGCCACGTGCGCGATCGCGCGGAGGCGTTCTCGGACATCCTCAGCCCGCGGGGCGACTACTACATCGCGCTGTACGCACCGGATCCCGTGCTCGCGGTGCAGCGCGTCGTGGGAGCGGGGGGAGTGGCGATCATCGCCCATCCCGCCGGCCGCGCCGGCCTGCTGCCGACGGGGGTCATGCGCCGGATGCTGGAGGCAGGCCTCGCGGGGTTCGAACTCGGTCATCGCGAGAACCTCGAGGCGGGCACGCGCACCCTCCGCCGGATCGCCCAGGAGCGCGATCTGATCGTGACCGGATCGAGCGACTACCACGGCCTCGGCAAGCCGAACCAGCCCGGCGAGAACACCACCGACGACGACATGGTCGCCCGCATCATCGAGCGGGGCACCGGGAGCACGCCGGTCTACCCGTAAGCAGAAGATCCCGCCGCGGACGCGACGGGATCTTCTGCTTACGGCCTCGGTCTCAGCTGAGCGCTTTGGCCTTGATGCTCGTCGAATTCAGCCTGCGTGATCGCTCCGGAATCCAGGAGCGACTTCGCCTTGGCGATCTCCTCGGAAGGGCTCGCGGTCGCGACCGACTTGATGTAGCTGTCCTGGGCGGCCTTGTATTCTCTGGCCTGAGCGGCGCCGCGCTCGGCCATGCCCTTTCCGCGTGCGATCAGGTACACCAGGAGCGTCAGGAACGGCACGAAGATCAGGAAGATGATCCACACCGCCTTCCACCAGCCGCTGAGCTTGTGGTCGCGGAACAGGTCGCCGATGACGGCGAACAGCGCCATCAGGTAGGTGAAGAACACGAATGCCCAGAGGAACCACCAGATCAAGTCCCCGATGGACCCCCAGAACCCCTGGTACTCCACTGCGTCGATGAATCTCATTACGGCCTTTCATGCGAGGGATGCGGCACGATCGCCGCGCCGCTCACATTAGCGCTTTCCCAGCTTTCTCACGGTGAACGGCTCCGGACCGGCCGAGTGCGGCTCGATTAGCGTCGAGGGATGCGTCAGCCGACTCGGCTCGAGCAGCGGATCGACGGGGTCGCCCACCGCGTGCTCGCGGAGGCCCCGGCATCCGGATTCCGAGCGTTCTGCGTCGAAGCGGGTGTCTTCCTCCTCAAGCAGGCGTGGGCGTGCATCTTCGGCGCCGCGCTGCTGGTCGTGATCGTCGGCGCGCGACTCTGGTACCCGGATGACGCCGTGCTGGCGCGCAACGACTTCCTCACCATCGCGGCCGTGCTCATCCAGATCGCGATGCTGGCGACGCGGCTGGAGTCCGGGCGCGAGCTGTGGGTGATCGTGCTGTTCCACGTCACGGGCACCGTCATGGAGCTGTTCAAGACGGACGTCGGATCGTGGATGTACGAGGCGGAGGGCATCCTGCGGATCGGTGCGGTGCCGCTGTTCAGCGGGTTCATGTACGCAGCGGTGGGGTCCTACATGGTGCGCGTCTACCGCTTGTTCGACCTCGGCTTCGTCCGCTACCCCCGCCGGTGGCTCACCGCGGTCGTCGCGGTCCTGATCTACGTGAACTTCTTCACGCACCATTGGATCTGGGACTTCCGGTGGGTGCTCCTGGTCGCCGTCGTCCTGCTGTGGGCGCGCACCGTGATGTACGCGCGTGTCTGGCGCGCCGTGATCCGGATGCCGCTTCTCGCGGCGTTCGCCGGCGTCGCGGTGTTCATCTACCTCGCCGAGAACATCGGCACCTGGGCGGGTGCGTGGATGTACCCCGATCAGCTCGACGGCTGGCAGCCGGTGTCGATGACGAAGCTCGTCTCGTGGTTCCTGCTGATGATCATCTCGGTCGTGCTCGTGGCGTGGGTCTACCCGCCACGGCCGCCGACCGCCCGCGAGCAGGCGACTTCACGGGAACGCGACGGATCTGCGTAGTTCCTGGGCTCAGGCGCCCGCGGGCGCGCCGCTCGGGCGCGATCCACCGCGACGACGACGGCGGCGCCGGGGTGCGGCGTTGCCGTCGTGGTGCTCTTTGCCGCCGCCGTCGTGCGTGCCGGCGCCTTCCGCGGCGTCGCGCGCGCCGTGCTCGGCGGGGACTTCGGGCGCGGGGGGAGCGTCGAGGTGCCCGTGGAGGAGCCGCCTGCTGCGGACTCGCCGCCGCGGCGCCGGCGCCGGCCCGAGTCGCCGTCGCGGCCCGAGGAGGCGGGGCGCGAGGACTCCTGCGTCTTGACCGTCTGGGTGCGCGGGGCGGTCGTCAGGCGTCCCTTCGTGCCGGCGGGGATGTCGAGGTCGCTGAACAGGTGCGGGCTCGACGAGTAGGTCTCGGTCGGCTCGGGCTGGCCGAACTCCAGGGCGCGGTTGATGAGCGCCCACTTGTGCAGGTCGTCCCAGTCCACGAACGTGACCGCGATGCCGGTCTTGCCGGCGCGGCCGGTGCGGCCGGCGCGGTGCAGATAGGTCTTCTCGTCGTCGGGGATCGTGTGGTTGATCACGTGGGTGACGTCGTCGACGTCGATGCCGCGCGCGGCGACGTCCGTGGCGATCAGCACGTCCTTCTTGCCGGCCTTGAACGCGGCCATCGAGCGCTCGCGCGCCTCCTGGCTCATGTCGCCGTGCACGGAGGCGGTGTTGAAGCCGCGGTCGCCGAGCTCGTCGGACGAGCCGCTGCGCGGCGCGCTTGGTGCGGGTGAAGACGACGGTCTTGCCACGGCCCTTCGGCCTGCAGGATGCGGGCGATGACCTCGTCCTTGTCGAGCGAGTGCGCGCGATAGACCAGGTGCCGGATGTTGGCCTGCGTGAGACCCTCGTCGGGGTCGGTCGCGCGGATGTGGATCGGGTTGGTCATGAACCGTCGTGCCAGTGCCACGATCGGACCCGGCATCGTCGCCGAGAACAGCTGCGTGTGACGGATGGCCGGGACCTTCTGGAAGATCTTCTCGATGTCGGGCAGGAACCCGAGGTCGAGCATCTTGTCGGCCTCGTCGAGCACGACCTCGGTCGCGTGCGACAGGTCGAGCAGACGCTGGTTGTTCAGGTCGATCAGCCGGCCCGGGGTTCCGACGACGATCTGCGCGCCGGCCTTCAGCTGGTCGATCTGGCCCTCGTAGGCCTTGCCGCCGTAGATCGCCACGACGCTGGTCGAGCGGCCCGAGGTGAGCATGTCGATGTCTTCGTACACCTGCACGCACAGCTCGCGGGTCGGCACCACGATCAGGGCCTTGACGCCGTGCTCGGGGTTCGGGCCGAGCCGCTGCACGACGGGGATGCCGAAGCCGAAGGTCTTGCCGGTTCCGGTCTTGGCCTGGCCGATGATGTCCTGGCCCGGCAGACCCAGGGGGATGGTCTGCTCCTGGATGGGGAACGCGTCGACGATGCCTTTCGCGGCAAGGGTCTCGACGATGTCCTGGTCTACGCCGAGTTCGGCGAAGGTCGTCACGATGTGAGCCTGTCCGGCAGTGAGATGCTGCCTTGTGGGTGCCCTGGCGCGGAGGAGACTCTCGCCGCGCGGGCTGGGATGGGATCCACGCCCTATCTCTGCCACAGGCGCGGGAGCCCCGATCCGACGCCGGGGACTGGCTCCAGGATACCGGCTCGCGCTCCGCGTGGCGGCATCCGCCACGACGGGCCACGGGTTCGGGATGCCGCGCACCTATGCTGTAGCTCGTGGTGAAGTGGTTCTGGCAGCAGCGGCCTCAGGGGCGCAAGCTCCAGCTGCGGTCCCGAGACGAGGCGAGCGACGCCCACCGCGTCGACTTCGAGGAGCTCGCGCCCGAGATCGACACGTTCCTCGGGCAGGCGGCGTACCTCCAGCTGGGCTTCTTCGAGACGCTTTCGGAGCTGATCGCCTCGACCCCGCAGCTCGCCGAGAAGGAGTCGCTCTCGCGGGCGGCCGGAGCTGCGCTGAAGAAGCACGAGGAGCTCGTGGCGCTCATCCGCGAGCGCGGCGACGATCCGACGAGTCTGATGCTGCCGTTCCGGGAGCCGCTGGATGCCTTCCGGCGCGCGACGCACGGCGTGCGGCCGCAGGAGACCATGCTCTCGGTGCACATCACCGCCGGCATGCTCGATGACTTCTATCTCGCGCTGTCGTCGAGCTACGGCGACACCGGCCGTCGCGTCGCCCGCATCCTGCAGGCGGACGATGACCGGCAGGCCATCGTCGACATCATCGGCGAGACGATCGCGAGCGACCCCGAGTGGAAGTCGCTGCTGGCGATGTGGGGCAGGCGCCTGGTCGGCGACACGCTGCTGATCGCCCGCGCCGCGCTGAGGCCGCCGACGCTGGGCGTCGCCGACGAGCAGAAGGTCGAACCCGTCTTCACCGACCTGATGGGCGCCCACTCGAAGCGCATGGACGCGATGGGTCTCGCGGCGTAGCTCGCTTCAGTGCAGCGGCTCAGCCGATCTTGAGGCGAGTGCGCTCCCGGGCGTCGTGCGCGGCGCGGGTGCGCGCCAGGATCACCAGGACCGGGTAGGTCACCACGATCGGCGCGACGAACGCCGAGAGCCAGAGCCAGGGGCTGTCGAGCCCGACGCCCGCCCAGGTGAGGATCATCCAGACCAGGCCCGCGGAGAACGCGCCGATGATCGGCGCGAGGGCGACGCCGCGCGTGCTGCGGCCCGGCACCAGGAAGTGAGCGGCCGCGCCGATCGCGGCGCCGATGATGAAGGCGAGGAGGATCTGCACGGGCGGAGCGGGCTCAGGCCACGAAGCCGACGCGGCGCGACTCTTCGGTGCCGAGCTCGATGTAGGCCAGGCTCGCGGTCGGGACGATGTAGCTCGTGCCCTTCGCGTCGGTGAAGCTCACGTGCGTCGCACCCGCCTCGAGAGCGCTCGCGACCGCCTTCTTCACGGCGTCGGCGGGCTCGCCCGATTCGAAGTTGAGCTCACGGCCGGTGTTGGCGATGCCGATGCGGATCTCCACGTGAAATACCTCCTGCGACGGGGCTGTGCCCCGGGGCCTCGTGCGCCCGGATCCCCGGTGCGCATGGCAACTCTACGACACCGGTCATGCCGCCCCGGCCGTCTGCCGCACGCTCTCGGCGAACGGCGGATCGCGGCCGGGTGGACCGGCGATGTCGGATCCTCGCGCTACCGTCGAAGCCATGGACTCCGGCGACGAATCCGGCGCGGCCCCTGCGCTGGACACGCACCAGCGTGCGGTCGTCGGTCTCCCGCCGGAGACATCCGGAGTCGTGGTGGGCGCGCCCGGGAGCGGCAAGACCACGGCGCTCGTCGCCCGTGTCGCGGCGCTCGTGGCGGCCGGAACGGACCCCGACTCGCTTCTGGTGCTGACGCCCTCGCGCCAGAGCGCGACCGCGTTGCGCGACCGGCTCGCGCTCGCCGTCGAACGGGCCACCTCCGGTCCCCTCGCGCGGTCGATCGCGTCGTTCGCCTACCAGCTCGTGCGGGCGACCGAGGTGGCGGCAGGAGAGGAGCCGCCCCAGCTGCTCACCGGCGGCGACGAAGACCAGCTCATCCAGGATCTGCTGGAGGGCGACGCCGAAGACGAAGCAGAAGGTCTCGGCCGCTGGCCGGACTGGCTGGGGCCGAGCATCCGCGCCACGAAGGGCTTCCGCACCGAGGTGCGCACCTTCCTGGCCGAGTGCACGACGCTCGGCATCGAGTCGCACCGGCTTCGCGCGCTGGGCGCGGCGCACGCGATCCCGGTGTGGGAGACCATGGCGTCGTTCCTGGACGAGTATCTGCAGGTGCGCGCCGACATGCGCGGCGCCCATCGGGATGCCGCCGGTCTCGTGCGAGAGGCCGTCGGCGTGCTCCGCACCGCGCCTGCGGGCTCCGAGATCGCCGACCGGGTGTCGGTCATCCTCGTCGATGACGCACAGGAGCTGACGCTGGGCGGCGTCGAACTGCTGGAGGCGTGCATCCGGCGCGGCATCGCGGTGCTCGCGTTCGGCGATCCCGACGTGGGATCGGGTGCCTTCCGCGGCGCGACGCCGGAGAACTTCGCGCGCCTCGCGGCCGGTCTGGGGAGCGTCTCGGTGCTGTCCGAGGCGCACCGCGGCACGGCGTGGCAGAACGAGCTGGTCCGCCAGGTCACGCAGCGGATCGGTGTCGTGGGCGTGGTCGCGCACCGCGCCGCTGCGACCGGCGCCGGGCCGGACGCCTCCGTCCGCGCCCTCACGCTGCGCTCGCCCGCCGAGGAGTACGACGCGATCGCCCGGCTTCTGCGCGAGCGGCATGTGCACCAAGCGGTCCCGTGGTCCTCGTGCGCCGTGATCGCGCACGACACGCGCCAGGTCGCCGCGCTCGAGGCGGAGCTCGCCGCGCGAGAGGTTCCGACGCGCCCGGCAGGGCCGGGGCGCCCGCTCGGCACTCTCGCTCCGGTGCGCGATCTGCTGCGCGTGATCGATCTGGCCGCACGCGAGGACTGGACGTACGAGGACGTGGCGGAGGCGCTGGTCGGCGCGGGCGGCCGACTGGACGCCGTCGAACTGCGCCGCCTGCGTTCGGCGCTGCGGCACGTCGCTCTGCGCGAGGCCGTCGAGCCCGGCGCCGAACCGGCGCGCTCCGGCCGTGATCTGCTGGTCTCCGCGATGCGTCAGCCGCTCGAGTTCGACCTGATCGACACGCGCGAGGCGCGCCGCGCGGCCGCGTTCGCCCGCACGCTCGCCGTGCTCCGCGACGAGCTGAGCCGTGGCGCGACCGCGCACGAGCTCCTGTGGACCGCATGGGACCGCAGCGGCCTCGAGCGGCCGTGGTCCGAGCTCGCCCGTGGCCACGGGCCGCTGGCCGACCAGGCGGGGCGCGACCTGGATGCGGTCGTGGCGCTGTTCCAGGCAGCGAAGCGCTTCGTGGAGCGATCGCTGGATGCCGATCCGCGGGTGTTCGTCCGCAGCATCCTCGACAGCGCTGTGGCCGAAGACCGTCTGGATGCGCCCGAAGGCGGCGACGCCGTGCGCATCCTGACCCCCGCCGGCGCCCTGGGCACCGAGTTCGACACCGTCGTGATCGCCGGGGTGCAGGAGGGCGTCTGGCCGAACACGCGCCTGCGCGGCTCACTGCTGGAGACCTGGCGGCTCGCGGATGCCGCCACCCGCGTCGACGCGGGCGCGGTGTCCACCCTCGATCGCCGTCGCGACGCGATGCACGACGAGCTTCGCCTGCTCGCCAGGGCGCTGTCACGGGCGACGGAACGCGTCGTCGTGACGGCGGTGGACGACGATGACATGGGTCCGAGCGTGTTCTTCGAGTTCCTGCCCGACCCCGAGCGGCACACCGTCGAGCACCCGCTGACGCTGCGCGGACTGGTGGCGATGCACCGACGCTCCCTGACCGAGCCGTCCTCGCGTGTGCGCGCCGAGCACTCCGCGCAGCAGCTCGCGATACTCGCGGACGCGGGGGTGGCCGGTGCCGCGCCCGGCGAGTGGTTCGGAGTGGGGGCGCCGACCTCGATCGGCCCGCTGCGAGACCTGGCCCGCGAAGACGTGCGCGTCTCTCCCTCCCGGCTGCACACCCTCGAGGAGTGCGAGCTCAACTGGGTGATCGGCGATCTCGGCGGCGACCCCGGAGGAACGACGGCGGGTCTCGGCACGATCATCCACGCGGCGCTCGAGCACTCCGCCGGGTCGGATGAGGCGAGTCTGTGGGCGGAGGTGGAGACCCGGTGGGGCGAACTGAGCTTCGAGGCCGCATGGCGCGACCGCGCCGAGCGCGTACGCGCGCGCGATCTCGTGCGGCGCCTGCACGTGTACCTCCATCGCTTCGAGGCGGACGGCGGCACGCTGATCGGCGCCGAACCTCATTTCGAGGTCGCGATCCCGCTGGATGACGCCGACGCGTTCGAGCACGGAGCGATCCTCTCGGGCTACATCGACCGCGTGGAGCTGACGAGAGAAGGCACGGTCGTGATCGTCGATCTCAAGACCGGCAAGCGGGAGCCGCAGACCGACGCGAAGGTGATCGACAATCCGCAGCTCGGGGCCTATCAGCTGGCCTTCGAATCCGGCGCGATCCCGGCCGCCGTCGACCTGCCGCCCGGAGGCGCGAAGCTCCTCGTCCTTCGACCGACGGCGGCCCGGTCGGAGTACGCCACCCCGTGGCAGCCGCCGTTCGACGACGAGCGTCGCGACGTGTTCCTGGGGCGTATCCGCTCGGCGGTCGACGTGATGCGCGGCACGACGTTCGCCGCTCCCTACGAGGACCACTGCCGCGACGAGTTCTCCTACGGCCTGTGCCGCATCCACACGATCGGCGCGGTGAGCTCATCGTGACGGCATCCGTGACCGCGGGTGAGATCGGCATCGCAACACTCTCGGCCGAGGTGATCGCCGCTGCGCTCGGCCAGTTTCCGCCGACGCGCGAGCAGACGGCGGTCATCGAAGCGCCGCTCGCCCCCGCCCTGGTCGTCGCCGGTGCCGGCAGCGGCAAGACCGAGACGATGGCGGCGCGGGTGGTCTGGCTCGTCGCCAACCGCATCGTCCGTCGCGACGAGGTCCTCGGACTCACGTTCACCCGGAAGGCCGCCGGCGAGCTGGCCGAGCGCATCCAGCGCCGGCTGCAGCGGCTCGCCGAATTCGAGCGCCGCGGGCTGCTGCCGGCGCTTCCCGCGCTCCACGCGGCCGGGCGCCTCGCTGCGTTCGGCGAGCTGGAGCGCGCGGGGGGCGAGGGGGCGAAGGCGTCGGCTGCCCGCCAGGCCCTGCTGGACGACCTGGCCGCCGGGGTGGGCGCCACGGCCGAGGCACCCGATGACGACGCCCTGCTGCATCGGCCCTCGGTCGCGACGTACAACAGCTTCGCCGACCAGATCGTGCGCGAGCACGCCGTGCGGATCGGCCGTGACGCCGAGGCGGTGATCCTGTCGGAGTCCGCGGCGTGGCTGCTCATGCGCCGGGTCGTGTTCGCCTCCGACGACCCACGGCTGGAGACGCGCGGCGAGGCGGTGCGGAGCATCGTCGACGCGGCGCTGCGCATCGCGCGCGACGGCGTCGACAATCTCGTCTCCTTCGACGAGCTCGCCCGCTTCCCGGAGCGATTCCGCGACGTGCTCGAGCGGCCCTCCACCCGCAAGGGCACCGTCGTCTACAGCGACGTCGCCGAGGCCGAGGAGAAAGTCGGGGCGCTCGCCCTGCTGGCCGACCTCGCGCGCGAATACGCGGCCGAGAAGCAGCGGCTCGGCGTGCTCGACTTCTCCGATCAGGTCGCCGGCGCGCTGGAGGTCGTGCGGACGCATCCGGCGGTGGCCGACGACCTGCGCGACCGGTTCCGTGTCGTGCTGCTGGACGAGTACCAGGACACCTCGGTCGTGCAGACCGATCTGCTCGCCTCCCTGTTCGCCGGAACGGCCGTCATGGCGGTCGGCGATCCGCATCAGGCCATCTACGGGTGGCGCGGCGCGAGCGCCGGCAACCTCGGCGGCTTCGCGAACGCGTTCTCCCCGGATGCCGCCTGCCTGCAGTTCTCGCTGCTGACCAGCTGGCGCAACAGCGCCGACGTGCTGACGGCGGCGAACGCCGTGCTGGCACCGCTGGCCGGCTCGGCGTCCGTCGCCGTCGAGGAGCTGCGCGCACGGCCGGCAGCTCCGCGCGGCGCCGTCGAGCTGGCCTTCGACGCCGACCTCGACACGGAAGCCGACCGGGTGGCGACGTGGTTCGGCCGCGTGCGCGCTGAGCGCGCTGCCGAGTCGAAGTCGACCACCGGCGCGATCCTGTTCCGCAGCAAGAAGCACATGGTGCGTTTCGGAGACGCGCTCGGGCGGCGCGGTATTCCGCACCGCATCCTCGGCCTCGGCGGGCTGCTGTCCACGCCCGAAGTGGTGGACGTCGTGAGTGCCCTGCGCGTGCTCACCGACCCGAGTGCCGGGTCGGCGCTCATCCGGCTGCTCGCCGGCCCGCGGTGGGCGATCGGGCTCCCGGATCTGCGCGAACTCGCCGCCCTCGCGCGGCGCATCGCCCGCCATGACGCCGCGCTGCAGCCGCTCGCGCCCGAGGTCGTCGAGCGCATCCGCGGCAGCGCCGGCGACGATGACGGGTCGCTCATCGACGCGCTCGACTTCGTCCTGCGCCATCCGCCGGACCACGGGTGGCTGGCCGCGTTCACCCCGGAGGCGCGGGCGCGACTGCGGGAGGCCGCATCGGTCTTCGCGGGTCTGCGTCGGGCTGCGGGGATGCCGATTCCGGATCTCGTGCGGCTCATCGAGCTCGAGCTGCGGCTGGATGTCGAGCTCGCCGCGAACGAGTCCCGCGGGCCCGCACGCGTCGCGTCGTCTCAGCTGCGCGCGTTCGTCGACGAGCTGCACGCGTTCCTGGCGGCCGACGAGTCGGGTTCGATCTCGAACCTGATCGCGTGGCTCGACCACGCCGAGCAGCTCGACGAATTCGCCCCGCGCACCGAACCGCCCGAGGACGACGTCGTCCAGCTGCTGACGATCCACGGCTCCAAGGGGCTCGAGTGGGACGCCGTCGCCGTCGTGCGACTCGTGAAGGACGAGCTTCCGAGCGCTGCGCGCGACACGAAGGGGTGGCTGGGTTTCGGCATCCTGCCCTATTCGTTCCGCGGCGATGCGCGCTGGCTGCCGGCGCTGCAGTGGGAACGGGATGCCGCGCCCACCCAGCAGGATCTGAAGGCCGCGATCGACGCGTTCGTCGCGGCCAATCGCGCACGCCAGCTCGAGGAGGACCGTCGACTGGCCTACGTCGCGGTCACCCGCGCCCGCGATCATCTGCTGCTGACGGGCGCGAGCTGGTCGGGCACGAAGCGGCCGAGGCAGCGCAGCGTGTTCCTCGGCGAGATCGCCGAGGCGCTGGGAGTCTCCCTTCCCGACGACGATCCCGGCGAGGATCCGTATCTCGGCGAGCGTCGCCTGCTGCAGTGGCCGATCGACCCGCTCGGCGCTCGGCGTGACGCGGTGCAGCGCGCTGCGGCCGTCGTGACGGACGCGCTCTCGGTGCCGAGGTCCGAGCCCGACCGCGATCTCGCGCTGCTGCTGGCCGAGCGCGACGAGCGCCACCGTCCGTCGACCGCCGTGGCGCCGACGCGGATCGCCGCGTCGAGGTACAAGGAGTTCGTCTCCGACTACGACACGACCGTCGCGCGGATCGCCCGGCCGCTTCCCGAGCGGCCCTTCCGCCAGACGCGGCTGGGGACGCTGTTCCACGCGTGGGTCGAGCAGCGATCAGGCAAGGTCGGCACGGCCCGGTCACTCGACGACGCGCTGTGGGAGCTCGATGAGGACGGCCCCGCCACGACGGCCTCCGCGGAAGACGCCGCGGTGCTCGCACGACTGCAGGCCACTTTCGCCGCCTCGGAATGGGGAGAGCTGAGCCCGATCGAGGTCGAGACCGAGATCGACTTCACGGTCTCATCGGGTGCGGAGAACGGGCTGGACGGCCGCCCTCACGTCATCATCTGCAAGCTCGACGCGGTCTACCGGCGCGAGGACCGCGGCGGGCGCATCGAGATCGTGGACTGGAAGACCGGAGCGCCCCCGCGCACGGACGCGGAGCGCGAGGAGCGGATGCTGCAGCTCGAGCTGTATCGCCGTGCCTACCACCAGATGCACGGTATCCCGCTCGATCAGATCGACGTCGCGCTCTACTACGTGGCCGACGATCTCGTGCTGCGCGGCTGAGTCGCGGAGGCCGGTCGAAGCGGAGGTCAGTCCGAGAGCCAGCGGCGCAGCGCGGCGTCGGATGCGCGGTCGGCATCGCCCTGCGCGTCGTCCGTGCCTGTCGCGGCATCCGCTCCGGCACTGTCGCCCCGCTGAGCCCACGAGATGTCGATCGGCGCGGTGGAGACGTCATCGTGCGACCGCGCCGCGGCGGTCGGGGTCGTCGATTCGTCCACCGGCGCGGACTCGTCCGGGTCGTCGGTGTCGTCGGTCGTCACCCAGAGCGCCAGCTCTTCGGGGTCGTACGCGTCCGTGTGCATCGAGGTGTCGACCGGCGCCGCCTGCGCATCGGGCACGCGGTCCAGGAGGGCGATGGCATCGTCGACGCCGAGCGCAGACGGCGGGACGATGTCATCGTCGCGCACACCGGCCGAGAGTGACTCCAGCAGCCCCACGGCGTCATCGACGATGTCGGCGCGTCCTGCCTCGTGGCCGTGCACGAGCCACTTCGCGAACTCCAGCTCGGCGTACAGGCGGGCACGAGGCCGCACGAGCTGATCCGGAGCGCGGTCGCTGTGGCTGACGTAGGCGGCGTACACGTCATCGGCCGCCGCGGGCGCGGACGCGAGCCACTGCAGGTCGGTCGCCGGATCGCCGACCGAGAGTCCGTGCCACTCGAGCACACCGCTGACGCGGGGGACGGCATCCACATCCTCGAAGAGGAAGGACGCGGCGCCCGCCCCGCCGAGCACGACGGCGGATTCGAACCGCCACAGCTCGTCGGCTGCCACCGCGCGCCGCCAGCGGTCCACGAGCGGTCGCGGCGCGGCGCGTGTGGCGTCGACGCGATCGATCAGCCGGGAGACGTCGTCGCGCACCTGCTGCGGTGTCCGGACCGGAAGACCCTCGGTGCGCACGATCGACAGGGGCAGGGCGTGCAGCGCGGCAAGAGCCTCGCCGATCGAGGTCGCGGCGCCCCGACCGGAGGGAAGATGGGCGGCATCCACCCGGTAGCCGGGGAGGAAGTCGACGACGACCGCACGGGCATCGCCCAGTCCTGCTTCGCCCAGCAGCTCGGGGGCGCGGAAAGGCAGCAGGCCGCGCACGCCCGGGGTCAGCGCGCGCAGCGCGCGCGCCTCGGCGGCGAGTTCCGGCGCGGCATCCGCATCGGCCGGCGCACGCACGACGACACGTCGTCCGTCGTCGAGTTCGGCCAGCGCGGCGTCGTAGCGTCCGGCTGCGCCTTCGGTGAGGATGCCGACTCCGACGACGCCGACCCGGGGCAGAGCCGAGGTCACCGACGCGGCTAGAGTGAGGGGTGAGCGTGCCATGTGCCCAGGGTAGGTCGGGTGCGCCCGTGCGCCCCCGCGCCACGCCCGGCTTGTCGACCAGCGGCAGAGAGGTCCTCGATGACGGCCCCCGACAGCGCACCGCGTGAAACGACGCCACCTCCGCTTGCGCGGTCCGGTCTGGATCGTTCGGCGCACGAGCGTTCGACGCCCGGGCTGCTCGAGACTGCGCGGGCGGATGCCGGCGACGCGCGTGCTCGTCGTGAACGGAGACGCCGCCCCCCTCGCGGCACCGGAGCAGCTGCACTGGGTCGCGCCCGACGCCGCGCCCGCGGATGCCGAGTGGGCCTTCCTCGGTCGAGACGACAGCGGCGCGGCCGTTCTCGCCGCGGTGTCGCCGCGGGCCGAGATCGAGCCGTTCCCGGCACCGGCCGGATGGGCGGCGCTGCGCACGGTCGGCGGATCGCTCTCGGCACGGGATGCCGGCGCCTTCGTCGAGGCGCTGAGCCTCGGGCGCTGGCTCATCGAGGCTCCGTTCTGCCCCGCGTGCGGTGCGCGCACCGAGGTCCGCAGCGCCGGCTGGTCGCGGCACTGCCCGTCGTGCGGCCGCGAGCACTTCCCACGGACGGACCCGGCGGTCATCGTCGCGATCACGAGCGCTCGGCATCCCGACCGGCTGCTGCTCGGATCGAACGCCATGTGGGCGGGCACGCGCTTCTCGTGCTTCGCGGGTTTCGTCGAGGCGGGTGAGTCGCTCGAAGCGGCGGTGGCGCGCGAAGTGCGCGAAGAGGCCGGTGTCGACGTGGTCGACGTGCAGTACCGCGGTTCGCAGGCATGGCCGTACCCGCGCTCGCTCATGCTCGGGTTCCTCGCGACGGCGGCCGATGATTCCGCCGCCGAAGCCGATGGCGAGGAGATCCTCGCGGTGCGCTGGTTCGATCGCGCCGAGATCGGCGCCGGACTCGCCGGGCGGGGCGAACTGCTGCTGCCCGGACCGGCATCGATCGCCCACAGCCTCATCAGCGATTGGCACGCGGAATCGCCATGAGCGATCGCGCACTCCAGGGACTCGACGACCGTCAGCTCGAGGCCGTGACCACGCTGCGCGGACCGGTGGCCGTGCTGGCCGGTGCCGGAACGGGCAAGACGCGCGTGATCACCCATCGGATCGCCCACGGGGTCGACACCGGCGCCTACTCGCCGGGCCGTGTCATGGCGGTGACCTTCACCGCGAAGGCGGCGGGGGAGATGCGGGGCAGACTCCGGGCGCTCGGCGTCGAGGGGGTGGCCGCACGCACGTTCCATGCGGCCGCGCTCGCACAGCTCAACTACTTCTGGCCGACGGTGGCCGGCGACAGCGCGCCCGCCATCATCGACAACAAGGTGAAGCTGCTCGCCCACGCGGCCGACACGATGGGCATCGATCCCGATGTCGCGACGCTGCGCGATGTCGCGAGCGAGATCGAGTGGCGCAAGGTCACGATGCGCAGCATCGAGCAGTACGTCGCGGCGCGACCGAACGGCGTCGGTCGCCTCGAGGTCTCCCGCGTCGCCGACCTTCAGCGCGCGTACGAGAAGCTCAAGGATCAGCGCCGCCAGCTCGACTTCGAGGACGTCCTGCTGGCGTGCGCGGGCATGCTCGAGGCCGAACCGCACGTGGCGGCATCCGTCCACGAGCAGTACCGGCACTTCACGGTCGACGAGTTCCAGGACGTCTCGCCCCTGCAGCATCGGCTCCTCGAGCTGTGGCGCGGAGACCGCCGCGACATCTGCGTCGTCGGCGATGCGAGCCAGACGATCTACTCGTTCGCCGGCGCCGACGCGCGCTTCCTCCTCGATTTCGCGAGTGTCCACGAAGACGCGCGCGTCGTGCGGCTCGAGACGAACTACCGATCGGATGCCGCGATCCTCGCGGTGGCCAACGAGCTCATGCGCGGCCGACCCGGCGCGCTCGAGCTGGCCGCGGCGCATCGCGGACCGGATTCAACAGGCCCCGCCGATGCGCCGATGGTCACCGCGTACGAGGACGACGTCTCCGAAGCGCGCGGGGTCGCGGCACAGGTCGCGGCGCGCATCGACGCCGGAGTCGACCCGCGGCGCATGGCGATCCTGTACCGCGCCCACGCGCAGTCCGCCGAGCTCGTCCGCGCGCTTGCCGATCACGGCATCGCTGCGACGGTCCTCGGCGGCAAGCGGTTCTTCGACATCCCCGAGGTGCGGCAGGCGGTCATGGCGCTGCGCGGGGCATCGGTCGCGCCGCTGGAGAGCGGCTTCATCGATGCCGTCCGCGACGTGCTGCGCTCGCTCGGCCTGACCGACGAGCCGCCCCAGGCGGGCGGTGCGCTGCGCGACTCGTGGGAGGCCCGCTCGGCCATCCTGCGGCTGGCCGAGGAGTCCCCCGAGGGAACGACGCTGCGCGGCTTCACCGACGAGCTCCAGGCGCGGGCACGCGCGCAGCACGAGCCGGCGATGCGGACCGTGACCCTCGCGACGCTGCACGCCGCGAAGGGCCTCGAGTGGGACCACGTCCACCTGCTGGGCGTCGCGGAGGGCCTGCTGCCGATCAGCTACGCGACGACTTTCGAGCAGGTCGACGAGGAGCGCCGGCTCGCCTACGTCGGCATCACGCGGGCCGGGCGAACGCTGTCGCTGTCGTGGTCGCGGGGAACGCGGGAGCGGCAGCCGTCGCGGTTCCTCCGAGAGATCGGCAGCGGCACGCTGCGTGCGGGCGGTGCGCGCGCATCGAGCGGTGCAGTGAGCCATCGCGGAGGGTCAGCGAATGGAAGCGGGGGCGCCGCGGGTTCCGCGCGGCGGCGCTGATCAGGTGCGCGGCCACGATCGTGGCCTCGACCGTGAGCGCGTCGCTCAGGACCGGTGCGGCGCGGCCGAGCAGCTGCGCGGCCACGTGGGGCCACGCCGGATCGACGTCGCGGCGGTGGGCCGCGACGCACGCGAGGCACGCGGTGCGCCCGGGGACGATGTAGGGACCGATCTCGGCGCCGGTCCCGGTGAACACGAGCGGCAGGTGCGGCACATCGCTCCCCATGAGCGCGGCCGCGCGGCGCGGCTCGACGACGTGGTGGGCCAGGACCACGACGGGAGCCGAAGCGTGCACGGCCTCGCCCGGGGCGGCGAACCACGTCGCCTCGGCCACCTCGAAGCCCGCTGAGGCGAGGGCATCGACGACGGCGGTGGTGCGCGATCGCGGAAAGCCGTCCGGGGTCTGCAGGCAGACCCGCAGCGCCGGAGGAGGTGGGCTGACGAGTGCCCGCGCGATCCGGTGGACGAACTCGTCGGCCGCAGCCTCCGGCGCCCCGAAGGCCATCGCGACCGGATCGAGCGCCGCGTCGGGGATGCCGCTCTCGAGCTCGCGGATCAGCCGCTCCTGCCACGGCTGGGGGTCATCGATCACCGCGACCGCGTCGGCGCCGAACTGCAGGGTCGTCGGCGAGCGCCACAGGGGCGGGAAGGCCGGATCGAGTCGGAGCATGCCCCGATTCTGCGGCGCGAGACGGCGCGAACGAGGTTGTCCACAGATCAGACGACGGATGCCGCCGCCTCGCCGGCCTGTGGAGGAACCGGCGGGCCGGCCCTACACCGGCCGGGGATCGTCCGGGTCGGTCGGCTTCGTTCCGTCGTCGTCCGTACCGTCCGGGGCAGCGCCGTCCGGCGTGGCGTCATCCGGCGCCGCACCGAGGTCTTCGCCGGCGAGCAGACGCGCGAGAGCGTCGTCCATCTCGTCGGGCACCGGCTCCTCGCCACGTGCCCGTGCCTCCAGCCGCGCGACCAGCGCCGCGGGGTCGTCGATGTCCTCCGCCCCGGGCATGAGGTCGGGGTAGTCCCACAGGGCATCGCGGCCGGCGATGCCCACGGCATCCGTCACCGCGCGCCACATCGCCGCGGCCTCGCGCATGCGCCGCGGGCGCAGCTCCAGACCGACCAGCGAGCTGAGAGCCTGCTCGGCCGGTCCGCCGACGGCGCGGCGACGGCGCACGGCCTCCGCGATCCGGTCGGCGGACGGCAGGCGTGACGTCGCACCCTCGGTCACGACATCCACCCAGCCCTCGATGGTCGCGAGCAGGTTCTCCAGGCGAACGAGAGCCGCGTCCTGCGCCTCCGAGCGCTTCGGCAGCAGTGCTCCGCTCTCCAGTGCCCGGCGCAGCTCCTCCGGCTCGGAGGGGTCGAACCGCGACGCGAGCTCGTCGAGGGCGTCGGTGTCGACGTGGATGCCGCGTGCGAAGTCGGTGACCTGCGAGATGACGTGCAGCCGCAGCCAGCGGGCGTGGCGGAACAGCCGCGCGTGCGCGAGTTCGCGGGTCGCGATGTAGAGCGCGAGCTGGTCGTCGGGGATCTCCAGGTCGCGGCCGAAGTCGGCGAAGTTCTGGGGGAGGATCACCGCGTCGCCGTCGGGCATGAGCGGGATGCCGACGTCTCCGCCGCTGACGACCTCCTTCGACAGGTTGCCGACGACCTGGCCGAGCTGCGAGGCGAACAGCGACCCGCCGACGGTGCGCATGAGGCGCCCGGCGCCCTGCACGAGGCTCTGCATCTCCTCCGGGGCCTGATCGCGCAGGGCGGCGGTGAGCGCATCGGCGATGCTCATCGCGACCGGCTCGGCGAGCTCCTGCCACACCGGCAGCGTCGCCTCGACCCAGCCTCCGCGCGTGAGCGTGCGGGGCGGAGAGGCCAGCTCCGAGATCGTGGTCGCCTCGCTCAGCCACAGCGCCGCGAGCGAGAAGGCCTGGTCGAGGTCGGTGCGCTGCCCGTCGGTCACGCCCAGGCCGTCCTGGTTCGCGATGTGCAGGGCCTGGCGCTTGGCGAGATCCCACGAGATGCCCTCGTCGGCCCCACCGGCGAAGGCACCCTGCAGGTGCTGCATGACGGTCTGCATCATCGCGGGATCGATGCCCATGCCCGACAGCTGCGCGAGCTGCTCGGGATCGACCTCCCCGCCGGCGCCGCCGAACAGCTGCCTGATGAGCTCCTGGAACTGCTCCTCGGGGCTCTGGTCGTCCTCACGGTCGGACTCTGCCACTTCAGCCGCCTTTCAGCCGGGTCATGACCTCGCCATCTACGCTAGTCGCACGGATCATCGCACTTCCCGGCACGGACCTTTCCCCCTTACGCCGGTCGCGAACGACCAGGCAGAGAAAGGTCCCTCGTGACGCTGTTCGACGAGAACGTCACCATCACGCCTGCGCCCGCCCGGCGGATGTCGCGGGGCATGGTTGCGGGCATCTGGGCGCTGACGATCGCGCTCGCCGTCCTGCTGGTGATCACGTTCCTGCCGACGTCCTACGTCATCCAGCGCCCGGGCCCGGTGTACAACACCCTCGGCACGACCGAGTCGACGCAGGGGACCCAGGTGCCGCTCATCTCGGTCGACGGCGCCGAGACCTTTCCGACCGCCGGTGCGCTGGATCTGCTGACCGTGCAGGTGGTCGGCAACCGCGAGCGCACGCCGTCGTGGTTCGAGCTGGCCACCGCCTGGTTCGACCCGAGCCGCGCCGTGCTCCCGATCGACTCCGTCTTCCCGGTGGGGCAGAGCACCGAGCAGCGCAACGAGGAGAGCGCCGCGATGATGGTGGACTCGCAGAAGGAGGCGACGGCCGCCGCGCTCACCGAACTCGGCTACGACGTCGGCGCCATGCTCACGGTCTACTCGTTCACCGAGGATTCGGCATCCGCGGGCGTGCTCGAAGAGGGTGACGTCATCCTCTCCGCCAACGGCGAGACGGCGACGGATGCCGCGGAGCTGCGCGAGATCGTCAACGAGGGCGAGGGCGAACCCGTCGAGCTCGTGATCGAGCGCGACGGGCAGGAGGAGACCGTCTCGATCACCCCGAAGGAGACCGAGGTCGACGGCGAGACGCTGTGGCTGATCGGCATCACCCTCATGAACGACTTCGAGTTCCCGATCGACGTCACGATCCAGCTCAACAACGTCGGGGGTCCGAGCGCGGGCATGATGTTCGCCCTCGGCATCATCGACACGCTCACCCCCGACGAGCTCAACGGCGGCGAGACGATCGCCGGCACCGGCACGATCGACGCGAGCGGCGACGTCGGCCCGATCGGCGGCATCCGTCAGAAGATGTGGGGTGCCGTCGGCGCCGGTGCGGAGTGGTTCCTGGCGCCCGTGGAGAACTGCGACGAGGTCGTCGGCCACGTCCCGGACGGTCTGCGCGTGTTCTCGGTCGACACGCTCGACGATGCGCTCGACGTGCTCGAGGCGGTCCGCGAAGACGGCGACCTCGACGCGCTGCCCACCTGCTCTTCCTGACCGGGCGTGAGGGCCGCCGTGCCGCCTGCCGGCATGCGCTTCGCGGACAGCGGAACTCACGGCGGGAGTTCGCCCACTGCACGGCATTCGCCCAGAACCGCGCGCCTAGGATTGAACGGTGACCACGACCTCAGCGCCGGCCCCGGCCACGCCCTCCCGTTCCCGCCGGATCATCGCGATCTCCCTTGCGATCATCGCCGCGCTCGTCGTGGCGTTCTTCGTCTTCGCCAACCTCTACGCCGACTGGCAGTGGTACGCGCAGCTCGGGTTCGAGTCGGTGCTCCTGACGCAGTGGGTCGCGCGCGTCGTGATGTTCCTCGTCGGCTTCATCGGCATGGCCGTCCCGGTCTGGCTCGCGATCCAGCTCGCCTACCGCCTGCGGCCCGTCTACGCGCGGCTGAGTTCGCAGCTGGACCGCTATCAGGAGGTCGTCGAGCCGCTGCGCCGCCTGGCGATGTGGGGCATCCCGATCTTCTTCGGCTTCTTCTCCGGCTTCGCCGCATCCGCCCAGTGGGAGACGACCTGGCTGTGGTTCAACGGCGTGGCCACCGACATGACCGACCCGCAGTTCAACCTCGACACGGGCTTCTACCTCTTCGCGATGCCGTTCTACAGCGCGCTGCTCGGCTTCATCTCGGCCGTGCTGCTGGTCTGCCTGCTCGTGACCGCGCTCGTGGCCTACCTCTACGGCTCCGTGCGGATCGGCCAGCGCGAGCTGCGCATCTCGAAGGCGGCCCGCATCCAGCTCGCCGTCATCGCCGGCCTCTACCTCCTCGTCCAGGCGCGCGAGCCTGTGGCTCGATCGCTACAAGACGCTCGTCGAGCCGGGCGACCGCATCACCGGACCCGGCTACACCGGCGTCAACGCGATCATCCCGGGCCTGACGATCCTCTCGATCGCCGCGATCATCGTCGCCCTGCTGTTCTTCGTCACCGCGGTCATCGGCCGCTGGCGCTATCCCGCTCATCGCGACCGCGCTTCTGGTCGTCTCGTCGATCGTCGTGGGCATCGGCTACCCGTGGGTCGTCAACACGTTCCAGGTGCAGCCGAACCAGCTCGCCCTGGAGCGGGAGTTCTATCAGCGCGGCATCGACATGACGCAGGCGGCGTACGGCATCGACGGCCTCGAGAAGACGAACTTCGAGGCGGTCACCGACGTCGAGCAGAACCAGCTGCGCGAGGATGCCGCGACCACGGCGCAGATCCGCATCATGGACCCGGCGATCATCAGCCCCACGGTCCGCCAGCTCGAGCAGTTCCGCGGCGTACTACCAGTTCCAGGACCCGCTGGATGTCGACCGCTACGAGATCGACGGCGTGTCGCAGGACACCGTCGTCTCGGTGCGCGAGCTCAACATGGACCAGCTCGGTGCAGCGGCGTCGTGGCAGAACACGACCCTCGTCTACACCCACGGCTACGGCGTCGTCGCGGCCGAGGGCAACGACCGCACCGCCGACGGCGATCCGGTCTTCCTCGAGCGCGGCATCCCCGCGGCCGGCTTCCTGTCCGACCGTGAGGACTTCGAGCCGCGCGTGTACTTCGGCGAGTTCTCGCCCACCTACTCGATCGTCGGCGCGCCGGAGGGCACGGACCCCGTCGAGCTGGACTACCCGACGGGTGCGGACGGCGCGAGCGAGACCAAGACGACCTTCAGCGGCGACGGCGGGCCCGAGCATCGGCAGCGTCTTCAACCGCCTGATCTACGCGCTCAAGTTCCAGTCCGAGCAGATCCTCTTCTCCGACAACGTCAACGAGGACTCTCAGATCCTCTACGACCGCGACCCGAGCCTGCGCGTGCAGAAGGTCGCGCCGTACCTCGACGCTCGACAGCGACCCGTACCCGAGCGTCGTGGACGGCCGCATCGTCTGGATCGTCGACGGCTACACCCTGAGCGCGAACTACCCGTACTCGACGACGGTGAGCCTGCAGCAGGCGATCTCGGACTCGAACACGACCGCGCCGCGCTTCGCGCTGGACAACATCAACTACATCCGCAACTCGGTCAAGGCGACCGTCGACGCGTACGACGGCTCCGTCACGCTGTACGCGTGGGACGAAGAGGACCCGGTGCTGCAGTCGTGGCAGAACGTGTACCCCTCGACGGTCAAGCCGATCAGCGACATGTCCGCCGACCTGATGAGCCACGTGCGCTACCCGACCGACCTGTTCAAGGTGCAGCGCTACGCCCTCGGTGTCTACCACGTCGACGACGCGCAGTCGTTCTACCAGCGCGACAACGCGTGGCAGACGCCGAACGACCCGCAGCTCGAGACGGTGCTGCAGCCGCCGTACTACCTGACGATGCAGATGCCGGGTCAGGACGAGCCGACGTACTCGATGTTCACGAGCTTCATCCCGGCGTCCGAGGGAACGGCATCCCGCAACGTGCTGATGGGCTACCTGGCCGTCGACTCGAATGCGGGCGGCGAGGCCGGGGTCAAGAGCGAGGACTACGGCAAGCTCCGGATGCTGGTGGTCGATGCCGACACGACGGTCCCCGGCCCCGGCCAGGTGCAGAACACGTTCAACTCGGATCCGCTGATCTCCTCGCAGATCAACCTGCTGAAGCAGGGTCAGTCCGAGGTGCTCAACGGCAACCTGCTGACGCTGCCCGTCGGCGGCGGTCTGCTCTACGTGCAGCCGGTGTTCGTGCAGGCATCGAGCGGCACCCAGCTGCCGCAGCTGCAGAAGGTGCTGGTCGCGTTCGGCAACGAGGTCGCGTTCGAGGACACGCTGAACGAGGCGCTCGACGCCCTGTTCGGCGGTGACTCGGGTGCCGACACCGGCGACGCCGACGTCGAGCCGACGCCCGGCCCGAGCCCGACGCCCACCCCGGGCGAGACGGCCGATCCCGAGCCGACGGATCCGACCGCCCCGCCGGCCGACGCGTACGAGGCTGCGCTGCAGGACGCGCGGCAGGCGATGCTCGACCGCCAGGCGGCTCTGCAGGCCGGCGACCTCACCGCGTTCGCCGAGGCGGACGAGCGACTGACCGCCGCCGTCGAGACAGCTCATCGCCCTCGGCGGGCAGTAGCCCGCACCGACAGGAAAGGCCCCTCACACCTGCGGGTGTGAGGGGCCTTTCGCGTGAGGGTCAGGCGGTGAGGATCCAGCACCAGATCAGCAGCAGCGTCACGAGGAAGCCGGCGATCTGGTTCACCCACAGGAACCGGCTCCACCCGCCCGTCGCCCGTTCGGCCGTCTCGTCGGTGATGGTGCGGTAGGGCCAGACCGTCGCGATGTACAGCAGAGGAACGAGCGCCGCGAGGGGCCCGGGCCACGGCGTCGCGAGCATGACCAGGCCGGCGGCGGCGTAGCAGGCGAGCGCGAACCACACGGTCCAGCGGGCACCGCGGGCCGTCGCGATGGACGAGATCCCCGCCTCGCGGTCGGCCACGACGTCCTGCACCGCTCCGAAGGCGTGCGAGGCGACGCCCCACAGCGCGAAGGCGAGGATCACGGCGCCCAGCTGCCACGTCCACGTCGCACCGGCCAGGACCAGGCCGTACACGGCGGGGGAGAAGAAGTGGATGCTGGAAGTCACGGAGTCGGCGAAGGCGACTTCCTTCAGCCGGAGTGGTGGCGCGCTGTAGAACACGACGAAGAAGAGGCTGGCGGCCAGCACGAGCCACGACAGGGGCGATCCGACGATGCCGAGGTAGATCACGAACGGCAGGCACGTCAGCGCGGCCGCCCACAGCGTGATGCGGTGCATCCGCCGGTCGAGCACCGCGCCGTGCGCGCCGCCCTTGCGCGGATTGCGCAGGTCGGATTCGTAGTCGAACACGTCGTTGATCCCGTACATCGCGAGGTTGTAGGGAATGAGGAAGAAGAGCGTGCCGATGACGAGGGTCAGCATCGACCTGCCGCGTCGTCAGCAGATACGCGGCCGCGAACGGGTACGCCGTGTTGATCCAGCTGACCGGACGCGAGGCCACGAAGAGCTGCTTCAGGACGGTTCCCAGTCGCAGCGACTGCGCATTGCTCATGCGGTGACCTCGGCGCGTCGGTGCAGCAGTGTGTAGACCGCGGGGACGAGGAATGCCGCGCACAGAGCGTAGGAGAAGTCCTCGACGGGAGCGATGCCGATGCGCAGCCCGCTCAGATGCTGCTCCGGGTAGTCGATCAGGCCCACTCCGATCATCACGTTGTCGAAGATCGCGGTGAGGACCAGCAGCACGACCGCGGCGATCGCGGATGCCGCCATCCGGCGTCCGAATCGAGGTCGGCGCACTGTCGCGAGCGTGACGACGAGCGTGATGAGCATGAACGGGATGACGATCAGCGGGTAGGTCACGAGCGCGGCTCCTCTGCGGAACGCGACTCGTGCGCCTGCGAGATCGGGCCGGCGGATCGGCGCTCCAGGAAGCGGAGCGCTGCCGCCCACACGACCAGCCCGAGGTAGCACAGGAACGCGAGGAAGAAGAGCTCCTCCAGCGGCAGCTCCGGGGCGAGATCGACGCCCGTGTAGAGCGGACTGTCGCCCTTGAGGAACACTCCCGTCGTGATTCCGACGGCGTCCCAGGCGAGGAAGAACACGACGCCGATCGCGACCGCAGCAGCCGTGCGACCCGGTGACCTGAATGCGGCGAGCTTCCATCGTGCGTCGATGACGGCGATGCCGGCGGCGGAGATCAGGATGGCGAGCAGATAGATCCCCGGCACGTCAGACCCTGGCCGGCTCGGGCAGGGGTCCGGGCGTGCGGTCGCCGCGCAGACGCTTGAGGACGAGCTCGGCGGAGATCAGGCACATGGGCAGACCGATCCCGGGCAGGGCCGAGCCCCCGGCGTACGACAGACCGCGGACCTTCCGCGAGGCGTTGCGCGGGCGGAACATCGCGCTCTGGCCGAGCGTGTGCGCGAGGCCGAGTGCGTTGCCGCGCCACGCGTGCAGATCGGATGCGAAGTCACCGGGCGCGATCGTGCGGCGCACGACGATGCGATCCTGCGAGGTCGGGGATGCCGCACCACTCGGAGATCTGCTGGATCACGCGGTCGGCCGCGGCCTCGACCGCGGCATCGCCGTCGCCGTCGACGCCGCCGTGCCCGATCTTCGGATCGGCCGGGATCGGCACGAGCACGAAGAGGTTCTCGTGACCCGCGGGCGCGACGTCGTCGTCGGTCGCGCTCGGCTTGCACACGTAGAGCGATGCGGGGTCGGGAATGCGGCTGGGCTCCTGGAAGATGTCGTCGAAGTTCTCTCGCCAGTCCTCGGCGAACAGCAGGGTGTGGTGGGCCAGCTGCGGCAGCTCGCCCTCGACGCCGAGCAGCAGCAGGAGAGCGCCCGGGCTCGGCGTGCGCTTGGCCCACCACTTCTCGGGGTAGGTCTGCAGTTCGGGGGGCAGCAGTGCCGTCTCGGTGTGGTGCAGGTCCGCGGTCGAGACCACGAGGTCGGCGAGGACCCGTCGGCCGTCGGCGAGGCGCACGCCCGTCGCCACGGCATCCGTCGTCGTGATCTCCACGACTTCTGCACCGGTCTCGATCACCGCGCCGTTGCGCCAGCGCGAGGCGCTGCACGGCGCGGATCACCTCGGTGAAGCCGCCGCGGGGGTACAGGACGCCGTCGTCGAGGTCGAGGTGGCTCATCAGGTGGTAGAGGCTCGGCACGCCGTACGGCGAGCCGCCGAGGAACACCGCGGGGTAGCCGAGGATCTGCCGCAGGCGCGGATCGGTGAAACGCTGCTCGACGTGGCTCGCGAGCGAACGGGTGAGCAGCGGCGCGAGCTGACCGACGCGGCGCAGCAGCGCGGGGTCGCGCAGCCCCGCAGTCGTCTCGTACGTGTCGTAGAGGAAGCGCGAGACCGAGAGCTCGTAGGCGTCGGCAGCGGAGTCGAGGTACACGTCGAGCTTCGCGCCCGCGCCCGGGCTCGATCGCCTCGAAGAGCGCGGTGGATTCGGCCCGTCCGGACACGACATCGGTCGGCGGGAGGGTTCGCTGCGCGGACGGCTGGCTGTACACGCGATAAGCGGGGTCGAGGCGCACCAGGTCGAGCTCCCGCTCGGAGGTCGTGCCGAGCATGCGGAAGAAGTGGTCGAAGACCTCGGGCATGAGGTACCAGCTGGGGCCGGTGTCGAACCGGAATCCGTCCTGCTCCCACGATCCGGCGCGGCCGCCGAGCTCGTCGCGACCCTCGAGGATCGTGACCTTCCAGCCTTCCGCACCCAGCAGCGCGGCCGTCGCGAGCCCCGCGATGCCGCCTCCGATCACGACGGCGGCACCCTTCTCGTCGTCGGCCATGTGTTCGCCCTCCGTCGTCTTGTTGCTCTGTCTCATGCGCGCACGCGCGCCGTTCTCTGGTGCCGCGGCGCGAATCCCAGCCACGCGCGCGCGGCGAGGGTCGCCTTCACGGCATCGGGCACGCGGACGCGCACATCGGGTGCGGTGTCGCGGCGCAGTCGCAGGGACAGCGACGCGAAGAGGTCGTGGGCGGCCGTCACGGCGCGCCGGCAGTCGGCGGGAAGCATCGGGATGACCGCCGCGGCGGCGGCCAGATCCGCGTCGATCCGGTCGAGCACTTCCGTGCGCGTGGATCCGCCGGCGGCGAGGCCGAGGTAGTCGCGGCCCAGGGAGTCCTCGTCATGGTGCAGATCGCGCAGGAAGTTGACGTCCTGGAACGCCGCGCCGAGACGCCGAGCGCCATCGACGAGCTCGGGGGATGGATCTGCGGGATGCGGTGCCCCCGCGTTGACGAACACCTGGAGGCACATGAGCCCGACCACTTCTGCAGACCCGTACACGTAGTCGTCGTGCGAGGCGGCGTCGTGGTGCGCGGTCAGGAGGTCTGTCCGCATGGACGCGAAGAAAGGGCGGATGAGCGGCTCACCGATGCCGCACTCGCGCGCCGTGCGTGCGAACGCGTGGACGACGAGGTTCGAGCTGAACCCCCGCTCGATCGCGCTGAAGGTCTCCGACTCGAGCTCGTCGAGGACCGCGCGCTCGGCAGCGGGGTCCAGTCCTGCCGCGGCGGCCGGGCCGTCGACGATCTCGTCGGCGATCCGCACGAGTGCGTAGATGTTGCGCACGTGCGGACGAGGGCGAGGGCCGAGCAGCCGGGTGGCCAAGCCGAAAGAGGTCGAATACGCCGCGATCACGGCGGCGGCGGCATCCTGAGCGGTTCTGTCGTACAGGGCGAGCCCGGTCGGCTCGTGGCTCACGGGATGCGCTCCTCGACGCGATCGGCCAGGTCGCGGATCAGCGGACGTGCCTCGATCGGGAATGCCGGTTCTTCGACGGCGGTGCGCACATGATCGAGCGTATCGCCGATCAGAGCACGCAGGCGCAGTCGTGCCCCGCTCTCTTCGAGGGCGATCTGCGCTTCGCGCACGGCGATCGGGCCGGTGTGTGCGACGGCCAGCGCGTCGTTCACGCGCGCCCACGTCGGCGTCTGCCGCGCGAGGGCGATCAACGGCGTGCGCTTGGATTCGCGCAGGTCGCCGCCTTCGTCGCGCCCGGCCTGCTCTGCCGAACCGAACGCGCCGATGAGGTCGTCCACCAGCTGGAAGGCCAGTCCGAGCCGGCCGCCCTCCGCGTCGAGGGCGGCGATCGCCTCGTCCGATGCGCCGGCCAGCACCGCGCCGGCGCAGAGGGGAGCGCTGAAGGAGTACACAGCCGTCTTGTTGAACGTCGCGTCGAAGATCGCCTCGGCTTCGGCGTAGTCGGGCGTCACCGCGTTCTCGACGTCGGCCAGCTCTCCGGCGGCAGAGACGTAGATCGCGTCGTCGAGCAGGCCGAACAGACCCGCGCGGACTTCGGGACGCACATCCGCCAGAGCGATCAGCCGCGACGCCTCGTGCAGCAGCAGGTCGCCCGCGAGGATCGCAGCGGCGTCTCCGAGGATGGCCGCCCCCGCGGCATCCGCCCCCCGCTCGTGCGCCCGCAGTCGGAATTCGCCGGCGACGTTCGGGATGCCGCGACGCACCGTGTCGTGATCGATGACGTCGTCGTGCACCACGAACGCGGTGTGCAGCAGCTCGAATGCCGCGGCCACGGAGTACAGCGCCGGGCAGTCTTCGTCGTGACCGCCGAACGCGGTGAAGGATGCCGCGACCAGTGCCGGGCGGAAGCGCTTGCCGCCTGCGGTCGCGCGCCCGACGGCATCGCCCAGCGCTTCGAAGCTGCCGCCCAGTTCGGTCGCCCGGTGGCGGATCCGCCGAAGCGAGTCATCGATCGCGTCGTCGATGGCCGCCCGAGTGGCCAGGGGGATCATGACGCTCGTCGTCGCTGCAGCGCCGGTTCGGAGTCGAAGAGGTGAAGCTGCTCCGCCTGCAGGACCAGCCACGGGCTGAACGCCCACGGTGTCGCCGTCAGCGAGGTGCCCAGGTCGGCCGGGTCGACCCACTTCGCCTCGACGACCTCGAGCGGGTTGAGCACCGGCTCGTCGGAGGTGCGGGCGGTGTAGACCGGGCACACTTCGTGCTCGACGATGCCGCTCGTGTCGACCGCGCGGTAGCGGAACAGCGGGAGCGCGAGCTCGATGTCGGTCAGCGTGATCCCGAGTTCGAACTCGGCGCGTCGGTGCACCGCCTTCAGCACGGGTTCGGCCGGACGAGGGTGGCCGCAGAAGGAGTTGCTCCACACGCCCGGCCACGTCTTCTTGCCCAGCGCCCGGCGAGTCACCAGCACCTGACCCTCGTCATTCATCACGTGGCACGAGAAGGCGAGGTGCAGCGCCGTGTCGGTGCCGTGCACGCTGCTCTTGGGCGCAGTGCCGATCGCCCGGCCCTCGTCGTCGAGGAGGACCACCTGGTCTGCGTCGCTCATGAATCCTCCTTCAAATTGCTAGTTTAGCTAGCGATATCCTGCGCCCGATGATACAAGGGGAGTGAGGGAGTGTCCACACGACGCAGCCGTGGCGGGCGAACACGCCCGCGCTCTCGGGATGCCGGCCGAGGGCATCCCGAGAGGCGTTCCCGCGCGGTCGGAGTCGCACCTTCCGGTGCGTCGCGCGAGTGTCGGGTCTCAGGCGGCTGCGACGGAGCGCCGAGATGCACCGGTCGCGACGAGGAGGGCGGCGCCTCCGAACATCAGGGCGATCGCACCCCACTGTGCGGGCTCGCTCGGCGTGAATCCGGCGCCGCCCAGGCCTCCGATCCAGATCCACCCGCTCGCCAGCGCCACCAGGCCCACTGCTGCGAGGACGCGACGAGCCGAGCCCTCCGTCAGGCGCACGACCTCGATCGCCGCGCCGAGAAGTGTGGCGATGCCGACCACCATGAGCCACGGCGCCCAGACGAGGACTGCCGGGACCGCGGCGCCGAACACCACGAGCGACCCTGCGGTCCGGGGCAGGAGATGCCGGAGACCGACGCCTGTGGCGAGAGCGATGACGACGACGGTGACCTGCAGTCGCGCCAGGTCGGTGCCGCCGACGAAGAGCGCGATGGCGCCGAGCACCGCCAGAGCAGCCGCGCCGAGTACCCACCACCAGCGTGCCGCGATGTGTCCGAGAGTGTTCATCGTCCGTGCCTTTCGGTCTGCCGGCAGACCCCGCATCGCCAGGCGTTGAGTGCGTACCCACATGAGGTCGGCCGGGATGCCGGCGACCACCCTGCCCGCGATCGAGAGCGCCGTCGTCGCCGGTGTCGCCCCTCTCTCGCGCGCGTCGGCCCGCTGCTCCCACACGTCTGAGGTGATCTCGGCGCGGCGGCGCTCGGCCGCCTCCGCGCCCACCCAGCCGGTGTAGCCCCGAACCCAGTTGCGGGCGATCCCCGCGGCCATGGCCGCGGCATCCCGCTCGTCCTGAGCGACCGGATGGCGGCTCATGGCGTCTCCCACGCGGCGCGCCCGAGGGGCGCGGCGCGTCGCGAAGCGTGGCGATGCTCGGCGAGCGCCCGTTGGGCCGCGCCGGTCACGGTGTACAGGCGGCGCCTCGGGCGACCCTCGACGACCGCGGCATCGGCATCCTCCCAGTCGCTCTCCAGCAGTCCGGCGGCCTCGAGCCGGCCGAGGGCCTTGTAGAGCGTGCCGTGGGCGGTGAGGGTGCCGGCCTCGGCACCGTCGGCCATGGACTTGGCCAGCCCGAAGCCGTGGAAGTGCGCCTCGCCGGACTGGCGCAGCCGGAGCGCAGCGTCGATGATCGCCACCTCGAGGGGGAGAAGTGTGCCCGGCCGTCGTCTCATGCGCACACTATAGGCAGATATCTTCCTATAAACAAGAGGGCGGCGGAAGCACAAAGAGAACGGCCCCGGACAAGTCCGGGGCCGTTCTCTTTTCGTTGCGGGGACAGGATTTGAACCTGCGACCTCTGGGTTATGAGCCCAGCGAGCTACCGAGCTGCTCCACCCCGCGGCACAAGAATCAAGCCTAGCACGGGTTCTCGAGAGGGGGCGAACGCGGGCATCGTGCGGCGGCATCCGCTTGCCGTCGTCGTGCGCCTCGGGCGAGGATGAGGACATGCCCGTACCGCGTGATCCCGAGCCCGATGACGACCTGCGCGACGGCCGCGACGAGTCGCCGGCCGAGCGGGCCGACCGCAACTGGAACGAGGTCCTCCAGGAGCTGCGCGTCATGCAGACCGGCACGCAGATCCTCACCGGCTTCCTGCTCGCGCTCGCCTTCCAGCCCGCGTTCTCGGACCTGGACGACACTCAGCGCACGATCTATCTGACGCTCGTGGTGCTTTCGGCGCTGTCGTCGATCATCGCCCTCGCACCGGTCGCGCTGCACCGATGGCTCTTCCAGCAGCAGGCGAAGCCGCAGGTCGTCGCCTACGGTCACGCGGCCATGATCACGGCGCTCGTGACCGTCTCGCTGCTGCTGGTCGGCGTCGTCGGCTTCGTCTTCGACGTCGTCGTCGACGGGCCCGCCGCGATCGTCGCCGTGATCGCCCTGACGATCGTGATCCTCGGCCTGTGGGTCGTGGCGCCGGTGGCCCTGCGTGCGCGGCACGGGGACGAGCACGATGAGCGCCTCCGGCGCGCACACCACGGCGGTGGCCGTCGCGCAGTTCGCGCCCGCCGCCGACACGGCGGCGAACCTCGCCTCGATCGAGCACCTGGTGGTGGCCGCCGTCCGACCGCGGAGCCGCCCTCGTGGTCTTCCCCGAGTACTCGAGCTATTTCGTCGACCCGTTCGACGACTCCCTCGCCGCGCACGCCGAGCCGCTCGACGGCCCGTTCGTGCAGGCGCTGGTGGGCCTTGCCGCCGCCCACCGGATCCACATCGTCGCCGGACTGCTCGAAGAGGCCGCCGACGGCCGTCGCGTGCGCAACACCGTCGTGGCCGTCGATGCGAGCGGACTCGTCGCGAAGTACCGCAAGCTGCATCTGTACGACGCGTTCGGGCAGCGGGAGTCGGACTGGGTCGAGGCCGGGCGAGATCTCGGAGCCCGAGACGTTCGAGCTGGACGGGCTGCGGTTCGGGCTGATGACCTGCTACGACCTGAGGTTCCCCGAGGTGGGCCGAACCCTCGCCGACGCCGGCGCAGAGGTCTTCCTCGTGCCGGCGGAGTGGGTGCGCGGACCGCTCAAGGAGCACCACTGGCGCACGCTCGTCCATGCCCGCGCGATCGAGAACACCGTCTACGTCGCAGCGGCCGATCACCCGCCGCCGCTCGGGGTCGGCAATTCGATGATCGTCGATCCTCAGGGCGTGGAGATCGCCGCGATCGGCACCGCGACCGATGTCGTCGTCGCCCACCTCGACCATGAGGCCGTCGAGCGGGTCCGACGGGTCAATCCCGCGCTGCGACTGCGCCGCATGGGCGTCGTGCCGCGCCCGTAGGCGAGCTCGGCGTCACCCGGCCAGAGCAGCGAGGCGGGATGCCGCCTCCTCGAGCACCGAGACGCGCTTGCAGGCTGCGAAGCGGACGAGCGTCGCGTACTCGGATCTCCGGGCCTCGCTGACGAAGGCCGTCAGCGGGATCGCGACGACCCCGGCGCGCTCGGGCAGGGCGCGGCAGAACTGCGCACCGTCGGTGGCGCCCAGAGGTGCGGCATCCGCCACGGTGAAGTACGAGCCGGCCGGCTCCGACACGTCGAAGCCGGCAGCGCGCAGCCCCGCACCGAGCAGGTCGCGCTTGTCGCGCAGGGTCGTCGCGATCCCGTCGAAGAACGCGTCGGGCAGGCGCAGGCCGGTCGCGATCGCGGGCTGGAACGGCGCGCCGTTGACGTAGGTCAGGAACTGCTTGACGGCCAGCACCGCCTCGACGAGGTCGGCGGGACCGGCGATCCAGCCGATCTTCCACCCGGTCGTGGAGAAGGTCTTGCCGCCCGACGAGATCGTCAGCGTGCGCTCCCACGCCCCGGGAAGGGTCGCGATCGGAATGTGCTGCCCGATCGAAGACCAGGTGCTCGTACACCTCGTCGGTCACGATCACCGCGTCATGGCGTTCGGCGAGGCGGATCACCTCGTCCTGCACGTCACGACCGAAGACCGTACCGGTGGGGTTGTGCGGGTCGTTCACGAGGATGACCCGGGTGCGGTCCGACACCGCCGCGCGGAGCTCGTCGAGGTCGGGCTGGAACTCGGGCCAGCGCAGGGGAACGGTGACCAGCCGGGCGCCGGCGAGCGCGACGACCGCGGCGTACGAGTCGTAGTACGGCTCGAACACGACGACCTCGTCGTCCGGACCGTCGATCAGCGCGAGCAGGGTCGCCGCGAGCGCCTCCGTCGCGCCCGCCGTGACGATCACATCCCGATGCGGATCGAGCTGCTGGCCGTAGAAGCGCTGCTGATGCTCGGCGATCGCCAGGAGGAGGTCGGGGAACCCGCGACCCGGCGGATACTGATTGACCCCGTTCGCGATCGCGGCCCGCGCCGTCTCGAGCACTTCGGCGGGTCCGTCTTCGTCGGGGAAGCCCTGACCGAGGTTGATCGCGCCGGTTCGGGCCGCGAGGGCCGACATCTCGGCGAAGATGGTGGGACTGATGGATCCGTCGGGACCGATGAGGCCTGCGCCGACCGCCGTGCGGCGCCAGGCTCCGGGAATGACTCGCATCCGGTTCACGCTACTCGCATAGTCGACCCCCATCCCCGGCATAACAAACGCACAGAAACCCAGGCGAGAGTTGTCAGTGGTCGGCAGAAGGAGCACACCATGAGCGACACACCGGGCGAACGCCCCGCAGATTCGAGCGACACCCCCAGCGACGGAGCCCGCACCGCAGAGGCGGCGCAGGCACCGCAGCCCGTCGCTCCCGCCCTGCCCGAGCAGGTCGCCCGCCGCGCCTGCGCGCTTCCGCCGCAGCCCGTGGCGCCCGGCTGGCAGGCCCCCCAGGGGATGCGTCCCGCGGGCGCGCCCGCCGGCTACCCCCCGTACCCGCCGCAGGCTCCGCCCTACGGACCGCCGCGTGCGCAGACCTACGCCGGTCAGCCCGCTCCCGGACAGCCCTACGCATCGGCCTTCGGCCCGCACGCGGGCCCCGCCGACGCGAACCAGACGCAGCCGACGGTCCCGTTCGACCGCTCCGCCACGGGCGCCGTGGCCACCGCGACCGCTGCGAAGAAGAAGTCCGGCGCCGGCAAGGTCGTCGGGCTCATCGTCGCCGCCGCGATCGTCGGCGGAGCCGCGGGTCTCGGCGGCGCGTACGCCGGTGTGAACCTGTTCGCGCCGACCGGATCGAGCCCGGCCGCCGGACCCTCGACGGTCACGGTGAACAACACCGACTCGGTCAACCAGACCACCGCGATCGCGGGCAAGGTGCTCCCGAGCGTCGTCACGATCGAGGCGGCCGGCACGAACGGCGCAGGCACCGGCTCGGGTGTCGTGCTCACCAGCGACGGCTACGTCGTCACCAACACGCACGTCGTGACCCTCGACGGTGCCACGGCCGACGCCACGATCCGGGTGACGACCTCCGACGGACGGGTGTACGACGCCGAAGTCGTCGGCACCGACCCGACGTACGACCTCGCCGTGATCAAGCTGGCGGATGCCGAGGGCCTCACCCCGATCGAGTTCGCCGACTCCGCCGACCTCAACGTCGGCGACCAGACCATCGCCGTCGGCGCACCGCTCGGCCTGTCCAACACGGTCACCACCGGCATCGTGAGCGCGCTGAACCGCTCGATCCAGATCGCCTCGTCCGCGGCGCCGGA
The DNA here is from genome assembly GCA_963792285.1 of uncultured Actinomycetota bacterium. Lineage (GTDB taxonomy): Bacteria > Actinomycetota > Actinomycetes > Actinomycetales > Microbacteriaceae > Microbacterium. The sequence goes on along the minus strand of CAWBVS010000014.1, from coordinate 783,471 downwards.
CTCGGGCAGCACCGAAGGCGACTCGCAGGACGAGGGCCAGACTCCGGAGGACGGCCAGACGCCGCCGTTCTTCTTCGACTTCGGCGAGGGCGAGGGCCAGGCCCAGACCCCGACCGAGTCGATCTCGATCGCGGTCATCCAGACCGACGCCGCGATCAACCCCGGCAACTCCGGCGGCGCGCTGGTCGACGCGGACGGAAAGCTCATCGGCATCAACGTCGCGATCGCGACGGCGGGCGGGGGGAGTGAGGCCGGCTCGATCGGTGTCGGCTTCTCGATCCCCTCCAACATCGTCCAGCGCGTGACGGACGAGATCATCGAGACCGGAGCGGCGACGCACGGTCTGCTCGGTGCGAGCGTCCGCGATGCGGCGGCGGTGGAGGATTCCACGATCACCGGCGCCTACATCGCCGAGGTCGTCGCCGACGGAGCCGCTCTGTCGGCCGGCCTGCAGGAAGGCGACATCGTCACCGCCTTCAACGGCGTCCCGATCACCGACGCCACCGACCTCACCGCACAGGTGCGGGCGGCGGCGGCCGGCAGCGAGGCGACCGTGACGTTCGTCCGCGACGGCGAGAGCCGGACGGTCGATGTGACGCTGGGCGAGCTGCCGCTGTAGTCACCCCACGCTAGGAGAGAAGGACGCCACCCCGCGATAGGCTCGCGGGGTGGCGTCCTTCTCGTTCGGCGCGGGAAACGCGCGGAAGCTCGCGAGCCTCCCGCTGTATGCCCTCGGCCGCATCGCCACCCTCCTGATCCCTCGTCGCCGTGACTTCTGGGTCTTCGGCTGCGGCGTGGGGATCGCCGACGGGGCGCTCGCGCTGTGGAACGTGGTCGTGGCCGACGGCCATCCCGCGGTCTGGCTCGTGGGCAGCGCCGCCGAGGCGAGGGATGCCGCGACCCGCCGCATCCCGCACGTCTCGAAGCGCTCGCTGCGCGGATTCTGGCTCACCGCGCGCGCGCGCGTCGTGGTCGTCACCCACGGCTTCGGCGACGTGAACCGCTACGCCGTCTCCGACGCGTTCATCGTCCAGCTGTGGCACGGCATTCCGCTCAAGCGGATCGGCCTCGATTCGCCGGAGACCGTGCGCAGCGGCATCCTTCCCGGTTCCACGCTGCTGCGGGCGGTGATCGCCCGCATGTACCGCGGGGCCGCGCGCCGCATCCACGTGCTGCCGGCGGCATCGCACCGCGTGCGCGGCCGGCTCGAGTCGGCGTTCGGCCTGCCCGACGCGCGCGTGCCGGTCACGGGCGAGCCGCGGGTGGACGTCCTGTCGCAGGGCACGCCCGAAACCCGCCGCTCCGCCGCGCGCGCCGCGATCCAGCAGGCCGCCGCGCCCGTCGATGCCGCGGCGCGGTTCGTGCTGTACGCGCCGACGTGGCGCGACGGCGCCGCGGACCCCGCCGTCCCCTCCGCCGACGGACTGGTCGGCGATCGTCGAGGTGCTGAATCGTCATCGTGCCGTGCTGCTGGTCCGCTCGCACCCGCTGGGCTCGGGCGACTACACGCCGCCGTTCCCGACCGAACGCGTCGTCGGCCTCGGCAGCGAGCTCGTGACCGACGTGACGCCGCTCCTGCCCGGACTGGACGCGCTCGTCACGGACTACTCCTCGCTCGCTTTCGACGCCGCCCTCGTGCCGCTGCCGGTGGTGTTCCTCGCGCCCGATGTCGACGCGTACGCGCGCACGCGCGGCTTCTACGGCTCCTACGCCGACGTCGCGGGCGAGGGCTGGGCGACGCGATGGACCGAGGCGGCGGCGCAGCTGGACGCACTTCTCGGCGACGAGGCCGATCGTGCGCGCCGGATCGAGCGGGCCGAACGGCTCAGCGACCGGGTGCACGCGTTCCGGGACGGCGCCAATACCGAGAGGGTGTACCGTGCGATCCTGGCGGGACTCGACGCGAGGAAGCCCGAGCCCTCGCCGAAAGGACTTCGATGACCGACGCCCGCTTCTCCGCCGACGGAGGCGCCACCCTGATCGTCGCCGGCGAAGGACCGCGCCCGGCCTCGGTCGAACTGGTCGGCGCGCGCGCGAGGGTGGTCGCGACGACATCGGGTCGAGGCAAGACGTGGAAAGCGGTTCTGCCGCTGAAGGCCTCCCGGTGGGGCGGCGCCGAGCTGCCGCTGCCGGTGGGGGAGTACGAGCTGCGGATCGCGCTCGAGGGCGGCGCTGAGGCCGAGCCGCCGGCATCCGTTCCGCTGACTCAGCTCGGCTCGCTCCGCGCGACGCTCGAGGGCGGCACGCTCACGATCGGCCCTCCGATCGACCCGGCGTACGACTCGGGTGAAGGGCAGGCGGCGCTGGAGCGGCGCTACGCGACGCGACCGGCCGACCTGGAGAACGCCGTGTTCTTCGAGAGCTTCTACGGGCGCAACGCCAGCTGCAACCCGCTCGCGATCGACCGCGAGCTCGCCCGGCGCGCGCCGGGCGTGACGCGGTACTGGAGCGTCGTTGACCTCTCCGTGCAGGTCCCCGAGGGTGCGGTGCCGCTCGTCGACGGCAGCCCCGAGTGGTGGCGGGCCCGAGGATCGGCGCGTCTTCTCGTGGTCAACGACTGGCTGCGCCGCACGTTCTCGCGTCGTCCGGGTCAGGTCGTCCTGCAGACCTGGCACGGCACGCCGCTGAAGCGGCTCGCGCTGCATCGCCCCGGATTCGACCCGCGTCGGATGGCGGCGGTCATCAAGGAGTCCCGCCGGTGGAACATCCTCCTCGCGCAGAACCCCTATGCGGCCAGGATCCTCGGCAAGGCCTACGCGTTCCTGTCCCGTCCGATCTGGGTCGAGGGATACCCGCGCAACGACGTCCTCACGGGCGGCGACGACGGAGCCACCCGGGCGGCACTGGGCATCGGCCCCGACGAGCGCGTGCTGCTGTACGCGCCCACGTGGCGCGACGATCGCACCGAGATGGTGGACTTCATCGATCCGGTGACCCTCGCCGCCGCGACGGATGCGGTCGTCCTGGTGCGCGGTCACTCCCGCACGCTTCTCCCGGGGCGGGATGCCGAAGGCCCGCGCGTCGTGGACGTCACCGGATTCCCCGACACGTCGCAGCTGCTGCTGGCCGCCGACGCCCTCATCACCGACTATTCGTCGGTCATGTTCGATTTCAGCGTCACCGGCAAGCCGATGTACTTCCTGGTGCCCGACATCGAGCACTACCGCGGTGAGCTGCGCGGCTTCTACTTCGATCTGGTCGCGCACGCTCCGGGTCCGGTCGTGCGCACCGAAGCCGAGCTCGTGGCCGCGCTGCGTGACGGCGACCCCGCCGACTTCGCCGCGAAGTACGCGCTGTGGCGCGAGAAGTTCAACGCCCGCGACGACGGGCACGCCGCCGCGCGCGTGGTCGACCGCATCCTCGACCAGGGGTTCGTGACGATCTAAGGCAGCGGGGTGTTCCGGTCGCCCAGCCGCGAGGTGTCGACCGTGTCGTGCGCGCCGCGCAGCACTCCGATGATGAAGCCGGTGCCCCACGACAGGTGCATGGTCGGCAGGACCGCGAGGGTCCACAGCTTGTCGCGCCAGCCGTGCCCGCCCCCCGGCCCGATCGCGACGGCGATCACGAGGACCGCGTACGCGATCGACGGGCAGATAGACGACGGATGCCGCGACCGCCCACCACCCGGACAGGACGCCGGTCGCCTGCAGGATGCCGACGACGACGCTGAGCGCGAGGGCGATCACGAGCGCGGGGGGTGCGAAGAACCGCACGGAGTTGCCCCGCCCGTAGCGGCGGACGAGTTCGCCGCGCCACCGTCCGGTCGCCGAGAACTGCCGAACCAGGCGCGTCCAGCTCTCGCGGGGCCAGTAGGTGACCGCGAGCGTGGGGTCGAACCACACCCGGTACCCGGCGCGTCGGATCCGCAGGTTGAGCTCCCAGTCCTCGCCGCGACGGATGGTCTCATCGAAGAGACCGACCTCGTTCAGCACGTCGCGGCGCATCACCCCGAGGTAGGCCGACTCGGCCTCGCCCTCCTGGGTGCCGCCGTGGTAGGCGCCGCCGCCGAGACCGATCGGCGAGTTGTAGGCGCGCGCGACCGCGCGCTGGAACGGCGTCCGCCCGTCGGCCTTCATCACGCCGCCCACGTTCGCCGCACCCACCCGGTCGAGGGTCTCGAGCGCGCGACGCGTGTAGCCGGGCTCGAGCTCGGAGTGGGCGTCCACGCGCACGATCGTCGGGTAGCGGCCGGCGCGGATCGCGCGATTCAGTCCGATCGGGATGTCGGCCTCGGGATTGTCGACGAGCACGATCCGCTCGTCGGCGGCGAGTTCGCGGGCCAGTTCGGTGGTGCCGTCCGTCGAGGGGGCCAGGGCCAGGATGAGCTCGGTCGGCGCGGCGACATCCTGCGCCAGCACGGTCTCGACGGCCCGCCGCAGATACGCCCGTTCGTTCAGCACGGGCATCACGAAGGTCACTCCCGCGCCTGCGGCGACGACGGGCGCATCCTTGCGTCCGGGTTCGTCGACATGCACCCGTCGATCATGTCACGCACGCCCGTCGGTATCCTGAAGGCGTGGGTCTCGTCTCGGATGCGAAGAAGGCGGCGACGCTGCTGCGGAAGGCCGTCGTGGGCCGTGCGGCCGTCGGCGAGGTTCGCCGCACCCTCGCCGAGATGCCCCTGCATCCGAACCATCACTACCGTGTCGCCGTCTACTTCGCCGACGGCGCGGTGAACATGTACCAGATCCGCCAGTGGTACAAGCCCCTGGCCGAACTGGCGAAGACCTGGCCGGTCGTCGTGCTCAGCCGCAACGCGACCGGTGCGCGCGCGCTGCTGGCCGAGGACGCGCCGCCGGTCGCCTTCGTGCCGACCGTGCGCGACCTCGAGCGGTTCATCGCCACCCAGGACATCCGCGTCGTGCTGTACGTGAACCAGAACACGCGCAACTTCCAGATGTTCCGCTACGGGCGCCGCTGGCACGTGTTCATCAACCACGGCGAGTCCGACAAGATGTACATGACCACCAATCAGTACAAGGCCTACGACTACGCCTTCATCGCCGGCCCCGCCGCCCGAGAGCGCCTGGGCCGGGTGCTGTGGGACTACGACCTCGATCAGCGCACGATCGAGATCGGACGCCCGCAGGCCGACCACTACTCCGGCGTCCTGCCGTACACGCCCGACGACCGCATCGTCGTCCTGTACGCGCCGACCTGGGAGGGCGATCGCCCGTCCGCGCACTACGGATCGATCCTGTCGCACGGCGAGAGCCTGGTCGCCGCCCTGCTGGCGACCGGCCGCCACCGGGTCATCTACCGGCCGCATCCGCGGTCGGGTGTCGTGAACGCCGAGTACGGAGCGGCGAATCGGCGCATCATCGCGGCCCTGGCCGCCGCGAACGCCTCCGACCCGGCATCCCACCACGTCTTCGACGACGGACCCGAGCTCGGCTGGCAGCTGGCGGCGGCCGACGTCGCCATCGTCGACATCTCGGCGATGGTCTACGACCGGCTCGCCGCCGACCGGCCGCTCATGATCACGCGTCCGGCCGATCCCGAGGCCGTCATCGACACCCACGGCTACCTGTCGGCGTGCGAATGGCTCGACGCGGCGGATGCCGGCGCCATCGTCGCCGAGACCGACCGCGTGCTGGGCGATGCCGATGCCGGTCGCCCGCCTCGAGCAGTGGGTCGCGCACTACTTCGGCGACACCGCGCCCGGCGCGGCGACGAAGCGATTCCATGCGGCGATCGCGAGGCTCATGGAGTCGTGGGAGGCGTGGCACCGGCAGACGCTGGAGGACGACGACGACGAGGACGCCGAGCCCGAAGAGGCCGAACTCGACGACTGAGCGTCAGGAGACGGCGGCGGGCTTCTCGACGAGGCGCGCGATCGCCCGGAGCGGGATCGTCACCCAGGTCGGCCGGTTGCGCGATTCGTAGATCGCCTCGTACACCGCCTTGTCGAGCTCGAGCGCCGCCAGCAGCGCGCTGCCCACGTCCAGTTCGGCGCCGGACGTGCTCGCGTAGCCTTCGACGAACGAGCTCCGAGCGCCTCGCGCCCACTCCCGCACCGTCTCGGGGGAGCGGTCGGGATGGTCGAGGCGGATCGAGCCCGCGACGTAGTCGAACGAGCGGAGCATCCCGGCGACATCGCGCAGCGGCAGGTCGGAGCGGACGCGCTCCGACATGGGTCGCAGCGGCTCGCCCTCGAAGTCCAGCAGCACCCATCCGCGGCCGGGCACCTGCAGCACCTGCCCGAGGTGGTAGTCGCCGTGGATGCGCTGGAGCGGCGGCCAGTCCACCTCGAGCGCCCGCGCGTAGACCGCCTCGATCGCCTCGCGACGCTCGGCGATGGCCGGAACCTCGGCGATCGCGATCGCCAGCCGGCGCCGCCAGGTCGCCGCGGTGGCCTCGCGGTCGTCGGCCTGGGTCGCGCGCGTGGGGAACAGCCCGGCCAGCGACAGGTGCACATCCGCGGTGGCGGCGCCGAGGGCGTACGCGCTGTCGCGGAAGTCCTCGCCGCGGGCGGCCGCGTGCAGAGCGACGCGCCAGGCGTCCTCGACGCCGGGGAGGAACTCCTGGGCGAAGGCGAGCGAGCCGGTGACGGTTCCGTGCGCGGTGGTCAGGTCGGGCCAGGTGCCCTCGATCGAGCCGATCGCGAGCGGAACGTGCGGGGAGCCCGGCGTCGGCCAGCGCGGTCTGCAGCTCGATATCCGGGTTGAGTCCGGGATGCAGCTGCCGGAAGACCTTGCAGATGATCGGCAGCGAGCCGTCGTCGGAGCGGTAGATCAGCGACGTGTTGGACTGCTCGCCGGCCAGCACGGTCGCCGTCCGGGCGGCATCGCATCGACACGGTGCGCGTCGGGTGCCCGGTCGCGACCGCCCGCGGGCCGCCGCCCTGCCCGCCCGAGGTCACCAGGGACAGCAGCGCGGCCGTGTAGGCGGGGTCGAACGGTCCGTCGATGAAGGTGGTGCCGGGCTCGGGACTGCCGATGATGTGGTCGGGCGAGGCGTCGACGCTCGCCGTCGCCCGCGACACGACAGGGATCTGGTACAGCACGGCGGGCAGTGCGCCCTCGTCGGCGACGAGGAATGTCCGCACGCGGGCATCGTCACCCTCCGGTGATGCCCCGCCGTGATCGACGGGAGTCCCCGGCGTCGCCGGCGGCTCCCACCATGCGACGAGTCGCAGGCTGGGGGGTCGCCCTTTCGCGGCGTACCACCGTTGCCGGGGCATCCATGCCGCAAGGCACGCCAGCGTGCTGTCCATACCCCGATTATGCCCGGTCGCGCGGGCGTGTCGAGGACGGATGGAAACGCTTGCAGATTCGCGCGCTCGCGTCAGCGCGCGTCGCGCGCGGCGCGATCGCCTTCGGCGGCGCTCGGTCACGGTCGGCGCGACCTCGCGGGCGGCGCCAGAGGGATCACGACGGACTCGCACCGCTGCGCTCGAGGAACGCCAGGGAGTCGGCGGACTCGACCGGCGCCGCGAGGGACTCGGCCGCCGGCCGGCGACTCGATGCGGCTCGGACGGAAGCCCGGCCCACTCGGTCGGTTCTTCCGGACGCGTGCGTGAACTGACCCATGAGTCCATTGTGCGCCCGCGAGCGCGCGGCCGAGCGCTCAGTCGTCGGACAGACCGGCATCGAGCGGGATCCTCGACGGGTGCCGCGGCATCCTGCGCCTCGATCGCCTTGCGCCTGCGGGGCGTGACCGCACCGCCCACCTTCCGTCCCGCGGAGCCGACCGCGGAGACGCCGCGGGTCAGTCCTCCGGCGATCGCCCCGCCCGCCCGGCGGATGCCGCGGGTGGCGGCGTGCTCGAGTCGCAGCGTGTCGGGACGGGGCTCGAGATCGGCGGGCAGCTCGAGCGGGGGGAGCCCGAACGCGCGACGCGAGCCGATCAGCACGCGGCGGCCGAGGATGTTGTTGCCGGCGCCGCCGACCGCGGCGCCGATGCCGAACGGCAGCGCCTTGCCGATGAACGACGCGCCGCCCGCGCGCCGCGAACGAGCGGACGAACGTGGTCTTGAGGCGGTCGACGAGCGGACCGAGCGCCGCGCGGGGGATCGTCTTGGTGACCAGCTCGCCCCAGTACTGGTCGCGCGTGACGCCCTTTGCCGGTCGCCTGGCCGGCCAGCTGCGAGACGAGGTCGACGCCCTCCTTGCCGAGCATGAGCGTCAGCACGAGCGCGCGCGCGCGCTCGGGGTCGGCGACCGGGATGCCGTGCACCTCCGCGACGGACTGCGCGAAGAGCGTCGTCGCCTCGAGGAAGCCGACCGTCTCGACACCGCTGAGTGCGAGCGTCACGCCGGTGCCGATGCCGGGCACGACGGCGGTCGCGCCGACGGCGGCGCCGCCGGTCGTCACCGCGGCGAGGTAGCGGCGCTCGAGGATGCGCACGATCTCGGCGGTCGTCGCGTTCGGGTGCCGCAGACGGATGCTGCGCAGATGCGCGACGACGACGGGCCGCTGGATCGCCAGCACGCGATCGAGCATGCGGATGATCACCGGGATGCTCGTCCGAGCCGGCAGGCGGAAGCCCTCCCGTCCACGGAGCGTCGTCGGGGAGGGAGTGGATGCGGTGCACCTTGTCGGCCATCACGGCCGATCCTATGCGCGCGCGCTGAGCGATCGCTGGGCTTGACAAGCCCCGGCAGGTCAGCGCTCAGACGAAGAGGTTCGCGCGCTCGAGGTCTTCGGCGAAGTCGACCTCGACGGCGTACAGGTCGGAGATGTCGAGCGGCTCGAGACGGAGGCCGTCCTCGGCGATCGCCAGCTCGAGGCCGCGCTCGAAGTAGTCCTGGTCGTCGACGCGGGAGAGCTGGCGGATGAACGCCTTCTTGTCGGCGCTCGAGATGTAGTTGATGCCGACGGCCTCGCCGATGCCGCCCGTGACGGTCTTGGAGAGCTCGCTGATGAAGCCCTCGGCGGTGACGGTGTACTTGACCTCTTCGTCGCTCACCTTGGAGGTGTTGACCGTGACGAAGGACTGATCGCGCTCGATGAGCTCGATCGCGCGGCCGAGCACCAGCGGGTCGAACACGACGTCGCCGTTCATCCACAGCACGCCGCCCTTGCCGCTCTTGGTGAGGGCGCGCAGCAGGCTCTTGGACGTGTTGGTCTGGTCGTACCGGTCGTTGTAGACGTAGTCGACCTCGCGGGAACGCCTCGACGATCGTCTCGGCCTTGTAGCCGACGACCGTCATGATGCGCGCATCGCTGCCGAAAGCGGCACGGATGTTGTCGTGCTGCTGCTGCATGATGCTGCGTCCGTCGCTGAGCTCGGTCAGCGGCTTGGGCAGGCTGCGGCCGAGCCGCGAGCCCATTCCGGCTGCGAGAATCACGGTCTGAAGGGTCAAAGTCTGCTCCTGGGATGTGTGTCTTCACTGTCGGTTCACCGACGCGACACTCCCTCGTGCCGGGTTCATGGTAGCGAAGGCACCTGGGAAGCCGCATAATGCGGGCCTCCCGTTGTCGATTCGTGACATAACGCGACTCATGTCCAACCGCGTCGCGCATTGCGGCCGCTCGGCGACGCGCTTGGTAGGTTGTATCGGTGACAGCCTCGCTGCCCATGCCACAGGACGCACATCCGAATCGAGCCGGATGGCGGTCGAGGTGGCGCGCGAGGGCGGCTCGCCGCTGCGATCCCTGCCGCCGAAGCCGGAGACCCCGGCGGACCTGGCGGCGCGCAGGATTCGCGCAGCAGTGCCGCCGCGCCCGAAGCGGCCGCCCGAAGCGGCGCCGCGCGCAGTCGCCGATCCCGGCCCGCCGCCGCCGCTGCCGCCGGACCTGGTGATTCCGCCGAAGCCGCCGCTCCCGGCCGTCGACGCGGTGCCGGACGCGCGCCGAAGAGCGTCGCCAGGCCGGCGCGGTCGGTCGAGCGAAGAGGTCGCGCCGCGGAGGCCGACGCCGCGAGCCCGAGGTCGTCGAGCCTCGCCGCCGAGCCGGAGCCGAGCCCGAGCCGGCCGAGCCCGAGCCCGAGCCGGCGACGGTCGTCGCCGCCGAGCCGGAGCCGAGCCCGAGCCGGAGCGTCGCGGCGACCGAGCCGGAGCCCGAGCCGATCGCCGAGCCCGAGAGCGACGTCGCCGCGGAGCCGAGGTCGTCGAGCCGGTGGCGGCGGAGCACGAACTCGACGGTCGCCGAGACGACCGCCGTCGACCCACCGCCGGCCGAGATCGTGCCGGAGGTGCTGGTCGCGGCATCCGTCGACACGGCACGGCCGCACTCGTCGTCAAGGGCGTCACGAAGGCGTTCGGCGACACGCGGGCGGTCGACGGCATCGACCTCGACCGTTCCCGCGGGCATCTTCTACGGGCTCGTCGGGCCGAACGGCGCGGGCAAGACCACCACGCTGTCGATGATCGCGGGCCTGCTGCGGCCCGATCGCGGCACGATCCGCGTGAACGGCGTGGACGCGGCATCCGATCCGCTCGGCGCGAAGCGGCAGATGGGCGTGCTGCCCGACCGGCTGCGCACGTTCGATCGGCTCACCGGGCGCCAGCTGCTGCACTACTACGGCGTGCTGCGCGGTCTGCCGTCGGCGGTCGTCGAGAGCCGCACGAACGACCTCGCCCGCGCGTTCGACCTGTCCGACGCGCTCGGGCGCGTCGTCTCGGACTACTCGGCCGGCATGGTGAAGAAGGTCATGCTCGCCGGCGCGATGATCCACTCGCCGCGGCTGCTCGTGCTCGACGAGCCGTTCGAGGCCGTCGATCCCGGTCTCGAGCGCGATCATCCTCGACATCCTGAAGACGTACGTCGCGCACGGCGGCACCGTCATCCTCTCCAGCCACGGCATGGACCTCGTCGAGCGCGTCTGCTCGCGCGTCGCCGTGATCGTCGCCGGCCAGGTGCTGGCCGAGGGCACCGTCGACGAGGTGCGCGGCGAGCTGACGCTCGAGCAGCGCTTCATCGAACTCGCCGGCGGGCTCAGCGACGTGGAGGGCCTGGAGTGGCTGCACACGTTCTCCGACTGAGGATCGCCCTGCTGCTGGGCGCCCTGCGCGGGGATCCGGCGCACGTGCGCCGCACGATCGTCGGTCTCATCCTGCTCGCGGCGCGCGACCGCGGTCGCCTGCTGGGCGCTCCTGACGCTGCGGGATGCCGCGACCGACGTCGTGCTGGCCGTGATCGTCCTCGGCGGTTCGGCGGTGACCCTCGGATTCGCCCTCGCGCCGCTCATCGCCGGTGCGACCGATCCGCTCGACCCGCGCCGGTTCGTCGTGCTCGGACTGCCGAGCGGACGCCTGGCCGCGGTGCTGGCCGTCGCGGGCTTCTTGAGCGTCCCCACCTTCGCCCTGATCGCCGTGTCGGTGTGTGCGGCGATCGTCTGGGGCGACGCACGGCGTGCCGTGGGCCGCGGGTGCGGTCGGCGTCGTCCTCGGCGTCGCCACCTGCGTGCTGCTCGCGCGCGTCTGCATGGCGCTGACCGCGCTGTTCCTGCGCGAGCGCCGCTCACGGGAGCTGTCGGGACTCTTCGCTCTCGCGATCCTCGTCGTGGTCGTGCCGATCGGCGTCTTCTTCGCGTCGCTCGAGTGGGGCGGCCGGGTTCCGACGCAGCTGGCCGAGGCCGTCTCGATGCTCGCGCTCACCCCGCTCGGTGCGGCATGGGCCTTCCCGGGTCGTGTCGCGCAGGGCGGACCGAGTCGCCGATCTCGGCGCTGCTGATCGCGGTCGCCACGCTCATCGGCTCTCGGTCTCATCTGGTGGCTGCTGGTGCGTCGGCTGCTGTCGAGCACCGAGCGCCCGGTCGCCGTGCGCGAGCGCGGCGGGCTCGGCTGGTTCGCCGTCGCTCCCGGCACGCCGGGCGGCGCGGTCGCGGCGCGCAGCCTCATGTACTGGCTTCGCGACCGCCGCTACCTCGTCAACGTCTTCGTGATCCCCGTCGCGGCGGCCCTCACGACGGTGCCCGCTGCTGATCGCCGGCGTCCCGCCCGAGATCGTCGCGCTCGTGCCGGTGCCGATCGTCGCCCTGTTCCTCGGGTGGCTGCCGCACAACGACCTCGCGTACGACTCCACCGCGGTCTGGATGCACATCGCCAGCGGCGTGCGCGGGTGTCTCGGACCGCATCGGCCGCCTCGTGCCGGTGCTGCTGATCGGCATCCCGCTGCTCGCGGTGCTGATTCCGGTCGCCGTCTCGCTGCACGGTCGCTGGGCGCTCCTGCCGGCGATGGTCGGCGTGTGCGCGTCGCTGTTCCTGACCGGGCTCGGGCTGTCGAGCATCTCCTCGGTCGTCTCGCCGTACGCGGTCTCGCGCCCGGGGGAGAGTCCGTTCCAGCAGCCGCAGCGCACGGGTGCGGGAGGCGCCATCGCCCAGGGCGTGGTCATGCTCGGCGCGATCGTGCTCAGCGCACCCGCGCTGTGGTGGGGGTGGCTCGCGCTCACCGACGACATCGACGCGGCGACGATGGCCCTCTGGGGCGGACTCGCCGTCGGCGTGACGGTGTTCGTCATCGGGATCGCGATCGGGTCCGCCGTGTTCGAGCGGCGCGGGGGCCGGCTCATGGAGTTCGCGGAGTCGATCTGATCGCGCTCACGTGGACCCGGGCATCCTGCCCGTGGACCGCGAGCGCGCGATACACTGGCTGACCATGAGCACCCCCCTCGACAGCCCGGATCAGGGTGGCATCGCGACCCTCGATCGAGAACTCGAAGAGCTCATCCGGGAGGAGAACCTCGAACCCGGCGATCACGAGCGCTTCTCGCACTACGTGAAGAAGGAGAAGATCCTCGAGTCGGCGATCACCGGCAAGCCGGTGCGTGCGCTGTGCGGCAAGAAGTGGACGCCGGGGCGCGACCCGGAGAAGTTCCCGGTGTGCCCGACGTGCAAAGAGATCTACGAGTCGCTCGTCGGCTGATCGCCGCGCTCTCAGCACGGCGTCGACGTAGACCGTCGGGATCGCCGGATCCGATCTGCTGAGCGCGAGGCCGCGCACCGGCAGCTCCTCGCGCACGCGCGCATGGTGACGGCGCGCGGCCTCGACGCCGGCACGGCCCTCGATACGCGGCATCCGCGTCGCCGTTCGTCGCCAGCTGCACCTGCAGCGGGCGGGCGTCGGCGTGCTCGTCGGGGGTGTCGACCGGCTCGAAGCCGTCCGAGACGGCGATGAGCTCGCTCGTCGCCGTGCCGTGCTCGAGCGTGCGGAACGCGGCCTTGCGGCCGCCCTTCGACCCCTTGTCGGTCGAGGCCTTCGCGACGCCGACCCAGGAGCCGTCGGCACGCCTGACGCGCGACGAGCTTGTAGACCATGCCCGCGGTCGGGGTGCCCGAGCCGGTGACGACCGACGTGCCGACGCCGTACGCGTCGACGGGGGATGCCGCCAGCGCAGCGATCGCGTACTCGTCGAGGTCGCTGGTCACGGTGATCTTCGTGTTCGTCGCGCCGAGCTCGTCGAGCTGCGTCGCGCACCTCTGCGGCCACGGTCGGGCAGGTCGCCGGAGTCGATCCGCACGCCGCCGAGGCCGGTCCCGGCGACGCGGATGGCCGTCTCGACGCCGTGGCGGATGTCGTAGGTGTCGACCAGGAGCGTCGTGTCGGTGCCGAGCGCCTCGATCTGCGAGCGGAAGGCGTCCTCCTCGGTGTCGTGCAGCAGCGTCCAGGCGTGCGCGGCGGTGCCCATCGTCGGGATGCCCCAGCGCCGTCCCGCCTCGAGATTGCTGGTGGCGCCGAACCCCGTGATGTACGCGGCGCGCGCGGCGGCGACGGCGGATTCCTCGCCGGCGCGGCGCGAGCCCATCTCGGCGAGCGGCCGGTCGCCGGCGGCGATGCTCATCCGGGCGGCGGCGGTCGCGACCGCCGAATCGTGGTTCAGCACGCTGAGCGCGAGCGTCTCGAGCACGACGGCCTCGGCGAAGGTGCCCTCGATCGTGAGGATGGGGGAGCCGGGAAAGTACAGCTCGCCCTCGCGGTAGCCGGTGATCGAGCCGGTGAACCGGTAGCCGGACAGGAAGGCGAGGGTGTCGGCATCCACCACCCGGTTGTCGCGCAGGAAGCGCAGCTCGTCGTCGCCGAAGCGGAAGTCCCCGATGAGCGAGAGCAGGCGGCCGGTGCCGGCCACGACTCCGAAGCGGCGGCCGCCGGACAGGCGCCTGCCGAACAGCTCGAACACGCAGCGGCGGTGCGCGGTGCCGTCGCGCAGGGCGGCGTCGAGCATCGTCAGTTCGTAGCGGTCGGTGTGCAGGGCGGTGCTGCCGGTCATGGCGTCAGCCTAGTGAGCCGACCGTCCCGCGCCGATGCCCCGGGTAGGCTGGACCATCGTGAATGACGCGCCGATCGGCATCTTCGACTCCGGGGTCGGCGGGCTCACCGTCGCCCGGGCGATCTCGGCGCAGCTGCCGCGCGAGTCGCTGCTCTACATCGGCGACACCGCACGCTCGCCCTACGGACCGAAGCCGATCGCCGATGTCCGCCGCTACGCGCTCGAGATCCTCGACACGCTCGTCGACCAGGGCGTGAAGATGCTCGTCATCGCCTGCAACACGGCCTCCGCCGCGATGCTGCGCGACGCCCGCGAGCGCTACGACGTGCCGGTGGTCGAGGTGATCGGCCCGGCGGTGCGCACCGCGATGTCGACGACCCGCAACGGGCGGATCGGCGTGATCGGCACCGCCGGCACGATCGGCTCGGGCGCCTACCAGGACATGCTCGAGGTCAACGAGCGGCTCACGGTCTTCGCCGAGGCCTGCCCGCGCTTCGTCGAGTTCGTCGAGGCGGGCGTCACCGACTCGCCGGAGGTGCTCGCCGTCGCCGAGGAGTACCTCGCCCCGCTGCGCCACGCCGGCGTCGACACGCTCGTGCTCGGCTGCACGCACTATCCCTTCCTCGAGGGCGCGATCAGCTACGTGATGGGCTCGGAGGTCTCGCTCGTCTCCAGCGACACCGAGACCGCCAAAGACGTCTACCGCCAGCTCGTGAGCCGTGACCTGCTCGCCGGACCGGATGCCGCACCCCGCCATGTCTACGAGGCCACCGGTGCCTCCGCCGACGAGTTCCTCCGCCTCGCCCACCGCCTGATGGGCCGCGAGGTCACCGAGGTGCAGCTCGTCCAGACCGGCGCGATCGACCTTCCCACGCCTCGCTGAGGCATCCGCCCCCACACGAGGAGCCCCATGACCGACATCACGACCGCGACCGTTCGCAAAGACGGCCGCACGCTCGACCAGCTGCGCCCCATCACGATCGAGCGCGGGTGGAGCGAGCCACGCCGAGGGCTCGGCGCTCATCTCGTTCGGCGGCACGAAGGTGCTGTGCACCGCGTCGTTCACGAACGGCGTGCCGCGCTGGCTCACCGGCAAGGGCAAGGGCTGGGTGACGGCGGAGTACGCGATGCTGCCGCGCGCGACCAACAGCCGCAACGACCGCGAGTCCGTCAAGGGCAAGGTCGGCGGCCGCACGCACGAGATCTCGCGCCTGATCGGTCGCGCGCTGCGTGCGGTGGTCGACACGAAGGCTCTCGGCGAGAACACGATCGTGATCGACTGCGACGTGCTGCAGGCCGACGGCGGCACCCGCACCGCCGCGATCACGGGAGCGTACGTCGCTCTCGCCGACGCGATCGAGTGGGGCCGCGCGAAGAAGTTCATCGGCCAGAAGGCCACGCCGCTCATCGATTCGGTCTCGGCCGTGTCGGTCGGCATCATCGACGGCGAGCCGATGCTCGACCTCGCGTACGTCGAGGACGTGCGGGCCGAGACCGACATGAACATCGTCGTGACCGGCCGCGGGCTCTTCGTCGAGGTGCAGGGCACCGCCGAAGGCGCTCCGTTCGACAAGCGCGAGCTCGATGCGCTGCTCGAGCTCGGCATCGCCGGCTGCGCCGACCTGCGCGATCTGCAGTTCGCCGCGCTCGCGGAGTGACGGGCGTGCAGAACTCCTCAGAACCCGGCTCCGATCGCCGCCGGATCGTCCTCGCGACGCACAACGCGCACAAAGTCGAGGAGTTCCGCGCGATCGTCGCGGCGACCCGTCCCGACCTCGAGGTGGTCGGCTACGACGGCCCGGAGCCGGTCGAGGACGGCGTGACGTTCGCCGAGAACGCGCTCATCAAGGCGCGCGCCGCCGCCGCGCACACCGGGCTGCCGGCGCTCGCCGACGACTCCGGCATCTGCGTCGACGTGCTGGGCGGTGCACCCGGGGTGTTCTCGGCCTACTGGGCCGGTCACGCGAAGGATGCCGCAGCCAACCTGAGCCTGCTTCTGGATCAGCTCTCCGACGTCGCGCGATCCGCACCGCGCGGCATCCTTCGTCTCGACGATCGCCGTCGTGTCTGCCGGGCGGCGCGGCAGAGCACGTCGTCGAAGGACGCTGGCCCGGACGCCTCGCCGATGCGGCGTCGGGCGGCGGCGGCTTCGGCTACGACCCGATCTTCATCCCCGACGGCCAGCCCGCAGGTGCCGAGCGCACGGTCGGGGAGTGGTCGGCGGAGGAGAAGAACGCCGCGTCGCACCGGGCGCGCGCCTTCGTCGCACTCGCGCCGATCCTCGCGACGATCTGAGCGCTCGGTGCCGCGCGCGACGGCGTCTCGATAACGCCTCTCATTCCCGACTAGCGGCAATCGCCAGCGCGGACTCGCCACGGTCGTAGCCTGAGTCCATGCACGACCACGCTCCCGGCATCCGCGGCTCCGGCAATCGCCGGCTGCTCGCGATCTCGCTGGCGATCACCGCGGTCGTCATGGTCGTGCAGATCGTCGGCGCGGCGGTGTCGGGGTCGCTCGCGCTGCTCGCCGACGCGGCCCACATGTTCACGGATGCGGCGGCCCTCGTGATCGCGCTGATCGCGAGCGTCGTCGCGGCGCGCCCCGCCAACGACCGTCGCACGTTCGGATTCCAGCGGGCCGAGGTGTTCGGCGCCCTCGTGAACGGCGTGATCCTGATCGGCCTGTCCGTGTGGGTGGCGATCGAGGGCGTCCAGCGGCTGCTCGACCCCGGCGACGTCGAGGTGGCGGGCGGCCTCATGCTGGTCGTGGCGATCATCGGTCTGCTCGCCAACGCGGTGGCGATGTGGCTGCTGAGCGCCGCGCAGCGGACGAGCATCAACGTGCGCGGTGCGTATCTCGAGGTCCTGGGCGACCTGATCGGCTCGGCCGCCGTCATCGTCGCGGCGATCATCATCGTCACGACCGGCTGGGTGCAGGCCGATGCGATCGCATCCCTGTTCATCGCCGCGATGATCATCCCGCGCGCGATCTCGCTCCTGCGCGAAGTCGTCTCGGTGCTCAGCGAGTCGACGCCGAAGGGCATGCACGTCACCGAGATCCGCGACCACATCCTGTCCACGCCGGGCGTCGTCGACTGCCACGACGTGCACGTGTGGCAGCTCACCCGCGGTGCGCCCGTCTTCACCGCGCACGTCGTCGTCGACGACGCCACCCTCGCCGACGGCCGCGCGGGCGCGATCCTGCAGCGCCTGCAGTCCTGCCTGAGCGAGCACTTCGACGTCGAGCACTCGACGTTCCAGCTCGAGCCGGCCGGGCACGTCGAGCACGACGCGCACGCCTGAGCCTCGGCATCCCGTCGGTAAGGGTCAGGACTCGCGCACCACGTCGGCTGGAGACTTGTCCGGCCGCAGACCCCGCCACCGTGAGTGGCGCAGGATGCCGCCCGGGCGTGAACTCGCCGAACTCGACCTCGCCGACCATCTCGGGTCGCAGCCACTGCACGCCGCGCGCGTCGAGCGCCGGCACCGACAGGAGCGGGTTCTGGTCGGTGTGCAGCGGTTCGAGCGTCCGCATCAGCGTGCGCAGGGTCGCATCGCTGAACCCGGTGCCGACGCGGCCGGCGTACTCGAGGCCATCCGGGCCGGGGATGCCGAGCAGCAGCGCCCCGAACGTCTGGGCGCGCCCGCCCTGGCCGGGGCGGATGCCGGCGAGCACGACCTCCTGCGTGCGGGTGAGCTTGACCTTGAGCCACGACTCGCTGCGCAGTCCGCGACGGTACGTCGAGGCCGGGTCCTTGACCACGATGCCCTCGAGGTCGAACTGTCTCGCTCGTCGTCAGAGCGCCGTCCACGTCGTCGAAGACGGGCGGCACGACCAGCGGAGGGGTCGCGGCCGAGGCGAGCTCCTCGAGGATCCGCCGGCGTTCCCGCAGCGGTCAGGGCGGTGACATCGAGACCGTGCGCTCCGAGGACGTCGAACAGGTAGTACTGCACCGGCGTGCGCTTCGCCTCGCGGGCGATCTCCGCCGGACGCTGCAGGTTCATCCGGGTCTGCAGCAGCGGAAAGCTCGGCCGACCGCGCTCGTCGATCGCGACGATCTCGCCGTCGACGATCGCCGGCTCGTCGCCGAGGCCCGACATCGACCTCGGTCACTTCGGGGTACTTGAACGTGATGTCGTTGCCGCTGCGGGCCACGAGCCGCAGTCGGCTGCCGTCCCAGACGCCCACCGCCCGGATGCCGTCCCACTTGGCCTCCGCCCAGACCGGGTCGCCCCACTGCCGCGCGGCGAGCTTCGCGCGCTCGCGCGTCGAGCCGGTCGAGAGCATCGGCCGGAGGGCGTCGGCGGGCGGCGGCCAGAGCAGCGGCGCATCGGCGTGCGGTGACATCCCGCGCGGGCGGTGCGGTCGGCGAGACCCGGGATTTCGCGCGAGACCCCGCGCGGTCGCGCCGGGTCTCGGCCAGAACTCGTGGTCTCGACGCGGGCCGCCACCACCGGCCCGTCCGCCTGCACGGAGGCTGTCGACCGGCACGCCGTCGGGCTGCACGCGCCCGTCGATGTCGGTCTTCATGCGGTGCAGGAGCCAGCTCGACTTCTCGCCGTCGCCCTCCGTGCGGATCAGCGCCAGGCGCACGCGGCCGAGCGGTCCGCCGGGGCGCCCCTCGAGCGTCGCGATGACCTCGTCGTCGCGCCACTTCTCCAGCTCGTAGCGGCCGTCGTCCCAGATCGTGACGCTGCCGCCGCCGTATTCACCGGCGGGGATCGCTGCCCTCGAAGCTCGCGTAGTCCATCGGGTGGTCCTCGGTCATGATCGCGAGGTTGTTGCGCTTGTACGAAGGCGGCACGCCCCGCGGCACGGCCCAGCTGACCAGCACGCCGTCGCGCTCGAGGCGGAAGTCCCAGTGCAGCGCCGTCGCGTGGTGCTCCTGGATCACGAAGATCGGCAGCTCGCCCGCCGGCGTCGCGGCCGCGGCCGGGTCGGTCGGCACGGGCTCGGGTGTCTTGCCCGCGGTGCGCTTGGCGATGTAGGTGCTCAGCGGGCCGTCCTCGGCGGACCGGCCGCCGGCGTGGATACCCGAGCTCCGACAGCGGATCGCCGATCGTCTCGACGCGCTCGAGCACCTCTTCGAAGGAGAGCTGGGCGAGATCGGGATCGTCGAGCTCGTCCCACGTGCGCGGCGCGGCGACGTTCGGATGCGCGCGCCCGCGCAGCGAGTACGGGGCGATCGTCGTCTTGGCGCCGTTGTTCTGGCTCCAGTCGATGAGCACGCGGCCGCCGCGGATCGCCTTCTTCATGCTGCTGACGACGAGGTCGGGGTGATCGGCCTCGATCGCTCGAGCCAGCTCGTGCGCGATCGCCGACGCGGACTCGCTGCTCTGCCCGGGCGGCAGCGCCGAATACAGCTGGATGCCCTTGCTGCCGCTGGTCACCGGGAACGGATCCAGGCCCATGTGGCCGAGGATCTCGCGCGCCCACCGGGCGACCTCGGCGCACTCGGCGAGCCCCACCCCCGGGCCCGGATCGAGGTCGAGCACGAGGCGGTCGGCATCCCCCCGCGTCCCCTCCGGCGTGAAGCGCCACTGCGGCACGTGCAGCTCGAGGCTCGCGACCTGCGCGAGGTACACCAGCGTCGGCACGTCGCCGATGAGCGGATAGTCCTTCGGCCCGCCGGAGTGCGGGATCGGCAGCCGTCGCACCCAGTCGGGCGCGCCGCGCTCGAGGTCTTTCGCGAAGAACGACTGCTCGGGGTGCTCGTCGGTGCCGACGCCGTTCGGCCAGCGCTTGCGGGTCACCGGTCGCCCGGCGACATGCGGGATCATCGTCGGGCCGATCCGCGTGTAGTAGTCGATCACCTCGCCTTTGGTGGTCCCCGTCTCGGGATAGAGCACCTTGTCGAGGTTCGTGATGCGCAGCCGACGGCCGCCGATGCTCACGAGCTGCTCGTTCGCAGCACCGTGCTCGGTCGACCCTTCTCCGCGGCATCCGCCATGCCTTCATCCTGCCGTCATGAGCGCCCGTGACCGCACGAGACGCAGGCGCGCGAACCGGTAGAGGATGCCGATCGCCACCACGATCGCCCCGACGATGACCGCCACGACGGGCAGCGTCACCACGAGCACCGTGCAGCCGATCAGCGCCGAGCACCTGCAGGGCGCGCGGGTAGCGGCGGGCGTCGCCCGACTGGCGGCAGGCCGCCGCGTTGGCGATGAAGTAGTAGATCAGCACGCCGAACGACGAGAAGCCGATCGCGCCGCGCAGATCGACGAACGCGACGGTGACGATCACGATCGCGCCGACCGCGAGCTCGGCGCGGTGCGGCACGCGCCAGCGCGGGTGGACGGCCGCGAGGAAACGCGGCAGATCGTCCTCCCGCGCCATGGCGAGAGTCGTCCGGCCGATGCCGGCGATGAGGGCGAGCAGCGCGCCGAGGGATGCCGCGGCCGCGCCGATCCGCACGACGGGCTGGGTCCAGCCCCACCCCGAGGCGGCGGCCACCTCGGCGAGAGGGGCCGTGGACGCCGCGGTCGCCTCGGGCCCGAGCACGGCGAGCACGGTGACCGCGACGATCGCGTACACGGCGACCGCGAGGCCGAGGGCCAGCACGATGGCACGCGGGATCGTGCGCCGCGGATCCTTGACCTCTTCGCCCATCGTGGCGATGCGCGCGTAGCCCGCGAAGGCGAAGAACAGCAGGCCCGCCGACTGCAGGATGCCGTACACCCCGCCCTCGGTGAGGCTCGGCACGCCCCATGCGTCCGGTGTGCGCGCCGGCCGCGGCCCCGGCGGCGACCACGACCGCGAGCGAGAGCAGCACGACCACGACGATCACGCGGGTCAGCTGCGCGGTGCGGGTGACGCCGAAGTAGTTGACCGTCACGAGCGCGGCGACCGCGAGCATCGCGACGGGGCGCTCCCACCCCGGAGGAGCGGCGTACGCGGCGAAGGTGAGCGCCATCGCGGCGCAGCTCGCGAGCTTGCCGATCACGAAGCACCACCCCGCGATGAAGCCCCACCACGGGCCGAGCTCGGCCCGGCCGTACGCGTAGGTGCCGCCCGAGGTCGGGTACGCGGCCGCCAGCTGGGCGGAGGCGGTCGCGTTGCAGAAGGCGACGACCGCGGCGATCGCGAGCCCGATCAGCAATCCGGTGCCCGCGACGGCCGCGGCCGGAGCGAACGCCGCGAACACTCCGGCGCCGATCATCGAGCCGAGGCCGATGAAGACGGCGTCGGCGAGTCCGAGTCGGCGGGCCAGAGCGGGGGGTGTCGCCACACGTCGAGGATAGGCGTGTTCGCCGGTGGCGGCTAGCACTGAAGTGTGTGACAGGTGTGTACTGGTGTGATGAGAGCGATCTGGAAGGGTGCACTGACGTTCGGACTCGTGAACGTCCCCGTCAAGGTGTACTCCGCGACCGAAGACCACGACGTGCCGCTGCACCAGGTGCACAACAAGGACGGCGGCCGCATCCGCTATCAGCGCATCTGCGAGATCGACGGCGAGATCGTGCCGTTCGCCGACATCGACAAGGCGTACGACGACGGCGAGCGCACCGTCGTGCTCACCAAGGAGGACATCGACTCGCTGCCCTCCGAGAAGAGCCGCGAGATCGACGTCGTCGAGTTCGTGCCGAGCGAGCAGGTCGACCTGCTGACGCTCGACCGCGCGTACTACCTCGAGCCCGACTCCGCCTCGCCGAAGGCCTACGTGCTGCTGCGCAAGACCCTCGAGCAGACCGAGCGCACCGCGATCGTGCGCTTCTCGCTGCGCCAGAAGACCCGGCTCGCCGCGCTCCGCGTCCGCGGCGACGTGCTCGTGCTGCAGACGCTGCTGTGGGCCGACGAGGTGCGCGAGGCGGCCTTCCCGGCGCTCGATGAGCCGGTGCGCATCTCGGCGAAGGAGCTCGAGCTGTCGGCATCCCTCGTCGAGAGCTTCGCCGCCGACTTCGACCCCACCGAGTTCTCGGACGAGTACCAGGACGAGCTGCGGACGCTCATCGAGGCGAAGCTCGAGAAGGGCGACGCGCTGGACACGTCGGAGACCTTCGGCGAGCAGGAGGAGGAGGCGAAGGGCGGCGAGGTCATCGACCTCATGGAGGCCCTGCGCGCGAGCGTCGAGCGCAGTCGGGCCGCGCGTCCGGCTCGGGTGCGGATGCGAAGAAGGATGCCGCGGCCAAGCCCGCGGCGAAGCCGAAGTCGGCGGCCTCGACCGCGAAGAAGCCCGCGAAGAAGAAGGCCGCGAAGGCGTCCTGACCTACGCGCGCGGGGGAGCGGTCGTGTCGTCCGTGTGGCCCGGACGGTCGATGTGCTCGGGGCCGCGGTCGAAGACCTCGGGGTCGAGCACCAGTTCCTCGGCCTCTTCGTGGTCGGTGACGACGTCCGCGCCGGCGGCGGCGGCCTTCTTGGCCTTGCGGCGCTCGCTGAGGTAGTGCCACAGGGTGACGAGAGCGGTGCCGCCGACGGCGATCAGCAGGATGATGTCGATGTACTCGGTCACGAGGTCTGCGACCCACGGGATGAATCCGATCAGGTAGCCGAGCATCGTGAGGCCGAAGCCCCACAGCATCGCGCCGATGAAGTTGTAGAGCGTGTAGCGCCGCCACGGCATGTGACCGACGCCGGCCGCGACCGGCGCGAACGTGCGGACGATCGGCACGAAGCGGGCGAGGATGATCGTCAGGCCGCCGAAGCGCTCGAAGAACGCATTCGTGCGCTCGACGTTCTTGACGCTGAAGACGCCCGACTCCTTGCGCTCGAACACGGCCGGGCCGCCCTTGTGCCCGATGAAGTAGCCGACCTCACCGCCGATGAACGCGGACAGGGCGATCAGCAGCGAGACCACCCAGATGTTGACGCCGAAGATGTTGCTCGTGTTGGTCAGCAGACCCGAGATGACCAGCAGCGTGTCGCCGGGCAGCAGGAAGCCGACCAGCAGACCGGTCTCGGCGAAGACGATGAAGCAGACCACCAGCAGAGCCCAGGGCCCGGCCGCGGCGATGATCGTTTCGGGGTCGAGCCAGGGGATGAGGGCGATGGTGTGCAAGGGACTTCCCGTCGGTCGTCACGGTCGGCGGTCGGAGTGCGGATGCGGTTCGGCGGCGGACTCGCGTGCGGAAGGTGGGACTTGAACCCACACGCCCGGAGGCACAGGAACCTAAATCCTGCGTGTCTGCCAGTTTCACCACTCCCGCGGGTGCGAACAGTCTACCGAGGCGCCTGGGGGGTCGCTGTGGGGGTAGCCCCCGTCTTCCCGCACGCAGCGGTGTCAGCGGTTGCGGTGCACGTAGAAGTACGCGATCGGGCCGATCCAGTTGATCAGGATCACCGGGATCCACGCCGGCTTGGGTCCGCGCACCTGGCCGGCAGGTCGATGAGCGAGGTCCCAGAAGGCGAGGAAAGCCAGCGCGAACTGCACGATGCCGAAGATGCCGAAGACGATCCGCTGAGCGGGCACCGCCTCTTTTCCTGAGTGCGTCATGGTGATCCTTCCGCCGGTCCTCCCATCCTGCTCCTCCTCTCGCCCGAGCGCACCTGTGGATAACTTCGGCGCGGAGAAGCGGCCGCTTGCGAGGATGCTCGAATGACTCTCGCCGCCGCGCCGACCGCGACCGCCTCCGCGGTCGTCGCCGAGCGCGTGCGCGAGCGGCTGCGCGCCGAGAGGACCGATCCGGGCCGCGATCCCGAGCTGGCGACCCGGATCGCCCGCGCCGAAGTCCGACGTCACAACGACTTCGCGCTGGCGCGCGGTCTGGCGCCGGTCGACGACGAGGCATCGTGCGTCCGCGAGGTGCTCGCCGCGGTGGCGGGGTACGGTCCGCTGCAGCCCTACCTCGACGACCCGACCGTCGAAGAGCTGTGGATCAACGCTCCCGACCGCATCTTCATCGCGCGCGCCGGCGTCGCACAACGCGTGCCGCTCGCCCTGACCGAGGCGGCGGTGCGCGACCTCGTCGAGCGGATGCTGCACTCCACCGGTCGGCGTGTCGATCTGAGTCAGCCCTTCGTGGATGCGTCGCTGCCGGACGGCAGCCGCCTGCACGTCGTGATCCCCGACATCACGCGGCGGCACTGGTCGGTGAACATCCGCAAGTTCCTGCCCGCGTACCGCGATCTCGACAAGCTGGTGCTGACCGGCTCGATCGAGCCGGCGGCGGCCGAGGTCCTCCGCCACGCGATGACGACCGGTCGCAGCATCCTGGTCTCCGGAGCGACGCACGCCGGCAAGACCACGCTCCTGGCTGCACTGATCGCGGCGTGTCCGCCCGATCACCGCATCGTCACCGTCGAGGAGACCTTCGAGCTCGCCGTCGATGCGCCGGATCTCGTCGCGCTGCAGGGCCGGCAGCCGAGCCTCGAGGGAACCGGCGAGGTCACGCTGCGGCGGCTCGTCAAGGAGGCGCTGCGCATGCGCCCCGACCGGCTCATCGTCGGCGAGGTGCGGGATGCCGAGGCACTCGACCTGCTGCTGGCGCTGAACACCGGCGTACCCGGTGCTGCGACGATCCACGCCAACTCCGCGCGTGAGGCCCTCTCCAAGCTCGCCGCGCTGCCGCTGCTGGCGGGGCGCAACATCGACGGCGGCTTCGTGCTGCCGGCGGTGGCGGCATCCGTCGATCTCGTCGCGCACTGCGAGCGTGACGCGTCGGGTCGGCGCCGCGTCGTCGAGATCGTCGAGCCGACCGCCGTCGTGGGCACGGTGATAGAAGCACGCACCGTGTATCGAGCGGATGCGGCATGACCTTCGTCTGGGGCGCCGTGCTGGCCGCCGGACTCCTGCTGGTCGTCTCGCCCTGGGTGTGGCCCGCGCGAGGGCCGAAGCGCGAGGCCGCGGCATCCGGACGCGTCGCGCGCCTGCTCGAGTCGGCGGGGCTCACCCGGGTGCCGCCGGCCGGAGTCGTCGTCGCCGCGGTGTGCTGCGCCGCCGTCCTGGCGGCCACGGCGTGGCTGGTCACCCAGGTCGCCGCCCTCGCCCTGGTCGCCGCGGTCGTCGGTGCGATCGCGCCGATCGCGTGGCTCCGCGCGCGCCGATCGCGCCTGGTGCGGTCGCGTCGCGCTCTGTGGCCCGACGTCTGCGACCTGCTGATCGCATCGGTGCGCGCCGGGATGTCGCTGCCCGATGCGGTGTCGAGCCTCGCCGAGTCGGCGCCGGCGCCGCTGCGGCCGCCCTTTGCGGCGTTCGCCCGCGATGTCGCGGCATCCGGTCACTTCGACTCGAGCGCGCAGCGCCTGAAGATCGCGCTGGCCGACCCGGTGGGCGACCGCATCGTCGAGACGCTGCGCATGGCCCGGCAGGTCGGCGGCACCGAGCTGACGCCGGTGCTGCGGGCGCTGGCCGCATCGGTGCGCGCCGATGCGGCGCTGCGTGCCGAAGTCGAGTCTCGGCAGTCGTGGATCCGCGGCGCGGCGGTGCTCGGCGTCGCCGCGCCGTGGGTGATCCTCGCGCTGCTGGCCATGCGACCCGAGGGCGCCAGCGCGTACAGCAGTCCCGAGGGCGTCGCGCTCATCCTGGCGGGGGCCGCCGTGTCGTTCGTCGCGTATCGCGTGATGCTGCGCATCGGGCGCCTTCCCGAGCCGAGGCGGTGGTTCGGGTGATGCCGCTCGTTGCGACCGACCTCGCGTTCGCCGTCGTGCTCGGCGGCGCGTTCGGACTCGGCGTCTGCCTGCTGATGTCGCTCGCACCGCGGTGGGGTGCGCCGTCGCTCGCGCGGCGGATCGCGCCGTACATCCGCGATGTCACCGACCCGCGCGGTGTGACGCCGATCCTCGACGCGCGCGGCGCCGATCTCACCGCGCTGCTGCGGTCGGTGCAGGACCGGCTGACCGAGTTCGCCGGGGGCTCGGCATCCGTCGACCGCCGGCTGCACCAGGCCGGATGGGCCATGGATGCCGGGGCCTTCCGCGGTCGGCAGCTCGCGTGGGCGATCGCCGGTGTCGCGCTCGGCGGTGCCGCAGTGGTCGCACTCGTGCTCACCGGGCGCGCGTCCGGCGCGGTCGTGCTTCTGCCGCCGCTCGCGGGGGTGACCGCCGCGGTCCTCTACGACGCGCGGCTCACGCAGGCTGCGCGCGCGCGGGTCGGCCGCATCCAGGAGGAGCTGCCCACGGTGCTGGAGTTCCTCGCGCTGTGCCTGTCGGCGGGTGAGGGCATCCTCGACTCGCTGCGGCGGGTCAGCGAGGTCGGTGCGGGCGAGCTCACCGCCGAGCTGCGCGGGGTCGTCATCGCGGTCGGCACGGGCTCATCGCTCTCGGAGTCACTCGGTCGCCTCTCGAGCCGCCTCGAGATCGCGGCACTCTCGCGCAGCATCGACCAGCTCGTCGCCGCGATCGATCGCGGGGCTCCGCTGGCGCACGTGCTGCACTCGCAGGCGCTCGACGCCCGCGAAGACGCCAAGCGCGGACTCATCGAGCGGGCCGGGCGCAAGGAGATCTACATGCTGATCCCGCTCGTCTTCCTCATCCTCCCCCTGAGCGTGCTGTTCGCGGTCTTCCCGGGGATCTTCATGCTTCGACTCGGTATCGGCTGACCCCGGAAGGAGAATCTCCATGATTCGACAAGGACTCGCACGTGCGGCGACACGGCTGCGCGCGCTCGCGAAGGACTCGTATGAGGACGAGCGCGGCGACGTGCCGGGCTGGGTGCTGATCACCCTCATGACCGCCGGACTCGTCGTCGTGATCTGGGCGCTCGCCGGGCCGGCGCTGGCCGACCTGTTCCAGCAGGCGATCGAGCGGGTCTCGGGCCTGTAGACCGTGCGCTCCTCGCGTGGGCGCGGCATCCGTTCGCGCGTGGCCGCCACTCTCGCCGACGATCGCGGGTCGAGTCCGGTGGAGTTCGTGCTCGTCGGAACGCTCCTGACGCTGCTGACCCTCGGGGTGCTGCAGTTCGGGCTGACGGTCTACGTGCGCAACGTGGTGCACGACGCGGCGGTCGAGGGCGCCCACCACGCCGCCCTGGCCGACACAGCTCTGAGCGACGGCGTCGAGCGCACGCGCGAGATCGTGACTCGCACGGTGGGCGCCGAGTACGCGACCGAGGTCGACGTGAGCGAGACGACGGCGCTCGGCCACCCCGCGGTGCGCATCAGCGTGCGCGCGACCCTGCCCCTCGTGGGCCTGCTCGGCGTCCCGCGTCTGATGGAGGTGTCCGCGCATGCCCCCGTGGAATCCTTCGACTGAGCAGTCCGATGACGAAGACGACGAGCGCGGCTCTGCTGCGCTCGAGTTCATCCTCGTCGGGATGCTGCTGCTCGTCCCGCTGGTGTACCTGATCGTCTCGCTCGGACTGATCCAGGAGCAGTCCCTCGGCGCCGAGGCCGGTGCACGGCACATCGCGCGGGCGCTGTCGACGGCCGACGACGCGGATGACGCACGACAGAGCGCCGATCTGATCCTGCGATCCGTGGTCGAGGAGTACGCGCTCGACCCGGAGGCGGTCGATGTGTCCCTGGAATGCCTGCCCGCCGGCGGGACCTGCCCGGAAGCGGGGGCGACGCTCGTCGTGACGGTGAGCACGCGCGTCGCGCTGCCGCTCGTGCCACCGGTGCTCGGCCTGGACCGGGTGGCCAGCATCCCGCTCGAGGCGTCCGCCGTGCAGAAGGTCTCGCGATTCTGGGAGTCCGGGTGAAACGGCTCATGGAGCGGCTCAGGACCGCGGCTGCGGCCGACGACGATGACGGCAGCGTACTGATCCTCACTCTGGGCTACGCGGTCCTCGCGATCGCGGTCATCCTGGTCTGCGTCGACGCGACGAGTCTTTACCTTGCGCAGAAGCGGCTCGATGCCCTCGCGGATGCCGCAGCTCTGGCCGGTGCGGACGGCTTCACCCTCGTGGTCGAAGGCGGAGAGCCGCGCGCCGAGCTGACCGACGACGGAGTGCGCGAACAGGCGGACGCGCTCATCGGCGACGTCGGCGGGGGAGCCGCAGTGGTCGACGCGGGCACGCCCGACGGGGTCTCGGCCCGTGTCACGGTCGCGGACACCTGGCGACCGCCGATCGTCGCGCTGTTCGTCCCCGACGGCGTCGCGCTCGAGGCGACCGCGACCAGCCGCACTGCGCTGCGCTGACGCCCAGGGCGCGCGCTCAGCTTGCGCGCGCGTGTGCGGGCATCGAACCGCCGCCGGTCTCACCAGCCCGCACCGCGAGGGCGACGGCTTCCACCCGCGTGTGCAGCCCGAGCTTGGACAGCAGGTTCTGCACGTGCGAGCCGACCGTCTTGACGCTGATGCCCAACTCGGTGGCCACCTGCTTCTGCGAGCGGCCGTCGGTGAGGAGCGACAGCACCTGATGTTCACGTTCGGTCAAGGCCGAGAGGCGACGCAGATCGGCGGTCGCGTTCGGCGTGCGGCGCGTGCGATCGACCAGACGGCGTACCCGCGCGAGGAATTCGTCTGTGTCCATCGATTCGGCGGCGTAGTCGTCGGCCCCGACCAGCAACCCGGCCACGACATCGGCCGGCGTGGTGCGATCGGCCGAGACGAGCACGACCGGAACGTCGGGTCCGAACTGGTCGCGAAGTTCGCGGAGCAGGGCACAGCCGCCGTGCTCCACCTCGAGGATCGCCACCACGGGGGCATGGCCGCGCAACGCGCGGGCCGCGGTATGCGAGTCGGCGAACGCATCCGCCGACAGCCCCAGCCGTCCGAGCAGACGGACATAGTCCGCTCGCACCTGATCGCCCGTCACTACGAGCCCGTACGTGTCATCTTCCTCGAAGTTCACGATTCCCCCGCCCACGCAATGTGCACGGGCGTCGCATACCCAGGGCAATCGCCCTAGTCAACGATGCGGTGATCACCCGATATGCGCTCCCCAGCGGCACTCCTAGGGTAAGCCCACATCCGATCCGGCGAAAGAGCTCCGCGGCTCACCCCCCAGGTTGCCGCGGTGCCTTGCCAGCCGCGACCAACCCCACGACGGGGATCGCCCACAGTCCGATCGCCACCATCAGCTCGGCCGTGGCGATGACGATCGACGGCACACCGGGCGCGGCATCCGCGAAGGAGTCGGGCTGCACGAGCGATTCGGGCATCGGCGAGAGCAGCATCTGCAGCAGCGACACCGACCAGTGCGTCGCACCGAGCGCATACAAGGCCGCAACCGCCAGCGACGCAGCCGCGAGCACGAGGGCGACGATGCCCAGGACGACCGACGTCCGTGCGTGACGCCGCACGCCGGCGACGACGCATCCGATGCCGAGGGCGACGTAGAGGGCGAGGAACAGCAGCAGCATGGTCTTCCGATCTCTCAGTCGGGTTCGCCGCCGCGCGGCACGAACCGTGGCACCCAGCGTACGAAGGCGAGTGCGCCCAGCAGTCCCACGACACCGGCCGCGCCGGTCGCGATCGACAGCGACGACACCGCGGTGATCGCCGAGACGAGCAGGGGCGAGATCGCACCGCCCGCGTCGGTGAGCGTGCGCCACGAACCGAGGAAGGGCGCCGGATCGGACTTCGGGGCCACGTCGGCGCCGAGCGTGAGCAGGATGCCGCTGGAGAGCCCGTTGCCGACGCCGAGGACGGCGGCGAACATCGCGAACCACATCGCCGAGCTGTCGAGATCGTGGGTGAAGGCGAGCGCGATGAAACCGAGGCCCATCAGCACCATCGCCGGAAGCGCCGCCCAGAGCCGGCCGAACCGGTCCATGACCTGGCCGCTCGCGTAGAACAGGGCGAAGTCGATCGCGCCGGAGATGCCGACGACGAGGGCGATCGTCTGCGCGTCGAGTCCGATCGAGAAGCCCCACAGCGGCAGCACCACCTGGCGTGCCGAGCGGACGGCGGACAAGGATGCCGCGGCCAGGCCGAGCCGCGACAGCACGCGGCGGAAGCGCCACATCGTGCGCAAGACGCCGACGCGCTCCGTCGGTCGGGATGGAGCCGGTGACCGCCTCGCCGGTGTCTTCCGTCAACGCGACGAACCCCTCCGACGTCGCCGCGAGCTGCTTCTCGGGGTCGGGGCCGAGCAGCACGAGCAGCACGGTGGCGACCAGGCAGACGCCGAAGAACCAGATGGCCGCGTTCTCGTCGCCGAACAGCGCGAGCAGCGCGGCCGCGACGAACGGTCCGACGAACATGCCCAGCCGGAACGTGCCGCCCAGCAGCGACAGGGCGCGGGCGCGGAAGGCGAGCGGCACCCGCGTCGTCATGAAGGAGTGCCGCGCGAGTCCGAAGCCGGCCGCGCAGAATCCGATGAGGAAGACGGATGCCGCGAACACCCCGAGCACCGGGGCGAAGACCATGCCCACGACGCCGAGCAGCGACAGGGTGCCGGCGATCGCCATCGTGAGGCGCTCGCCGATGCGGGCGACCGCCCACCCCGCGGGCAGGTTGCCGCACAGCTGTCCGACGACGAGCGCCGAGGCCACGAGGGCCGCTGTCGCGACGTCGGCGCCGAGCTGGGCGGCGATGATCGGGATCAGCGGGATCACAGCACCCTCGCCGAGCGCGAAGAGCACGGTGGGGCCGTAGATCATCGGACCGAACCGCCGCAGGACGGTCGAGGCGCTGTCGGTCACCGCATCCACGTTAGTCTGGACTGTCATGCTTGATTTCGATCTGTCCGCCGATATTCAGGCGCTGCGCTCCACGTTCGCCGACATCAAATCCGTCGTCGACACCGACGCGCTCACCGCCGAGATCGCCCGCCTCAGCGACGAGGCCGGTGCGCCCGACCTGTGGGACGACACCGAGAAGGCGCAGAAGGTCACGAGCGCGCTGAGCCACCGCCAGTCCGAGCTCGCCCGCATCACCGGCATCGAGCGCCGCCTCGACGACCTCGAGGTCATGGTCGAGCTCGCCAACGAGATGGACGACGAGGACGCGGCCGAAGAGGCCCGTCACGAGCTCGCCGAGCTCGAGGACATCGTCGGCCAGCTCGAAGTGCAGACCCTGCTGGACGGCGAGTACGACAATCGTCCCGCGGTCATCACGATCCGCGCCGGCGCCGGGGGAGTGGACGCCTCCGACTTCGCCGAGATGCTGCTGCGCATGTACCTGCGGTGGGCCGAGCAGCACAAGTACCCGGTCACGATCATGGACTCCTCCTACGCGGAGGAGGCCGGCATCAAGTCCGCCACCTTCGAGGTCGACGCCCCCTACGCGTTCGGCACGCTGAGCGTCGAGGCCGGCACGCACCGGCTCGTGCGGATGAGCCCCTTCAATTCGGCGGGCAAGCGCCAGACGAGCTTCGCGGCCGTCGAGGTCATCCCGCTGCTGGATGAGGCCGTCGAGGTCGACATCCCCGAGTCCGACCTGCGCGTCGACGTCTTCCGCTCGTCCGGCCCCGGCGGCCAGTCGGTCAACACGACCGACAGCGCGGTGCGCCTCACGCACCTTCCGACCGGCACCGTCGTGTCGATGCAGAACGAGAAGTCGCAGATCCAGAACCGTGCGGCGGCGATGCGCGTGCTGCAGTCGCGCCTGCTCATCCTCCAGAAGGAGCAGGAAGCGGCGATCAAGAAAGACCTTGCCGGCGTGATCACCGCCAGCTGGGGCGATCAGATGCGCTCCTACGTCCTCGCGCCGTACCAGATGGTCAAGGACCTCCGCACCGACTACGAGGTGAACAACCCCTCCGCGGTGTTCGACGGCGATCTCGACGGATTCATCGCCGCCGGCATCCGCTGGCGCAAGCGGCCCACCGACGACTGAGCGGATGCCGCGGCGTCCCCAGACGGGTGCTCAGGCGTAGCAGACCTTAAGGCGATCGAGTGGCGCCCTAGGGAGATCACCCGATGGTCGTCCTTTCGCGACCTTTCTAGCGTGTACCCCGTACCGCGCCAGGCCAGCGCCCGAGTTGGCGGCGCCTGAGAGAGGGTTGCCATGAACAGTCAAAGCCCCGTCGTCCACACGCCGTCGCCGCGTCGACGGTGGCTCCGCGTTGGCTCCGCAGCCGGAATCAGCGCGCTCGTCCTCACCGCCCTCGTGGCCGGTCCCGCTCAGGCTTCGCATGACGTAAGCCTTGCCGGAAGCGACTTCGAGATCGACGTGGACGCGAACCTGACCACTGAGCACGACGAACTCCCAACCGATGATGAGTTCTACAACGCCGACACGCTCGACTGGGGCATCGTCCCCGACACAAAGAAGGCTGACGGGCCGAGCGGCTCCGGCGACGATGCGTTCGGCCAGGGATCCAAGGAGGACACCCCAGAGCCCAGTGTCGTCAGCGGCGGCATTCCACCGAACAAGAGCGACCTGAAGACCTTCGGTGTCTATCTCGAAGCGACGGACGGCGACGACTTCCTGCACTTGTTCTGGCACCGAGTGCAAGACCCGAGCGGCACCACAAACATGGACTTCGAGTTCAACCAGGGCGAAGCGCTCTCGTCCAACGGGGTGACGCCCTTGCGCGTGGAGGGCGACCTGCTCATCCAGTACGACCTCGCCAACGGCGGCACGCATCCCGAACTGTTCCTCTCGGAGTGGGTCACGACCGGCAACAAGTCCCTGTGCGAAGCTGCGAACAGCACTCCCTGTTGGGGTGACCGGGTCAACCTGACCAGCTCGGGCCTTGCCACCGGATCCATCAACACCACCGCGATCAGCGACGCCAACTCCGACGGGCTCGGGAGCATCTCCGCACGCACCTTCGGCGAGGCGACCGTCAACTTCACGGCCCTCACCGACGAGGTTTGCTCCCCGTTCGGCAGCGCCTACCTGAAGAGCCGCTCGTCCGACTCCTTCACCGCGGCGATGAAGGACTTCATCGCTCCGCAGACGTTGAACCTCGACAACTGCGGCGCTCTCGTGATCGAGAAGACCAGGAAGCACGCCGCCGACGGCTCGGGCGACCACCCGCATGAGGGTGTGACCCTCACGGTCAGCAGCGACCTGTTGGAGGAGAACGTCGACCTCATCACCAACGGGGACGGGGAAGCCTGCCTGGATTCACTCGAGTCCGGTGATTACACCGTGACCGAGTCGGTGATACCCGAAGGGTACGCCGTGACCTCCGACAACCCGCAGACCTGGACGGTCGTCGAAGGCACCGACTGTGACAGCCCGCCGATGCTGACGTTCACGAATATGCCATTGACCGACATCACGGTTTCCGTGAACTCGCAGGTCGATGGCGGCACGTTCTCGAGCATCGAATGCGCCTACACCGACGATGACCCGGACGTTCCGTTCCCCGTGGTCGTTCCGGAGGAGACGCCGCCCAACGGTGACGCCACGCTCCCGATGACCGACCTCCTGCCCGGCGAGTACACCTGCGTGATCGTCGTCGACCCGTGACCTGAGAAGGCGTGAATGACGGAACGGCCGGGTGCGAGCCCGGCCGTTCCGGGCGCCCAGGTACGGCATCCGCTCGTCCTGCGGAATGGCGGGCGCTGGGTGTCGTACGTCGTGACGAGGGATGCCGCCGCTTAGGCTCGTCAAGCCATGATCCGGTTCGAGAACGTCACGAAGCGCTTTCGCGGCACAGCGAAGCCCGCCCTCAGCAACGTGGACTTCGAGGTGCTCCGCGGTGAGTTCGTGTTCCTCGTCGGGGCGTCGGGTTCGGGCAAGTCGTCGTGCCTGCGGCTCATCCTGCGCGAAGAGACGCCCAGCGACGGACGAGTCGTCGTGCTGGGTCGCGACCTGCGTTCGCTGTCGAACCGCAAGGTGCCGTACTTCCGCCGTCACGTCGGCGCGGTCTTCCAGGACTTCCGCCTCCTGCCGAACAAGACCGTCTTCCAGAACGTGGCCTTCACGCTTCAGGTGATCGGGTCTTCGCGCGGCTTCATCCAGCAGGCCGTGCCCGAAGTGCTCGCGCTCGTCGGCCTCGCCGGCAAGGAGAAGCGCTTCCCGCACGAGCTTTCGGGCGGTGAGCAGCAGCGCGTCGCGATCGCCCGCGCCCTGGTGAACCGGCCGCAGGTGCTGCTGGCCGATGAGCCGACCGGCAACCTCGACCCTGCGACGTCCGTCGACATCATGCAGCTGCTCGCCCGGATCAATGCGGGCGGCACGACGGTGGTGATGGCAACCCACGAGGCGGGTTTCGTCGACCAGATGCAGCGGCGCGTGATCGAGCTCGTCGACGGCGAAATGGTGCGCGACGAGCGTCACGGCGGGTACGGCGACACGTCGAGCATCCCGAGCCTCGCTCCCGAACCCGAGCGGGGTGCCGCGGCGGTCGCTGCCCTCACCGCGGTGCTCGAGGTGCAGCGCGAGACCGCGCTCAGCCCGTCCTCCGCGGTCTCCAGCGCCTACGGGCATGGCGGCACCGCCGACATCGCGGCGAAGGCGGCGGCGACCGCCGCCGCTGCTGCCGTCGCGGCGGTGACCGCGCAAGCCGCCGCTTCCGCGGACGAGGCGGAGACGGAGGATGCGGCATCCGATGTCGTCGAACCCGTCGAGCCGTCGTCGACGAACGAGACGCCTGCCCCGCCGCAGGCCGAAGAACCCGCCCGACCCCGCACCCAGCCGGTGCCGATCGCCGACATCGCCGAGGTGGACGTCGCCGAGCTCGGCCTCGCCGACCGCCTGGGGCTGGGCGAAACCGATCCCGACGACGAAGTGGGGCCCACGACGTGAGGGTCGGTCTGGTTCTCTCCGAGGCGCTGTCGGGCCTGCGCCGCAACGCGTCGATGGTCATCTCGGTCGTGCTCGTCACGTTCGTCTCGCTCACGTTCGTCGGCGCGGCGATCCTGATGCAGATGCAGATCGGCCAGATGAAGGACTACTGGGCCGACCGCGCCCAGGTCGCGATCTACATGTGCACCGCGATCTCGCAGGCCCCGACGTGCATCGACGGGGTCGCGACGCCCGAGCAGCTCGCCGAAGTGCAGGCGAAGCTCGACGGTCCGGCGCTCGCGCCGCTGATCCGCGATCTGCGCTTCGAAGACCGCGAAGAGGCGTACGCGAACGTGATCGAGCTGCTCGGCGAGGACTACGCGAGCGTGATCACACCCGAGCAGCTCAACGAGACGTTCTGGATCAACCTCGTCGACCAGACGCAGTCCGACGTGATCCTCGAGGCGTTCACGGGGCAGAACGGCGTCGAAGAGGTGCAGGACCAGCTGCAGTATCTCGAACCGCTCTTCTCCGCCCTCACCGTCGCGACCTACATCGCGGTCGGCATCGCGGCGCTCATGCTGATCGCCGCCGTGCTGCTGATCGCCACCACGATCCGCCTGTCGGCCTACGCGCGACGGCGAGAGCTCGGCATCATGCGCCTGGTCGGCGCCTCGAACCGGTTCATCCAGACGCCGTTCATCCTCGAGGGCGTCTTCGCGGCGCTGCTCGGCTCGCTGCTGGCCGGCGCGGCGATCATCGCGGGGGTGCACTTCGGGGTCGATCAGTACCTGCGCCAGCGGGTGGAGTTCGTGACCACCTGGGTGAGCATCAGCGATGCGTGGCTGGTGGTGCCCATCCTGATCCTCATCGGCGTCGTGCTCGCCGCGTTCTCCGCCGGCTTCGCGATCCGGCGCTGGCTGCGGGCCTGACGCACCTCGTCGGCGGTCAGGTTCGGATAGACTGGCGGGCTGCCGCGGTCGCGGCATCCAGCAGAGGAGTCGTCATGCCCAAGGAACGCGGTGAGAAGGTCGTCGCGACCAATCGTCGCGCCCGCCACGAGTACTCGATCGAGAAGACGTACGAAGCCGGCCTCGTACTGACCGGCACCGAGGTGAAGTCGCTGCGGCAGGGCCGGGCGAACCTCTCCGACGGCTACGCCTACATCGACGGGGGAGAAGCGTGGCTCGACGCCGTGCACATCCCGGAGTACTCGCAGGGGCACTGGACGAACCACGCCACCAAGCGCGTGCGCAAGCTCCTGCTGCACAAGGACGAGATCATCAAGCTCTCGCACGCCGTCTCGGCGGGCGGCTACACGCTCGTGCCGCTCAAGCTCTACTTCTCCGACGGACGCGCCAAGGTCGAGATCGCGATCGCCAAGGGCAAGCACGAGTGGGACAAGCGCCAGACGCTGCGCGAGCGACAGGACAAGCGCGAGGCCGAGCGCGCGATGCGCTCGAAGAACCGCCTCGGCGACTGAGCCGGCGGCATCCGCTCTATTCGGCCATGCCCGCCGTGCCCGTCGCACGGGCGAGCAGCGCGCGGCGGCTGCGCACACCGGTCTTCTCGAACACCGTCTTGAGGTGATCCTGAACCGTGTACGGCGAGACGAACAGTCGCGACGCGATCTCGGCGGTGGCGGCCCCGCGCGACAGCTCCTCCACGACGTCCCGCTCCCGCGCCGACAGCGCGTGCGCGCGAGCGAACAGGTCGAGACGCTCTTCGGCTGCGGTCGGCTCGATCGTGACGACGATGCCGCGTGTGGGCTCGACACGTGCGGCGCTCACCCGCACCCACGAGCCGTCGGATGCCGGCATCCGCGCGACCGGATCGCTCGCGTCCACACCCGCTTCGAGCGCGAGCAGCTGCGCCGCGACGTTGTAGACCGCGGCGGGGATGGGCGAGAACTGCTCCGGCGTCGGCAGCAGGAGCCGCAGCCACGGGTCGGAGTCGGGGGTCTGGCCCAGCACGTTCAGGGTGTCGTCGACGAGCACGACGGCCGGGCCGTGCACGGCGGGCGGCGCTGCCGGCCCGGAGAAGGTTCTGCTCCGGGTGATCCGCAGGGCCTCGGTGAGTCCGGGCGCCAGGGCGCGCAGCACGGCGACATCGTCGGCGCTGAACGTGCCGTTCGACCACAAGTCGAGAAATCCCCAGCAGTTCGCGTGCTCGCGGAACACCACCGACGCGACGTCGACCACCCCGGCCGGATGCTGCACCTCGCGCCACAGTCGGCTCTGCGGAGCACGGTCGCCGAGTGATGCGGCGACGTCGAGGGTCGTCCATCGGTTGACGTGGTTCGAGGTACTTCAGGCGGATCGCCCGCGCCGCGTCGCGCCGATCGGGGATCCGCGCAAGCGGGTCGATACCCACGCCCGTCACCGGGTCGGTGATCGCCCAGACGTACCAGTCGAAGCTCACCAGCGACCGCAGGCGCCGAAGCACCTCGGTGCGGAACGCGCGCGAGTCGGTCGAGTGACGCGCCAGCTCGCGCAGCGCGTCAGCCGTCAGCAACCGCGGCAGCACCGGGGTCATGCGACCAGAGTACGAGTGTGTGGGCGAGAATCCCAGGTGTCTGGGATGGGCTTGGACCGCGTGACGGAGCACGCTGGGGCCCATGTACACACTCCACATCGAGCACCCCATCACCGACTTCGACGTCTGGAGCGCCGCGTTCGCCCGGTTCGCGCCGCTGCGTGAATCCGCGGGCGTGCGGTCGCATGCCGTCCGGCGTCCTGTCGATGACCCGCACTATGTGTCGGTCGACCTCGATTTCGACACCGCTGAGGACGCCGAGTCGTTCCTGCAGACCCTCCGGTCACGGGTCTGGGCGAACCCGAGTGCCAGCCCCGCGCTGGCGGGCGACCCGATCACGCGGATCCTCGTGACCGAGGAGTCCGGCACCGCTGCCGGCTCGCTGAGCGGACACGGAATCGGATGACTTCTGCGGCTCGCCGATGACGGACGACGCGAGACGGCGCGTCGTCAACGATCTCCGATTCTGTGCTCGGCATCCCCGACTGTGGACAGCGCACGCGGCCTAGCGGACGACCGGCTCCGTGCCGGCCTCGGTGACCGCCCGGTCGGTGAACGCCGTCTTCGGCACGAACGCGAGGGCGACCGCCGCCACGAGCGCGGTCACACCGCACACGACCCACACGGTGACGTAGCCCGAGAACGATCCGGCCGTGCCTTCGCCCACCCCGGAGGCGACGCCCTGCAGCAGCGCGATGCCGAACACGGCCGAAGCCACGGCACCGCCGACGGTCTTCACCGAATTGGTGAGGCCGGTCGCGACTCCGGTCTGCGTAGGCGGGGCAGCGGATGCCGCGGCCGCAGGCAGTGCCGCGACCAGGGCGCCCGAGCCGAGGCCGACGATCACCATGTTCACGAGCACCTGGGTGTACGTCTCGTGGAAGGGCACGAACATCAGGAACCCGATGCCGACGAGGCGTGGCGGCGCCCATGAGAGTCAGTCGCGGTGACGTGAGCCGGGCGACCAGCGGGAACAGCAGCGCACCGACGATCATCACGATCAGGTAGACCCCGATCACGAGCGAAGTCGTGAACCCGGTCGTGCCGAGCCCGTAACCGTAGACCTCGGGGTCGGTGCGGGCGAATGTCGACAGCGGTGCCTGGGCGCCGAGCACGCTGACCCCGAACAGGCCGGCGGTGAGGAACACCGGGCCGAGTGCGGGGGAGCGGAACATGCGCACATCGATGAGGGGGTCGTCGTGGCGCAGCTCCCACAGTGCGAACGGAACGACGAGCAGGATGCCGAGAACGACGACCGCCCAGGACCAGGGGTTCACCAGCCCGCCTTCGAGACGAAGCATGCTGAGCCCGCCCGTGAAGCAGATGAGTGCGAGTGAGATGAGCACAAGTCCGACCGTGTCGAAGATGCCGCCGTTGGGTTCGGGCGACTCCGTCACTCCGAAGAGGATCACGAAGAAGCACACCACGATCAGCACCGCCGGCACCAGCAGCACCACGGTGAGCGGCAGCGCATCGATGAGCGCCCCGCCGACGAGCGCCCCGACGATCGCGCCGCCCTCCAGCGCGGCGACGAGGAATCCGGCGGCTCGCGCCGTGATGATCGAGCGCCCCTCCATGCGACGGGCGCGCGACCAGATGAGAGCGATCTCGAGCGGCAGCCAGACGACGTAGAAGCCCATCAGCGCCCAGGCGATCAAGAACACCGGGAACGAGTCGGTGAACGGCAGCACGAGCGCCGCCGCCGCGGTGAGGGCGGTCGAGACGAGCAGCATCCGCTTGTGCCCGACCATGTCGCCGAGCTTCGCGAATGCGGGGACCACGAGCGCCGAGAGCATGAGCTGCGCGCCCTCGAGCCAGTTGACGTCTGCGTCGTTGATGCCGAGGTGCCGAGCGATGTCGGTGAGCATGGGCGTGTAGTAGCCCTGCAGCACGCCGCTGGTGAACTCGACGAACGCGAGGAAGCCGACGACGGAGGCGAGGGTGCCCAGGGCGACGCGCGTCATCGCGGCTCCTTCACTGACGAGGTTCGGGTGCGATCACTGTAACTGCTGCAGCAGCGCGCGGTGGAACAGCTCTCCGCGCTCCAGCGAGGCGATCTCGACCCGCTCATCGACGCCGTGGATCGATGCGCGCTGGGCGTTGGACATCTCCAGCGGCGCGAACCGGTAGACGGCGGGCGAGAAACGGTGGAAATGCCTGCTGTCGGTCGCCGCCATCATCACGTACGGTACGGTGGCGGCATCCGGATACGCCTCTTTCACGGCGGAGGCGATCAGCGCGAACTGCGCGTTGTCGGTGGGCGATTCGGGCGAGGGTTCGCTCGACTCGACCACGGTCACCTCGACGAGCGGGTCGGCGATCCGCCGCTTCACGCGCTGCACCGTTGCGGCTACCGTCTCGCCGAGCGCGATGCGCAGGTTGAGGGTCGCCGACGCCTGCGAAGGAAGCACGTTCGCGGCGGTGCCGCCGGACTGCATCGTTGCGGCGACGGTCGTGCGCACGAGCGCGGCCGCCTCACCGCCCATGCCCGCGAAGACGCGTGCGGTCAGCGCCGGGAAGGTCGCGAGCGTTCGCAGCAGCGTCTGGTCGGTGCCCCGGGCCTTGTTCGCGAAGAGGCTCAGCATGCGCGTGATCGCGGGCGGCGTGCGCGCCGGAAACGTCGTGGGAGTGAGCCGGTCGATCGCGCGGGCGATGCGGGCCACCGCAGTGATGCGCGGCGGCGCTGACGCATGGCCGCCGTCGCCGCGAGCGGTCAGCCTCAGCGTGAGCACGCCCTTCTCGCCGACGCCGACCATCGCGGCGCTTCCCAGCGCGAACGGCAGTGGAGCGTCGACGACCGCGCCACCCTCGTCCAGCACGAGCCACGGCACCACGCCGCGCTCGCGCAGCGTGGCAGCGATGGTCTGAGCGGCGGCGCCGTAGGTCTCCTCGTTGCCGCCGAACGAGAGGTAGACATCGCGCGCGGGGGTGAACCCGGCCGCCAAGAGGTTCTCGACCGCTTCGAGCACGACGAGAAGGGGTCCTTTGTCGTCGAGCGCACCGCGACCGTAGACCCATCCGTCCGCGACGCGACCGTCGAACGGCGGATGCGTCCACTCGTCGCTCTCATCGACCGGCACGACGTCGTAGTGCGCCATCAGAACCACGGGTGCAGCGGATGCCGCCACCCCACGCCACCGGAACAGCAGGCCGAACTCGGTGATGCGCTCCCGATCGAGATGCTCGTGAACGAGGGGATACAGCTCGGCCAGGAGCGCGACGAAGTCTTCGAACGGCTCCGATCCTCGCGCATCGAGCTCGGCGCTGACGGTCGGAAGCCGGATCATGCGGGACAGACGGTCGGCCGCGCCGGGACGCGGCACGACGGTCGGCGATTCAGACGGCA
This sequence comes from uncultured Actinomycetota bacterium, assembly GCA_963792285.1. Lineage (GTDB taxonomy): Bacteria > Actinomycetota > Actinomycetes > Actinomycetales > Microbacteriaceae > Microbacterium. The sequence continues at coordinate 742,990 of CAWBVS010000014.1, read as the reverse complement.
TCTCGTCGTCAGCGGGCGGCGAAGCGTGCCTCGACGGCCGCGGTGACGACGATGTCTTCGGGCTGCAACTCGACGGCGGGGCCGGCGCCGCCGGCATCCATCGCTCCCATCGCCATCGCACGCATCATCTTCGGCGCGGGCGCCGGCTGGTCGGGCGCGTGCGTGAGCAGCCCCAGATCGGCGATCTCGAGCGGAGTGAGGGTGGCGAGGCCGATCGCGCCGGCGTAGGCGGTCGCGCGGTCCACGGCGACCTTGACCGCCTGCGCGGCGACCGCGGCCTCGGTGGACTTCGCCGTGGCGGGGGTGAGCCGCCACTGCACGCTGTCGACCTGGACGCCGTCGCGCTCGGCGACCTCGCTGATCCACCACGACAAAGCGGCGAAGTCGGTGAAGGTCGCGGTGATCTCGACCGAGGCGTAGTGCACGAGGGCGAGCTGCTTGCCCTCGTTGTTCCAGGGGCGGTTGGCCCAGACCGAGACCCGCTGGCTCGACCACTCGCTGATCGTCCCTGCGGTCTTGCGGGATTCGAGATCGTCGCGGAGGGGAGTGGCGAGCGCGGCGATGCGCTCGACGACGGCGCCGCGCTCGGGACCCTCGGCGCGGACGGAGAGGTGCGCGACGGCTTCTTCGGGGGCGACCCGCGTCTCGTGCTCGCCGCGGACGGTGATGGTGACTTCGCTCATGGCTCAGACTCTACGCGCGCGCACTCGAGGAGTAGGGTCTGCCGGGACGGCACCGCGCTGGTCGGGGGATCGGCGAGGGAGCCGTATGGGGAACACATCGTCCTGTCTGCGGCGGCCGCGGGTGGGCGGCGCTTCCGCTCGTGATCGCGACGGTGATCGCCGCCGCTGCACGTACGACGACCTCCGGCCGCATCCACGGATGCCGCTGCCACGACCGGTGACGGGTCGGCGGCAGCGTGCGTTCCCGACCCGCCGCGGTGGCCGGTGCGGAGGACCGCAGTCGCCGATCGGTCGACCCGCTGCCGCGGAGTACGACGAGCGGCCACGCGTGTCGAGCGCTGCAGAGTGGTGCCCGGGTGTCGTCGGCTGCGCAGCCCCGACGGACTGGACCGCCGGCTACGGTGTGGCCGATCTGTCACCGGCACCCCGGCCCCGTCGATGCGCACGTCCGATCGCGTCGGTCACGAAGTCTTCGTCGGCACGGCGATCCTTCAGCTCGCCGACGAGGGCAGCCTGTCGCTCGACGACCCCATCGACGACTACGTTCCCGACGTGCCAACGGCACGCGGATCACTCTGCGGCAGCTGATCACGATGACCAGCGGGCTCGGCAACTACTCGGATGATGAAGCCTGGGGCCTCGAGGTGCTCGGCGCGCTCGAGGCGGAGTGGACCCCGCAGCAGCTGCTGGACTATTCGTACTCGATGCCGACCTCGTTCGCTGCCCGGATCGAACATGGAGTACACGAACGCGAACTTCATCCTGCTGGGGCTGGTCGCCGAGCAGGTCACGGGCGAAGACATCGCCGACATCATCGACGAGCGCATCCTCGCTCCGCTCGAACTGACCGAAACGAGCTACCCGAACGACAATCGCTGCCCGACCGCGCCTGCCGGCTACACGCTCCGGCGGTCGTGCACCCCGTCGGCGGTTCGTCGAACATCTGGATGGATGCCACGGAGTGGAGTCCCAGCTCGGCCGGCGCCGCGGGCGCGATGATCAGCGACGTCGACGACATGCTGGTCTGGGGTCGCGCTCTGCGACCGGGCAAGGACTGCTGTCGGAGGACGCCCAGGTCGCGCGGCTGGCCTCGTTCGGCTCGTCGAACCTGCACCGCGCGAGTTCTACGGTGACGCGATCGTGTGCCAGGGCGGCTGGATCGGCCACAGCGGCAACATCCCGGGATACAACACGATGGTGCGCCACGATCCGGTCTCCGACACGACGATCGTCGTGATGGCGACGGGGTTGTCGGGGTCGTCGACACCGCCGCGCGAGTTCGTGCCCGAGGCGTTCACGCGCGGCTCTCGCCGAGGCCGCCGGCGCGGTCTTCGTCGCGCCCGTCGTTCCCGACGAGGCGCAGTTCCAGGCGCTCGTCCCTCAACTCTGAGGAAACCCACCTGGCGTGGGATTCGAGACTCCGAACCATGCAGGAATGCGCGGGATGCGGCATCCGTTATAGACTGTGATGCTCGGCAGCCTTCGGGTCCGAGTGAGTGACAACTACACAGCGCGTGACAGCGGCCCTCTGTTCTTCAGAAACGAAGCAACACACGGGAGTGCATGGGGATGATCGGTTTCGACATTGCCTGAGCTCCTGCGAGAAGCGGGCCGAGGATGCAGGGTTATCTCGCAAACGATCTCTGCAAAAACATAGTTGCCGATTCCAATCGCAACGACTTCGCCCTCGCTGCATAAGCGACGCCGATAGTCCGTCAGACCGTGGTCGACCCCGACACGGATCCTGGCGTCATCTAGGGGTCTTGCTGAGAAACGGCGTCTGGACGTTTCTCGGGACTCTTCCCAGGCTGGGCTCGTCGACTTAGATGTCTGTGACAAAGGTCGGAGCCGAGCAGAACGTCTGCACAGGCTACGCCCGTAGAAGGCGCAGAGACACAGCGATGGACGGGGGTTCGATTCCCCCCATCTCCACCAATCCGCTGTCACGTGTGAAAGGCCCGGTTCCCGCGATCACTCGCGGGAACCGGGCCTTTTCTGTGGGTCAGACCAGGGCCGCGCACTGACCGGTCGCGTTGCGACCGACGATGTTCACGCTGCCAGGTACGAATCCGCCGGACACTCCCGGTTCCAGTCCCATGCACGTGAGGTTGCGCTCGACCGTGTTGCGGACGATGTACACCCCGGGCGCATCAGGGTGGATGTCGGTCACGACGATGTTGGTGAGTGTCGCGTTCCTGCCGATCGTGTTGAAGAGCACGCCCAACCAGTCGGTGGTCTGGCCGCTCACGGTGAGGTTTCCGTCGATCGTGTTGTTCTTGATGGCCCAGGGGATCGCTGAGCCCCCGCCGATCAGCGTGACATTGCCGTGGATCGCGACGCCGTTGAGCAGAACGGCGATCGCATCCGTGGCCGTGACGTTGCCGCCGATAGTGATGACGGTCTCAGCCGGCGAGCCTTCGGCACACGGATGCGCCGAGTTGCCCGTCGATTCGGGCGGCTGGCAACCCAACGCCAGGAACGAGCCCGAACCCGCGGTGACGTTGCGGGCGACGGTGATCGTCGAAGGACCACTGTGCGCGTCCAGCGCCGCACCGGCCGCAACGTTCACGTTGCCTGCGACGGTGATCACCGCACCGTCGACCACGCGACAGGCGCCCGTGATCGTCATGTTCGAGTAGTCTCCCGACGGAATGTCGCCGCCGGTGCAGGTGTAGGCGTTGGACCCTCCTCCGGCGGACACGACGGCCATCGCCGATCCGCCCGAGAGCGCGAGTGCCGCCGCAAGCGCAAGGGTGCCCAGGACCCTCAGCCCCATTGCTGTCTTCATGAGCTTCACCGATCTTTCCCCGACCCCCCCAGGGCCGGACGGAATCCGGTCTACACCCAAACGGCTCGTGCTGCGAGGGGGGTCACGAGCCGAGCCATGTCTGTTCGATCGGGATCTCACGCCCGAGGATGTTCTGCGCCGCACGGTGCCCCGAGTACAGCGCGGCGGTCACGGTGGCGGGATCGTCGGTCCAGGTCGCCTCACCTGCCAGGTGCAGGATGCCGCCGATCGGCGTCGCGAGGACGTCGTGGTCGTCGGTGGTCGAGCCGACCGTCATATAGGCGTAGGAGCCGTGGGCGAAGGGGTCGTCCTGCCAGTCGGTGATGTGCGCGTGGGTGGGCTTCTCGACCCGATCGCCGTACAGTCGCCGCAACTGGACGAGCACCGACTCGATGATCTCCTCCTCGGTCCAGTCGCGCGTCGCCTGCGCCGCGGGTCCGGCGGCGAAGGTCAGGAGCGTCGGCGTGCCGTGCAGGGCGGTGAGGTCGTACCAGGAGTGCCACCAGCGGCCCTCGGGACCTTGCTGGCGGATCGCATAGACGCCGTCGTCCCAGAACTTCGTGGGGAAGCGCAGGAAGACCTTCTCGAACGCGTTCATCGTCAGCCGGCTGAGGGCGCCTGAGACGGGTTCGGGCAGCGGCGGGTCGATGACGAAATCCTCCGACTGGAGGACCCCGACCGGAACGGTGATCACCGCGTTGTCGGCGGTCACGGTGCCGAAGTCGGTGATGACGCTGACGCCGCCGGCCGACCAGGTGACGCGCTCGACGACGTGGGTGAGGCGGACATCGAGGCCCTCGCGCGAGGTGGGAGGGGAGGCGGTCGTAGCCATCGGGGAACACCACCTCGTCGCCGTCGATCGAGTCGTCGTCGAGACCGTGCGCGGCGAGGTCTTCGATCCACGCGCCGTATTGCTCCTCCGACCGATGCTCCAGGTATTCGCGGACGCGCTGGGCGCGATCCGCGTCCCAGCCCTGCCGAGCGATGGCCTCCTCGGTCACGTCACGGTACGAGGCATCGGGTGCGGAGGCTGCGACGACATCGAGCAGTGTGGCGTCGGCGGCGTGGATGTCGTCGATGAAGCTCTGGGCGTCGGCATCCGAGAGTCGTTCTCCGTCGGGACCGTAGTAGGCGATCGGGCGGCTGTCGGGCTGATACCCGCCGACCGTGAACTCGACCATGCGCATTCCGAACGCCGCGGCCGCGGCGGCGACGGGGGAGTCGGTGATGCCGTGGATCCACGAGGCGCCCAGGTCGGTCGCCAAGCCATAGCGCCGGTCGGTCACGACGCGGCCCCCCACGCGGTCGCGGGCTTCGAGCACCAGGACGCTTCGGCCGGCTCCGGTGAGCAGGCGGGCGGCGGTCAGACCCGCGATGCCCGCGCCGACCACGATCGTGTCGTAGTGATCCATGTGCGGGCCTCTCTTCGTGCAGCGGTGCGATTTCTGACGCTACAGACCGTCGCGGGCGTCGCGCCATTTTGACCCGTGAAACCTACGCCGTGCTGCTCGAGTGAGACCATGACCATGTCCACAATCAGACCCTGCAGAGAGGTGAGTGATGCCGGATCCGCGTCGAAGGACGATCAGCGTCGGGACGATCTCCATCCAGCCCGCGGACGCATCCGAGAGATGGGAGGTTCGCACCGATAAGCCTGACACGCCACCCGTGGAGGCAGCGTGGGGCGAGTGGGTTCGCCTGGCCCGGCGCATCCTCGAGGCCGATGCACTCTCGCGAGACCTCGAGGCTCGAGGCGACGCCTGGGATCAAGGCCACGCCGCCGGCAGCGTGGACGCTGCCGGCGGCGAAGCGGTGAATCCGTACCGGTGACGGTCACCTCGAGAGCACGATCGATCAGTTCTCGTTGATCGACAGAACCTTCATGTCGGCGTCGAGATCGAGCGAGATCATGCGGCCGTTCGCCTGAATGACCCCGATGTCGAACGGCGAGGCGGGGTCGTCGTCGATCTCCAGGTCGGTGATCTTGCCCTCGACCTCGGCCATCGCGGCCGCAACCAGTGCGTCGACGGTCTCGACGTCCAGGACGCCCAGCGGTGCAGCATCGTCGGCGTCGGCGGCATCCGTCGACACGACATCGGCGGTGCCGTCCTCGGCGACACGCACCTCGGTCTCGTCGCCGGCGCTCGTCTCGAACGTGACGTCCCAACTGCCGTCGCGATTCGCGTCGATCTCGACGGCGTCGCCTTCGGCCGACTCGGAGGCCGCGGCGATGATGTCATTCAGCTCGGAAGCCGACTCGGTGCCCGATGTCGGCCGATGCGCCGCCTGTCGAGCCGGCGTCATCGGCGGCGCCGCGATCGTCGTCCGACGCGCTGCTCGCGCGATCGTCATCGTCGTCGTCCATCTCGTCGGCGATCGCCGCGCCGACGGCGATGCCGCCGCCCGCGAGCACGGCCGCAGCCAGCACCGAGCCGCCCGCGATCAGCAGGGTGCGCGTGCGCGACTTCTTGGGAGCCGGGAAGGGGTTGTCGGCGTTGCGAGCGGTGGCAGGCGCGGCGTCCGCGGGAGCCGCCGCAGCTGAAGTCGCGGCCAGGGGGGCATTGGCGGCCGGAGTCGTCAGGGGGGTGGATTCGGGGGTGCTGTTGTTCTCGGTCATGGTGCGATCGTGCCAACCCGGTGCTGAAGCCACGCTGAAGCACCCTGAGGTAACACCCAGACGATCAGCCAGCGCGTGGAGACCGCCGACGTGCGCCTTCTTGATGGTGAGCGCCGCGCGCCGACCAGTGCGAGTCGTTCACGCCCCGGCGGTGCCGTGCATGATCAGCACCGGACAGTGCGCGTGCCGCGCGCACGCGGCGCTGACCGAGCCGAGCAGCAGCCCGGAGAAACCGCCGCGTCCGCGGCTGCCCAGCACCAGCATCCCCGCATCCCTGCTGCGGTCGATGAGCGCGCTGGCGGTGGGCCCGGGGACGATCGCGGTGGTGAGGTTCGCCGGTCGACCTTCGGGGAAGGCCGTCTCGAGGGAGGCGTCCAGGATCTCCCAGGCCTCGCTCTCGGGTGACCAGACCTCTGCGGCGAAGGTGCCGTCGAACGTCGCGGGCGCGTGCCACACGGTCAATGCCTCGATCGGGGCATCCAGGGCGCCCGCGATCTGAGCCGCTTTCCGCAGTGCGTCGATCGATGACGGCGACGCGTCGACGCCGACGACGATCGTGGTGGGCGAGTTGCTGTCCATTGCCATACCCGGCATTCTTCGCCGATGCGCGGACCGTCACATAGGCCGAACGTCCCGTGGCGTCAACCCGCCGTTCAGGCGCGACCCTTCAGGATCATGTGCCAGTACACCCACGGCAGGATGTGCCGGTCGAAGATCCAGGTCAGGCGACGCTCGCGCGCGAGGCCCTTCCAGAACGGGATCGTCGGCTGGAGCGCGTAGGTGTCGTCGAACTCGGCGAACACGACGCTCGAGCGGGAGACGGTGAACGGGCACACCGAATAGCCGTCGTAGAACGTGCCCGGCGTCTCGCCCTTCAGCACGGCCGCGATGTTCTCCGCGACCGCGAGGGTCTGCTTGCGCAGGGCCCCGCCCGACTTCGAGTTCGTCGTGGCCGCGGCATCGCCGAGCGACCACACGTTCGGGTAGCGGGGGTGGCGCAGCGTGCGGGGGTCGACCTCGACGAATCCGCCTCGGTCGCCGGTGGCGGGCAGTGTGCTGGACTTCAGCCAGTCGGGGGCGGATTGCGGCGGCTCGACGTTCAGCACGTCGTACGAGATCGGCTCCGGCTCTTCGCGGCCCTCGCGCTGGACCATGACGACACGTTGGGTGGGATCCACCTCCACGATCCGGCTGCGCGTGCGCAGTTCGATGCCGTACTCGCCGATCTTGCGCTCGAGTTCGCGATCGATCTGGGGGATTCCGAAGACCGTGGCGTCGGGTACGACCATGATCACGCGGATGTCGTCCAGCACGCCGATCCGCTGCCAGTAGTCGCACGCGAGGTACATCGGCTTCTGCGCGGCGCCGGCGCAGGATGCCGCACCCGGCGGCTGCGAGAAGACGACGGTGCCGCTGCGCATGTCCTTCAGGAGCGCAGACGCCTTCTGCGCGAGCTCGAATTCGTAGTGCGATGCGCCGTACGGCGAACGCATCGCCTCGGCGAGTCCGGGAACCGCGTCCCAGTCGTGCTGGATGCCGGGGCAGACGATCAGGTGGTCGTAGCCGACCCGGACGCCCGACCCGAGCGTGAGCGAACCGGCGTCGGCGTCGATCGCGGTGACGGCGTCCTGGATCCACGCGGTGCCCTGGGGCATGACCGCGCCCTGGTCGCGCACCGCCATGCTCGCCGGCGCGGTGCCGCCGGCGATGTGGGAGAACAGCGGCTTGTAGAGGTGCTTCGTCCGCGGCTCGATGACCACCACGTCGTCCACACCGAGCCGCTTCAGCCGACCGGCGACCGACAGGCCGGCGTTGCCGCCGCCGATGATCACGACGCGGTAGTGCTCGGCGATCGTTCGCGTCGCACGCGCGTCATCGGCGATGGTCATCGGATCAGACATGCGTCTCCTCGGCCCGTGCGATCGGTTCGCTGCGGATCAGACCACTCTGCGGCCTCGGCAGGCGGGGAAGGGCCGGGTTGACCTCGACGGTCGGGCGTGCTTCGCACACGCGAGTAGCGTGTGGTCATGCGCTCCGGGTCAGAGCGGCTCGCCCCGGCTGACGAGGCGAACGTCGTCCTCGACCGCTCCGGCCAGGTCAACGTGTTCCTGGTCGCCGCGCTCCTCGGCTCGGGCGGATTCATCGCCACAGACGGCACTCCCGATCTCGCTGCGCTGCGAAGCGCATTGGCCCCGCGCGTGGCGGCGCTGCCCGAGCTGCGCAGAGCGCTCGTCGCCGATGGCCGCCGCCACGCGTGGATCGAGGCATCCCCGGACCTGCAGCACCACGTGCGGCTGACCGAGGCGCCCGAGGGCTCCGGCGGACTGGAGCGGCTGTGTGCACACCTGATGACGGTCTCCCTCGATCGCGGGCGCCCGCTGTGGGAGGTGCTGGTCGTGCCCGCGGGCCCGAGCGCAGCACACCGCGGTCGTGCTCCGCATCCACCATGCGATCGCCGACGGCGTGGCGGCCGTCACGATCGCGCAGAGTCTCTTCGATGACGTGCCGCGTGAGACCATGCCGCGCCGAGACCCGTCGCGCGAGGGCCCGCCCCGGAATCCGTCGCCCGTTGCCGTGAAGAGGAGCTCTCTCGCGCGGCTCGGCTTCGGCCTGCACCGCATCGGCGCGACCCTCGGCGGACGCGAAGTCGGATCGACGATTCTGCTCGGGGTGCGCAACGATCGCCGCGGCGTCGTCTTCGTCGACGTCGATCTGCGCGCCCTCGAATCGCGGATCCGGCCGCGCGAGGCGACCGTCAACGACGCGCTGCTCGCGGCGGTGGCGGCGGGATATCGTGCGGCTCTCGGCGACGCCGGCGAGAACGTACCCGACCACTTGCCGGTCTCCGTGCCGGTGGCGCTCGAGCGTCGAGGCTCGGCGCGCAACCAGGTGGGCGTCATGCTTGTGCGCCTCCCGCTGGGCACGGCCGATCCGGACGAGCGGCTCCGGCTGATAGCCGCCCAGACACGAGTGGAGAAGCTCGAGGCGCGCGATCAGGGCACGCTCGAGTTCATGCGCGGACCGGTGGGCGCCCGCATCATGGACCGGGTCGCGCGGCGGCAGCATCTCGTCGGCGGCTTCGTCACGAATGTGCGCGGACCCGCGGGGCCGCAGCATCTCGCCGGTGCGCCGATCGAGAGGATCTGGCCGGTCGCCGTCCTCGCGGCGAACGTCCGCCTCGGAGTGGCCGCGCTCTCGGTCAGCGGGCGGCTCTGCATCGGCATCCACTTCGATGCGCAGAACGTGCCGGGCGACGCGTTCGCGCGAGCAATGCACCAGGAGCTGGCGAGATTGACGGTGTGAGCGGCGCGCACGCGGGTTAGCGTGGCATCCATGACCGATCACCGAACGGACGATCAGCCGGCCGCCGACGATGACGCGCCCACCGGCGGCGACCAGACCACCGAAGATCAGCTCGAGGCCGACAACGAGGTCGAGGAGGACATGCTCAAGACGCTCGATCCCGACGCTCCGCCCGCCTGACCCGGCGCGCCGCGTGACGCACCACCTCACCCGCGATCAGGCGCGTCGGATCGTCGTGCGCGCCCAGCTGCTCGACGCGCAGCGCCCGGGCGACGTCGTCGAGGTCGCCGAGCAGCTGACCGCCATCAAGATCGACCCGACCGCCACGATCGCTCCGTGCGAGCACACCGTCCTGTGGACGCGGATCGGCTGGTCGTACGAAGCCGGGCAGCTCACGAAAGCCGTCGAGCAGGACCGGCTGCTGTTCGAGTTCGACGGCGCCTTCCGCCCGGTGAGCCTGCTGCCGCTCATGCTGCCCGCGATGCGCCGTGGGCCGCGTCGAGAGAGCACACGCGCATGGCTCGACGCGAACGCACGCTTTCGCGAGGACGTGCTCGCGCGGATCCGCGCCGATGGCCCGCTCCTGGCCGGCGACATCCCCGACACCGCGCAGGTGAGCCGGCCGCCCGATGGCTGGTCGGGATCGAATCAGGTTCCGACGATGCTCGACGTGCTGCTGCGGCAGGGCGAGGTCGCCGTCGCGCGCCGCGAAGGCCGGCACCGCGTGTGGGATCTGGCCGAGCGGGTCTACCCCGCCGATCTGCCGGTCTACGGCGACGACGAGGCCGCCCAGCTGCTCAACGCGCGCACGCTTCAGGCGGCAGGCATCGCCAAGCAAGGAGACCGGTGGTGGAACGCGGTGGGCGCGGCGGGGGAGCCCGCGACTGTCGAGGGCAGCCGATGGAAGTTCCGCGTCGACCCGGAGGCGGTGGCGGCGCTCGAAGAGGACGACGACGGAGGGCGGGTCGCGTTCCTCAACCCCTACGACGGCATGCTGTTCGACCGGCCGCGACTGAAGGAGATCTTCGAGTTCGAGTACGTGCTCGAGCAGTTCAAGCCGAAGCCGCAGCGCAGGTACGGATTCTTCGCCCACCCGATCCTCCTGGGAGATCGCTTCGTCGGGATGCTGGATGCCGAGGTCGACCGCGGCGCGCGAAGTGCTGCGCGTGAACGCGATGCACGAGTTCCTGCCGTTCGAGCCGGAGGAAGACGAGATGGTCCGCGCCGAGATCGCCGAACTGGCGGAGTGGCTGGGCGTCGGCGTGCTCGACCCGCGCTGACGGCGCCGAATCTTTTCTGATTCATCTGCATCCAAACCACCCCTCCCCACGGAAGTACTCACAGCAGGGCGGAAAGAGCCGCCCCACCAAGGAGGACATCGTGCGCAAGACAATCGCAGCCGGCGTCGTCGCCGGATTCGCCCTCGCGGCGGGCTTCATCGCCCCTGCAACGGCATCGACGGCAGACGAGGCAACCCTTTACGTGTTCCACGGCATCCCTGACCTTCCCGTCGACGTGTGGGTCAACGGCGAGGTCGCGGTTCCCGACTTCCAGCCCGGCACCTTCGCCGGCCCGCTTCCCCTGCCCGCGGGTGACTACGAAGTGGTCCTGACCGCGCCCGACGCCCCGATCACCGATCCGGCGCTCGGACCCGTGACGCTCCCGCTCGAGGCCGGCAAGAACTACACGGCCGCCGCGTTCCTCGACGCTTCCGGCACTCCCACCGCGAAGCTCTTCACGAACGACGTCGCGCCGACGAACGCCGGTGAGGGCCGACTGACGGTGCGACACACCGCCGCAGCGCCCGAGGTCGACATCCTCGCGGGCGGTGCGCCCGTGCTCACGAATGTCCCCAACGGCGCCGAAGGCACGTTGAACCTGCCGGTCGGCACGGTCTCAGGCATCCGTCGCCGCCACGGGAACGACCGAACCGGTCCTCGGCCCGGCACCGGTGGACGTGCAGGACGGCGTGCTCACGATCGCCTACGCGTGGGGCAGCCTCGAAGGAGACACCCTCGCCCTGGCCAGCCAGAACATCACCGTCGGACACACCGCTCCCGGTGGCGTGCCGTCCGGAACCGCCGGCTACGCCGCTGAGCGTGACGCGATGAACCAGGCGTTCTGGATCATCGGATTCGCGTTCGCCGCGGCTGCCGCATCCGTCGCCGTGGTCGTCGCCCGTCGCAACCGCACGGCGAAGATCGAGTCCTGAGATAACCCCGTAAGCCGAGAGATTCAGCCGTGACCCTGCGCCCTATCGCACCGCTCGTGCTGATCCTTCTCCTCTCGGCCTGTGCGCCCGCCCCTGCCCCCAGCGGGGCGGGCGCACCCTCCCCCTCCTCGACTCCCACGCCCCGGCCGACGGCCTCGTTCGACGTCCCCATCGTCGACGGCTCGTTGACGCCGGCGCGAGCCGCTGTCCCTCCTGTGCGGGTGCAGATCGGCTCCGCGGGAATCGACATGGAGGTGGTCCCGGTCGGGGTCGAACCTGGCGGTTTCATGGAGTTGCCGCCCAACCCCGCGATCGCGGGGTGGTACCGGTTCGGCCCCGATCCGTGGAGCGCAGACGGCAACACCGTCATCTCCGCGCACATCGACGCCCCGGACTACCCGATCGGGCCGTTCGCCGAACTGCGCTCCCTCCCCGCGGACGCAGAAGTCGCGGTGACCGGCGCGGACGGGTCGACTGCCGCCTACGGAGTCGTGTCCGTGACGTACTATCCGAAGCAGGAGCTGCCGACCGAGGCGATCTTCGCGCGGGAGGGCACCAGAACGCTGGTGCTGATCACGTGCGGAGGCGCCTTCGACAGCAGCACCGGCCGTTACGCCGACAACGTCGTCGTCGTGGCCGAACCGCGAACCTAGGGATGACCTCGTGAGCCAAGGTGAGGAAGCCGCTGTCGACCGCGATGTCGACGGCGCGTGGGACGCGCGATTCATCGCCGGCGACGAACGCGCCCTCGAGCACGTCTACCGCCGATGGTCGCCGGTCGTGTTCACCCTCGCCCTCCGTTCGCTCGGCGATCGCACGGACGCGGAGGACGTGACCCAGAAGACGTTCGTCTCGGCGTGGACCTCGCGAGCGTCCTTCGACCCGTCACGAGCCCGACTTTCGACCTGGCTCGTCGCGATCGCCAAGAGGCGCATCGCCGACACCCACGAAGCCCGGACGCGCATCCGCGTCCTTCACGAGCAGCTGCAGCGCGTCACCCGACCCGACGACCTCGTCACACCCGAGGTCGATCTGGGTGAGACACTGCTGGTCGCGCAGGAGATCGAGCGCCTCGAACCCGACGCACGGAGGGTGATGAAGCTCGCGTTCTTCGACGACCTCACACATCAGGAGATCTCCCGGAGACTCGACATGCCTCTCGGCACCGTCAAGAGCCACATCCGACGAAGTCTCGAACGAATGCGCACCCGACTGGAGGTGACTCATGCCGCACATTGATCCCGAGCGGCTCGCGCTGTTCGCGCTGGGGGAGCCGGTCGCCACGACCGAAGAATCAGAGCACCTCGCCGACTGCGCGCAGTGCGTCGACGACCTCGCAGCCCTCCGTCACGCTGCCGTCGCCGGTCGCGCGAGCATGGATGTCGGCGAACTCGAAACGCCGCCCGAAGCCGTCTGGCTGCGCATCTCCGAAGAGCTCTCGCTCGGCCGGACGATGACGATACCGCCCAAGCCCGCGCCGCCCGCGCCGATCGTATCTGCGCCCGCCGCGGCTGCTCCGTGCGCGCGAACCTGCTGCTCAGCACGCCGCTCCGCGCCGCCGCCTCGCCACCCGCATCTGGGCGCTGGCCGCCTCGTTCGTGCTCGTCGCCGGCGTCGGACTCGGAGTCTGGGCCGTGAACCAGCGCGTCGCGCAGACCGAGGTCGCCGAGGCGACGCTCGCGGCATTCCCGAACCATCCCACCGCGGAGGGCACGGCGATCGTCGAGGAGCAGGCCGACGGTTCGCTCGCCGTGCGCGTCGCCCTGAATGCGGATGCCGCTCCCGACACGTTCCGCGAGGTGTGGCTCATCACCGCCGACGCTTCGGCGCTGGTCAGTCTCGGCGTGCTCGAAGGCGCCGAGCAGACCTTCGCGGTTCCCGCCGGCATCGACCTGCGCGACTACGTGCTGGTCGACATCTCTCAGGAGCCCGAAGACGGCGACGAGACGCACTCCGGCGATTCGATCGTGCGGGGCGAGCTCACGTTCCTCTGAGCGCGAGCGCCGCCCGGTCGGCTTCGCTCAGGGAGCCGGCCAGACCACCAGCAGCAGTCCCTGCTTCGTGTCGGCGTACTTCACCCAGCCGTCGCCGAACAGGTATGTCAGGCCGTAGCCGTCGGCATCGGTGGCGACGGTGGTCTCCGCGCTCTCGGTGACGATCGTGCCCTCGGGCGCCTCTTCGACGCGCCACTTCATGTCGACGAGCTGGTCTTGGGCTTCGGCGGCGTCCTCTTCCGAGATCGGCGCCCAGCCGAAGATCTGCACGTGGTCGGTGGCGGTGGTGAAGTCGCCCCAGATGCACTGCACGCCTTCGGGGATCTGGATCTCTCCCACGCGGAAGGGTTCGGCACGGACCGTCCACCCGACACTGTCGAAGTCCTCGACGATCGTGGCCGGGATGATCGTGTCGCACTGGGGGTCTGCGGCCGGCGCAGCGCTCTCGGTGGCTTCAGGGGTCGGCGTGGGGGAGGTCGCCACCGGAGCAGGCGTCTCGCCGCCATCCGTCGCGGTGTCGCCGGGAGAAGAGCAGGCCGTCGCGACGAGCATCGTCGCCGCGACGACGAGGGAGGCGCCGAGCAGGGGGAACGTGCGGGTCATCGCGGAGGCTCCGGGGGCTGGGGAGTGTGCAGCAGGTCGAGGAAGGCGTCGTGGAGCACGCCGTTGGTCGCAAGGCTCGACCGTTCGGAGAGCGAGTCGTTCCCGTCGAACGAGGTGAAACGGCCGCCGGCCTCGGTGATGATCGGCACGAGTGCGGCGATGTCGTACTCCTTCACCCCGAACTCGGCGACGAATTCGAGACGCCCCTCGGCCAGGAGCATGTACGGCCAGGTGTCGCCGTAGCCGCGATCGCGCCACACCGCGCGTGAGAGTCGCACGACGGCATCCAGATGGCCCGTCTCATCCCATTGGCTGATGCTCTGGAAGCTCGCGCTCGACTCCGCGATCGTGTCGACGGAGGACACGGCGAGGCGCGCGGTGCCGTCGTCGGGCGTGTTCGTCCACGCGCCGAGACCCGTCGCAGCCCACCAGCGTCGTCCGAGTGCGGGCTGGCTGGCCACACCCACGCGCGGCACGCCGTCGATCGACAGGGCGATGAGGGTCGTCCACATCGGGATGCCCTTGAGGTAGTTGGCGGTGCCGTCGATCGGGTCGATGATCCACTGGCGATGCGTGTCTCCGCTCGCGCCGAACTCCTCGCCGAACACGCCGTCGTCCGGTCGCTCGGCCTCGAGGATCGCGCGGATCGCCCGCTCCGTGGCGAGGTCGGCCTCGGTCACGTGGCTGGCGTCGGCCTTGAGCTGCACGTCGAGGTCGGCGGCGTCGAAGCGGGCCATGGATGCCGCGTCAGCGGCGTCGGCGAGGCGAAGTGCGAGCGCGAGATCGGCCTGCGAGATCCCCCTCGAACGGCGCACGGAAGGACACCGGAGGGGAGGGGAAGGTCACGATTCCAGGATAACCGCGCGATGCCGGCCCGATTTCCGGGTGACGCAATCGTGATGCTAATGTTGACCCTCGGTTCGCCTGTTTCGAACCACGCACCTCTAGCTCAATCGGCAGAGCAACTGACTCTTAATCAGTGGGTTCTGGGTTCAAGTCCCAGGGGGTGCACCATGAACTCCTACACCGTCGCGACCGACGGCGCGTGCATGCGCAATCCCGGCCCTGCCGGATGGGCCTGGGTCGGCGAAGACGGGCGCTGGGCTGCGGGATCGCTGGAGGCGGGCACGAACAACATCGGCGAGCTCCTCGCGGTCCTCTATGCGATCCGCGACAACGCCGATGTCGAGCACCTGCTGATCCAGGCCGACTCGATGTACGCGATCAACACGTACACGTCGTGGATGGATGCGCATGCGCGACGCGGCTGGAAGACGAGCGCGAAAGAGCCGACGAAGAACGTCGACATCCTCCAGGCGCTGATCGACGCGCGCGACGCCCGCCGCGCCGCAGGCCTGCCCGACGTGACGTTCGAGCACGTGAAGGGGCACGCCGGCCACCGGCTCAACGGCTGGGCCGACGAACGCGCCGTCCGAGCGTCGCACCACGGCGATCGCGGACTCGCCGCGATCTGGTCGACCGACCGCGGGCAGGAGCGCATCGACGTGACCGTCGACGCGCCGAAGGCCGGCGAAGACAAGCCCCGGCGCACGCGCGCCGCTTCCGCCTGACCCGCGATCATCCCGAATCGGTAACGACCCGCATCCGCGGCGTGTCTCGGCTTGACACCCGGCACACCTCTTCCTACGGTGGGCATTACCTGAATCAGGTTTCAGGTAATCCCTTCCAATGGTGAAAGGCACGCACATGCGGGTTACGAAGAAGTTGCTCCTGGGCTCCGTGGTCGCCACGGCAGCGCTCGTCCTGGCGGCCTGCGCGCCGCAGGCCACTGCTCCCGGCGGCGACGCGTCCGAGGCGCCGAGCGGTCCGGCCGAGATCACGGTCGGCATCGTCACGAGCGAGACCGGGCCGCTGGCCAGCTACGGCAAGCAGTACCTCGACGGCTTCACGGCCGGTCTCGACTACGCGACCGACGGCACGGGCGAGATCGACGGCACCGACGATCACGGTCGAGTACAAGGACGACGCCGGAGACCCCGACAAGGCCGTCACCGCCGTCAAGGAGCTCATCGGCGCGGGCGTGAACATCATCGGCGGGCAGCGCGTCATCGGGTGTCGCGCTGGCCGTGGCCGAGCAGGCCGCGCAGAACCAGGTGCTGTTCGTCTCCGGACCGGCTGCGGCCGACGCGATCACCGGGATCAACGAGTACACGTTCCGCTCGGGCCGCCAGAGTGCGCAGGACGTCGCGACGGCCGGCACGTTCCTCGACGACATCGAGGGCAAGACGATCACCGTCTTCGCGCAGAACAGCGCGTTCGGCCAGGGCAATGAGGCCGCCGTCAAGGCGATCCTCGGCGCCAAGGGCGCGACGGTCAACTCGGTGCTCGTCGCCGAAGACGTCACGGAGTTCACTCCGTTCGCCCAGCAGGTGCTGGCCGGAGACCCCGACCTCGTCTTCGTGGCGTGGGCAGGAGCCACTTCCGGCGCGATGTGGCAGGCGATGAGCCAGCAGGGCGTGCTCGACGAGATCCCGGTCGTCACCGGCCTCGGTGACTCGGCGACGTTCGCGGCCTACGGCGAGGCGTCCGAGAAGATCAGCTTCCTGAACCACTACTTCCCCGGCGCGAACGACAACGACGTGAACACGGCGATGATCGAGGCCGTCGAGGAGGCCGGCGGCACGCCCGACCTGTTCAGCCCCGACGGCTTCAACGCGGCGATCATGATCGTCCACGCGATCCAGGAGGGCAAGGGTGACGTCGACGCGATGATCGCCGCCCTCGAGGGCTTCGAGTTCGACGGACCCAAGGGTGCGATGACCGTGCGCGCGGAAGATCACGCCCTCATCCAGGAGATGTACCAGGCGAAGCTGGTCGCCGACGGCGACACGTTCGTTCCCGAGCTGGTCGACACGGCGGCGGCCGACGAGGTCGCTCCGCCTGCGGCTGCGCAGTAGCACCCGGCACGTGAGCACCTCCGTCCCGTCCGCGCTCCGCATCGAGGCCCTCGGCCTGCAGATCGGCGGTGCGACGATCCTCAAGGATGTCGAACTCGATGTCGCCGCCGGCTCGCTCGTCGGCGTCATCGGGCCCAACGGGGCCGGCAAGACCACGCTGTTCAACGTGATCTCCGGTCTCATGAAGCCCACCTCAGGACGCGTCCTGATGAACGGCGACGACATCACCACGGCGTCCGTGCCCGCCAGGGCGCGGGCGGGACTGGGGCGCACCTTCCAGACATCGAGCCTCTTCCCGCGGCTCAGCGTGCTCGAGAACGTGCGGCTCGCCGCGCAGGTCTCGCTCGGCGGCGACTACTCGCTGCTGCGATTCCCGCGACGATCGGATGCCGCCACCGCGCTGGCCCTGGCCAAGCTCGACGCCGTGGGGCTCAGCCACAAGCTCGACACGGCGGCGGGCGACATCTCGCACGGCGACAAGCGCAAGCTCGAGATCGCCGTGCTGCTCGTCACGAACGCGAGCATCGTCCTGCTGGACGAGCCGATGGCCGGTGTCGGCTCCGGAGACGTCGCGGGCCTCGTCGAGAACATCCGCGAGATGCAGCGCGAGAACGGCTGCACCGTGCTGATGGTCGAGCACCACATCGACGTGCTCATGGGCCTGGTCGACAAGGTCGCCGTCATGTACTTCGGCAGCATCATCGCCTACGACACGCCGCAGAAGATCATGGACGACCCGCTCGTCCAGAGCGCCTACCTGGGGACCACGCCGGGAATGAGTGCCGCATGAGCGACATCCTCGAAGTCGCGCGGCCTGCGCTGCACGATCGCCGGCCAGCAGGTCGTCGAAGACGTGACGTTCTCCGTGCCCGCGACCGGCATCACCGCCGTGCTCGGACGCAACGGCGTCGGCAAGACCTCGACGCTCCGCGGCATCCTCGGTCTGATCCACCGCCGCGGCGAGGTCACCCTCGCGGGCGAGCGCATCGACGGGCTGTCCACGCACCGCATCGTGCAGCGCGGGTGTCGGCTACGTGCCCGAAGACCGCGAGGTCTTCGCCAAGCTCACCGTCGCCGAGAACCTCGCCCTGGCCGAGCGACAGAAGAACCCGCGCCGCGAGTTCGTCGACGCGCTGTTCCCCGACCTCGTGCAGCGCCGCGCGCAGATGGCCGGCACGCTCTCCGGCGGTCAGCAGCAGATGGTCTCGGTCGCGCGAGCTCTGCTCAACGACAACAAGCTCCTCCTGGTCGACGAGCCCACGAAGGGCCTCGCGCCGAAGATCGTCGCCGAGGTCACCGACGCGCTCCTCGAGGCGTCGAAGATCGTCCCGATCCTGCTCGTCGAGCAGAACCTCGAGGTCGTCCGCCGGCTTGCCGACGGCGCGATCGTGATCGGCGGCGGCCGCGTGGTGCACACCGGCGTCGCCCGCGAGATCCTCGACGACGACGATCTCACCCGTCGGCTGCTGGGAGTGCATGCGGAGGTGAGTTCGGCGTGAGCATGCTCGTCCTCACCCTCATCACCGGCGTCGGGTCTCGGTGCCCTCTACTTCCTCGTCGCATCGGGCCTCAGCCTGATCTACGGCCTCATGCACGTGCTGAACTTCGCGCACGGTGCATTCCTCACCCTGAGCGCCTTCATGGGCTGGCTCGTCGCGCAGTCGCTGGGAACGGCATCCTGGGGATCGTTCCTCCTGTCGATCCTGGTCGGCGCGCTCGTCGGCGCGGCCTTCGCGACGCTGACCGAGCTCGTGCTCATCCGCCCGCTGTACGAGCGGCACATCGAGCAGGTGCTCGTCACCGTCGGCCTCTCGTTCGCGGCCGTCGCGCTGTTCGAGGGCATCTGGGGCACCGACCCGATCAACATCGCCGGCCCGCCGTGGCTCAAGCAGACCACCGAGGTGCTCGGTGCCCGCATCCCGAACACCTACTGGGTGCTGATGATCGCGGCCGTGCTCGTGCTGGCAGCGCTCGTGATCTTCCTGCAGAAGACCCGCTACGGCATGATCATCCGCGCCGGCGTGGAGAACCGGTCCATGGTCACGGCGCTCGGCATCGACGTGCGCAGGTCCTTCACGCTCGTCTTCGCGATCGGCGGCGCCGCGGCCGGCATCGGGGGCGTGCTCGCGATGCACTACACGACCTTCGTCTCGGCCCACCTGGGCTCGACGCTGCTGATCTTCGCGTTCATCGTCACCGTGATCGGCGGCCTCGGCTCGCTCACCGGCGCGGCGATCGCCTCGGTGCTCGTCGCGGTGCTGCAGCAGTTCGCCAACTCGTACCTGAACGGCACCGGCGACTTCATCGTCGTGGTCCTGCTCGCCCTCGTGCTGCTGGTGCGGCCCTCCGGCATCCTGGGGAGGAAGGCATGATGCGCCGTTCGGATCCCCGTCGCCGTCGGCGCCGCGCTCGTGGTGCTCATGGCGATCCTGCCCGCTGCTGAACATCTCGATCCCCGGCATCCTGCCCACCCCGACCTACATGCCGGGCACGCTCGCGCTGCTGTCGCTGTGCATGGTGTTCGCCGCGCTCGCGCTGTCGTACAACCTGCTGCTGGGCTCGGCCGGGATGCTGTCCTTCGGCCACGCGCTCTACTTCGGCGCCGGCGCGTACGGCCTCGGCATCGCGCTCGAGCACTTCGGCGTGCCGCTGTGGCCGGGCATCTTCATCGCGCTCATCGGCGGCATGGTCATCGCGTTCGCCACGGGTGCCGTCGCGATGCGCGTCTCCGGCATCCCCTTCGCGATGGTCACACTCGCCTTCGCGCAGGCGGGCTCCGTGCTCGTGCGCCGCAACTCGGACGTCACGGGCGGCGAGGAGGGGCTGAGCCTGAACACCGAGCAGGTTCCCGACTTCCTGATCGGGGTGATCAACACCCGCAACCTGTACTGGTTCACGCTCGTCGTGCTCGTGATCGTCTACCTGGTCGTGCTCTGGGTCGACACGTCGCGCCTCGGCCACCTCGCCCGCGCGACGCGCGAGAACGAGCAGCGCGTGCGCGTGCTCGGCCTGCGCCCGTACCGCGCGAAGCTCATCGTCTTCGTGATCGCCGCGGTGCTGGCGAGCCTCGCCGGAGTCGCCTACATGCTGCTGCAGTCCGGCACCGTGCCGCGGGCCGTCTCGGCCGATCTGACGATCACGATCCTCGTGATGGTCGTGCTCGGTGGCGTCGGGTTCCGTTGGGGTGCCATCGTGGGGGGCGTGCTCTACACACTGCTCGACCAGCGCCTCACGGTGTCGCCGGATCCGAGGTCGTCGCGGGACTTCCCGACGTCCTGCGCATCCCGCTGTCCGAGCCGCTGTTCCTGCTGGGCGTGCTGTTCATCCTGGTCGTCATGTTCCTGCCCGGCGGCATCGCCGGCACGATCGACGCGTGGTGGCGGCGGCGCCGCGGCGAGAAGGTGCGACTGTCGCTGCGCCAGATCGACGACGCGGATGCCGAGGCCGAGGCGCCGGTCGAGGTTCGGGCATGAGCGAGGCGCGCAGGAGCGGCGAGGCGGGCCTCGAGGACGGTTCGCACACGGTCGGTCGCTGGCTCACCGACCGCGCCGCGCAGTCACCGCGGCGGATCGCGATCGACGACCGCGGGGTCACGATCGACTACGCGACGCTCGCGATGCGCGCGACCGAGCTCGCCGACGGGCTGCGCGCCGGGCGGATACGGCCCTGGGCATCGGATCGCGACGGTCTCGGGCAACTCCACCGACCACGTCGTGGCGTTCTTCGCCTGCGCGCTGGCCGGCATCGCCTTCGTGCCGCTGTCGTGGCGGAACACGCCGCGCGAGCTCGCCGACGTGCTGCGCCGCTCCGAGCCCGCACTGGTGCTGATCGACGACGAGTACGCATCGCTCGCAGAGGAGGGCGCTGCGCGGGCTCGACCTCGTGCCGCCGACGGCCGCACTCGGCTCGACCGGGGTCGAGGCGTCCGTTCCGCCGGCGCGCGGATCGCGCGCGCCGCGCGCCCGTCCGCGACGACGACCCGCTGCTGGTGATCTTCACCTCGGGCAGCGAGGCGGCGCCCAAGGGCGTCGTGCTCACGCACGCCAACTGCTTCTGGAACAACCTGGCACTGGCGCAGGCGCTGCCGCTCACCCGCGACGACGTCGTGCTCGCGATGCTCCCGCAGTTCCACGTCGCCGGCTGGAACTGCCAGCCGCTCCTGGCGTGGTGGGTGGGGGCCACGGTCGTGCTCGAGCGCTCGTTCCAGCCCGCCCGCGCGCTGCAGCTGATCCGCGAGCGGCGCGTGACGGCGATGATGGGCGTGCCGACGCAGTACGCGATGCTCGCCGCCGACCGTGACTGGGAGGCGACCGACGTGTCGTCGCTGCGGCTCGCGCTCGTGGGCGGGGCGACGATGCCGGCGGCGCTGCACGCGCAGTGGGCGGACGCGCGGAGTGGCGCTGACGCAGGGCTACGGCCTGACCGAAGCCGCACCGAACGTGCTGCACCTGGCCGCCGCGGATGCCGCGACCCATGTCGGTGCGGTCGGGCCGGCCGTATCCGCACGTGAGCGTGCGCGTCGCCGACCCCGAGACGCTGCTGCCGCTCGAGGGCGAGGCGACCGGCGAGCTGTGGGTGCGCGGCCCGAGCGTGTTCGCCGGGTACCTCGGCGATGCCGCGGCGACCGCGAGCGCGATGGCGGGGGAGTGGCTGCGCACGGGCGACCTCGTGCACCGCGATGCCGACGGCGTCTTCCGCGTGGTCGACCGCACTCAAGGACATCTACATCTCGGGCGGGGAGAACGTCGCCCCCGCCGAGGTCGAGTACGCCCTCGGCCTGCATCCGCTCGTCGAGGCGTCCGCCGTCGTGGGCGTGCCCGATCCGGTCTGGGGCGAGCGCGGCGTCGCGTTCGTCGTGCCCGCCGCCGGCGCCCTGCTGTCGGCCGACGAGGTGCTCGCGCACGCGCGACGCAACCTCGCCGCTTTCAAGGTCCCCGTGCACGTGGAGTTCGTCGAATCGCTGCCGCGCTCGACGATCGAGAAGCTCGCACGGTCCCGCCTGCGGGATCGCGCGCGGCGAATAGTGGAAGGTGTGCAGCATGACCATTCCCGATGAGCTGCTCGAGGGCGAGGCCGAGCTCGTCTCGCCCGCCACGGGACGCCCTCTCACCAAGCGCGGCGAGGCCACGCGCCGCCGCCTGCTCGAGGCCGCCGAGGTCGTGTTCGCCGAGCAGGGCTACCACGAGGCGTCGATCGTGAAGATCACCGAGCGCGCGGGCATCGGCCTCGGCACCTTCTACCTCTACTTCGACAGCAAGCAGTCGATCTTCGAGGCGCTCGTGATCGACCTCAACCGGCGCGTGCGCCACTCGATGTCGGAGGCGATGGCGGGGGCGTCCTCGCGACTGGAGGCCGAGCGCGCGGGATTCACCGGCTTCTTCCGCTTCACCGCCGAGCATCCGGCGCTGTACCGGGTCGTGCGCGAGGCCGAGTTCGTCTCGCCCGAGACCCTGCGCCTGCACTACACCCGCATCGTCGAAGGCTACGAAGCCGGACTCCGCGCCGCACAGGACGCGGGCGACGTCGATCGCGCCCTCGACCCCGAAGTGACCGCCTGGGCGCTCATGGGCATGGGCGAGCTGATCGGCATGCGCTTCCTGCTGTGGGAGCGCGACGGGGCGGGCGTGGCGCCCACCGTGCTCGAGCCCAAGGTGTTCGACGACATGATGCGCTTCATCGACAACGCCCTGGCACCGCGCCGTACGGGCGAGAAGACAGGGGAGACCGACCGATGACCGAGCAGGACCTCGCGGGCAAGCGCGCCGCTCGTCACCGGTGGCGCGAGCGGCATCGGACTCGCGTGCGTGCGCGAGTTCGCCGCGCGCGGCGCGCACGTGATCGTCGCCGACCATCACGTCTACCTGACCGAGTCCGTTGCCGATGAGGTGGGCGGCGACCCGTGGCTGATCGACCTTGTCCGACACAGCGAAGCTCGAGGATCTCAGCCTCGACGTCGACATCCTGGTCAACAACGTCGGCATCCAGCGGGTGAGCCCGATCGTCGACTTCGTCCCCGATGACTTCCGGCTGATGCAGCGACTGATGGTCGAGTCGCCGTTCCTGCTGATCCGCGCGGTGCTGCCCGGCATGTACCGCCGAGGATGGGGTCGCGTGCTCAACGTCTCCAGCGCGCACGGCCTGCGTGCGAGCGCGTTCAAGTCGGCGTACGTCACGGCCAAGCACGGTCTCGAAGGCCTCTCGAAGGTCACCGCGCTCGAGGGCGGCACCGCACGGGGTGACGAGCAACTGCATCAACCCCTCCTACGTGCGCACCCCTCTTGTCGAGCACCAGATCGCCGACCAGGCGCGCGTGCACGGCATCCCCGAAGAAGAGGTCCTCGAGAAGATGCTGCTGACCGAGAACGCGATCAAGCGCCTGATCGAGCCCGACAGAGGTCGCCTCCCTCGCCGGCTGGCTCGTCTCGGACAAGGCCGGCATGGTCACGGGAGCCTCGTACACGATGGACGGCGGGTGGACGGCTCGATGACTGCGTCCGCGACCCGCTACCGGACGGTCGATGTCGCCGTGCGCCGGCGGACGACTTGCGCGTCGGACTGTGGGACGCAGCCCACGGATGCCGCGCCCACGGTGCTCCTGATCCACGGGGTGACGGCATCCCATCTGTCGTGGCCGTTCGTCGCACGAGCGTCTGCCCGATGCACGCGTGATCGCGCCCGACCTGCGCGGCCGCGGTCGCAGCAACGACCTTGGTGGGCCGGGCCGGGCTCGACGCGCACGCCCGCGATCTGATCGCCGTGCTCGATGCGCTCGGAGTGGAGCGCGCCGTCGTGGTGGGGCACTCGATGGGCGCGTTCGTCGCGCTCGTGCTGGGCGACCTGTACCCCGAGCGCGTCTCGCGCGTCGTGCTGGTCGACGGAGGGCTGCCGCTGGATCTGCCGGCGGGCCTGTCGACCGACGACGTCATCACGCTACGTGCTCGGCCCGACCGCCGAGCGCCTCGCGATGCGATTCGCGACGATCGATGACTACCTGGACTTCTGGCGCGCGCACCCCGCGTTCGCTCGGGACTGGACCCCCGAGCTGGAGGCGTACCTGGCTTACGACCTCGTGGGCGAAGAGCCCGAGCTTCGCCCCGCGACGAGCTACGCCACGCTCGAAGAGGACTCGATCGATCAGAACACCGGCACGGCGATCCTCGACGCGCTCACGCACCTGCGCCATCCGACGGTGCTGCTCACCGCCGAGCGGGGGCTGCTCGATCAGCTGCCGGCCCTGTACGCCGCGGACCGCATCCCGGCGCTCTTGAGCGCGTACCCGCGTCTCGAGCACGTCGCCGTGCCCGACGTGAACCACTACACGATCGCTCTGTCGGCGCGCGGCGCCGACGCCGTGGCGGCCGTGGTGAACGAGCAGCTGGCCGCGGTCGGCGCCTGAGCTCAGCGCCCGCTGGCGGCGATCCGTGTCGTCAGCTGATGCGCGTGGGCGAGCAGCGTGCGACCGAGCTCGGCGAGCCGCTCCGGACCGAAGCGGAACTCGACTCCGGTCAGGCTCAGCGCCCACTGCGGATGCCCCTCGCGCGTGAACACCGCCGCGCCGAGGCCGAAGCTGCCCTCGACGATCAGGCCCGGGTTGAGCGCGTAGCCGCGCGCCTGGGTCTCGCGCAGGCGCGCGCGCAGGCGCTGCTCGCCGTGCGCGGCGCCCCACTCGGTCGGCAGCTCGGGGTGACGATCGAAGTACGCGTCCACATCGTGGGGCGGCAGGAAGGCGAGGATCGCGAGGCCCGCCGAAGCCACCCCGAGAGGAAACCGCACGCCCTCCGACAGCACGAACGAGCGGATCGGAAAGCTTCCCTCCTCGCGCAGAAGGCACACGGTCTCGTCGCCGCGGCGCACGGAGAGGAACGCGCTCTCCTCGGTGCGCACCGCGAGCGAGCGCACGATGTCGCGGGCGATGCCGGTGATGTCGTAGCGGGATGCCGCCACCGTGCCCATCAGGTAGAGCTCGGGCCCCGGCATCCATCGTCCTGTCCGCTCGTCCTGATCGACGAGCCCTTCATGGCGCAGGGCGGCCAGCAGCCGGTGCGCGGTCGGCCGGGTGAGGTCGGCGCGCCGCGCGAGCTCGGCGACGGCGAGACCGTCGTCGCCCGCTCCGCGTCACGAGTCGCAGCAGCCGAGCGGCGCGCGCCACCGATTGCGCGCCCGGCACGGATCGCTCGCGAGGGGTGTCCACGATATGGACGATAGACCGCACGCGCTCCACATCGCAACGCCACGCGTGACAGTGCCTCGGCCGACGCGCAGGATGGGAGCACTGATCCCCAGACACAGGAGTCGCCCGTGATCGACAAGACCTTCAGGTCCGCCGCCGAAGCCGTCGCCGACATCCCGGACGGAGCTTCGCTCGCCGTCGGCGGATTCGGCCTCTCCGGCAACCCCATCGCCCTGATCGAGGCACTGCTCGCGCAGGGGACGACCGACCTCAGCATCGTCAGCAACAACTGCGGCGTCGACGACTGGGGTCTGGGCATCCTGCTGAACGCCAAGCGCATCCGCAAGATGACCTCGTCGTACGTCGGGGAGAACAAGGAGTTCGAGCGGCAGTTCCTCTCCGGCGAGCTCGAACTCGAGCTGACCCCGCAGGGCACGCTCGCCGAGAAGCTGCGCGCCGGCGGCTCGGGCATCGCCGCGTTCTTCACGCAGACCGGCGTGGGCACCCAGGTCGCCGAGGGCGGACTGCCCCGCCGCTACGACGGTGCCGGCGGCATCGCCGTCGCCTCTCCGGTCAAAGACGTGCGCACGTTCGACGTGACGGGCGTGGCCCGCGAGTACGTGCTCGAGGAGGCGATCGTGACCGACTACTCGCTCGTGCACGCCGCGAAGGGCGATCGGTTCGGCAACCTGGTCTTCAACAAGGCGGCCCGCAACTTCAACCCGCTCGCCGCGATGGCCGGCCGCGTCTGCATCGCGCAGGTCGAAGAGCTCGTCGAGCCCGGCGAGCTCGATCCCGACGGCATCCATCTGCCGGGCATCTACGTTCACCGCATCGTCGAGGTCGGCACCGACATCGAGAAGCGCATCGAGCGGCGCACCGTTTCGGTGGCCGAGGCCCTCTCGCGCGACATCCCCGAAGGAGCATGACCATGGCCCTCACCCGCAACGAGATGGCCGCCCGCGCCGCAGCGGAGCTGTCCGACGGCTCCTACGTCAACCTCGGCATCGGTCTGCCGACCCTGGTGCCGAACTACGTGCCCGAGGGCATGACGGTCGTGCTGCAGTCCGAGAACGGCATCCTCGGGGTCGGTCCGTACCCGACCGAGGAGAACGTCGACCCCGACCTGATCAATGCCGGCAAGGAGACGGTCACGACCCTCCCCGGTGCGGCGTTCTTCGACTCCGCGACGAGCTTCGGCATGATCCGCGGCGGCAAGATCGACGCGGCGATCCTCGGGGCGATGCAGGTCTCGGCATCCGGCGACCTCGCGAACTGGATGATCCCCGGGAAGATGGTCAAGGGCCCGGGCGGCGCGATGGACCTCGTCCACGGCGCGGCGAAGGTGATCGTGCTCATGGAGCACGTCGCCAAGGACGGCACCGCCAAGATCGTGAACGACTGCTCGCTGCCCCTCACGGGTCGCGGGGTCGTCGACCGGATCATCACCGACCTCGCCGTGATCGATGTGACGGATGCCGGTCTCGTCCTGGTCGAGACGGCGCCCGGGCGTGAGCGTCGACGACATCGTCGCCGCGACCGAGCCCCCGCTGACGTCATCTCGGACGCGCTTAAGGAGGAGTCTCATGAACACCGACGACGTCGTCATCGTGGCCGCCGCCCGCACCCCGCAGGGGCGGCTCAAAGGCCAGCTCGCATCCCTCACCGCGGTGCAGCTCGGCAGCGCCGCCATCCGCGGAGCGCTCGAGCAGGGCGGCATCGCCCCCGATGCGGTCGACGCGGTGCTGGTCGGCCAGGTGCTCGCCGCCGGCGCGGGCCAGAACCCCGCACGGCAGGCAGCCGTGGGCGCCGGCATCCCGTGGAATGTGCACTCCGGCTCCGTCAACAAGGTGTGTCTGTCGGGCCTGACGGCGATCATCGACGGCGCGCGGATGATCGCGGTCGGCGACGCCACGGTCGTGGTGGCCGCCGGCATGGAGTCGATGACCCGGTCCCCGCACCTGCTGATGAACTCCCGCGAAGGCTGGACGTACGGATCGGTCGAAGTGCTCGACCACATGGCCTACGACGGGCTCACCGACGCGTACGACCGAGAGAGCATGGGCGCCTCCACCGAGCGCCACAACACCCGCTTCGAGATCACCCGCGAGGCACAGGATGCCGTCGCCGCCCGCTCGCACCAGCGCGCTGCCGCTGCGACCGACGCCGGGGTGTTCGACGCGGAGATCGTGCCGGTCGAGATCCCGCAGCGCAAGGGCGACCCCGTCGTCGTGACCCGGGACGAGGGCATCCGCCCCGACACCACGGTCGAGACCCTCGGCAGACTGCGCGCGGCATTCGCAGAGGGCGGCTCGATCACGGCCGGCAACTCGTCGCAGATCTCGGACGGTGCGTCGGCGGTCGTGCTCACCACCCGCTCGCACGCCGACGAGAACGGCTGGCCGGTGCTCGCGGTGGTCGGCGCGTCCGGACAGGTGGCCGGCCCCGACAACTCGCTGCACGCCCAGCCGGCGCGCGCGATCGAGCAGGCGTGCCGCAAGCAGGGCATCGCTGCGGCCGACCTCGACCTCGTCGAGATCAACGAGGCGTTCGGCGCCGTCGTCGCGCGGTCGCAGGCCGAGCTCGGGCTGTCCGACGACGTGGTCAACATCCACGGCGGCGGCATCGCGATCGGTCACCCGATCGGAGCGTCCGGCAACCGGCTCGTGGTCCACGCCGTGCACGAACTCGTGCGCCGGGGGAGTGGAACCGCGGCCGTCGCGCTGTGCGGCGGCGGCGGTCAGGGCGACGCGCTGATCCTCACCCGCTGACGCCGCGTCACCGCGGGGCTAGTGTCGGCGTCATGACGACGATCAGCCTGCTCACCGCGGAAGATCACGATGACTGGCTGGCGCTGTGGTGGGGCTACCTCGAGTTCTACGAGACCGAGCTGTCGACCGAGCAGACCGAACTGACGTTCGCGCGCCTCACCGCGCCGGGCGACGCCGTGTACGGCGTGATCGCGCGCGACGACGCGGGTGAGGCCGATCGGCTTCGTCAACTGGCTGACGCATCCCTCGACGTGGTCGCACGGCCCGTACTGCTATCTCGAAGACCTGTTCGTGCATCCCGACGCCCGGGGCGCAGGAACCGGCGCCGCCCTCATCGAGCACGTGCGCTCCTGGGCGGAGCAGTCCGGCTGCGACAAGGTCTACTGGCTCACGCAGAAGGGGAACGACACGGCGAGGAAGCTCTACGACCGGGTCGCCGACGACACCGGCTTCGTGCACTACGAGATCGACCTGGCGATCAACGCTCCAGGCGTCGCTTGAACAGCTTCTCGGCCTTCGGAGCGACCGGAGAATCGGTGTCGATGAGCTTGCCGACGGACGCGCGGCGGGTATCCACGATCGTGCCGATCGCGAGAGCGAGCGATATCCCCCAGCTCAACCAGGCGAGGCCCACGCGCCACGTGAAGCGCTCCTCGCTGCGCAGTCCGCGCAGCAGCGTGATGCCGCCCATGATCGCGGTGACGAGTCCTGTTCCGAAGAGGTACCTGCGCATGCTGTCAAGGTTATCGGCCCGTCCGCTCGGACGCTGACGGCTTGACAAAGGCCACCGAGGCACTCACCTGCAGCGGCCGTTCAGGCTGAGGGAGCGCTGTTAGCCTGGAAGTTCCCCGGGGTCAGGAGCACGTGTGGACAAGGCCGAGTTCGTCGTCGTCGCCAACCGCCTCCCGGTGGACCACACGGTCGACGCGGACGGCGAGGACGCGTGGCGACGGTCGCCCGGTGGACTGGTCACCGCGCTCGAACCCGTCATGCAGAAGGCCGACGGCGCATGGGTCGGGTGGGCGGGTCAGCCCGACGTCGAGCTGGAGCCGTTCGAGTTCGACGGCACGCTGCTGGTTCCGGTCACCCTCAGCGCCGAAGACGTCGAGCTGTACTACGAGGGCTTCTCGAACGACACGATCTGGCCGCTGTACCACGACGTGATCGCCGAGCCGCGGTACTCCCGCCTCTGGTGGGACGCGTACGTCCGCGTCAATCGCCGCTTCGCGCAGGCGGCCGCAGCGGCCGCCGAAGACGGCGCGACGGTATGGGTGCAGGACTACCAGCTGCAGCTGGTGCCGCGGATGCTGCGCGACCTGCGCCCCGATCTCGTCATCGGCTACTTCCACCACATTCCTTTCCCGGCATACGGCCTGTACTCGCAGCTGCCGTGGCGGCGACAGGTGCTCGAGGGCCTCCTCGGTGCCGACGTCATCGGCTTCCAGCGCGTGGCGGACGCCGGCAACTTCGCGCGGGCCGTGCGGCGTCAGCTGCGCTACGAGACCAAGGCCTCCGGCATCACCGTCCCCGAAGCGGACGGAACGACGCGCGTGTCGCTCGCGAAGGCGTTCCCCATCTCCATCGACGCGTCGTCGTACATCGAGCTGGCCCGCCGCCCCGACGTGCAGGAGCGCGCCCGTCAGATCCGCGAGAGCCTCGGAAACCCGAAGCGCATCTTCCTCGGGGTCGACCGGCTGGATTACACCAAGGGCATCCGGCACCGGCTCAAGGCCTACGGCGAACTGCTCACCGAGGAGAAGCTCAGCGTTCAGGACGTCACGCTCGTGCAGGTCGCCAGCCCGAGCCGCGAGCGCGTGGCCGCCTACATCCAGCTGCGCGACGAGATCGAGCTGACCGTCGGGCGCATCAACGGCGACTTCGACACGATGGGCCACACCGCGATCCGCTACCTGCACCAGGCGTACCCGCGCGAGGAGATGGTCGCGCTGTTCCTCGCCGCCGACGTCATGCTCGTCACCGCTCTGCGCGACGGCATGAACCTCGTCGCGAAGGAGTACGTCGCCTCGCGCGTCGACAACCGCGGCGTGCTCATCCTCAGCGAGTTCGCCGGTGCCGCCGACGAGCTCGGCACGGCGGTGCGGGTCAACCCGCACGACATCGAGGGCCTCAAGGAGGCCATGATGCGGGCGGTCGAGATGACACCGGGCGAGCAGGGCCGCCGCATGCGCGCCGCGCGGCGCCGCGTGCTCGAGCACAGCGTCGAGGACTGGTCGCGCGAGTTCCTCGAGGCTCTGGCGAGATTCCACCCGCGGAGCGCCGCGGCATCCGAGCCCGCGTCACGACCGACACGGATGACGCACTGCACGACGCGCTCGCGCGGGTCGCGGCATCCGATCGCCTTCTGATCGCGCTCGATTTCGACGGCACGCTCGCGCCGCTGGAGGACGAGCCGATGCAGCGCCCGTGCGCTGCCGGATGCCGCAGCGGCGGTCGCCGCGCTGGCCGCACTGCCTGACACCCCGGTCGCCTTCGTCTCCGGGCGGAGCCTGCACGACCTGCGCGAGATCGCCGAGCACGCCGACGACTCGCCGATCTTCCTCGCCGGATCGCACGGCGCCGAGTTCTGGGTGCCGGGCGACGGGCGTCCTCGGCACGACCGACGACGACGATGCCGCCCGCGCGCTGCGTGACGAGCTGCGCGACGAGATGACGGCGCAGCTCGGCGACCTCGACGGGCGTGTGGGTCGAGCCGAAGACCTTCGGGTTCGGCATCCACACCCGCGTCGCCTCTGCAGAAGACGCGCAGACCGCCCGCGACGCCGCCGACCGGCTCGTGCAGGCGCGTGCACCGCACTGGCGGCGCCGCACCGGGCACAACATCGTCGAGTACTCGTTCCGCCACGAGGGCAAGGACTCCGCGATCGCCGCCCTGCGCGACCGGCTCGGCGCGACCGCGGTGCTGTTCGCGGGCGACGACGTCACCGACGAGGACGCGCTGGCGAGCCTCGGCCCCTCCGATCTCGGCATCCGGGTCGGAGACGGCGAAACCGCCGCGTCGGTGCGTGTGGGAAGCATCCAAGAATTGGCCGCCGCCTTGAGCCTGCTGGCGCGGATGCGGGCGGACCGCCGGGAATAGACTTCAAAGATGTCTTCGCCCGATAACTCCATCGACATCAAACCCCGCAGCCGCGTCGTCACGGACGGCATCGAGGCCACCACCTCGCGAGGGATGCTGCGTGCCGTCGGCATGGGCGACGCGGACTGGGACAAGCCCCAGATCGGCATCGCGTCGAGCTGGAACGAGATCACGCCGTGCAACCTGAGCCTGGACCGGCTCGCGCAGGGCGCCAAGGAGGGCGTGCACTCGGGCGGGGGATACCCGCTGCAGTTCGGCACGATCTCCGTCTCGGACGGCATCTCGATGGGGCACGAGGGCATGCACTTCTCGCTCGTGAGTCGTGAGGTCATCGCCGACTCCGTCGAGACGGTCGTCATGGCCGAGCGCCTCGACGGCACGGTGCTGCTCGCCGGCTGCGACAAGTCCATCCCCGGGATGCTGATGGCCAGCGCCCGCCTCGACCTGTCGAGCGTCTTCCTCTACGCCGGATCGATCGCGCCGGGCTGGGTCAAGCTCAGTCGACGGCACCGAGAAGGACATCACGATCATCGACTCGTTCGAAGGCGTCGGCGCGTGCATCGCCGGCCGGATGACCGAGGCCGACCTCAAGCGCATCGAGTGCGCGTTCGCGCCGGGTGAGGGTGCGTGCGGCGGAATGTACACCGCCAACACGATGGCCTCGGTCGCCGAAGCCCTGGGACTCAGCCTGCCCGGCTCGGCTGCCCCGGCCGCCGCCGATCGTCGCCGCGACTACTACGCGCACCGCTCCGGCGAGGCGGTCGTCAACCTGCTGCGCCTGGGCATCACGACCGGCGACATCCTCACGAAAGAGGCGTTCGAGAACGCGATCGCCCTCGCGATGGCACTCGGCGGCTCCACGAACGTCGTGCTGCACCTCCTCGCGATCGCCCGCGAAGCCCAGGTCGACCTCGACCTGCACGACTTCAACCGCATCGGCGACAAGACGCCGCACATCGGCGATCTGAAGCCGTTCGGCAAGTACGTCATGAACGACGTCGACCGCCACGGCGGCATCCCGGTCATCATGAAGGCGATGCTCGACGAGGGCCTCCTGCACGGCGATGCGCTCACCGTCACGGGCAAGACGCTCGCCGAGAACCTGCGGGAGCTCGACCCCGACCCGATCGACGGTGACGTGATCCACCGCCTCGACGATCCGATCCACGCGACCGGCGGCATCACGATCCTGCACGGCTCGATCGCACCCGAGGGCGCTGTGGTCAAGTCCGCCGGATTCGACGCGAACGTCTTCGAGGGCCCGGCCCGCGTGTTCGAGCGCGAGCGCGCCGCGATGGACGCCCTGGAAGCCGGCGAGATCTCGGCGGGCGATGTCGTCGTGATCCGCTACGAGGGCCCGAAGGGCGGCCCCGGCATGCGCGAGATGCTCGCGATCACCGCCGCCATCAAGGGCGCGGGCCTCGGAAAAGATGTACTACTCTTGACGGACGGCAGATTCTCAGGCGGCACAACCGGCCTGTGCATCGGCCACATAGCACCCGAAGCGGTGGACGCTGGTCCCATCGCCTTCGTGCGCGATGGTGATCTGATACGGGTCGATATCGCGGCTCGCACTCTCGACCTACTCGTCGACGAGGCTGAGCTGGGTTCCCGCCGCTCTGGCTGGGAGCCGCTTCCTCCGCGCTATACCCGTGGCGTCCTGGCCAAATACTCCAAGCTCGTGCGCTCCGCTGCGGAGGGCGCGGTCACGGGGTAGAGCCTGCCTCCAGCCATCACATCTCTCGATAGAGGATCATCATCATGCCCGCCGAATCCGCCACGGCCATTCCACGGCCACCCGCTCGCACCGCTTCAGCGCCCGTGCTCACGGGCGCGCAGGCGGTCGTCCGTTCGCTCGAGCTGCTCGGGGTGACCGACGTCTTCGGTCTGCCCGGCGGCGCGATCCTTCCCGTCTACGACCCGCTGATGGACAGCTCGGAGCTGCGCCACATCCTCGTGCGCCACGAGCAGGGCGCCGGCCACGCGGCGGAGGGCTATGCCGCGGCATCCAACAAGGTCGGCGTCGCGATCGCGACCTCCGGCCCCGGGGCGACCAACCTCGTCACCGCGATCGCCGACGCCTACATGGACTCGGTGCCGATCGTCTGCATCACCGGCCAGGTCTTCTCGAACCTCATGGGGACGGATGCCTTCCAGGAGGCCGACATCGTCGGCATCACGATGCCGATCACGAAGCACTCCTTCCTCGTGAAGCGTGCCGAGGACATCCCCGGCGCGATCGCCGCGGCATTCGAGATCGCCGGAACCGGTCGGCCCGGCCCCGTGCTCGTCGACATCACGAAGGACGCGCAGCAGGCTGAGGCCACGTTCGTCTGGCCGCCGAAGATCGATCTGCCCGGCTATCGTCCGGTGACCAAGGCGCACGGCAAGCAGATCCAGGCGGCGGCGCAGCTGATCGCCGAGGCGAAGAAGCCCGTGCTGTACGTCGGCGGCGGCGTGATCCGCTCGCAGGCCTCGGCGGAGCTGCTGACGCTCGCCGAGACGACCGGCGCGCCGGTCGTGACCACGCTCATGGCGCGCGGCGCGTTCCCCGACTCGCACTCGCAGCACCTCGGCATGCCCGGCATGCACGGCACCGTTCCCGCTGTGCTCGCGCTGCAGGAGGCCGATCTGCTGGTCTCGCTCGGCGCGCGCTTCGATGACCGCGTCACCGGCAAGGCGGCGCTGTTCGCCCCGCACGCCAAGGTCGTGCACGTCGACATCGATCCGGCCGAGATCGGCAAGATCCGCGCGGCGGACGTGCCGATCGTGGGCGACCTCAAAGACGTGCTCGTCGACCTCGAAGCGGCTTTCCGCGGTCAGATCGCGGGCAAGACGGTCGACACCGACGAGTGGTGGTCGTTCCTGGACGGCCTGCGCGACGAGTTCCCGCTGGGCTACTCGCAGCCCACCGACGGCCTGATGTCGCCGCAGTACGTCATCTCGCGGATCGGCGAGCTGACCGGACCCGAGGGCATCTTCGCGGCCGGCGTCGGTCAGCACCAGATGTGGGCCGCGCAGTTCATCAAGTACGAGCGTCCCAACGCGTGGCTCAACTCCGGCGGCGCCGGAACGATGGGCTACTCGGTGCCGGCGGCGATGGGCGCCAAGGTCGCCGAGCCCGACCGTCACGTCTGGGCGATCGACGGCGACGGATGCTTCCAGATGACCAATCAGGAGCTCGCCACCTGCTCGATCAACAACATCCCGATCAAGGTCGCGATCATCAACAACTCGTCGCTGGGCATGGTGCGCCAGTGGCAGAGCCTGTTCTACGACGGCCGCTACTCGCACACCGACCTCAACACGGGCCACGGCACCGTCCGCATCCCCGACTTCGTCAAGCTCGCCGAGGCGTACGGATGCCTCGCGATCCGCGTCGAGAAGGAAGAGGACGTGGATGCCGCGATCAAGACGGCGCTCGAGACCAACGACCGCCCCGTCGTGATCGACTTCGTCGTGAGCGCCGACGCGATGGTGTGGCCGATGGTGCCGCAGGGAGTCAGCAACAGCTACGTCCAGTACGCGCGAGACCACTCGCCGGCGTTCGATGAGGAGGCCTGAGCCATGTCCACTCACGTGCTGAGCCTCCTGGTGGAGGACAAGCCGGGTCTGCTGACCCGCGTCGCCGGGCTGTTCGCCCGTCGCGGCTTCAACATCGAGTCCCTCGCCGTGGGCGTGACCGAGGTGCCGGGCCTGTCCCGCATCACGGTCGTCGTCGACGTCGACGAGCTGCCCCTCGAGCAGGTGACCAAGCAGCTCAACAAGCTCATCAACGTCATCAAGATCGTCGAGCTCGACATGAGCTCGTCGGTGCAGCGCGAGCACATGCTCGTCAAGGTGCGCGCCGACAACGCCAACCGGTCGAACGTGCTGGAGGTCGTGAACCTGTTCCGCGCCTCGATCGTCGACTACGCCCCCGACGCACTCGTGGTCGAGGTGACCGGCGACAAGGGCAAGGTCGAGGCCTTCCTCAAGGCGCTCGAGCCGTTCGGCATCAAGGAGCTCGCCCAGTCGGGCCTGCTCGCGATCGGCCGCGGCGGCAAGAGCATCACCGAGCGCGTCCTGCGCGGCTGACCAACGCTTTCCACAGATCAAGAACACAAGGAGAAACACACCACCATGGCCGAACTCTTCTACGACGCCGACGCCGACCTGTCGCTCATCCAGAGCAAGAAGGTCGCGATCGTCGGCTACGGCTCGCAGGGCCACGCCCACGCCCAGAACCTCCGTGACTCGGGCGTCGAGGTCGCCATCGCGCTGAAGGACGGCTCCAAGTCGGCCGCCAAGGCGCAGGAGGACGGCTTCGAGGTCAAGAGCGTCGCCGACGCCGCCGAGTGGGCCGACGTCATCATGATCCTCGCGCCCGACCAGCACCAGCGCGGCATCTACAACGACAGCATCAAGGACAAGCTGACCGCGGGCAAGACCCTCGCCTTCGCGCACGGCTTCAACATCCGCTTCGGCTACATCGACGCGCCCGAGGGCGTCGACGTGATCCTCGTCGCACCGAAGGCGCCGGGCCACACCGTGCGTCGCGAGTTCGTCGCCGGTCGCGGCATCCCCGACATCATCGCCGTCGAGCGCGACGCATCGGGCCAGGCATGGGATCTCGCGCTCTCGTACGCGAAGGCGATCGGCGGCACGCGCGCCGGCGTCATCAAGACGACCTTCACCGAAGAGACCGAGACCGACCTGTTCGGCGAGCAGGCCGTGCTCTGCGGCGGCACCTCGCAGCTCGTCCAGTACGGCTTCGAGACGCTCGTCGAGGCGGGCTACCAGCCCGAGATCGCCTACTTCGAGGTGCTGCACGAGCTCAAGCTCATCGTCGACCTGATGTGGGAGGGCGGCATCGCCAAGCAGCGCTGGTCGATCTCCGACACGGCCGAGTACGGCGACTACGTCTCGGGCCCGCGCGTCATCGACCCGCACGTCAAGGAGAACATGCAGGCCGTTCTCGCCGACATCCAGTCGGGTGCGTTCGCGAAGCGGTTCATCGCCGACCAGGATGCCGGCGCGCCCGAGTTCCTGGAGCTGCGCGAGAAGGGTGCCCACCACCCGATCGAAGCGACCGGCAAGGAGCTGCGCTCGCTCTTCGCGTGGAAGCAGACCGACTCCGACTACACCGAGGGTTCAGCCGCGCGCTGACCCAAGGCATCCCTGCTCTCGGCGATCCGCCGAGCCCGGCTTGCAACGAGCCACAACGGAGCCCGGCCCCTTACAAGGGGGCCGGGCTTCGGCATCTGTCACTCTGCCAGAACCGCGCACGTGGCCACCTGCTCTTCGCCGGCGAAGTACGTCGCCCATTCCTGCTCGCTCAGTTCGCGACCGGCGAGAGCGCACGCGGCGAGTGCCTGGTGCTCAGGAACGAGATCCCAGAGCAGGATGCCGTCGGGCAGCGCGGTGACCAGCGTCTCGCCGTCGGCGGTGAGGTACCCGCCGCGAACGCCTGCGTCGCCCGGGGCGATCGGCTCCCCGAGGACGATGTCGCGAGTGAGATCGTAGAGCGTCAGCCGGTTGTTCCACCCCACATTCAAGAGCGTGCGTCCGTCGAGGCTCACGTCCATCGCCCAGCTGCCGCCCGTCGCTCGGGCGAGACTCGATCGAGGCTGGAGGGTGTCGAGCGCGACGCGCTGCGCCGTCTGGCCCGTGACGGCGATGAGCTCGTCCGGCCCGATGACCAGCGTCGAGTCAACACCCGGAAGCCCTCTCACGAGGAGCTCTCCGGTCTGGATATCGAACACGGCCGTCTCGAGGGCATTGCGCTTGGCATCAACCAGGTGAACGCGACCCACGCCTCGTCGGGAGTGGTGCTCGCCGAGAGCGCCTCGTCGACGCGCCCACCGGGCACGCTCATCGATTCGCCGACGGCTTCGCCCGTCGCGGGATCGAACGCCACGAGCCGCCCCTCGAACGCGACGAACGCCAGCCGCCCCCAGCCGCCCGGGATCAGGTCGAACTCCTCGGGCAGCCCGGGGATGCGATAGGAGAAGACCTCACCGGTAGCAGTGTTCTCGAGTCGATGTCCCACGCCCTCGTCCCATCGCCCCACGATGCCCGCGCCGAGGAGCACCAGCCTGTCGGCCCCTGTGCCGGCCGGGGCATCGGAATCGAGGTTCCACAGCTGGGCGGGACCGCCTGCTACGGACACGGCGGAGATGGACCCGCCGTCGCGGTCGGGACCGCCCGCCACGACGCTGCCCAGGCCGACGACGCGAGAGCCCGCGCCGCTCCCGTCGATGCGCCAGCGCATCCATGAGCTGTGGAACGTTCGAAGAGATCAGCAGCGTCGCGTCATCGAGGACGCCGATGTCGGGGAGGCTGTCGAGCTGCAATTCGATCGCCCTTCCGGTCGGCATCCCGGTCGCGAGCTCGAACTCGGCGACACCGACATAGGAGGAGCACGCGATGGTCGCGCGAGGCGTGACGACCAGGAGGCGGCAGGACTCGGATCGGCTGAGAGGGCGGCGCCACTCCACGACGCCGGTATCGATCCGCACCCGGACGAGCTTGTCCAGGTAACCCAACAGCAACCCCCCCGCGCCATCCGCGAGGAGCGATTCTGCTTGTTGAGCGTCACCGAGTCGGATCGCGGCGCGAACGCCGAGTGTGTTGCGGTCGAAGACGTCGATGCGGTCGCCCGTGGTGGTCGCCACCTGCTCGCCGTCTACGACGACGGCGCCCGATTTGTACACAGGCCTCGTATCCGGTGTAGTCGTCGAAGGCGCCCTCGCCCGAAGCGCGGACCTCTCCGGTGCCGGTGTCGATAGCGATGAGATCGCCGGTGACCGGATGCTGCAGGTAGGCGACGGATCCGTCCTCGCCGAGGTCGATGACGCTGCTCGTCAGCATCTTCAGCAGCTGCGACCCCGGGAGGACCTCGCCTGTCGCGAGGTCGATGAAGGTCAGCTGGTTCCAGCAGCAGGTCGCGGGGTCATCGGGATCGACGAGCTGCCCGGTCAAGATCGCGGCGACCGCTCCGTCGCGGCTCACGCTGAGGTATCGGCCGAACCGCGGGACGAACTCCGGCAGATCCACGTCGAGGCTCCGCACGACGGTCTCGCTCGAGGGGTCCACGATCTCGATCCTCGTGGCGGCTGCGAACTCGGCCACGCGCAGCACGGTGCCGGTGTCAGGAATCACAGCCATGGCCGAGAAGATCGCATCCGGCAGGCGGTGGGTGTCGACAAGCCCGTGGGCATTGGTCATCGTTCCGAACAGGGCCGAGCGCGCTCGGCCGTCGTCGGGCCAGCGGCGATAGGCCTCGGCGGCGAGCAGCGCCGCGAGCTCGCGATCCGACTGCCGCAGGGCGAGCGAGGTCGCGACGAGCGCCTCGGTCCGGGCGTCCTCGGCGGCGGCCTCAGCCTCCTGGCCGCGGACGACCGCGATGCCGCCCGCGACGACTGCGGCAACCAGCAGAATGGCCGCCCCGCCGAGTGCTGCGCCGAGCATGCGATTGCGCTTTCGGTCACGCATCGCGCGCTCGGAGAGATCCCGCAGCTGACGTTGCTCCCGATCGACCGAAGCGATGAGCAGATCGTCCTCGATCCCGGTCAGGTCGGGGTTCGCCGCGTCCCGCCAATCGAGTGCGCTGTGCAGCCGGGCCCCCCGCAGCAGGTCGTCGTCATCGCGCCCCCCGGCCTGCCATGCCGCCGCCGCGGACTCGACCGCGCGAAGCGTGCGCGCGCTCTCCGCATCCTCCTCGAGCCACGCGTCGAGGCGCGGCCACGCCGTGGCGACGGCCTCGTGCGCGATCACGACGGCGTCGCCATCGAGTGTCACCAGACGCGCCTGCGTCAGCTGTTCGAGCACTCGGCGACGGCCGGCATCCGCCAGGAGCGGGTCGGCTGAGACACGTCGACGCGTCGAAGTGCCGTCTGCGCCGCGGTCGAGAAGCCGTTGCATGAGTGAGCGGCAGACCTCCTGCTCCTGCGGAGCCAGGGAACGGAAGACCCGCTCGGCGGACTGCGCGATCGCCCCGGGGATACCGCCCGATGCACCGTATCCCTCGACCGTGAGCGTCGACCCCTCCCGTCGTGACCACGTCTCCTGGAGCGCATGCGAAAGGTGGGGCAGGGTGGATGCCCGGTCCCCGGCGTCGCGCACGGCCAGCTCGACGAGCCCCGGCTCGAGGAGTGAGCCCGGCACGGCGCGCGGGCTCCTCGATGGCTTCGCGATACGCGACGGGGGAGAGCGGGCCGAGCAGGTACACGCCCCGTCCGATCGCGTCTCCGATGAGGGGCATCGCGCGTAGCCGGTCGAGCGCGTCCGATCGCGCCGTCACGAGGATCGATCCCGCCGCCGTCGAGGAAGGCGCGAGCGGTCTCGGCGAACGCCTCCCGCTGCGCTTCCGTCACCCCCTGCAGCTCCTCCGCCTGGTCGATCGCGATCACGTTCGCACGCGCATCGGCTCCGCGCAGGGAATCGATGCCGCCAGAGCCGGGGCGCACGATCTCGACCTGCCGGCCGCGGGCGCGGAGCCGCGGCAGGACGCCGGCGAGGAGCAGCGAAGACTTGCCCGTGCCGGAGGCGCCCGCGATCGTGACGACGGTGCCAGGACCCATCCGCTCCAGCACCGACTCCGTGTCGGCCTCGCGCCCGAAGAACACATCGGCGTCGTCCGGACCGAATGCCCGCAGACCGGGGTAGGGGCACAGCGAGGCGACGGCAAAGGCGGGCGACGGCACGGCGAGGTCGGGGTCCTGGCGCAGTATTGAGAGCTCCAGCGCAGCGAGCCGAGGGCCGGGCTCGATGCCGAGCTCGTCTGCGAGCCGCTCCCGTGCCGCGCGGAGCACGGCGAGCGCTTCGGCCTGCCGATCGGCCCGGTAGTTCGCCAAGGCGACGATCGCCCATCGATCTTCGCGCAGCGGCTCTTCGCGGAGGAGGCGTTCGGCATCCGCGATGATCGAGCGGTGCTCGCCCGTCGCCAGCCGCGCGTCGAGCAGCTCTTCCTCCGCGCTGGTGCGGATCTCGTGCAGCCGGAGTGCCTCCACGACTCCGGGTTCCCAGTTCGCGACATCCTGCAAAGCCGCGCCGCGCCACATCGCGAGGGCGCGCGTGTAAACGTCGATCGCGCGATCATGTTCTCCTCGCAGGGCGTGCCCACGGGCGGCCGACACGAGACGCTCGAAGCGTACGGAGTCGATCATGTCGGGGTCCATCGCGAGCCGGTACTCCCAACCGACCGTCTCGATGGTGTCGCGTCCGAGTCGCGAGCGGATACGAGCGACGGAGTTGCGCACCTGCTGCTCCCACGTGCGGGGCAGCGCCTCACCCCACCACGCCTCCGCAAGATCGCCGGGCGGAACTGTTCTGCCGAGGCGCACGACCAATGCCGCGAGCATCGCCCGCTCGCGAGGGCTGAGCGGCGCGGTCCCCGTGTCGAGGGGGCCGAGCACTTTGAGCACCATGACTGAAGTGTCGACCCGCGAGAACACGCGGTCAACCGTTCGCGCCGCGACGGATATCGGCCGGATATCGGCCGATGCGGGTCCGGATATCCGCTTCCGTCACCGTGGATATCGCAAGCGGCCGAACGGCGGCCGGTTGACCAAGGAGAAGCGAAATGAATACGAACATCATCGGGCGTCGGGCAGGTCGCGTTCTTTGCGTCGTCCTGCTGGCGAGCACCGCCGCGATCGGGCTCAGCGCCTGCCAGACCGTGGCGGCGCCGGAAGCGGTCGCTGTGATCGCCCCGCAACCGTTCGATCGGACGCAGATCGAGAGGTACGCAGGGCGACCCGTCGACCGGGTTGCCGAGCAGATCGAGCGGGCGATCCAGGCCGGGCAGCTGCCCTCGCCCGACTGCATCAGCCACCACGTCGTGGAGCACCCCAAAGGTGGATACCACCTCGTGTGCGTGCAGGCGCGTGACTGAGGCCGCGCGCATCCCGATGTCGCGGTACGACCAGGGCCGCCCCCAGAAGGGGCGGCCCTTTGTATCTTTCCGCGTGGTTCCCCCTCCTCCCCAGTAGCCCGGATCAATGCCGATCGGGGCAGAAAAGCCCTGATCAAGACTGGTCTCGGCGTACCCAGGAGGAAGCCATGAACGACATCTCGAATACACGCTCGCCCCGTGCCGCATCTCGCATCGTCCGCGGCGTCGGAGCCGTGGCGCTCAGCACGGTTCTCGTCGCCGGACTTGCCGGCTGCATGACGGGCAAGCTCGCCCAAAGCGGACCCGCTCTCGAGCGCAACGCGGTCGCACCTGCCGGTGTCGACGTTCAGCGGCCGGCGGATCGCATCGCCGAGCAGCTCGAGCGCCAGGTCAGCGTCGGCAGCTGGACAGATCGCGTCACCGCGCAGATCGAACACG
This sequence comes from uncultured Actinomycetota bacterium, assembly GCA_963792285.1. Classification (GTDB taxonomy): domain Bacteria; phylum Actinomycetota; class Actinomycetes; order Actinomycetales; family Microbacteriaceae; genus Microbacterium. The sequence continues at coordinate 701,519 of CAWBVS010000014.1, read as the reverse complement.
ACGCGCGCGTCGCGGCGGGGAGCGCCTACGCGGGCATGACCGCCGACCGCATCGAGCGACTGCTCGTGACGGCGAAATGAGGGTCCTGCAATTCTCAGGACGATGTGCCCGGCCGACGCGGATGACCGCAGGCCGGGCACATTTGCGTGCACGGCGGGGCGTGACAACTCATGGCGTGAGCTCGGCGCAGGTTTCGACGCGCTCGTCACCGGGGAGGTATGTGGACCACTCGTCCGGTGTCAGCTCCCGCCCTGCCAGCGCACAGGCGTGGAGGGCCTGCTGGTTCGGGCGCAAGTCCCAGACCCGGATGCCATCCGGGAGAGCCTGCAGCAGGCTCTCACCGTCGGCGGTCAGGAATCCTCCAGGCACCCGGGTCGCGTCCGCCTGGCCGTCAACCGGACTGGCGAGAGCGGTGTTCGCCGTCAGGTCGTAGAGAGTGAGCGTGTTGTTGTACCCGACGTTCAGAAGCGTTCGACCATCCATGCTGACCGTGATCCGGTTGCCACCGCCCGCGGCTCGGGCGAGCGCCGACACCGGTTCGAGGGTGCGGATGTCGTACATGCGCGCGTAGTCCTCCGCAATGCCGGCCACGCGGTCGTCATCCACCGCGAGGCTCCCCTCCAGCCCGAACAGGCCTCGGGCGAGGATCTGTCCCGTCGAGATCTCGAAGACGCCGGTCTCGTAGCCGGCCCGCGCGACGTTGTACCAGGTGATCACGGCCCTGGTCGAGTCCGGTGTCTCGCTGACCGACTTCACTTCGGTGAAGGCGCCGTCCGGCAGTGTCAGCACAGGTCCGAGGGCAAGGCCGGTCGAGGGGTCGAAGGCGACCACGCCGTCGGGCCACGCCGCGAAGGCGGGGGTCGCCCACCCGCCCGCGTACACGTTGATCGTGTCCGGCAGATCGGGGATCCGGAGCGGGATCTCCTCGCCCGTGGCCGCGTGCTCGAGTCGAGGCCATCCCCACTGCTTCGAGTACCGGGCGTACAAGGGAACCGCCTCGTACTCGGGAAAGCGTGCGACCACACCCATTCCGAGGGGGATGATCAGCCCGGACTCTGCACCGACCGGTCTATCGCGGGCGATGTCCCACAGCTGCATCGGGCCACCACCCGAAGGTTGTGTGACGACGAGCGATCCTCCTGCCTCGGGCCCCTCGAGAAGTTGGCGCCCGCGAGCGACGACATCTGTGCCGGCCCCGCCGCCATCGACGCTCCAGCGGAGCCAGACTGCGGGGATCGTGGGAAACGCGAGAAGGGACTCGCCGTCGATCGTTTCGAAGAAGGGCTTGCGGTTGTACTGCAAGGGGGCATGGGCACCCGTCGCCTCACCTGTGTGAAGATCGACGATCGACACCCCGCCGTACGACCCGCATGCGATCGTGTCGGCTGTGGCCGGATGCAGCGACATGCAGTTCTCCGTCGCTCCCACGAAGCGGCGCCAGAGAATGGATCCCTCTTCGTCGACCCGCACCGTGCCGTCCCAGCCCGTCGCCACCAGGCCCCCGTGACCATCGGCGATGAGCGCCTCGCTCGCCTTGTCTCCGTCGAGGGGAATCATTCGAGTGAGCGCGAGCGATCTCTGGTCGTACACGCGGATCTCGTCACCGGCACCGACGGCGACCAGTTCGTCATCGAGGAGCGCGGGGGCGGCGTAGAACTGAGCATCGCCTATGTTCGGGCGGTCGGTCGGTGTCCATTCGCTGGATGCTCGCACCTCGCCCGACACGGCGTCGACAGCGACGATTTCGGCGGTCATCGTGTCGGTCAGGAAGACGGTTCGGCTCGCGGCGTCCCACACCGGGCCGGGTGTCAGCACCGCTTCGACGACCTCGGCGCGGGTTCGAGTCTCGCCCGTCTCGAGATCGATCACGGAGAGGTGCGTCCAGCAGCACTCGAGCGGCTTCTCCGGGTCGGGCTCGACGAAGACGCTGATCGCCACAGTCGACGCGTCCGGGCTCACCGAGACACTCCGTTCCGAGCCGCCGGCTGCCGGCGGAAGATCGACGAGCAGCGTGCGAAGCGATTCGCCGGTCGCGAGATCAACGATGTCCACTCGGGACGCGGAGAGATCTTCCGGGGGAACCGACACGCGAACGGCGGTGCCCGTGCCGGCAACCGTGTCCAGCCACGGCAGAGAAGCGTCGTCGCCGTGATGGACATCGATCAGGCCGCCGGAGTTCGTCACCACGCCCCACAGCGCCGACCTCACTCGGGCATCATCGGGCCACCGTCTGAAGGACTCCGCCGCCAGCAGTGCCGCGACCTCCCGATCGGTCGTCAACAACGACAGGGAGGTCGCCACGAGCGCCTCGACGCGTGCGTTCTCCGCAGCCGCCTGCGCCTCTCTGCCCCGCACCGCGGCGAGCCCTCCTCCCACGACTGCCGCGACCAGCAGGATGCCGGCGCCCGCGATCGCCCAGCGCAGATATCGGTTGTTCCGCTTGTCGCGGGCAGCGCGCTCGGCGAGTTCACGCATCTCGTCGCGCTCCCGCTGCGCGGATGAGTCGAGGAAGGCACGCTCCACCGCAGTGAGATCCGGCGAGGTGGTGTCCCGCCAATTCAAAGCGACCTGCAGGCGGGCGCCGCGTAGCAGGTCCTCATCGTTGCGGCCCGATGCGTTCCACAGATCCGCGGCGGTCGCGACGGTGGCCACGAGCCGGGCGCCTTCGGCATCCTCCTCCAACCAGCCGTCCAGCCGCGGCCATGCTGTCGCCACCGCCTCATGGGTGACGGTGACTTCATCGCCGTCGGTCGTGAGCAGCCGCGCGACGACGAGACGGTCGAGAACGCTGCGGCGCGCAGGGTCAGCGACCAGGGGTGCCAGCGCTGCCGTCCGTCGCACGGAAGCACCGTCCGGACCGCGGTGGACGAGTCGGAGCATGAGGGAGCGGCACGCGTCGGCGTCGTCGGGGTCCAGCGAGCGGTAGACGGTCTCCGCAGACTGCGCGATCGCGCCGCTGATCCCACCCGAGTCCTCGTACCCTGCGACCGTCATGGTCGATCCCTCGCGTCGCGCCCACGTCTCCACCAGGGCGTGGGAGACGTGGGGGAGTGTTGTCCGACGGTCACCGGCGTCTCGAAGGATGACCTCCACGAGCCCCGGCTCCAGACGAAGTCCCGCGCGCGCAGCGGGGCGCTCGACCGCGTCGCGCAAGCCCGCCGACCGACAGCGGTCCGATTGCGTAGACCCCGCGGCCGACGTCGAGCCCGATACGCGGCAAGCCGGTCGCTCGGTCCAGGAAATCGCTGCGCAGCGTCAGAAGCACACACGACCCTTCCGCCAGGACGTCCGCCACGATGCCGCACAGAGCGTCTCTCTCGCCCTCCGGGAGTGCGAAGACCGATTCGGCCTGGTCGATGACGATGACGTCTGCCGCGCCGCGCTGCTCGATTCGCGCCCGCAGCTCGGCAGCAGCATCCCTGCCGGCGGTCACGACCGCGACGCGACGGCCGTCAGCGGCTCGGGGAAGGACTCCCGCGAGAACGAGGGAGGACTTGCCCGAGCCCGACGCCCCGACGATCGCGACGAGGGCGTGCGGATGCATGCGGGCCCGGATGGCATCGATGTCGGCATCCCTGCCGAAGAATTCCTCCGCGTCTTGCGGAGTGAACGCCTCCAGCCCGAGATACGGGCAGCGCTGGCTCACGCGATGCTGCGATTCGACCAGATCGAGCGCCGGATCCTGTTGCAGGATGGCGGTCTCCAGGACGCGCAGGCGATCCCCGACGTCGATGCCGAGCTCGCGCGCGAGCCGGGCACGGCTGGTGCGGAGCGTCGCCAGAGCCTCGGCCTGCCGGCCAGACCGGTAGTTGGCCAGCGCGAGGATCGCCCACCGGCTCTCCCGGAGCGGGGCTTCACGCACGAGGCGTTCCGCGTCTGCGATCACCGCGCGGTGGTCGCCCTCCGCCAGGCGAGCCTCCAACAGCTCCTCCTCGGCGCTTTCGCGGATCTCCACGAGGCGCTCGGCCTCGATCGCTCCGGGCTCCCAGTCGGCGACATCGCTGTACGCGGCGCCGCGCCACAGCGCGAGCGAGCGCCGATACACGTCGATTGCACGATCATGCTCACCGCGCAGACCATGTTGACGAGCGGTGGAGACGAGACGCTCGAACTCGAACGCGTCGATCGTCGCGGGATCGATGCCCAGCGCGTAGTCCGAACCTCGCGTGAGGATCGCGCTGCTGCCGAGGCCCGCCCGGATCCGTGCGACGGTGGTCTGCACCTGCTGCGGCCACGTGCGCGGCGGATCCTGCCCCCAGCAGGCATCGGCCAGTTCGCCGGGTGCGACCGCGCGGCCCGCGCGGACGATCAGCGCAGCGAGCACGACGCGCTCTCGAGGCCTCAGGACATGCCCGTTCCCCGTTTCCAGCGGACCCAGAACCCGGATCGCCATGTGAGCAGTGTGGGAGTGTCGAGCGGCGCTGTCAACGAGGTGCAGTGACGGCGAGTAGTGGACGAGTAGTGGCGACCTTGCCGCTGAGCCCCATCACTCGACGGCGGCGGGCGGAGTATCGTTCGCGTGGAGGGGGAAGCTGACATGACCGAGGGCAGCGGCACGAAGGACGACCCCTGGCAGCTGACGACAGCACCGGGGACATCCGCCTACACGATGTACCGCGACGAAGACGCGGATCCACCGGCGCTGGTGTGCCAGGTGGGCTCCACGACCTTGAAGTATCACCTCCGGGCGATCGACGACCTGGCCGCATGGCTGCGCGAGCAGGGCGACTGGGTGCCGCTCGGCGCGGCGGATGAGCAGAAGCCCGCCGCCGACGGCACAGTCGAGTCATGGGGACGCAGTGAGTCGAACCCGGTCGGCGGCTGGTACGGGCTGCGGAAGGGGTATCGGGGCCGGTTCGGGATGTACCTTCCGCCGCTCCTGGAGGCGCTCGGCCTCGTCGAGCTCACCCACGACGCCCGCAACAACCGGGTGCGCGCGCTCTGACACGTCAGGCCGCCGGCTGCTCGGTGTCTGCTGTATCGGTGTCAGCAGCATCCGCCGCGGCATTCCGCAGCCGGGCGATGCGGCTCAGCGCCGCCTCCTCCGAGGTCGAACGCTCCCCGAGCAGCGATTTCGCCGACCGAAGCACGGCTCCGGTCGCGGGGACCGCGAGGAACCCGGGCTTGGCGAGCCCCAGCATCCGTCGATGCGCCGGATCGAGTGAACCGACCGCGCCGGCGAACATGATGCGGTACGCGGGCATCATGCCCTTCGCGAGCGGGGGATTTCGGATGAAGCGCACGACGTCGAGCACGCGGGAGTCGACCTTGAGCACGCCGGCGTCAGCGACGGAGGCGAGCCTTCCGCGCAGCTCGTCGGCGGTGACGGGCGGATCCGACAGTCCGATGAGCGCGCCCGCGGTCGCCCATTCGCGCACGTAGGCGTCCGGTCCGCCGGGGATCTCGGCCTCCCAGATCTCGTGGCACGTCAGGAACGAATCGGTGAACGCGAGATGCACCCATTCGATGAGCTCGGGGTCGCTCGCACGATAGGTGCGCGGCATCCCGAACGCATCGACGTAGTCGCCCTGCACCCGCCGGTGCAGCCCGCGCACCATCGCCGACGAACGCTCGGCGGTGGCGCGATCGCCGAAGGTCACCGTGATGAGCCAGCGGATCGTGCCGGTCAGTCGCCCGAGCGGATCCTCGCGGTAGCGCGACCAGTCGTGCACGCCGGCCATCGCACCCGGGTGGAGGGCCTGCACGAGAAGGGCGCGGATGCCGGCCACCATCGTCGCCATGCCGCCGTGCACGGCCCACGAAGCCGACCCCGGACCGAAGAAGCCCGCGTCGTCACCCAGTGCGAGCTCGCGCACCCACTGAGGAGACCCGTCGTCGGTGCCGGAGAGAGTCTGCAGCAGATGCGACCTCCACCGCTCGCGGACCATCGCCATACCGCCAGTAGATCACGCGTGCGAAGGGCGAGGGCCGGCTTCAGCGGAGTACCGGATGAGTACCGGCGGCGTGCTCGACGAGTACCGCCGCGGGGAAGCGTGTCGTGCAGAGCCGCGGACCGGCGGCTCACACGTTCCAGAAGGGAAGCTCCCATGAACACGACGTTCACCCCGAGCCGGGTTCGCACCGCCATCGTCGCAGCGCTCGCTGCCGGGGTGCTCGTGCTCGGCGGGTTCACCATCAGCGCCGCGGCGCAGGACTCGGACTCGTCCGGGTCGGGCGGCGGCTCCCGTGTCGCGATGCTCGCGCAGTGACGCGGGCAGCGGCATCCGTTCGAGAGGAGATCTGCCATGGACTACAACACCCACAGCGCGCACCAGCTGCATCGTCAGCGCTCCGCGGAGCTGGCGCGCGTCACCGAACTGCGCCGGCGCAGCGCCGAGCGTGAGTCGGTGCTCGATCGCACCGCCGCGCCGGTCGCGGAGGCGCCTGCCGGCAGGTGGCATCGGATCCTGATCCGGTGGCACCTCGCACCGAGACCGAGACTCGCTCACTGACCGGGGGGCCGCGGGGCCGGGATGACGGGTCGCCGTCGTCCCGGCCCCTTGTGCCGCGAATCCGCGTCTGCGACGGTGTCGGTGGGGGAGCTCCACCACAGAGGAGTTTCGATGAACGTCGAACCGTGGGGCACGACGGGGCCGGGAGCCTCGTCGTCAGTGGTCCCCGCCATCCAGTACCTGTTGCGTGCGCACGGGCACGCGATCACCGTCGACGGCGACTACGGCCCCGCCACGACTGCCGCGGTGACGGCGGTGCAGAACGCCGCGGGTCTGCCGACCGACGGCATCGTCGGCCCGCAGACATGGCCCCACCTGGTCATCAGCACCCAGAGCGGCGCGACGGGAGACGCCGTGCGCGCGATCCAGCAGTTCGGTCTCATCCCCTCGCCGGGAGTGGATCCGCTCGTCGTGGACGGCGACTTCGGGCCGATCACCGACGAGCGGGTCCGCTTCTTCCAGGAGTCGTGGGGGCTCACCCAGGACGGCATCGCGGGGCGCGAGACATGGTCGTTCCTCAGCACGATGCAGCCGGGACCACGGCCGTGGCCGCTCGTGAAGGTGGGCGCGACCCAGGCGACCAACTGGCGGGTGCTCGCCGCGCAGCATCTGCTCCGCCTGCGCGGGGCGACCATCCTGGCCGACGGCGCGTTCGGACCGCTCAGCGGCGAGGCCGCCCGCACGTTCCAGCTGACTCTGCGGGCGACCTTCATCTCGACCACGCTCGGGCAGCTCGACTGGCCCTCGCTGATCGAGACGATCCATCTCGGAGACACGGGCGATGCCGTGCGCGCCGCCCAGACGCTCCTGCCCGGCTCCCTCGTCGTAGACGGCGACTTCGGTCCGCTGACGGATGCCGCGACGAGGGACTTCCAGGCGATGTTCGCGCCGCCGGCCGACGGGATCATCGGCCCGAAGACCTGGTTCGTGCTCACGCAACGACTGTTCGACTGAGCGGAGCCGCGCCGCAGCCGTGCAGGCGGGCGGGCGCGGCTACGCTTGCGACATGGCCCGCGGAACAGACGACGACGCACTCGCATGGGGCGGCGACGACGATCCGACGCTCGATGTCGGCGCGAAGCCCACCGACTCGACCGAGGCGGCGCCGGCAGTCGAATCCGCGGAGCCCGCCGCACTTCCCGACGGATACACCGCGGTCGGCAAGGGCAGCGACGAGGTCGGCCGCGTCCACGCGGACGGCACGGTGACGATGCCCGGCGAGCGGAGCCGATGGGCAACGCGACCCTCATCACCCTCGGCATCCTGGGTGGCGTCTACCTGCTCTACGCGATCGGGTGGGTCATCGGCGGGCTGCGGCTGCAGGGACGCGCCGATTATCTCGTGACCGACATCATGTTCCAGGGCAGCTTCTGGCTCGCGGTGCTCTCGCCCCTGCTCTGGTTCGCGACCGTCTTCCTCCTCACCCTCCACACGAAGCCGTGGGTGCGGATCGTCTGGCTCGTCGCGGGTGTCGCGCTCCTCCTCCCGTGGCCGTTCGTGATGATCGGGGCGGTGGGACAGTGAGCGAGACGACGACGGATGCGGCCGCCCCGGCATCCCGCAGCAATCCCACGTGGCTCGTCGTGACGATCGCCGGCGCTTTCGGCCTCTTCTACGCCTACGCGGTCTGGAACGCGCTGGGCAACCTGATCCAGGCCACGCAGCTGCCGACCGGCCTGAACGGTCTCGGCTGGTTCATCTGGATCTTCGCGGCACTCTTCCCGATCATCGCGTTCGCCGTGGCGTTCGCCATCGGCTATCGGCGACCGGCGCACCACTTCCTGCTGGTGATGCTGACCGGACTCGCGCTGACGGCGGTCTTCTGGCTCAACGTCGTGGCGTACACGACGCTGAACACCGCGTCGCTGCTGGGCTGACCTCGGGCGTCACACGAGTCGGCCGTCGCGGGGCGAGCCGATAGAGTGTGTCTGAATGCGCCCCGATGGCGTGCGGCGCAGCATCCACTCGTCTTTCCGGCCGCAGTTCGCGCGCCCACGCTCCAAAGGATCCGCTGTCGTGCCGAAGCCTGTCGTGCTCATCGCCGAAGAACTCTCTCCCGCCACGATCGACGCGCTCGGTCCGGACTTCGACGTCCGCCAGGTCGACGGCACCGATCGCCCTGTGCTGCTCGCGGCGCTGGCCGACGCGAACGCCGTGCTCGTCCGCTCGGCGACCAAGATCGACGCCGAGGCGATCGCCGCGGCACCCGTGCTGAAGGTCGTCGCCCGCGCCGGTGTCGGCCTCGACAACGTCGACATCAAGGCGGCCACGACCGCCGGCGTCATGGTCGTCAACGCGCCGACCTCGAACATCATCTCGGCCGCCGAGCTGACCATCGGTCACATCCTGAGCCTCGCGCGCCACATCCCGAGCGCCCACGCCTCGCTCGCCGACGGCCAGTGGAAGCGCAGCGCCTACACCGGCACCGAGCTGTTCGAGAAGACCGTCGGCATCATCGGTCTCGGTCGCATCGGCGCCCTCATCGCCGAGCGGCTCCGCGCCTTCGGCGTGCGCGTCGTCGGCTACGACCCCTACGTCACGCCCACTCGCGCGCAGCAGCTGCAGGTGGAGCTGCTCTCGTTCGACGAGGTGCTGCGCCAGAGCGACTTCGTCACGGTGCACATGCCCAAGACGCCCGAGACCACCGGAATGATCGGCACGGAGCAGCTCGCGCTCATGAAGCCGTCGGCATTCGTGATCAACGTCGCCCGCGGCGGCCTGATCGACGAGGAGGCCCTGCACGACGCGCTCACGCGCGGCGTCATCGCCGGTGCCGGGCTCGACGTGTTCACCTCCGAGCCGCCCGCGGCCGACTCGAGTGCGTCGCGCCTGCTCGACCTGCCGAACGTGGTCGTCACCCCGCACCTGGGCGCGAGCACCGACGAGGCGCAGGAGAAGGCGGGCGTCTCGGTGGCCCGATCGGTCAAGCTCGCGCTCGAGGGCGATCTGGTGCCCGACGCGGTGAACGTCGCCGGCGGCGTCATCGATCCGTTCGTGCGGCCGGGCATCGCGCTGGTCGAGAAGCTCGGTCAGTTCTTCACCGGCCTCGCGCACGCCGCGGTGACGAGCCTCGACATCGAGGTGCGCGGCGAGCTCGCCGCCTACGACGTCAGCGTCTACCGGCTCGCGGCGCTCAAGGGCATCCTCACGAACGTCGTCAGCGAGAACGTGTCGTACGTGAACGCGCCGCTGTTCGCCGAGCAGCGCGGCATCGAGACCCGGCTCATCGTCGAGGCCGAGAGCCCGCTGTACCGCAACCTGACCATCCTGCGCGGCACCCTCTCCGACGGCACGGTGCTCACGATCGCGGGCACCCTCGCCGGCACGCGCATGGTGCCCAAGGTCGTCGGCATCAACGGCTACGAGATCGAAGTGGCGCTCGAGCAGCACCACATCGTCATGCGCTACGCCGATCGCCCCGGCATCGTCGCGATCTACGGCCAGAAGCTCGGCGACGCGGGCATCAACATCGAGGGCCTCCAGGTCGCGCACCCCGACGCGAGCGGACGCGCGCTCTCGGTGCTGACGGTCGACTCGCCCGTGCCCGACGAGATGCTCGAGCGAGCTGCGCGACGCGGTCCAGGCCGACCTGTTCCGGCAGATCGAGATCACCGAACCCTGAGCGCGCCTGCGGCGGCCGCAGCCTGATCAGCGTCGGGCGGCGCGCTCCACGAGCGCGATCAGCGCGTCCATCTCGGCGCCGCGGGGGACGGGCCCTGGGATGCTGCCTCCGGCGAGGGCGTTGTTGAAGTAGAGGCCGTCGCTGACGAGCATCACCAGATCGAGGGATGCCGCATCCTTCGTGTGCGGTCGAAGCGCGTCGCCCCAGCGTTCGCGCACGTCCCGCAGGGCCGGCTCGCCGAGGCGTTGCCGCCCTGCGCGAGCCGTGAGGTCGCGAGGATCGCGCGGTCGAGGGGATCGTTCTCCATGACGGAGGAGCGCAGGAAGTAGGCGATCGGACCCTCCTCGGCCTGGCGCCATCGTGTCGATGTCGTCGGTGACCAGAGCGTCGAGTCGCTCGATGACGCCGGACTCGAGAGCGTCCTTCGAGCCGAAGTGGTAGAGCAGCCCGCCCTTGGAGACGCCGGCGGCGCGGGCGGTGGCGTCCATGGTCGCGGCCCGCTCGCCCTCGTCGATGAGGATCGCCGCGAACGCGTCGAGCACGCTCTCTCGGGCGTGCGGGGGACGGCTCATGGGCTCGATCGTATCGAGAGCATGCCCAGCGCGGAGGCGTCCATATCTGTTACTATACCGGCTGGACGGTTTATATATCATGACTACTTTCACGCAGGACATCGCCATCGCCGACGCACGGGCGCCACGCGTGGGCTGGCGCGGCTGGGCGGCGCTCGTCGTGCTCATGCTGCCGGTGCTGCTCGTCTCGGTCGACAACACCGTGCTGAGCTTCGCGCTGCCGCAGATCGCGCTGGACCTCGAGCCCACCGCGCACGCAGCAGCTCTGGATCATCGACGCCTACCCGCTGGTGCTGGCGAGCCTGCTGGTGACGATGGGCGTGCTCGGCGACCGGTTCGGCCGTCGGCGGATGCTGCTGATCGGCGCCGACCGGCTTCGGCGTGGTCTCGGCGCTGGCGGCGTTCGCACCGAGCGCGGAGTGGCTGATCGCCGCTCGCGCCGCGATGGGCGTGTTCGGCGCGATGCTGATGCCCTCGACGCTGTCGCTCCTGCGCAGCATCTTCACCAACCGCGACCAGCGCCGCCTCGCGATCGCCGTGTGGGCCGCCGGCTTCTCGGCCGGTGCCGCGCTCGGACCCGTCGTCGGCGGCATCCTGCTCGAGCACTTCGCGTGGGGATCCGTGTTCCTCATGGCCGTGCCGGTGCTCGTGCCGCTGCTGATCCTCGTGCCGATCCTCGTGCCCGAGAGCCGCGACCCGAACCCGGGCCGCTTCGACCCGCTGAGCGTCGCGCTGTCGCTGCTGACCATGGTGCCGATCGTCTACGCGATCAAGGAGTTCGCGGTGCACGGCACCGAGACGCCCGCTGCCGCTCGTGCTCGTCGCGCTGGGAATCGCGTTCGGCGTGCTCTTCGTGCGCCGCCAGAACCGCCTCGAGACGCCGATGCTCGACATGGCGCTGTTCCGCCGCCCGACGTTCTCGGGCTCGGTGCTCGTCAACCTGCTGAGCGTCATCGGACTCGTCGGCTTCCTGTACTTCGTCGCCCAGCACCTGCAGCTGATCGTCGGCCTGTCGCCGATGGAGGCCGGGCTCGCGCTCGTGCCCGGCCTGCTCGCGATGATCGTCGCCGGCATCGGCGTGGTGCCGATCGCCAAGCGCGTCGCGCCGCGCATCGTCGTGCCCGTCGCCCTGGCGTTCTCGATCCTCGGCTACCTGCTGGTCGCCGTGAGCACGAGCACCGGTGCGCTGCCGCTGCTGATCGCCGCGTTCGTCTCGCTCGGCATCGGAATCGGCGCGGCCGAGACGGTGTCGAACGAGCTGATCCTCGCGAGCGCCCCGCCCGAGAAGGCGGGCGCGGCCAGCGCGGTCTCCGAGACGGCGTACGAGCTCGGCGCCGTGCTCGGCACGACGATCATCGGCGGACTGCTCGCCGCGTTCTACCGCGCGAACCTCGCGCTGCCGGCGGGTCTGCCCGACGAGGTGGCCGAGGCCGCGCGCGAGACCCTCGCCGGCGCGGTCGCGGCGTCGGCCACGCTCGAGGACGCGCTCGGTCAGGCGCTGCGGGATGCCGCCGCCCACGCGTTCGACGCGGGCGTCGGAGTGACCGCGCTGATCGGCGCGGGACTCATCGTGATCGCGGCCGTGATCGCCGCGCTGACCCTCGGCGGTCGGCAGAAGCGCGGTGCCGGTCGAGCACTGACGCGTCGCTCAGCGCGGGTCCGTCCCGCCGCTATCGTGGATGCGGAACTCCACCTGGGTTCCGCAGAAGGAGAGCAATGTCGCGTGTGGTGAAGCTCGCCGTCATCCCGGTGACGGCATCGGTCCCGAGGTCATCGCCGAGGCGGAGAAGGTGCTGGATGCCGCGACGGCGGGCTCCGGCATCCGGTTCGACAAGACGCGATTCTCGCTCGGAGCCGCCCGCTTCCTCGAGACCGGCGACACGCTCACCGACGACGACCTCGCGGCGATCGCGGACCACGACGCGATCCTGCTCGGCGCCGTCGGGGGAGTGCCCGGCGACCCGCGCCTGAAGGACGCGAACATCGAGCGCGGACTGCTGCTGAAGCTGCGGTTCGCGCTCGACCACTACGTCAACCTGCGCCCGTCGAAGCTCTATCCCGGGTGCGCCGGGCCCGCTCGCCGACCCCGGCGAGATCGACTTCGTCGTCGTGCGCGAGGGCACCGAGGGTCCGTACGTCGGCAACGGCGGATCGATCCGCCGCGGCACCCCGCACGAGGTCGCCAACGAGACGTCGGTCAACACCGCGTACGGCATCGAGCGGGTCGTGCGCTACGCGTTCGCACCTCGCCGAGCGACGCCGCAAGAAGCTCACGCTCGTGCACAAGACCAACGTGCTCGTGCACGCCGGCGGCATGTGGCAGCGGATCGTGAACGAGGTGGCCGAAGAGCACCCCGACGTCGCGGTAGACTATCTGCACGTCGACGCGGCGACGATCTTCCTGGTCACAAACCCGTCTCGCTTCGACGTCATCGTCACCGACAACCTCTTCGGCGACATCCTGACAGACCTGGCCGGCGCCGTCACCGGTGGCATCGGTCTCGCAGCGTCCGGGAACATCAACCCGGATGGCGCGTTCCCGTCGATGTTCGAGCCCGTTCACGGTTCGGCGCCCGACATCGCGGGGCAGCAGAAGGCCGATCCCACGGCCGCGATCCTCTCGATCTCGCTCCTGCTCGATCACCTCGGGCTGCACGGACGAGGCACAGCGTGTCACCCGCGCTGTCGAGGACGACATCGCGGCCCGCGGCGCCGACGCCCGCACGACCGCCCAGATCGGCGACGCGATCGCTCGCCCGACTGCAGGCGTAATCTGGAAACTCGCCCTCTCGTGGGCGCACTACTCGCTTGGACGTGACATGACACTCATCGGAACCGACCCCGACACCGGACTCGCCCCGCTCGAGTTCGCCGTCACCAAGAACCTCGCCGCGAAGAACCCCGCCCAGCGCGACGAGATCCTCGCGAACCCCGGCTTCGGCATGCACTTCACCGACCACATGGTCGACATCTGCTGGTCGGTCGAGCGGCGGCTGGCACCGCCCGCGCGTGCAGCCGTACGGTCCGATCACGCTCGACCCGGCCGCCGCGGTGCTGCACTACGGCCAGGAGATCTTCGAGGGCATCAAGGCCTACCGCCACGCGGACGGCTCGATCCACACCTTCCGCCCCGACCAGAACGGCCGCCGCCTGCAGCGCTCGGCGCGGCGCCTGGCGCTGCCCGAGCTGCCGGTGTCGTACTTCATCCAGTCGCTGCGCGAGCTCATCGCCGTCGACGGCGCCTGGGTGCCGTCCGGCGAGGACCAGAGCCTGTACCTGCGCCCCTTCATGTTCGCCAAGGAGGCGTTCCTCGGCGTGCGCCCGGCGCACAAGGTCGACTACTACGTGATCGCCTCGCCCGCCGGCGCCTACTTCAAGGGCGGCGTGAAGCCGGTGTCGATCTGGCTCAGCGAGGACTACGCCCGCGCCGGCAAGGGCGGCACGGGCGCGGCCAAGACCGGCGGCAACTACGCCGCGTCGCTGCTGCCGCAGTCCGAGGCGTACGAGAACGAGTGCGACCAGGTCGTCTTCCTCGACCAGGACCGCAACGTCGAAGAGCTCGGCGGCATGAACGTCGTGTTCGTCTACAAGGACGGCACGCTCGTGACCCCGCAGTCGCCGTCGATCCTCGAGGGCATCACCCGCGACTCGATCCTGCAGCTCGCGATGGACCGCGGCCACAAGGTCGAGGGGCGCGCCGTGTCGCTCGACGAGTGGCGCGAGGGCGTGGCATCCGGCGACATCGTCGAGGTGTTCGCGTGCGGCACCGCCGCCGTCGTCACGCCGATCGGCGCGCTCAAGGGCAAGGACTTCTTCGACGAGCAGCCGATCGGCACGCTCGCGCTCGAGCTGCGCCAGGAGCTCACCGACATCCAGTACGGCCGCGCGAAGGACAAGCACGGCTGGCTGCTGCGCCTGGACGCCTGATCTCGCCGTCGCCTGACGGATCCGCGGCCTGAGTAGGCTGATCCGGTGAGGATCGCACGCTTCAGCCACCAGGACGCCATCCGCTACGGCATCGTCGACGACACCGAACTGGTCGTGCTCGACGGCGACCCGATGTTCGCGGGCTTCGACACGACGGGCGAGCGCGTGCCGCTCGGCGACGTCGCGCTGCTGGCGCCGGTCATCCCGCGCTCGAAGGTCGTCGTGCGTGGGGCGCAACTACCGCGCGCACGCCGAGGAGCTCGGCAACGAGGTGCCCGCCGAGCCGATGCTGTTCTTCAAGCCGAACACGTCGGTGATCGGTCCGGGCGACGCGATCGTGCGTCCGCCGCAGTCGCAGTTCACGTCGTTCGAGGGCGAGCTGGCCGTCGTGATCGGCTCGATCGCGAAGAACGTGCTCGGCCGAGCGCGCGTCGGAGGTGATCTTCGGCTACACGATCGCGAACGACATCACCGCCCGCGACCTGCAGAAGACCGACGGGCAGTGGGCGCGCGCGAAGGGCTTCGACACGTTCTGCCCGCTCGGCCCCGCGATCGAGACCGAGTTCGACGTCGCGTCCGCCACGCTCGAGACGCGCCTGAACGGCGAGGTCGCGCAGCGCGCGCCGCTCACCGACATGATCCACTCGGTCGCCGACATCATCGCGTACGCGTCGGCGGCGTTCACGCTGCTGCCCGGTGACGTGATCCTCACCGGCACGCCCGTCCGGCGTCGGTCCGTTCGTCGCCGGCGACACGATCGAGGTCGAGATCTCGGGTCTCGGCACCCTCCGCAACACCGCGCGCGACGCGTGAGCTGCGAGCATGAGTGACGCGGCGGGCGTGCAGCTGACGCCCGCCGACGTCGCCCGCGTCCAGCGCCGCACGGTCTGGGTGCTCTCGATCGCGCAGGTGCTCGGCGGCATCGCGTTCGGCGCGACGATGTCGCTCGGCGCGGTGCTGGCCGCCGACCTCGCGGGCGACGAGACGCTCTCGGGGCTGGCGGCGGCCGCCGTCACGTTCGGCACCGCCCTGATCGCGATCCCGCTCGCCGCGGCTCGCACGCCGGCGGGGCCGGCGCCTGTCGCTGGCGACGGGCATGATGATCGCGCTCGTGGGCGTCATCCTCGTGGTGATCGCTGTCGACGGGCGCTCCTTCCCGCTGCTGCTCCTGGCATTCCTCCTCATCGGCGGCGGTCAGGCGGCGAACCTGCAGTCGCGCTTCGCCGCGGCCGACCTCGGCCACGGATGCCTCGCGCGGTCGCGACCTCTCGATCGTCGTCTGGGCGACCACGATCGGCGCGGTGCTCGGTCCGAACCTCACCGGACCGGGGGAGCTGGTCGGCGGCGCGATCGGGATGCCGCCGCTCACCGGCCCGTACGTCTTCACGATCGTCGGGCCAGGTGCTCGCGATCGCGCTCTACTTCGTCGCGCTGCGGCCGGACCCGCTGCTGCTCGCGCAGCGGGTGGTGGCGCAGGCCACGGCCGGCGCGACCACGCAGCCGATCGCGAAACCCGACCAGCCGCGCGTCGCGCGGTACGCGATCTTCGCGGTCGCCGCCGCCCACGGCGTGATGGTCGCGGTGATGGCGATGACTCCGGTGCATCTGCTCCACCAGGGAGCCACGCTGACGATCATCGGCGTGACGCTGAGTCTGCACATCGCCGGCATGTACGCGCTGTCGCCGGTCTTCGGCATCCTCGCCGACCGGCTCGGCCGCGTACCCACGATCCTGCTCGGGCAGGTGATCCTCGCCGCGGCGCTGGTGACGGCATCCTTCGGTCAGAACTCGACCCTCGCCGTCACGCTCGGGCTCATCCTGCTCGGCCTCGGCTGGAGCGCGACGACCGTCGCCGGGTCCGCGCTGCTGACCGAGGCGTCGTCCGAGGTCAGGCGCACCCGGCGGCAGGGCCTCAGCGACTTCACGATGAGCATGGTCGCCGCGGTCGGGGCGATCCTCGCCGGAGTGATCCTCGGCTGGATCGGCTACGGCGGACTGGCCCTGGTGGTCGGCATCGCCGTGATCGCGGTGATCGCCCTCGCGCCCCTGGGGCGTCGGCCGGTGTCGGCGGTCGCCGCCCGACTAGCGGACGGCCTCCCGCCCGAGGGCCTGCAGCGCGTCGGCGACGTCCTGCTCGTCGTTGAAGACGTGGAAGCAGACGCGCGCCCGGCCGGCACGACCGGATGCCGTGATCCCGGCGGCCGTGAGGCGCGCCAGGTCGCGGCCGTCGGGGTCGGCCCACGTGACGATGGCACTGGGCCGTGCCGCCTGTTCGAGCCCCCGTCCCGCGCGGAACGCCTGTGCGAGCCCCGTCGCGTGCGCATACAGCGCGGAAGGATCCAGCGATGCGAACAGTTCGAGCGCCGGCTCGGCACCGACGAACGCCTGCCAGGCGGGCGAGACGTCGAAGCGCGTCGCGTCGGGGGCCAGGTCGACGGCGTGGCCGTAGCACGACGACCACGGGTCGGCGCCCGCGTACCAGCCCGCGAAGATCGGCGGAACGACGCGGGCGAAGTCCTCGGTGATCGCCAGGAAGGCCACCCCGCGCGGGGCGCACAGCCATTTGTAGGCGTGGCAGATCACCGCGTCGTAGTCCGCCGCCTCGACGGGAAGCCATCCGACCGCCTGGGTCGCATCGCACAGCGTGCGTGCGCCGTGCCGCGCCGCGGCTGTGCGGATCGCCGCCGCATCCGCCACCTCGCCGGTGGCCGACTGCACGAGTGAGAACGCGACGAGCCAGGTGTCGTCGGTGATGGCGTCGGCGAGCAGGTCGAGCGGAGCCGTGCGCAGGCGGATGCCGCGCCCGGCGTGCGCGAACGGCATCACCATCGATGCGAAATCGCCCTCGACGCAGAGCACCTCGGCGCCGTCGGGGACTGCCGCCGCGATGAGGCCGGCGAGCACCGACGCCTGCGATCCGATCGCGATGCGCGATGCGTCCACGCCGACGAGCTGTGCGAAGTGACGCCGCGTGCGCTCCACGACGGCGGTGTACTCGACCGCGGACGCGTGACCCAGCGCGGCGGCATCCAGATCGGCGATCACGGCGGAGCGGGTGGCGTGCGTCGGCAGGCCGACGGTGCACGCCGCCAGGTAGGAGCGACCGCCGGCGAACTGCGCGCGTGCGGCCCGCAGGTCTTGAGTGGCGAGGGTGGACATGACTCCAGGGTCCTCGCGCTTCGCGCATTCGTCTACGGCAGGTGTTCTATTCGAATCATGCGCATTGCTTATGCTTGTGAGGTGAGCGACCGCATCGCCGAAGACCCCGAGTTCGACGTGCAGACCCTGCGTGTGATCAAGGCGATCGCCGATGAGGGGTCGATCACGGCCGCCGCGGCAGCGCTCGGCTACAGCCAGCCGGCCCTCAGTCAGCAGATGAAGCGTCTCGAGCAGCGACTCGGCGTGCCGGTGATCGAGCGGGTCGGCCGCAGCGTGCGGCTCACCGAAGCAGGACGCGTGCTGGCTCGCCACGCTCCCGCCGTGACGACCGCGCTGGATGCCGCAGCCGGCGAGCTCGCCGAACTGCGCGGTCTGCGCGCCGGGCGCGTGCGGCTCGTCGCCTTCCCGTCCGCATCTCCGACCGTCGTTCCCCGCCTGCTCGCCGACCTGGCCGAGCACCACCCCGGCATCGCGATCACCTATGTCGAGGCGGAGCCGCCCGAGGCCGTCGAGGCGGTGCGCGAGGACCGCGCCGACATCGCCCTGACCTTCAGCTACCCGGGCGATCGCGACGATCCGCACGGTCCGAGCGCGAGCGGACTCGCCGTGCGCGCGGTCGGCACGGACGACCTGCTCGCCGTGCTGCCCGACGGGCACCCGGCGGGCGAGCGGGAGCGCGTCGAGGTCGCCGAACTGGCCGACGAGAGCTGGATCGCGGGGTGTCCCCGGTGCCGCGGCCACCTGCTCGAGCTCTGCGGCCGCGCCGGCTTCGCGCCGCGGATCGGCTTCGAGACCGACAACTTCGTCGCGGTCGAGGGCCTCGTCGCCCAGGGCATCGGGGTCGCCACGCTGCCGCGCATGGCGGTGGAGTCGTTCCCGCTCATGCCGGGCGTGATCACCCGACCGCTTCCGCACGCGGAGGCGCGCACGCTGCACGTCGTCACCGCGCACGGTGCGGAGCGCGTGCCCGCGGTGCGCATCGCACTCGCCGCGCTCACGCGCGTGCTCGGCGCGAGTCCGCTCTCACACGGGTAGGGCGGCATCCGCGAACTAAGCTGGGTCGCGATGTCTACACCCGATCCCCGCACCACGACCGCCTCCGGCGCCGACGTGCGCGTGCGCTTCTGCCCCTCGCCCACCGGCCTCCCGCATGTGGGGCTGATCCGCACCGTGCTCTTCAACTGGGCCTACGCGCGGCACAACGGCGGCACGCTCGTCTTCCGCATCGAAGACACGGATTCCGCCCGTGACAGCGAGCAGAGCTATCACCAGCTGCTCGACGCGCTGCGCTGGCTCGAGATCGACTGGGACGAGGGCGTCGAGGTCGGCGGACCCGCACGCCCCGTACCGCCAGTCGCAGCGGCACGACATCTACTTCGGCGTCCTGGAGAAGCTCAAGGAAGCCGGCGCGGTGTACGAGAGCTACTCGACGCCCGCAGAGATCGACGCCCGCAACGAGGCTGCCGGCAGGGCGAAGCAGCTCGGCTACGACAACTTCGACCGTGACCTCACCGACGAGCAGAAGGCGGCGTTCCGCGCCGAGGGTCGCGAGCCGGCCTGGCGCCTGCGCGTGCCCGATGAGGACCTCACGTACGTCGACCTCATCCGCGGCGAAGTGACCTTCCCCGCCGGATCCTTCCCCGACTTCGTGGTCGTCCGCGCCGGGGGAGTGCCGCTGTACCCGTTCGTGAACCCGGTCGACGACGCGCTCATGGGGATCACGCACGTGATCCGCGGCGAAGACCTCATGCCCTCGACCGCGCGCCAGCTCGCGCTGTACCGCGCGCTCGTCGACGCGGGCGTGACCACGTTCATCCCGCGCTTCGCGCACATGCCGCTGGTGCTGGGCGACGAGGGCAACAAGAAGCTGTCCAAGCGCGACCCGAAGGCCGACCTGTTCCTGCAGCGCGAGCGCGGCTTCATCCGCGAGGGACTCTTGAACTACCTGTCCCTGCTGGGCTGGTCGCTCTCGCACGACCGCGATGTCTTCTCGCTCGACGAACTCGTGGCCGCGTTCGACATCGTCGACGTCAACCCGAACCCGGCCCGCTTCGACCAGAAGAAGGCGGAGTCGATCAACGGCGACCACATCCGGATGCTGGAACCCGCCGACTTCGCGGCGCGCATCGTTCCGTATCTCGCTGCGGAAGGCGTGCTGTCCGTGCCGCTGAGCGACGCGGACGAGGCGATGCTGAACAAGGCGGCGCCGCTGATCCAGGAGCGGCTGCAGCTGCTCGGCGACGCGCCCCACCTGCTGAGGTTCCTGTTCACCGACGAGATCTTCTACACCGAGGACGCGCTGGCCGGTCTCCCCGACAACACGGGAGTCGTGCTCGCGGCATCCGTCGGCGCGCTGGCGCTGATTCCGCGAGGACGCGTTCACCGCCGCCGCCGTGCAGGAGGCTCTCGCCGGTGCACTCATCGAGGGCCTCGGACTCAAGCCGCGTGTCGCGTACGGACCCCTCCGTGTCGCCGTGAGCGGACGCCGCGTCTCGCCGCCGCTGTTCGAGTCGATGGAGCTTCTGGGCAAGGCCGAGTCGATCCGGCGACTCTCCGCGCTCGAGGCGTTCCGCGCGGCATAGCGTGTTCGCTCGGTTTGGCCGAGGCGCTCCGGTCACGTAGACTTGACCCTTGGCACGGGCTTCTGCCCAGCGCCTTGGGGTATGGTGTAATTGGCAACACGGAGGTTTCTGGTACCTTTGTTCTTGGTTCGAGTCCAGGTACCCCAGCCATTCGAAAACCCCCGCTGAGCGGGGGTTTTTCGTTTGCCCTGCGACGGCTCCACCCTCGATCGGGGGCGTGCGGCACACCCCTGTCGCACGTCCCGCCTCGGGAGGACAATGAGGCCATGGCCGCGACGCCGCTGTCGCCGGAGAACCAGCGCGAACTGGCGGATCTGCGCGCCCGGGCCTATGGTCCGAACGCCGACAACTCCCTCGATCCGCAGGAGGTCCAGCGGCTGACCGAACTCGAGGACCGGGCCCGACCGGAGGCCGCTATCGCCGACGTACACCGAACCCTCGAATGGCGCGAGCGCGCCCGAAGCGCCGATGCCACCTGCGCCCTGGTGGCGCGCAGTGCCGCGTTCGGTCATCCTCGCCGCCACCGCCGTGATCGGCCTCGGCGTCGGGTTGGCCGTGCCCGGGCTGGTGTCGCCGAGTCCGCACGCTGTCCTGAGCGCCGCTCCGAGCGACCGGAGCGGTGGCGCTCCGACTTTCGGCAGCCACGGCGTGATCGTCGGGGCGCCGACGCGCCACGAGAGCTTCCACGACCTCGACGTGTGGTCGGCTCGCTTGTCGAACGGTGCCGCGTGCGTCCTGGTGATCTCAGGCGACGCCACGTGGAGAGAATCCGGGTGCTCGCCACGTCCGCTGGATCCGATGGCCGAGGTCTCGACATATGCCGTGATCCGGGCGATCGATGGTCTCGACCTGCCGAACGGCAGTCTGGTTCGCTTCATCCTGAGTGACGGCAGCGTCCAGGTGTGGATCGACGAGAACACGGCGCAGAATTCGGAGCGATCCTGATGGACGACGCGGTTCAACCGCACGAAGCCGGCACGACTCCGTTGCCCCATCGCCGGCGGCGGCGGGTGCCGACGTGGGCTCTTGCTGCCGGGGCGTTCGCGCTCGGTGTCTGCGTGGGCCTTGTCGTCTCGTGGCTGATGTCGCCGAAGATCGTCGCTCAGCTGCGACCGACGACGGAGGCGGTGATCCCGATTCCGATGGAGGGCGTTGCCTTCGATCCGGCGACAGTGGTGCAGTACGAAGACACCGACCTCGCTCGCGTGTGGTCCGCTCAGAGCCATGAGGGACTCGAGTGCCTCTTCGCGATTGTGGGCGGCGAGGAGTGGGGCTACGCGTGCGCCCCGGGCGAGCTGGATCCGACAGTCGACTTCACCATCGACGACGGTTCTCGATACACCTCCGAGATGCTGGATGTGCCGTCCGGCAGTCTCGTGCGGGTGGTGTTGCGCGACGATGTCGTCGAGGTGTGGATTGCCGCGACCGCCGAGGTCGATTAGTGCGCGGTCGGCGGTTCCGGCGCCGGCACCCGAGCGCGAGGCACAATGGGTTCATGGATGCTCCGCCATTGACGTCTGAGCGCAAACGGGAACTCGCCGCGCTTCGCTCACGCGCGTATGGACCGGATGCCGACATCGATCGCGACGCCGACGCCCTCGCCCGGTTGATCGAGCTGGAGGAGCTGGCGCGAGCGGACGCTCCGGCGGACGATGTCGACCGAGAGCGGACGCGCCCGGACGCCGCAGTCATCACTGCCGCCGATGTGCCTGCGACGGCGGTGCTGGTCGAGGAGGCTGTCACGTCCGGCGACGCAGCCCGGGGCGGCGACGCGGCGTCTGTCGATGCACCGCCACGCCGGTGGTGGCGTCGCGTGCCGGTGTGGGCGTACGTCGCCGGCGCGGCCGCGATCGGGCTCGGCATCGGTCTCGCGGTGCCCGCGCTCACCCCGCCGCATCCGATCGCCGAACTCCGGCCGGCGCCGTTCGTCGACGGCGTCGAACTGGACTTCCAGGATGTACGGCATCCCCGCCGAGTCACCCGTCCGCTACGAGCCGTTCCGCGGACTCGAGGTGTGGTCGGCGGAGACCGAAGAGGGCTCGACCTGCGTGGTCGTCACCACGGGCGACGGCGAGTGGATGACCGCCGGGTGCGCCCCGGAACCGCTGACACCGACGGCGGACATCACCTTCTACCAGGGCATGCGCCAGATCGACGGACTCGATCTCGCCGACGGCAGCGTGGTCCGCTTCGTGCTGCGCGGAGAGGCCATGGAGGTCTGGATCGCCGAGACCGACGAAGCGGCGTGACGATGGCCGGGCCGGAGACGCGCTAACGCGCCAACTCGGTCAGTGCCTCGGCACCGAGCCTTGCGTAGGCGGGATTGTCGTCGCTCTGGTCGAGCAGCATGAGGGTCACCGCGGCGGCCCAGCCGTGCGCGCGCGTCCAGTCCGCCTCGTCGTATCGCTCGCCGACGGCGCGCACGAACCGCGCACGCCCGGCCGAATCGAACGCCAGCCAGGCCACCGCGAGATCGTAGGCGGGGTCGCCGGCGGTGACGTCTCCGAAGTCGATGATCGCGACGAGATCGGCGCCGTCCGCCACGAGGTTGCCGGGGTGCAGGTCGCCGTGGATCCACACCGGCGGACCCTCCCATGGCGGTGCGGCGAGGGCGGCGTCCCACAGCCGGCTCGCCCGGGCCAGGGCGACGTCGGGTGTGCGACCGCTCAGTGAGGCGAGTCGCGACTGCACGGCCTCCGCGCGCACCGCGAGGGGCACGCCGCGCACCGGATTCACCGGATGATCCTCGGGTGCGGGAGACATGCAGGGCGAGCAGGGACCGCGCGAGGGGTGCGGCCCAGCCCGCGCGCTCTCGGCGAGGGACCTCGAGGCCGCTGGTGCCGGCGAACCACGGGACGATCGACCACGACCACGGATACCCGAACTCGGGTCGGCCGTCGACCACGGGTGCGGGCACCCCCACACCGGAGCCCTCGAGACGCTCGGCGATCCCGGCGAGCACCTGCTGCTCGTGCAGGACGAGGGGCGCGGCGACGGCGCGCCGGGGGAGGCGCACCGCGAGCTGCGAGCCCAGACGCCAGACCGAGCAGTCCCACCCGTCGGCGACGTGGACGAGGGGGAGGGTTGCGGCATCCGCGATCGATCCCGCCTGGCTCGTCACCAGCGCCCGCACGAGGTCCTCGTGGATCTCGAGCTCGGCCGAGGGCTTGTCGGGCATCCCTCGACTGTATCGATCTCGAGCTCAGGGGTTGTGTATGTGTGGATTTGTGTTGTACTGTGTGGGAAATTCACGGAGGAATTCGAATGTACGCAATGGAGCGCCAAGAACTCATCGAGCGGCTGCTGCTCGACGAGGGTCGCGTCAGCGTCATCGAGCTCGCGCGCCGCTTCGAGGTCACCACCGAGACCGTGCGGCGCGATCTCGACCAGCTCGAGCGCATCGGCGCTCTGCGGCGGGTGCACGGGGGAGCGGTGACCCGCGACCGCGACAGCACGGCCGAGCCGACTCTCGCGGAGCGCTCACATGTGCGCAGCGACGCGAAGGCCGCCATCGCCCGCCGCGCGCTCGAGGTCGTCGGCGACCGATTCCGCGGTTCGATCTACCTCGACGCCGGCACCACTACACAAGCGGTGGCCGCCCAGCTGGCCGATCGCCTCGTGACAACCGGCGGGCAGGCGGAGATCGTCACGCACGCCATGACCCTCGCCCACACTCTCGCCGGTACGGCGGATGCCGATCTCACCGTCATCGGCGGTCGCGTGCGCACGGCGACGGCGGCCGCGGTCGGCGCAGACACCGTGCGTGCGATCGAACGCCTTCGTCCCGACGTCGCGTTCCTCGGCACGAACGGCATCTCGGCATCGTTCGGACTGAGCACCCCTGACCCCGATGAGGCAGCCGTCAAGTCCGCCGTCGTCCGCGCGGCGCGCCGCGTGGTGGTCGTGGCGGACTCTGAGAAGCTCGGCCGTGAACTGCTCGTGAGTTTCGCCCCGCTCGGGGCGATCGACGTGCTCGTGACGGATGCCGCGCCCGATGCCGAGCTGGCGGCCGCGCTGTCCGACGCCGAAGTGGAGGTGTGGCTCGCATGACCCCCGTGAAGACCGGCAGGATCGTCACCGTCACCGCGAATCCGTCATTGGATCGCACGATCACCCTCGCCGCCGCCCTGCAACCCGGCGAGGTGCAGTCCGCGGCGTCGACGCGCGAGGACGCCGGCGGCAAGGGCATCAACGTCGCGCGAGTGGTCGCCGCCGCGGGGGTCGACACGGTCGCCGTTCTCCCGCTGTCCGACGACGACCCGTTCGCTGCGGCGCTGCGCGCCTCGCACGTGCCCGCTCGGGTCGTGGAGGTGCAGGGCCACGTACGTGCGAACGTCACGATCACCGACCCTGCCGGCACCACCACGAAACTCAACCTTCCCGGGGCGGTCCTGTCGCCCGCCGACGTCGACGAACTGATCGCCGCCGTCGTGGCCGAGAGCCAGGGCGCCGACTGGCTCGTGCTCGCGGGTTCGCTGCCTCCCGGAGCGGGCGATCGTCTCTACGTCGACATCACCCGTGCCGTGCGGGCGCGCTGGGGCGCCGAGGCCCCGCGCATCGCGATCGACACGTCCGGTGCCGCCCTGCGCGCCGTCGTCGAAGACGCGTCTCCCGACCTGATCAAGCCGAACGACGAGGAGCTCGCCGACCTGGCGGGCGTCGCCCTCGAAGCCGGCACCGAACTCGCCGCCGCGGTGCTGCCCGTCGCTCGCGCGCTCGTTCCCGCCAAGGTCGCCGCCGCCCTCGTCACCCTCGGCGCCGACGGGGCGGTGCTGGTCACCGCCGACGGAGCCTGGCAGGCCACCCCGCCGCGCATCCGCGTCGTCAGCACCGTGGGCGCCGGCGACAGCTCGCTCGCCGGCTACCTGCTGGCCGATGTCGCCGGCGAAGACGCCTCCGGGCGACTGCGGCACTCGGTGCGCTACGGCGCTGCCGCGGCATCCCTCCCCGGCACTCAGGCGCCGACCCCTGACGACCTGCCCGCCGGTGACGTCGTCGTCCGAGAACTCACCCCCTGACCCACCCCGCTACACCGCACCACCGACCATTGGAGGTCATCGTGTCCCAGACCATCACGCCAGAGTTGGTGTCGCTCGACACCCCGCTCGGCGCCGACAAGGCGGCAGTGATCCGCGCCCTCGCGGCGCGCGTCGCCCAGCAGGGCCGCGCCACCGACGCCGAAGCGCTGTTCGCCGACGCGTGGGCCCGCGAGCAGAAAGACGAGACCGGGCTTCCCGGCGGCATCGCGATCCCGCACGCCAAGAGCGCCGCCGTCGTCACCCCCTCGCTCGCCTTCGCGCGTCTGAAGCCCGGCGTCGAGTTCGGGGCCCCCGACGGGCCCGCCGACCTCGTCTTCCTCATCGCGGCGCCGGAGGGTGCTGCCGAAGCCCACCTGGCGGTGCTGTCCAAGCTCGCCCGCAGCCTCATGCAGGACGACTTCACCAGCGGCCTGCGCGCCGCCACGAGCGCCGACGAGGTCGTCGCGATCGTGCGCAACGCGATCGGCGAGGGCGATGCCGCGGCCGCTCCGGCAGCGGCTGTCGCCGCTCCGGCCGCTGCGGCGACGGCCGCGACGGCGTCCGACGCGCTCAGCGTCAACGGGCACCCCGCCCGGATCGTGGCCGTCACGGCGTGCGCGACCGGCATCGCCCACACCTTCATGGCCGCCGACGCGCTGACCGCCGCGGGCAAGAAGGCCGGCATCGACCTGGTCGTCGAGCCGCAGGGCTCGAGCGGCTACCAGGCGCTTCCGAACGACGTGATCGCGAACGCCGATGCGGTCATCTTCGCGACCGACGTCGACGTCCGCGAGCCGGGTCGTTTCGCCGGCAAGCCGGTCGTGCGCTCGGGCGTCAAGCGAGGCATCGAGCAGCCCGACGCGCTCATCGCGGAGGCGATCGCCACGGCGAAGAACCCGAACGGCGCGCGCGTGAGTGGCACTGCCGAAGAGGCGTCCACCGGTTCGGGCGCCCCCATCTCGATGGGCGCCCGCATCCAGCGGATCCTGCTCACCGGTGTGAGCTACATGATCCCGTTCGTCGCCGGCGGCGGTCTGCTCATCGCCCTCGGCTTCGCGCTCGGCGGGTACGAGATCACGAACGACGCGTCGACGATCATCACCCAGAACTCGCTGTGGGATCTGCCGACCGAGGACATCACCTCGCCGTTCGGACCCCTCGGCCAGTATCTGGGCGCGGTGTTCTTCATGATCGGCGCCACATCGATGGGCTTCCTCGTATCGGCACTCGCCGGGTACATCGCGTTCGCGATCGCCGACCGGCCGGGTATCGCACCGGGCTTCGTCGCCGGCGCGGTCGCCGTGCTCATGAACGCGGGCTTCATCGGCGGCATCGTCGGTGGACTTCTGGCCGGTGTCGTGGCCTGGTGGCTCGGGCGTCTGCCCGCGCCGCGCTGGCTGCGCGGCCTGATGCCGGTCGTGATCATCCCGCTCGTCGGATCGATCGTCGCCTCGGGACTGCTCGTGCTGTTCCTCGGTCGCCCGATCGCGACGCTCATGACCTGGCTGACCGACTGGCTCACGAGCCTCACCGAGTCGGGCGGCTCCGCGATCATCCTCGGGGTCATCCTCGGGTTCATGATGTGCTTCGACCTCGGTGGCCCGATCAACAAGGTGGCCTACTCGTTCGCCGTCGCAGGGCTCGCGGCCGGTTCGGTCGACAACCCCGCACCGCTGTACATCATGGGTGCCGTCATGGCCTCGGGCATGGTCCCGCCGCTCGCGATGGCGCTGGCCTCCACTGTTCTGGCGCGCAAGCTGTTCACACCCGTCGAGCGGGAGAACGGCAAGGCGGCGTGGCTGCTCGGCGCATCGTTCATCTCCGAGGGCGCGATCCCGTTCGCCGCGGCCGACCCGCTTCGGGTGATCCCCGCATCGATGGTCGGTGGCGCCGTGACGGGCGCGCTGTGCATGCTGTTCCAGGTGGGTTCGTACGCACCGCACGGTGGAATCTTCGTGCTGTTCGCGATCCAGCCGATCTGGGGCTTCCTGGTGGCCATCGCGGCCGGGGTGCTCGTCACCGGATTCCTGGTGGTCGCCTTCAAGCGCTTCATCGCGCCGAAGGAGCTCGCCGAGGCCGAGGCGAACCTCGAAGTCGCCGCCGTTCCGGCCTGAACCCTCGCACCCGCATGCCGAATGCGGAATGCTGGAGTCAGCCGTCTTCTACGAAAGGCAAGTAATCATGGCAGAACGTCAGGCAACCATCGCGAGCAGCTCCGGTTTGCACGCGCGGCCCGCGAAGCTCTTCGTGCAGGCCGTCCAGGAGAAGAAGATCCCCGTCACCATCGCGGTCGACGGAGGTCCCGACCTCAACGCGGGGAGCATCCTCTCGCTGATGGGTCTGGGGGCGTCGCACGGCACCGTCGTGACCCTCAAGGCCGAGGGCGAGGGATCGGAGCAGGCTCTCGACGAGCTCGTGGCGCTCCTCGAGACGGATCTCGACGCGGAGTAGAAGAACAGACACGACACACGGATGCCGCGGACCCCAGGGTCCGCGGCATCCGTGTTCGTGTTCTCAGAGGTCTACGGAGTCGCCGGGCTCGAGCTCGAGGAACTCGCCGCCGTCCTTCTCCGTCGCCCAGCGCAGGCGAGCCCGGTGCATCGTGCGGCCGATGACCGAGAGCGTCATGTCGTGCGTGCCGAAGGCCTGGCGCGGGGCGACGGCGAGCACGAAGTCCATGGCCTCGCCGATCTTGAGCCACGGCGCACCGAGCGGTGCGGCCAGGAGCTTGACGTCGACACCCTTCGGCACGGCGTACGAGTCGCCGGGGTAGTACAGCTCGTCGTTGACGAGCACGCCGACGTTGTCGATCACGGGGATGGTCTCGTGGATGACGGCGTGCGTGCCGCCGAAGAACTCGAGGGTGAACGGCTCGACCGTGACCGTGTCGCCCGGCTTGACGACAGTGATGTCATAGCCGGCGGCGGCCTTCGCGACGCCCTCGGGGGCGTAGATCGGCAGGTCGGGCGAGATCTTCAGCAGTCGGTCGAGATGGTCGGGTGTCCAGTGGTCGGGATGCTCGTGGGTCAGCACGAGCGCGACCACGTCGCCGAGGTCGAGCAGCGGGTCGGTGAACGATCCGGGGTCGATGACGAGGCTCTTTCCGGACTCGTGGACGGAGAGGGCGGCGTGGTGGTGCTTCGTGACTCGCATGCTCTCGAGTCAACCCTTCGGGGCGACCCCGGGCAAGCCGTTGACAGGCCCGGCTTGATTTGTTCGGATGCCGTGACCATGGCATAATCGAACGGTTGCGTAAGCGGCCCCATCGTATAGCGGCCTAGTACGCCGCCCTCTCACGGCGGTAACGCGGGTTCGAATCCCGCTGGGGTCACCAACGAAAACCCCCGGTCATCCGGGGGTTTTCGTCATTTGCGGGCCAACGTCAGCGAGGCCGATTTATCGGATCTGCCCACATTTTGCCCACGAATCGCAGAGACGTTGCTTGCAGATGAGCGTCTTGAAACGCGGATTCGGGCGCGTCTTTGCAGGCTTTTGACCATCAGTCCGTCTCGCCTTGAGGAGTCCCGCGGCGCGGCGATCGCACCCTGTCAGGCCAGTGCTCGCCGGAACGATGAGGCCCAAAGCGAGGTTCGTCTAGGCGCTCTCGGACACAGCGTAGAACTCGCCGACAGTCGTCAGGAGTGCAGCCGCGTTGAGCGAGACCGCGACGGCATCGAGATCCTCCTCGAACAGGTCTGCGTACACATCGAGGGTGACGCTGGCCTTGGCATGGCCGAGCATTCGCTGCACCGCTTTGACGTTCGCCCCGGCTGAGATCGCCAGAGACGCCGCCGTGTGGCGCAACTCGTGCGGGGTCAGACCCGTCAACCCGATACTGGCAGCCGCGTCGTTGAACCAGCCGAGGCGAAAGACAGCGTTGCGCAACCACGTACCCGTCCGCTGACCGTAGAAGACCGGTGAGTTGGGGGACCGGCCGGCGATCTGACGGGCGAGGTGCGGGCGGAGGAAAGCAGGAATGGGAATCGACCTGTGCTCGTAGTCCTTCGGCGCCTCCTCCCGCTGGTGGCCTTTCACCATGACGACCGTGACTTCGATGTTGAGTCGGCCGCGTTCCAGGTCGACGTCCTTCACGCGGAGCCCGGATGCTTCACCCCAACGGAGCCCGCAATACGCCAGCACGAGCACGAGGATGTCGTAGCCCAGCTCGGCGCCGTGCGGTTGCTGGCCGACAGCTTGAGCGAGTGCTCCGACCTCGGCATGGCTGAGGTACCGCTTGCGCTTCTGCACCGTCCTCGCGAGTCGCAGCGTCGCGGCGGGGTTATGAGAGAGACGGCCATCCTCCACAGCGAGCTGGAGAGCGCCGGAGAGGACGAGGACGATCTTTCGCACCGTGGCTGGTTCACCGGGAAGCTTGGACGCCCATTGCTGCACCCCCAGTCGGGTCAGGTCGCCCAGCGGCAGGTGCCCCAGCTTCGGATTGACATGCTTGGTGACGATCCCCTCGATGCGATCTCGGGTGGTCGCGCGCACATCAGTTCGCGACGAGAGCCAGATGTCCATCCACTGCTCGATCGTCACGCGCGCCCTGCTCGGATCGATGTAGCCGCCGCGAGCCTTGTCCAATTCGACTGAGGCCAGAAAAAGTTCGGCCTCGCGCTTCGTTCGGAAGCCGCGCTTGTCCGTCTGCGTCTGGTCCGGCTTGCGGTATCGCACGCGGTACCGGCGGCCCTGCGCCGACTCGTATGGGGAGATGCTGCCCATGCTCGGGGAGTGTAGACCGGGCGCGCGACATCGTTGCCTAGGAACGGGTCGACGCCAACAAGAACGTTGTGCGTTCAGGACTCTGACAGCCGGCCGCCGTGACATATTCGTTACATTCGGGTAGCGTCGAAGAGTCCATAGGCGAGAAGCCCGCCGTCGGACGCCCACGCGGATCGCCTCCCGACTCGTCATCCACGTGGTCACATCCGCATCGTGCCCCGACACCGAATGCCGACGAGCGGGCGCTCAGGCGCCGAGGCGCCGGAGGAACTATTGGCTGAAGAAATCGATTCGCCCGCGACCGAGCCCCACAGCGCCGAGCTGAGTTACACGCGCCGTGGCCGCGGAAGAAGCAGTATTGCGCCGCCGCGCACGAAAGCCGCTGTCGCGGCGCGCCCCAAGAAGAAGCGCGCCGCCCGCACTGCACCGTCGAAAGGTGCGGCCAAGCGGAAGTCGAAACCGCTGCGCAGTCTGGTGGTCCTCAGTATGGTGGGCGGTCTCATCGCCACCGTCGCACTTCCTGCATACGGTGCATCGCGTCCCGACGCCGACACCGTCACTCTTCAGCAGGTCGCGACCGACGACGCTCAGTCACTGGTCGTCGCGTCCGACTCCGCCAGCACCGAGCTCGCCCGCGAAAGCTACGCCGCCACAACTCAAGAGGAGATAGACCAGAAGAAGGCGGAAGAGGCCGCTGCAGCCGCCGCCGCCGAGCGCGCTCGGTTGACCCAGAGCGTCGCTTCTTCGGTTCCCGTCAACATGAGCATGGTCTCGCCGGGAAGCGGCGAGGTGCGTTGGCCGATCCTGGACTTCACCTTCTCGCGCGGTCTCTGGGACTCCGGCTATCACCAGGGCGTCGACCTGCTCGCGCCGGCGATGACTCCGCTGTATGCCACCGCGGCGGGCGTCGTGCGGGTGTCTCAGGAGAGTTATGGCGGGTACGGCGTGGCGATCACAATTGATCACGTCATCGCCGGCCAGCAGGTTAACAGCCTTTACGGGCACATGACATACGGCAGTCGACAGGTCGAGGTTGGTCAGTACGTTGAGGCGGGCCAGCTGATCGGGTTCGTCGGCAGCACCGGCAGTTCAACCGCTAACCATGTGCACTTCGAGGTTCACATCAACGGCGAAGTCGTCGACCCGTGGGCATGGCTCCAGTCCAACGCGGGCTGACGTCTGTGCGCGGCCCCGGGCATGCGCGGCATAGCACCGCAGGAGCTTTCGTCCTGCAAGACTGATCCCCTTTCCCGACCGACTGACCCGCACCACAACAAGGGAACATGTCGAGCGGGAGGCCACCCTCATAACTCAGCGAGAGCGGGCAGGTGCTGCCGGAGCCGCGTACAGGCTGCCCGGGCGCACCATCAAGGAGCGCGGCACCAAGGTGGCCAGCAGTCGGCGAGAGGTGTTGACAGAGCCGAACATCGCGCTTCGGATGGTGATTGTGGCATCCGCAAGAGCATCGCCCTGCCAGAACGCATGCTTGCCCCCCTGCGCATAGCTCGCTCGTTCGATCGCACTGATGAGCTGGCTCATCTCGATGGCCGACGCGCCATGGTCCTGAACGAGGCGGATACCGAAGGCACGCGGGGTCTCGCTTGCCGGCACGTCGATGCCGAGGTCGATCGCGACTTCCTGAACCGCAACCCATGCCGCCGCGGCATCGCCGTGGCGAGCAGCCGCGAGCATTCGCCGACGACGCAATTCACGGATGAGGGCGGGAATGGCGAGGGCGAGGAGGACGCCGGCGAGTACGGTCACAGCCGGCAGAATGCTCACCTCGGTGGGAGTAGCTCCAGCCTCACCGCCGTCTTGGCCGCCTTCTGGCTCTTCGGGAGACAAACCCGGGTCGAGAGAGGAAGATCCGCTCGGCTCCGGCGTGACGTCCGGTGCTTCATCGGCACCCGTGGGGGCCGAACCTGCGGGGGAATATGACGTCGGTACGCCCAGCCCGTTGGTCGGCTCAAACGAAATCCAGCCGATTCCCTCGAAGAGTACCTCCGGCCATGCATGCAGTTGGTCGCTTGAGACGGAATAGACGGTCTCGCGTTCGATCGCATCGCTGGTGGCGCTCCCTGGTAGGTAGCCGACGACGATGCGGCTCGGCATCCCGAGCGTGCGGGCCATCAGAGCGAACGCTGACGCAAAATGGATGCAGTAGCCCTCGCGGACTTCGAGGAATTTCGCGACTGCTTGAGCGCCCGACCCGTCAAACCCGTCCTCTACCGGCGCATCGAGCGAGTAGCGGAACTCCGCGCTGCGGAACCACGCCTGCAGTGCGACAAGGGCATCGTAGTCGTTCGTGGTGCCGGCGGTGACCTCTTCGGCGAGTTGGCCGATGATTGGATCGAGGTCGGGAGGCAAGGCACTGATCGAGTCCCGACCCTCAGCGCGATCGGCTGAACGTGCGCGGATCTGCTCGAGGGTGGGCCGCGGGACATTGGTGGTGACTTCGTAGCTCTGGCCCTGCGTGGTGCCTGACTGGCTGAGCACCGTGCGATTGTAGGGAGCGGCCGACCATCGACCTTCTAGTCCGCTGACGGCGACTGCAGGGTACGGAACGAGCAGCCAGGGCGAGGTGAGGTCGAGCACCTCCACCGTCGTCACGTACTCGGTGAGGCGGATCTCCTCGTCCACCGCAACCCCGCCCAGGGCCTCGTCGCTGTCCAGGCTCACCGTCCGGACCTGGTCGGGTTCCCACACGCCTCCATCGAACTCTGAGAGGGTCGTGGCGCGCAGGTACGGAGGGGTGGGCGCGGAACTTCGTACCAACATCACCTCAACTTCACGAGGGCGGCGCAGATCGTCGCCCAACTGCAACGTTGCATCGATGCCGGAGCCGCCTCCGATCGTGCCTGCTCCCGCACGCGCGATCGGCTGGGGGAGCATCGGCACCGCCACCAGGGCCACCACCACCGCGATGGCGCCGATGCCGATAGCCGTCGCGGGAACGCCTGCGGTCCGTGTGGCCTCCGATGCGAGTGGATCTTCGCGTGAGCGAGTATCGGTCCGCAGCAGGAACAGAACGGCTGCGGCGAGCAGGACGAAGGCCATCACGTCGACGTCGTTCGGAACGGCGATCGAGGGGATGAGCGAAACGGCGACGAGGCCGATCGCGGCGACCAGCGGCATCCGGGCCGTCAGCACGACATGATCGACGATGATCGTGAGAATTCCGGTAGCACCGACGATCAGCATCGATAGTGCCTGGCTTGCATCGAGGGGCGCCGCTCCCGCGGCGATCTCCTCGCCGGCCGCGGCCAGCAGCCCGGGAACGACGCGGATCGTCTCGGGGGTGGGGATGACCCATAGCACCGCAGTATCGCGCAAGAACACAAGCATCATGAAGAGGATCCACACAGATGCCTCTATGAGGCCCACTACGACGGCCGACAGCCGATACCTGCGCGCGATGAACCCGGCGGCCAGCACAGCCACCGCGATCACGACTGCGCCGAGCAGCCAACCACTCGGCTGCACTACCCGCATCAGCGGAAGTAGGGCCGCGAAAATCGCGACCAACACACTGATGGTCCCGACTAGGTCCGCGGTCCGCCGGACGGGTTGCTCGTCAGGGGACATGAGTCAAGACCCACGAACGGAGACGAGCGTGGCCTCGATTTCGAGGAAGCGCGGGTGGCAGGGGCGAACCCGTTGCGGATGTGTCTCCGTCACCGGCGAGCCCGACCTCCGTCGTCGAGATGTCTGCCACTTCGACCCCGCGGATCGGCGCCGGCAGGCGTCGTGGTCCATATCTCGATCCTATCCTCCGCGCCACACAGCGGGTCTGAGGGTTCGTCGTCCAAGGTCGAAACTGGGCTGCGGCTCGCGCCGAGCGACGGTTAGGTCGGCCGCGCGCACTCTCGATCGCCAAGGGACGTCCCTTCACCAACCGGACTCGGTCCGCGCACCGCGCGCCTCGGTCTTCCCTCCGAAGCCTTCCCCTGGGCACCGGCTACGCGCTCAATTCCCCATCCTTCGAGCGTGCGGTCACTTGCCCTCGGGCGCAGCCCGGCTGCGCGGTCCGGAACGCAGTCAGTGCGTCTCTCGGGAGCGGCTTGCGGGATGCGGCATGGTGGGGCGGGCGATGAGCCGGATCGCGAAGGCGATCACCCACGCCCAGAAGATGAAGTACGGAATGGTCCAGGCGAAGCTTTCCCACGCGAAGCGGACGACGACCAGGCCCGCTCCTGCGACGATCGCCCACCAGCCCCACCAGGATGCGAATGGGCGGCCGCTGAGGAGAGACCAGCCAGTGGCGATCGAGAAGCTCGCGATGGCGAGCCACGCATTGGCGAACCCGAGGTTGCCCAGGTCGAAGGCGAAGATGGCGACATCGGGATCGATCTCGCTTCCGCGATTGAACGCGGCATCCCAGCTTGCGTCGATGACTCCGTAAGCGGCCACCAGCACGCCGGAGACCAGTGCCACCGTCGAGCGCCACGCGGGCGTTCCTTCTGCCCGGCGAAGCAGGGTGGTCAGCCCCGCCACGAACCAGAGGAATGCCAGCATTCCCATCGCCGCAGTGGCCTCTGCGGCGGTTACCCACGCCGTGTCTCCGTTTCGGAAGAACTCGGCGGCCTCCTCACGGGTGGCGGTGAAGCCGGGCTCACCCACAGCGGATATCGCGATGATGGGCGCGAAAAGAAGGACGGTTGCGATGATGCCGGCGATGCCGGTCACCCGGTCCAGTTCACGCCACCGGCTCAAGTCGGTACGTTGATCGCCCACAATCGAGGCTCCTTAGTCGATTAGCCCGCGGGAACGCCATCAGTATCGCGCGAACCTCGGCGAGCTGGAAGGTCGCCGCCACAAGACGGCAGCACTTCCGGAATCGCCAACAGCGGACCTTCGAAGACCGTGGCCATACAATTCCGCCCATGGCCGATCACATCTCGCCTCACCTGATCCGTGAGAGCTTTGCGACTGAGCAGGCGGTCTATGGCGTGATTCTCGTCTCGGGCATGATCGTCGTCTCGGGAATCAACGACTCCACCGCATGGCAGGTCTTCTGGACCGTCGCGGTCACTGTGATCGTATTCTGGCTTGCCCACGTGTACGCCGGCACTGTCGCCCACCATGGGCTGGATCACGGTCGTCTTCTGGGCCTTCGCCAATCCTTCCGCGAGTCGCTCGCCCACTCCTGGGGGCTTCTGGCTTCAGCCCTCATCCCCTCGCTGATCCTCCTCCTCGGCGCGACGCAGGCGGTGCCCGACGATGTCGCTATCTGGCTGGCCTTGTGGACCGGTGTCCTCGTACTGGCCATTCTCGGCTACGTCGCCTTCGCGCGAAGGGGGGCTCCCTTGCCGCTACGGGTGCTCGGCGGGCTCACAACCGCCGCTTTCGGTCTCGCGCTCATGCTTCTCAAGGCGATCATTCACTAGGGGATCAGGTCGCGGGGCTCCCCGGACGTTGCGGCCGGGGCATCTGGAGGGTGATCCGCGCGTCCTGCGGCGGCAGCGACGCGTGTGAGCCATCAGAACGGGGAGGGCTGGAGGCGCCCGCGGTGTGACTCCCGTGCTTCTCGTTCGCGGCGTGGGCTGATACCTGCAAGGTGGCGGGTAGCGCAAATCGGGCGGGAGAGAGCCGAGCCGTGCACTGGGGGCGTGCGTGGCTTGTCCGACCCCCTCTACCGCGGCACGCTCGAGGGTGTTTTCAAGTTCACCTCGGTCGAGCCAGACACCGCGGCAGGACGGACAGCAGTCGATCTCCACGCCGGGCCTCCGGCGTCTACCGCCACGGTTGAGGTCAGCGCGGACATCCAGGGCATTGTCAGATTCGCGCCAGTACCCTTTACCCAATCGTTACCAACGCCGCCCGAACGGCACGGCAGCCATTGAGTTGTTGCCCGCTGTCGCCCACCCACGGTGGTCCCGACGAAAGATACTCCTCACTTGAATCCCGAATTTGTCCCGTCTGATGCAATGCGCACTCGCCGGTCCTACCGGCAGCGTCCAGAGGCAGCAGCCGAGGACGGGATCGTGCGAGCGCCCGCACGAGGGCACGACGGGATACCCGCTGCACGCCTTGTGACTCCGCAGGATCTCTGCGCCGCGCACCCGTCGCCAGGCACGACCGGATGATTCGCAGCCATTCGTGCCGTCGACGGATCCGGTGGTCGCAATACCTGCCCTGGTCGACGACGGGAACTCTCCGGCGGAGCCCATGATCCAATTCGGTCGGGACGGCACGGCAGCTGCCGTCGGCGGAGGATCTGTGGAGGGTATGCCTCAGACGCCACCGGACGCGTTTGAAACCGCGGCCGAGCTCTTCTCGTTCACCGAAGAAGTGCCGTCGCCAGCCGTTCCCGACCCTCAGGTTGAACAGTTGCCGGCAAATGCGCCGCCGTCTCATGGCGCCACCGGACAAGGCACACGAGTCCGCGGGTCGCGTGGGGTGCGCCGCTCCTTGAAGCGCGTTACGGCGGCGTCTTCCACTGTCGGCATGATCGGTCTCGTTGCGGTCATGACCGTTGGCATGACCATGCCCGCGGAGGCAGTCCCTCACGAGCACGCAACCGCGGTAGCGACCGCCCTCCCGGGTGATCCGGGCGCCGACTCCGACGAGATCCAGGCGTACGTAACGCCCGCGCAGATAGAGAACCCGGACATGAGCCGCAGCGAAACTTACTCCGTCGCCAGCCTTGTGGACCTCGCTGGAACGGTCGGCATCTCGAACTTCTCAGACGAAGTGTTCACTAATGACCAGAACTGCGCGATCCAATGGCCGTACGCGGTCGGTGTTCCGGTCACCGACGGGTTTGGTATGCGCGACGGGCGCATGCATGAAGGCACCGACTTCACACCCGGCGCCGGCGCTCAGATCCAGGCGATCGCAGACGGGGTCGTTCGGATTGCCACCGACAGCGGCGGCGCGTTCGGAGTCACGATCGTCATCGATCACGTCGTCAACGGGCAGCAAGTCTCCAGCCGATACGCGCACATGGAGTATGGCTCCCGCGGTGTCGAGGTAGGCGACACGGTGAGTGTCGGCCAGTACATCGGTCGAACTGGCAACACCGGACGTTCGTTCGGCGCTCACTTGCATCTCGAGCTCTTGGCGGATGGCACCACCCCCACCGATGCGCTGCGCTGGCTGCGTTCGGAGAGTTGCTGACCACGGCACGCACTGCTCACTACCCGTGCGGTCGACGAAAAGCACCCACGCGCTGGGAATCGACACGTCAGCCAGTCATCAGGTCCAGGTGTCGACGAGCTCGAGCTCGTCCATGACGACGACCACTGATGGGCATCGTTAGCGGGATCTCGACAGGCTCGTCCCGATTCTGGGAGACCGAGTTCGTTGCCCGATGGATCTGCGAGTGGTCCAACGCCGAGGTTCCCGCGCAGATGCTGTTCTGGATCGGCCTGCGCTTCGGTGCCGCGACGTTCACTCCCGCAATCCCAAAGCTGCTCAACGCCAAGCAACGCGCTCACCTCTGCTGACGTGACCGAGCTGGGTGGTCAGACAACCCCAACGTCCCCGAGGTGACCCGCGCTCTCAACAATCCCGGGTTAGCGGCGGTCGTCTCCGTCCACGAATCGCCTAGGTGATCATCATTTTCAACGGTCTCACGGCGGCGCGAGTCCAGGAGCAGGAGCAGAAGCGGGGAACGGTAGACTGCTGTCGATGCTCTCACCCGGTCGGACACAGGATGTCAAGATCCTGAGCGAGCGACTGTTGATAACGAGGATCATTACCAGTGTGGGCCTCGCGCTTTTACTCATGGTCGGTGCCTGGACGGCAACCCACGCCGAGCAGGAGGCAGAAGCGCCGGTCTCGACAGCGGTCACCGAGTTGATCGACGCGCACGTGGCTCCTGCCGCCTCCGAAGTCGCCGCGAGGGGCAGTGGTTGGAGTGGCGCAGTTCTTGGTGCGGCGGTCTGCGTCTTCGGATTACTGTGCGGACTTCTCCTGGTGATTGCGACCCGGTGGCTGCACCTCAGACGACCTTTGCTCCCAGATCGAGGTTCGCTGCCTCTGATCCGATCGTTGTTGCCAATGCCCGCGTCCCCGCGAATGACAGCGCGCTCTTTGACGCAGTTGCGGATCTCTCGAACCTGACACAGGCACGCCACCCCGTCTTCGGTGGCGTCTGACTTCGGCGTGCCCGCCGGAGACCTCGTTGTCCTGCCCTGTCTGTGCTTGAGAGTTCGGAGTATCCCCGTGAGAACCCCTGTGAAGGCGACTCTGATCGCCGTTGCTGTCGCTGTCGTTCTGGTGCTGGCTGCCATCATCTATGCCGTTGTCAGTCAACCGAGTCAACCAGCACCCGCGGGTAGCGACGCAGGAGAACCGCTCCTGGTTCGGCCCAACTCGCACGTTCTCGATGAGGGCGGTGATGGTGCGGTGACCGTGGTGGAGTTCTTGGACTTCGAGTGCGAGGCGTGCGGCGCGTTCTATCCGATCGTGGAGGATCTTCGCGAGCAATTCGATGGCCAGATCACCTATGTCGTCCGCTACTTCCCCCTACCCGGGCACACCAACTCGACGAATGCTGCCCTCGCAGCGGAGGCGGCTGCAGCACAGGGGCGATTCGAGGACATGTATCACCGCTTGTTCGAGACGCAGGCGGAGTGGGGCGAGGCGCAAGAGTCTCGCGCCGATGTATTCCGCGGCTTCGCTGAGGAGCTAGGGCTGGACATGATCGCGTATGACGAGGCGGTCGCCGCACCCGAGACCCTGGCGCGAGTGGAGCTCGATTTCAACGAAGGTCAAGCGCTCGGTGTAGGGAGCACCCCGACGTTCTTTGTAGAGGGGGAGATGCTCGAACTTCAGCAATTCACCGACCTCGAAGATGCCATCACACGAGCAATCGACGCGGCCGGATGATGTCGCCGACCACGCTGTCGCATCGGCGAGCGATCATTGTCGGCGCCGGTCAGTCCGGACTCTCCGTCGCTGCGGCCCTGCTCGCGGAAGGGCTGAGACCGCAGCAGGACTTCGTGGTGATCGACGGGGCCGCACCGGGACAGCGCAGCTGGTCGTCGAGGTGGCACTCAATGGTGCTGCTCAGCGACGCTCGGCACAGCGCCGTTCCCATCCGGCGACTGCCCGGCGATCAGCGTCGACATCCCAGAGTCGATGAGATGGTCGACTACCTCAAAGTCGTCGAAGCCGGGATTGGCGTGGAGACGATCTGGGGCGTTCGAGCCATCGGGGTTGAGCGCCGCGGAAACGGTTCCACACTGCACCTGGCGACAACTGTAGGTGATGTCCAGACCCGAAACGTCGTCTCCGCGACCGGCGCGGCCGCATATCCCCGGCTCCCCGAGTGGGCGTTCGACGTGCGTGTTCCTGGTGTGATGCTGCACAGCAGCGAGTACCAATTCCCGCGGCAGATTCCCTCCGGTGAGGTGTTGATCGTCGGCGCCGGCAACAGCGGGGTGCAGCTTGCTCGGGAACTGGCCGGATCCCACACTGTCATGTTGGCTGTGCGCGCACCCCGTGTCCACCGGCCGACAGCGGCATACCCCATGCAGGCGGGCGGGCGGCGTTCGTGGTTCAGCACGAAGGTGAGACCGGAGCCGATCTTCGGAGACAGCTACGAGCATTTGCGACGGATCGGTGTGGAGATCCTCCCCGCAGCCACAGGGTCTGAGGCTGGCGCGGTGATTTTCGCCGACGGGAGTGAGCGATCTCCAGGGTCCGTGATCTTCGCCACCGGCTACCTCGCTGGCGATGACTGGCTGCCTGAGGAGGCGCGCGCCCGTGGTGCGTCCGGCCGAACCTTAACGGTCATGCCAGGTCTGTTCGTCGCCGGGATCCCTGCCTACAGCCGCCTCGGAGTCGACACGCTGGCGGGCGCAAGCGCCGACGCGACCACCATCGCCCGCCACATCATCGATCGTCCGTAAGGGGAGGACCCGCGTATGGGAGCCGAACACAGTCACGGCGCCGGGGAGGCGACCCCCCGCAACCGTTTGCTGATCGCGTTCTCGATCACTTTATCGGTCTTCGTGGTCGAGGTGATCGGGTCGATCATCACGGGAAGTCTTGCACTCCTGGTCGACGCCGGCCACATGCTCACCGACGTCATCGGTCTCGCGGTAGCAGTCACTGCCGCGCAGCTGATGAATCGGCCACCCTCCGACCGACACACTTGGGGATTGCGACGAGCTGAAGTGCTCGCCGCGCTCGCGCAAGCCGCGCTTCTCCTCGCAGTGGGAATATTCGCACTCGTTGAGGGCGTCCGGCGGTTGTTCGAGCCGCCGGAGATCGCCTCGGGAAGCCTTCTGTTCTTCGGCCTCGTCGGTCTCGTCGCGAACATCGCCTCCTTGCTGGTGTTGATGGGCGGCCGGAAGCGCAACCTGAATATGCGGGCCGCGTTCTTGGAGGTCTTCAACGATGCGCTCGGCTCAGTCGGGGTCATCGCCAGCGCCATTCTGATCGCAACCCTGGGGTGGTACCAAGCCGACGCGGTCGCCGGCATCCTGATCGCCCTCCTCATCATCCCGCGGACATTCATCCTGCTACGTGCCTCCGGCAGCGTGCTGCTCGAATCCACCCCACCGGGCCTGGAACTCGGAGATGTGCGCCGCCACATTCTCGGGCTCCCGCATGTGGTCGACGTGCACGATCTACACGCATCCCAGGTTTCGACCGACCTGCCCACGCTCACCGCGCACGTCGTCGTCGATGACACCCTCACTCCTGACCAATCCGCACAGCTGCTCCGAGAACTGCAGGAATGCGTCGCCGAGCACTTCCCGGTCAGTATCGAGCACTCCACCTTCCAGATAGAACCGCAATCGCACCCCGGAGAACACATCACACATGCGTAGCCCACACCGTTCACTGGCGACAGTCTTCACCGCAGTCCTTCTGGGGGGTGGAATTGCTCTCGCGTCTGCTGTCCCCGCTGAGGCTCACGACGAACTGCTGTCCTCGTACCCGGAGTCCGGCTCCACCATCACGGGATCACCCGACGAAATCACTCTGACATTCAGCGGAGAACTCCTTGACGGCATGCAATCGGCGGTCATCGAGGTCATCGATCCGAACAGCCAGAACATCGCCGCCGATGCACCATCGGTGGTCGACACCTCGATCACTCAGCATCTGAACCCTGACCCTCCCGACGGCACCTTCATAGTCCGATGGAAAGTCGTCTCCAGCGATGGGCACCCGATCAGCGGCGAGTACACCTACACCGTCCAGACGCTCACGACCGAAGC
This sequence comes from uncultured Actinomycetota bacterium, assembly GCA_963792285.1. Classification (GTDB taxonomy): domain Bacteria; phylum Actinomycetota; class Actinomycetes; order Actinomycetales; family Microbacteriaceae; genus Microbacterium. The sequence goes on along the minus strand of CAWBVS010000014.1, from coordinate 660,285 downwards.
CGCTACGGTCTCACCGACCCCGGGGCCAACTCTGGTCCAGGAGACGCCGGAGCCAACCCCGTCAGCCAGTGGGGCCACTGTGGTCGACAGATCCGACGGCGATGGAAGGGGAACGTCAGGGGGCGGCGATCTGCTACCGATCGCGGCTGTGTTCGCAGGTGTCGTCGTGCTCGGGGGGACGCTCGCGGTAGTGCTGATGGTGGCTCGGGAGCGTCGTCGCCGCGACCGTGCGGAGGCCCGCAATGCGCCGCAGCATGCGGTCACCGATGCCGAGGATACGAACCGTGATGAGTGATCAGATGCGCCGATTCGCGGTCGCCTGCTCAACCGCGGTGGTGATCGTGATGATCGATCAGGCCACGAAGGCGGCTGCTCTCGCGGAACTGACCGAGCAGGAGCGGGTACCGCTGCTCGGTGACCTGCTTGGCCTGCAGTTGGCGTTCAACCCCGGCGCCATCCTCTCTCTCGGCTCCGGATCGACATGGCTGCTGACCCTGATCGGCGTCGGCGCCTCAATGCTGCTGCTGTTCGCAGCGACGCGTGCACGCACGATCTGGTGGGCTGTGGGAATCGGACTGATCCTGGGCGGCGCGATCGGGAACTTGATCGACCGGCTTTTCGCCCCGCCGGGGTTCGGGGTCGGGCATGTCACCGACTTCCTCGCCTACGGGGACTGGTTCATCGGCAACCTCGCCGACGTCGCACTCGGCGCCGGCGTCATCGTCTTGGGCCTCGCCCTCTGGGCGCGTCAACGCGCAGGTGAGCGGCCGGCGGATCATTCGGGCACACGTCCCGTCTCAGAGGCGGGGGTGGCTGAGCCGTGACGGGGAAAGAGCGGGTGCCGTCCACATATCAGCGGAACGCGTTCGTACCCGCGCTGATCGCCGCCGCGACGCTGTTCGTTGCGCCGGCGCTGATAGGCGGTGAATGGAACTCGGTGGTGCTCTTCATGGTGTCGATTCTCGCCGTGATCGTCGGGTGGTTCGCGGTTCAGGCGCGGCAGTGGTGGTGGGTGCCGGTGTTCGCAGCGATCGCGGTGCTGTGGAATCCGGTGTTCCCGTTTCCGTTCACCGGGCCTGCATGGACGGCTGCGCAGCCGGTCGCGGCTGTGGTGTTCCTGGTTGCCGGCGCGATGATCAAGGTGCGCCGTCGATGACCCGCCGGGTCCTGGCCACCGTGGCTGGCATGCTGCTGGTCGCCTCGCTCACGGGGTGCGCGGCGAACGACTCTCTCGCCCAGCAATATCGGGACGGGAACGAGAAGGGCTACATCGCCGGCGATTTTCGGGTAGTCGAGATTCCCGAGGCGCAACGAGGTGATCCGGTGGTGTTCGAGGGCGTCACCGAGACCGGCGAGCCGGTCTCCAGCGATGACTACCGCGGTGGGGTGCTGGTGGTGAATTTCTGGTATGCCGCCTGTGGTCCGTGCATCGCCGAGGCGCCCCTGCTCGAGCAGGTCTGGCAGGAGTATCAGGACGACGGCGTCGCCTTCCTGGGAGTGAACACCTACGATCAGCCTGCGACTGCACTGTCGTTCGCACGAGACAACAACGTCACGTATCCGAGCGTGATCGATGTGAACGACGGCAGAGTCAAGCTCGCCTTCGCGCAGGTCACCCCGATCCAGGCCACCCCGACCACCCTGGTCGTCGACCGGGATGGTCGGGTCGCAGCCCGCATCATCGGGCAACTATCGGCGGCGTCGATCCTGTCTTCACTCGTCGGCGACGCCGTGTCTGAGGGCGAACGAGGAGGCCGAGGGTGACGATGGACGGCGCACTGTGGGTGGCAGTTCCGATCGCGGTGCTGGCGGGGCTGGCTTCGTTCGTGTCCCCCTGCGTGCTGCCGCTGGTGCCTGGATATCTCGGCTACCTCGGCAGCACCACCACGGGAAGTCTTCCCACGAAACCGGACGGGAAGACCCTCTCGGCCGAGCGCACCCGATTGTTGCTCGGTGTGAGCCTGTTCATCGCCGGATTCACGGTCGTCTTCGTTTCGGTCACCATATTGGGCGGTGCCTTCGGTTTTCTGCTTCTGCAATACGCGAATCTGCTTACTCGCGTGTTCGGGGTCGTCATCATCGTGCTCGGGTTCGTATTCATCGGCATGTTCGGTATCGCACAACGCACGCTTCGTCCGCGCACCCGCGGCCGGGCGGGATTGATCGGTGCACCGCTGCTTGGATTCGCTCTCGGCGTGGGCTGGACCCCTTGCATTGGCCCCACTCTGGCGGCGATCATCTCGATGTCGTGGAACCTCGGTGATCCTGCCCGCGCGGGCCTCCTCGGCCTGGCATATTCGCTCGGCCTTGGCATCCCGTTTCTGATCCTCGCCGCCGGCTGGGGGTGGGCATCCCGATCTGTATCGTTCCTGCGACGCCACGTTCGTGCCCTGAACATCATCGGCGGATCGATGCTCATCCTTCTCGGTCTGCTGATGGTGACCGGGTGGTGGACCATGTTGATGTCCGCGCTGCAGCAGGTGGTGATCAATGTCCCGCTTCCACTCTGAGCACCCCACGACCGAGGGAGTCGACCCGCTGCGGCCCGGTGACCACGCCGAGAACGACTCCGCGGCCGAGATCACATCGCCGACTCTGGGGCTGATGGGGTGGCTGCGCTGGGCGTGGCGGCAACTGACCAGTATGCGCACCGCCCTGGTGCTGCTGCTGTTCCTTGCCATCGCCGCCGTACCCGGCTCGTTGTTCCCCCAGCGCGGGGCTGACCCCAACGGCGTGATCCAGTGGGAGCGGACCAACCCCGATGTGTTCCCGATCGCCGACGCCCTCGGCCTGTTCGACGTGTATCAGTCACCCTGGTTCTCCGCGATCTATCTGCTCCTGTTCGCCTCGCTGATCGGCTGCGTGATTCCTCGCGCAAAGCACCACTACAAAGCCCTCCGGTCGCATCCGCCCCGAACCCCGGTACGCCTCTCCCGGCTCCCCGAATATCGGGAGACCACATTGCCGGCAGACGAGGCGCATTCCGATCCGGCAGCGGCGGCGATCGAGCTCGCACAGAGCCAACTCCGCCGCTCAGGTTACCGAGTGCACCGGTACGACGGACGCGGGTGGGAATCAGTGTCCGCCGAACGTGGCTACCTGCGCGAGACCGGCAACCTGGTCTTCCACGTCGCCCTCATCGGCGTGCTAGTCGCCGTCGGCGTCGGCGGCGGGTTCGCCTACACGGGACAGCGGGTCGTGGTGGAGGGCACCACGTTCGTCAACGCGCTCAGCGACTACTCCTCTTTCAATCCCGGCCGGTTCGTCGACGGCACCAGCCTCGCCCCGTACTCGCTGACCCTCGAGGACTTCAGCGTCACGTATCAGCTGCCCGGCGCGCCCGGTGCGGGTCAGGCCGGGGACTTCTCCGCCGACGTCACGATCCGCCGGCCCGGCGAGGAAGACCGTCCGGAAAGCGTCATCGTGAACTCCCCGCTCACCGTTGACGGCGACCGCATCTACTTGCTCGGCAACGGGTATGCCCCCACCCTCACAATCCGCAACCCGGACGGCGAAGTCGTGTACAGCGAGTCGCAACCGTTCCTGCCGCAAGACTCCTTCATGACCTCCCTGGGGATCATCAAGATTCCGGACGGCCTTCCTGAGCAGCTCGGCCTGGTCGGGTTCTTCTACCCGACGCAAGGGGTTCTCCCGTCGGGGGCGTTCACATCGATCTACCCTGACGTCGCCAACCCGGTGCTCACCCTCAACGTGTTCAGCGGTGACCTCGGCATCGACGACGGAACGCCCCGGTCGGTGTACACGCTCGAGGTCGACGGGCTCACCCAGCACACCGGGGGCGACACCGGCCTGGAGTCGATCGAGCTGGCACCCGGCGGCACCGCGGACCTCCCCAACGGATGGGGGACGATCACGTGGGAGGACGACTCCGAACTCGTCGGTGAGCCGGTGAAGAGGTTCGCGTCGCTGCAGATTCAGAACGACCCCTCCGCCACGTGGGTTCTCTTCTTCGCGACCCTCGCCACCCTCGGGCTGTTCGCCGGTCTGTTCCTGCCCCGCCGGCGGATCTGGATCAAGGCAAGCCCCATCCCCGATGGGCTGCACGTCGAGTATGCGGGCCTGGCCCGCGGAGAAGATCCTGCGCTGGCGCACACCGTCGCCGGCATCGCAGCACAACACATCCGCGCCTACAGCGCCTCGGGCGCGAAGACGGACAAGAGCCGATGAGCGAGTGGATTCCGGATGCGCCGCCCACCCTGCTCGGGTTCCTCGCGCCTGCGGCGTTGCCGTTCCCGCTGCTTCCACTCGTCGCCGCCCTCATGGCCGCGGCGTACCTGGCCGGTGCAGCGCGATTGTGGATGGCGGGACGACGGTGGTCGGTGTGGCGCACGGTCAGCTTCCTGCTGGGATGCCTCGTCCTCGCCGCTGTCACCGGCCTCGGCGTCGAGGCATACGGATATGCGCTGCTCTCTGTGTTCATGTTCCAGCAACTCACCCTGATGATGGCGATCCCGCCTCTGCTGGTGCTCGGCTCCCCGGGCACCCTGCTGCTGCGCGCCACCCCTCACCGCGGCCTCGGCCGACTCGTGCTGCGTGGCGCGCACGCCGGACTGCGCAGCCGCATCGCCAGGTGGGCGCTGAGTCCCTGGGTCGCGCTGCCGCTGTACCTGTTCGCGTTCTACGGGCTCTACCTTGCCGATTTCGCCGATCGCATCCTGGCCGCACCTGCTGGGCATCTCGGGCTCGAGATCTGGTTCCTCGTCGCCGGGATCCTATTCACCATCCCCGTGCTGTCCTCGGACCCGCTGCCCATCCACCTCAGCCACGGCGGCCGCGCTCTCGACGTGTTCGCCGAGGCCGCCCTGCACGCATTCTTCGGCGTATTCCTGATGATGGCCACCACCCTGCTCGTCGACTACTTCGTCGCGCCGACCCAGGCACTCGGAATCGACCCGCTCGAGGACCAGCAACTGGCCGGCGGGCTCGCATGGTCCTACGGGGAAGCCCCCACGTTGCTGATGCTGCTGTTCGTCATGCACCGATGGTTCCGGGACGACACAGCCCGAGACGCCGCCAACGACCGCTACGCCGACACCCACGGAACCCCCGAACTCGACGCCTACAACGCCTACCTCGAGACTTTGCGCCGGAAGGACAGCTGACGGATGCATCCCCCCACCTCCACTTCGGCCGCGCCGCCCACCGACGCGGCGCCCAGCAACGCGTCGCGCGTGACCCAGAACCACGGGGCGGGCCTGCCGCTGTGGGCGGCGCTGCCGGCGTCTGCGATCGCGGGGTACGCGCTGGATCTCGCGTCTCCGGACGTCGGGTTCTGGCCACTGGCGCTGGTGAGCGTCACGGTGGCGCTGACCACCCTGATCGGTCGAAGCATCGGCGGCGCACTGCTGGTTGGTACGGTCTTCGGCGCCGTGTTCTACTTCGCCCACCTGGTCTGGGTGGGTCGGTTCCTCGGGCCCGTGCCATGGGTCGCTCTCGCAGGGTTGCAGGCGCTGCTCTTCGGTGTCGGCGCGGTTCTGATCGCACTGGCATACCGGTGGACGGCGCACCACCAGGCGCCTCGGGCTGTGCCGCTGATCGCGGTGCCGATCCTGGTGGCCGGACTCTGGTCCACCCGCGAGGTCGCAATGGGGTCGTGGCCCTACACCGGGTTCCCGTGGGCGCGGATCGGGCTGACGCAGGTTGAGGGGCCGTTCCGCGAGGTCGCGTCATGGACGGGTGTGACGGGGCTGACGTTCCTGATCGTCGCGATGTGCGCCGCACTCATACAATGGGCCCGCGCGGGAGGTCCGTCGCTGCCGCGCGGCATCCTTCCCACGGCGATCCTGGCGATCATCCTGCTCGTCACGCCGCAGTTTCCGACCTCCGCTGCCGGCGCGCTCAGGGTCGGGTGGGTTCAGGGTAACGGCCCCACCGCGTACTTCGACGAGCGTGATCAGGGAGACGTGTTCGCCGCCCAAGCCACCGCCACGCGACCGTTGCTGGGGGAGCCGATGGATCTGCTCGTGTGGCCGGAAGGGAGCGTCGACTCCGACCCCCTCAGCGACGACAGCACCGCGTCCGCCCTCGACCGGCTGGTGCAGGCAGCAGATGTGCCGTTGCTGACGAACGCCGCCACCGCCCGTGGCGATGACATCTTCAACACCTCCCTGCTCTGGACTGCCGATCCGGCTGACCGCCAGTGGCACGACAAGGTCAATCCGGTTCCGTTCGGCGAGTACGTGCCGGACCGGTGGTTTTACGAGCTCATCGCCCCCGACCTCATCGGGCTCATCCAGCGCGAATACACGCCCGGCACGAATCCGCCGGTGGTGACGGTCGGGCAGGTCAGGGTGGGGCTGGCCATCTGCTTCGACGTGATCTACGACACCGTGATCTGGGACGGCGCGCGTCAGGGTGCCCAGCTCTACGTGTTCCAGACCAACAATGCCGACTTCCGCGGCACCGACGAGAACCTGCAGCAACTCGCGATCGCCCGAATGCGCGCCATCGAGACCGGCCGCGCTGTGGTCAACGTCTCCACCGTGGGGACGAGTCAGGTCATCGCCCCCGATGGTGCCACTACCGCCAGTTTCGGCGTGGACACCGCGGATGCTGCCATCACTAGCGTCCCGTTGCGCACCGGGCTCACCCCGGCGACGTTTCTCGGGCCGTGGCTCACTGGTCTTGTGCCCTTCGCCGCCGTCGGCGTTCTCGCGATGCTCGGCTTCACCCACCGGGCACGCTCTGCCGGCATGCGTGGTCACGTTGATCGACGGAGGTCGAAATGAACGCAAGATGGGCTGATCCCCCCGCCAGGCGGGCCGGAAAGTCGGGGATTCTGGCGCGACCCGCCCCGGCAGTCGAGGCGAGCGAGCATCGGCTGCGTGATGCGGGGCCCGATGACGACTGCGGGTGCGCCCCGTCCCCCGCCCAGCGCTGCGGACCATCGCCGGCGGTGACCCGGCGCACGGTGCTGGGTGCGGGGATGCTCAGCATCGTCGCGGTCGGTGCAATCGCAGGACCCTTCCAGCGCGCAGCGTTCGCCGCGTCCTATCCCTCGTGGGATGACGTACAGGCCGCGAAGGCGAACGAGGCGACCAAGGCCGCCGAAGTGACGCGGATCCAGGGGCTCATCCAGAGCCTCACCGGCGAAGTGCAACGCACGCGCGCGCTGGCGGAGCAGGCCGCGAATGTGTTCTTCGAGGCGCAGCAGGAGTACTTCGCTGCGGCGCAGCGGGCGGAGTCTCTGCAAGCACAGGCTGACGCAGAGGCGGCAGTCGCGGCCGAGGCTGCGAGTCAGGCCGGTCGGGTCGCCGCGCAACTGTATCGCAACGGCGGCGACAGCACCGCGTTGGAGCTGTTCTTGTCGGGCTCTGCCGCGGAGGCAGACGATCTGCTGGCACGACTGGGCACAATGGACAAGCTCCTCGAGCGAAATCAAGCGGTGTACGCCGCTGCGATCACCGCGCGCGACTCCGCGCAGAGCCTAAGCGATCAGGCAGCCGTCGCCCGGGACGAGCGTGATCGGCTGCAGCAGGTCGCCGAACAGAAGATGCTCGAGTCGCAACAGGCAGCCGACGCCGCGCAGACAGCACTGGACGCGCAGACTCTTCACCTGGGTGAGTTGCAGGCTCAACTCGCCGCGCTCCAAGACACCACGGCGAAGACGATCGCCGACTACCAGGCGGGCGTGGAGGCTGCCCGCATCGCTGAGGAGCAGCGCAAAGCCGCCGAGCGAGCCGAGGCGGAGCGGCTCGCCGCACAGCGGGGAGGCACGGGCGGTGCGGTCAGCGCCGGGTGGGCTCGTCCGACCTCCGGCCCCCGTACCTCGGGATTCGGTCCCCGAAGCTCGCAATGCGGCAACGGGTACTGCTCCACCAGTTACCACTACGGCGTCGACTTCAGTGCTGGGTGCGGGGCGGGAATCTATGCGGCCGCGGCCGGCACGGTTGTCTACGCCGGATACAACGGCGGCTACGGCAACTACATCAAGATCGACCACGGTGGCGGGATCGGCACCGGATACGCCCACATCCGCAACGGCGGATTTTACGTCGGCTACGGCCAACAAGTGAGCGCCGGAGACCTGATCGGCAGCGAAGGAAACACCGGAAACACGTTCGGCTGCAACCTTCACTTCGAGAGCTACGTCAACGGATCCCCGGTCAACCCCACCAACTTCCTCGCCGCCCGCGGCATCTCCATCTGACCCGAACGAAGGAGGACATCATGGCTGACCAGATCGACGCAACAGGAGACGACCGGCCCTACGCTGCCCCCACCCGGCGCAGTCGCCGCCAAGACAGCCCGGCGCGACACAAACAGTTCGCGCGCGCCGGTCGACGGGCGCCCGCACCAACCTCTCCACGACCCGTTTCGGCATTGACGCGCCCCGCGCGGTCGGTGGCGGTCCTCGCGATTATCAGCGGCCTGGTCGCCACGTTCGCACTGCCTGCATACGGCGCCTGGCAACCTCCGGAGCCGAAGACCCCGACATTGCAGCAAGTCGCCTCGGATGATGCCCAATCGCTCATCACCGCCTCCGACGCACCAGAAACGCAGCTCAGACGTGAGAGCTATTCCGCAACCACCCAGGACGAGATCGACCAGAAGAAGGCCGCAGAGGCAGCCGCAGAGCGTGCCCGCGCCTCTGCACGCGTCGCAGCCTTGCCGTTCGACTACGGCATGGTGGCGCCCGGCAGTGGAGCAGTGCGCTGGCCGCTCGGCGGACCCTTCACGGTCACAGACCGTTTCGGCGATCGAGGCGGCGCGCATATGGGCACTGACATGGTTGCAGCCGGGGGCACGCCTGTCTTCGCATCGATCGACGGGGTCGTGCGGATCTCGCAGGAAAGCTACGGAGGCTACGGGGTCACCGTCGTGGTGGAATCCGTTCTCAATGGACAGCCTGTGAGCACGGTATACCCACACATGCAATCCGGGAGCCGGCAGGTCTCCGTCGGCCAATCGGTCTCGGCCGGCCAGCTCGTCGGTCTTGTCGGCAGCACCGGACGCTCCACCGCCAACCATTTGCACTTCGAGGTGTACATCGACGGCACCGCCGTCGATTCGCTGGTCTGGCTGGAAGCGAACGCGGGCTGACCCATGCCCCTCACACATCCGCCACCCCACCAGGAGCACCCCCGGTCCGTGATCGTAACGATGAAGAGGATGACCTACTCATGACCGGAACCGACGCACTCTCCCTCGACGGCATTTCGCTACTGCTGGTCTGGACGGCAATCGCCACCTACCTGCTCGCGTTCATCGCGTACACCATCGACCTCGCCCAGCGCTCCGTCCCCGCCAGCGAGCCGCGACGGGCGCCGGTCCTGGTCGGCGTCGCCGCCACGAGCTCTCAGGTCGAGAACCCTCGCCGTGGCCCGCTGGATGGTGTCCAGGCGCCGCCGCTACGACCAAGGCTGCTGTGGGCGCGGATCGGGACGTCGCTGACGGCCCTTGGGTTCCTGCTGCACCTGGGCGGCACCATCACTCGCGGGATCGCCGCCACGCGGGTGCCATGGGCGAACATGTATGAGTTCGCTCTAACCGGAACGCTCCTTATCGTCGCCGTGTACCTGCTCGTGCTCCGCCGCTACGACCTTCGCTTCCTCGGCGCATTCCTGATCGGTATGGTCGTGCTGCTGCTGGGTGGGGCGACAGTCACGTTCTACGTCGAGGTCGTCCCGCTGATGGATCCGCTCAAGAGCGTGTGGTTGGTCATCCACGTCTTCGTCGCCTCCCTCGCGACCGCGCTGTTCGCGATCGCCTGCGGCCTCTCCGTCACGCAGCTCATGCAAACCCGCCGGGAACGCCGCACCGGCACCACGCCGTCGGATGCCGCTGCGCCGGCCGGCCCGCGGTTCCTGTCAACGCTGCCCACCGCAGAGTCCCTCGAGTCCCTCGCCTACCGCTTCGCGATCATCGGCTTCGTGTTCTGGACATTCACGCTGATCGCCGGGGCGATCTGGGCCAACGACTCCTGGGGACGCTATTGGGGTTTCGACACCAAGGAAGTGTGGACCTTCGTGATCTGGGTGCTCTACGCCGGATACATCCACGCCCGCGCGACTCGAGGCTGGCGTGGCGCACCCTCCGCCTGGTTGTGCATCGTCGGCTTCGTCACGGTGCTGTTCAACTTCACCATTGTGAACATGTTCTTCAAAGGACTCCACGCCTACTCCGGGCTCAGCTGAATCCTCACCCGCGGATCTTCCGCGACCCGAACGAAGGAAGGAACCCAGATGGCACCGACACACCCCAACCCGCCCGACAGCCCCCAGCATGGCGACACGCAGGCGCACGCAAGCCTGTCTGTCAAGCAGCAGCGTGAGCAAAAACGACAGGCGAAGCTGGCGGAGTATCAGAAGCAGCTCGCCAAGCGCCGTCGCAGCAAGCTTGTGTGGTGGATCGTGGGCTCGACATCAGCCATCGTCATCGTCGGCCTCGTCGTCGCATCCGTCGTGCTTGCGCCGGCGCCGCCGAAGACATACGAGGCGGGTAGTGACGGGGCGACCATAGACGGCGTCGAGACCTTCACGAACACCGCCGAGCATGTCGAGGGTGCCGTCGAGTACGAGCAGAGCCCACCGGCTGGCGGACCGCACAACGCCGTCTGGCTGAACTGCGGAGTTTACGACCAGCCGGTTCCGAACGAGAACGCGGTTCACTCCATGGAGCACAGTGCGGTGTGGGTCACCTACAACCCTGACGACGTCGCGGGCGATGAACTCACGACGCTGAAGAGTTTCATGCCCTCAAGCTATGTCGTCCTCTCCCCTTACGAGGGCTTGGATGCGCCGATCGTGATCTCCAACTGGAACCAGCAGCTCAAGGTCGACTCGGTCGACGACGAGCGCATCGGCGAATTCTTCGAAGAGTACTGGCGCAGCCAGAACGCGCCAGAGCCCAACGCGCCCTGCACCGGCGCATACGATGCCCCCGGCAAACAATGAACCCTGTCGGAAACGCGGACTCGATCGCCGCTCGAGGTCGGCGTCCCTGGTGGGCCGTGGCGCTCGCACTGCTCGCGATTGGCGCCCTGGCGTTCGCTGTCGGGCGCTTCTCCACCTTCGGATCGCAGGGCGCCCAAACTCCGGGCACAGATTCGCCCGAGGCCGGCTTCGCGCGCGATATGCAGGCGCATCACGCACAGGCTATCCAGATGGCCATGGAGATCTACCGCAAGACCGACAACGACGAGATTCGGGTGCTCGCCTACGACATCGCCACCGGCCAGGCCGGCCAACGCGGAGAAATGTACGACTGGCTCGTGCAGTGGGGGCTGTCTCAGGCCGGTGGTCCGATGATGCAATGGATGGATGCTGCCGGCAGCGGGCAAGGCCACAATATGTCCGACGGTGCGGCCATGACCGATGAAGAGGCACGAATTGCCATGGGCATGGCGTCAGCTGACGAGATCGCGGATCTACAACAGGCGACCGGACAGGAGGGGGACTGCCTCTTCCTCACGCTGCTCATTCGTCACCACGAAGGCGCCATCCCGATGGCCGATGCCCTCATCGAACTTGGCTCAAATCCGCGCGCTCTGACTGTCGCCGAAAGCATCAAGACCGGGCAGACCGCAGAGATCAGCGCGATGGAATCCTTGCAAGCGCAAATCGGCTGCAATTAGCCAGCCCGCGCCGACACCGCGTACATGACTCCGACACCCCACGGCCCTGAAGGGGCACAGATCACGCCGACCGCGACAGCAACTGCTCCCCGGGCCCTGCGCGCCGCAGGGCCTGTCATCCTCATCGTGTCCGCGCTTGCGGTGCTGGTGTGGGCGCTCGCCTACGGCGGCGGCGCCGCCACGCTCACGATCGGCGATCCCGGACCTTTTGCACGCTGGGGGCTGCCCACCGCGAAGCTCTTCGTGAACCTGTCGGCCGCCGGCATGGCCGGAGTCCTCGTCACCGCGCTCTTCACACTCCGTGCCGGCGAACGCGAGTTCGACCTGGCGCTGGATGCGGCCTCCGTTTCCGCCGCGATCTTCACAGTATCGGCCGCCGCGACAGGCTTTCTCACCTTCATCGCCGCGTTCAACCCTGCGATCGACGCGGGACCCCAGTTCGGCGCGCAGCTGGGTCGTTTCGTCATCGAAACCGAGGTCGGCCGCACGTGGCTCATCACGACCGTCGCCGGTGCCGCACTCACCGTGCTGACCTTCGCGGTGCGGTCGTGGACGGGGACCGTCTTCGTCGCCGTCCTCGCGCTCGCCACCCTGGTACCAATGGGAACGCAGGGACATTCGGGCGAAGCGGCGCTCCACCACGAGGCGATGACGGCGCTGATCCTCCACATCATCGCAGCCGCGGTCTGGCTGGGCGGGCTCCTTCTCATGGTGGTCGTGCGGCCCCTGCAGGATCGCGAACGCAACGCGAACACCCTCGCCCGCTACTCGAGCATCGCCCTCGCGGCCTTCGTCGTCGTCGCCGTCTCGGGAACGGTGCGCGCGTCCATCGGCCTACAGTCGTGGGGTGCGCTGCTGTCGCCCTACGGCATCATCCTCATCATCAAGATCGTCGCGCTCGTCGCGCTCGGTGCGCTCGGCGCCTGGTATCGCGTCCGGCTCATCAGGCGTTTGAGATCGGACGCCGCTTCCCGCGTCTTCTGGACGCTCATCGCGTTCGAGCTGGCGCTCATGGGCGCCGCGAGCGGTGCGGCCGCCGCGCTCGCTCGCACGCCCCCGCCCGGCACCGCGGCTCTCCCGGCCGAGCTCACGCCGGCCGAGGTGCTCACCGGCGCCCCGCTGCCGCCGGAGCTCACCCTCGATCGCTGGATCACGTCGTGGAACGTTGACCTGCTGTGGGCGATCGTCGCCGGCTTCGCGGTGTTCTTTTATCTCGCGGGCGTGTGGCGTCTGCGCCGCCGAGGCGACTCCTGGCCGGTCTACCGCGCGATCATGTGGGTCGCCGGCTGGATGCTGCTCGTCTGGGTGACCGGCGGCGTGATCAACGTCTATCAGGACTACTTGTTCAGCATCCACATGGTGGGGCACATGCTGCTGACCATGGCGATCCCGCTGCTGCTGGTCGCGGCCGCGCCGGTGACGCTCGCCGCCCGTGCCATCCGGAAGCGCGACGACGGCACGCGCGGTGGCCGCGAGTGGATCCTCTGGGCGGTGCACTCGCCGGTCGCGCGCGTTCTCACGAATCCCTTTGTGGCTGCGGGGCTGTTCATCGGCTCGCTCTGGGTGTTCTACTACACAGACCTGTTCCGCTGGTCGCTGTACGACCACCTCGGTCACGAGTGGATGATCGCGCATTTCCTCATCACGGGATATCTCTTCGTGCTGAGCCTTATCGGCACCGATCCGGTGCCGTACCGGCTGCCGTACCCAGGGCGGCTGCTGCTGCTCATCGGCATCATGGCGATGCACGCGTTCTTCGGCATCTCGATCATGATGCAGTCCGGGCTCATGGTCGCCGAGTGGTTCGGCTCGATGGGACGCACGTGGGGTGGGACACCGTTAGAGGACCAGTACGCCGGAGGCGGCATCGCATGGTCGATCGGTGAGATCCCGACGCTGATCCTTGCGATCACCGTCGCGATCCAGTGGAGTCGCACCGATGCACGAGATCAGAAGCGCCGCGACCGCCACGCGGATCGCACGGGGGACGCTGAACTCGAGGAGTACAACGAGCGCCTTGCCGAGCTCGCCCGCCGCGACTTCCGTGGCCGCAGCTGAGTCCGCAGTCCGCCCCGTGGCCGACTCACTCCCGGTGACTACGGCCGAGGCAACGTTTGCCTCAGGGGGTGGGCTTGTCCTCGTGGTCTATTCCATGGTGCTCCTTGCCTCTCTCGAAGTTGAGGAGCCGGAGTGCGTTGGCGACGACGATGAGGGTGGAGCCTTCGTGGATGAGAACGACGGCGCCTATGTTCAGTCCGAGGAAGGTGGCGATGATCAGGAGTGCGACGACCGCGAGGCTGGCGATGAGGTTCTGCCGGATGATCCGGCTGGTCGCCCGGCTGAGCCGCACGGCGAACGGGACGCGCCCGAGGTCATCGCTCATCAGAGCGATGTCGCAGGTCTCTAAGGCGACCGTCGACCCGGCGGCGCCCATGGCGATGCCGACGTCGGCGCGTGCCATCGCGGGGGCGTCGTTGACGCCGTCGCCGACCATCGCGATGGGGCGGTGAGTCTCGGCGAGGCGAGTGATCTGGGTGACCTTGTCTTCGGGCAGCAGCTCTCCGATCGCGGTGTCGACGCCGACCTCTCGGCCAATGGCGTCGGCGACGCGCTGGTTGTCCCCGGAGATCATGACGAGCTGGTTGATCTTCGCGTCGCGGAGGGCGCTCAACACCTGGGCGGATTCCGCACGGGAGGAATCCATCACGCCTACGATGCCGAGGAACCGGTCGCCGCGACGCACGATCACCAGGGTCTGGCCCGAGTCGCGCACTCGCGTGTACGACTCCGCGAGAGAAGGAGGCAGATCGAGCTGCTGCTCGTCGAACATGCGAAGGTTGCCGACTTCGACGGAGTCACCGTCGATCGTTGCGCGAATCCCGCGGCCGGTCACAGACGCGAGGTCTGTTGCCTCGACCGGGTCGCTCTCCGTCACGCGTGGTGTCAGATCGCGAACGATCGCGGCGGCGAGGGGGTGGTCGCTGAGAGCCTCGACGGCGATGAGTGTGACGATCAGCTCAGCTTCGTCTATGCCCTTGGCGGGGATGACCGTCGTGACTTGTGGCATGCCCCAGGTCAGCGTCCCTGTCTTGTCGAAGGCAATCGCTTTGACTTTGCCTAGCGTCTCGAGCGGCGCGCCGCCCTTGACCAGCACGCCGGCTCTGGCCGCACGTGCCACTCCCGCCAGGACGGCCGCCGGTGTCGCGATCGCGAGGGCGCAGGGGCTCGCCGCCACCAGGACGGTCATCGCGAGATAGAACGCGTCGGCGAAGGGTTGCGCAAAGGCGAGCATCGCGACCAGGAGCGTCACGCCAACGCCGAGGATCACGGCGGGGACATACCAGCGCTGGAAGCGATCGATGAATTGCTGAGTGGGCGACGCGGCCTGGTCGGCGGTGCGGACGAGTTCGACTACTTTGCTCAGGGTCGAGTCCGCCGCGGTCGCGGTGACCACGATCTCCAAGACCCCCGAGCCGTTCACGGTGCCCGCGAACACCCTGTTCGCGGCGGGGAGTGTGTCGGCGGTGCGCAGTGCCCGCTCCCGGTCCGCGACGGGTTCCTTCTCGACGGGGATCGACTCGCCCGTGACCGCGGACTGGTCGACGGCGGATAGACCTGTGGCGACGAATCCGTCTGATGGGATGCGGGAGTTCGGGCGTACGACGACAACGTCACCGACGACGATCTCCTCCACCGGAACCTCGATGGGCTCCGCGCCATCGCGGCGAACGAGGGCGCTGCGCGGTGCGAGTTCAGCAAGTGACTCGATGGACTTGCTCGCGCGGCTGAGCGCATACTCCTCAAGCGCGTGGCCGAGGCTGAACAGGAACAGCAGCACCGCGCCTTCCGCCCATCGGCCGATCAGGGCCGCACCCGCCGCGGCGACGAGCATGAGGAAGTCGACCTCGAACTTCCCGCGCAGCGTCGACGAGATCGCCGTGCGGACCGTGAAGAAGCCTCCGAAGAAGTAGGTGGCAAGGAAGAACGCCAAGGGCCATCCGACCATCGGTAGCCCGAGCGCGAACTCTGCGATCATCCCAGCGGCGTAGGTCACGCCAGCGGCGATGGCGAACCAGAGCTCCCAACGGGCAGACCCGTGGGCATGATCCTGCGAAGTAGCGGGGGGTGCGGTCATGGTCGGAGAAGCGCTCATACTTCGACGATACATCACAACATCGTGATATGTTGAAGTTGTGAATGAGAATCGTCATCAGCGACGACAGTGGTGAATATGATCAGTCAGATGCCACGTCAGGGCCTCGGTCCACTCTCCGTAACGGATGCCGATCGGCTTGCTGAGATCATGCAGGCGCTGGCATCCCCGGTTCGCCTGCGCATCCTGAGCGTGCTCCGCTCCCGACCGAGTACGGTGACCGAGCTCAGTGAAGGACTAGGGCTCGGTCAGACCACCGTGTCGAACCACTTGCGTCTGCTGCGCCATCTCAGCTTGGTAACTGGAACGCGTCACGGCCGACACATCCACTACTCATTGTTCGACGCCCACGTCACCGATCTGCTGGATGAGGCGATCGGCCATCTCCAGCATGTCCCGCGCGGCGGTTGAGTGGCCGCAGGAGGCGGAGGGCTGCGTAGAGGGCGCGGTCTCCGGACAAATTTCGCGCCAACGAACCCGCGGGTCTTCCTCATCAGCTCGGCGGGCGATCGCTTCCGATCGGGGTGAGCTTCGGTACTAGCCGAACGAAGAGGACCATGCCGACAAGTTCGATGAGGGTCTGTGTCACGACGGCGAGGGGCGCGATCGTGAGCTCGGCGGGCAGGGCGAGGGCGAGCGGGAGCACGACGAGGGAGTTTCGGGTGGCGCCGCTGAAGATCACGGCGCGGGTCTCGGGTACGTCGAGTCGCGTCACGCGACCCGCCGCGAGGCCGACGAGCGGCATGATGACGAGGAAGGCGATGTAGAGCGGAATAACGCGCAGCAGGGTGAGGGCTTGTTCGCCGACGGCGGCGATCTGTGATCCGATCACGACCGCGAGGGTGAGCATCATCAGCGGCACCATGGCACCTGCCATCACGTGTTCAATTGCGCGGCCGGCTCGGTGCCGGCGGGAGATGGCTTGCACGATCGCGGCCGCGAGGAGGGGGAGGGCGATGATGACGACGAACGCCTCGACGAACGGCTCAATCTCGATGTGCGCAGCCGTCTCGCCGTCGGCGAACAGCCACAGGTACGCCGGGAGGAGCACGATCTGCAGCAGCATCAGCAGCGGGGTCGCAGCGAGCAGGCGGGCCTTCGCGCCGCCAGCGAGCCCGGTGAAGACGATCACGTAGTCCACGCAAGGGGTGAGCAGCACGAGGAGCACGCCGATCAATAGCCCCTGATCGTCGGCTACGAATCGGGAGAGCCCCCACACGACGAGGGGAACGATGACGAAGTTCACGACCAGCACCGCGCCGAGGAACCGGACATCCTGGAACGATCGACCCACCTCGATCAGCGGTACGCCGAGGAACGTGGCGAACAGCAGAACCGCGAGCGCCGGATTCGTCGCCGCGCTGAGCACGGGGGCAGCGCCAGGAGCGAGGATGCCGAACACGCCACCGAAGAGGATCGCGGCAACGTACAGGGCGATTTGCTCCCGGTCCCACCAGTAGACAAGTCGCCGCATCCGAATAGCCTACGAGCGGCTTGACATCCACGCCGCTCGAACGTTTAGGGGCGAGCTTGATGACTCCCGAAGGGGGATTGCGCTTGAGTCGACGTCTCGTCGCGAGTCGGAGATGAGATTCAGCAGTTTCTTAATTCAGAAAGTGATGTACCGTATCGGTATGTCGACCGTCACCGCTTCCGTCACGCACACCGCGGCACTCGCCCGCCTCGGCCATGCACTCTCAGACGCCACCCGGGTCGGCATTCTCCTCGCCCTCCGGGAAGCGCCCGCGCATCCCTCCGATCTGGCAGACGCGCTCGGCGTCTCCCGTCAGGTGATGTCCAACCAGCTCGCGTGTTTGCGCGGATGCGGACTCGTCGAAGCGGTGCCCGATGGGCGCCGCAGCTGGTATCGACTCGCTGACGCACACCTGACCCCTGCGCTCAACGAGCTGCTCCAGGTCGTCCTCTACGTCGAACCGGGCTGCTGCTCCGGAGAAAGCTGCATGTGCGCATGACCACCGCCAGCTCCTCGCTCTCCGCGTCCCGCAAGCACATCCTGCAGCGCCGTATCCGGTGGATCGTCACCGCCACGATCGCCTACAACCTGATCGAAGCCGTCGTCGCGATCACCGCCGGCAGCATCGCCTCCTCCACCGCACTGATCGCCTTCGGACTCGACTCCACCATCGAGGTGCTCTCCGCCGCGGCGGTCGCCTGGCAGTTCACCCGCCGCGACCCCGAACGGTGGGAGAAAGGCACCCTGCGCGTCATCGCCGTCGCCTTCTTCGCCCTCGCCGCCTACGTGACCGCATCGTCTCTGCTCGCACTGATCCTCCGGCGGACGTCGAGCACAGCACGCTCGGCATCATCATCACCGCGCTCAGCGTCATCGTCATGCCGTTCCTTTCCTTCGCGGAGCGCCGCGCCGGACGCGAGCTCGGCTCAGCAACCGCCGTCGCCGACTCCAAGCAGACCCTGATCTGCACCTACCTCTCCGCCGCCGTGCTCATCGGCCTCGTGCTGAACAGCCTCCTCGGATGGTGGTGGGCCGACGCCATCGCCGGCCTGGTCATCGCCGGCTTCGCCGTCCGCGAGGGAATCGAAGCCTGGCGTGGCGACGCCTGCGCTACCTCTGTCGGGATGCTCCTCGAGGACGAACACGACGACCACGACCACGACCACGACCACGAAGACAACCGCCACGAGCATTAGCGGTCGCTGAGCGAGTGCTCACAGTGCACTATCGGAGGATCATGGTCGTATGAGCATCCAGATCCTGCACATCGAAGCCTGCCCGAACTGGGTAGAGGCCGGCGACCGCGTCCGAGAGGCGATGCGCTCGCTCGGGGCTGACGGCATCGAGATCACACCCGTGCTACTGACCAGTTCCGAGGACGCCAGGCAAGTCCGGTTCGCCGGATCGCCCACGATCCTTCTCGACGGCGAAGATCTATTTCCTGACGGGCAGCGAACGTCGGATCTGGCGTGCCGTGTCTACGCGACCTCAACCGGTTTGGCAGGGGTGCCGAGTACCCAGCAAATCATCGTCGCATTGGAGTCGCATGAACGTTGACGCCGCGGTCCAGTGCTCATGCTGTGGCCGGACTCTGCCCCGCTCAACGTTCATCGGCTGAGCGAAGGCGCTGAATACC
Organism: uncultured Actinomycetota bacterium; assembly: GCA_963792285.1. Classification (GTDB taxonomy): domain Bacteria; phylum Actinomycetota; class Actinomycetes; order Actinomycetales; family Microbacteriaceae; genus Microbacterium. The sequence goes on along the minus strand of CAWBVS010000014.1, from coordinate 641,426 downwards.
TCCGCCGTCGGTGCGGCCTGTGGATCGCGTTGCGCCCGCGCAACGATAAGCCCGAATAGTGAGCGCCGGTGAACGCGACGCTTCGCTCGAGAGCAACGCAAGCAGCAATCCCACCCACCCCGCTCGCCAGCTACACATCCTGCCGGCGTCTGAAAGGGCAGCTATCTTCCCGTGATGGATGCGGTGCGCGTAGCGTCCGCCCCACGCAGCGGTCCAGCGGACGCGCGGAGCAGGCGGCCCTCTTCGGCGGCTCCGCGGGTCAGCCCTACGACCCCTGCTACCACGCCGCATGCGACAGCATCTCCAATATCAACGAGGACACTCTGGACCTGATGGCGGATGCGATCGCGCACTCGACGCTTACCTTCGCCGAGACGACCTCAGCGGTCAACGGCACAGGGAAGGGTAAGGCGGTCGGCCAGATCGACTGGGCGTACAAGGGCCAGCGCGCGTTCCGCTGATTATGGGAACCGGGAGGGTCGGCGCGAGCGATCGTGCCGGTCCTCCCTCTGCACTCTCGAGGCGCGCCGCTCCGGGCGGCGTTGAACTCTACGGGTTCTGAGCGGTCCGGGCAGGCGGCGAGCCTCGCCGCGGGGACTGATCGAAGCAGCATCAGTGAGAGAAGCAGCGCGACTAGGTGGCCTCCTACGCCATGAATGTGTCCCAGACGGAATCCTTCTGCAGGGAACTGTCAACACGGGACCGCTGTCCTGAGCACTCGCTCTCCGATTGTCGTGAAGGCCGTTCCCCCGAGGCTCAGCTTCTCGAACAGCGCGCGATCGCCGTGCAGCGGCACGCTCCACTCCTCGTCGTCGTCGCGGCGATAGTCAACGTCGTCCACGACGCACGCGCAGCGCGCGATACCGCCGGGGTCACTCCGCACGTCGAGACTCACCCGTCGACGCCATTCCTGGGTCGCCGACAGCTCCGCCGCCAGGAGCCCTGGCTCTGCGCCATCGACCCGGAACGCCCGGAGCAGCGCCCTGTGACAAGCTCCGGGTGACAGGCGCGAGGCGTCCAACGGGCGACCGACGGGCGTGCTCTACCCATCCGTTACGGGCCGGAAGGGGATAGACGCCGCCAAGCCGAGGGTGAGAATCGATGTCAGTCCGAGCACCATCGTCCAAGCCCCGCGGGGATCGGTCACCGTGACCCTGCCGTCGCTGATCACCGTCGTCGCCAGGACGAGTGCGAGTGCAGCGACGAGCGAGGCGCCCCCTGCCAGGATTCGCCCAACCAGCGAGCCCCGACCCGACACGCCGTATCCCAGCCCGATGCCGAGTAGCGCGACGGCCATCCCAGCGGTGCCGATTCCCCGCGACAGCTGCGCTATTGCGCCGGGAACAGTGAGAGGAAGAACGCCGAGCACGAGCGGGGACAGGGCGAGCAGTCGCCAGTGCGGACGGCCACCGGTCCGGCGCAAGTACTCGGCCCACCCCAACAACGCACCGACGATCACGCCACCGAGCAGTACCCCGACAAACGTCGCGTACCATCCGAACACCGATGCGCCGGGGCCAGGTATCTCCGCCATGAAGCCCCTCAGTCCAGACGCCCACGCACAGCCGAGCAGTCCCCCGACCGCAATACACCCGCTCGCTCGGCGCCGAGCAGTGTCCCTCGTCATCCTCGGACCCCCGCTTCGGCATCTGGCCGACCCGACCGCACCTGACGGTGCACGGTGCCGGCTGTGCCGTCGACGGTGATCGTCTCGCCGTCGCGAATCATGTCGGTCGCGCCGGCCACGGCGACGACCGCAGGGATGCCGTACTCGCGCGCGATGATCGCGGGGTGCGAGAGCGCACCCCCCGCGTCGGCGACGAGCCCGCCGATCATCGGGAAGATGACCGACCACGACGGGCGCGTCCCGGGGCACACCACGATGTCGCCGCGCTCGATCCGGTGGAAGCCGGACTCGTCGTGGACGATCCGTGCCGTTCCGGTGACGCGGCCGGACGAGGCCGGTGTTCCGTGGAGCACGCCGTCTTCATCTGCTCCGGCGACCGCAGTCATCATGATGAGGTCGCCCATGAGCATCTCGGCCTCGGTAGGCGTCCGCTCGGCACGGGTCAGAGCCGTGAACCGAGGCGCCGGTCCGGGGTCGTCTCCGTAGGTGAACGGGCCGGGGTGGGCGATCGCCCATGCCCGCTCGCCCCGCCCGTGTCGAGCCTGCTCACGAGTGCCTGCCAGCGGATGCCGCGACCCGAGCGCGTGCGCCGCTTCGTCGACCGTGAGGTGGAATACGTCGGCGGCGGCATCGAGCGTGCCGCGGTCGGCCAGCCGCCGCCCGGCCTCCAGCGCGGCATACCGCACGAGCGCGAGTGGGGCGTCAATGGTGAGAAACACGTTGTCGTCGCGAAGCCCGTAGACCTGCTCGGCGGCGGTCAGCAGACGGTCGAAGCGCGCGATGCGCGACGGCTTCAGCGCGGCTCGCGCCCTGTCGGCTGCATGGCGCCGCCCCTCGGCCTGCGCGGCGACGACGTCGACGGTGCCGGCGTGCGCCGCCGCATCGATGAGCGCGGCCAGCAGCTGCGGCGACTCCGCGAGGGTCGGCTCGGCCACTTCGATGTCGAGCGCGCGGCAGCCGTATAGGCGGACGAACCGCTCGTAGCCGTCGGCCCGCTCGGTGCTCCCGCCCGGGAGGGCGGCGAGTTCCTCGAGCGCCCGTCCGGGCTCCGACGCGACGTCGGCCAGCCCGGACAGCAGTTCGAGCGCCTGCTCCGGGGTCCAGCCGAGTTCCGCACGGCAGAATTCCACGAGCCCGTAGATGCCGAGCGAGTACGGCATCGCGAGCCGGAAGTGCAGCTCGGCGGTGCGGCGGATCAGCGCGGCCCGCGCCTGCAGTTCTGCGGCGAGCGCGGCATCGTCGAGCCCGCCGAGGTCGACGTCCTGAAACGCCAGGATCTCGTTGCGCAGCGCACTCCGGAGGTTCGCGTCCCACTCCGTGAAGAGGCGGCCCGCGGCATCCGTCATCATCGCCCGGCGCGCAGCACGCAGCTGCCGGCGCCCTTCGGCCGACAGCCGGATCAGGGTCGAGATCAGCCAGCCGGGAAGGCGCGGCGGCGTCTTGCCCGGCGCGGGCGGCGGCGCACCCACTGGTACGATCGTGAGGTAATGCCAGCCGCCGATCCGTGCCCCGGCGAAGGTCGCGAGCATCCCGAACTCGCGGACCATCGGCGCCGTTGCGACGGTCTCGTCGAGCACGCTCACGGTCATCCGCGAGCGCGGCAGCCGGCCGTGCGTGGGATCGCGCATCCAGTAGCCGGGCGGCACGACGACCTCGACCGCGATCTGCTCGGCCAGCGCAGTGATCGGCCGTGACTGCAGCAGCCAGACCTCGCCGCCCGCGACCGCCCACTCCACGTCCTGCGGCACGCCCCGCGCCTGCTCGGCCAGCAGCGCGAGCCGCACGAGGTCTCGGAGCGTCGCCCGATCGATCGGAGCGGCGCCCTCGGAGTCGTCAGCGTCCACGTCGGCGTCGGCCACAGTCCCGTCCGGACGCCGCGGCACGCGCACTTCCCACGGCGTCGCGTCCCCCGAGACGAGCGTCGCGCCGAGTCCCGGCACAGCCTCGACGACGACGGTCGGCGCTCCGGCCACCGGGTCGACCGTGAATACGACGCCCGCGGCATCCGCCGGCACCATGCGCTGCACGATGACACCGCCCGTCTCCCCGATCGAGGCGAGCACGGCGTCGACCGCCGAGGTCAGCGCGGCGAGGTCGTCCGCGGGCACGCTCAGCACCGTCGCGTAGGCGCCTGCTCCCGACGAGGTCGCGGCGTCTTCGTGCGGTGAGGACGAACGGACGGCGACCGCGATCCAGCCGTGCTCACGGGCGACGGATGCCGCGGCCTCGGCGATCGCGGCAGTCGAGTCCCCGGGGCTAGCGGCGAACACCACACCCGGTGGCACCGGAAGTCCGGCGCCGAGCAGTGCGGAAAGACCCTCCGCCTTGCCGCCGTGCTCCGCGGTCGCGGAGGCCAGCGGAATCGCTTCGATTGTTCTCATGACCTCATCGTCCCGCCCGTGTCCGCCCGCGGCATCCGCGTTGCCACGTACTTTCACGGGTGCGAGGCAGTGTCGCCCGGCGCGCCGAGCCTGGCGACGAGCCCCAGCCGCGAGTCGACCCCGAGCCGGCGGTACACGTGCTGCAGATGCGTCTCGACGGTGCGTTCGCTCAGGAACAGCCGCCGTGCCACCTCGGCGTTCGACATGCCGTCGACGACGAGCTCGACGACTTCGGCCTCCCGCCTGGTCAGCTCGTCGGTGCCGCCGCGACGGCCGCCCACCCGCACCCCGAGGGTGCGCGCCAGGTGCCTCGCGCGGTCGCCCCAGTCGTCCAGCCCCTGGGCATCGAAGTAGCGCACGAGGTCCACGACGTCGACGCGGGCCGCCGGATCGGCGGCCTCGGCGGCCAGCTCTGCCCACTCCAGGCGAGTCTCGGCTGCGAGCCCGCGGAATCCGAGCCGTTCGAGCTCGGCGGCGCTCGCGCCGAGTCGCTCGGCGACCTCGCGCCGGTGCCGGGTGGGCACGAGACGCAGCGCGCGGATCCGCTCGGCGAGGGCATCGGCCGGCGGGCTGCCGTCGATCCGGTCGAGCTCGGCGAGAGCACGGTCGACGGTCCCGTCATCGCCGGCCTGCAGTCCGAGGCGCGCGAGCAGCACCGGCAGCAGCAAGCGCGCCGACCCCTCGGTGCGCTCGAGACGCAGTGCGACCGGCGGCGGCACCGGCCCGCCGTCTCGCAGCGCCAACTGCACGCGGGCGAGCTGCACGATCGCGCCCAGCCGCAGATTCCCGTCGAGCGGGAACGCGCGGCCGGCCTCCGCGAGGAGCGACCGCGCCCGGGCCCGGTCGCCGCGCATGGCACTGAGCAGGGCGACCCACGCGACGCACCGGACGAGGCCGCGCGGAACCGGGGCGAGCCGGGTCATCGTGAGAGCCCGCTCGGCGCGCTCGGTAGCGTCGGCGATGTCACCCTGCAACAGCGCGACACTGGCCGCGTGCACCACGTTTGACGCTTCGACGATCCGCGGCACCCGGCCTGCGAAGTCGTACCCGTCGCCGTCGGCATGACGGAGGGCCGCGTCGAGGTCGCCCTTCAGCACGCACAGGCGGATCAGCTCGCGTTCGATGCCGCCATACAGCGTCGCCGACGTGTCGCCGGCGACGCTCAGCGCCCACTCGGCTTCGGCCAGGGCCGCGTCGAGGTCGCCGGCGAGTGACGCGCGCACCGACCGCCCGAGCGCGGCAGCGCCGCGGTCGACCGCCCCCGCGTCGTCGCGTCGAGAGCGACCAGTTCGTCGCACACCGCCTCCAGTTCGGCCTGGTCATCACCGCGATCGACGAGGAACAGGCGTACCACGATGTCGTCGACAGTAGCCCGCGAGCCTGACTCGTGCAGCGGCTTCGGGATCTCGGAGGGTTGGCCCCGATCGGCACGAATGTACGCGCGAAACAGCTGGAGGTCGGCCAAGGCCACCGGCGACGCGGAAGCGGCGAACCGCTCCGCACGGCGGAGCATCCGTTCGCCCTCGTCGAGGTCTCCGGCATAGTAGGTCGCGGCGCCCAGGGCGGACAGCGCATCGAATGCTGCCGCCCTCTCTCTTGCCGAACCGCTCGTCGCCGCGGCTTCCCGCAGCTCCGCGGCGACGGCGAGGTCGGCGACGGCGCCGAGATGATCGGATGCCGCGGTCCGGCGCTGCGCGGACGCCGTAAGCACCCTGGCCGCGACGTCGACCGGCAGCCTGTCGGCGACCGGGCGCACGTGCTCGGCGATTTCGCGCGGATCGATGCCTCCGAGCCCGGAGAGCACCTCGCCGTAAGCGACATGGAGCATCGCGCCGCGTCCGGCGCCGAGGCGCGCGGCGATGACGGCGCACACGACCGGCACTGCGCAGCGCAACCTGCCGGTCACCGGACCGATGAATCCGGCTGTGACCAGCTCGGCGAGGGTCTCGTCGAAGCCCGCGCCGGTCGTCCCGGACTCTCTGGCCCACACCCCCTCGACCGCCGACGCCCTGGGGTCTGTGCGCCAACCGCGATGACTTCGAGCAGGCGATGTGCGTTCGGTGAGAGGTCGGCGACGAGATCGTCGACGGCGAGGCCCACGGCGGTCGCCGTCAGGTCGCCGTCGGCGCGCAGCACCGCGGCGAGCAGCCGGAGCCGGCTTCCGCATGCGCGCGCCCACGCGATCGCAGCCTCCGCCGGAGCGTGGTGCTCTCGCGGCGAGGTCGCCGGCGGCTCCGAGGTCACGATCTCGACCGCGACGTGGGGAGCCATCGGTTCCACATCGACGACGCTCAGCGGATCGGCGCGCATCGCGGCTCGCTGCAGCTCGGTCAGCGCCGCATCCCACGGCCGGCGCCCCGACAGGACGAAGACCTGGCTCGCGGCATCCGGTGCACCTGTCGACTGTCCGAGCAGCGCGCGAGCGAGCGGTCCGGGGTCGGGTGCGCGCTGCACGTCGTCGATCCACTGCATGTCAATCCGCTGGCCAGACGCTTTCGCGGACGTCGGCAGCGCAGTGGACGCCCCCGGTACCTTCGCTCCCCGCAGTCGCAGCGCCTCCGCGACCGCGGCGGTCGTTCCCGCGCCCGCAGGACCGCTCACGATGACCGTTCCGCCGCCCGCCCGGCTGGCGCGCTCGAGCGCATCACCTATCCGCGCGATGAGCGCGTCGCGTCCCAGAATCTGCGGCATGCCGGTCCCCTTGGCCTCGCCGACACGGTAGCGCGTAGGCGATCCGCGCGCACCGGGTCTCTTGCCCTGGTTGCGAATTGCCACTCGTCGCTCTTCGACGCTCTGCTCTGTCCCAGTCATTCCCTTGACGAAGCTGCAGATCCGATGAGGGCGGTCGCACCCGCATCCACGTCAACACGCGCTCGTCAGGGGACCGTCTATGGCAACATGCTGTCGCCATGAGGGGTGACTTGGCCCAGAGGGTGTGTCACATCGCGACTGCGGAGACTCAGGGAGACCCGCTGTTCCGTAGAGGGCGTCCGATTCAGATTCCAGCATGATGCCCAATGCGACACGTGATTCGGCGAGCCGTTCGCCAACCAGCGCCGAGCACCACTGCTCCCGCAAATGCCTGATCGCGGAACAATCGAGCGCCGACCAAGCCGAGGAGAGCAGTCGAAGCCAAAGAATGCAATGCACGCAGGCACCCAACGCGGTGGGGCGCCTGATCGGTACCATTTAGGAGCATCCCGCCACATGTACCTGCACGGCGTAAAAAGTCCTGGCCAAACGGCAAAACGCAGCCCTACTCTGACTGCATGCGAGGTGGCCTTGAGCGGTGGAAGCGGGGTGTCGAGTCCCGTGGGGTGCGACACGCGATTGCCTACGCGCTCGAGGGCACCTGTGACGCTCATCTCCAGCACTCGTCCGGTGCTGATGCGCTCGAAGCGTACGGTCTGGCATCTGACTCGACCGTCGCGCGATTCGTCGTCGACCACGGCCGCATCTCCGCCGACGAGCTCACCGCCGGCGGGCTTCGTGTGTGGCTCACGGGCCACGACCCGGTCAGTGGCGAGGAGCGCGGCCGGCAACGGCTCAGCGCAGACGCCGACCTCTTGCTCGACGGCACGCTCAATCACCCCAAGTCGTACAGCATCGCCGCGTTGCTGCATCCGGAGCTCGCGACCGAGTTCGAGGCGCTGCAGGACCGGCTGCGCGATCAGATCCTGCTCACCTGGCAGCGCGAGCTGAATGCGCGCCGCGGGCACGGCGGGCTCATCCGAGAGGACATCACCCGCATCGAGGTCGTCGAGCTGCAGCATCGTCGCTCGCGCGCGCTGGACCCGCACGCTCACCGTCACATGTGGCTGAACGTCAAGGTGCTCGGTGCCGACGGCAAGTGGTCGAACGTCGACTCGCGCGTCGCGATGAAGCTGCACACGGTGATCAACGCCGAAGGCGATCTCGCTGCGCGCACCGACCCGCAGTGGATGGCCGCGCTCGCGCGCCACGGATTCACTCTCGACGACGACGGCGAGGTGGCGCAGCTCGCGGGAGCGGTGCGGCCCTTCTCGCGTCGGTCGGCGCAGATCGAGCCGAACCGAGCGAGGCTGATTGCGGAGTGGACGGCCGAGCACGACGGTGCGAGCCCCAGCATCCGAGTCCTGACGCAGATCGACCGTCGAGCATGGGCGATGTCGCGCCCGAACAAGCCGGCCCACCTGGACGAGCAGTCCTGGGAGGCAACCGTCCGCGACGAGCTGGAGGCTATCGATCCAGCACTCACCCGCGATCGGGCTCCGGTCGCCGCTCGCCGCGACGCCGACTGGACGCGCTGGACCTGGATCTGCTGTCGGATGCTGCGGTCGTAGATGCCGACGCGCGGTCCACCCGTTCTGGCGGCCGGTTCAGCTCGTTCGATCTCCGCGCCGGCGCCATTCGCGCCCTCTCGCGCAGCGGCGTGATCGCGCCGCGCGACGCGCTGACCGCGACGATCGACGAGATCACCGAGCGAGCGCATCGCAAGTCCGTGCGCCTCGCTGGGGGACGCGGACATTCCCGGTCACGTGAAGGCGTTCATGGCGACCGAGACGATGCGCCTGAAGATCCGTCTCGCAGGGCGCCTCGATGCTCTCGCCTCACCCGGGCCGCTCACTCCTGCCGACCGAGCTAGCGTCGTGCCGCAGCATCCATCGAAGACATCGACACCCTGGATGCCTCGCAGCTCGCAGCAGCGGGCGCGATCGCGGGGACGGGTGGGCTCGTCGCGATCACCGGGCCGGCCGGCGCGGGCAAGACCACGATGCTGCGCGTCGCGTACGCGGGACTGGCAGGACAGCGGCGACGGATGCTGGTGGTCGCGCCGACCCGGAAGGCGGCATCCGTCGCATCACGCGAGGTCGGTGCCGCGGCCTCGAGCCTGCACGCGCTGCTCGCCGACCACGGCTACCGCTGGGACACCGACGCCGCCGGAGCCCAAGTGTGGACGCGTCTGTCGCGCGGCGAGGCGGACCCGACGACAGGGGTCGTCTACGACGGGCCTGCGCAGGTTCGTCCTCCGGCGGGGCGATCGGATCGTCGTGGACGAGGCCGGCATGGTCGACCTGCAGACCGCGGCCGCGCTTGTCGATCTCGCCCTCGAGCACGGCGTCGGCGTGGCGATGGTGGGAGACCCGCACCAGGCGCTCCCGGTCGGGCACGCGGGAGCGATGGCATCCGCAGTGCGCTACGCGACAGCATCCGTCGAACTCGACACCGTGCACCGGTTCAGCGATCCCGAGTACGCCGCGCTCACGCTGCGCCTCCGCAACCCCCGCGACCGCGACGACGCGCTCACAAGTCGCGGGGGAGTTGCTCGAGCGCGGGCACGTGCAACGGGTGGCGCAGCACGGAGGAAGCGCGCGACGCAATGGTCGCGGCCTACTTCGATTGGCACGCGCGCGGCAAGCGGGTGGCGCTGGTCTCCGGTACCAACGGCGAGGCGGACGCGATCAACGACGCCATCCAGCAACGACGCGTCGACGACGGTGAGCTGGACCCCACGACGCTTGCGCTGGGGATGGGGGAGCAGCGCATCCTGGTCGGCGACACCGTGCAGACCCGTCGCAACGATCCGCGCACCGGGGTCGAGAACCGTGCGCAATGGGTGGTGCGCAACATCCGGGATGACAGCATCGACCTCGCCTCGGTCAGTGACAGTGGTGAGATTCGTCGGCGTGAGCCGCGACTACGCGCTCGAGCACCTGCAACTTGCGTACGCGTCGACGGTGCACGGCATTCAAGGCGAGACGACGGATGCCGCGGTGGTGGGGCCGGATGTCGACGCGGCCGGCCTCTACGTCGGCCTGACGCGCGGGCGGCACCAGAACGTCGCGATCACGATCGCGCGGACCGACCAGGATGCGATCGCGCAACATCGGCGCGACGATGATGCGCGGCACGACCGAGCTGACGATCCAGGACGCGATGCGCGCGGCGGACGCCGAGCTGCGGCGAGCGGCACGCGCGCGGTCGCTCGAGGCGTCGGCACCATGGGTTACGCCGAACTCTTCTGCCTCGCGCGGCGGGCTGTCGCTCTGAGAGGCGGCGATGCGGGGTATCCCTCGAGGGCCGGCGGTCCCAGTACGGCCGCGAGCGCTGAGACCAGCGAGCGTCTGCCGTGGAACGCGTGCGACGTGACTATTGGCTCAGCCAATCCGCCCGGCCTCTCCTGGTCCAGATCCAGAAGCGTCAGGAGCAACGCGTGATCAGGCGTCGACGCCGAACACGCGCAGGAGTGCGGCCCGGGGGATCATTCGCCGCGGCCCCAGTTGGACCGACGGAATCGTCCCGTTCTCGATGCCCAACTTGATCGTGCGGTAGTCGACGCCGACGAGCTTCGCGGCATCCTTCATCGTCAGAGCCAGACAATCCGATGAGCGATTCATAGCCTTCCTCACATTTGAGCCAACAGCGTCAGTCTCCCTTCGACGCAAAGTACCACAGATGTGAGCCAAGATCGACAGTCATCTTCGCGAATTCTCCGGCGGAGTGGAATAGTGGGTTCCATGGCGGAGCTGCAGACGTACGACATCAGCGACGAGCGCATCGATCTCGGGAGCGGAGTGAGCGTGCCGCGATCGTGGCACGCACGCGTATCGGGTGAGAAGGATGTCCCTGGCACGATCACGGTACGCGTGGAGTGGGATGCCGCGCTCGGTCGCTCCGCTGTCGCGTTCGCCGCCCTCGAGCGCGAGGGGGGAGGCGTTGACATCACGAGCCAGGTGCTGCGCGAAGTTCGCACGCACTGGATCATGACGAACTCAGCACTCGATGTGGTCACAGTGGATGTCGGCGAGAGCCAGCCCATCGGTGCCCGAGTGTTCCTCGCGCGCCAGCTCGCTCGAGAAGGACGCGAGCAAAAAGACTCCATCCTCGACGCGATCGCGATCTACCGTGTCGCGACGGCTCTCAGCTACCCTCCGCTCAAGCTCGTCTCCGACACTCTGAAGATCAGTCAGAGCACTGCGACACGCTTCATGAGTCGCGCGCGCGATGTCGGTCTCGCGCCGGAGGTCCGCATTCAGGAGCCCCGGCGAGCACCAACCGTCGACCGGTACTTCCCCGGTGCCGGACCGTACGACCCCAGCCGGCCACACAGCGGACCCTCCAGTCCCGGCGGGCCATCAATCGGCCTATGACGCAAGAGTCGTCCCTTGGATCGTCATGTGACATCCCAGAGGTTATCGAGATGGGGCGGTAACTTGGCGTTTGCCCACATTTTGCCCACATTTGAAACCGACATGTGTCGATAGACGGGTGCAAGAAACCGCATAAAAACAAGGATTCTCGCCTTCGCGCAACGTGCAGATTTGGCTCGAAAACGCCCTCTCACGGCGGTAACGCGGGTTCGAATCCCGCTGGGGTCACCAACACAGAATGCCCGTCCGGAAGGACGGGCATTCTGCGTTTCCGGCACGTGCTGCGCGGCTACGCGTGCGGCGTCGTCGAGAGCACCGAGGCGGTGCGGCCGTCCGCGATCCGTGCTCGTGCGCGGTCGTGGTTGCGGCGCACCGGCACAAGCTCGGTGGCCTTGGGCAGACCCATGGGCTTCGTGGAGACGTAGATGCTCTCGGCCCGCTCCACCAGGAAGGTCTCGTGCCAGATGCCCACGGCCTCGGGCGCCTTGCGGGCCATCTTGTTGAATCGCGACCAGGCCGGCCGATGTTCCTGCGACGGATTCGACGCATAGGCGTAGAGCTTGTCGACGGACGACCAGTACTGGACCACGTAAGGCCCGCCCGCGCCGAGGAGCAGCTCGTAGCCGAGGAAGCCGGAGTCGGCGTCCATGCTCAGCTCGCGCAGCATCCGCGGCATCGCGCCGAAGACCGGCATCCACAGATCCGGACGCCACCATCTGTTGATCTGCATGCCGATGTGAAAGACGACCAGCTCGCCGTCGTGCCGGTGCGTCATTCGTCCGGGGACTACTCGCGCCATCGTTTCCGCTCCCTCGATAGTATCGCTATCCATAATGGATAGCGATACTATCGATGTCAAGGGGGGATTCATGAAGATCTCAGAACTTTCCGCGCACAGCGGCGTCACCGTGCCGACCATCAAGTACTACCTGCGCGAAGGTCTTCTCCCCGAGGGCGTCCGCACTTCTCCGACTCAGGCGACCTATGTGGATCAGCACCTGGAGCGGCTCCGCGTGATCCGCGCTCTGATCGAGTCGGGCGTGAGCATCGCCGAGACGCGCAAAGTGCTCGACGCCCTCGACCGCCCGCCTGAGAACGCGCACGATCTGCTCGGTGCCGCCCATGCTGCGGTGACCCCGACGATCGAGGGCGAGATCGACGTCTCCGAGGCCGAGCGGCTCGTCACCGCCCTGGGGTGGACGCCCGGCATGTGCGACGCCGGGGTGCTGGCAAGCGTGGCGCGAGCATTGCAGGGTCTGGATCGTGCGGGCTTCCACGTGGCGGACGACCTGATGGCCGTCTACCTCGAATCGATCCGGACGATCGCCCGCGCTGAGATCGCCGGTGTGCCGACGGAGTCCACCGAAGCGGCCGTGCGCTACGTCGTGCTCGGGTCGGTGCTCGTCGAGCCGCTGCTGCTCTCCCTGCGCCGGGTGGCCGAGCAGATCGCGTCGGCCGAGCGGTTCGGAGGGTGAGTCCGATCACGGGCTTCCAGCCCGCAAGCGCGGGGGAGTAGGTTCGCCGCATGAGCCACCACGACGGAACCGCAGAGCCGGGCGGCGCCGACGAGGTCTCCGCAACGCGTGACGCCCTCGGCGGCCGGCACGACCCGCTGAGCACGCACCCGGCCGTCGCGGGGGTGAGCCACGCGCACATGAGTGATCGCGCGGTGCCGAACCTGCCCTCGCGCGACTTCGACCGCACCGTCGCGTTCTACGGCGCATTCGGTTTCGTGACGTCGTACCGCGACGGCGGGTGGCTCATCATCCGCAGGGGCGGCATCGTGCTCGAGTTCTTCCTCGCTCCCGAACACGACCCGTACGAGAGCTGGTTCATGGCCAGCATCCGCATCAGTGATCTCGATGAGCTGTATGAGGCGGTGCGCTCGACCGGCGTGCCCGAGGTGACCACCGGAATCCCGCGGCTCGTGCCGGTGGCGCTGCGCGAGTGGGGTCAGCGTGCCGGCTACCTGATCGATCTCGACGGCACCCAGCTGCATCTGATCGAGGATCGGCCTTCGCGCGCCGATACTCTCGATCCATGACTCCACGAACCCTCGGCGACGGCGCCGTCCTGCGTGCGGCGCAGCCGGGAGACGAGCAGGGCATCCTCGACGGCATCCACGGGCTGGCCGTGTACGAACGCGAGCCGGATGCCGTCGAGAACAGCGTCGGCGCCCTGACGGAGACCCTGTTCGGCGAGGACCCGAAGGCGTTCGTGCACGTCGTCGAGCGCGACGGCCGGATCGTCGGCATCGCGATCTGGTTCCTGACCTACTCGACCTGGACCGGACGCCACGGTGTCTGGCTCGAAGACCTGCACGTGGATGAGGAGCAGCGGGGCCGTGGCTACGGCATGTCTCTCATCGCCTCGCTGGCAGAGGTGTGCATCGAACGCGGCTACTCGCGGCTGGAGTGGACGGTGCTCGACTGGAATGCTCCGGCGATCGCGTTCTACCGGTCGATCGGTGCGACCCCGATGAGTGAGTGGACCACGCAGCGGCTGACCGGGGAGGAATTGGCACTCCTGGCCGGCCGCACCTGACCGCGGCATCACTGTTCGCCCCGCAGCGGCTCGGTATGCGTCATGATCGAGGCGTGTATCCCATGCCGGCGTCCGATTCAGAAGTGGGTGGTCCCGCCGGACACTCCTACGGTGCGGTGATCGTGCCCGCTGATGAGCTGTCCCTCACCGATCTGCACGACGCTCTGACCGGCATCCGCTTCTCGGGATGGATCGCGCCGCCCGCCGATGGTCACGTGGTTGTGCTCGGTGATCCGGGTGACGGGGTCGTCGCCGACGGTCGCCGCGGCATCATCGAGGTCGCGGGCGTGCTCGCCGAACGTGTGGGCGGGAGCGTGCTGGCCGTGCGCGTGCGCCACGATCGGCAGCTCGCCCTCGTGGCGTGGCGTGACGGGCAGGAAGTGGCGCGCTACTGCAGCGACCCCTCACGTGAGCCCGGGGCCGACAAGGACGTGCTGGCCGAGCCGTTCGGTGCGGAGAGTGCGCACACGCTGGCGGAGCTCTGGGATCGACCGGATGCCGCAGACCAGCTGTCCGAGCTGCTCGAGGAAGAGCTCGACCCGGACAGCGTCTACGAGTCGGAGCGACTCGGGACGACCCTGAGACTTCTCGGCCTGCCCGCCTGGATCGTCGCGGCCGGAGCGCTGCCGCGAGCGATGCCGACGGGGCCGAAGGCGTCGGCGCTGACGTCACATGCGCGCGGGCGCCACCGGTGTCGCCGGTCGCACGCGAGACGCGCTCCTGCGGCCCGTGCGGCGGCGTCAGCACCCGCCCCCCGTGATCGCCGACCCGCCCGCGGGCGGCGGCATGGGTGATGCGTCCTGGATGTTCTGAGCGCTGTACCAGCAGGTCGCGGTGCGACCCCGTCAGACCCGGGTGCCCACCCAGCCGAGCGCCGGTGCCACGTACTTCGCGAACGACTCCACGACGCGCAGGTTGAACTCGACGCCCAGCTGGCTGGGGATCGTGAGCATGAGCGTGTCGGCACTGCGGATCGCGGCATCCTGCAGCAGCTGTTCGACGAGCACATCCGGCTCGGCAGCGTACGTCTTGCCGAAGGTCGAGCGCATGCCGTCGATCACCCCGATCTGGTCGCCGTCCTGGCGTCCGCCGAAGTACATCTGCTCTTCCGCGGTCGTGATCGGGAAGATCGACCGACTCACCGACACGCGCGGCTCGCCGGCGTGCCCGGCCTCCCGCCACGCGGCGCGGAAGGTCTCGATCTGCTGCGCCTGCAACTCGTCGAAGGGCTGCCCGCTGGCCTCGGTGAGCAGAGTCGACGACATGAGGTTGACACCCACGGTGCCGGCCCAGGCGGCGGACTCGCTGTTGCCGGCGCCCCACCAGATGCGCGAGCGCAGGCCGGGGGAGTGCGGTTCGATGCGCTGCAGGCCCGAGCCGCCGCCGAAGGGGCTCGCGGCATCCCGCTCGGCGAGGCCCTCGCCTTCGATCGCGCGAAGGAACGTCGCGAAGTGGTCGCGAGCGATGTCGGCGCCACGCGGGTCTTCCGAACCGGTGTAGCCGAACGCCTCGTATCCGCGAACGACCGTCTCGGGTGAGCCGCGGCTCACGCCCAGCGCGAGCCTGCCGTCGCTGATGAGGTCGACGGCCGCGGCTTCCTCGGCGAGATACAGCGGATTCTCGTAGCGCATGTCGATCACGCCGGTGCCGACCTCGATGCGCTTCGTGGTCGCCGCGATCGCGGCCAGCAGCGGCATCGGCGACGCCTGCTGACGCGCGAAGTGATGCACGCGGAAGTAGGTGCCGTCGACGCCCAGGTCGTCCATGCCCTGCGCGAGATCGATCGCCTGCGTCAGCGAGTCGCCGGCGGTCAGCATCCGTCCTCCGCCGAGAGGGCCGTAGTGTCCGAACGAGAGGGTTCCGAAGCGCTGCATGTCGGATGCAACGATACGCAGCGGCACGTATTCCGGTGAATGAAGTCATCGGCTGGTCCTGCACCGTGCCGACGCGATCCGGTGCGGCCGTGCGCTAGTTTCGCGCCATGACCGAATCAGCAGCATCCGCCGCGTCCGACAGCCGCCGCCGCGAGATCCCGCTCGCCGTGATCTCGGTGGGCATGGCGATCGTCGTGTGGTGGCCGGCGTTCACGCTGGGAGCGTGGGGCGAACTGTTCTTCGACACGCTCCTGACGCTGTGGGTGGCATCGACCGCGGCCTTCGTGTTCGTGCTGTTCGAACGCCGGCCGGTGGGAAGGCGCCTCCTCCGGGCTCTTCTCCTGCTTCTGCCGACGGTGTGGCTCGTGTTCAGCTTCATCGACTTCGAGACCACCGACCTGGTGACCTTCCTCGCCACCGGCTTCGCCCTGCTCGTCGTGCTGATCGCGAGCCCGCTGACGGTCTGGGTGCTCGCGCGCATCATGTGGCCGGACTTCGGCGAGAACTCCACACGCCGTCAGCGCTGGCTGATCGTCGGGGTCGTGGTCGGCATCGCTGTCGGCCGCGTTCCTGCTCGGTGTCAACCAGGCGCACTTCCTCACGTGCGCCGACTTCACGATCAGCGGCAACTCCGAGCCGCCCGGCTGCGTCACGACACGGTCGTAGCCCGCGGCGCGTCTGAGAGTCGCCTGGATGGATTGGCCATTCAGATACCCTAGGGGGTATAGTGGGTTATACCCCAAGGGGTATCACTTCACTCTACCGATCAGGAGATGACATGTGTCGCGCAGTGACCTGCAAGACGTGCGGAAAGACGACGTGGGCCGGATGCGGTCAGCACGTCGACTCGGTGAAGGCGGGCGTGCCGCGCTCCGAGTGGTGCTCCGGGCACACAGCCGCCGAGACGCAGGCCGCGAAGACGGCGGCATCCGAGGCGAAGTCGGGCTTCTTCTCCCGCATGTTCGCGGGGCGCTGAGATGACCGAGCTCCGCATCGGCAGGAGGATCCTCATCGTCGGCGGCGTCGCAGGCGGGATGTCGGCTGCCACGCGCCTGCGTCGCCTCGACGAGACGGCCGAGATCGTCGTGTTCGAGAAGGGCGACTACGTCTCGTTCGCCAACTGCGGACTGCCCTACTTCGTCGGGGGAGTGATCGAAGACCGCGATGACCTCCTCCTGCAGACTCCGCAGTCCCTGCGGTCCCGCTTCGATCTCGACGTGCGCGTGGCGCACGAGGTCGTCCGGATCGATCGGCATCGCAAGCAGCTCGCGGTGCGCGATCTGATGACCGGGCAGATCTCGCACGAGGGCTACGACGTGCTCGTGCTGGCCGCGGGAGCCCGGGCGGTCGACGCCCTGCCGGGTGCCGGCATCCCGGTCCACACGCTGCGGACGATCGACGACATCGATGCCATCACGGCGCTGCTGGATGCGGCCGGCGCGCAGGCGCACGTCGTCGTGGCCGGCGGTGGATTCATCGGCCTCGAAGCCGTGGAGAACCTCGTGCGTCGTGGTGTGTCGGTCACTCTTGTGCAGCGCGGAGACCAGCCGCTCTCGCCGCTGGACCCTGAGATGGCGATCCCCGTGCTCGAGACCCTCGAGCTGAACGGCGTCGACGTGCGCCTCAGCACCGACATCACCGCGCTGCGGCCCGGTGCGGTCGCCCTGAGCGACGGCACGGCGGTCCGCGCCGATTTCGTGGTCGACGCGCGCGGTGTGCGCCCCGAGACACGGCTCGCCACAGAAGCCGGCCTCGCGGTCGGACCGACGGGCGGCATCGCGGTCGATGACCTGCAGCGCACGAGCGACCCGTCGATCTACGCGGTGGGCGACGGGGTCGAGAAGCGCGACGCCATCGACGATTCGGCGACCCTGGTCACGATGGCGGGACTGGCCAACAGGCACGGACGAATCGCCGCCGACGCGATCTGCGATGTGGCCTCGCCGTCCGCGCCCGCCTTCGGCACGGCGATCGTCGGCGTCTTCGACCTGACGGTGGCCATGGTCGGGTGGAGCGAGCGACGCCTTCGTGAGTCCGGCCGCGCCCACCGCATCGTGCACACGCATCCCGCATCGCACGCGGGCTACTACCCGGGCGCCGAGCGCATGTCGCTCAAGCTCCTGATCGATCCGGCGACCGACGCGCTCCTGGGCGCGCAGATCGTCGGCGGTCAGGGCGTCGACAAGCGCATCGACGTGATCGCCACAGCCATGGCGGGCGGCCTGACCGCCTCCGCACTGTCGCGCCTCGAACTGGCGTACGCGCCGCAGTACGGCTCGGCCAAGGATGCCGTCAACCTGGCGGGCTACGTCGCCGACAACCTGGCGACCGGGCAGACCCGCTCGATCCAGTGGCACGAGCTCGCCGACGCCCTCGAGGGCGGCGCTGTGCTGATCGACGTGCGCTCTCCGGGCGAATTCGACCGCGGATCGATCCCCGGCGCAGTCAACCTGCCGCTCGATGACCTGCGCGCCCGCGCGGGCGAACTGGAGGGCCGCTCCGTGATCGTGCACTGCCAGGTCGGACAACGAGGACACACCGCGGCACGCCTGCTGGCGCAACGGGGCATCGATGTGAGGAACTTGGATGGTGGATATCTCACCTGGCGCGCGGGCACCGCGAGCCGGGTCACCCAGGAGGTCCGACGTGAAGGAGCACTCGTATGAGTGATGTGATCACCACCGCCGAAGAGCGCGCGGTCGCGCAGCGCAAGATCGTCAACCGCCTCAAGCGCGCGCACGGGCAGCTCGCATCGGTGATCGCCGCTGTGGAATCCGATGCCGAGTGCCGCGACGTCGTCATCCAGCTCGCCGCCGTGTCGAAGGCACTCGACCGGGCGGGCTTCGCGATCATCTCCTCGGCGATGCGCACGTGTCTCGTCGAGCCCGGCGAATCCGACGACCCGATGACGGTCGATGAGCTCGAGAAGCTGTTCCTCACCCTGTCGTAGCGCGAACGACCGCGTCGCGCTCAGCCCGGTTTAGCCTGGAAGGGCTACGCGTGGAGGTGAGCGTGACGCACGACAGTCGGGATGCCGCGATGCGGTACCGCCTGCGCACGGAGGCCCTCGCCCGCGGCGAGGAGCCCCCGCAGGATGACGACCCGACGGCATCCCGCATCTGGACCGAGCAGGAGCGGGCGGCGATCGTCGAGGTCTCGATCGAGCAGGCGATCCGCCGTGGCGACTTCGACGACCTGCCCGGCGCGGGCAAGCCCATTCCGGGCCTGGGCACCACCACGGATCCGGACTGGTGGATCCGCCGCAAGATCGAGCGCGAGCGTCTCACCGGACTCGGCCCGCCCGCGCTGACGCTGCGCACCGAGTACGCGGGTCTGAGCGAGCGGCTGGACGAACTGCGCACGGAGCCCGAGGTGCGCGAGTACCTCGAGGACTTCAACCACCGCGTGATCGAAGCCCGGCGGCAGCTGCTCGGCGGACCGCCGGTGGTCACCCCGACCGTCGAGGTCCAGGAGTGGCTCACGCAGTGGCGGGAGCGACGGGATGCCGCGGCCCGGCAGGCGGCGGAGCAGGCTGTGAGCTCGTCGCCTCCGCCGCGCTGGCGCTTCTGGCGGATCGACCGCTAGCGGGAACGCGACCGGCCGCCGTCGCCGGCGTGATGACGGTAGAGGTCGACCACGCGCCGCAGGTACAGCGTGATCGCGGCCTGCTCGTCGTCGTCGAAGTCCGTCGAGCTCGGCGTTCGAGCCCCATGATCATCGGCATCAGCCGCCGCATCGCGCGGTCGCGCGACGCCTCCTGCGGCACGACGAGCACGCCCCGCCGGTCGTGCGGGTTCGGCTCGCGGGTGACGTGTCCGAGGGCGACCAGGCGGTCGATCGCGGTCGTGGTCGACGCGGTGGAGATGCCCAGTCGCCGGGCCAGCTCGCTCGGACCGAGAGGGCCGCTCATGAGCAGGTGCTCCATCGCCTCGAGATCGGTCGCGTTCACCTCCAGCTCGGCGCCGAGTGAGCGCTCGAACAGTTCACTCACCTCCAGGAACTCGCGCAGCAGCTGCGTCGCCTCGTGCACCTGGGGTCCACGACGCTTCGCCGTTGACCTCAGGGCGAGCCACGGGAGCCGGTTGCATGACGCCAACGATACCGCTATTGTCCCTAGTTAGTCTAGTTATTAGATAAACTAGGCATATCCGGATTCGATTCGCGAGGGAACCCACTCATGGCCGCACTGCTCCGTTTCATCACGTCTGCCAAGACGTCATGGATCGTCCTCGTGCTGGCGGCTCTGGCCGCCGGTGCGCTGTTCGCGCTGGGCAGCGGAGAGGACTCCGAGACCGCGCCGTCCGTGGGGCTTCCCGATTCTGCGGAGTCCGTCCAGGTCGACCAGCTGCGGGAGGAGTTCGCGAGCGCAGACGGCACCTCGGCGCTCCTCGTCTTCGCATCCGACGACGGCGAGCTCAGTGCAGGAGACGCTGGGCATGATCGACGCGAAGGCGTTCGGTGAGCTGGCCGAGCTGTCCAGCGAGGGCTTCGTCCCGCCGGCCCAGGTGTCCGAGGACGGCACCGTGGCACTTCTGGTCGTGCCCCTGGACCCCGAGACCGACGTGGCGGCGCAGGCGGAGCGCGCGCAGGAGCTGAGGGACGCGGCATCCGCCGATCTCGACGACGTGCGCGTGTACCTCACCGGCGCCGAAGGCTTCGAGGTCGACATCGCCGCCGTGTTCGCGGGTGCCGACTTCACGCTGCTGCTGACGACCGTGATCGTCGTGGCGGTCCTGCTGCTGATCACCTACCGGAGCCCCTGGCTGTGGCTCGTTCCGCTCATCGTGATCGGACTCGCAGACGCCCTGGCCGGCATCGTCGCCCGGCAGGTGGCCGCCGCCGTCGGCGTCCAGCTGGACGCCTCGATCACCGGCATCCTGTCGGTGCTGGTCTTCGGAGCCGGCACCAACTACGCGCTGCTGCTGATCGCGCGGTACCGCGACGAACTCCGCCTGCACGAGAGTCGCCGCATCGCCATGGAGCGGGCACTGCGCGGAGCCGGGCCCGCGATCATCGCGAGCGGCTCGACCGTCGCCCTCGCCCTGCTGACCCTGCTGTTCGCCGAACTGGCCGGCAACCGTGCGCTCGGCCTCGCCTGTGCCGTCGGCATCGTCGTCGCGATGATCTTCGCCCTCTTCGTGCTTCCCGCGGCGCTGCTGCTGTTCGGCCGTGGCCTGTTCTGGCCGTACATCCCGCGGTACGGGTCTCCCGACGCGATCTCCCGCAGCGTGTGGGGCAAGCTCGGCCGCTCGGTCTCGAAGCGTCCGGTGATCGTCGCGACCGGGGGATTCATCGTGCTCGGGGTGATGGCCAGCGGGCTGTTCTTCGTGCAGACCGGGCTGTCGCAGAACGACCGGTTCCTGCAGAAGCCCGAAGCGGTGCAGGGTCAGGAGGTGCTCGCCGATGCGTTCTCCGCGGGCACGACCTCTCCGGCCGTGGTCATCGTGCCCCTCGACGACGCCGAGGAGACGGCGAGCGCGCTGTCGGAGCTCGACGGGGTGGATGCTGCCACGGTCGGTGAGACCACCGACGACCTCGCCCAGATCTCCGTGACACTCGAGGCCGCGGCCGAGACCCCCGAGGCCTTCGCGACGATCGAACTCATGCGCGCAGAGCTGGATGACATCGCGTCGGGTGAGGGTCTCGTCGGCGGGCTGGATGCCCAGGCCCTCGACGTCACGAATGCCCAGGCCCGCGATCAGGCGCTCATCATCCCGCTGATCCTGGTGCTCGTCTTCGTCGTGCTCGTCGTGCTCCTGCGGGCGCTCGTGGCGCCGCTGCTGCTTCTGCTGGCGGTCGTGGCCAGCTTCTTCTCGGCGGTGGGGCTGAGCTGGTGGCTCTTCCAGACGCCGCTGTTCGGGTTCCCCGCGATCGACACCAACGTGCTGCTGTTCAGCTTCCTCTTCCTGGTGGCGCTCGGCGTGGACTACAGCATCTTCCTGGTGACGCGCGCGAAGGAAGAGGCCGAGAACCTCGGGATCACCCAGGGGATGATCCGCGCTCTCGCCGCGACCGGCGCCGTGATCACGAGCGCGGGCATCCTGCTGGCCGCCGTGTTCGCCGTCCTCGGGGTGCTTCCGCTCATCACGCTCACCCAGATCGGAGTGATCGTGTGCATCGGCGTTCTGATCGACACGCTGCTCGTGCGCACGGTCATCGTCCCCGCCCTCGCGTTCATCACGAAGGACGCGTTCTGGTGGCCGCGGAAGCCCACACTCACGGATGCGGATGCCGCGGCCCGCGGTGCCGACGCACTCGCCCCCGTCTCGAGCGTGGCTGCGGCGGACGACGAGGTCGAGCGCGAGGAGCTGGAGAAGGTCGGCGCCTGACCGCGCGGGCTCAGCCTGCGCCGGGCTGGACCAGGCCGTTCTCATACGCGGCGATGACGAGCTGGGCGCGGTCGTGCGCGCCCAGCTTCGTCATGATCCGGTTCACGTGCGTCTTGGCGGTCAGCGGCGAGATGACGAGCGCCTCGGCGATCCCTCCGTTGCTCAGGCCTTGCGCGACCAGCACGAGCACCTCCGCTTCGCGTTCGGTCAACGAGCCCAGATCTGCCGGCGGGTGAGCGGAGGACGCCGCTTGCCGGCCGATCCTCGCGTACCGATCCAGGAGTGCCCGCGTGGCGCGGGGAGACAGCAGCGCCTCGCCGGCATGCACGGTGCGCAACGCGCTGATGATCTCGTCGGGGTCTGCGCCCTTGCCGATGAATCCACTTGCACCGGCGCGCAGGGCATCGACGACGTAGGCCTCGTCTTCGAACGTGGTGAGGATCAGCACGCGAGTGCCTCCGAGGTCGGCGTCGGCGCAGATCTCGCGCGTCGCCGTGATGCCGTCGCCGTCCGGCATGCGGATGTCCATGACGACCACATCGGGCCGCAGCCGCCGCGCCTGGCGCACCGCGTCGGCTCCGGTCGCGGACTCTCCGACGACGTGCAGATCGGGCTCGTGGTCGACGAGGTTGACGACTGCCGCACGGATCACCGGCTGGTCGTCGACCACGAGGACCGAGATCGCGCTCACGAGTGCTCCTCGTGCTCGAGCAGCGGCAGGCGGACGTCGAGCACGAAGGCCGTGCCGTCCCGCCGCTGCTCCCGCCGATGAGACACCGTGCCGTCGACGGACTCGACCCGTTCGCGGATGCCGATGAGTCCGTACCGGCCCGACGGCGCGTGCTCGCGCTCCGGGCCGACGAGGTTCTCGATCCGCAGGTGGAGAGTGGCCGCATCCGTGTCGACGGTCACGGTCGCTCGTCCGTCGCCGTGCTTGAGCGCGTTCGCGAGCCCTTCCTGAACGACGCGATAGGCCACGACGTCCACCGCACCCCCGAGGCCGGGAACGGTCGGCGGCAGCGCGCCCGCGATCGTCAGACCCATGCCGTGGAACGCCTCGACGACGGTGTGGACGTTGGACCAGGTCGCGACCGGGGCAAGGGAAGCGGCATCCGCATCACCGGGTGCACCGCGCAGCAGCTGCAGGAGTGCGCTGATCTCGCCGAGGACGGCGCGAGCGGACTCCTGGATGCCGCTGAGCAGCTCGATGGCGCGATCGGGCTCGGCGGGAAGGGCGTTCTTGGCGACACCCGCGTTGAGATTGATTGCGGCCATCTGGTGCCCGGCGGCATCGTGCAGCTCACGAGCGATGCGCAGGCGCTCCTCGGTCACCCGCCGCTCGGCCTCCAGTTCTCGCGTGCGCTCGGCGCGTTCGGCGCGTTCGGTGATCGCGTCGATGTAGGCGCGACGACTGCGGGTCGCCTCACCCAGCGCTGCAGCGCCCGCGAGGAGGGCGACCGGCTGCAGCATCCAGGCGATGTAGCGGTCGACGGGCCCGGCGATCGCGACGCTCGCCACCAGGAACGTCCCCGAGACGAGGAACGCGAAAAGCACGACCCGGCGATCGGCGGTGACCGAGGCGAGTCGATACAGGCAGATCGCCACGGCGAGAACGAAGCCGAGCGTGGCAGTGCCGAGAAGGGGAGCGAACGTCGCGATGAGGGTGGTGATCGCCAGCATGGAGCGCGGGTACCTGCGCGCCAGCGGCAGCGAGGCCGCCACCGCAATGCCTGCGGCGAGGGTCACCCAGACCGCCGGCGCCGTCGGTTCGGCTGAGAACGGGTCCGGCGCGAGAGCGCCCAGCGCGACCGGAATGCCGAGCAGGACATCGACCAGCCACGCGGGCACGCGCGTGCGCGCGGGGGAGTCGGCGACGGCGGTCGCGGCGTGACTGGCGATGGTGAGGACCTCGATCGGAGCGGTGTGCATCGAGCGTGCCACACGGCGCCGGCGGCGGCATCCTCCCCACGGTGTGCAGCGGTGTACCGCGGATGCAGTACTCAGGTGTCACCGGTGGACGGATGCCGCATCCTCTCGACTCGACGAGCCTGGAGAACATGCACAGCCACCCATCAGCCACGCCGCCGCCGGTCTTCGAGACTCGCGAGCTGACCAAGACCTATGGACGCGGGTCCACCCGCTTCGACGCTCTTCGCGGCGTCTCGCTTCGCATTCACGAAGGAGAGAGTGTCGCGATCACCGGCAAGAGCGGTTCGGGCAAGTCGACGCTCATGCACATCCTCGCCCTGCTCGACGCGCCGTCCTCCGGTGAGGTGCTTCTGAAAGGAGACAGCGTCGGAAGCCTGTCGACCGGCGCCGTCAACCGGGTGCGCAACGCCACCTTCGGGTTCGTCTTCCAGCAGTTCTTCCTCATTCCGAATGCATCCGTGCTGGAGAACGTGATCCTGCCGCTGAAGATCGCCGGCATCCCGTCGCGCGAACGCCGCCGGCGGGGAATGGAGGCACTGGAGGCGCTCGACATGGCAGAAAAGGCCAAGAACCGGGCGACCGACCTGTCCGGAGGGCAGAAGCAGCGTGTCGTGATCGCCCGCGCGCTCGTCAACGAGCCGAGCATCATCTTCGCCGACGAGCCGACGGGCAACCTCGACTCCGCAACCGGCGCTGTGGTCGAGGACATCCTGTTCGACCTCAACCGGCACGCGGGGCATCACGCTCGTCATCGTGACGCATGAGCCCGACCTGGCGGCGCGCTGCGATCGCCGCATCCAGATCCACGACGGGCTTCTCATCGAGGAGGTGGCGGCATGAAGTTCCGCGACATCCTCAGCACCGCCGTCCAGAGCACGTTCCGCAGCAAGCTGCGCACGACGCTCACCGTCGTCGCGATCTTCATCGGCGCCTTCACCCTGACGACCACGTCCGCCATCGGCACGGGGGTGTCGAACTACATCGCCGCACAAGTAGGGGCGATCGGCTCCGCGGATGTGCTCACGGTGACCAAGGCCCCCGACGGAGAAGTGGTCGAAACGGACGACGGTCCGCAGCCGTACGATCCCGACGCGACGAGCACCGACGGAGGCTCGAGCGGCCCGATCGCGCTCCCGGGAGCGGGCGGCGCGATGACGCCGGACGACGTCGAGACGTTGCGCGGGATCGACGGAGTGCTCGCCGTCACGCCGCTGGCCCGTGTCTCGGCCGACTGGATCGAGTTCGGCGACAACGGCAGGTTCCAGGTGAGCGTCAACATCGCCGCCGGCGTCAGCCCCGCCGACCTCGCCGCCGGTGTGGCGCTGGACAACGACACCGACGCGTTCGAAGTGCTGCTGCCGACGAGCTATCTCGAGAATCTCGGATTCGCGGATGCCGACTCGGCAGTCGGCGAGACGGTCGTGTTCGGCCTGACCGACTACCTGGGCGAGGCGCACGAGGTGTCCGCCACGGTCGTCGGCGTGCAGAACGAATCGCTCCTCGGCAGCGGCGTCGGACTCAATTCGGCGATGGCGAACGAGTTCGAGACTGGTCACCAGCACCGGCAAACCGGACAATATCGAGACGACGTACATCTCTGCGACGGTGCAGATCGCCGCCGACTCGACCCCCGAGCAGATCGCCGAGATGAAGGACCGGCTCGCCGCCGAGGGCTTCACCGCGCAGACCCTCGAGGATCAGCTGGGCGCATTCCAGCTCGTGATCAACGGGATCGTCGGTGTGCTCAACGCCTTCGCGGTCATCGCGCTGCTCGCCGCGGGTTTCGGCATCGTCAACACGCTGCTGATGAGCGTCCAGGAGCGCACGCGCGAGATCGGACTCATGAAGGCGATGGGCATGAGCGGCGGCAGGGTGTTCTCGCTGTTCAGCCTCGAGGCCGTCTTCATCGGCTTCCTCGGCAGCGCTCTGGGGGCGATCGTGTCGATCGCCATCGGCATCCCGCTCAGCGGCCTGCTCTCGCGCACGGTCCTGTCCGGGCTTCCGGGCCTGGACATCCTGCAGTACGCGCCCGGCTCGGTCGCCACGGTGATCCTCGTCGTGATGGGGCTGGCGTTCGTCGCCGGCACCCTTCCGGCGCGCAGGGCGGCACGACAGAACCCGATCGACGCGCTGCGCTACGAGTGACGTGCCGCATTCGGTGCAGTGCGATGCGACGGATCAGTCGTCGAGGACGAACGTGACCTCTAGCACGACGTCGAAACTCGTGATCGCCCCGTCCGAGCACTCGACCTTCTGCTCCTTGACCCAGGCTCCGCTCACATTGCGCAGCGTGGCGTGCGCGCGAGCGACTCCCTCGCGGATGGCGTGGTCGAAGCTCTCGGTCGAACGCGAGCTGATCGTGGTGATCCGGGCGACAGTGGTGCTCATGGCAACCTCCTTGTTGGATGAGCCGAGTCTTCCCCCGTGCGAGGGGCCGCACAAGAGCACGCCGCGCGGCCCGCTCAGGCTCCGCGCGTCGTCTCGACCGGCTCGAGTCCGGCTTCCAGCGCCGCCACGTCCTCGGCCCGGCACAGGTCGGTGGCAGGCAGCATCGCGGTGGCGCTGCCGGCCGCGACCGCGGTACGGAACGCCCCGGGCACGTCGTGGCCTTGGGCGAGCCGCAGCACGAAAGCCCCGAGGAACGAATCGCCGGCGCCCACGGTGCTCTGCACCTGAACGGCGGGCGTGGGCAGGCGGAGCGAGCGGTCGGCCGTCACCAGGACCGCGCCGGCCGCACCCAGGGTGAGTGCGACGATCTCGCACGAACCGGCGGCGACGAGTTCGCGCGCCGCGTCCTGCAGATCGTCCTCGTCGCGCAGGGTGGAGCCGACGAGCTCTCCCAGTTCGCGGCGGCTCGGCTTGATGAGGAAGACGCCCTCCGTCCAGTGCGGCGCGGAGGGCGGCGCCCGAGGTGTCGACCACGCACCGGGTAGCGCGGGTGCGCGCGATGTGCGCGATGCGGGCGTAGAAATCGGTCGGGACGCCGGGCGGCAGACTGCCGCTGGGCACGACGTAGCCGTGTGTGGGCATGTCGTCGGCGATCGCCGAGAGGAACGCGCGCCACTCGGGTTCGCGCATCTCGGGACCCTGCAGGACGAAGCGGAACTGCTCGCCGGTGTCGGTCTCGTCGACGGTGAAGCTCTCGCGCGTGCTCGCAGCGATCCGCACCGCGCGTCCGACGATGCCCTCCCGCTCGAGCAGCTCGCGATACGCCTGACCGGTCGGGCCGCCGACCGCGTAGACGGCGATGGATCTCCCGCCGAGATTGCGCACGACGCGCGAGACGTTCACGCCGCCGCCGCCCGGATCGAGCTGGGTCGGGCCGCAGCGCAGCTTGTGTTCGGGCACGACGCGGTCGACGGAAGTGCTCACATCCAGCGCCGGGTTCGGCGTCGCCGTGACGATCGGATCGTGGTGGAGCGGGTGCCGCCCAGGGGCTGCCATGGCCTCAGTGTAGGAGCCGCGGCGCAGTGGCGGAGGCGTCCGCCTGTCAGCCGAGGGTGTCGGCATCCGTCCGCGACGAGGCGGGGCTCACCGGCTCCTTCGTCGCCCGGCGGTTGCGGCGGCGGACGAGCCGCACGATGCCCCACACGATGAGACCGGCCAGCGCGAGGACGACGATCCACGGGAGCAGGAAGCCGATCGCGACCACGATGCCGTTGAGCGTCGCGACGAGTCCGTTCCAGCCCGCAGCCAGCCCGTCGCCGAATCCCGCCGGGTCGGCCACGACCGTCTCCACCGGCTCGGTGAGCGTCACCGTGAGCGTCGACATCGCGACCTGCTCGTCGTAGTACTTCAGCTGCTGCTGGTACGACTCGAGCGTCGCCTGGCGCTCGGCGAGAGCGGACTCCGCCGCGATCAGATCCGCGAGGCTGCCCGCCTGCGTCATGAGCTGGGTCAGGCGATCGACGGATGCCTGCGCCGCCTCGACGCGGGCCTCGAGGTCGAGGGTGACTTCGGTGACGTCCTGCCGGTTGATCGTCGAGGCCGTGACCTCGCCGAGGCCCGAGAGCTGGTCGACGAGGGACTGCAGACCCTCCGCGGGCACGCGCACGGTGATCCATGCGCCGTCCGGGGTGTAGGGGTACGGCATGGTGCTGTCGTAGACCATCCCGGTCATCGGATCGACGGGCACGATCTCGCCCGAGCGTCCGATGCTCATCGACTCGACGTAGCCGTCGCGCGATGTGGCGGCATCCGCGATCATGGCGGCGGCAGCCGGGATGTCGTCGACGACGACCGTCGCCGACGCCGTCGTGATGATGTCGCGCTCGGGCGCGACCGCGCTGTCGCGGGAGATCGCCGCTCGCCGGCGATGGACTGCTCGGTGCTCTCCGCACCGGAATCCGCCGCGCCGCCCTCGCCGGTGCCGGACTCCACGAGCGGTGCCGACGGCGCGACCGCGTACTCGTCGGACGATGCCCCGCCGACCACGCCGCTGAGGCTCGGTGCGATCACCGCGGCGACGACGATCACCGCAGCCGCGGCACCCGTGGCGAGCCACACCCCGGTGCGGCGCTTGCGGCGCACCGTGCGGTCGCGCGAGATCTCGGCGAAGAGCGAGTTCTCGATCTCGTCGACCCGCTCGTTCGAGAGCGGGGGCAGTTCGGGCGGCGACGCGGGCGCGTCGATGGGCCGGTCGGTGTTCATGTGCTCTCCTCAGCAACGGTCCGCAGTCGCGTGCGGATGCGGGAGAGACGATTGCGCACCACTCCATGGGCGACGCCGAGCTGTTCGGCGGCGGCCTGGTAGGCGTAGCCCTCGGTCGCGCAGAGGCGGAAGATGTCGCGATCGAGTGGGCTCAGCCCTGCCACTTCGCGAAGGATCCGATCGGCGAAGTCGCTGTCGATGACCTGCTGTTCGACATCGACCGTCGACGGGATGCCGTCTTCCGCGGCGGCCGTCGTGTGCTCGCGGTCGCGGCGCTGGGCGCGGATGCGGTTCGCCGCCTGGAAGCGGCACACCGTCGCGAGCCAGGGCAGGAGCGAGTCGCCCGCCAGCTCGAGGCCGGGCAGCTTCCGCCATGCGACCAGGAACGTCTCCTGCGTCACATCCTCCGCATCCGGAGCATTGCCGACGAGCCGGTGCGCCATCCAGTAGACCGGCCGCACGTAGGCGCGGTAGAGCATGCGGAACGCGTGCTCGCTCCCGCCCGCAGCCTGCGCCACGAGGGTCGCGTCATCCGTCACCGCCGACTCGACCATGCCCGATCCCTTCCCCGCCGGATCGGCGGAGCCTCATTGTCTCTCACCGGGTAAGTGTCGAGACAGAGCGGATCGTCTCGCCCTGTATCCTTGACAGGCGAGAGGGAGTATCCCGTCATCGCGTGTCCGTCATCACGGGAGTCATCGTCGCATCCCCGGGCACGCACCACGGCAGCCGATGAATCGGCGCCGTGGGGGAGAGACTTTCGGGATTCGACCGACCCCCACACTCTCTGAAAGGCCCTCCTTTGGACCTGGAACTCCCCATCTGGTTCGAGATCGGCTCGCTCGTCGTGCTGACGCTGATCCTCGCCGCCGATCTCCTGCTGATCCTCAAGCGCCCGCACATCCCCTCCACGAAGGAGTCGACGCTGTGGGTCGTGCTTCTACGTCGTGCTGGCGCTCATCTTCGCCGGGCTCATGTGGATCTTCGCCGGCCCGAGTACGCCGGGCAGTTCGTCGCCGGCTGGCTGACCGAGTACAGCCTGTCGATCGACAACCTCTTCGTCTTCGTGCTCATCATGAGCCAGTTCGCGGTGCCCCGCCGCTACCAGCAGGAAGTGCTGATGGTCGGCATCATCATCGCGCTGATCCTCCGCGGTGCCTTCATCCTGATCGGCGCCGCAGCTGATCGAGCAGTTCAGCTGGATCTTCTACATCTTCGGCGCGTTCCTGGTCTGGACCGCGTACCGCCAGGCGTTCCCCGGCGGCGACCACGACGACGACGTCAAGCGCGAGAACTTCATCGTCCGGCTCCTGCGCCGCACGATCGACATCAGCGACCACTACGACGGCGCGAAGCTGCGCACCGTCGTGGACGGCAAGAAGATCTTCACGCCGATGATCATCGTCTTCGCCGCGATCGGCGTGACCGACCTGCTGTTCGCGATCGACTCGATCCCGGCGATCTTCGGCATCACGACAGAGCCCGTTCATCGTCTTCACGGCGAACATCTTCGCGCTGATGGGTCTGCGCCAGCTCTACTTCCTGCTGGGCGACCTGCTCGACCGCCTGCGGTACCTCCACTACGGCATCGCGTTCATCCTCGCCTTCATCGGCGTGAAGCTCGTCTTCCACGCCATGCACGTCAACGAGCTGCCGTTCATCAACGGCGGCGAGCCGATCGAGTGGGCGCCCGAGATCTCGACCTGGATGTCGCTGGCCGTGATCATCCTGTCGATGGCGGTCGCGACGATCGCGAGCCTGATCGCCTCGGCGCGCGACAAGCGCAAGGCTGTGACGCCGGATGCGGCTGCCGCCGTCGTCGCGGAGGAGAAGGGCACGCCGCCCACCGTGGAGCAGCCCGAGAAGCTGTGAGTCGCTCAGGTTCGAGGAGTAGCTTCGGAGCCGAGCGGGCGTGTCTGTGTCCGCCGAAGGAAACGACCTCAGGAGGTCGTTATGTCGCCAGGCATCATTTCCACCAAAAAGCCCCAGACCCCGGCTCACACAGGCAGCGATTTCACTGAGCTCGCCGCGATGGTTCGCGGCTCCGGTCTGATGAGACGCCGCTACGGGTACTACTGGACGAAACTCTTGGCCGTCCCGGTGGTGCTCGCCGCCGCCGTGCTCGCGTTCATCTGGATCGGCGACACGTGGTGGCAGCTGTTCACCGCCGCCGTCTTCGCCGTCCTGTTCACGCAGATCGCGATGCTCGGGCACGACGCCGCGCATCGGCAGATCTTCGTGTCGGGCCGATGGAACGACTGGATCAGCCTCATCCTCGGCGATCTGTTCGTCGGCATGAGCTACGGCTGGTGGCGGCACAAGCACACGCGCCACCATGCGAACCCGAACAAGATCGACGTCGATCCCGACATCGATCTGCCGGTCATCTCCTTCACGCCCGAACAGGCGCGCGCCCCGCGGTCGCGCGTCGCGCAGTGGCTCGTCGCGCACCAGGGCCTGTTCTTCTTCCCGATCCTCCTTCTCGAGGGACTGTCGCTGCATGCCTCGGGCGTCCGCCGCGTCACGTCGCGCGAGAAGCTGGAGCGCCGGTGGGTGGAGATCGGCTTCCTCGCGCTGCGCCTCGGCGGGTTCATCACGCTCGTCTTCCTCGTGCTGTCGCCCGGGATCGCGTTCGTGTTCCTCGCGGTGCAGCTGGGCCTGTTCGGCGTCTACATGGGGATGGTGTTCGCTCCGAACCACAAGGGAATGCCGCTCGTGCCCAAGGACGCGAAGCTCGACTTCCTCACCCGCCAGGTGCTCATGAGCCGCAACGTGCGCGGGACGCGCGCGCTGGATGTCGTCATGGGCGGCCTGAACTATCAGATCGAGCACCACCTGTTCCCGTCCATGCCCCGGCCGCATCTGCGCCGCGTGGCCCCGATGGTCGAGGCGTACTGCGCGAAGCACGGGGTGCCGTACACCGTCGCCGGACTGCGGGAGTCGTACGGCATCGTGATCCGCTACATCAATCGCGTCGGTCTCGGCGAGCGTGACCCGTTCGCCTGCCCGCTCGTGGAGCAGCGCCGCGCGATCTGACGGCGGCCCCGGCGGCGGCATCCACGGCCGGTGGTATTCTGGGCCCGTGCGGATCGCTCTCCTTCTCCTTAGCGGCCGCGGCGAGTTCTGATTCTCAGGCCTTCCTCGTCGCGGAGTTCGTCACGGGCTTGATCCCCTTCTTCGGAGAACGAGACACATGAGCACCCAGATCCCCGAACACCCGCGCACCCTCGCCGAGAAGGTGTGGCACGACCATCTCGTCGTCAAAGGCGAGAACGGCGAACCCGACCTCATCTACATCGACCTGCACCTGGTGCACGAGGTGACCAGCCCCCAGGCCTTCGACGGCCTGCGGGCCGAGGGCCGCCCGCTGCGACGGCTCGACCTCACGATCGCGACCGAAGACCACAACACCCCGACGCTCGACATCGACAAGCCGATCGCCGACCTGACCAGCCGCACCCAGATCGAGACGCTGCGCCGCAACGCCGAGGAGTTCGGCGTGCGCCTGCACTCGCTCGGCGACAAGGAGCAGGGCATCGTCCACGTCGTCGGGCCGCAGCTCGGTCTCACGATGCCGGGCATCACGGTCGTGTGCGGCGACTCGCACACCTCGACCCACGGTGCCTTCGGCGCGATGGCGTTCGGCATCGGCACGAGCGAGGTCGAGCACGTCATGGCGACCCAGACGCTGCCGCTCACGCCCGTTCAAGACGATGGCGATCACCGTCGAGGGCACCCTCAAGCCCGGCGTGACGGCGAAGGACATCATCCTCGCCGTGATCGCGAAGATCGGCACCGGCGGCGGGCAGGGCTACGTGCTCGAGTTCCGCGGCAGCGCGAT
Organism: uncultured Actinomycetota bacterium; assembly: GCA_963792285.1. Classification (GTDB taxonomy): domain Bacteria; phylum Actinomycetota; class Actinomycetes; order Actinomycetales; family Microbacteriaceae; genus Microbacterium. The sequence continues at coordinate 609,121 of CAWBVS010000014.1, read as the reverse complement.
CCGCGCCCTCTCGATGGAGGGCCGCATGACGATCTGCAACATGTCGATCGAGGCCGGCGCGCGCGCCGGCATGGTCGCCCCCGACGAGACGACCTTCGCCTACCTGAAGGGCCGGCCGCACGCGCCGAAGGGTCAGGACTGGGAGGATGCCGTCGCCTACTGGCGCACGCTTCCCACCGACGAGGGCGCCGTCTTCGACGCCGAGGTCTACCTCGACGCCGACCAGCTCGAGCCGTTCGTCACGTGGGGCACGAACCCGGGTCAGGGCGTGTCTCTGAGCGACGTGGTGCCCTCGCCCGACGACTATGCCGACCCGAACGACCGCGCCGCCGCGGAACGGGCGCTGGAGTACATGGCGCTGACGCCCGGAACCCCGCTGAAGGAGGTCCCGGTCGACGCGGTGTTCATGGGCTCGTGCACCAACAGCCGCATCGAAGACCTGCGGGCGTTCGCATCGATCGTCAAGGGCCGCAAGAAGGCGGAGGGCGTGCGCGTCATGGTCGTCCCCGGCTCTGCGCGCGTGCGGCTCGAGGCCGAGGCGGAGGGCCTGGACAAGGTCTTCACCGAGTTCGGCGCCGAGTGGCGCTTCGCCGGCTGCTCGATGTGCCTCGGCATGAACCCCGACCAGCTCGCGCCGGGCGAGCGCTGCGCCTCGACGAGCAACCGCAACTTCGAGGGCCGCCAGGGCAAGGGCGGGCGCACGCACCTCGTCTCGCCGCTCGTGGCCGCGGCCACGGCCGTGCGCGGAACGCTCTCGAGTCCGAGCGATCTGGAAGACACACCGATTTACGCCAGCGTGGAAGCGGGGACGTTCTGATGGAGAAGTTCACCACCCACACCGGCATCGCCGCACCCCTGAAGCGCTCGAACGTCGACACCGACCAGATCATCCCCGCGGTGTACCTCAAGCGCGTCACCAAGACGGGCTTCGAGGACGCGCTGTTCGCCGCGTGGCGGCAGGATCCCGACTTCGTGCTCAACCAGCCGGCCTTCCAGGGCGCGAGCGTCCTGGTCGCCGGACCCGACTTCGGCACCGGCTCCAGCCGCGAGCACGCCGTGTGGGCGCTGCGCGACTTCGGCTTCAACGTCGTGCTGAGTCCCGAAGTTCGCCGACATCTTCCGCGGCAACTCGGGCAAGCAGGGACTGCTGACCGGTGTCATCTCCGAAGAGGACCTCGAGCGCATCTGGGCCGCGATCGACGCCGAGCCCGGCATCAGCATGACGGTCGACCTCGAGCGGCGCACCGCGTCGATCGGTGACATCGAGGTGCCTTTCGAGATCGATGATTACACTAGGTGGCGGCTTCTCGAAGGGCTCGACGACATCGGGCTCACGCTGCGCAACGAAGACAAGATCGCGCAGTTCGAGGCTCGCCGCGAGGCGTGGCGGCCGCGGACACTGCCTGTTCCCTAGACTCAGGCGGTTCCGTAGGCTCGGGCATTCACCCCAAGAGGGTGGACCGCTGACAGCCGTTCCCTCGATGACACAAGTGAGGTTCCACCGGATGAAGACACTCCTAGACGACGCGGCACAGTCCAAGGCAGGAGAGAAGTTGTCCGGAGAGACGCTCGCGATCCGCGGCGGCCGGCCCCTTGACCGGGCGCGTCGAGGTCAAGGGCGCGAAGAACCTCGCGACGAAGGCGATGGTCGCCGCCCTGCTGGGCGAGACGACCAGCGTGCTGCGCGATGTTCCCGACATCAGCGACGTGCAGGTCGTCCGCTCGCTGCTCGAGGTGCACGGCGTCACCGTCGTCGACGGCGACGAAGAGGGTTCCCTCGTCTTCGACCCGAGCGGTGCCGTCTCGGCGCACTTCGAGGAGATCGACGCGCACGCCGGAGCCTCCCGCATCCCGATCCTGTTCTGCGGCCCGCTGCTGCACCTGCTCGGCGAGGCGCTCATCCCCGACCTCGGCGGATGCCGCATCGGAGACCGGCCGATCAACTTCCACATGGATGCGCTGCGCGCGTTCGGTGCGATCGTCGACAAGACGTACGAGGGCATCCGGATCACCGCCCCGAACGGTCTGCACGGCGCGAAGATCGAGCTGCCCTACCCGAGCGTCGGGCGCGACCGAGCAGGTGCTGCTGACCGCGGTGAAGGCCAAGGGCGTCACCGAGCTGCGCAACGCCGCGATCGAGCCCGAGATCATGGATCTCATCGCGGTCCTGCAGAAGATGGGCGCGATCATCTCGTACGAGCCCAACCGCGTCATCCTGATCGAAGGCGTCGATCGGCTTCGCGGCTACGACCACCGCTGCATCTTCGACCGCAACGAGGCCGCCTCGTGGGCGTGCGCGGCCCTCGCGACCGACGGCGACATCTTCGTCGGCGGCGCCAAGCAGCAGGAGATGCTGACGTTCCTGAACGTCTACCGCAAGGCCGGCGGCGAGTTCGACGTCCACGAGGACGGCATCCGCTTCCGCCGTGGCGGTGCGCTCAAGCCGGTCGTCGTCGAGACCGACGTGCACCCCGGGTTCATGACCGACTGGCAGCAGCCGCTGATCGTCGCCCTGACCCAGGCCGAGGGCCGGTCGATCGTGCACGAGACCGTGTACGAGAACCGGCTCGGATTCACCGAGGCGCTCGTTCAGATGGGCGCCGACATCGTCGTGCACCCCGAGGGCATCGAAAGCCCCGACCGGCGGGTTCCGCGTCGCGCGCTCGAGCAGGCCGCCGTCATCAACGGCCCGACGCCGCTGCACGGCGCCGATGTCGTCGTGCCCGACCTGCGCGGCGGCTACAGCTACCTCATCGCGGCGCTGGCCGCCGAGGGCGAGTCGGTCGTCCGCAACGTCGGGATCATCCGCCGCGGCTACGAGAAGCTCTTCACGAAGCTCGACGCCCTCGGCGCTGACTTCGACGTCATCGGATAGCCGGCGCGTGGCACCCTCCTCGCCTCGGCTGCCCGCGTCAGCCGAGAAGTCCAAGCCCAGCGTCTTCTGGCCGCTGGCGATGATCGTCATCCCGCTGACCGGGCTGTTCGCCCGGATCGAGATCATCGACGGCCACAAGCTGCCGCGCGAGGGCGCCTACGTGCTCGCCCCGAGCCACTCCACCGAGTTCGACCCGCTCATCGTCGCGGTCGCCGTCTGGCGGATGGGCCGCGCGCCGCGCTTCATGGCGAAGGAGAGCCTGTTCAAGGTGCCCGTGCTCGGGTGGGCTCTGCGCGCCACCGGCATGGTCCCGGTCGCGCGTTCGTCGTCGGCGGCCGCCGCGCGGCAGACGATCGAGGCGTCGGAGATCCTCGTCGAGCACGGACGCGGCGTGATCGTCTACCCCGAGGGCACGCTCACGCGCGACCCCGACCTGTGGCCGATGCGCGGCAAGACCGGTGCCGTGCGCCTCGCGCTGGCCGACGGCATCCCGCTCATTCCCGATGGCGCACTGGGGCGGACAGGACATCCTGCCCCGCTACGGCAAGCTCAGCTTCTGGCCGCTGCGCCGGCCGGTGAAGGTGATCGTCGGCGATCCCGTCGACCTCGCCGAGTTCGCCGACCGCGCCACGCAGCCGGCCGCGCTCGTGGCCGGCACCGACCGGCTCATGAACGCCATCGCGCAGCTGCTCTCGCAGCTGCGCGGAGAACCCGCCCCGCAGAAGCGGTGGAATCCTGCCGAGCACGGGCAGAGGGAGACAGGTCGCCTTGAGCCGTAGAGCGGATGCCGGGCTGCCCCGCGTCGCCGTGATCGGCGCCGGCAGCTGGGGCACGACGTTCGGCAAGATCCTCGCCGACGGCGGTGCGCACGTGACGATGTGGGCGCGCCGTCCCGAGCTGGCGCACGAGATCAACGAGGCCAAGCGCAACAGCGAGTACCTGCCGGGCATCAACCTGCCGCGGGAGATGTACGCCACCCATCACCTCTCCGAGGCGCTCGAGGGCGCCGAGCAGGTGTACCTGTCGATTCCGAGCCAGGCGGTGCGGCAGAACCTCAAGGGCGTGCGGCCGCTGGTCATGAACACCGACGCCCCGATCGTGTCGCTCATGAAGGGCGTCGAGCGGCGCACCGGGCCTGCGGATGAGTCAGGTCATCGAGCAGGAGCTGCACTGCGATCCCGGCGCGCATCGCCGTGGCATCCGGTCCCAACCTCGCCCTCGAGATCGCCCGCGAGCAGCCCACGGCCGCGGTGATCTCCTCGACGAGCCAGGAGACGGCCGAAGCCGTCGCCCGCCGCGCGCGCAACAACTACTTCCGCACGTTCGTGAACACCGACGTGATCGGCACCGAGTTCGGCGGCGTGCTGAAGAACCTCATCGCGGTCGCGATCGGCATCGTCGACGGCGTCGGCTACGGCGAGAACACGAAGGCCTCGATCATCACGCGCGGCCTGGTCGAGATGACCGACTTCGCCGTCGCGCAGGGCGCGCACGCCGAGACGCTGCAGGGACTCGCGGGCCTCGGCGACCTGATCGCGACCTGCCAGTCGCCGCTCAGCCGCAACAACACCGCGGGGCGGCTGCTCGGGCAGGGCTACAGCTTCCAGGACGTCGTGAAGCAGATGAACCAGACCGCCGAGGGCCTCGCGTCCGTGGCGCCGGTGCTGCAGCTCGCGCGCGAAGCGGGGATTGCGATGCCGATCGTCGAGCAGGTGAAGATGGTTCTGGACGGAACGATGAACCCGCGTGAGATCGCACCACACCTCACGACGGACGACGATGAGCCCCAGGGCGAGAGGACGCAGAATGGACAGGCCGGCGGTGGTGGTGCTCTTTGGAGGTCGCTCCAGCGAACACTCGATCAGTTCCGCAACGGCGGGCGGCGTCCTTCGCGCGATCAGTCGTGAGCGCTACCGGGTGATCCCGGTCGGCATCACCCGCGACGGCGTCTTCGTCCTCGAGGACGACGACCCCGACAAGTTCGCGCTCGACGCCGACAAGCTGCCCGAGGTCGTCGACAACGGCACCCGCATCCTCTGGCCCGAGGGCGGCGGCGACCGCGCGCTGCGCGTGCGGCGCGCCGACGGCACGATCGACGACCTCGGCGCCGTCGACGTGGTGCTGCCGATCCTGCACGGCGTGCACGGCGAGGACGGCACGGTGCAGGGCTTCCTCGACACCCTCGAGCTGCCCGTACGCCGGGGGCGGCGTGCTCGATTCGGCGCTGTGCATGGACAAGCACTTCATGAAGATCGTGCTGCAGGCCGCCGGCGTGCCGGTCTCGCCGTGGGTCACCGTCACCCGCGCGGGCTGGGCCCGCGACGCCGACCGCGTGCGGGCGGATGCCGCAGCCCTCGGTCTGCCGCTGTTCGTCAAGCCCGCCCGGGCGGGCTCGAGCGTCGGCGTCTCGAAGGTCGCGGCGCTCGGACGAGCTCGACGCGGCGCTCGAGGTCGCGTTCGCCGAGGACGACAAGGTGCTGATCGAGACGGCGATCGTCGGGCCGCGAGATCGAGGTCGCGATCCTCGAGGGGCGCGGGGAGCGGGCTCCCGCGCGTCGCTGCCCGGCGAGATCGTGCTCACGACCCGCGAGTTCTACGACTTCGAGGGCAAGTACCTCGGCGGCGACGGCGCGGAGGTCGTGTGCCCGGCCGACCTCACCGACGCCGAGATCGCCGCGATCCAGGAGCTCGGCATCCGCGCCTTCGACGCCGTCGACGGCCGCGGGCTCGCGCGCGTGGACTTCTTCCTCGCCGCCGACGCCCTCTACGTCAACGAGCTGAACACGATGCCGGGCTTCACGCCGATCTCGATGTTCCCGAAGTGCTGGATCGCGTCGGGGATGACCTACCCCGAGCTGATCGCGGAGCTCATCGACACCGCGCTGGAGCGCGCTGCGGCGTGAGTCAGCTCGGTCGTCGTCGCGGCATCGGTGCACACCGAGCCGTTCTGCGGCAGCACCGTGACGACCTGCGAGAGCGTGTCGAGCACCTGCGCGCTGGAGACGACGTCGTTGTCGAGGTAGACCTCGACCGCGGGGGTGCGGTCGAACGTCGTGACCCGGTAGCGCGGCGCGTCGGAGTCGTCGATCACCCAGTCGACGCCGTTCGACGGTGTGCAGGGCAGCGTCGTCGGGCCGAGTTCGGCGACGCCGCACGTGATGATGACGGATGCCGGATCGCCCCACGCGCCGGTCGCCTGCGCATCGGTCCAGCGCCGCGGCTGCCCGTCGACCGAGTCGGGCAGGCGCACCGTGACGTCGGCGCACGCGGGATCGTTCGCGTCCGCGGCGGGCTCGCAGCGACACCGTCGACGTGCAGCCGGTGAGGCAGGGCACCCGCGAGGAGGATCGTGGCCGCGACGGCGGAGAGCGGAGGCGGCGGGGCACCCCTCCAGGCTACCCGCGGCGCTGCGAGCGACCGATAGCGTGGAGGGGTGAACCACCCGCCGCCGAACCGACCGTCGGGGAGCTGTCGGAGGGCGCGATCCTCGCGCCGATCCTCGCCGCGCCTCGGACCCTCGGACGCCGCTCGTCGGCCCGGGCGACGACGCCGCCGTGCTCGCGGCACCGGACGGGCGGGTGGTCGCCACGACCGACACGCTCGTGCACGGCCCGGACTTCCGCCTCGCGTGGTCGAGCGGGTTCGACCTCGGCTGGAAGGCGGCCGCGGTGAACCTCGCCGACATCGCCGCGATGGGCGCGCGCCCGACCGCGCTGCTGGTCGCGCTGGCGATGCCGAACGACACGACGGTGTCGTTCGTCGAGGGAACTCGCGCGACGGACTTCGCGCCGCGTGCGACGCGCTCGCGCCGGGCTGCGCGGTCGAGGGCGGCGACCTCACCGTCTCGGACACGCTCACGATCGCCGTCACCGCGCTCGGCTCGCTCGACGGTCGGGCGCCCGTGCTGCGCAGCGGCGCGCGGCCGGGCGACGTCGTGGCCGTCGCGGGCCGGCTGGGCGCGGCCGGCGCGCGGACTCGCGCTCCTGTTCGATCGCTTCCGCGATGCCGCGGCGGAGCCGGTGCCGGTGGATCTCGGGGCACTGAGCCCCGAGGAGGCCGCGGCGCTCGACGCGCAGCTGCGCCCGAGCCCTCCGGTCGCGCTCGGGGTCGTGGCGGCGGATGCCGGTGCGACGGCGATGATGGACGTCTCGGACGGACTCGTCCTCGACGCGTCGCGCATGGCCGCGGCATCCGGCGTCACTCTCGACATCGACACCGCGACGCTCGGCGCCGACCTCGCCGAGGCGCTGACCGGCGGCGAGGATCACGCCCTGCTCGCCACGTTCCCGGCGACGGTGCCGCTGCCGGACGGGTTCCGCGCGATCGGACGCGTCATCGCCCGCTCAGGGCACGCGGTGCTCGTCGACGGCGCGGGCCACGACGGCCGCGGCGGCTGGGACCCCTACCGCGACTGGGACGCGCACGGGGGCTGATCAGTGCGCAGGCCGCGCCCACCACAGCACGGTGTCGCCGTACTTCTTGTCGCGCTCGTGCTCGAGCCCGGCAGGGAGCGTCGGCTTGGGCGACCGCGCCGCCCGCTCGATCGACGACCGTCGCACCCGGAGCGAGCGAGGGCATCAGCAGCGCCAGGGCGTGGGTGAGCTCGATCTTCGGGCACGTCGTACGGCGGGTCGAGGAACACGAGGTCGTACGGCCCGCTGGGCGCCGCCGAGGAAGGCGGACACGGCAGTGCGGTGCACGCGGATCGCGGCATCCCGCTCCGACGGACTTCGCGACCTTCGCGGCGTTCCGCTCGACGATCGCCGCCGCGCGTGCGGACTTCTCGACGAGATCGACGGATGCCGCGCCCCGGCTCGACCGCCTCGAGTCCCGAGCGCACCCGAACCGGCGTACAGGTCGAGCACGGCGGCGCCCCGCAGGGCCTCGGCCGACTCCAGCGCGCCGAACAGCGACTCGCGCACGCGGTCGCTCGTCGGCCGCGTGCCGGCGTCGGGGACCTCGAGAGTGATCGATCCGGCGCGTCCTGCGATGATCCGTGTCACGTGATCACCCTATGCTCGGGAACAGGGGAGCTTCGAGAGAGTCGGAACCGCAGATGATCAGTCGTACACGCGTCCTGTCCACCGTCGTGCTCGCGACCGTCCTGGCCGCCGCCCTCGCCGGCTGCGGCGGCGGAACGGCCGGCCCGAGTGCGTCACCGACGACCGCGTCACCGTCGCCGACCGCGACGCCCACGCCCACACCGACGCCGACCGAGACCGAGACGGTGGCGCCGGCGAACCTGCCGACGGATTGCAGCACGCTGGCCACCCCGGACGTGCGCAATGAGGCGATCGGCGACCTCACGCTGCAGGGCGACGGTGTCGGCTTCGTCCGGCCCGTCCCCGCGAACGCGACACTCGTGCTCGGGTGCGACTGGATCGTCGGCGACTCCACCGGCATGCTGCTGCTGATCAGCACGGCGCCTCCGGCCGACGTCGCCACCGCGGTGACCACGCTCCCGGGTCTGGGCTACTCGTGCGGCGTCTCGGATGACTTCGGCGCCGACTACTGCCAGCTGGACGGCGGAGCGCCCGACACCGAGGAGATGATCGTCGCGCGGGACGGCGTCTGGATCTACCTGTCCACGTCCAACCGCAACGGCCGCGCGTTCCTGTCCGACATCGCGACCGGCATCTGGGGCTAGGGGCCGCGCAGGCGCGGGCTCTCGTCCGAGCTCCTGCCTAGACTCGGAGCATGCCCGCCTTCGCCCTCGAGTCGCGTCTCGACGGCGCCGTCGGCGGCAAGACGGCGACCGCCCTCGAGCGGGCGTTCGGCATGCGCACGGTCGGCGATCTGCTCGCCCACTACCCGCGCCGGTACGCCAAGCGCGGCGAGCTGACCCCGATCTCGTCGCTGCCGATCGGCGAACCGGTCACGATCGTCGCCGAGGTGCGCCGCGCGAGCGAGCGGCGCATGCAGAACCGCAAGGGCTCGCTGCTCGAGGTCGTCATCAGCGACGGCCAGGGCGAGCTGTCGCTGACGTTCTTCAACCAGGCGTGGCGCATGAAGGACCTGCAGCCCGGGCGACGCGGCGTCTTCGCCGGCAAGGTGGGGGAGTACCGCGGGTCGAAGCAGCTCGCGCATCCCGACTACGAGCTGTTCGACGACGAGGAGACGGCGCGTCTGACCGCGGAGGCGAACGCGAACCTCCCGATCCCGATCTACCCGGCCACGAGCACGATCGCGAGCTGGCAGCTGCGGAAGATCGTCGACCTCGTGCTGGACGGCCTCGGACCGGTCGCCGGATCCGCTTCCCGACGACCTGCGCGCCGCCGACGGGCTGCTCGACGCGCGGACCGCGATCGAGCGCATCCACCGGCCCGATTTCGAAGAGCAGATCGATCAGGCGCGCAGCACGCTGCGCATGCACGAGGCGTTCGTGCTGCAGGTCGCACTCCTGCAGCAGCGGCAGTTCGTGCGCGCGCTGTCGGCGACGCGGCGCGAGCCGGGCGACCTGCTGGCCGGGTTCGACGAGTCCCTGCCGTTCGCGCGCACCCCCGACCAGGTCTCGGTCGGCGATCAGATCGGCCGCGATCTGCAGGGCGACTGGCCGATGAACCGGCTCGTGCAGGGCGAGGTCGGCTCGGGCAAGACGCTCGTGGCCCTGCGGGCGATGCTCCAGGTCGCCGAGAGCGGCGGCCAGTCGGCCCTCATCGCCCCGACCGAGGTGCTCGCCGGTCAGCACCTGCGATCGATCGCGCGGATGCTGGGGCCGCAGCTCGCCCCCGAGCTCATGCCCACGCTGCTCACCGGTCAGATGCCGGCCGCCGAGCGGCGCAAGGCGGCGCTGCGGACGGCATCCGGGCAGGCGCGGATCGTCGTCGGCACCCACGCGCTGCTCAGCGACTCGACGACCTTCGCCGACCTCGGTCTCGTCGTCGTCGACGAGCAGCACCGGTTCGGGGTCGAGCAGCGCGAGTCGCTGCGCGCGAAGGGCGCCGCGCCCGCACGCCCTCGTGCTGACCGCGACGCCGATTCCGCGCACCGTCGCGATGACCGTCTTCGGCGACCTCGACGTCTCGACGATCCGCACGATGCCCGAAGGACGCGCCGGCATCCAGACCTTCGTCGCCCCGCTCGCCGAGAAGCCCGGCGTGGTTCGCGCGGGTGTGGGACCGCATCGCCGAAGAGGTCGGCAAGGGTCATCAGGCGTTCGTCGTGTGCGCCGCGATCGATGCCGAGGCCGCGGTCAAGGACGACACCGCCGACGAGCCGGTCGCCGTGGTCGAGGGCGAGGCGGCGCGCACCCGCTGGGGCGTCGCGCAGGTCGCTCGACATGCTGTCGCGGCATCCGGCCTTCGCCGATCTGCGCGTCTCGCCGCTGCACGGCAAGATGCCCTCCGACGAGAAGGACGCCGTCATGCAGTCGTTCGCCCGCGGCGACATCGACGTGCTGATCGCGACGACGGTCGTCGAGGTCGGCGTCGACGTGCCCGAACGCGTCGACGATGGTCGATCCTCGAGGCCGACCGGTTCGGCGTCTCGCAGCTGCACCAGCTGCGCGGACGCGTCGGCCGCGGCGGCGTGCCCGGGCTCTGCCTGCTCGTGACCGAGGCGCCGGCCGGCACGCCCGCGCGGGAGCGCGTCGACGCCGTCGCCGGCACGCTCGACGGCTTCCTGCTCGCCGAGATCGACCTCGAGCTGCGCGGCGAGGGCGATGTGCTCGGCGACGCGCAGTCCGGCGCCCGCTCGTCGCTGCGGCTGCTGCGGGTCGTGGCGGATGCCGACCTCATCGCCGCAGGCGCGGATCGCGGCCGAGCGCGTGCTCGAGGAGGATCCCGCCCTGCACGCGTCATCCCGGCCTCGACCGCCGCGCTCGAGCGACGCGTCGGGCATGGAGGAGCGCGCGGCCCTGGCGAAGAATTGACGCGGCCCAGTAGGCTCGACGCCATGAGCAGCCGGATCGCCGTCGTTCCTGGATCGTTCGACCCGCCGACGCTCGGTCACCTCGATGTCATCCGTCGTGCGGCGACGCTGTACGACGAGCTGCACGTGCTCGTGGTGCACAACCCCGGCAAGGAGGCGATGCTGCCGATCGCGCAGCGCCTCGCCCTGCTCGAGCAGTCGATCGCCGAGGGCGATGTCGACGGCAACGTGATCGTCGCCTCGTGGAGCATGGGCCTTCTCGTCGACTACGCGACCGATGTCGGCGCCGGCGTCCTCGTCAAGGGCATCCGCTCGCAGGTCGACGTCGCGTACGAGACGCCGATGGCGATCGTGAACCGTCACCTCGCGCACGTCGAGACGGTCTTCCTGCTGCCCGATCCCGCGCACGCGCTGGTCTCGAGTTCGCTCGTGCGTCAGGTCGCGTCGCTCGGCGGCGACGTCTCGCCGTTCGTGCCGCCCGCGGTCGCGCGCTTCCTCGACACGGGCGCCCGCGACATCTGAGCCCGGCGCGGCACACAGCCGCCGCCCATCCGGCCGCCGGTAGCATTGACGACCGTGAGAAAGCACCGTTCCGGCCCCTTCGCGCTCCACGTGCGCGACATCGTCCACCACCCCGGCGAGATGCGCGAGTTCACGCTCGACGTGCCCGCGCCCGAGAAGTGGGGCGAGGGGCTGGTCAGCGTCGCCGAAGGCGACTCCGTGCTCGTCGAGACGCGTCTCGAGTCGGTCCACGAGGGAATCCTGGCGTCGGGCCGCATCGAGACCGAGTACGTCGGGGTCTGCGGACGATGCCTGATCGACATCGCCGAGCCTGTCGAAGTCGAGTTTCAGGAGCTTTTCGCGTATCCTGGAGAAGAAGCAACTGACTTCGAGGTTCAAGACGACCACGTGGATCTTGAAACTCTGGTCAGGGACGCGATCGTTTTGGCGCTTCCGTTTCAGCCGGTGTGTCAGCCGGATTGCCCCGGCCTTGATCCGGCCACGGGCGAGCGACTGGCCGTGAGCACCGGGTCAGAGCAGCGCGAGCCCCTCGATAATCGCTGGGCCGCGCTCCAGCAATTCACCCCAGACCACGACGACGAAGACCCGCGCGCCTAGCGCGGACTGAGCCGCCGAGAACACAGAAGAGAGCAAGCCATGGCAGGTAACCCCCCGAAGCGGAAGGTCTCCCGCTCCAACACGCGTTCGCGTCGTGCCCAGTGGAAGGCGGCGCCCATCACGCTGACCACCACCGTCGAGAACGGCAAGGTCGTCTACAGCCGCCCGCACCAGGCGAAGGTCGTCACCGACTCGCAGGGCACCGAGCTGTTCCTCGAGTACAAGGGCCGCAAGGTCGCTGACGTCTGATCGCTGCGAGCGTGCGTCTCACCGACAAGCTCGGCGTCGTCATCGACCCCGAGCTTCTGTCGCTTGCCCTGACCCATCGGTCGTGGGCGTACGAGCACGGCCAGGGGCCGCACAACGAGCGGCTCGAGTTCCTCGGCGACTCGGTGCTCGGTCAGGCCGTCACCGTGCGGCTGTTCACCGCGAACCCCGGGCTCGACGAGGGCGCGCTGGCCAAGCGCCGCGCGAGCGTCGTCTCGACCGTCGCGCTCGCCGAAGTCGCCCGCGGCATCGGGCTCGGCGAGTACGTCATGCTCGGCCGCGGCGAAGAGCAGACCGGCGGGCGCGACAAGGACTCGATCCTGGCCGACACGATGGAAGCCGTCATCGGCGCGACCTACCTGTCGCTCGGGCCGGATGCCGCGACCGGGTCTGGTGCTGCGCCTGATCGATCCGCTCCTGGCGGACCCCGAGCGCTACGGTGCCGCGATCGACCCGAAGACGACGCTGCAGGAGCTCGCCTCGCGCACCGGTGCGACACCTCCCGTGTACGCGGTCACCTCCACCGGTCCCGATCACAGCCGCGTCTTCACCGCGACCGTCACGGTCGGCGACTTCACGGCCGAAGGCAGCGGCTCGAGCAAGAAGCAGGCCGAGATGGCCGCGGCCCTGCTCGCGTGGCGCGAGCTCAGCGGACGTGCCTGAGCTTCCCGAGGTCGAAGTCGTCCGCGCGGGCCTCGACCCCGCCGTCACCGGCGCGCACGTCGCTCGGGGTGACGGTGCTGGATGAACGCGCGCTGACGCGGTACCCGGGATCGGGCGCCGAGTTCGAGGCCGCGCTGACCGGACGCGACTCTGCGGGGTGCCGCGCGGCGCGGCAAGTTCCTCTGGATCCCGCTCGAGCCCGCGACCGGCGAGCGCGTCACCGATCACGCCGCCACCGAGGCCCTCGTCGCGCACCTCGGCATGAGCGGCCAGCTGCTGCTGCGGTCGCCCGGTGCCGCACCGGAGCGACACGAGCGCGTGCGCCTGGACATCCAGCATCCGCGAGCACGGCGAACTGGCGGTCGTCTTCGCCGATCAGCGCACCTTCGGCTCGCTCGCCCTCGACCCGCTCGTGCCGACGCCGGATGCCGCGCCGGGCGGCTACGGAACCGCTCGAGGCGTCCGTGCCGAGCCAGGTCGCCCACATCGCGCGCGATCCGCTCGATCCCGCGTTCGACGACCGGGCCTTCCGTTCGACCGCTCGGCCGCAAGGACTCCGCGATCAAGCGCGTGCTGCTGGATCAGACCGTGCTCAGCGGCGTCGGCAACATCTACGCCGACGAAGCGCTCTGGGCGCGCGCGCATCCACCCGGAGACGCCCGCGCGCGCACTCTCGACGCGCGCCGTGAACCGGCTGCTCGCCGAGGTGCGCGCGGTGCTGGAGCAGGCGCTGGCCGAGGGCGGCACGAGCTTCGACGCCCAGTACGTGAACGTCAACGGCCAGGCCGGCTACTTCGCGCACTCGCTCAACGCCTACGGCCGCACGGGCGAACCGTGCCCGCGGTGCGGACGCCCGATCGTGCGCGTGTCGTTCATGAACCGCTCGAGCCACTTCTGCCCGCACTGCCAGCGCCCGCCCCGACCGCCGCGGCGTCCGTCAGCTCGAGCACCTTCTTCCACGCGCCCGCGTACGACGCGGGGACGAAGCCGATCGCCTCGTTGATGTCGAGCATGTGCCGGTTCTCCTCGGCGTTGAACGTCGAGACGCGCGGCGACTGCGGGCACGAGCTCGCGCCAGCGCAGCAGGTTCGCGCACTTCACGATCGTGCCGAGCCGGTGGCCGCGGTGCTCCGTGAGCACGAGGGTGCCGTACTGCTGCGTCGCACCCGAGTGGTCCTCGGCGATCACGAGCTCGTTGTACGCGGCGATCGTGCCGGTCGGCACGTGCTCGACGGCGGCGACCGAGACGGTGAGGCCCTGCGCCTTCTGGCGCGCGTCCCGCCGCTCGACGCGCGCGGCATCCCAGTGCTGCTCGTCGACGACCATGCCGCCGGTCGGCGCATCGGTCGACATCCGCGAGATCGCGTAGGCGAAGCCGTCGCGGTGCTCGGCGGGGGTCGGCGCGGTCCACGTCACGAGCCGATAGTCGGGCCCCGCGATCGCGACGGCCGTCGGCGAGCATCCGCTCGACGAGCGAGAAGTCGCCGGTCAGGTCGAACACGCTGTTGCGCTCCACCTGCTCCAGGCGTGAACCCGTTCGCCACGTGGAACACGGTCTGACGGTCGTCGGCGGGGATCGCTCCGCAGCCGGTCGGCGGCGTCATGGTCGGGCCCGATGCGCCGGGACGATGCAGCGTCCACGTCTGGATCGTCGAGATGCCCGCGCTCGCGCGCCTCGCGCTCGACTTCGGCCAGGAGCAGCTCCTCGGCCCCCTGACCCCACAGCGGCGGGTCGATCATCAGATCGAACTCGATGGTGGAGGCTCCGGCTCGTTCGCGATCATCAGTTTCACGACACCGAGTGTCTCGCCGTCGCGGACGGCGGCGAAGCCGAGTTGCGTCCAGTCGGTCTGGTCCTGCCAGAAGCCCAGCACCTCGGCAGGGTCCTCGCCGCAGGTAGTCGTGGCCGGCGTCGTTCAGGCAGACGGCGTTGGCGATGCGCACCATCTCGAGGAACGGACCCGCCTCGGCCGAGTCCAGCGACTCGGGGACGACCACCGGAAGGACGCTGATGGTCCTCGTCTGTGCCAGGTCGGTCATGTCAGCACCTTCTTCCACGCGCCCTCGTAGGCGATCGGGACGAACCCGATCGCCTCGTTGATGTCGAGCATCGGGCGATTCTCCTCGGCGTTGTAGGTGATCACGCGGGGCGACTCGGGTGCGACGTCTCGCCACGACAGCAGCCCTGCGCACTTGACGAGCGTGCCGAGCTTGTGTCCGCGGTGGTCCTTGAGCACGAGGGTGTCCTCCTGATGCGACGCCTCGGTGCGGTCCTTGCCGATCACGAGTTCGTTGAACGCGCAGAGCTCGCCGGTCTCGATGTGCTGCGCGGCGGTCACCAGACGGAAGCGGCCCGAATCGATGTACAGCGAGTCGAGCCGGGCGACCCGCGCGGCATCCCACACCTCTTCGTCGAACTCGAGGTTGGCGGCCGGCGCGTCGGTCACCATGCGCGACTTCATCCACGCGTAGCCGTCGACGAACTCGGGCGGTGTCGGCACGGTCCACTGCACGACGCGGTAGCCGGAGGACGCCGCGACCGCCTCGGCGAGCAGTCGCTCGACCTCGTCGAACGGCGCGTGCAGGTCGAATGCGCTGTTGCGCTCGACCTGCTCCAGCGTGTAGCCGTGGCGCACGAAGAATCGCGCGACGTGGTCTTCGGGGATCGATCCGAAGCCGGTCGGTGCGCTGAGGCGGGGGCCGGGCGCGTCGGGGTGCTCGGCCCACGACTGCAGGACGCTGCGTCCGTTCTCGCGGGCGACATGCTCGACGTGAGCGTGCGCCACCGAGCCGATGCCGCGCCCCCACGCCTCGCGCACGCAGCTCGATCAGCCAGAACGCCGATCGCGAACCCTCTTCGAGCGGGAGGTCGACGCCGACGCGGCCGACCACGGCGCCGTCGACCCGGATGAGCCAGCTCAGTCGACGCTGATACTCGTCGGGCTGGTAGTGGGGGAGCAGCTCGTCTGCGGCGATGCGGTGGTCGTCGTGGCCGGCGATCTCGCGATAGATGAGATTGCGGACGCGGACCATCTCGACGAAGTCGGCGGCGTCGGGCGCGTCGATGGATGCCGGGATGGTGAGCGGCCGGATCTCGACGGCGGCGGTGGTGGTGGTCATGAGTGTTCCTTTGGGAAGCGAAGGGTGTGGGATCCGGGGGCCGCCGGATCGACGGCCCCCGGATCGGGTCAGGTGCGAACGCTGTTCAGAGCGTGGGCACGGAGTGCATCGTGGTGCCTGTCGCCGAGCGAGCGGGCATTCGCGACGCGGCGGGCGTGATCGTCGTGATCACGCGCGCCGTGGTGACGGGCGCTGCGCAGCAGCAGCCAGAGTCCGAGCCGCAGTTCGAGCCGGGCGGCGAGCGTGAGGTGCGCGCCATCCGCCTGCGCGGCGGGGAGAAGAAGCCGAGCCGAGTCCAGAGACCGGGCGGGCGCCAGGGTGTCGTTCATGATGGTCTCTTTCGAGTGATGGGATGGATGGAGGCGTGCCCGAGTGGGCGGGGTCGCAGAAGGGCGACGGGAGGGTGCTCGACAGGAGGAGCGGCCCCGGCGAACCGCTGATGCGCGGTCGGCACGGCACGGAAGCCGTGCTCTGGGCAGAGTCCTCCCCGGCGGCGCTCAGCCGGCGGTGGGAGCAGTGGCGCCGAACGACGAGGTCACCGGAGCGATTCCGCAGAACGGCGAACGGCGAACGGGCGCGAAGCCTGGCGTGATCATGTGCATCATCGGTGACCTCCTTTCGTGTGTGTGGACGCGAAGAGAGACGATAGCGCCCCTCCGATACGCGCGTCAAGCGAATTCGCAGATTCGGTGAACAGCGGGCGTGTCGCGCCGGGCGCGATCCGCGGCCGCGTCACGGCGGGCGTCGGCCCGCCTGCGCGGAAGCGCGCATGTCCTCGGGTAGCGTAAGGCGGTGAATCGACCGGGGTGGAAGGCGTCCGTATGCACCTGAAGAGCGTGACGCTCAAAGGGTTCAAGTCGTTCGCGCAGCCGACGACCTTCGCTTTCGAAACCGGCGTGACCTGCATCGTCGGCCCGAACGGCTCCGGCAAGTCCAACGTCGTCGACGCCCTCGCCTGGGTGATGGGCGAGCAGGGCGCGAAGACGCTCCGCGGCGGCAAGATGGAGGACGTCATCTTCGCCGGCACGGCCACACGCGGGCCGCTCGGCCGCGCCGAGGTGCAGCTGACGATCGACAACGCCGACGGCGCGCTGCCGATCGAGTACTCCGAGGTGACGATCAGCCGCACGCTGTTCCGCAACGGCGCCAGCGAGTACGCGATCAACGGCGGCGTGTGCCGCCTGCTCGACGTGCAGGAGCTGCTGAGCGACTCGGGGCTCGGCCGCGAGATGCACGTCATCGTCGGTCAGGGCCGGCTCGACAGCGTCCTGCAGGCCTCGCCCGAGGAGCGCCGCGGGTTCATCGAGGAAGCGGCCGGCATCCTCAAGCACCGTCGCCGCAAGGAGAAGACCCTCCGCAAGCTCGACGCGATGGAGGCGAACCTGACCCGCCTGAGCGACCTGGCCGGCGAGCTGCGGCGGCAGCTGAAGCCGCTCGGCCGTCAGGCCGAGATCGCGCGCGAGGCCGCGACGATCGCCGCCGTCGTGCGCGACGCGCGCGCCCGCCTGCTCGCCGACGAACTCGCCGGACTCCGCGCCGAACTGGCCGGGCACGCCCGCAGCGAGCAGGAGCGCCACACCGAGCGGCTCGTCGCTGCAGGATCAGGCCGAGAACCTGCGCACGCGGATCGCGCTGCTCGAGGAGCACCAGCGGTCGGAGGGCGTCGACGAGGCGCGCACCGTCGCGTACGGGCTCGAGCGCGTGCAGGAGCGGCTGCGCAGTCTCTACACCCTGACGGGGCAGCGCCTCGCGCTGCTCGGCGAGAACGCCGACGACGAGGGCATCGAGCTGACCACGGTCTCGCAGAGCATGATCGACGACGCCCGAGCCGAGATCGACGAGATCGCCGCCGGGCTCGGCGATGCGCAGGATGCCGCGGCCGACGCGTCCCGCGACGTCATGCGCGCCCGCGCCGAGCTCGACGCGCTCGATGTCGACATCGCCGCCCAGAGCGCGCTGGTCTCCGAGCACGACATGCGGATCACCGCACTGCGCGGCTCGGCGGAGGCTGCGGCATCCGCCCTCGCCGCCGTCCGCGCCGGAGTGGAGCGTCAGCAGCGCGCGCTCGAGGCGGCGCTGGCCCGACGCGCGGAGGCGGAGGCCGAACTCGCGGGCGTCGACCCGGATCTGGTGCCCGAGGGTTCGGCGGCGGAGTACGCCGCCGCCTACGAGCGCGCGCAGCGCGACGCGACGGAGGCCGAGGCCGCCGTCGGTCGCCTGCGCGAGCGGCTGCACGCCGCCGAGCGCGAGAGCGAGTCGCTGACCGCCCAGACCGCCGCGCTCGGTCGCGCGCTCGACGTGCGCAACGCGGCCGCCGAACTCGTCGCGCGCGGGCGGGTCCGGCATCCGCGGCCTGCTCGGCGACGCGGTCAAGGTGACGCCCGGCTACGAGGCGGCGATCGCCGCGGCACTCGGTCCGCTCGCGGAGGGCGTGCTCGTCGACACGCGCGACGACGCGTTCGCTGTCGCCGACAGCGTGCGCGGCGCGCGATCTCGGCGTCGTCGACATCGCGATCGCCCAGGCCGACGCGGTCGCGCCGGACTTCCCGGCGCTCGCGGGCATCGTGCCGGCGCGCGAGGTCGTCACGGCGCCCGACGGCGTGCTCGGCATCCTGTCGTTCGTCGTCGTCGCCGAAGACCTCGGCGGCCGCCAGGCGGCCGGACCGGCGCTGGCGGCGGCCGCGCTCGGCGGACCGATCACGATCGTCACCCGTGCGGGCGAGGTCTACACGCAGCACACGCTGCGCGCGGGGTCGGGGCAGGGACGCTCGCGACTCGAGCTCGCGGCCGAGCGCGATGCCGCGGCCGAGCGCCGCGGCGAGATCGTCGTCGTCGCCGATTCGCTGCGCGAAGCCCTCGCCGACGCGGTGCACGCGCTGGAGACGTCGCGTCAGCGCACGAAGACCGCGCTCACGACGCTGCGCGCCCATGACGCCGCCCTCGCCGCGCACACCGAGAAGGTCAACCGCGCCTCCGTCCGCCACGAGGCGGCCGTCGCGGAGTGCGATCGCCTCGCCGCCGCGCTCGCGCAGGTGTCGGGCGGCGGTCGATGAGGCCGAAACCGCGGCGCGTGTCGCGGACGACCGGCTCAACGCGGCGCTCGAGGCGCCGCGGCCGATGCTCGACGCGTCCGCTCGCGAGGGCATGCTCGCCGAGCTGGAGGCCGCGCGCGACGGCGAGATGCGCGCGCGGCTCGACGTCGAGACGCTCAAGGAGCGGGTCCGCGCCGGCGAGGCGCGCGTCGTGCAGCTCGAGCGGCAGCGCGAGCGCGAGCGGGATGCCGCCGCCGAGGCCGCTCGGCGCGCGGTGATCCGGCGCGCTCAGCGCGAGGTCGCGGCGCGCGTGGCCGCGCAGCTGCCGGCGGTGCTGGATTCGGTCGATCGGTCGGTCAGCCAGGCTCGCGTCGAGCTCGCCGCGGCCGAGTCGGCGCGCACCGCCGTGACGGCCGAACTGGCCGATCTGCGGCGGCAGGAGGCCGAGCTGCGCGAGCGCCTGGCCGGGCCTCACCGAGAGCGTGCACGGACTCGAACTGCAGATCCACGAGAAGCGGCTGCACGTGTCGAGCCTGCTCGAGCGAGTCGCGTCGGAGCTCGGCCTCGACGAAGACATTCTCATTTCGGAATATGGTCCGGAGCAGGAGGTTCCCGGCGAGGGGGATGCTGCCCGGCCGCGCCGTTCGATCGTGCGCAGCAGCGTCGCCGTCTGCAGGAGGCCGAGCGCAAGCTCGCTCAGCTCGGACGCGTCAACCCGCTCGCGCTCGAGGAGTTCGCCGCGCTCGAGCAGCGGCACAAGTTCCTCGTCGAGCAGCTCGCCGACCTCACCCAGACGCGCAAGGACCTGCTCACGATCATCGAAGAGCTCGACGAGCGGATGCAGACGATCTTCCTCGCCGCCTTCGACGACACGAAGGCGGCGTTCGGCGAGGTGTTCCCGGTGCTGTTCCCCGGCGGGACCGGCAGCATCTCGCTGACCAACCCCGACGATCCGCTCACGACGGGCATCGAGGTCTCGGTGCGCCCGGTCGGCAAGAAGATCGAGCGGCTCTCGCTGCTCTCGGGTGGCGAGCGCTCGCTGGCCGCGGTCGCCCTGCTGGTCGCGATCTTCATGGCCCGCCCGAGCCCGTTCTACATCCTCGACGAGGTCGAGGCAGCGCTCGACGACGCGAACCTCGGTCGTCTGCTCGGTGTCTTCGAGCGGCTGCGCGAGAGCAGCCAGCTCATCGTGATCACGCATCAGAAGCGCACGATGGAGATCGCCGACGCGCTGTACGGCGTCTCGATGCGCCAGGACGGCGTCTCGGCCGTCGTCGGCCAGCGCGTGGGCGAGCGCGCGTCGGCCTGAGTGCGCCGTAACGCGGTCCGCATGCGGTCGCCGTAGGCTGGATGCATGGCTGAGAAGTGGTCCCTGGGCGGCGCCCTGCGCGGCATGTTCGTCAGCCCGACGATCGACGAGACCACGTGGGACGACCTCGAGACCGCCCTGCTGACGGCCGACTTCGGTCCCGACATCACCGAGCGCATCGTCGACGAGCTGCGCGAGAAGGTCGAGCGCTACCGCACGACCGACCCGCGCGACCTGCAGCGCATGCTCAAGGAGACCCTCGAGGAGCACTTCGCGAAGTTCGACACCACGCTGCGGCTGACCGAGCGCCCGGCCGTGGTGCTCGTGGTCGGCGTCAACGGCGTCGGCAAGACCACGACGATCGGCAAGTTCGCGAAGTTCCTGCAGCGCTACGGGCGCAGCGTCGTCGTCGGCGCGGCCGACACGTTCCGCGCGGCCGCCGTCGACCAGCTCGCGACGTGGGCCGAGCGCGGGGGAGCGGCGATCGTCCGACCCCAGCACGAGGGCCAGGACCCGGCATCCGTCGCCTTCCAGACGATCGAGTACGCCAAGCGCACCGGCACCGAGATCGTGCTCGTCGACACGGCCGGCCGCCTGCACACCAAGGGCGGGCTGATGGACGAGCTCGGCAAGATCCGCCGCGTGATCGAGAAGCAGGCGCCGATCAGCGAGGTGCTGCTCGTGCTCGATGCGACGACCGGGCAGAACGGCGTCATGCAGGCGCAGGCGTTCCTCGAGCACGCCGGCGTCACCGGGCTCGTGCTGACCAAGCTCGACGGATCGGCCAAGGGCGGCTTCGTGCTCGCCGTGCAGGAGCGCACCGGCATCCCGGTCAAGCTGCTCGGTCAGGGCGAGGGCATCGGCGACCTCACCGGATTCACGCCGCACGTGTTCGCGGCATCCCTCGTCGACTGAGCGCCGCCGTCATCAACTCGTAACACGGCGGCGCGCCGTCACGGGATGGCGCCGATGGCCGCGTGCTGGTTTCATGGGGATATGGCGATCGAGCACGACTTCTTCGGACTCCTGGAGTCGGGCCCGGACGGGTCGATCTTCTGGTCCGAGAACGTCGACCTCGGCGATCAGACCGTGACGGTCGATCTGACCGCGCCCGATCAGGACGACGTGTCGGAGGCCGCGCTGGATGTCGCGGCCAGCCTGATCTCGTCGATCGAGTCGATCGACCGCACCGCCCGCAACGCCATGGTCTCCGAGCTCGATGACCGCACGAGCGAAGTGATCGAGTACATCCTCCAGCAGCAGGAGAGCCTCGGCGACGAGCTCGAGGAGCTGCTGGTCGACATCTCGGGCGACGTGCAGGTCGACGTCATCCGGTCGCTGCAGCTCATGAGCATGACGATCCTCGCCGACGAGCACGGCGGCGCCGACCCGTTCGCGGTGCTCGAGTACGCGCTCGACCCCGACGCGACCGACGACGTGATCCTCGTGAACCTCGACTCCGACGGCGACGTGCTGTCGGTCACCAGCGCCGACTGAGCGCCGGTTCAGCACCGCCTGCGAGAACGCCAGGCCCTCCTGCGCGATGTCCTGCGCGAGGTGCGCGAGATCCTCGGGGATGTCGCGGCCCTTCGAGATCATCGACTGAGCCCAGAGGCGCCCGGCGCGGTACGACGAGCGCACGAGCGGTCCGGCGAGCACGCCGAGGAAGCCGATCCGCTCGGCCTCCTCCTTGAACGCGACGAACTCGTCGGGCTTGACCCAGCGGTCCACGGGCAGGTGCCGCGGCGAGGGGCGCAGGTACTGGGTGATCGTGATGATGTCGGTGCCGGCGTCGTGCAGATCCTGCAGCGCCTGGACGACCTCGTGCGGCTCCTCGCCCATGCCGAGGATCAGGTTCGACTTCGTGATGAGACCGAAGTCGCGGGCCTGCGTGAGGACGTCGAGCGAGCGCTCGTAGCGGAACGCCGGGCGGATGCGCTTGAAGATGCGCGGAACGGTCTCGACGTTGTGCGCGAAGACCTCGGGCCGCGACTCGAACACCTCGCGCAGCAGCGTCGGGTTGCCCGAGAAGTCGGTCGCGAGGATCTCGACGCCCGTGCCGGGGTTCTCGGCGTGGATGCGACGCACGGTCTCGGCGTGCAGCCACGCGCCCTCGTCGGGCAGGTCGTCGCGCGCGACGCCGGTGACCGTCGCGTAGCGCAGACGCATCTTCACGACGCTCTCGGCGACGCGGCGCGGCTCGTCGGTGTCGTAGTCGGCGGGCTTGCCGGTGTCGATCTGGCAGAAGTCGCACCGCCGCGTGCACTGCGAGCCGCCGATCAGGAACGTCGCCTCGCGGTCCTCCCAGCACTCGTAGATGTTGGGGCAGCCGGCCTCCTGGCACACGGTGTGCAGGCCCTCGTCCTTGACGAGCGAGTGCAGCGCCGTGTACTCCGGGCCCATCTTCGCCCGCGTCTTGATCCACTCCGGCTTGCGCTCGATCGGGGTCTGCGCGTTGCGCACCTCGAGGCGCAGGAGCTTGCGTCCTGCGGGAGCGGATGCCGGCGTCGGCGGTCGCGGCCGACCCGGTCGCGCAGCCGCTCACGCGAGCACTCCGGCGTACTCGGCCTCGAACGCGGACGACGACCGAATCGACGATGTCGGCGGGGGCGACATCCCGCCCGACGACTTCGCTGACCGTCGTGACACCGGCATCCGTGATCCCGCACGGGATGATCCCGCGGAAGCCGGCGAGCGTGTTGTCGCAGTTGACCGCGAACCCGTGCATCGTCACGCCCTTCTCCACGCGCACGCCGATCGCGGCGACCTTGTCCTCGGACAGCGGGCGGCGCACCCACACGCCGCTGCGGCCCTCGACGCGGTAGCCGTCGACGCCGTGCTCGCCGAGCGCATCGATCAGCAGGCGCTCGAGGCGGCGGACGTGGGCGACCACATCGACGGGCTCGGGCAGTCGCACGATCGGATAGCCGACGAGCTGACCCGGGCCGTGCCAGGTGATCTTGCCGCCGCGGTCGACATCGATCACCGGAGTGCCGTCGGTCGGCCGCTCGTGCGGCTCGGTGCGCTTGCCCGCCGTGTAGACGGCCTCGTGCTCGAGCAGGATCAGCGTGTCGGGCCGCTCGCCCGCGACGACGTCGGCGTGGACCCGACGCTGCAGCGCCCAGCCGTCGTGGTAGGGCACGAACGCGGGTGCGAGGCCGGCGGTGATGATCTCGAGCACGGGGATTCCTTCGCTTGTGGCGATTTATGGATCGCGTCCAACAATACGCCGAACCTAGGCTGAGGTCATGATTTCCGATTCGAGATCCGGGCGACCTCGCGCATCGTCGCGCGAGACCCTCGCCGAAGCCGCGTGCGAGCTCTTCCTCGAGCAGGGCTACGAGGCGACCTCCATCGCCGACATCGCACAGCGCGCCGGGGTCAGCCGCTCCAGCTTCTTCAACTACTTCGCCTCGAAGGGCGACATGCTCTGGGCGGGGCTCGACGAGCGACTCGACGACGTTCGAAGCAGCGGCTCGCGCACGACGAGACGACGGATGCCGCGGCCGATGTCCGCGCCGCGACGACGGCGATCGGTCGACGGCTTCGCGCCCGACAGCCTCGCGCTCGCGCTGGTCAACGCCCCGGCGATGGGACTGGTGGACGAACTCGAGCGCGAGGCGTCCCTCCGCCGCTCCCGCATCGCGCGCGCGGCGTCGGAGCGGCTGCGCCGCGGCGGGGCCGACCGGCTGCGCGCCGATGTCGCGGGCGCGGCGATCGGCGGGGCGGTGCTCGCCGCGTTGGATGCCTGGGCGCGCGACGGTGCCGGCAGGGCCGACCTCGCGCGCATCCTGGTCCGCGCGCTCGAGGCGACCTCGGGCGCTGCTGCGCGCACCCTCGGACGGTGCGACAGCTGCGCGTCGTCGTGCAGGCGCCCGACTTCGACGCGACGCTCGCGTTCTATCGCGACGTGGTCGGGATGCCGCAGGCCGAGGCCTACGAAGCCGACGGCGGCGCGCGCGTGGCGATCCTCGATGCCGGGCGCGCGACGCTCGAGATCGCGAACCCGGCGCAGGTGTCCTTCATCGACGCCGTGGAGACCGACGGCGGCGCCAGCGACCGCATCCGCATCGCGCTCGAGGTCGACGACACGGCCTGCGGCGGTGGAGCGCCTGGCCCGCGCGGGCGCCGAGGTGGAGGCATCCGCTCGTCAGACGCCGTGGCGATCGATCAACGCGCGCCTGCGCGGACCCGCCGACCTGCAGCTCACGCTGTTCCAGGAGCTGGGGCCCGCCTGACGGGCGGGCTCGTCCGCTCGCGTAAACTTGGGGCACTATGGCAACCTTCGGCACGCTCTCCGATCGTCTCACCGAGACCTTCCGCAACCTCCGCACGAAGGGCAAGCTCACGCCCGCGGACGTCGACGGAACCGTCCGCGAGATCCGTCGCGCCCTGCTCGATGCCGACGTCGCGCTGCCCGTCGTCAAGGAGTTCACCGCGAAGGTGCGCGAGCGCGCGCTCGGCGACGAGGTCAGCAAGGCGCTCAACCCCGCCCAGCAGGTCGTCCAGATCGTCAACGAGGAGCTCGTCGCGATCCTGGGCGGTCAGCAGCGACGGCTGCAGTTCGCCAAGAACCCCCCGACGATCATCATGCTCGCGGGCCTGCAGGGCTCCGGCAAGACGACGTTCGCCGGCAAGCTCGCCAAGCTGCTCGAGAAGGACGGTCACACGCCGCTCCTGGTCGCAGCCGACCTCCAGCGCCCGAACGCCGTGAACCAGCTGCAGGTCGTCGCCGGCCAGGCGGGCGCCGCGATCTACGCGCCGCAGCCGGGCAACGGCGTCGGCGACCCGGTGCAGGTCGCGCGCGACGGCGTCGAGGTCGCACGCCGCCAGCAGCACGACGTCGTCATCATCGACACGGCCGGACGCCTCGGTGTCGACGCCGAGATGATGAAGCAGGCCGCCGACATCCGCGCGCGCCACCGACCCCGACGAGGTGCTGTTCGTCATCGACGCGATGATCGGCCAGGACGCCGTCAACACCGCCAAGGCCTTCCAGGACGGCGTCGACTTCACCGGCGTCGTGCTCTCCAAGCTCGACGGCGACGCGCGCGGCGGCGCCGCGCTGTCGGTCGCCTCCGTCACCGGTCGCCCGATCATCTACGCGTCCACGGGTGAGGGACTCGACGACCTCGAGCCGTTCCACCCCGACCGCATGGCGTCGCGCATCCTCGATCTCGGCGACATCCTGACCCTCATCGAGCAGGCCCAGTCGGCCTTCGACGAGGAAGAGGCCATGAAGATGGCCGAGAAGCTCGCGACCGACAGCTTCACCCTCGAGGACTTCCTCGATCAGATGCAGCAGCTCAAGAAGATGGGCTCGATGAAGAAGATGCTCGGGATGCTGCCGGGCATGGGCCACATGAAGCAGCAGCTCGAGGACTTCGACGAGAAGGACCTCGACCGCACCGAGGCCATCATCCGCTCGATGACCCCGGTCGAGCGCCGCAATCCGAAGGTGCTCAACGGCTCGCGGCGGCTGCGCATCGCGCGCGGCTCCGGAATGACCGTGACCGATGTGAACCAGCTCGTCCAGCGCTTCGACGCAGGCGGCGAAGATGATGAAGACCGTCGCCCGCGGCGGCACGCCCAACATTCCGGGTATGGGACCGATTCCGGGTACGCGTCCGGGCGCCTCCGCCAAGCGGGGCAAGCAGCAGAAGGCCAAGGGTTCGCGTTCGGGCAATCCGGCCAAGCGCGCCGCCGAGAACGCCGGGATCGCGGCATCCACCCCCGCCCCGCCCACCGGATCGGGCTTCGGCCTCGGCGCCGGCGCCGGAGCGAAGGGCGCTCCGAGCGAGGCCGACCTGGCTCAGCTGCAGAAGCTGCTCGGCAAGGGCTGACGCACGCGCTCAGCGGATCCCGCGTCCCCAGAGGATCAACGGGGTCTGTTCGGCGTACCGCCGGTAGTCCTCGCCGTACGCAGCGAGCAGGTGGCGCTGCTCGACGTGCGCCTTGATCGAGAGCACGACGACCAGCAGCACCCAGACGATGACGAGTTCGATGCGCCCTCTCCACAGCACCCATCCGGATGAGCCGATCAGGATGCCGAGGTAGATCGGGTTGCGGGTGAACCGGTACACGCCACCCGTTTCCAGCGGGGCTCCCGGATTCGGAGCGACCCACGGCACGATGTTGCGGCCCAGCCGGGCGATACCCGCCACCGCGAGGACCACCCCGATCGCGGCCAGCACGACCGCCAGCGCCGTCGTCCACCACGTGTTCCAGAGCGGGGGACCGGGAAGCAGCAGAAGAGCCAGGAGAACGAACTGCGCGATGACGAGCACATCCCCGCGATTGCGCATCCCGCCTCCTCAGTGCCCGAGCGCCGCGAGGTGGTCGCGCAGGGTGGGCCCTGCGCGGAACTCGCGGATCAGGTGCTGGACGACTTCGCGCAGGTCGCCGTCCGCGGCATCCGCCACCATCGTCTGGCGTGCGTAGCTGGCGCCCTGCGTGAGGATCGTCTCGAGTCCGGCGAACTCGCGCGCGCACTTGAGCTCGGCGGCGATGTCGCCGATGCGGCCCATCGTCTCGCGCAAGTGGTCGCGCACCGGCAGCTGCGTGCCCTCGCTGTCGACGATGACGCGGGCGTCCAGGCCGTAGCGGGCGGCGCGCCACTTGTTCTCGCGGACGAACCACGGCTGGATGGACGGCAGCTCGCGTCCCTCGTCGAGCTCGCGCGAGAAGTGCTCGACGAGCACCTGCACGAGCGAGGCGACGGCGGCCAGCTCGGGCAGCGTCGACATGCCGTCGCACGCCCGGACCTCGATCGTGCCCCAGCGCGGTGCCGGGCCGGATGTCCCAGCGCACTTCGCTCGCATCGGCCATGACCCCCGTGCGCACCATGTCGTCGAGGTAGCCCTCGAACTCCGCCCAGTCCTGCAGCGGCCAGGGCAGGCCGGCGGTCGGCAGCTGCTGGAACACCAGCGAGCGGTTCGAGGCGTACCCGGTGCGCTCGCCCGCCCAGAACGGGCTGGACGCCGACAGCGCCTGCAGGTGCGGCAGGTACACGGCCAGGGCGTTGATGATCGGGAAGACCTTGTTGACGTCCTCGACGCCGACGTGCACGTGGATGCCCCAGATCATCATGTTGCGTCCCCACCACTGGGTGCGCTCGATGAGCGTGTGGTAGCGGGTCTTGTCGGTGACCTGCTGGTCGTACCACTGCGCGAACGGGTGGCTCCCCGCGCAGAGCAGCTCGACCTCCATCGGGTTGGTGACCGTGCGGATCGCGGCGATCGCGTCGGCGATGTCGTCGACGGCCGCGGCGACCGTGTCGCCGATGCCGCTCGTGACCTCGACGGTGTTCGTCAGCAGCTCGCCGGTGACCGTGTAGCGCTCGAGGGCGGTCTGCTCCTCGAGCGCGTCGATCACCTCGGGGCCGCGGGGCACGAGGTCGCCGGTCTCGCCGTCGGCGAGCATGAGCTCCCACTCGAGACCGACCGAAGATCGCGCGGATGTCGCGAAGGGCACCGTCATCCGCACAGTTTGACATGAGGATGCGGCCGACCCGCGGATTCGCGTGCGTTCGACGACGCGTGTTCGCGGGACCGCCTGCGATGTGGGAGAATTGTGGGTCGGACGTGGTGCTCGACCCTCTATCCAGCACCGTTGTCCTCCTTTTGAGCTTCCGCCGGGTGTGCACCCCACTCTCCAGGCGATCGGTTCGTCTCACTTCACACAATTCAGGAGAATCGTGGCTGTCAAGATTCGTCTCAAGCGCATGGGCAAGATCCGCGCGCCGTACTACCGCATCGTCGTCGCCGACTCGCGCACCAAGCGCGATGGTCGTGTCATCGAAGAGATCGGCAAGTACCACCCCACCGAGGAGCCCTCGTTCATCGAGGTCGACTCCGAGCGCGCGCAGTACTGGCTCAGCGTCGGCGCGCAGCCGACCGAGCAGGTCGCGGCGCTGCTGAAGCTCACCGGCGACTGGGGCAAGTTCAAGGGCGACGCGAACGCCGTCTCGACCGTCAAGGTCAAGGAGCCCAAGGCTCCGTTCGAGATCGACTCGAGCAAGAAGGTCGTCATCAAGCCCAAGGCTGAGAAGAAGGCCGACGAGCCTGCAGCCGAGGCCCCGGCAGAGGCTGACGCCGACGCCGCGACCGACGCAGAGTAATCGTGGTGCTGGCCGCTGCGCTCGAGCACGTCGTCAAGGGGATCGTGGATCACCCGGACGACGTGTCCATCCGCTCTTCGACGTCTCCGCGCGGTGACGTCCTCGAGGTCCACGTGCACCCCGATGACCGGGGTCGCGTGATCGGGCGCGGCGGACGCACGGCGAAAGCCCTGCGCACGCTCGATCACGGCACTCGCCGACGGACGGCGCGTGCGCGTCGACGTCGCGGACGACTGACGTGGCCACCCCGGAGAAGTCTCCGGCGGCACGTCCGCCCAAAGCGGCCAAGACA
Source organism: uncultured Actinomycetota bacterium (assembly GCA_963792285.1). Classification (GTDB taxonomy): domain Bacteria; phylum Actinomycetota; class Actinomycetes; order Actinomycetales; family Microbacteriaceae; genus Microbacterium. The sequence continues at coordinate 580,456 of CAWBVS010000014.1, read as the reverse complement.
CAGCTGCGCGTCGGGCGTCTCGTCAAGGCGCACGGGCTCAAGGGCGCGCTCAAGCTCGAGCTGTACACCGATGACCCCGACGGCCGTTTCGCGCCGGGCTCGACGTTCACCCTGCAGGTTCCCGAGTCATCGCCCTGGCACGGCAAGTCGCTCACCGTCCGCGAGTTCCGCTGGATGAACACTCACCCCGTCGCCTTCTTCGAAGGAGTCGACGATCGCTCCGCCGCCGAGGAGCTGGTGCGCGCGATCCTGTGGATCGATCAGGACCCCGAGGACGTCTCCCCGGAAGACGACGCGTGGTACGACCACCAGCTGGTCGGTCTCGACGTCGTCCGTGAGGGCGAAGTCGTCGGCCGCGTCATCCGCGTCGACCACTTCCCGGCGCAGGACCTCCTCATCGTCCGCGTCCGTGGCGACCGCGAGGTGCTCGTGCCGTTCGTCAAGGCGATCGTCCCCGAGGTCGATGTCGCGGCCGGCCGTGTCATCGTGACCCCTCCCGCCGGGCTGTTCGAGGAGCTTCCCGCCGAGGACGGCGACGAGGTCGCACCCGAGGATGAGGCGGATGCCGAGGCCCCGGCATCCGATTCCGCTGCGCGCACCGACGAGGACGATCCCTCGGAGGGCTGACGTGCGCATCGACGTCGTCTCGATCTTCCCGTCGTTCTTCGACGTCCTGGAAGTGTCGCTCCTGGGCAAGGCGCGCGGCAGCGGCCTGCTCGATGTGCGCGTGCACGACCTGCGCGACTGGACCCACGATCGCCACCGCACGGTCGATGACACCCCGTACGGCGGCGGCGCCGGCATGGTCATGAAGCCGGAGCCGTGGGGCGAAGCGCTCGATGAGATCGCCGCCGACGCGCCCGGCCGACCGGTGTTCATCTTCCCGTCGCCCGCCGGCGAGGTGTTCACGCAGGCGACCGCGCGCGAGCTGGCCGAGCGGGATCACCTCGTCTTCGGCTGCGGCCGCTACGAGGGGATCGACGAGCGGGTCTACCCGCACGCGGCGTCCCTCGGCGAGGTGCGCCTCGTCAGCCTCGGCGACTACGTCCTGAACGGGGGAGAGGTCGCCGCGATGGCGATGATCGAGGCGATCGGCCGCCTGATCCCCGGCGTCGTCGGCAATCCCGAGAGCCTGGTCGAGGAGTCGCACGAAGACGGACTGCTGGAGTATCCGTCGTACACGAAGCCCGCCTCCTGGCGCGGGCGGGAGGTGCCGCCGATCCTGCTCAGCGGCAACCACGGTGCGATCGCGACGTGGCGGCGCGAGCAGCAGGTCGCCCGCACGCGGGCGCGGCGTCCGGACCTGCTGCCGGCCGAAGACGAGGCATCCTAGCGGAGCGTCATCGACCACTGCGCACGCAGGTCGGCGCAGTAATCTGGGATTCCCGGCCGCTCCGATTTCTCGGTGCGGCTTCATGATGGAGGCGATGTGCAGACTTGGCCCGGCTCGAGCTATCCGCTCGGTGCGACCTTCGACGGCAACGGCACGAACTTCGCGCTCTTCAGCGAGAGCGCGCGAGCGCGTGGAGCTGTGTCTCTTCGGCGATCGCGGCAAGGAGACCCGCGTCGACCTGATCGACGTCGACGCGCACATCTGGCACGCGTACCTGCCGACCGTCGGCCCCGGCCAGCGGTACGGCTACCGTGTGCACGGCCCGCACGACCCCAAGCACGGAATGCGGTTCAATCCCCGAACAAGCTGCTCCTGGACCCGTACGCGAAAGCAGTCGAGGGCCAGGTGGACGGGGATCAGTCCCTGTTCGGCTACGACTTCGGCAAGCCCGACTCGCGAAACGATCGAGGACTCCGCGCCGCACATGATGAAGGGCGTGGTCATCAACCCGTTCTTCGACTGGGCGGGTGACCGTCAGCCGAAGACGCCGTACGCGTCGTCGTTCATCTACGAAGCCCACGTCAAGGGACTCACGATGCTGCATCCCGGCGTCCCCGAGGAGCTTCGCGGAACGTACGGCGGAATCGGCCACCCGGCCGTGATCGATCACCTGAAGAAGCTCGGCGTCACCGCGATCGAACTCATGCCCGTGCACCAGTTCGTCAACGACAGCACACTCCAGGACAAGGGGCTCTCGAACTACTGGGGCTACAACACCATCGCGTTCTTCGCTCCGCAGAACACCTACGCGGCCGCCGGTCAGCGCGGCCAGCAGGTGCAGGAGTTCAAGGGCATGGTCCGCGCCCTGCACGCTGCCGGGATCGAGGTGATCCTCGACGTCGTCTACAACCACACCGCAGAGGGCAACCACCTGGGTCCCGACGCTGTCGATGCGCGGCATCGACAACGCGGCGTACTACCGGCTCGAAGACAAGGACAAGCGCTACTACACGGACTACACCGGCACCGGCAACAGCCTGAACGTCGGCAACCCGCACGCGCTGCAGCTGATCATGGACTCGCTGCGCTACTGGGTGCTGGAGATGCACGTCGACGGCTTCCGCTTCGATCTCGCGGCCACGCTCGCGCGCGAGTTCTACGACGTGGATCGCCTCGCCGCGTTCTTCGAACTCGTGCAGCAGGATCCGGTGGTCTCGCAGGTCAAGCTCATCGCCGAGCCGTGGGACATCGGCCCGGGCGGTTATCAGGTGGGCAACTTCCCGCCGCAGTGGACGGAGTGGAACGGCAAGTACCGCGACACCGTGCGCGACTTCTGGCGCGGAGAGCCGTCGACGCTGGGCGAGTTCGCCTCGCGGCTGACCGGGTCGGCCGATCTGTACGAGCACTCCGGCCGCAGGCCGGTGGCGTCGATCAACTTCGTCACCGCCCACGACGGCTTCACGCTGCGCGACCTCGTCAGCTACAACGAGAAGCACAACGACGCGAACGGCGAAGACGGCAACGACGGCGAGTCGCACAACAGGTCGCAGAACTTCGGAGTCGAGGGTCCGACCGACGACGCGACGGTGCTCACGATGCGCGGGCGCCAGCAGCGCAACTTCATCGCGACGCTGCTGCTGTCCCAGGGCGTGCCGATGCTTCTGCACGGTGACGAACTGGGCCGTACGCAGCGCGGCAACAACAACGGCTACGCGCAGGACAACGAGCTGACCTGGGTGCACTGGGACAGCGTCGATGAGCCGCTCGTCGAATTCACCGCAGCTCTGGTGCGCCTGCGACGCGAGCACCCCACATTCCGGCGCGGCCGGTTCTTCAACGGCCGACCCGTGCGTCGCGAGGCGGGAGCGCCCATTCCCGACATCGCCTGGCTGCGTCCGGACGGCACCGAGATGCAGCCCGAGGACTGGGACTCCGGATTCGGGCGCGCGGTGGGCGTCTTCCTCAACGGGGCCGGCATCCGCGAGCGTGACGCCCGGGGGGAGTCGATCGCCGACAACCACTTCATCGTGCTGTTCAACGCCGGCGATGAGCCGGTGGACTTCCGCATCCCCGCTGTCGAGTACAGCCCCCGGTGGGACATCCTCGTGGACACGGCGGGCGAGCGGGCGGACGTCGACAACATCGACCCCGGGTCGACCGTGGCCGTTCAGGCCAAAGCGATGCTGGTGCTCATCGAGCATCAGGGGCCGGTCGTCGGAGGTCGACCACTCCGTCGCGGCGTCGCTGGCGGCCGTCAGCACGATGTCTCTCAATCTCGATGACATGCCCAGTCCCTCACCGAAGACGGAGCTCGGAAGCGTAGGACATGACACCGCGCCCCGCGTCCACTTATCGCCTTCAGATCCGGAAGACGTTCGATCTCGACGCGGCCGCCGAGGTGGTGCCCTACCTGCACGATCTCGGTGTCTCGTGGGCCTACCTCTCGCCGCTGCTGAAGGCGACCGAGGGGTCGGACCACGGCTACGACGTCGTCGATCCCACGCAGGTCGATCCGGCCCGCGGGGGAGCGGCCGGGCTCGACCGATTCGCCGGGGCGGCGCGGCGCGCAGGTCTCGGCATCCTGATCGACACCGTCCCGAACCACATGGGCATCTCGCAGCCGGCGCAGAACCCGTGGTGGTGGGACGTGCTGACCCTCGGCCGCGACTCGCGCTACGCCGAGGCGTTCGACATCGACTGGGACTTCGGGGGCGGGCGCATCCGCGTGCCGATCCTCGGCGCGCACATCGACGAGGTCATCGCGGCGGGAGACGTGTCGATCGATCCGGCGGCGACAGACCTCGCTCCGCACGGCGTCGTGCGCTTCTACGGCGAGCATGTGCTTCCGCTGGCGCCCGGCTCGGTCGCCGGCGGCGAGGCACTCGAGGATCCGCTCGTCATCCGCGACATTCTGCAGCGCCAGCACTGGGAGGCGATCTTCTGGCGCCGTGAGGCCGCGGAGCTGAACTACCGGCGGTTCTTCGCCGTCACGACGCTGACCGGCGTGCGGGTCGAGATCCCGTGGGTGTTCGACCAGACCCACGTGGAGGTGCTGCGCTGGATCCGCGAAGGGCTCGCGGACGGGCTCCGCATCGATCACCCCGACGGCCTGGTCGATCCCGGGGGCTACCTCGAGCGGCTCTCGACCGCGACGGGCGGCGCGTACGTGCTCGTGGAGAAGATCCTCGAGCACGGCGAGGCTCTGCCCGCCTGGTGGGAGACCGACGGCACGACCGGCTATGACGCCCTCGCGGAGATCGATCGGGTCCTGATCGATCCGGCCGGCGAGATCGGGCTGTCCGCGCTGGACGACGCGCTGCGCGGGAGCCGCACGCCGGATTACCACGACCTCATCCACGAGACCAAGCGGATGATCGCCGACACGATCCAGCAGGCCGAGATCGCCCGGCTGGTCCGTGAGCTGCCCGTGCCGGTCGATCACGCCGCCGACGCGCTGGCCGAGCTGCTCACCTGCTTCCCGGTCTACCGGTCGTATCTGCCGGCGGGCCGCTCGCACCTCGACACCGCGGCCGCCGAGGCAGCCGCCCGGCGGCCGGACCTCGCCGAGGCGATCGGGCGCGCTCGTGCCGATCCTCGCCGACCCGTCGACCCCGGTCGCGCGCCGGTTCCAGCAGACCACCGGACCGGTGATGGCCAAGGGTGTCGAAGACACCGCCTTCTACCGCTGGACCCGCCTCGGCTCGCTCACGGAGGTCGGCGGCGACCCTTCGGTCTTCGCGCTGTCGGTCGACGGCTTCCACCGGGCGAACGCGGCGCGGCAGGCGTCGTGGCCGCACACGATGACCACGCTGTCCACGCACGACACCAAGCGCGGCGAAGACGTGCGCGCGCGCCTGGATGTGCTGGCGGAGATTCCGGAGCGCTGGTCGGCGGTCGCTCGGCGAGCTGCGCGGCCGCGCCTCGACCGGGCACGGCCCGTTCGACAGCCTGCTCTACCAGGCGGTGATCGGATCCTGGCCCGCCTCGCGCGAGCGGCTGCACGCGTACGCCGAGAAGGCGTCGCGCGAAGCGGCCGAGGCGACCGGCTGGTGGGACCCGGATGAGGCGTTCGAGGCCCGGATGCACGCGACGGTGGACGCCGTCTTCGACGATCCCGCGCTGCACGCCCTCATCGCGGATTTCGTCGCCGAGCTCGCGCCGGCCGGATGGTCGAACTCGCTGTCGGCGAAGCTGCTCCAGCTGACCGGGCCGGGGGTCCCCGATGTCTACCAGGGCTCGGAGCTGTGGGAGACGTCCCTGGTCGATCCCGACAATCGCCGAGCCGTCGATTTCGACGAACGACGCCGGATGCTGGCGGCCATCGATTCCGCCTTCGCCCTGGGCGAGGTGCCACCCGTCGATGCCACGGGCGCCGCGAAGCTGCTCGTCACCTCGCGCGCGCTGCGTCTTCGGCGCGATCGGCCCGAGCTGTTCACGCCGCTACACGCCGATGACGGTCGTCGGCGCGGCATCCGACCACGCGATCGCGTTCGACCGGGGCGGCGCGCTCACCGTCGCGACACGGCTCCCGGTGGGACTGGCGCGGCGCGGGGGTTGGGGCGAGACCGTCCTGCTGCGGCACTCCGGGCCGACGACGGATGCCGTGACCGGCCGCGTCTTCGAGGGCTCGACGATCCGGCTCGACGACCTGCTCGGCGACCTACCCCGTCGCGCTGCTGATCCCCACCACGAACGGAGAGGAAGGGCACGGAGTGATCGAGGTCTGGGCGCCGCGGCGCGACAAAGTCGAGCTCCATCGCCCCGGGCACGACCGCATCCGCCTGGAGGCCGGAGCGGGCGGCTGGTTCGCGACCCCGGTCGATCTGCGCGACGGAGACGAGTACGGGTTCGTCCTCGACGACTCGCCCGCCGTGCGTCCGGATCCCCGATCCCGCCGTCAGCCGCGCGGTGTGCACGAGCTGAGCGCGTGGTTCGATCCTTCGGCGCACGTCTGGCAGGACGAGTCCTGGACGGGACGACAGCTGGCCGGCTCGATCGTCTACGAACTGCACATCGGCACGTTCACCCTGGGCGGCACGCTCGACTCCGCGATCGATCGCCTGGATCATCTCGTTGAGCTCGGCATCGGCTTCGTCGAGCTGCTCCCGGTCAACGCCTTCAACGGCACGCACAACTGGGGGTACGACGGCGTCCTCTGGTACGCCGTCCACGAGGGGTACGGCGGGCCCGCCGCCTATCAGCGGTTCGTCGACGCGTGCCACGCGCGCGGTCTCGGCGTCATCCAGGACGTCGTGCACAACCATCTGGGACCCAGCGGCAACTACCTGCCCGAGTTCGGTCCCTACCTGCGCGACGCCGAGCGCAACACGTGGGGGTCGTCTGTCGATCTCGATCAGGCGGAGGTGCGCCGCTTCATCGTCGAGAACGCGCTCATGTGGATGCGCGACTATCACGTCGACGGCCTCCGCCTCGATGCGGTGCACGCCCTCAAGGACTCGTCGGTGCGGCACATCCTGAGGGAGCTCGCCGAGGAGACCGATGCGCTGAGTGCCCATGTCGGGCGCCCGCTCACCCTCATCGCGGAGTCCGACCTGAACGACGCGACGCTGATCGCCGCGCGGGAGGCGGACGGCTACGGGCTGGGCGCCCAGTGGAGCGACGACTACCACCACGCCCTCCACGTGGCCGTCTCCGGCGAGATCAGCGGCTACTACGCGGACTTCGCGCCGCTCTCGGCGCTGGTGAAGGTCTCGACCGAGGGGTTCTTCCACGACGGTTCGTGGTCGTCGTTCCGCGGTCGCGCGCACGGCACGCCGATCGACCCCCGCATCCCCACCTCGCGCCTCGTGACCTTCAGTCAGGATCACGACCAGATCGGCAACCGCGCCGCCGGCGACCGGCTGTCGCAGTCGCTCGACGAGGGCGGCCTGGCCATCGCGGCGGTGCTCACGGTGCTCTCGCCGTTCACGCCGATGCTGTTCATGGGCGAGGAGTGGGCCGCGTCGACGCCGTGGCAGTTCTTCACCTCGCACCCCGAGCCGGAGCTCGGACGTGCGACCGCCGAAGGGCGCATCGCCGAGTTCGCGGCGATGGGGTGGGACCGCTCGGTCGTGCCCGACCCGCAGGACCCCGAGACCTTCAGCCGATCGAAGCTGAACTGGGCCGAGCGCGGCGAAGGCATGCACGGTCGGATCCACGCGCTCTACCGCGACCTGATCGCCCTTCGCCGGGCGCATCCCGATCTGACCGATCCGTCCTTCGCGTCGCTCGAGGCCGAAGCGGATGAGGAGGCACGGTGGTTCCGCCTGCGGCGCGGCGACATCGAGATCCTCGTGAACTTCGCCGCGGCATCCGTCACGATGCCCGTGCCCTCCGACGGCCGACATGCTCCTGGCGACGGACGGGACCGGTGCCGTCGGCGGCGGCAGCGCGGTCGTCCCGGCGCGTTCGGCGATCGTGATCGCACGCGGGCAGCACCGCTGATCAGCGCGCGTCGTCCTCGACCACGTTCAGCCGGTAGCCCCGCTTGACGACGGTCTTGATCAGGTCGGGCACGCCGATCGTCTCGCGCAGCCGCGCGACGGCGACCTCGACGGCGTGGGTGTTCGACACCGAACGCGGGAGGGCGCTCTGCAGCTCTTCGCGAGACACGGTGCCGCCGTGCGGCATCGGCCAGGGTCGCCAGGATGTCCAGCCCCACACGCGAGACCGGGATGTGCCGTCCGCCCAGGACGATGCCCGCGCTGCGCAGTTCGAGCCGGCCGGCGACCGTCTCGATCCCGGGTGCCTGCCCGCCGCCGAAATACGTCACGACGGCCCGCACGAGCGAGCCGAGCCGGCCGCGATCGGGGATGAGGGGCTCGAATCCGGCATCGCGGAGCGGCCCCGCCGTGATCGGGCCCACCGCCGCCATCAGCAGTCGTCCGGCCTCGGCGTGCGCGCGCATCGCCGGGAGCACCTGCAGGATCTCGGCCGAGCCGAGCCACTCCTGCGCACCCGGCGCCGAGGTGAACAGGATGGCGTCGTATTCTCCGGCCGAGGCGGCGATGACGGAGCGCCGCACGACGGCGATGTCGGGCGGCGGCCCCCAGCGGTAGATCGTGAGGCTCACCACATCGGCGCCGGCCGCCTCGAACGCCTCGTCCAGCCCGTCGGCCCCGGAGCCGTGGTGCTGCACGGCGATGCGCCGGCCTGTCACGCCCTCGGCGAGCAGGAACTCCTCGAGCTCGGCGGCCGTCTCCGATTCGGCGACCCAGTCCGCAGCCAGTCCCGCCTGCTGGATCGCGCCGCGGGCCTTCGGGCCGCGCGCGACGATCTGCGCGGGGCGGATCGCCGCCAGGAACTCCTCGAGCAGCCCGGCTTCGTCCACGGCCTCGATCCAGCCCCGGAAGCCGACCCCCGTCGTGACCACGACGATGTCGGGAGGGTCGGCGATCAGCATCCGCGACCGCGCGATGAGCTCTTCGTCGTCGATGTGCGGCACGATCGTGAGCGCGGGCGCCAGGCGCACGGCGGCACCGTGCCGCTCGAGAGCGGCGGTGAGCTCACCCGACCGCCGATCGACGGGCAACAGGATCGTGCAGCCCGCGAGCGCGGCGGAGATCACGGGTGCGGAGCGCTCCGCAACCGCGTCGGGATCAGGGGATTCGGCGATGATCACAGGGTAGTGTCACCAGCCGCATTCGACATCAGCGCGGGCAGCAGCAGGTCGGCGGCCGCGACGTGGCCGAAGACCATGACCGCGGGATTGCGCACGTCGGCGGCACGTGCGACTTCGGCGACGGTCGCGAGGCGCGCGTGCGTCGTGCGCTGGGCGTCGGTGTGTCCGCTCTCGACGATCGCCACCGGCAGGTCGGGATCGGCTCCCGCCTCCCGCGCGGCTGCGGCGAAGCCCGCCAGCGCGCTCACGCCCATCAGCACGACGGTCGTGGTCTGCGGATCGCGCAGCGCGGCGAGGGTCGCCTCGGTGGGCGCATCCTGCCCGTTCACGACGTGCAGTGCGGCCGCGGTGCCGCGGTGCGTGACCGGGATGCCGGCGGCCTGGGGCACCGAGACGATGCTCGTGAGCCCGGGCACGACATCGACCGGACACCCCGGCGGCGAGGCAGGCCGCGACCTCCTCGCCGCCCCGGCCGTACACGAACGGGTCGCCGCCCTTGAGGCGCACGACCCGCAGGCCCGCGCCGCGCGCGGTCGATGAGGATCTCGTTGATCTCGTGCTGCGGGACGGGGTGATGCTGTGGGCGCTTGCCGACGTCGATCACCTCGACCTCGGGCGAGAGCTCTCCGATCACGCCCGTCGGGCCCGAGCCGGTCGGTGACCACGACGTCCGCCTCGGCGAGCAGGCGCCGGCCCCGGACGGTGATCAGGTCGACCGGACCGGGGCCGCCGCCGACCAGGTGCACGTGTCCGACCGCCGTCGGGCGGCGGCGACGCAGCGGCAGTCCGCCCTCGCGGAGCCGCTCCGCGATCGCGTCGCGCAGCAGGCGCGTCCGGCCGGGATCGACACCCGCATCCGAGACGACGCCGACGATGCTGTCGCCCGACCGCGTCTCGGCCGCCAGACGAGCCGAGCCGTGGCTGCCGTCGCCGGCGTTGATGCAGAGGATGCGTCGGCGTTCGCACAGCGCCGCGACGTCGGCGTCGACGCGGGGATCGCCCGTCGCCGTGTGGACGAGCCAGGCGTCGTCGAGGTCGGCGTCGGCGACGACGCGCTCGCGCCACTCGAGGGCGTGGTCCACGACGAGTCGCGCGGTCGCAGAGCCGAGCTCGGGCGCGACGACGCGGACCACGGCGCCGTCGAGGAGGAATCGACGGATGCGGCGGGCGGCGACGTCGCCGCCACCCACCATCACCACCTGACGGCCGGTCAGAGAGATGCCGATCATCGTCGTCATGCGGCTGCCTTCCACTTGATGAACACGTCGCCGTTCGCGTCGACCGCGACCGGCCACACGCGCAGGCGCGTGCTCGTCCTTGCCCTGCGTCTCCAGACACGCACCGGTGCGCAGGTCGAACACCTGCTTGTACATCGGCGACGCGACCGTGGGAGCATCGCCGCGCGTGCCGACGATGCCGCGCGAGATCACGTACGCCCCGCTGTACGGATCGAGCTGCTGCACGGCGTGGATGCGGTCCTCGTGCGTGCGGAACAGCGCGAGCTGCTCGCCGTCGATCAGGGCGGCCAGGCCCCGCTCGCGCTCGAGGTCGCCGATCGCGCACACGCGCACCCACACCGCGAGCGGGCGCAGCGGGGGATCGGACGGGGAGTCCTGCGGCCGCGCCGCCGCGGCGGTCAGGTTCTGCAGCGCGGTCATCGGCGCACCGCCAGCGTGGTGCCCGCGATCAGGACGCGGGGGTTCTCGCGCTCCTCGGCGGTTGCGGGCCGGACCTGACCGCGCTCCGACGTGTAGGCGAGCGACGGGATCGGGCGTGGTCGGGCGCGTTGACGAAGGACGCGAACCGGCGCAGCTTCTCGGGGTCGTCGAGCGTCGCCTTCCACTCGTCCTCGTACGCGTCGACGTGCTGCGCCATCGCCGCATCGAGGTCGGCGGCGATGCCGAGGCTGTCGTCGAAGATCACCGCGCGGAGGGCATCGACCCCGCCCTCCATCTCCTCGAACCACGGCGCCGTGCGCTGCAGCCGGTCGGCGGTGCGGACGTAGTACATCAGGAACCGGTCGATCGCCTGCAGCAGCGCGGCGTCGTCGAGGCCCTCGGCGAACAGCACCGCGTGTCGCGGCGTGAAGCCGCCGTTGCCGCCGACGTACATGTTCCAGCCGGCCTCGGTCGCGATCACGCCGACGTCCTTGCCGCGCGCCTCCGCGCACTCGCGCGCGCAGCCCGAGACGCCGAGCTTGATCTTGTGCGGCGAACGCAGACCGCGGTAGCGCAGCTCGAGCTGCACCGCCATGCCGACGGAGTCCTGCACGCCGTACCGGCACCACGTCGATCCGACGCACGACTTCACCGTCCGCAGCGACTTGCCGTACGCGTGCCCCGACTCGAAGCCGGCGTCGACCAGGCGCTTCCAGATCTCGGGCAGCTGCTCGAGGCGCGCACCGAACATGTCGATGCGCTGGCCGCCGGTGATCTTCGTGTACAGCCCGAAGTCCTTCGCGACCTGCCCGATCACGAGCAGTCCCTCCGGCGTGATCTCGCCGCCGGCGATGCGCGGGACGACCGAGTAGCTGCCGTCCTTCTGGATGTTCGCCATGACGTGGTCGTTCGTGTCCTGCAGCGTGGCGTTCTCGCCGTCGAGCACGTGACCGTGGCCGAGGGACGAGAGGATGCTGGCCAGCACGGGCTTGCAGATGTCGCAGCCGCGGCCCGCGCCGAAGCGTTCGATGATCGCGCTGAAGGTGCGCAGCCCCGACACGCGGACGGCGTCGAAGAGCTGGGCGCGCGAGTGCGAGAAGTGCTCGCACAGCGCGGTGCTGAGCGTCGCCCCGCTGCGGGCCAGCTCCGCGCCGACGAGCTTCTTCACCAGCGGAAGGCACGATCCGCACGCGGCACCGGCGCGCGTGCAGGCCTTGACGCCTGCGACGTCGGTGCAGCCCTCGTCGGTCACCGCGCAGCGGATCGTGCCCGCCGTCACGCTGTTGCACGAGCACACCAGGGCCTCGTCGGGCAGCTCGGCGTTCGCGAGAGCGTCGCCGGCGCCTTCGGGCATGAGGTACGCGGCGGGATCGGCGCCGAGTGGTCCGCCGACGCAGCGGACGCAGCATCCCGTACGCGCTCGCATCGCCGACGAGGATGCCGCCGAGCAGTGTCTGCGCGTCGTCGGAGAGCACGAGCTTCTTGTACACGCCCGCCACCGGATCGGCGTACACGACATCGAGCGCTCCGGGGGTCGCGCCGAAGGCGTCGCCGAAACTCGCGACATCGACGCCGTTGAGCTTGAGCTTGGTCGAATCGTCGTACCCGGGGAAGGTGGCGGCGGAGCCGAGCAGACGTGTTGCGGCGACCTCGGCCATCGCGTAGCCCGGGGCGACCAGGCCCACGCAGCGGCCGTCGAAGCTCGCGACCTCGCCGATCGCGAGGATCCGCGGGTCGGAGGTCGTGCACTCGGCGTCGATGATCACACCTCCGCGCGGGTCGACCTTCAGCTCGGCGGCCCGCGCGAGCTGGTCGCGCGGACGCACGCCCACCGTGAAGATCACGACGTCGGTGTCGGCGTAGTCGCCCTCGCGGAACTCGAGGCCGCGCACGTTCCCGCGGATGTCGGGGTCGAGGCGCGTCGTGACGCTGCCCGTGCGCACAGCGATGCCGCGGGACTCGATCAGGCGGCGCAGCGAATCGGCACCGCGCGCGTCGAGCTGCGCCGACATCAGCCGGTCGGAGGACTGCACGACGGTGCACTCGACATCCAGGCCCTGCATCGCGCCGGCCGCTTCGAGTCCGAGCAGCCCGCCGCCGATCACCGTGCCCTTCAGCGGCCTGCCGAGCTGGGCGCTGCGCCGTTCGACGAACGCGCGGAGGCCCTCCACGTCGTCGAGCGTGCGGTAGACGAAGCAGCCGGTGAGATCGAATCCGTCGACGGTCAGCTTCGCGGCGTACGAGCCGGTGGCCAGCACCAGCGTGTCGTAGCCGACGCTGAGGCCGCGCTCGGTCGTGACCCGACGCGCCGCGCGGTCGATGCGGGCGACCGCGTCGCCGCGCACGAAGCGCACGCGATCGTCCTCGTCGAGGATCGACCGCTGCAGGGTGAGATCGTCGGCGCTGGCACCCGCGAAGTAGGAGGTCAGGCCGACGCGGTCGTACGGGTGGCGGTCCTCCTCGCCGATGACCGTGACGCGCCAGATGCCCTCGGGGTCGCGGCTGCGCAGACTCTCCACGAAGCGATGGGCGACCATGCCGGCGCCGACGACGACGACGTGACGATCGCGGGATGCCGGGACGTCGACGGATGCCGCGGCATCCGTCTTCTTCGAAGTGCGAGGCATGTGATCTCCTGTCGGCGCGGGCGGAGGGGCAGGTGATGCGAGGGGTCGGGGTCGTGATCCGAAGCTAGGCGGGCGAGGTTTCGAGGACGGGGCGAGGGGCGTTTCCTCCACGCAACGTTTCCCTCACGCGTCGCGAGTGTGCCGATTGTGAGATCTCACAGCGCCTCCAGAGTGTGGGCGGCGAGCATGTCGGAGATGCGCGTGCGACAGCCGCCGCAGCCGGTGCCGGCACGGGTGTCGCGGCCGACGCACTCGACCGTCGTATTGCCCGCACTGATCGAGTCGCCGATCTGCTCGACGCTGACCCCGTTGCACCAGCAGACCGTGGCGTGCGGGGCGAGTGCGGCGGAGGCGGAGGCCGGGTCGAAGTCCGGCCCGTCGAAACGCAGCAGGAGCGACCGATCGGCCGGCAGTTCATCGCCGCGCTCGTACATCAGCGTCAGCTCCGCGGCCGTGCGCGGCATCCCGACGCAGACGAATCCGGTGAGGATGCCGTCCGCCGACACGATCTTCGCGTAGCGGCCGTGCTCGGGGTCGGCCCACTGCGCGACGTGGCGCCCCCGAGCGTCTTCGTCCCACGGATCCGGCGAGACGTCGCCGGCGGCGACGACATCGACGTGCTCGGCCTTGAGCATCACGAGGGGCTCGCGCTCGGCGGGGATCGCGTCATCGGTGCCCTCGGTGCCCTCCAGGAAGCGCGCGGCGAGCCAGTCCGCCTGGCGCCACCCGGGCCCGATGAGCCCGCTCGGCGCGCCCTCGAGCCGCCCCCCGGCCTCGACCACGGCCGGGTCGCCGACGTGGGCGCAATCGCCGATCGCGAACACCGTCGGGTCGGTCCAGCTGCGCAGGCTCCGATCGACGACGACGCCGAATGACGCGTGCAGGCCGGATTCCTCGGCCAGCTCGGCGCGCGGCGAGACTCCGCACGAGAGCACGAGGAGATCACCGGCGATGTCCTTGCCGTCCGCGGTGAGCAGTCGGTCGAAAGTGGGGCGACCGTCCTGGCCGGTGTGGAACACGGCCGCCTCGGCACGGCTGTGCGCGAAGATCGACACGCCCGTCCTGTGGACCGCTCTGCGCAGCACCGAACCCGCGCCGCGATCGAGGTTGCGGGGCATCGGGTGCGGCCCGTGATGCACGACGGCCACCTGCGCGCCGGCGTGCGCCGCGGCCAGCGCGAACTCGAGCCCCAGAACGCCCGCGCCGAGCACCACGATGCGCTGCCCTGCCGCGACGGCCTCGCCTGATGCGCTCGGCATCGTCGAGGTCGCGCAGCGCCGTGACCCCGCGCGGGAGATCGTGGTCCGTGCCGGCGACCCGGTGCGCGGTGCGGGGCACACCGGTCAGCGTGGGGACGTTCGCCCGTGAGCCGGTCGCCAGCACGACGCGGTCGTATCCGATCCGCTCGCCGTCGGCGAGGACGGCCTCCTGCGCCGTGCGATCCAGCCGGGTGACGGCGACACCGGTGAGGATGCGACCACCGGCGGCCTCGAGGCCGCGCTCGGTCCGCGATCGTGAGAGAGTCGCGCGGCATCGCGCCGACCGCGTACTCGGCCACCAGGACCCGGTTGTACGCATCGCTCGACTCTGCGCCGACCACGGTCAGAGCGATCCGCCCGGCTCTCACTGCGGGGAGCAGGTTCTCGGCGAATCGTGCGCCGACCGGCCCGTAGCCGATCACGAGCACACGCACGGGTGCAGAGGTCATACGACGATCGCCTCCTCCACCCGGCGCACGCGCACGGCGCCGGTCTTGAACTCGGGCATCGCCGACACGGGATCGACCGCGTCGGAGGTGAGCAGGTTCGCGGTGCCGTCACCGGCGAAGTGGAACGGCACGAAGACGTCGCCCGGCCGCACGTCCGTCGACAGCAGTGCCCGGGCGTGCAGGATGCCGCGCTCGTTCGACAGCTCGATCGACTCGCCGTCCACGATGCCGAAGCGGTCGGCGGTCGCCGGGTGCAGCGTCGCCCGCACCTCCGGCTGAGCGAGGGCGAGCTCGGCGACCCGACGGGTCTGGGCGCCGCTCTGGTAGTGCTCGAGGAGCCGGCCGGTGATCAGGGTCAGCTCGCCCGCACCCGGGAGGCGGGAGTCCCGCAGTGCGGGCGAGACCGCCACGATGCGCGCGCGGCCGTCCGGGTGCGCGAAGCCGTCGGCGAACAGGCGCGGGGTCCCGAGCGAGCCGACCGGGCAGGGCCAGTGCACGGGAGCCCCGGCATCCAGCAGCGCGTCGTCGATGCCCGAGTAGTCGGCGATTCCGCCCGCCGATGCCCGGCGCAGTTCGTCGAACACCTCGCGCGCGTTCGACCGAGTAGGTGCCCGGGGCGTCGAGTCGGCGTGCGAGCTCGGCCATGATCCACAGCTCGTCGCGCACGCCGGCCGGGGGATCCAGGGCCCGACGGCGCCGGATGACGCGCCCTTCCAGGTTCGTCATCGTGCCCTCCTCCTCCGCCCACTGCGGAACGGGCAGGACGACATCGGCGAGCGCCGCGGTCTCGGACAGGAAGAAGTCCGACACCACGAGCAGATCGAGTCGCTCGAGCCCTGCCCGCACGACGGACGCGTTCGGCGCGGAGACGACGACGTTCGACCCGTGCACCAGCAGTGCGCGCGGGCCGGCGGGCCGGCCGAGGGACTGCAGGAGCTCGACGGCGGGGATGCCGGGACCGGGGATCATCGCGGCGTCGACGCCCCAGACCGCGGCGACGTGGGCACGCGCGGCGGGGTCGGTGATCTTGCGGTAGCCGGGCAGCTGGTCGCACTTCTGGCCGTGCTCGCGTCCGCCCTGGCCGTTGCCCTGACCGGTGAGCGTGCCGTATCCCGAGTCGGCCCGCCCGGGCAGGCCGAGGGCGAGCGACGAGATTGATCGCGGCGGTCGCGGTGTCGGTGCCGTCCACGTGCTGCTCCACGCCCCGCCCGGTGAGGATGTAGACCCCGTCGCCGGCGGCCAGCCGTCGGGCGACCGCCCGGATCGTCGAGGCGGGCACGCCGGTGACCGACTGCACCCGCTCGGGCCACCATCCGGCCACGCTGCGCCGCAGCGCGTCGAAGCCCTCCGTGCGGGCGGCGAGGAAGGCGGCATCCGTCAGTCCTTCGGCGATCACGACGTGCGTGAGGCCGAGGAGCAGGGTCAGATCGGTGCCCGGGGTCGGCTGCAGATGGATGCCGCGACCATCGTCGGTCAGGCGTGCGGTCGCCGTCCGGCGCGGGTCGACCACGATGAGCCCGCCCGCGTCCTGGGCGCCGGCGAGGTGCCCGATGAACGGCGGCATCGTCGCGGCGACGTTCGTGCCGAGCAGGAGGATCGTGGATGCCGCGTCGAGGTCGCTCAGCGGGAAGGGCAGACCGCGGTCGATGCCGAAGGCCCGGTTGCCCGCGGCCGCGGCCGACGACATGCAGAACCGGCCGTTGTAGTCGATCCGGCTCGTGCCGAGAGCGAGCCGGGCGAACTTGCCGAGCTGGTAGGCCTTCTCGTTCGTGAGGCCGCCGCCGCCGAACACGGCGACGGCGTCGGCTCCGTGTTCGGCGCGGATCGTCGCGCACGCGATCGGCGATCAGATCGAGCGCGGCATCCCAGTCCGTCTCGTGCAGCTCCCCGTCGGCGCCGCGGACGAGCGGGGTCGAGAGGCGGTCGGGGGAGCGGAGCAGCTCCGCCGACGTCCACCCCTTCTTGCACAGGCCGCCCCGGTTGGTGGGGAAGTCCCGGCCCGAGACGACCACCGGGGCCGCGCCCTCCGCCGCATCCTCTGCCCGCGTCAGCGTCATCGCGCACTGGAGGGCGCAATAGGGGCAGTGGGTGTCGGTGGATGCCGCGACGCCGGTGGTCGTCTGGGTCATGGGTGTCAGATCCGGAATCCGTCGCTGCGCGTGCGGCCGTAGACCAGCGCCGTGAGGACCAGCAGCGCGATGTAGGCGAGGACGAAGCACGAAGAACGCTCCGGTGTAGCTGCCCGTCGCCTGCTGGGAGAGGTTCAGCGCCTGCGGAATCAGGAAGCCGCCGTACGCGCCGATCGCCGAGATGAGCCCCAGCGCCGCGGCGGCCTTGCGCTTGGACGACACATCGCCGCCGGTCGCCGCGTCACCCGAGCCGCGCAGGGCGAACACGACCGGGACCATGCGGTAGGTCGAGCCGTTGCCGGCACCCGCGGCCGCGAAGAGCAGGAGGAAGCATCCGAGGAACAGCCAGAACTGCCCGGTGGGGATCACGGCCATGACCGCGAGGGTCATGATCGCCATCGCTGCGAAGACTCCGATCGTCACTCGCGCGCCGCCGAAGCGGTCGGCCAGACGGCCGCCGATGGGACGCGCGAGCGAGCCGACCAGAGCACCGAGGAAGGCCAGCGAGACGGCTGACGGTTCCCACCGCGATGCTCGAGAACGCGGGGAACTGGTCGGCGATCAGCTTGGGGAAGACGCTCGCGAACCCGATGAACGAGCCGAACGTGCCGATGTACAGCAGCGAGAGCAGCCAGAGGTGCGGTTCGCGCAGCGCCGCCGCCGAGCCGGAGAAGTCCGCCTTCGCCGAGGAGATGTTGTTCATGCGCAGCGCGGCGCCCACCATCGCGACGACGATGAGCGGAACCCAGATCCAGCCGGCGAGCGGCAGGTTGACCGCGGCCCCGGCGCCGATCGTCACGACGATCGGAACGACGAACTGTGCGACCGAGGCACCGAGGTTGCCGCCGGCGGCGTTCAGGCCCAGCGCCCAGCCCTTCTCCCGCTGCGGGTAGAAGTAGGTGATGTTCGACATCGAGCTGGCGAAGTTGCCGCCGCCGAAGCCGGCGAGGGCGGCGACGAGCAGGAGGACCGGGAACGGCGTCTCGGGGTTGCCGACGCAGACCGCCATCGCGATCGCGGGGATCAGCAGCAGCGCCGGCCGAGATGATCGTCCAGTTGCGGCCGCCGAAGAGCGGAACGAGGAACGAGTACGGAATCCGCAGCGTCGCGCCGACGAGGGCGGGGATCGAGATGAGCCAGAAGATCTGGCTGCTGTCGAGCGCGAAGCCGGCGTCCGGGAGCATGACGGCGACGATGCTCCACAGCTGCCACACCACGAAGCCGAGGAACTCGGCGAAGATCGACCACACCAGGTTGCGCTTGGCGATCGCGCGGCCGGGGCCTTCCCACTGGGAGACGTTCTCGGGATCCCAGCCGTCGATCCAGCGCCCGCGGCGGTGCACGAGACCGGATGCCGCCGCCTCGGGGGGAGCGCCGACAGCGGAGTCGGGGGCGGCGCCGCCCGGCGCGGTGAGTGTCGCTTCGGTCATCGAGATCTCCCGTGGAGTCGCAGTGAAGTGGAGCTTGTGACTCAGAAGCTACGGAATCCGCATTTCGCCGGTTCGTTCCCCGTGTGAACTCTGCATCTCACCGATTTCACGGACCGCCGTGCGCCGGTTGTGAGAACCGCAGAGCGGGGTCGAGGGGTGGCGGCGCGGGCCCGACACCGGAGCGTTACCGGGCAGAAACCCACTCACGCGCGGTCTGCGCGAAACTGAAGCCACGCACCGGTGTCGGAACCGGTCGGAGGGAGCGGTCCATGCGTCGTGCCAAGATCGTCGCCACGCTGGGTCCGGCGACGGCGTCCTACGAGACGATCGAGCAGCTCGTCCGCGCGGGGCTGGACGTCGCGAGACTCAACCTCAGCCACGGTGAGCGCGCCGTGCACGAACTCGCGTACGCGAACGTGCGGCGCGCGAGCGACACGACCGGGCACGCGGTGGGGATCCTCGCAGACCTGCAGGGACCCGAAGATCCGGCTCGGTCGGTTCGCGGACGGACCCCATCTGCTCGAGGTGGGGGACACCTTCACGATCACCTCGGAGGACGTCGTCGGAACGAAGGAACTCGTCGGCACGACCTTCCCTCCGCTCGTCAAGGACGTCTCCCCGGGAGATCCGATCCTCGTCGACGACGGCAAGGTGCGGCTGCGCGTGATCGACACCGACGGCGTGCGGGTGCGCACCGAAGTCGTCGTGGGAGGAAAGGTCTCCGACAACAAGGGCCTGAACCTGCCCGGCGTCGCCCTCACCGCGGCCGCGCTGAGTGCGAAGGACGAGGACGATCTCCGCTGGGCGCTCCACCTCGGCGTCGACCTCGTGGCGCTGTCGTTCGTGCGTTCGCCTCGTGACGTCCAGCGCGCCCGCATCATCATGGCCGAAGAGGGCAGGCGGGTCCCGATCATCGCGAAGGTCGAGAAGCCCGAGGCCGATCGAGGCGCTGCAGGAGATCATCGACGCGTTCGACGGCGTGATGGTCGCACGCGGCGACCTCGGGGTGGAGCTGCCCCTCGAGATGGTCCCGATCGTCCAGAAGCGCGCCGTGGAGCTGTCACGCCGCTGGGCGAAGCCGGTGATCGTCGCGACCCAGATGCTGGAGTCGATGATCGAGAATCCGGTGCCCACCCGTGCGGAGACCTCGGACGTCGCCAACGCCGTGCTCGACGGCGCGGACGCCGTGATGCTGTCGGGGGAGACCAGCGTCGGCGCGCACCCGGTCACCGTCGTCGAGACGATGGCCCGCATCATCGCGTCGACCGAAGACCACGGCATCGCGCGGATCCCGGCGCTGGGCACGAAGCCGCGCACCCAGGGCGGTGCGCTGACCCTCGCGGCGGCGAACATCGCCGACTTCGTGGGCGCGAAGTACGTGTGCGTCTTCAGTCAGTCCGGCGACTCCGCGCGCCGGATGTCGCGGCTGCGGCATCCCGTGCCGATCCTCGCGTTCACCGATCTGCCGGGAACCCGCTCCCGCAGTGCCTTGTACTGGGGCGTCGAGACGTTCCTGGTCGAGCGGGCGCTCACGACGGACGACCTCATGCGCACGGTCGACGATGTGCTGCTGGCGACGGGCCAGGCCGAACTCGGCGATGTCGTCGTCGTGACGGCGGGCGCGCCTCCCGGGGTGGCCGGCTCGACCAACAACGTCCGCGTCCACACGATCGGCGCGATCGACGGCGCCTGAGCGGTCAGCGGGCGCTGAGCGCGGACCGGTCGGTCAGCACGATCGGGCCGTCGTCGGTGATCGCGATCGTGTGCTCGGAGTGCGCGCCCCGGGAGCCGTCGGCGCTGCGCAGCGTCCAGCCGTCGGGATCGGTGATCAGCTCGTCGGTGGTCTGCAGGAACCACGGCTCGAGGGCGAGCACCAGGCCCGCGCGGAGCGGATAGCCGCGCCCCGGCTTGCCGTCGTTGGGCACGTGCGGGTCGCCGTGCATGATCCGCCCGACCCCGTGCCCGCCGAAGTCGGTGTTGATCTCGTAGCCGTCCGCGTGGGCGATCTGCGGCGATCGCGTGCGAGATGTCGCCGATCCGGTTGCCCACCACGGACGCCGCGATCGCGGCATCCAGTGCCCGCTCGGTCGTGTCGATGAGGGCGAGGTCCTCGTCGCGAGGAGTGCCGACGACGAACGAGACCGCCGAGTCAGCGACCCATCCGTCCACCGAGACGGCGAAATCGAGCGAGACCAGGTCGCCGTCCTTGATCGCGTAGTCGAAGGGCAGACCGTGCAGCACGGCGTCGTTGACCGACGTGCAGATGACCTTGCCGAACGGGCTGGCGCCGAAAGAAGGGTGGTAGTCGATGTAGCACGATTGCGCTCCCGCACGACGGATCATGTCGTGGGCGCGACGGTCGATCGCCAGCAGGTTCGTCCCGACCGTGGTCTCCTCGCGCAGCGTGGCGAGCACTTCTGCCACGAACCGCCCCGCGGGCCGCATCGCCTCGATCTCGGCGGGCGTGCGCAATTCGATCATCCGGTTCCTTTCGTCCCTCACCATTGTGAGGGATGCCGAGTCTGGGAGGATGCTTCGTCCTGCCGACGGGCACCATCCCAACCGGGGTGCGGCGGCGTACCATCGAGGCTATGTGGGTACGTCGCGCGTTCTATGGCTGGCTGATCCCGGCCGCGTTCCTGCTTCCGCTGTGGCTGCTCGTCGGCTGGGGAGTCTTCAATGCCGGTGGCTGGGCATTCCTGTGGGTGCTGTTCATCGCGATCCCGTCGGTGTTCATCGGGCAGCTGCTGCTCACCCTCCTCGTCCGAGCGAGGGGCACGGTCCGCGCCGAGCGCGCGGTGTCGTGGTGGGACGTCCTCGGCTTCACCGTGTGGCACGGTCTGACGATCGCGCTCGGCTTCTTCAACGAGACCTGGTGGGCGCCGGTCATGGTGCTGACGATCGTCGTCGGGCTGGCGCTGTTCTGGCTCGAGCTCGTGCAGCTGTGGCGGGAGGCGAAGCCGTCCGCCATCCTGATGCGCACGACCGAGGGCATCGGCTACATCCCCGCGCAGGTGCCGCAACAGGCGCCGAGCGAGCGCGACATCATCGTCATCACGGAGAAGCCGCCCACGGTCTGAGACCGTTTTGGCGGGCCGCGGCATCCGTGGCAGAATGGATCTTTGTGTCCTGAACGGTTCTGCCTCAGGGGAACCAGTCGTCACGCGTCATGCTGACGGCCCCGGACGCACTTCATCCTTCCTTCCAGTACCGCGGTCGACCTGTGGCGGCCGCAGAGAGCAATGATCATGCAGATCCTCGACTCCGTCGACGCAGCGTCCCTGCGTTCCGACATCCCCGTATTCGGCGCCGGCGACACCGTCAAGGTGCACGTCAACATCACCGAGGGCAACCGCTCCCGCATCCAGGTCTTCCAGGGCGTCGTCATCGGCCGCTCCGGCGACGGCGTGCGCGAGACCTTCACGGTCCGCAAGATCAGCTTCCAGGTCGGCGTGGAGCGCACGTTCCCCGTCCACAGCCCGGTGATCGACCACATCGAGGTCGTCACCCGCGGTGACGTCCGCCGCGCGAAGCTGTACTACCTGCGCAACCTGCGCGGCAAGAAGGCCAAGATCAAGGAGAAGCGCGACAACTGACGCGATTCCGTCGCAACCCCGGTGCCTTTCGGCCCGGGGTTTCGTCGTCTCGGCAGGTGTGGATGTGCGACCCTTGAACACAGAGGTGTGCTGACGTGCAGCGAGCCCGCAGAAGGATCTGAATGACGACCGAGCAGAAGGCACCCGCAGCGCCGGCGCCCTCATCACGTTCCGGGCTGAACGCCGGTCGGGATCGACGACGCGGATGGCTGTCGTTCCTGCGCGATGTCCTGATCATCGTGCTCGTCGCGGTGCTGGTCTCCTTCCTCGTGAAGACCTTCCTGGTGCGCTCCTTCTACATCCCGTCGGGATCGATGGAGAGCACGCTGATGGTCAACGACCGGATCCTGGTCGACGAGATCACACCGAGGTTCGGCGGGTACGACCGCGGCGACATCGTCGTGTTCCGCGATCCCGGCGGCTGGCTTCCGGTGCGCACCGACCCGCCCCGTTCGCCGATCGTCGAGGCGATCGACTGGACGCTGTCCCTGGTCGGCCTGTCCGCGCCGGACAGCGACGATCACCTCGTGAAGAGGATCATCGGGATGCCGGGCGATCACGTCGTGTGCTGCAACGCGATCGGTCAGATCACCGTGAACGACGTGCCGATCGACGAGCGGGACTACCTGCAGCTCCCGAACGCCGACAGCCCGGCATCCGCCGACCCTTTCGATGTCGTCGTTCCCGAGGGCCGGCTGTGGGTGCTCGGCGACAACCGGTACTCGTCGAAGGACTCGCGCTACAACCAGGAGCAGCCCGGTGAGGGCTTCGTGCCCGTCGACAACGTCGTCGGTCGCGCATTCCTGATCACGTGGCCGTTCGACCGATTCGGGATGCTGGACTTCCACCACGAGGTGTTCGCCGGGGTACCCGCCCCGAGCGGCGAGACCGACGCGGAATGACCTCGTCGCGATGACCGTCATCGAGCCCCGTCTGACACTGGAACGGCGCTTGCTGCGGGAGCACGCGATCGTCATCGCGTGCGACGAGGTCGGGCGCGGAGCCCTCGCCGGACCCGTGGCGGTCGGTGCCGTGGTGATCGATGCGGCCCGGTCGCGCAAGCGCGTGCCCCAGGGGCTGCGCGATTCGAAGCTCGTCCCGGAGCACCGTCGCGCAGAGGTCGCCGCCCGCGCCGCGTCGTGGGTGTCGGCCAGCGCCGTCGGGTGGGCCAGTTCGGTCGAGATCGACGAAATCGGCATCATGCGCGCACTGGGTCTTGCCACCATCAGAGCGCTGGCCGATCTGCGCGCGCACGGCGTCGTGCCGGAGACGGCGATCGTGGTGCTCGACGGCAACTACGACTACATCACTCCCGCGGGCGGGACCGGGCTCACGATCCGCCCGGTGATCAAGGCCGACCGCGACTGCGCGAGCGCGGCGGCGGCATCCGTCATCGCGAAGGTCGCGCGCGATGCGCTGATGACCGAGCTGCACGACGAACTGCCCGCCTACAACTGGGCCCGCAACAAGGGCTATGCGAGCCCCGACCACCGCGAGGCCATCCGCGAGCACGGCATCAGCGCCCACCATCGCGCGTCGTGGGCGATCGCGGACGTGCCGACGCTGTTCTGAGCCCGGCTCAGGAGTCGAGCGACAGCTCTTCGGGCAGGTGGAAGTCGCGGCGCGAGAGCTCCTCGACGTTCACATCCTTGAACGTCAGCACCCGCACCGACTTGACGAAGCGGTCGGCGCGGTAGATGTCCCACACCCAGACGTCGTTCATCGTGATCTCGAAGTAGAAGTCGTGCTCGGTGTCGCGGCGCACGACGTTGACCTCGTTCGCCAGATAGAACCGGCGCTCGGTCTCGATCACGTACTGGAACTGCGCAACGACGTCGCGGTACTCGCGGTAGAGGGCGAGCTCCAGTTCGCGGTCGTAGTCTTCGAAGACTTCGTCATCCATGGTGGTTCCATCCTAGAGTCGCGCCCGGTTCCGCGTGCGTCGGCGACTCCTCCCCACCTCCGCGTGCGGGCGACTTGTTCATCGAGGTGGTCGCTCGGGCCCTGACGCGTTGGCTCGCCGCGACACGATGCCTTCATGGCAGCGAAGGATGTCCTGGGCCGCGCAGGCGAAGATCGGGCCGCGCGCCATCTGCAGTCGTGCGGCTACGTCGTGCTCGACCGCAACTGGCGGATCCGCGACGGCGAGATCGACCTGGTCGTGACCCGGCCGGGCGAGCTGGTGATCGTCGAGGTGAAGACCCGTCGCGGCGAAGGCTTCGGGCATCCGTTCGAGGCGATCGACCAGCGCAAGCAGCATCGCCTGTGGCGCCTGGCCATCGCGTGGATCGCCGCGCATCCCGAGCAGGCGCAGGGTCGTCGGCTGCGGCTGGATGCGATCGCGATCATCGGGCCCGACCCCGACACGGCCGTCCTCGAGCACCTCGAAGACCTCCGGTGAGCGGAGATCGGTCATGACGACGGCGCGCACGTGGGCGGTGGCCCTGACCGGACTGCACGGCTCACTCGTCGAGGTCGAGGCCGACCTGTCGAACCAGCAGCCGGAGTTCCGCATCATCGGCCTCCCCGACAAAGCGCTCGGCGAAGCCGTGCAGCGCGTGCACAACGCGAGTGCCAACTGCGGTCTCGCCCTCCCGCGTCGCCGGCTCACCGTCAACCTGTCGCCGGCGAGTCTCCCCAAGCACGGCTCGGGCTTCGATGTGGCCATTGCGATCGCCGCGCTGGCGACGGAGGGGCGCATGGATGCCGCATCCATCGCCGAGACCGTCCACATCGGCGAACTCGGCCTGGACGGCCGGCTCAGACCCGTGCCGGGTGTCCTGCCCGCCGTCATGGCTGCGGCCCGTGAGGGCAAGCGGCGTGTGATCGTGCCGCACGCCAACGAAGCCGAGGCCGCGCTGGTCGACGGCATCGAGGTGGTCGGAGCGATCTCGCTCGCGGACGTCGCCCGGCGGCACGGCGCCGACCTCGCGGAGCGGCACCTCGACCCGGTGCCCGCAGCGGCTCCGAGCGCGCAGGCGCACGTGGTCGCGGAACTGGCCGAAGTGATCGGGCAGCGCGACGCGGTCGAGGCGCTCATCGCCGCGGCGGCCGGCGGCCACCACATGCTCATGAGCGGTCCTCCCGGCGCCGGCAAGACCATGCTCGCGAGCCGGCTGCCGGGGATCCTTCCCGAGCTCGACGATGCCGCCGCCCTCGAAGTCGCCGCCATCCGGTCGCTGTCGGGCGACGCCGTCGGCGCGCTCGAGCGCCGGCCGCCGCTGGAGGCTCCGCACCACAGTGCGAGCATCGCGGCGCTCGTCGGCGGAGGGTCGCGGGTGGTCCGGCCCGGCGCGATCGCCCGCGCGACGCACGGCGTGCTCTTCCTCGACGAGGTCGGCGAGTTCGCGCCCAGCGTGCTCGACGCGCTGCGGCAGCCGCTGGAGAAGGGCAGCATCACGATCGACCGGGCCGGGGTGACGGCATCCTTCCCCGCGTCCTTCCAGCTGATCCTCGCCACCAATCCCTGCCCGTGCGGCAACTACGGCGTCCGCGGCGGCAGCTGCGTGTGCCCGCCGATGGCCATCCGCCGCTACATGGGTCGGCTCTCCGGGCCGCTGCTGGACCGTGTCGACATCGAACTGGCGCTCGCACGCGTGTCGGTCGCCCATGCGGTCGACCTCACCGCCGACATCGTGACGACGGATGCCGCGGCCGCCCGCGTCGCCGACGCGCGCGCTCGAGCGGCCCAGCGCCTGCGCGAGACGCCGTGGCGCCTGAACGCCCGCGTCTCGGGGCCCTGGCTGCGCGACGGACCGCTGGCACTGCCTCCGCTGGTGCGCCGCCCGATCGATGCTGCGCTGCACCGAGGATCCCTGACCCTGCGCGGCTACGACCGTGTCCTGCGCGTCGCCTGGACGCTGAGCGACCTGGCCGGCCGTGCGAGCCCCACCGTCCACGACATCGGCCGGGCCCTGTTCATGAAGAAAGGCATCACGACATGAAGGACTTCCTGCCCCGCGACGCCCGATCGCTCCTCGATCCGGTCGTGCGCGGAGACCTCGACGACGAGCGTTCGCGGCGATTGTTCGCCGCAGCCGCGTGGAGCTGCATCGTCGAGCCGGGCGACGGCGTCGCGGGGCGGCTGGTGGCGGCGCTCGGCGTCGAGGCCGCGCTGGTGGAGGTGATCGGTGGTGGCCGAGACGGTCTGGCTCGGGACGCGGCGGCGGTCACCGCTCAAGGGTGGCACGATGCGCTGGCGCGCTGGCGGCCGCGACTGGATCCCGACGCCGTGCGCGACGCGCTGGCAGCGGGCCCGCCGTGCGGGGGTCGTCATGATCACTCCCGAAGACCCGGAGTGGCCGGTCGCCGTCGACGATCTCGGCGAGCATGCCCCACTCGTGCTGTGGGTGCGCGGCCAGGTCAGTGCGCTCGCACGCCCGCACTCGTCTGTCGCGCTCGTCGGCGCGCGTGCGGCGACGAGCTACGGCGAGCACATGAGCATCGAGCTGTCCGCCGATCTCGCCGGTCGTGGCGTGACGATCGTCTCGGGGGCGGCCTACGGCATCGACGGCGCGGCGCATCGCGCGGCCCTCTCCGCCGGCGGCACCACGGTGGCCCTTCTGGCGGGCGGAGCCGACCGGTCGTATCCCGCCGGCCATACCGAGCTGATCGAGAGGATCGCAGCATCCGGAGCCGTGGTGAGCGAAGTCCCCTGCGGCGCCACCCCGACGAAGTGGCGGTTTCTGCAGCGCAACCGGCTCATCGCCGCTCTGGCTGCGGCGACGGTCGTCGTCGAAGCGGGGGCGCGCAGCGGCTCGCTCAACACCGCCGGTCATGCCGCCGCGCTCGCGCGGCCCCTCGGTGCCGTGCCCGGACCGGTCACGAGCGCGGCTTCGGTGGGATGTCACCGACTCCTGCGCGAATTCGACGCGCGATGCGTGACGAACGCCGACGAGGTGCTCGAACTGCTCGGCGCCGAACCTGCGACCCTCTTCGACATGCCCGCCGGCGGACGACCGCACCGATGATGCGACGCGCGTGCGTGACGCGATGAGCTTCCGCTCGTGGCGGGAGACGGCCGACATCGCGCGCCGCTGCGGCCTGTCGTCCGCGGATGTGACGGCGATCCTGGGGCTCCTGGCACTGGACGGCGAGGTCGCGCGCGGCGAAGGAGGGTGGCGCCGGACCCGAGCCGGGGCGCACGTGGCGTGATCGCCCGTGCGCCGCCGGAGCGCGGACGGTATCTGGCGGCATGCTGGAGCCATGGATCTCGACCAGGCGGCGGAAGCCTATGCGCAGCACCTCTCGCGCGTGCGTCGACTCTCGCCCGCCACGGTGCGGGCGTATGCCGCGGATCTGCGGGACCTGTCGGCGACGGTTCCGGGGGTGCCGCTGGCAGAAGTCGACCTCGAAGCACTTCGCGAGTGGCTGTGGCAGGCGACACAGCGCGGGGACGCGCGATCGACCCTCGCTCGTCGCACTGCGGCCGCGCGCGGGTTCTTCGCCTGGGCGATGGAGGAGGCGCTCGTTGTCGGCCGACCCCAGCCTGAGACTGGTCGCGCCCAAGCGCGGACGCACGCTGCCCAAGGTCGCGACCGTCGACGGCGTGCGCGGAATGCTCGACGGGCTGGCCACCCGGGCGGCCCTGGGCGACCCGGTCGAGTTGCGCGATCACGCGATGCTCGAGGTGCTCTACGGCGCCGCGGTGCGCGTGTCCGAGCTGACGGGACTCGACCGCGACGACGTCGACCTCGACCGCGCCACCGTCCGCGTGCTCGGCAAAGGGTCGAAGGAACGCGTCGTGCCGTTCGGAACTCCGGCACGGCGCGCGATCGAGGCCTACCTCTCCCGCGGCCGGCCCGCGCTCGTGGCTCGCGCTGCCGGCGCCGCGCCCGGCGCTGCCCTGTTCCTCGGCACGCGCGGTGCCCGCATCGCCCCCCGCGCGGTGTACGACGTCGTCGCGCGCGAGCTGGGCGAGGTGCTCGGCACCGCGGCCGTCGGGCCGCACGCACTGCGGCACTCCGCCGCGACCCACCTGCTCGACGGCGGTGCAGACCTGCGCGCCGTGCAGGAGCTGCTCGGACACGCGAGCCTCGGAACGACCCAGATCTACACGCACGTCTCCTCCGAGCGCCTCGCTGCGACCTACCGGCTCGCGCACCCTCGCGCGTGAGACTCCGCCGATCGGTGCTCAGGTGCAGCAGGGGAGCAGGATCGCGCGCGGGACGCCGCCCAGCAGCAGCATCGGATTGATGTAGCGGCCGTCCAGCCGGACGCCGAAGTGCAGCGCTCCGGCCTCGGCGTGGCCGCCCCGCCCGAGGATCGCCACGTCGTCACCGCGGCGCGACCGACGTGCCCGGCACGAGCGTGGTCTCGACCGGCTCGAGGGTCGTGACGAGGCCGCCGCCGTGATCGATCGTCAGGACGCCGCGCCCGGCGACCCGGCCGGCGAAGGCGACCACCCCATCGGCGGGGGAGAGCACGGCGACCGAGCCGATGAGAGCCAGATCGATCCCGCGATGGCCGGGGCCGTAATCGTGCGCCGGGGCGACGTAGGCCCGTGCCAGCCGGAAGCTGTCGGCGGGCCACACCCACCCCAGCGCCGCCAGGTCGCTCTCGCTGGGGGCCGCCGGTACGGCGTCCCGCCGCTCTGCGCCGCCGGCCGCCGGCCCCGACACGACGCTCACGCAGAGCACGACCGCGACCCACAGCGCCGTGCACCGGGTCGCGGGGCTGACGGGGGACGGATGCCGCGGCATCCGTCCAGCATTCCGGCCGGGCGATCGTGCGCATCCCGCTCCCGGCGCGATCGGGGGACGAAGGCTCGCCCCAGGAAGCTGGGGAGGAGACCCTGCTGGTACACTGGATGCACACCCCGCTCGTCGGGGTGAATACGCGTGCCCAGAGCGCGAACGCGAACCCCCGGTTCACGAACGCGCGGCATCCACTCCCACCGGTCTCTCAGAGCTCTTCGCCCTGGAGCGGGCGTGTGCCGGGCACCAGGCCCGCCGACCACTCGGTCGTGCGAATCACAACCGCAAGCGACGCGTCTTCCGCGTCGAGAACAGGAGAACGGCCATGGCCGTCGTCACCATTCGCCAGCTGCTCGACAGCGGCGTCCACTTCGGACACCAGACCCGCCGGTGGAACCCGAAAGTCAAGCGCTTCATCCTCACCGAGCGCAGCGGCATCCACATCATCGACCTGCAGCAGTCGCTGACGTACATCGACAAGGCGTACGAGTTCGTCAAGGAGACGGTCGCCCACGGCGGCACCGTCCTCTTCGTCGGCACGAAGAAGCAGGCCCAGGAGATCATCGCCGAGCAGGCGACCCGCGTCGGCCAGCCCTACGTCAACCAGCGCTGGCTCGGTGGCCTCCTCACCAACTTCCAGACGGTCTCCAAGCGCCTCGCTCGCATGAAGGAGCTCGAGGAGCTCGACTACGAGAACCCGGCGGACAGCGGCTTCACCAAGAAGGAGCTGCTGCTCAAGAAGCGCGAGCTCGACAAGCTGCACAAGTCGCTCGGCGGCATCCGCAACATGTCGAAGACGCCGTCCGCGATCTGGGTCGTCGACGCCAAGCGCGAGCACCTCGCGGTCAACGAGGCCACCAAGCTCGGCATCCCGATCATCGGCATCCTCGACACGAACGCCGACCCGGACGAGTTCCAGTACCCGATCCCCGGCAACGACGACGCGATCCGCTCGGTGGGCCTGCTCACCCGCATCATCGCCGACGCCGCCGCCGAGGGCCTGATCCAGCGTCACAACCCGACCGACGAGTCGGCCGAAGCCGCTGAGCCGCTCGCCGACTGGGAGCGCGAGCTTCTCGAGCAGCGCGCCGGCGAAGAGGCCGTTGAGGCCGTCGTCGCGGAAGAGGTCGCCGAAGAGCTCGTCGCCGAGGCGCTCGTCGCCGAGGCCGTCGCCGAAGAGCTGGCAGTCGAGGCCGTCGAGGCCGAGGCCGCCGGCGATGACGAGGCCGCCCAGGAGCTCGCTGCCGAGGCCGTCGTCATCGAAGCCGTCGCCGAAGAGCTCGCGGCCGAGGCCGTCGTCGCCGAGGCCGTCGCGGAGGAACTGGCCGCAGAGGCCGTCGCCGACGTCGAGGCCGCAGAGAAGTAGCAGACCCGCCGCAAGGCATTGCTCGGCGGGGTCGTCCTGTGCGACCCCGCCGAGCGCATCCCTCTGAACTCACCACAATCAAGGAGCCGCCACCCATGGCAAACTTCACCATCGCCGACATCAAGGCGCTGCGCGACCAGCTCGGCACGGGCATGGTCGACACGAAGAAGGCACTCGAAGAGGCCGACGGCGACGTCGAGAAGGCCGTCGAGATCCTGCGCCTGAAGGGCGCGAAGGGCAACGCCAAGCGCGCCGACCGTTCCACGAGCGAGGGCCTCGTCGCCGCGCGTGAGCAGAACGGCACAGGTCACGCTGATCGAGCTCGCCTGCGAGACCGACTTCGTCGCGAAGAACGATCGCTTCATCGCGCTGGCCGACAAGGTCGCGGATGCCGCGGCCGCCGTCTCGGCCGACTCGGTCGAGGCTGCCCTGGCGGCGCCCGCCGGTGCCGGCACGGTCGACACCCTCATCTCGGACGAGGCCGCCATCATCGGCGAGAAGGTCGAACTGCGTCGCGTGCGCACGCTGACCGGAGACCACTTCGAGGTCTACCTCCACAAGACCAGCAAGGACCTGCCCCCGCAGGTCGGCGTGGTCCTGGCCTACTCGGGCGAGGACGCCGAGACGGCTCGCAGCATCGCGCAGCACATCTCGTTCGCCAACCCGACGTACCTGTCGCGCGACGAGGTCCCCGAGGCCGAGGTCGACAAGGAGCGCGAGATCGTCACCGAGATCTCCCGCCAGGAGGGCAAGCCCGAGGCCGCCCTCCCGAAGATCGTCGAGGGCCGCGTGAACGCGTTCTTCAAGCAGGTCTCACTGCTCGACCAGGACTACGCGAAGGACAACAAGCAGTCCGTCGCCCAGGTCGCCAAGGACGCCGGCATCACCCTGACGGGCTTCGCCCGCTTCAAGGTCGGCGCGTAGCACCCGTGGAAAGGCCCGCATCGGAATCGGTGCGGGCCTTTCCCATGCCCGGGGGCGAGGCCGACCGGCCGGCTCGGATAGTTTGTAAGCGACGAAAGGATGACACGTGATCGATGAGGCGACCGGAACCCGGCGGGTCCTGCTGAAGCTCTCCGGAGAGGCATTCGGCGGCGGGCAGCTCGGGGTCAACCCCGACGTCGTCAGCCAGATCGCCCGTGAGATCGCCGAGGCGGTCGATCGCGTCGAGATCGCCGTCGTCGTCGGCGGCGGCAACTTCTTCCGCGGCGCGGAGCTCAGCCAGCGCGGCATGGACCGCGGCCGGGCCGACTACATGGGCATGCTCGGCACCGTCATGAACGCGCTCGCCCTGCAGGACTTCCTCGAGCAGGCCGGCGCCGCCACACGCGTGCAGTCCGCGATCTCGATGACCCAGGTCGCCGAGCCCTACATCCCGCGGCGCGCGGAGCGGCACATGGAGAAGGGCCGCGTCGTCATCTTCGGCGCCGGCGCCGGCCTGCCGTACTTCTCGACCGACACCGTCGCCGCGCAGCGCGCGCTCGAGATCGGCGCGCAGGAGGTGCTCGTCGCCAAGAACGGCGTCGACGGCGTGTACACCGCCGACCCGAACAAGGACCCGAACGCGACCAAGATCGACCGGATCACCTACCTGGACGCCCTCCAGCGCGGCCTGAAGGTCGTCGACTCGACGGCTTTCAGCCTGTGCATGGACAACCGCATGGACATGCGCGTGTTCGGCATGGAGCCGGCAGGCAACGTCACCCGCGCGCTGCTGGGCGAGCCGATCGGCACGCTCGTCACCGCCTGAGACCAGCCATGAGCCCCGGGTCGCACCGTGGCGGAGGGGTGCGGCCCGTTAGACTGAGGGCTCTGGATCTACCGATGGGAGTCACT
Organism: uncultured Actinomycetota bacterium; assembly: GCA_963792285.1. Taxonomy (GTDB): domain Bacteria; phylum Actinomycetota; class Actinomycetes; order Actinomycetales; family Microbacteriaceae; genus Microbacterium. Next base: position 548,457 of record CAWBVS010000014.1, on the reverse strand, counting down.
GTGATCGCGGACGTCTTGGCCGATGCCGGCGCGCGGATGGATCGTGCTGTGGAGGGCGCGAAAGACGACTTCGCCACCGTCCGCACCGGTCGTGCGAACCCGCAGCTGTTCCAGAAGATCCTGGTCGACTACTACGGCACCCCGACCCCTCTCGCGCAGCTCGCGTCGCTGAACAACCCCGAGGCGCGCACGCTCGTCGTCACGCCCTACGACAAGTCCGCGCTGAAGGCCATCGAGCAGGCGATCCGCGACACCCCGAACCTGGGCGCGAATCCCACGAACGACGGCAACCTCATCCGCGTCACGCTTCCGGAGCTCACGGAGGAGCGCCGTCGCGAGTTCGTCAAGATCGTGCGGGCGAAGGGCGAGGACGCGAAGGTCCACGTGCGCGGCATCCGACGCAAGTCCAAGGACGACCTGGACAGCCTCAAGAGCGACATCGGCGAGGACGAGCTCGCCCGTGCCGAGAAGGAGCTCGACGCGCTGACGCGCGCCCACGTCGACGCGATCGACGACGCGCTCAAGCGCAAAGAGGCCGAGCTGCTCGAGGTCTGAGCCCACTCTCATGACCGACGCATCCGACGATCAGCCGGCAGGCGAGCCGCCACCGGACGCGCCGCTGACCAGGCGGGATGCCGCGGGCCAGCGACGCCCGTCGAGCACGGGCGAGCCCAACGCGGCGTTCCAGTCGCACGTGCGGGCTGCCCGCAGCGAGTTCGAGAACCAGGTCGCGCAGGCCAAGGCCGAATTCGAAGAGGCCAATGAGCGCCTCAAGGAGCGCACCGGGCGCGATCTGATCGTCGCGATCCTGATCGGCCTGGCGATCGGCGCGGTGCTCATCGCGTCGCTCATCTTCTGGAAAGAGGTCTTCGTGCTGTTCGCCCTGGCGGCGGGCATGCTGGGGATCTTCGAGTTCGGGCGAGCGCTGAAGGGTTCCGGCCGCCGGGTCGACCTGATTCCGCAGCTGGTGCTCGGCGCCCTGCTCATCCTCTCCGGGTACTTCCTCGATCTCTGGCTGCATTGGGTCGCCGCGTTCGTGGCGGTCGCGCTCGTGATCGTCTGGCGACTGCTCGCGCAGATGTTCGCCAAGGACGGGCGCACGTACGGCGCGGTGCTGAGCGATGTGCTGATCGCGGGCTTCATCCAGCTGTACGTGCCGTTCCTCACGAGTCTGTGCCTGATCCTGCTGCGTCAGGACGGCGGCGAGTGGTGGGTGCTCGCGTTCATCATCATCGCGGTCGCCTCCGATACCGGCGCCTATGCGGCGGGCCTGTCGTTCGGCAAGCATCCGATGGCACCGCGCATCAGTCCGAAGAAGACCTGGGAGGGTTTCGCCGGCGCGTGCCTGGCCGCGCTGATCGCCGGCGTGCTCCTGGCGCTCTTCATGCTCGGACTTCCCTGGTGGCCCGGTCTGGTGATCGGGGCGGTGATCCTGGGCACGGCGACCGCGGGTGACCTCGGCGAGTCGATGATCAAACGCGACCTCGGCATCAAGGACATGAGCTCCTGGCTGCCCGGTCACGGGGGAGTGCTCGATCGCCTGGACTCGATCCTTCCCTCGGTCGTGGGTGCGCTCGCCCTCTACTACCTCTTCGCTCCGCTGGCGGCCTGATGACGACTTCCGAATCCTCGACGATCACCTTTCCCGAGACCCGCGGCTCTGCGAAGGGCTACGACAAGCGCAGCGTCGATGTCTTCCTGACGCGTGCGCGCGAGGCGTTCGAGGCCGGTGCGGAGCCGATGACCGCCGCCGAGGTGCGCCAGGCGGCGTTCCCGCTCGTGCGTCGCGGCTATGTCATCGCCGCCGTCGATGCCGCGCTCGGACGCATCGAAGACGCCTTCGCCGCGCGCGAGCGCGAAGCGGCGGTCAGCACGGAAGGCGCGCACGCCTGGGTCGGCCAGACCCGGGAGACGGCGCAGGTCGTGCTCGATCGGCTCTCCCGCCCGAAGGGACGTCGTTTCGACCGGGTCGGCGCGCTGCGCTACGGCTACCGCATCGACGAGGTCGACCTCGTCGCCGACAAGCTCGCACGGTATCTCGAGACGGGAGACTCCGTGACCGTCGAGCAGGTGCGTGCGGTGGCGTTCCGGATGCAGCGCGGCGGGTATCGCGAGACGCAGGTCGACGCGGTCCTGGACGCGGTGATCGAGGTCATGCTCGCCGTCGCGTGAGCTCGATGGCTCCGCGCGCGGCTGCGGAATGGCATGGCCGCGGGGCCGCGGGTAGACTCAGGCCACTGTGACTTCCGGAAACGACCTGGTCCCCGCGCGACGGACTCCCCGTCAGGATGTGGCGACGCGCGATGGCCACGCGGCAGGCGGACCACGTCGTGCCGCCGCACCCGCCCCGCGGTGGTCGCGTCGACGCGGAGTGCTGGGAGTGTTCGCGGCCTTCGCGGCGCTGGGGTTCGTGGCGGCGTACATCGGTCCGACCGGCGTCGCGCTCACCGAGGCCAGTGCTGTCGAGCGTGCTCCGATCACGCTGTATTCGAGCACGCTGGGCGACGCGCAGAGACTGTCCCTCGAGCAGAGCGCCGGGGAAGCACAGCCGGCGGCGGTCGAACTCGATCGCGACGGTTACACCGTCTATGTCACGCCCAAACCCACCCCGACTCCCGAGCCGGAGCCCGAAGAGAGCGAGTCCTCCTCGTCGTCTTCGGGGTGGCGTCCGCCCTTCGTGACCCCCGACCCGGGGACAGCCCAGGCGATCGCCTACGAGATGGTGCTCGCCCGAGGGTGGGGCGACGATCAGTTCGCGTGTCTCGTGGCGCTGTGGAACAAGGAGTCGGGCTGGCGGGTGAACGCCTACAACGCGTCCAGCGGCGCCTACGGCATCCCCCAGTCGCTGCCGGGGAGCAAGATGGCCACTGCCGGCGCGGACTGGGAGACCAACCCCGCCACCCAGATCACCTGGGGTCTCGGATACATCGGCGGTCGCTACGGCACGCCGTGCGGCGCGTGGGACCACTCGACCCGCGTCGGCTGGTACTGACACCCATGCCCCGCTCGAACCGTCGACGCTCCGAGGAGCCCGGCGACGAGGCTTTCGAGCGGCTGGTGACCGGCTGGAAGCGCAGCGAGGTCCGCCGCGGCGTCGAATGGACCGTCCAGCCCGTCTCCGCCTCCCAGGCGGCCAAGGCCTACGTGTGCCCCGGGTGCGGCCGTGACGTCGCGCCGGGCACCGCGCACCTCGTCGTCTGGCGTGCGGACGGCGTCCTGGGCGATCAGGCCGACCTGGCCGCCCGCCGACATTGGCACTCGCACTGCTGGAGGATCGCCTGACATGGACATCCGCGGACCCGTACTCCTGCCCGCCCGCCGCGAGGAGATCGAACTTCGCACGCTCGACGAGCTGACCCTCGTCGGCGAGCTCGCCCAGCCGCTGGACCGCACGCCGGTGGCCACACTGGTGACGCTGCATCCGCTGCCGACGGCCGGCGGGTTCATGGACTCCCACATCCTGCGCAAGTCCGCCGCGCGGCTGCCCGCCCTGGCCGACCTGGCGGTCCTGCGTTTCAACACGCGCGGCACGACCTCGCCGAGGGGCACGAGCGAGGGGTCGTTCGACGGCGGTCGCTCCGAAGCGTTCGACCTGGCCGCGGCGATGGATTTCGTCCGCTCGCGGTCGCTGCCGCGCCCCTGGCTCGTCGGCTGGTCGTTCGGCACCGAAGTCGCGCTCAAGTACGGACTCGACCACGACGTCGAGGGCGTGATCCTGCTGTCGCCGCCGTTGCACCGCACCACGCCCGAGGAGGTCGCCGCGTGGGCGGGAGACTCGCGTCGCGTGATCGTCATCGTGCCGGAACTGGATGACTACCTCCGGCCGGATGCCGCCGCGGAGAGGTTCGCGAGCGTGCCGGATGCGGTGATGATCTCCGTGGAAGGCGGCAAGCATCTGTGGGTCGGGGAGAACCAGACCCGACGGGTGCTGACCGAGATCGTCGCCGCGGTCAATCCCGATGCGCTGCCGCTGCCGACGCGAGTGGGACGGCCCACTCGGCGAGGAGTGATCATCGCTCGTTCTGGCGCGGGATGATCACCTGCCGGTAGATGATCAGGATGCTGGCCGCCACCGGGATCGCGATGAGCGCGCCGAGCAGCCCGAGCAGCGATCCGCCGGCGAGGGCGGCGATCACCACGACGGCACCCGGGACCGAGACCGCGCGATTCATGACGCGCGGCGAGAGCACGTACGCCTCGATCTGCATGTAGACGAGGTAGTAGATGGCCGCGATCAGCGCGGTCGTCGGCGAGCCGAGTCCGAGGCACGTCAGGACGATGATCGCCGAGCCGGTGAGCGTTCCCACGAGCGGGATCAGCGAGAAGAAGAACGCGACGACGGCGAGCACGGCCGGGAACGGCGCGCCGATGATCGTGAGGAAGATCGCGCTGAGCACGCCGTTGATGACACCCATCGTGACCTGGCCCATGACGAAGTAGCCGACCGACTTGGTGATCTGCTCGGCGATGTCGATGAAGCGCGCCCGCTTCGAGGCGGGAACCAGCTGGTAGACGGCCGCCTTCAGGTTGGGCGTGGATGCCGTGAAGTAGATCGTCAGGATCAGGACGATGAATGCGCCGGCCAGACCGGCGAGCACGGATGCCCCCACGGCCAGGACCCCTTCGCCGATCGAGGCGTAGTCGAGGTTCTCGATCCAGTCCTGGACGAACGCGAACACCTCGTCGATGTTCAGATTCGGGAAGATCCCGCCGAGCCAGTCCTTGAGGTCCTCGAGCGTCGTCCCGCGCTCGACGAGTTCGGTGATCGCCTCGATCAGCTGGCTGATCTGGCTGGCGATGATCGGCACCAGCATCAGCACGATGCCGGCGAAGATCGCGAGCACCCCGAGGATCGTGATGAGCACCGCCGCCCAGCGGGGGAGCTTCCGACGCTCCAGGAACGAGATCGCCGGCTCGAGACCGAGGCTCAGGAACAGCGCCGTACCCACGTACAGCAGGATCGTCGACAGGGTCTGGACGCTGCCGATGAGCAGAAGCCCGACTCCGACGCCCAAGGTCGCGACGAGCGCGACGCGGAAGGGGTTGTGCACCTTCACGGTGACTCCTGACTGTGTCCCGGCGAGGATCTGATGTTGTCACGTCAGGATATGCACAGGTGGCCCCCAGCACGGGGATTGGCGCCTCCCGGGCGACATTCAGGTGGATTTCGCTAGTCTGAAATGTCGAGTCGACGGCCTGCCGCATTCCCCCGCGGGCCGAGAAGAGGTGTTTTCGTGCGTTTCGTGTGGGCCGTGGCGGCGTTCGTGCTCGCCGCCGTGATGATCGGAGCGGGCATCGCCCAGCGCACCGTCTTCCAGGGTCCCGAGTCCGAGACGGCCGATCTCTCGGTCTCCGAGGAGGCGCCGTACCTGCTGATCGACGGCGAAGTCCTGAACATGCTGCCCGGCGCGCAGACCCTGCGCGCACAGGGCGAGGGCGAGATCTTCGCCGCGTACGGCCGCACGGCCGACCTGAAGGCGTGGCTCGCCGACACGGACTACAACGAGGTCTCGCTCGGCGCCGACGGCGAGATCGTCTCGGATGCCGTCCCTGCCGCCGTCCCCGAGGACGAAGTCGCCGAGGGGGAGGCGACGGAGACTCCGGCGCCCGCCGAGACCGAAGGCGACGCCGCGGCCGATGCCGCACCCGTCGAGGCGCGCAGCCCGATCGGGTCCGACCTGTGGCTCGACGAGTTCCAGCAGGAGGATCTCCTGATCGCGCCGCTGCAGCTGCCCGAGGAGATGAGCGTCCTGGTGGCGACGGACGGCACCGCGGCTGCCCCGAGCGACGTCTCCGTGTCGTGGCCGATCGCCGGCAGCACGCCGTGGGCCGGACCGCTCATCGTCGCTCGGCGGCATCCTGATGGCGATCGGCGTCTTCCTCTACATCCTCGGCATCCGGCACGCTCGCCGCTCGCGCGGCCCGCGTCGCAAGGGGCTTCCGCTCCCGGTGACCGAGCCGATCGACCTCGCGGTCGAGGGCGCGGACAAGGGCGTCATCAGCTCGGGGCCGACCACCCGCCGTTCGGTGACCTCCGGCAAGCGGGCCTTCGTCCTCATCCCCGCCGTCGCCGTTTCGGCGCTGCTGTTCGCCGGATGCTCCGCCGACTCCTGGCCGCAGCTCGCGGGCAGCCCGACGCCGAGTCCCACCGAGACGATCATCGTGCCCGAAGGGCAGCAGGCCCCTGCCGTCACCAAGGCGCAGGCGGAGCGGATCATCGCCCGCATCGCCGAGACGGCCGCCGACGCCGACGAGGCGATGGACGCCGACGCTGGCCGCCACTCGCCTCGACGGTGCGGTCCTGGACGAGCGAGCGACCAACTACAAGCTCCGCGGAGCGATCGCCGACTACGGCGCGCTCGCCGCGATTCCCGACCAAGCCGCTCGAGATCGTGCTTCCGCAGGCCTACGACGGCTGGCCGCGATCGGTCATGGCCGTCGTGAACGACGAGGAAGACAAGACCGCGAGCATCATGCTGATCACGCAGGAGGACGCGTGGTCGCCGTACAAGCTCACGTACCTGTCCAGCCTCGAAGCGGCCACGCAGATGCCCGACCTCGCCCCGGTGTACGTCGGCGCCCAGCAGGTGCCGCCGGACTCCTCCTTCCTCGTCATGGCCCCCGATCAGCTCGCGGCCGCGTATGCCGACGTGATCAACAAGGGCGAGGACAGCGAGTTCTACAGCCAGTTCGAGGCCGAGGGCGACCAGTTCCGGGTCAGCGTCGCCGCGGACAGGGAGAAGCGCCTCGCCGAGTTCAACACGACGGCGGCATCCACCGGAAGCCTCTCGTTCGACTCGATGGCCGGCGCCCACCCGCCGCTGGCCCTGGCCACGCTCGAGAGCGGCGCGATCGTCGCCGTCAGCGTCAACGAGGTCGACACCGTGAAGCCGACGAACGCCGATGCGGTGATCAAGCTCGACACCAACCCGACGGTCAAGACGCTCGCCGGCGCCGAGCAGTCCGCAACCGGCTTCACCACGACATTCAGCGACCAGCTCTTCTTCTACGTCCCGGGCCTCGGGTCGACGGAGAAGATCCGCCTGCTGGGCTACGGTTCCGAGATCCTCGACGCAAAGGTGATCAATTGACGGACGTCCCTCCCGGTGCTGCCCTCCGCGGCGCCGTCGACCTGTCTGCACTCCGCAATCGTCCGGCCGCACCCGCCGGCGGCCCGGCCGCTGCGCCGGCGACGGCACCGTCACTCGTGATGGACGTCACGGACGAGACCTTCCCGCAGGTTCTCGAGCTGTCGCGCACCGTCCCGGTCGTCATCGACCTGTGGGCCGAGTGGTGCGGCCCGTGCAAGCAGCTGAGTCCGATCCTCGAGCGTGTCGTCACCGAGCTCGGCGGCCGGCTGCGTGCTGGCGAAGGTCGATGTCGACGCCAACCCGCAGCTGTCGCAGGCCTTCCGCGCCCAGTCGATCCCGATGGTGGTCGCGCTGGTCGCCGGGCAGCCCGTGCCGCTGTTCACCGGTGCCGTGCCCGAGCAGCAGGTGCGTGAGGTGTTCGCCCAGCTGCTCCAGCTCGCCGCGCAGAACGGCGTCACCGGGTCGCTCGAGGTCGACGGCCAGGAGGAGACTCCGGCGGCTGCCGAACCCGTCGAACCCGACACTGCCGCCGCTCCACGCCGAGGCATTCGACGCGATCGAGGCGGGCGACTACGGCCGTGCGATCACGGCGTACGAGAAGGCTCTCGCGGAGAACCCCCGCGACGACGAGGCTCGTGCCGGCCTCGGCCAGGTGCGGCTGCTCGAGCGCGTGCAGGGACTCGATCTGCAGGACGCCCGCGCTGCGGCCGCGGCCGCTCCGCAGGATGTCGACGCGCAGTTCGCCGTCGCCGACCTCGACCTCGCCGGAGGGCACGTCGACGACGCGTTCGAGCGGCTGCTCGACCTCTTCGCGGCGCTGCCGTCCGACGAGCGCGGTGTCGTCCGCGAACGTCTGCTCGAGCTGTTCGCGCTCATCGGCGACGCGGATCCGCGCGTCATCCGGGCGCGCGGACGACTGGCGTCCCTGCTGTTCTGACCCCGCTGCCGGATCAGGGCAGCAGCAGGCGCTGCGTGACCGGCTGATCGGGCAGACGCCGCTGCGGGTCGTGCTTGAGCCACAGCACGCCGAGCGGCGGCAGGACCATCGTGGCGCGTCCGGTCTCGCCGGCATGCACCACGCCGAGGTTGCCGACGCCCGAGCCGCCGTACGCCTCGGCATCGGAGTTGAGGATCTCGTGCCACACACCCGATTCGGGCAGGTCCAGCGCGTAACCGTGCACCGGAACACCCGAGAAGTTGCACACCACCACGACGGTGTTGCCGTGCCAGTCCCGGCGCGCGAACGCGATCACGTTGGGATTCCACGCCGGGCCGCCGAGGCGTGAGAACGCCGCGCCGTCGCTGTCGCGCGCCCAGAGGGCGGACTGCGCGCGGTAGACCTGGTTGAGCGTCGCGACGAACCCGTGCAGTTCGGCGTGCGACGGCTGGTCGAGGATCCACCAGTCCAGACCGCGCCCCTCGGCCCACTCCGAGAGCTGCCCGAACTCCTGCCCCATGAACAGCAGCTGCTTGCCCGGGTGTCCCCACATGTACGCGAGGAACGCGCGCATGTTCGCGAGCTTCTGCCAGTGGTCTCCCGGCATCCGCGCGAACAGGCTGCCCTTGCCGTGCACGACCTCGTCGTGGCTGATCGGCAGGATGAAGTTCTCGCTGAACGCGTAGACGAAGGAGAACGACAGCTCGCCCTCGTGATGCGAGCGGTACATCGGATCGCGCGAGATGTACTGCAGCGAGTCGTTCATCCAGCCCATGTTCCACTTGAAGCCGAATCCGAGACCCGCCTGACTCGTGGGCGCGGTCACTCCGGGGAAGCTCGTGGACTCCTCGGCGATCATCGAGATGCCGGGGTATCTCTTGTACGCGGTCGCGGTCACCTCCTGCAGGAAGTGGATCGCCTCGAGGTTCTCGCGGCCGCCGTGGATGTTCGGCACCCACTGGCCGTCTTCGCGGGAGTAGTCGAGGTAGAGCATCGACGCGACGGCGTCGACGCGGAGGCCGTCGACGTGGAACTCCTCGAACCAGTACAGGGCGTTCGCGACGAGGAAGTTGCGCACCTCGTTGCGACCGAAGTCGAAGATGTACGTGCCCCAGTCGCGGTGCTCGCCGCGGCGCGGGTCGGGATGCTCGTACAGTGCCTCGCCGTCGAATCGCGCGAGCGCGAACGCGTCCTTCGGGAAGTGACCGGGGACCCAGTCCATGATCACGCCGATACCGGCCTGATGCAGCCGGTCGATCAGGTAGCGGAGGTCATCGGGCGTGCCGAAGCGGCTGGTGGGGGAGAAGTACCCGGTCACCTGGTAGCCCCACGACCCGCCGAACGGATGCTCGGCGAGCGGGAGGAACTCGATGTGGGTGAACCCCTGGGCGGTGACGTACTCGATGAGCTGATCCGCGCCGTCGCGGTACGACAGACCGGGTCGCCACGACGCGAAGTGCACCTCGTAGATCGACATCGGCTGCGAGACCGGCTGGCCGGCGGCGCGCGTCTTCATCCACGCGGCATCCGACCAGCTGTAGGAGGAATCGGTGACGACGGATGCCGTCGCCGGCGGCACTTCGGCGAAACGCGCCATCGGGTCGGCCTTGAGGACCCATTCGCCGCTGCGGGCGAGAAGCTGGAACTTGTACGCGGTGCCCGTGCCGATGCCCGGAACGAAGAGCTCCCAGACCCCGCTGCCGCCCATCGAGCGCATGGCGTGGGACGGGCCGTCCCAGTCGTTGAAGTCGCCCACGACGCGAACGGCCCGCGCGTTGGGCGCCCAGACGGTGAAGGAGGTCCCCTGCGTGCCGTCCATCTCCCGCACGTGCGCGCCGAGCACCCGCCAGAGCTCTTCGTGACGCCCCTCGCGGATGAGGTGCAGGTCGAGTTCGCCGATCGCCGGTCCGAATCGATACGGATCCTCCGCGGTGTAATCGGGTCCGCTCTCGTAGGTCGTGAGCGAGTTCGTACTTCACCCGGTCGCCGGAGCGCTGACCCTCCCAGATGCCCGCCCGCACGTGCTCGAGCGGCACGCGCGTGCCGTCCGCGAACACCGCCGTCACGCTGCGCGCCAGAGGGCGGCGTGCGCGGATGGTCCACTCGGGCGCGCCTTCGGCGTCCTCGCCGAGGTGCATTCCGAGGACGGAATGCGGGTCGTGATGCGAGCCCGCCGCGACGGCGTCGAGCAGGTCATCAGTGGGACTCGTCATCGAGACTCCTTCACGTGCAGGATGTGGACCGGTTCGCTGAATGCGTCGAGGCGGACGAAGTTGTGGTCGGACCATGTCCAGCGGGCGCCGGTGATCAGATCTTCGACGTCGAACGGGTCTCCCTGCGGCACCCCCCAGACGGTGGTGTCGAGGTGCACCATCGTCTGGCGCACGGAGTGCGGATCGACGTTGGCGACGACCAGGATGGTGTCGGAGTGCCCGCTGGGCGACAGTTCGGCGCCGATGCGCTTGGAGAAGACGAGGATCGCGTCGTCGTCGCTCCAGTGCACCTGCAGATTGCGCAGCTGCCGAAGGGCGGGGTGCGCTCGGCGGATCTCGTTCAACCGGGTCAGGTAGGGCGCCAGCGAGTCGCCGCGCGCCTCGGCGCCGGTCCAGTCGCGAAGCTTGTACTCGTACTTCTCGTTGTCGATGTTCTCTTCGGAACCCGGCCGCGCGACGTTCTCGTAGAGCTCGTATCCCGCGTACACGCCGTACGTCGGGGCGCCGGTCGCCGCGATGGCCGCGCGGATCTTGTACGCGGGGCGCCCGCCGAACTGCAGGTACTCGGTGAGGATGTCGGGGGTGTTCACGAACAGGTTCGGCCGCAGGAAATGCGCCGTGTCATGCGCGAGCCCGGTGAGGAACTGCTCGAGCTCGAGCTTGGTGTTGCGCCAGGTGAAGTACGTGTAGCTCTGCTGGAAGCCCGCCAGCGCGAGGCCCTGAAGCGGCGCGGGGCGCGTGAACGCCTCCGCGAGGAACACGACGTCGGGATTGTCGGCGGAGACCGTCGCGATCAGCCACTCCCAGAACTGCAGCGGCTTGGTGTGCGGATTGTCGACCCGGAAGATCTTGACGCCCTGCGCGATCCAGTGCCGGACCACGCGGAGCGCTTCGGCGCGGATGCCCTCGGGATCGTTGTCGAAGTTGATCGGGTAGATGTCCTGATACTTCTTCGGCGGGTTCTCCGCGTAGGCGATCGAGCCGTCCGGCAGGGTCGTGAACCACTCGGGATGCGCGGCGACCCAGGGGTGGTCGGGCGCGGCCTGCAGCGCGAAGTCGAGGGCGACCTCGATCCCTTCGGCCCGCGCCGCCCGGACGAAGGCGCGGAAGTCGGCCAGGGTGCCGAGATCGGGGTGGACGGCATCGTGGCCGCCTTCGTCCGATCCGATCGCCCAGGGCGATCCGGGGTCTCCGCGGCAGCGGATCGAGCGTGTTGTTGCGCCCCTTGCGGTTGAGGCGGCCGATCGGATGGATCGGCGGGAGGTAGAGCACGTCGAAGCCCATTGCGGCGACCGCGGGGAGTCTGCGCGTCGCCGTGCGGAAGGTGCCGCTCTTGATCGTGCCGTCCTTGAGCCGGCGCGCACCCTCCGAGCGCGGGAAGAACTCGTACCACGCGCCGACGCCCGCCCGCTCGCGTTCGACGAGCAGCTCCAGGCGCGGGCCCACCGACATCAGCGATGCCAGCGGGCGCGCCTGGAAGAACGCGGCGATCGACGGGTCCCGCACGATCTCGAGTGCGGCCTCGTCCGTCGTGGCGGGCTCGCGCAGGGCGGCGGCGGCACTCTCGAGGCGACGGCGCTCGGTGATGGGGCGCGCCTTCTCGGCCACGGCCCGGTCGAACAGCTGCGCGCCCAGCTCGCGCATCACGGGCACGTCCACCCCGGCAGCGATCTTCAGGTCGGCCGCATGCTCCCACGTCGCGAAGTCGTCGGCGAACGCTTCGAACCGGAACGCCCAGACGCCCTCCTCGAGCGGCGTGATCGCGGTCTCCCAGCGGTCGAAGCCGTCGTTCAGCGGCCGCAGCAGGTGCAGCGACTCATCGCCCGAGGGCGAGAAGAGGCGCACGTGCACGCCGATGCGATCGTGTCCCTCGCGGAAGGCCGTCGTGCGGAACGGCACGATCTCGCCGGCGAACGCGCTGGGTCGGAACACCCCGTCCGGGACGGACGGCGAAGACAGCGCGATCGGGATGCGGGGCGTCGCGGTCGCCCGATCCGGTTGGGCATCCGATGCCGGTCGGACGGGAATCGGAGAGATGCTGCGCCAGGGGCGGGTGCGCGCGGTGCGCGTCGTCGTGACCACCTCTCGAACCTACCGCGCACCCTGCCGCGTGGACAGCCTCCGGCGCGCCGGAAGGTCGTTCGTCACTCGGCGCGGAACAGTCGCATCGAGGTTCCGCCGAGCTCGACGACGTCGCCGGCCGCGAAGCATCTCGCGGTCATCGCCGGGCGTCTCGTCCTCGCTCGACCACAGCGAGACGTAGCGAGGACACACCCTCGATCGTGGGCAGAGTGACCGCGACCGGACGCTCGTTGCCGTGCACCATCAGCAGGATCCGATTGAACGCCTCGTGTTCGGGAGTGGACGCCGCGACGTACTGCAGCGTGCGATGCGACGGGTCCGTCCAGCGGTCGATCGACATCGTCTCGCCGTTGTGGTCGTACCACTCCATCACCGAGGCCGACGGCGTCCGTTCGCCGAGCTTCGCGAAGCGCATCGGACGCAGCGCGGGGTTCTCCCGACGCAGCTCGAGCAGGCGCTGGACGTGCGCGAAGAGATCCTTCTGCCACGGCGCGTGCTGCCACGACAGCCAGGTGAGAGCCGAGTCGTGGCAGTACGCGTTGTTGTTGCCGCGCTGCGTGCGGGCGAACTCGTCGCCGGCGGTGATCATCGGCACGCCCGCCGACAGCAGGAGCGTGCCGAGGATGTTGCGCATCGCCTTGCGGCGGGTCGCGGAGGATGCCCTCGTCGGTCGTCGGGCCCTCCGCGCCGTGGTTGAACGACCGGTTCGTGTCGGCGCCGTCGCGATTCTGCTCGCCGTTGCCCACGTTGTGCTTGACGTCGTACGACACGAGGTCGCGCAGGGTGAATCCGTCGTGGGCGGTGACGAAGTTCACGCTCGCCAGCGGCCCCCGCTCCACGCTGAAGGTGTTCGACGATCCCGAGAGCCGCGTCGCGAAGCCGCCGATGCCCACGGGCGCGGTCGAGGCGCGGCGCGCGTAGTCGACGTCGCTCAGCCAGAAGTTGCGCACGCGGTCGCGGTAGCGGTCGTTCCACTCGTGCCAGCCGTCGCCGAAGTTGCCGGTCTGCCAGCCGCCCATGCCGACGTCCCACGGCTCGGCGATCTTCTTGACGCCCTCCAGGGCGGGATCGTCCACGATCGCGCGCAGCAGGGGGTGGTCGGGCGTGAAGGTGTGGGCGGCGTCCCTGCCCGAGGGTCGCGGCGAGGTCGAAGCGGAACCCGTCGATCTGCACGTCGTTGGCCCAGTACCGCAGCGAATCGAGGACGAGCCGGGCAGCGGCATCCGTCGAGGTGTTGACGGAGTTTCCGCAGCCCGTCACGTCGATGTAGGCGCCGTCCTCCTGCTGGCGGTAGTACGAGCGGTTGTCGATGCCCCGCAGGCTCGTGCGCGGCCCGCCGATGCCCTCCTCGGCCGTGTGGTTGTAGACCACGTCGAGGATGACTTCCAGTCCCGCCTGGTGCAGCAGCTTCACCATGCCCTTGAACTCGCGCAGGATCGCGTCGGGCCCCTGCCGTCGGTTCTCCTCGGTCGCGTACGCGCCGTGGGGGGTGAAGAAGTTGAGGGAGTTGTAGCCCCAGTAGTTCGTGAGACCGTGCTGCAGCAGGCGCGGTTCGGTCGCGAACGCGTGCACCGGAAGCAGCTGGATGCTGGTGACTCCGAGTGTCAGGAAGTGCTCGATCATCGCGGGATGAGCGAGACCGGCGTACGTGCCGTGCAGGGCGGGAGGCACGAGCGGATGCCGCTTCGACATGCCCTTGAGATGACCCTCGTAGATGACGGTGCGATCCAGCGGCACGGCCGGCTTCGCGACGCCGCCCCAGTCGAAGGACCCGTCGACGACGACGGATCGCCAGTCTTCGTAGCCGCCGCTGACCAGCCCCTTGGAGTACGGCTCGACGAGCAGCGTGCCGGCGTTGAACGTGTTGCCGGGCGTGTGGGGGCCGTCCACGCGGATCGAGTACCGGGTTCCGGGGCGCAGCAGCGGGGTCGTCACCGACCAGACGGAGCCCTCGGCGGGCCGCAGCGGAATCGTGTCGATGATCCAGTCCAGATCGGTGTCGTCGAACACGACGAGCTCGATCTCGCTCGCGTGCGCCGACCAGACCCGCAGGGTTCCTCCGTCTGCGCCGAGCGTCACACCGAGGTCGTCGAGTTCGGAACTCAACAGGCCGGGCATCGGGGCGAGCGCGGTGAGCGATTCGGGCAAAACCATGCGCTCTACAGTAGTAAGGCCGTGAGTCACTGAGGTTACGTTGAGCGGGGGAGTTCCATGGTCGTCTATCTCGACCACGCGGCGACGACTCCGCTGAGAGCGGAGGCGCGCGAGGCGTGGCTGGCCGCGACCGAGTCGGTCGGCAACGCGTCGTCGATCCACGGCGCCGGTCAGGGCGCCCGCAGATCGCTCGAGGAGTCCCGCGAAAGACTCGCCGCGGCGCTGGACTGCGACCCCGTCGAGGTCGTCTTCACCTCGGGCGGCACCGAGTCGGTGAACCTCGGCATCACGGGCCTCTACCGCGCGCGGCGAGAGGGCACCGGGCGCACCGCGATCGTGGCGCCCGCTGGCCGAGCACCACGCGACCCTCGACACCGTGACGTGGCTGCACGCGCACGAGGTCGCCGATGTGGAGTGGGTGCGGGTCGACCGCGACGCACGGCTGGATCTGGAGGCGTGGGAGGCGGCCGTCGGCGGCGGGGACGCCGCGGTGGCCACGCTGCTCGCGGCCAACAACGAGGTCGGCACGCTGCAGCCGCTGGTCGCGGCATCCGCTGCCTGCGTCGCGGCCGACGTGCCGATGCACGTCGACGCCGTCGGCGCGTTCGGGCACGTACCGCTGTCGTTCCGGGGCCTGCGCGGCGAATCGGGCGCACGCAGCGCGGGACTCGTCGCGCTCAGCGTCGCCGCGCACAAGCTCGGCGGCCCGGTCGGGGTCGGCGCGCTCGTCGTCGCCCGAGAGGCGCAGGTGGCGCCGCTCCTGCACGGCGGCGGTCAGCAGCGCGGGATCCGGGCCGGCACGCAGGACGTCGCCGGAGCCGCCGCCTTCGCGGTGGCGGCGGAGCTGGCAGTGGCCGAGCTCGCTGCGGAGGCTGCTCGGATCGCCGGGTTGCGCGACCGGCTCGAGGAGGGCCTGCGCGCGCAGATCCCCGAGATCCGCATCAGCGCGGCGGGCGCGGAGCGTCTTCCCGGCCACCTGCACGCGGTCTTCCCCGGCGCCCAGGGCGATTCGCTCCTCCTGCTGCTGGATGCGGCGGGGATCGCCGTCTCCACGGGCTCGGCGTGCCAGGCGGGCGTGCCGGAACCCTCGCACGTCGTGCGCGCGATGGGTCTGGGCGACGAGGCCGCGCGCAGCGCGCTGCGCCTCACCCTCGGCCGCACGACGACGGATGCGGACGTGGATGCGGTCCTCGCCGCACTGCCGTCCGCCTACGGGCGTGCCCGCACGGCCGGGCTGTCGTCCCGACGGGTCGGGGCTCCCAGGCTCGACTGAGCCATCCCTCGTAGACTCGTCGTATGCGTGTTCTTGCGGCGATGAGCGGGGGAGTGGACTCCGCCGTGGCCGCTGCGCGCGCCGTCGATGCGGGTCACGACGTCGTCGGAGTGCACCTGGCGCTCTCGCGGGCCGGTGGCACGCTGCGCGCCGGAAGCCGCGGCTGCTGCACGATCGAGGACGCGATGGATGCGCGGCGCGCCGCCGACCGGCTCGGCATCCCGTTCTACGTCTGGGACTTCTCCGAGCGGTTCCGCGACGACGTGATCGAGGACTTCGTGGCGGAGTACACCGCCGGCCGCACACCCAATCCCGTGCATGCGCTGCAACGAGAAGATCAAGTTCGCCGCGGTGCTGGAGAAGGCGCTGGACCTCGGGTTCGACGCGGTGTGCACCGGGCACTACGCCATCGTGCGAGAGGGCTCCGACGGCGCGCTCGAACTGCACCGCGCGAGCGATGCCGCGAAGGACCAGTCCTACGTCCTCGGAGTGCTCACCGGCCGCGCAGCTCGCGCACACGCTCTTCCCGCTCGGCGACACGCCGTCGAAGGCGCTCGTGCGGGCCGAGGCGGAGGCGCGCGGCCTGACCGTGGCGCACAAGCCCGACAGTCACGACATCTGCTTCATCCCCGACGGCGACACCCGCGGCTGGCTGGCCGACCGGGTGGGTGCCGAGCGCGGTGACATCGTGGATCGTTCCGGAGCCGTCGTCGGGGCGCACGAGGGTGCGCACGCCTTCACCGTCGGCCAGCGCCGCGGTCTGGCCCTCGGCGTTCCCGCGGCGGACGGCAAGCCGCGCTTCGTGCTCGAGGTGCGTCCCGTCTCGAACACGGTGGTCGTCGGGCCGAAGGAGGCGCTGGCGACCGCCGAGATCGCGGGCGAGCGCTTCACGTGGGCGGGAGCCGCGCCGGCGACCGACGAGTTCGCCTGCCACGTGCAGATCCGCGCGCACGCCGACCCGGTGCCGGCGCGGGCGCTCCGCTCGCGACGGCCTCGTCACGGTCACCCCCGAGACACCGCTCGACGGTGTCGCGCCCGGCCAGACGGCGGTGCTGTACGACGGCACGCGCGTCCTCGGCCAGTTCACGATCGACCGCACCGTCTCCGCCGTTCCGGTCCAGGCCTGAGCCCGCCAGCCGGCCCGATCCGTGTCGCAGGCCGCTCATAGACTTGGCGGCGTGACGGATGCCGCAACGACTGCAGACCTGGCGGACCTGACGCTCGACGACGCGCGCGCCGAGTCGGTGCGTCTGACCGAGCTGATCCTCGAGGCGCGCGACGCGTACTACGGCCGCGACACGGTCGTGGTCGACGATGCGACGTACGACGCGTGGATGCAGCGCCTCGAGGCGATCGAGCGGCTGCATCCCGAGCTGCAGGGCCAGGACTCGCCGACGCTGTCCGTCGGAGCGGCATCCGGATCGCTGTTCGCGCCCGTCGAGCACGCCGAGCGGATGCTGAGCCTGGACAACGTCTTCAGCGACGAGGAGTTCCTCGCGTGGGCGGCGAAGGTCGAGCGGGATGCCGGCCGGCGCGGTCCACTACCTGTGCGAGCTCAAGATCGACGGGCTCGCGCTGTCGCTGCGCTACGAGCACGGCAGGCTCGTCTCGGCCGCGACCCGCGGCGACGGCCGTGTGGGCGAAGACGTCACCGAGAACGTGCTCCGGGTGGGCGGCATCCCGCACCGCCTCGCCGGTCACGGGCACCCGGCGCTCGTCGAGGTGCGCGGCGAGGTGTTCTTCAACGTCGCCGACTTCGACTCGCTCAACGCGTATCAGGAGTCGATGGGCGATCGGCTGTTCGCCAATCCGCGCAACGCGGCGAGCGGATCGCTCCGGCAGAAGACCGAGGGCAAGAACGAGCGGCAGCTCGACGCGATGCATCAGCGGCTGTCGCGGCTGCGGATGACCGTGCACGGCATCGGCGCCTGGCCGGATCCGCCGGTCGCGACCCAGAGCGAGATCTACGCGCTGCTCGCCTCGTGGGGCCTGCCGACGAGCGAGTACTTCACGGTGGCCGACTCGGCGGCGGAGGCCGACGAGTTCATCCGGCACTACGGGGCGCACCGCCACGACGTCGAGCACGAGATCGACGGGATCGTCGTCAAGGTCGACGAGCTCGCCCTGCACGACGAACTCGGGGCGACCAGCCGCGCGCCGCGCTGGGCGATCGCGTACAAGTACCCGCCCGAGCAGGTCAACACGAAGCTGCTCGACATCGTCGTCTCGGTCGGACGCACGGGGCGGGCGACGCCGTTCGCGGTGATGGAGCCCGCCCGGGTCGCCGGCAGCGTCGTGCGGCAGGCGACCCTGCACAACCAGGACGTCGTGAAGGCCAAGGGCGTGCTGATCGGCGACACCGTCGTGCTGCGCAAGGCCGGCGACGTCATCCCCGAGGTGCTCGGGCCGGTCGTCGAGCTGCGCGACGGCACCGAGCGCGCGTTCGTGATGCCGACCGAGTGCCCGGAGTGCGGATTCACGCTCGCGCCCGCCAAAGAGGGCGACATCGACCTGCGCTGCCCCAACGCGCGGTCGTGCCCCGCGCAGGTGCGCGGGCGCGTCGAGCACATCGGATCGCGCGGCGCGCTCGACATCGAGGGGCTCGGCGAGGTGTCGGCCGCGGCGCTGACCCAGCCCGTCCGCCCCGAGATCCCGCCGCTGGTGACCGAAGCCGGGCTGTTCGACCTGCGCGCCGAAGACCTGTTCCCGATCGACGTCGTGGTGCGCGATGCCGAGACCGGACTCCCGCGGCTGCTCGAGGACGGCACTCCCGACACCCGCTCGCCGTTCCGGCGGCAGCGCAAGAAGACCGACCCCGCCTACCGCGCGGACGGACCGTTCGACGGCGATGCCGACCACGTCCTGTCCGCCTCGGCGACCCAGCTGCTCGCCAATCTCGACGCGTCCAAGACGAAGGACCTCTGGCGGTTCCTCGTCGCGCTCAACATCCGTCACGTCGGTCCGGTCGCCGCGCGTGCGCTGGCCCAGTGGTTCGGATCGGTCGACGCGATCCGGGCGGCCTCGCGCGAGGAGCTCGCCGCCGTGGAGGGCGTCGGCGGGATCATCGCGGACTCGCTGCGCGACTGGTTCGAGGTGGACTGGCATCGCGACATCGTCGAACGCTGGACGCGCGGCCGGGGCGCAGCTGGCCACGCCCGGTCACCCCGGCCCCGGTGCCGCCGCGGCCGAGGGCGGCGTGCTCGAGGGCCTGACGATCGTCGCGACCGGATCGCTCGAGGGGTACAGCCGCGAGGGTGCGCAGGAGGCGATCATCGCCGCGGGCGGCAAGGCGGCCTCCAGCGTGTCGAAGAAGACCGACTTCGTCGCGGCCGGGCCCGGGCGCGGGATCCAAGCTCACCAAGGCGGAAGAGCTCGGCGTGCGGATCATCGACGCCGCGCAGTTCCGCATCCTCGTGACCGAGGGTCCCGCCGCCCTCGACGCCCTCGCGCCGGACGCGGGATGATCGACAGCATGGCGCAGTGGATCTATCGCATCGTCCCGACGCGGCCGGAGATGGTCGCCGCCGCGACCGACGAGGAGACCGCGGTCGTGGAGGAGCACTTCGGCTACCTGCAGGCGCTGAAGGCCGCCGGCATCCTGATCCTCGCCGGTCGCACCCAGGTCGATGAGGGCACGTTCGGCATCACGATCTTCGAGGCACCCGACGAGGCCAGCGCCCGCGCCGTGATGGAGACCGATCCCGCCGTGTCGGCCGGCGTCATGTCCGCGGAGCTGTATCCGTACGCTGTCGCGGTGGCGCGCGACGGCCTCGCCGACTGAGCGGTCAGCGGCCGGTCGTCAGCTGAAGGAGCGAGTCGCGCACCTGGCGCCGCAGCACCTTGCCGATGAGCGACTTCGGCAGTTCGTCGACCACGAAGATGCGCCGCGGCACCTTGTACGGGGTCAGGATGCCGCGCGCGAACTCGCGGATCCCCTCGATGTCGGGGTCGGCGACGCCCGGGCGCGAGCACGATCGCGGCGACGACCTCTTCGCCGGAGTGCTCGCTCGGAAGCCCGACGACGGCGGCGTCCTCGACCTGCGGATGCTGCCGCAGGGCGATCTCGACCTCGGTCGGGCGCGACGTTGAAGCCGCCGGTGATGATGAGCTCCTTGATGCGGTCGACGATCCGCACGAAGCCGCCCTCGTCGACCGTGACGATGTCGCCCGTCCGGAACCACCCGTCGACGAAGACCTTCTGCGGTCTCCTCCGGCTTGCCGTAGTAGCCGCCGAACACCTGCGGTCCGCGCACGATCAGCTCGCCGCGCTCACCCGGCGCGACATCCGTCGTCGGGTCGTCGGGATCGACGACCCGCAGCTCGGTGCCGGGCAGCGGCAGGCCGACGGTGCCCGGCACGCGGTTGTCGGCGACCGGATTGGCCATCAGCACCGGCGAGCACTCGCTGAGACCGTAGCCCTCGACGAGATAGCCGCCGGATGCGGCTTCGAACGGCACGACGAGCTCGTGCGGGAGGGCCATCGCGCCCGAGATCGCGACCTGCGTGCCGGCCAGCGACACGCCCTTCTCGCGTGCGGCCTTCAGCAGGCGATCGGCGATCGGGGGCACGAGCGGCAGGAACGTCGCGGGGTGCTTCTTGGTCACCTCGAGCACCATGTCGGGGTCGAAGCGCGGGAACAGCACCAGGCGCGCCCCCATCGACATCGCGAACGTGAGGCAGAGCGTGAGGCCGTAGGCGTGGAACATCGGCAGCACGGCGTACACGACGCATCCGTCGCCCCGCACGATCGACGGCACCCACGCGCGCGCCTGCGCCGCGTTCGAGAGCAGGTTGCGGTGCGTGAGCGATGCGCCCTTCGGCGTGCCGGTCGTGCCGCTCGTGTACTGGATGAGCGCGAGGTCATCGGTCGCCGGCTTGGGGTGGGATGCCGGCAGCGGCGGCGTCGCGACGATCGACTCCCACGACACCGTGCCGCTGACGCGCTCGTGCAGCGCGGTGCGCGCCTCGCGCGCCTTCGCGATCGGGCAGCTTCAGCGCGAGCCGGGTGCCGAACGGCATGGCCCTGGTGATGTCGACCGAGATCAGCGACGTGACCGCGAGGTCGGCGGGGAACTCCTGGACGGATCCGACGACCTTGGTCCAGACGATCGCGTGCTTCGCGCCGTGGTCCTCGAACTGCTTGCGCAGCTCGCGGGGCGTGTAGAGCGGGTTGTGCTCGATGACCACCGCGCCCAGGCGCAGGATCGCGTAGAACGCGACGATGTGCTGCGGGCAGTTCGGGAGCACGATCGCGACGGGATCGCCGGCGCCCACGCCCTGATCGCGGAGGCCGGCGGCCGCGCGGTCGATCGCCTCGTGCAGCTCGCGGTACGACGTCGTGCGGCCGAAGAACTGCAGTGCGGGGGCATCCGGGTAGTCGCGGGCGGAGGCTTCGACGATGTCGACGAGCGATCCGGTGACCGGCTCGAGGTCCTCCGGCACCCCTTCGGCGTAGCTGGCGATCCAAGGGCGAGGGGGCTCGTACGTCGTCACGCGCACAGCCTAGGGCCCGCCGGCGACCGGCCGCGATGCGCCTGACCGGTCGGAGCGCGCGGGCGGGCGCTCGTAGGACTGGGGGAGTGTCTGAAATCACCCCTGATCTCGTGCGCCATCTCGGTGTGCTCGCCCGGATCCAGCTCAGCGACGAGGAGGTCGAGCGCCTCACCGGTCAGCTCGACGTGATCGTCGACAACATCGCGAAGGTGTCGCAGGTGGCGACCCCCGATGTGCCGGCGACGAGCCACCCGATCCCGCTGCAGAACGTCTACCGCCCCGACGAGATCGGCGAGACGCTGACGCTCGCGCAGGCGCTGCAGAACGCCCCGGACGCCGCGGACGGCCGCTTCCGCGTGACCGCGATCCTGGGGGAGGAGCAGTGAGCGACCTCACCCGTCTGACCGCCGCCGATCTCGCCGACCAAGCTCGCGTCGGGCGAGGTCTCCAGCGTCGAGGCGACGCAGGCGCACCTCGACCGGATCGCCGCGGTGGATGGCGACATCCACGCGTTCCTCCACGTGAGCGACCACGCCCTCGAGGTCGCCGCCGACATCGACCGCCGCCGCGCCGCCGGCGAGCAGCTCGGTCCCGTCGCCGGGGTGCCCCTGGCGATCAAGGACGTGCTCGTCACGACCGACATGCCCTCCACGAGCGGCTCGCGCATCCTCGAGGGCTACCTGTCGCCGTTCGACGCGACCGTCGTCGCGCGCTCCCGCGCCGCCGGACTCGTGCCGCTGGGCAAGACGAACATGGACGAGTTCGCGATGGGCTCCTCGACCGAGCACTCGGCGTACGGTCCGACGCACAACCCGTGGGACCTCGACCGCATCCCCGGCGGCTCCGGCGGCGGCTCGGCCGCCGCGGTCGCGGCCTTCGAGGCGCCGCTCGCCCTCGGCTCCGACACCGGCGGCTCGATCCGCCAGCCCGCGCACGTGACCGGCACGGTCGGGCTCAAGCCGACCTACGGCGGCGTCAGCCGCTACGGCGCGATCGCCCTCGCCTCGAGTCTCGACCAGGTCGGACCGGTCACGCGCACCGTGCTCGACGCGGGCCTCCTGCACGACGTCATCGGCGGTCACGACCCGCGCGATTCGACCTCGCTGACCGACGCATGGCCGTCCTTCGCCGACGCCGCCCGTGAGGGCGCGCGCGGCGACGTGCTCAAGGGCCTGCGGGTCGGCGTCATCACGGAGCTTCCCGACTCCGGCTTCCAGCCCGGCGTCTCGGCATCCTTCCGCGCGGCGCTGGCGGCGATGGAGGCGCAGGGCGCCGAGATCGTCGAGATCAGCGCCCCGCACTTCGAGTTCGGGGTCGCCGCGTACTACCTGATCCTCCCGGCCGAGGCATCCAGCAACCTGGCCAAGTTCGACTCGGTGCGCTTCGGCATGCGCGTCACCCCGTCCGGCACGCCGACCGTCGAGGACGTCATGGCCGCCACGCGCGAGGCCGGCTTCGGCGACGAGGTCAAGCGCCGCATCATCCTCGGCACGTACGCCCTCTCCGCCGGCTACTACGACGCGTACTACGGCTCGGCGCAGAAGGTGCGCACGCTCATCCAGCGCGACTTCGACGCCGCGTTCGCGCAGGTCGACGTCATCGCGACGCCGTCCGCGCCGACGACCGCGTTCCGCCTCGGCGAGAAGATCGACGACCCGATGCAGATGTACCTGAACGACGTCACGACGATCCCCGCGAACCTCGCCGGCGTCCCCGGCATCTCGATTCCCGTCGGGCCTCGCCGAAGAAGACGGCCTGCCGGTCGGCATCCAGTTCCTCGCTCCCGCTCGCGAGGACGCACGAGCTGTACCGGGTCGGCGCCGCGCTCGAAGCGCTGCTGGTCGACTCGTGGGGCGGTCCGCTGCTGGATCGCGCCCCCGTGCGTGGAGGGGTGATCTGACATGGCCAAGGAAAAGATCATGGACTTCGACAAGGCGCTCGAGCTGTTCGAGCCGGTGCTCGGGTTCGAGGTGCACGTCGAGCTCAACACGAAGACCAAGATGTTCTCGGCGGCGCCCAACTCGTTCGGGCGCGAAGCCGAACACCGACCTCGCCCCGGTCGATCTCGGGCTTCCCGGCTCGCTGCCGGTCGTCAACGAGCAGGCCGTGAAGTACTCGATCTCACTCGGGCTCGCGCTGGGCTGCCAGATCGCCCCGTCGAGCCGCTTCGCGCGCAAGAACTACTTCTACCCCGACCTCGGCAAGAACTACCAGATCTCGCAGTACGACGAGCCGATCGCCTTCGAGGGCTCGGTCGAGGTGGAGCTGCTCGACGGCACGCGGATCGTCGTTCCCATCGAGCGTGCGCACATGGAAGAGGATGCCGGCAAGCTCACGCACGTCGGCGGGTCGACCGGCCGCATCCAGGGCGCGGAGTACTCGCTCGTCGACTACAACCGTGCCGGCGTGCCGCTCGTCGAGATCGTGACGAAGCCGATCTACGGGGCCGAGCACCGCGCACCCGAGATCGCCAAGGCGTACGTCCAGACGATCCGCGACATCGTGCTGTCCCTCGGCATCTCGGACGCGAAGATGGAGCGCGGCAACCTGCGCTGCGACGCGAACGTCTCGCTGCGCCCGCGCGGCCAGGAGAAGCTCGGCACGCGCACCGAGACGAAGAACGTGAACTCGATGCGCTCCGTCGAGCGTGCCGTGCGCTACGAGATCCAGCGTCAGGCGGCGATCCTCGCCGCCGGCGGCTCGATCACGCAGGAGACGCGGCACTGGCACGAAGACACCGGAACGACCTCGCCGGGTCGCCCGAAGTCGGACGCCGACGACTACCGCTACTTCCCCGAGCCCGATCTGCTGCCGGTGGTGCCGTCCGCCGAGCTGATCGAGGAGCTGCGCGCCGCGCTGCCCGAGCCGCCGGCCGAACGCCGCCGCCGGCTGAAGGCGGAATGGGGCTTCAGCGACCTGGAGTTCCAGGACGTCGCCAACGGCGGCCTCCTGGCCGAAGTGGCCGCGACGATCGAGGCCGGTGCCGCACCGGCCGCCGCCCGCAAGTGGTGGACCGGCGAGATCACGCGCATCGCGAACGCGCAGGGCCGCGAGGCATCCGATCTCGTCGCGCCCGCCGATGTCGCCGCGCTGCAGGGACTCGTCGACGCCGGCACGCTGACCGACAAGCTCGCGCGCCAGGTGCTCGAAGGGGTCATCCTCGGCGAGGGCACACCTCAGCAGGTCATCGACCAGCGGGGACTCGCGGTCGTCTCGGACGACGGCGCGCTCATCGCGGCGATCGACGACGCGCTCGCGGCCCAGCCGGACGTGCTGGAGAAGATCCGCGACGGCAAGGTGCAGGCGGCGGGCGCGGTCATCGGCGCGGTGATGAAGGCGATGAAGGGCCAAGCGGATGCCGCGCGCGTGCGCGAGCTGGTCCTGGAGCGCGCCGCGCAGTAGCGCAGCGTCGCCGGATGTCGCGCGGTCGCGGACGAGAATGGACGCATGGGACGCGGGGACGGAACGGGCAGCGCTCGTCTCGCCCGACGGTGCCGACGACACCGGCACCGGCATCCTCCACGTCGACATGGACGCCTTCTACGCGTCCGTCGAGGTGCTCGACGACCCGTCGCTCGCGGGCAAGCCGATCATCGTCGGCGGCATCGAGGGCCGCGGGGTCGTCTCCAGCGCCTCGTACGAGGCGCGTCGCTTCGGTGTCCGCTCCGCGATGCCGGTCGGCCAGGCGCTGCGGCTGTGTCCGACGGCGATCGTCGTCTCGCCCGACTTCGAGCCGATTCCTCGAGGTGTCGGCGAAGGTCATGGCGATCTTCCGCGACTTCACCCCGCTCGTCGAGCCGCTGTCGATCGACGAGGCCTTCCTCGACGTGCGCGGCGCGCGACGGCTGTGGGGGAGTCCGGGGGAGATCGCGAAGACCCTTCGCGCGCGCGTGCTCGAGGAGACCGGGCTGACGTGCTCGATCGGCGTCGCGGCGACCAAGCACGTCGCGAAGATGGCCTCGACGATCAGCAAGCCCGACGGTCTCCTGATCGTGCTCGGCGGCCTCCACGGCGGAATTCCTCGCCGGCAGGCCCGTCGGTGCGCTGTGGGGCGTCGGGCCCAAAGCGGCCGAGTCGCTCGAGGGTCGCGGCATCCACACGGTCGCCGACATCCTCCAGACGCCCCGCCCGGTGCTCGACCGCGCACTCGGCCCGGCGATGGGCGAGCGCATCTGGCACCTCGCCCGCGGACACGATGCGCGCAGTGTGCAGACCGAGCACGTCGAGAAGAGCGTCGGGCACGAAGAGACCTTCCACACCGACATCGCCGACACCGCGGTTCTGCAAGAGCGAGCTGCGTCGGCTCGCCGACCGCGTGGGGGCGCGGCTGCGCACGCACGGCTGGGAGGCGGGGACCATCTCGATCAAGGTGCGGTACTCGGACTTCACCACGATCACGCGGTCGCAGACGCTGCCCGACCCGACGGCGGTGGGTCAGCGGATCGGCGACGCGGCGCACGAGCTGTTCGCGCTCGTCGATCGGCGGCTTCCGGTGCGGCTCATCGGTGTGCGCGCCGAGAAGCTGCGTCCGGCGGGAGGTGCGGCGCTTGCACTGTGGGATGACGACGCCGAGTGGCGCAGCCTCGAAGAGGCGCTCGACGGTGCGACGGCGCGATTCGGCCGAGGTGCGGTGACGCGTGCCACGCTGCTCGGAAATGCCCGCGGCGGGGGCACTCTGCCCTCCCACCCGCGTCCGCCGATCCTGGATTGACCGTCGGTCCGCGCATCCGAGGGTGTGCAGGCCGCCCCGTGCCGGGTACCGTTGATGACATGCCCAACATTGCACTCGAGCTCGGCAAGCAGTCCGCGACGTTCGGCGTGAAGAGCGCCTACGGAGAGCAGCAGGACCTCGACGGCGTGAAGATCGTTCCGGTCGCCCTCGCCTGGACGGGCTTCGGCGGCGGTTCCGACGAGTCGGGCAACGGCGGCGGCGGTGGGGGCAGCTACGCCGTGCCCCTCGGCGCGTACATCCGCCGCGGCGGCGACCTGCGCTTCGAGCCGAACATCGTCTCGTTCCTCGCTGTCGCGATCCCGTTCGTCTGGGTCACAGGCCGTGCGCTGAGCCGTGTCATCCGCGCGCTCAAGCGATAACGCGGACCCGGTCTCCGCGGCACTCGATATCGCCGCCACTCACGTCCTCGACGCGATCGTCGGTGTGGCGGCATCCAATCCCGTCGTGCTGATCGACGGTCGCAGCGGCTCCGGCAAGACGACGCTCGCCCGCAACCTCGTCGCCCGGTGGCCGCTGCGCGGCCGAGTGCAGCTCGTCGCGCTCGACTCGCTCTATCCCGGCTGGGACGGCCTTGCCGACGGCGTCGAAGCGGCGCGCGACCTGATCCTGCGGCCCCACGCGCGCGGGCTGCTCGGAGTGTGGGAGCGGTGGGACTGGGAGACCTCGGCACACGCCGAGGCCCACGCGGTGGATCCGTCACTCCCGCTCATCGTCGAAGGCTCCGGCCTGCTCACAGCCGCGACGGCGCGCCTCGGCGATGTGCGGGTATGGCTCGAGTCCCCGGCGCAGTCGCGCATGCGCCGCGCACTCGAGCGCGACGGCGACACGTACCGGCCGCACTGGGCACGCTGGGCGGAGCAGGAGGAGAGACACCTCGCGCGCGACGAGCCGACGCGGCACGCGACGCATGTCTTCGCGATCCCGTGAAGCTCAGTCTTCGTCGGAGGCGGCCTGAACGAGACCGTCGAGGCGATAGCCGAGCCACTCGTAGATCCCGAAGCGCGGGTCGTCCACGTCGTGGTCGTCCTCGCTGCGGATGTCCAGCCGCGTGGCGAGCACCAGCCGGATCGCGGCGAGGCAGCGCAGCCAGGCCCGCAGCTCCTCGGGCTCGAGGCGCAGGTCGACGAGTTCCATGAGCACGTCGTCGCCCGGTTCGGCGTCGTCGGGGATCGCCGAGGCATCGCTCAGCGAACCCAGCACCGACTCCGGCATCCTGTCGCCGACGATCCAGCAGATCGCGCTCGGTCATGTCGCGGAAGTCCTGCGATGCCGCGCGCGTCGTCGGCGTAGGCATCCGGGACGAGGCGCGCGATCGCCGGATCGCCCGCCGTGCTCTCGGCATCCTCCAGCAGATCTGCGAACTGCGTCACGAGACCGGCCAGATGCGCCGCCTCCATCCGGGTGAGCTCCAGCACGACGACGCGCCCGGCACTCATTGCGGGGCCTGCCGGATGGTGGCCCACAGCCCGTAGTCGTGCATCGCCTGGGCGTGCAGCTCCATCTGCTCACGAGCGCCTTCGGCGACGATCGCGTGGCCGTCGTGATGCACGGCGAGCATCAGCCGCTCCGCGTGCGGGCGGTCGAAGCCGAAGTACTCGCGGAAGACGTGGGTGACATAGCTCATGAGATTGACGGGGTCGTTCCAGACGACGGTCTGCCACGGTCGCATGGTCTGCTCGTCGTGGCGGATGCCGGACTCCTGCTCGACGTCTGTGGTCGCCAGGAGCACCATCAGGCCCACCCGAGTTCGTGCAGCCGGTCGTCGTCGATGCCGTAGAAGTGCGCGATCTCGTGCACCAGGGTCGTGTGCACCTCGTCGCGGAGCTCGTGCTCGTTCTCGCAGGCCGCCAGATGGGGCTCGCGGTAGACGATGATCCGGTCGGGGAGCTCGCCGGCGCCGTACCGGTCGCGCTCCGTCAGCGCCCAGCCGTCGTAGAGACCGAGCAGGTCGAGACTGCCGTCTTCCGGGCGGTCCTCGACGACGAAGATCACGTTGTCGAGGCCGTCGACCATGTCGTCCGGAAGCCGATCCAGTTCGTCGACGACGAGCGCTTCGAACGCCACGGCATCCATGTCAATCATTGGGGTGAGTAACGGGGCTCGAACCCGCGACATCGGCCACCACAAGGCCGCGCTCTACCAACTGAGCTATACCCACCATGTCTCCCGCTGGTGCGGGCAACCCGAAAATTCTCTCATACTTCGGGAGCGAACGCCGAAACGGCGGCGGCCGCGGCGGCACGCGCTCCGTCGCTCGTCGGACCGGGCTCGGGGACGAACACGGCCGACCGGTAATACGACAGTTCGAGGATGGATTCGCGGATGTCCGCCAGCGCGCGGTGACCGCCGCCCTTGGCGGGCGCGTGGATGTAGGCACGCGGATACCAGCGGCGGCTGAGCTCCTTGATGCTCGAGACGTCGACGTTGCGGTAGTGCAGCCAGCGGTCCACCCGCGGCATGTACTTTGCGAGGAACATCCGATCGGTGCCGATCGTGTTTCCGGCCAGCGGTGCCTTGCCTTCGAGGGGGACGAACCGCTGGATGTACTCGAGGGCCTCGAACTCCGCCTCTGCCACGCTCACCCCGTCGGGGATCTCCGTGAGCAGACCGGACTTCTCGTGCATCGCGGTGACGAAATCGTTCATGTGCGCCAGCGCCGAGGCATCCGGTTTGATGACGACCGAGAACCCGGGGTCGAGCGGTCGGAGTTCGAAGTCGGTGACGACGACGGCGATCTCGACGAGTTCGTCGATCGCCAGGTCGAGTCCTGTCATCTCGCAGTCGATCCAGACGAGACGGTCGTTCTCGGAAGCCCCCACCATGGGCTCCATCCTAGTCAGGGGGCGGGGACACGGATTCGGGGGCTGCTCGGGCATCTGGGCCCTGATCCATCCCGCGCTAACCTGGATTCGCGCCTCCGTAGCTCAGTGGATAGAGCAGCGGCCTTCTAATCCGCCGGTCACAGGTTCGAGTCCTGTCGGGGGCACCCAACGCACCCCGGCGTGCCCTCTGGTGCACCGCGGCGCCCCGGCGTACCGTCGAAGGCATCGGAAAGGGGATTCGATGATGAGCACCACCGAAACGCACCACAGCCTGTGGGTGGCCTACGGCCGCTCCGGTGTCGTCGGCAGCATCCGCAAGGACGATGACGGCTACACCGTGACGATGGCGGGGGCGGATGCCTCGGCCGGGAAGTATCCGTCGATGGAGATCGCGAAGAGCGCGCTCCATTCGCGGATGACGCCGGGCAGCGACTGGCCGCAGTTCCGCGAGCACTGAACCGCTTCAGACGGTCGCGCTCGTCACGGGCGCGGCCGTTGCGCGTCGCACGGGCCGGTCGCGCGGTGTCCAGCAGCGGGAGAGCGACGTGCACGAGCGGCCCGATGAGGGCCGCGAAGAGCACTGTTCCGATGCCCACCGTGCCGCCGAGCAACCAGCCGATCGCGAGCACCGAGACTTCCACGAGTGCGCGGCACGCCCAGATGGGCCACCCGAGGCGAGCGTGCAGACCGGTCATCAAGCCGTCACGGGGTCCGGGGCCGAAACGCGCTCCGATGTAGAGCCCGGAGGCGAGCGCGACCAGGAGGATGCCGCCGAGCAGGACACCGATCTGGGCCGCGAGACCCGCGATCGGAGGCACGAACCAGAGCGCGACCTGCATGCTGGTGCCGACGAGCAGGATGTTTGCGATCGTGCCGATGCCCGGCTTCTGGCGGAGCGGTATCCACAGCAGAAGCACCAGGAATCCGACGATGTTGGTGATCCAGCCGATGCCGATGCCGGTGTGGATCGACAGTCCCTGCGCGAAGACGGTCCAGGGATCCACGCCGAGACCGGCCTCGACGGTCAGCGCGCAGCCGACCCCGTAGAGGACGAGGCCGACGAGGAGCTGCAGTACACGGCGGGTCATGTAGCCATCCAATCGCACAATTGGATCACATCATGCAGGCCAATCCAGCTAATCTGGCTCCATGGACTCCCGCATCTCTGCACGCGCACTCTCGGCCGCGCTCGGTGGGTGGCGGACGCGGGAGCCGGTATACGAGGCTCTCGCCGACGGCATCCGGCTGCTGTGCCTGGACAATCGCCTCGCCCCGCGCACCGCCCTCCCCGCCGAACGAGAGCTCTCGGCCGCGTTGCACGTCAGCCGCAGCACCGTGGCTGCGGCGTACCGCAGCCTGCGCGATTCGGGACACATCTCCAGCACTCGCGGATCGGGAAGCGTGACGCTGCCGCTTCGCCGCAGCGATCCGGGGCGCGCGCTCTCGAGCGAGGGAGCGATCGACCTGCAGCAGGCCAGTCCTCCGGCGTGGCCGGGGCTGGCCGGCGTGATGTCGGACGTCGCCCTGTCCGCCTCGACGATCGTGTCGCGCGTCGGCTACGACGTGTTCGGCCGCATCGAGCTGCGTGAAGCGATCGCGCAGCGGTATCGCGAGCGCGGCATCCCGACCTCACCGAACGAGATCGTGGTCACCACAGGTGCCCAGAGTGCGATCCACCTGCTGGCCTCGGTGCTCCTGGGGCGCGGCGATCGGGTCCTCATCGAGACTCCGACCTACCCCCACGCCGCGGATGCGCTGCGACGAGCCGATGCACGCCTGGTCGGCGTGCCGGTGACCACCGACGACGGATGGGATCTCGACCGCGCGGAGCAGGCGTTCGCGCGCACGCTGCCGGTGCTGGCCTACCTCATGCCCGACTTCCAGAACCCGACCGGTCGTTCGATGGCGGCGCAGGAGCGCGACGCGATGCTCCACGCGGCCGAGCGCTCCGGGACGATCCTCGTGCTCGACGAGACCACCGCCGATCTCGACATCGATCGCGGACCGCTGCCGGCCGGATTCATGGACGGCGACCCGTCGTTGATCGTCCGCGTCGGCTCGCTCGGCAAGACGGTGTGGGGCGGGCTGCGCGTGGGGTGGATCCGCGCAGAGGCCGATCTCATCCGGAGGCTCGTGGCTTCGCGCCCCGCGCACGATCTCGGCACCCCGGAATTCGAGCAGGCTGTCGCGGCGGCCGTGTTCCCGCGGTTCGGAGCAGTCGTCGCGCAGCGCTCGCACGTTCTGCGTGCGGGCAGAGACGCCCTCGTCGCGGCGCTCGAACAGCGGCTGCCGGAGTGGCGGGTTCCCCGTGCGCAGGGCGGGGTCTCGCTGTGGATCGAGCTCGACGCGCCCTTGAGCTCAGCGCTGGTGATGCAGGTGCGCTCCCAGGGACTGCTCCTGTCGGCCGGGCCTCGATTCTCCGTCGACGGCGGGCACGATCGCCATCTGCGCATCCCGTTCACGGCATCGCCGGATGAGCTCACGCGCGCCGTGGACATCCTCGCCGACACATGGCCCCGCGTTCGCGGCGGTGCGCCGGTTTCGATGCTCGACCAGTTCGATTCGGTGATCTGAGCCACTCAGCATCGTCGTCAGCGAGCGAGACGCACGCATTCGACCGCGTCATCGGCAGACCAGAACTCGCCGAGATCTCGGAAGGCGCGGCTGGGAGTGTGGAAGCGCCGTGCACGGTAACGGATGTCGTCGCCGTGAGTCACCGCCTGAAGGTGGCCGATCACCCGACCGCTCCGATCGACGATGCGCCACAGGGCGGGTGCGGCTGCGACGAGACGGACGTTCACGGCATGCGACAGCGGGGGGATGCCGACCTTCGGGCCTTCCAGCGTGAGACTCATGACTGCTCCTTCCTCATTCGAAGATACGTACGACCTCCGACATCGGGATCGAGCCCGGCACGATGGCAGCACACCAACCACACGCGCGCCCATTCCTCCCCAACGGCCGGCGCGCGTGGGTTCTCCTCAGACGTGGACCTGACCCGGCTTCGCATCGCATGTTCCGTCGCATCCTGAGATCGCGCCGGTGTCCGACGGGCACTCGGGCACCGGCGCAACCCGAGGACCGTCCTCGGGAGGAAAGGACGTGTCATGAGCGACACCATCACGATCGTCGGCGTCATCGGGACCGATCCCGAGAAGAAGACCTGGAACGGCACCGCCATCACCACGTTCCGCGTGGCCAGCAAGGACCGGCGCTTCGATCGCGCCACGGGGGCGTGGGTGGACGGTGAGACCAACTGGTACACGGTCTCGGCCTACCGGCGCCTCGCCGAGCACGCGTTCGATTCGCTGCGCAGGCGAGACCGGGTGATCCTCACCGGCCGGCTGCGGGTGCGCAACTGGGACTCGGGCGACAAGAGGGGCACGTCGGTCGACATCGACGTCGATGCGATCGGCCACGAGCTCCTGTTCGGGACCACGACCTTCGCGCAGGACGCCGCGACCGGCGCGTCCGCCCAGACGTCGGCGTCGGACGACGCGTGGGCGCCCGTCGACGCCCAGAGCGCCGGGTGGGACACCGCAGCCCTCGGAAGCGAGACGGACGGTGCGCAGGAGGCGAGTCGTCCCGCTCCCGGACCGGCGGATGGTGCACAAGGCGCCGAGGGCGAGCAGAAGCGCCTTGCGCTGGCGGGGGTGGAGACGCCGTTCTGACCGGCGCGCGGGCGTTCGGGGTGGCGCGCCTAGACTCGGAAAGTGTCCCGCCACCTCGAGCGTCGCCGCACGCCTCCTGCCTGGAGCGCCGCCACGTGCCTGATCGGGACCGTGCTTCTCCTGGCGGGATGCACGACCGCCGAGGTCGGGGCGAGCCCGTCTCCCACCGCGAGCTCCCTCTCCTCCCCGGTGGCCGATCCGACATCGGCACCGAGTGAAGCGGCACCAGCCGCACTGGTGCCCGAGGGCACCGCCACCGACAACCTCCCGGTCTTCACCGCCGTGACGAGCGCCGTCTGGGCTTCGCCCGAGCAGGTCTCGGGTCGCGCCTACGTCGACGCACTCGTCTCCGCGGGCTTCGACAGAGCCGCGATGCAGGTGACCTACGACCAATCCACCGTCGGCAACCCGGCCGAGAGCATCCAGTTCTCGGTGAGGTGGGGCGACGAGTGCCTCGTCGGCCAGGTCGGGCCGGCCACCGGTGCACCGGTCACCGTCGTCGTCCCGGTCCTCGCAGAGGGCACCTGCCTCGTCGGAGAGACGCGTCCGATCGACTGGTGACCTGTCGTCGCGCAACCGGGCCGCGGCATCGGGCCCGCCCGGGCGGCCCGTAGACTGGACAGGTTATGGCTGAATACATCTACTCGATGGTCCGTGCCCGCAAAGCTGTCGGCGACAAGGTGATCCTCGACGACGTCACGATGGCCTTCCTCCCCGGAGCGAAGATCGGCGTCGTCGGCCCCAATGGCGCCGGAAAGTCCACGATCCTCAAGATCATGGCCGGCATCGACACGCCCAGCAACGGGGAGGCGAAGCTCAGCCCCGGCTACAGCGTCGGCATCCTCATGCAGGAGCCCGAGCTCGACGAAGACCTGACCGTCCTGCAGAACGTGCAGCAGGGCGTCGGCCCGATCAAGGAGAAGCTCGACCGCTTCAACGAGATCTCGGCCTTGATGGCAGACCCCGACGCCGACTTCGACGCGCTTCTGTCCGAGATGGGCACGCTGCAGGAGGCCATCGACGCCGCCGACGCGTGGGACCTCGACTCACAGCTCGAGCAGGCGATGGACGCGCTGCGCACACCCCCGTCCGAGGCGATCGTCGGCAACCTCTCCGGCGGTGAGAAGCGCCGCGTCGCGCTGTGCAAGCTGCTGCTGCAGAAGCCCGACCTCCTCCTGCTCGACGAGCCCACGAACCACCTCGACGCGGAAAGCGTGCAGTGGCTCGAGCAGCACCTCGCCAAGTACCCCGGCGCCGTGCTCGCCGTCACGCACGACCGGTACTTCCTCGACCACGTCGCGGAATGGATCTGCGAGGTCGACCGCGGCCGGCTCTACCCCTACGAGGGCAACTACTCGACGTACCTGGAGAAGAAGCAGGAGCGCCTGCAGGTCCAGGGCAAGAAGGACGCGAAGCTCGCCAAGCGGCTCGCCGGCGAACTCGAATGGGTCCGCAGCAACGCCAAGGGCCGCCAGACGAAGTCCAAGTCCCGTCTCGCTCGCTACGAGGAGATGGCGGCGGAGGCTGACCGCACCCGCAAGTTGGACTTCGACGAGATCGTGATCCCGCCCGGACCGCGACTCGGCCAGGTCGTGCTCGAGGCGAAGAAGCTCCAGAAGGGCTTCGACGGGCGCAGTCTCATCGACGGGCTGAGCTTCACCCTCCCGCGCAACGGCATCGTCGGCATCATCGGACCCAACGGCGTCGGCAAGACCACGCTGTTCAAGACGATCGTCGGGCTCGAACCCCTCGACGGCGGCGAGCTGAAGGTCGGCGAGACGGTCGACATCTCCTACGTCGACCAGAGCCGCGGCGGCATCGACCCGAACAAGTCCCTCTGGGAGGTCGTCAGCGACGGACTGGACTGGATCCAGGTCGGCAAGGTCGAGATCCCTTCGCGCGCATACGTGTCGCAGTTCGGCTTCAAGGGGCCCGACCAGCAGAAGAAGGCCGGCGTGCTCTCCGGCGGTGAGCGCAACCGACTGAACCTCGCCCTCACGCTCAAGCAGGGCGGCAACCTGCTCCTGCTCGACGAGCCGACGAACGACCTCGATGTCGAGACCCTCGGCAGCCTCGAGAACGCACTCCTGGAGTTCCCCGGCTGCGCGGTGGTCATCACGCACGACCGGTGGTTCCTCGACCGCATCGCGACCCACATCCTCGCCTACGAGGGCACCGAAGAAGATCCCGACCAGTGGTACTGGTTCGAGGGCAACTTCGAGGCGTACGAGGAGAACAAGATCGAGCGGCTCGGCCCGGACGCCGCCAAGCCGCATCGCTCCACGTACCGCAAGCTCACGCGTGACTGACGAACCCTCGACAGGCCCCGTCACGGCGCGGAGGCTGCACATCCCCATTCACCTCAGATGGGGAGATCTCGACGCGTTCAACCACGTGAACAACGCGTCGATGCTCAAGCTGCTCGAAGAGGTACGTGTTCGCGCATTCTGGCGGCCGGCAGCCGACGAGGAGGCACCGCCGACAGCGGTGCTCGACTCCGGAATCGACGCCGGAACGCTGACGCTCATCGCCCGCCAGGAGATCGAGTACCTCCGCCCCGTGCCCTACCAGCGCAACCCGCTGGATGTGCAGCTGTGGTTCGGCAAGCTGGGCGGATCCAGCATCGAGGTCTGCTACGAGGTGTTCAGCCCGCTCTCCGAACAGGGGCAGGAACTGTACGCCCGCGCGTCCGCGGTGGTCGTGATGGTGGATGCCGCCACCGGGCGTCCCGTGCGCCTCACCGACGAGCAGCGCTCGGCATGGGAGCCCTATCTCGGCGATCCGGTCGCATACGGCCACCGGCGCTGAGCACGGTCGCCGTCGCGGGAACTCCGGGTCAGTCCGGCGCGCCGGAAGGGCCGGGTACCCGCACCATGATCTCCTGCGCGACGCTGGCCAGCAGCATCCCGTCGCGCGAGTAGATGCGACCGGTCGCGAGTCCGCGTCCGCCGCGCGCGCTCGGCGACTCCTGCACGTACAGCATCCAGTCATCCACCCGGCCGGGGCGGTGCCACCACATCGCGTGATCGAGGCTGGCCACCTTGAGCCCCGGCGTCGCCCACGAGACGCCGTGCGCCCGGAGGATCGATTCCTGGATGGTCAGGTCGCTCAGATACGCCAGGGCGGCGCGGTGGATGCGCTGGTCGTCGGGGATCGCACGACGGGTCCGCATCCACACCGCCTGACGCGCCACGTGCTCGCCGTCGACTTTGAGGTAGATCGGCGAGGGGAAGTGGCGCAGGTCGACGGGACGATCGGTGAACAGGCGCTTGGACATGGGATGCAGGCCCGCGAGATGGTCCTCGAGGTCCGGAAGCTCCTCTGGCGCGGGCAGACCGGTCGGCAGATCGGTCTGATGCTCGATCCCCGGGTCGGCGTCCTGGAACGAGGCGATCATCGAGAAGATCGGAACGCCCTCCTGGAACGCCTGCGTCCGCCGCGTGGAGAACGATCGTCCGTCGTGGATGCGGTCGACGGAGAAGGTGATGCCCTTCGCAGCGTCGCCTGGCCGCAGGAAGTAGCCGTGCATCGAATGGACGGACCTGCCGTCGGGAATCGTGCGCTCCGCCGCGACGATCGACTGGGCGAGCACCTGTCCGCCGTAGACGCGTCCGAGCGGCATCTTCTGCGACACACCGGTGAAGATGTCTTCGGTGGTGCGCGCGCCGGATTGGGCGAGGTCGAGGACCGCCAGCATCGAGGCGACCGGATCGGGGTCGGGGATGAAGTCAGCGGGGGCGGTGTGATGTGCGTCGGTCACAGTGTTGTAGCTTAGGGCGGATGTCTCAGCGCCTGATCTTCGCGGACGCCCCCGCCGCGGCGGACGCGCTCACCTTCGCCGGACGGACGGCGCGCGTCGGCGACGGGTCAGTGCGCCTGAGCGCGGCCGGTGGCACCCTCACGATGACCTCCGCGCCGTTCGCCCCGCGCGGTCTTTTCGACGCGACCCCGACCGTGCTCGCGATGCGGGCGCTGCCGGTGGATCCCGAACTCGTGTGCGACCTCGTGGTCGAGGCATCCGACCTCGTCGCGGCGGACGACAGCGCGTCCGAACTCGAGCTTCCCGAGACGGCGCTCGCGCCGTCGTGGGCGGGCGTGTCTCCGCCGCGTGGCGGGTGGCAGCCGAGCGGAGTCATTGCCGCGTCGGTGCTGGCATCCCGTGCCCAGTGGGGGATCGCTGCGGTGGCGGAGGCCCTTCCGCAGAATCCGGGAGAGGATGCCGTCCGCTCCGTCCGTGCGGCGGTGTGGGGCGTGCCCGACGACGAGCTGGGGGGCCTGCCGCTCGGTGTCGCCTTCGCCGCCTTCACTCTGGGATTCATCGTGGGCGAGGAAGACGCCGCCGTGCGGACATCGGGATCATGGACACGGGTCTCGCTGCGGCGCGGGCACGTCATCGTCCGCGGTCCGGCGCGTGTGGGCATGACTCCCGTGCGAGACACGGGCCTGTAGCCGGAGACTAGACGGACGCCGCCGCCGCCCGGCCGGCGATGCGGCCCGAGAACAGGCAGCCGCCGAGGAAGGTGCCCTCCAGCGCCCGGTAGCCGTGCACGCCGCCGCCGCCGAAACCACTGGCCTCACCTGCTGCGTAGAGGCCCGGGACGGGCGATCCGCCCGGTGCGAGGGCGCGACCGTCGAGGTCTGTCTCGATGCCGCCGAGCGACTTGCGGGTGAGGATGTGCAGCTTGACGGCGATGAGGGGACCCGACTTCGGGTCGAGGATGCGGTGCGGGTTGGCCGTACGCACCAGACGATCGCCGCGATAGGAGCGCGCCGAGCGCAGCATGGCGATCTGCGCGTCTTTCGTGAAGTCGTTGTCGATCTCGCGGTCGCGAGCCTCGATCTCGAATCGCACCCGCTCGGCATCGAGCGCGTCTCCCCCCGGAAGGGCCTTCATGCCCGCAATGAGATCGTCGAGGCTGTCGCGAACCACGAAGTCGGCCCCTTCGTCCATGAATGCCTGCACGGGACCGGCCGCGCCCTTGCCCAGCCGGGACTTGACCAACAGGGGCACGTCTTTTCCGGTGAGGTCGGGGTTCTGCTCGCTCCCCGACAGCGTGAACTCCTTCTCGATGATCTGGCGCGACAGGACGAACCAGGAGTGGTCATGGCCGGTCGTGCGCAGGTGAGCGAGGGTGCCGAGCGTGTCGAACCCCGGGAAGAGGGGCACGGGAAGCCGGCGACCGGTCGCGTCGAGCCAGACCGATGACGGCCCGGGAAGGATGCGGATGCCGTGCATCGGCCACACCGGGTTCCAGTTCTTGATGCCCTCGACGTAGTGCCACATGCGGTCTCCGTTGATGAGCCGAGCACCCGCCTGCTCCGTGACCGCGAGCATCGAGCCGTCCACGTATGCGGGCACGCCCGCGATCATCGACGACGGCGCAGCGCCCATCCGTGCCGGCCATTGCCTGCGGACGAGGTCGTGGTTGCCGCCGATCCCGCCCGACGAGACGATCGTGGCGCCCGCCGTGACCTCGAACGAGCCGACGACCTCCCGTGAGGTGGCCGTCCCGCGCGCGGCGCCGGACGGCGCCAGGATCTCGCCGGCCGCACCGGTGACGGCGCCCTGCTCGGTCTGGAGGGTCGTCACCCGGTGCCGGGGGAGGATCGTCACGAGACCGCGCGCCTCGCCCTCCTCGATGGCAGCTCTGAACGGGGCGACGATGCCCGGGCCGGTTCCCCACGTGATGTGGAATCGCGGAACCGAGTTTCCCGGGCCGGTCGCGGTGTATCCGCCGCGTTCGGCCCAGCCCACGACCGGGAAGAACCCGACACCCTTCTCCCGCAGCCACGCACGCTTCTCCTCGTGGGCGAACTGCAGGTAGGCCTCCGCCCACCGGCGCGGCCACGCGTCTTCTTCGCGATCGAATCCGGCGTTGCCGAACCAGTCCTGGTGCGCGAGGTCGAAGGAGTCCTTGATGCCCATGCGCCGCTGCTCGGGCGAATCGATGAAGAACAGCCCGCCGAAGGACCACCATGCCTGGCCACCGAGGTTCGAGCGCGGCTCCTGGTCGACGATGATCACGCGCCGGCCGGCGGCGGCGGCTTCGCCCGCGGCGACCAGCCCGGCCAGGCCCCAGCCGATCACGAGCACGTCAGCGGACAGCGAGGTGGGCGATGCGGGCATGTGCGACTCCTTCGTCGGCTGGGCTCGGAGATCAGTGCGGTGCGGTGGAGGGCGGGTTGGTGAGAGGCAGGGATGCCGCGGCGCGGCCATCCGCCGTCGGCCCGATGCCGGTGGGTTCGAACGTGTTCACCATGGCGAACGCCGCACGCTGCAGGTAGTCCCACAGCGTCGCCTCGTGCAGAGGGGGGAGCTCGATCTCATCGACCGCCGCACGCATGTGCGCGAGCCAGCGATCGCGTGCGTCGGGATTGACGTGGAAGGCCGCGTGACGCATCCTCAGGCGCGGATGCCCGCGCTCCTGGCTGTAGGTGGTCGGGCCGCCCCAGTACTGCTCGAGGAAGAGCGTCAGCCGCTCCTTCGCGGGACCGAGGTCCTCCTCGGGGTACATCGGACGAAGGACCGCATCCTCGGCGACGCCGCGGTAGAACGCGTCGACGAGGCGCACGAACGTGTCGTGCCCGCCGATCTCGTCGTAGAAGCTGACGGTCACGATGAGCCCTCCGTGCCTTTCGGCGGGGTTTCGGCCTGATCCTTCGGTGTCTTCTTGGGACGCCAGACCGCACGCTCCGGAGTCGGACGCGGAGTCGTGATCGCCGTCGTCGGCTTCGTCTTCGGGGGGTTGGCTCCGCGCACCCGCTGTGCGCCTTCCAGACCGGTCAGCGTGATCGAGTTGAGCTGCGGCAGGGCGAGCCCCATTTCATCCACAGAGTTGAGCACCCGCATCCGCAGTTCACGGGCGACGTCGTCCTTCGCATTGGCGCGCGTCTTCATCACCAGGCGGATCACCAAGGCATCTCCCGACACCGACTCCAGGCCCCACACCTCGGGCTTGTCGATGATGCGCGTGCGCCACTTGGGGTCCTTCGCGAGATCCTTCATCGTCTCGAGCATCGTGTTCTCGACGAGACCGATGTCGGTGCCGACCGGCAGTGCGAGGTCGACGATCACGCGCGACCACCCCATCGACATGTTGCCGATGCGCGTGATCTCGCCGTTTCGGACATACCAGAGCGTTCCGTTGACGTCGCGGACGGTCGTGATGCGGACGCTCACGTACTCCACGATGCCCGTCGCAAGACCCAGATCGACGACGTCGCCGATGCCGACCTGGTCTTCGGCGACGATGAAGATGCCGTTGAGCACGTCCTTGACGATGTTCTGCGCGCCGAAGCCGAGGCCGGCGCCGATCGCCGCCGTCAACAGCGTGAGCGACCCCAGCGCATTCGGCGCGAGCAGCCCGATGATCAGCAGGAGCGCGATGATCACGATCGTCACGTTCACGACGTTCTGCAGGATCGAGCCCAGCGTGCGGGTGCGCTGGACGAGGCGGATCGACGCGAGCGGAGACCGCTCCAGCGCCTGCGTGTCATCCACGTTCGCCTTGCTCTTGGCGCCGTTGACGATGCGGCTGACGACCCGGCGGATCACGAGTTTGAGGATCCAGCTGAGCAGGATAGCTCCGAGGATGATCCCCACGACGCTGAGAGCGAGCAGACCGACGTCTCGGAGGAGCACGAGCACGTCGTCCCAGAAGGTCGTCGTCGCCGGTGCGGTGGTGTCGAGGAAGACGCTGTTCATCGGATCGATCCTAGTTCCGGGCACCTCTCCGGCACCTGAGTGCCGCGGGCGCACGGGAATGCCCCGGTCACCGAAGAGGTGAGCCGGGGCATCCGCCGGGTGCGCTACGAGGCGTCGCGATCCTGCACCGCCAGCGCGCGCTCGACACCCGCGAGGTTCTCGTCCACGAGGCGGCGCAGCGCCGGAGCGGCATCCGGGTTCGCCGCGAGCCACGCGCGGGTCGCGTCGCGCAGCGCCAGGTTCGCCAGGGGGGCGGGATAGAGCCCGACGATGATGTACTGCGCGATCTGGTACGAACGGGACTCCCAGATCGGCAGGAGCATGTCGAAGTAGGGCTGCACGAAGTCGCCCAGCTGGGCGACGGTTGCCGGATGCTGGAACCCGAGCGCCGTCGAGCGGACGATCGTGTTCGGCTGGTCATCGTTGTCGATGATCGAGGACCACGCCGCCCGCTTGGTGCCCGCGTGCGGGATGGACGCCTTCGCCTGGGCGGCGAACTCGCCGCCCTTCGCCGTGTTGTCGGCAGCGAGGGCCTCATCGATCTGCGCGACCGTTGCGACGCCGCCCGCAGCCAGCGAGATCAGGAGCTGCCACGACAGATCGGTGTCGACCTCGAGGCCGCTGAGGCTCGTCTCGCCGTCGCGGAGCGACTGCACGATGGCCCAGTGCTCGGGTGTCGAGGCTGCCGTCGCGAAGGCGGTGACGAACTGCAGCTGACTGTCGCTGCCCGCCTCGGCGGCCTGCGCCAGCGCCCACAGGCCATCGGCGACCTTGGCACGGGTGTCATCCCGCTTCTCTGGTGCCACGTAGGAGTTCGCCGCGAGCTGCAGTTGCGCGAGCGTGGTGCGCACGGTCGTCGACTCCGTCTCGCTGCCGATGTTGCGCAGCACGAGGTCGATGTAGTCCGACGGCGAAGATTCGGCATCCCGCGTCTGGTCCCACGCCGCACCCCACACGAGCGAGCGCGCGAGCGGGTCGGCGATGCCGCCCA
Organism: uncultured Actinomycetota bacterium; assembly: GCA_963792285.1. Taxonomy (GTDB): domain Bacteria; phylum Actinomycetota; class Actinomycetes; order Actinomycetales; family Microbacteriaceae; genus Microbacterium. The sequence continues at coordinate 507,293 of CAWBVS010000014.1, read as the reverse complement.
GATGCTCGATCGCCGTCTTCAGGGAGCGGTCGTCGAGGCGGATCTTCGCGTACGCGAGATCTTCGTCGTTGAGCAGCACGAGGTCGGGACGCTTGCGGCCCTTCAGCTCGGGCACTTCGGTGAGATCGCCGTCCACGTCCAGCTCGACGTGGTGCACGCGCTCGAGGGCGCCGGCGGTCACGTTGTAGAAGCCGACGCCGAGGCGGTGCGGACGGATCGTCGGATAGTCCGCCGGAGCGGTCTGCGTGATCGCGAACCGGGTGATGGTGCCGGTGTGGTCCTCCGAGATGACCGGCGAGAGGGTGTTCACGCCCGCCGTCTCGAGCCACTTCTTCGACCAGGTGGACAGCTCGCGCCCGCTGGTCTTCTCGAGCTCGGTCAGCAGGTCGGACAGCTCGGTGTTGCCCCACTCGTTCTTCTTGAAGTACTCCGCCACGCCGGCGAAGAACGCCTCGATTCCGACCCACGCGGCGAGCTGCTTGAGGACGGAGCCGCCCTTGGCGTAGGTGATGCCGTCGAAGTTGACCTGCACGTCTTCCAGGTCGTTGATCTCGGCGATGACCGGGTGCGTGGAGGGCAGCTGGTCCTGGCGGTACGCCCAGGTCTTCTCCATCGCGTTGAACGTGGTCCACGCCTCGGTCCACTCGGTGGCCTCGGCTGTCGCGATCGTCGACGCCCACTCGGCGAAGGATTCGTTCAGCCAGAGGCCGTTCCACCACTTCATGGTCACGAGGTCGCCGAACCACATGTGAGCGAGCTCGTGCAGGATCGTCACGACGCGACGCTCCTTGATCGCGTCGGTCACCTTGCTGCGGAAGACGTAGGACTCCGTGAAGGTGACCGCGCCGGCGTTCTCCATCGCGCCCGCGTTGAACTCCGGCACGAACAGCTGGTCGTACTTCGCGAACGGGTACGGGTAGTCGAACTTCGCCTCGTAGTAGGCGAAGCCTTCCCGGGTCTTGTCGAAGATGTAGTCGGCGTCCAGGTGCTGCCACAGGCTCTTGCGTCCGTAGACGCCCAGCGGGATGACGCGGCCCGAAGCGCTCGTGAGCTCGGAGAAGACCTCCTCGTACGGGCCCGCGATGATCGCGGTGATGTACGACGAGATCGGCGGGGTCGCCTCGAACCTCCAGGTGGCCCGCCCGTCGCCGTGCTTCTTGGGCTCAGGGGTGGGGGAGTTGGAGACGACCTTCCACGGCTCGGGCGCCGTGACGGTGAACTGGAACGTCGCCTTCAGGTCGGGCTGCTCGAAGACGGCGAACACGCGACGCGAGTCGGGCACCTCGAACTGCGAATAGAGGTAGACCTCGTCATCCACGGGGTCGACGAACCGGTGCAGGCCCTCGCCGGTGTTCGTGTAGAGGCAGTCGGCCTCGACGATCAGCTCGTTCTCGCGCTCGAGTCCGGTCAGGGCGATGCGGGAGTCGGCGAACGCGGTCACGGGGACCTCGCGACCGTTCAGGGTGATCGCGTGCACGTCGCGCGCGATCAGGTCGATGAACGTGTCCGCGCCTTCGGTGGCGGAGAAGCGCACGACGGTGCGTGATCCGAAGACCTCGGCGCCCCTCGTCAGATCCAGCGCGACTTCGTACGAGTGGGTGTCGACGATCGCGCGGCGCTCCTGCGCCTCGATGCGGGTGAGGTTCTCTCCAGGCACTGCAGCTCCCGATGTGTAGGGGGTTCGGATGTCGCGAGACCGGCGGATGGCCGACGCTGGCAACCTCCCCAGCCTACGTCAGGGGTGGGCGGCGGATCCGGCGATGTCGCGGTCGACATGACTGCGGGCATGGGCGATCGCCGTCGGCAGATCATCGAAGAGATGCTTGCTGTGGCGAAGCGAACTGAGCACGCCGACGGTCGTGAACAGTTCGACGTGACCCTCACGGACGCCCTTGATCAGGACGGTGACGCCTCGCCTCTCGAGCTGCTGGACGATCTCCGAGAGCACGTGCGCCCCCGTGGCGTCGACGAGTTCGAGCTGCGACATCCGCAGGATCACCACGGTGACGCCGTCCAGCGACGTGACCGTCTCGAGGACGCGATCGGCGGCCGCGAAGAAGAGCGGCCCGTCGAGCCGGATGACGGCGATGCGGTCGTCTCCCACGACGGCGTCACCCTCGATGGCCTCGCGATGCACGCCGGTGGCGCGTGAGAGACCGCGGATGGCGAACACCCCCGCCACCGCCATGCCGATGATCACCGCGACGATCAGATCCACCGACACGGTCACGACCGCGGTCACGACATACGCGATCGCGTCCGCCTTCGTGGAGCGCAGGATCGATCGTGCGGTCGCCAGATGCACCATGCGGATCGCGGTGACCATGAGCACGCCCGACAGTGCCGCGAGCGGGATCGCGCCCACCGGGCCCGCCGCGATGAGCACCACCAGCAGCAGCACGACCGAGTGGAAGATCGCGGCGAGGCGCGTCTTCGCGCCCGCGCGGACATTCACCGCGGTGCGGGCGATGGCTCCCGTCGCCGGCATCCCGCCGAACAGGCCCGCGCCGATCGAGGCGAGTCCCTGCCCCACGAGCTCACGGTCGGGGTCGTACGGGCCGGTGTCAGCGAGCGACGCGGCCACGCGGGCGGACAGAAGGGATTCGATCGCGGCCAGCGCGGCAACCGCGACGGCGGGCAGCAGCAGCTGTGAGAGCGTGTCGAGCGAGAAGGAGGGGAGCCCGGGAGCGGGCAGGCTCGAGGGCAGGGCGCCGATCACCGCGAGCGGCGAAGGCAGCACGAGCGCGAGCAGGGTGACGATCACGATCCCCACCAGTGAACCGGGGATCGCCCGGTGCAGACGAGGCAGCAGGTACATGCACGCCGCCACGACGGCGACGGCCGACAGCGACCAGGCGAGGTAGACGGGGTCGGCAGAGGCCAGCGACGACACCGCGGTCACGAACACGTTCGAATGGAGGATGCCGTCGGCCTGAGCGCCCGTGAGCGCAGGAATCTGCTGCAGGAAGATGATGACGGCGATGCCGAGTGTGAAGCCCTCGATCACGGGCCAGGGGATGAAGGACACCGCACGCCCGAGCCGCGCTGCGCCGGCGACGAGCACCAGGATGCCCGCCAGCACGCTGACCACCGCAACGGCGCCCATCCCGTGTGCCGCCACGATCGGGGCCAGGACGACCACCATCGCGCCGGTGGGCCCCGACACCTGCACGTGCGAGCCGCCGAAGACCGCGGCGATCACCCCGGCGACGATCGCGGTGATGAGTCCCGCCTCCGGACCGGCCCCCGATGCGATGCCGAAGCCCAGTGCGAGCGGCAGCGCGACGATCCCGACCGTGAGTCCCGCCAGGAGGTCTCCCCTCCACGAGCGACGTGCGCCCGCATAGTCGGCGGCCGAGGGCAGCAGAGCACGCGCGTACCGGCCTGCTCGGGTCACGCTCTCGACCCGAGGGCAGGCAGCGATGCGGCATCCGTGGCGAGCTCCCCGTCGGCGCCGACGATCTGCAGGAGCAGGACGCGGGCGACCGCCAGCAGGTCCGCGACCTGCGGATAGGCCAGCCGGTAGTAGACGTGACTGCCGCGGCGGTCCGATTCCACGAGGCGGTGCCGGCGCAGCACCGACAGATGCTGGGAGAGGTGCGAGGCCTCCAGCCCGGTCTCGGACTGGAGGTCGGCGACCGTCCGTTCGGACTGCATCGAGAGCAGTTCCAGGATGCGGATGCGCAGCGGATGGGAGAGGCCTTTGAACAGCCCCGCTTTGACTTCGTAGAGCGGGCGCCGGGCCTGGGTTGATGACATGATGAACTCATCATATCGTGCTCCGGGCGCCGACCAGAGCGGAGCCGGCCGATCCGAGCGCTCAATAGACTTGTCGCCATGCGCATCCACATCGCGACCGACCACGCCGGCCTCGAGTTCTCGACCCAGCTGCAGCATCACCTCGCCGGTCAGGGCCACGATGTGATCGATCACGGCCCGCTCGACTACGAGCCGCTCGACGACTACCCGGCTTTCTGCATCCGCGCCGCCCGGGGCGTGGTCGCCGATCAGGAGGCCGGCGTCGAGGCGCTGGGCGTCGTCTTCGGCGGCTCGGGCAACGGCGAGCAGATCGCCGCGAACAAGGTGCGCGGCATCCGCGCGGCACTCGTGTGGAGCATCGCCACTGCAGAGCTCGCCCGCGAGCACAACGATGCGAACGTCATCTCGATCGGCGCGCGGCAGCACACGTTCGACGAGGTCACCACCTTCATCGACCGCTTCATCACCACGCCGTTCTCGAACGAAGAGCGTCATGTGCGTCGCATCGCGCAGATCGCCGCCTTCGAAGCGGACGGTGCGCTCGAGCCCGACCCGCGGGCGACCTCCGGGCGTCCCGACGTGCTCGCTGCGGACGACAGCTCGTTCGATCCCGAAGCCGGCTGATGCCCGAGGGCCATTCCGTCCATCGGATCGCCCGCCAGTTCGACCGCAACATCGTCGGTCGCACGGTGGCGGCATCCAGCCCGCAGGGTCGTTTCGCCGAAGGAGCGCGCGTGATCAGCGGTCGTGCGGCGACGGCGGTGCGCGCGGTCGGCAAGCAGATGTTCCTGGAGTTCGACGACGACCTGTGGCTGCGGGTGCATCTGGGGATGTACGGGGCGTGGGACTTCGCGGGAGAGATCATGGTCGATCCGACCATCGCCTCGGCGAACGGGCGAATGGGGCAGACCAATCAGCGGGGGACGCAGCTCGAGGCACCGATCCTGGATGCGGCCGGCGAGAACTCGCTGACCTCGATCGGGGCCCCGCGCCGCGCGCGCGTGCACGTGCGCATGTCGGAGCAGACCACCGGGCTCGCCGACGATGGCGATGAGTGGCCGCCCCCCGTGGTCGGCCAGGTGCGGCTGCGCCTGCTCACGGACGTGACGTGCGCCGACCTGCGCGGGCCGACCGCCTGCGAGCTGCAGTCGCCCGACGAGGTCGCCGCGACGATCGCGAAGCTCGGACCCGATCCGCTCGTGGACGACATCGCGGAGGGGGAGGAGCGGTTCACCGCGGTCGTGGGGCGCAAGCCCACGCCGATCGGCCAGCTGCTGATGGACCAGAGCGTCGTGAGCGGCATCGGCAACGTCTATCGTGCCGAACTGCTGTTCCGGGCGCGTCAGAACCCGCACACTCCCGGCCGTGACGTCCGCGCAGACGTGGTGCGCGACCTCTGGCGGGACTGGGTGAGACTGCTCGCGATCGGCGTCGAGACCGGTCAGATGATGACGATGGACGACCTCGACCCCGATGCCTACCGCGCCGCGATGGCCAGCCGCGACGACCGGCACTGGGTCTATCACCGTGCCGGGCTCCCGTGCCGGGTGTGCGGCACGGCGATCGTGGTCGAGGAGATGGCCACGCGCAAGCTCTACTGGTGCCCGAAGTGCCAGGCATGAGCCCGATCTAAGCTGGCTCCATGCGCCAGAATCCGAGCTTCGCGATGACCGACGTCGCGGAGCTGCGTCGCCTGATCGACCTCAACCCCTGGATGACCCTGGTGAGCGATACCGCCGACGGGCTGGTCGCTTCGCACTACGCGGTGCTGCTGGACGAGGAGCGCGACGACCTCACTGTCGTCGGCCACGTCGGCAAGCCCGACGACATGATCCACGGGCTGGGGGAGCGGGAGCTGCTGATCGTGGTGCAGGGGCCGCACGGCTACGTCTCGCCCGGCTGGTACGGCGATGTGCAGAGCGTGCCCACGTGGAACTTCGTCTCCGCACACCTGTCCGGCGTGCCCGAGGTGCTCTCGCCCGAAGAGAACCTCATGGTGCTCGATCGGCTGGTCTCGCGCTTCGAAGGCCGGCTGCCGGAGCCCCGCATGATGTGGGAGCGCCCGAACGACCCCGCCTACGTCGAGCGCCTCGAACGCGGCACGGTGGGGTTCCGCCTGACGCCGACGCGCGTGGTGGCCAAGCGCAAGCTCAGCCAGAACAAGACGGCGGAGGTCGTGGAGACCGTGATCGCCGAGCTCAGCGGCGAAGGGCCGTTCGCGAATCCGGCGCTCGCGGCGGAGATGCGCCGCGCACACGACGCGCGGGTCCGCCCGTGACCGGGGTCGGAGCGCGCGTCGGCACGATCACGAATGCGCAGGTCGGCGGTGGGGGCCGGCAATTCCTGCCCACCGACGGGCCGGTGGATGTGTTCTTGTCGGACGGGATGATCGCCGACATCGCGCCCGCGGGGGTTCTCCGCCCGCGCGGCGAGGTGCTCGACGCCGACGGAGCCTGGCTGATCGCGGGGCTCTGGGATCATCACGTGCACGTCCTCCAATGGGCACTCGTCGCCCAGCGCGAACCCCTCGGGCATGCCGAGTCGGCGGCGCACGCCGCGCGCATCATGGGGGAGGCCGCGGTCCACGCCGATGGACGCCGCATCGGGACGGGCTTCCGTGACGCCCTGTGGCCCGACTCGCCGACTCTGGAGATGCTGGATGCCGCCACCGGCGAGGTGCCCACCTACCTGATCAACGCCGATGTGCACAGCGTCTGGCTCAACACCGCCGCGCTGCGCAGGGAGGGTCGCGAACCCGACGGCATCGGCATCCTGCGGGAGGGTCCGGCGTTCGAGATCTCGCGGCGCCTCAACGACGTCGACCCGTCCGTCGGCGACGCGCTGGTCGCCCGGATGGCGAAGGATGCCGCATCCCGCGGCGTCGTCGGACTCGTCGACCTGGACATGGCGTGGAACGAGAGCGCGTGGGCGCGCAGGCTGGGCGCGGGGTTCGACACGCTGCACGTCGAGTTCGGCGTGTATCCGGAGTTTCTGGCGCGCGCGATCGACGAGGGCCTGCGCACCGGCGACAGCGCCCGGGGGGCGGCATCCGATCTCGCCCGCGTCGGCGCCCTCAAAGTGATCACCGACGGATCGCTCGGCACGCGCACGGCGGCGTGCTCGCACGCGTATCCCGGTGATCCGCACAACCACGGGGTGCTGGCGGTGTCGCCGGGCGAGCTGCTCGAACTCATGACCACCGCGACCGGTGCCGGGCTGGCGTGCGCGATCCATGCGATCGGCGACGTCGCGAACTCCCACGCACTCGACGCGTTCGCCCTCACCGGCGCGGTGGGCACGATCGAGCACGCACAGCTGGTCGCGCACGCCGATGTGCCGCGGTTCGCCCGGCTGGGTGTCGGTGCCAGCGTGCAGCCCGAGCACGCCGTGGACGACCGTGACATGACCGACTCGATCTGGTCGGAGCAGACCGCCCTGCCCTATCCGCTGCGCGCCCTCGCCGACACCGGCGCGAACCTGCTGTTCGGCTCCGATGCACCGGTCTCGCCCCTCGACCCCTGGGCGGCCATGGCGGCCGCCGTTTTCCGCACGCGCGACGGTCGCCCGGCCTGGAGGCCCGAACAGGGCGTGGACGCGGCGACCGCACTCGCGGCGTCCACCCACGGCGGCACGGCGGCGCCGGCGCTGATCGAGCCCGGTGCCCGCGCCGACCTCGCTCTGATCGAACGCGATCCGCTGACCGCGGCCGAGGCGCAGCTGCGGGCGATGACCGTCACGGCGACCCTCCTCGGCGGGCGCGTCACCCACCGCAGCTGAGTGCTCGCGAGAACGACGAAGCCCCCGACCAGGGTCGGGGGCTTCGTGACGCGTCGGACTATCCGGCGAGGTGCGCGAACAGGAACCAGCGGTCCTTGTCCAGCGACTCGCGGATCTGGATCGCGACGTCCTGGCTGGCCAGGTCGACCTCATCGAGTCCTTCGATCGCGGCCTTCACGTCCACGAGGACGGCGTCCATGTCGGCGATCACCGCGCGGATCATGTCCTCCCACTGAGTGAAGCCGGCGGGAACCTGCGTGGGCGCGGCCTTGGCCGCCACCGTCGACATACGCGCGTCGATCGGCAGCCCGAGCGCGACGATCCGCTCGGCGGCGAGGTCGGCGCCGTCCTGCGCGTGCGTCACGAGCGTGTCGAGCAGTTCGTGGATCGCGATGAAGTTGGCACCGCGCACGTTCCAGTGCGCCTGCTTTCCGTTCACCGCGAGAGCCTGGAGCCCGATCGCGACCGGGGTGAGGAACTGGGCTGTGCCGGCGGCGACCGTCGGGTCGGCGGCTGCCTGGGGGGTGGTCTGCGTGTTGGTCATCGTTTCGCCTCCATCTGAGCGGTTCGTGCGCTTGCGTGCACCGTCCGTCTGCGTGATCCAACGCTACTCAGGCCTGGGCATTCCGCAAGGAAGCACAGGCTGGGCTTACCGGTGCGGTCTGGTCTACGTGCTTGTCGCCGGGTCGGCTTCGGATGCCGCCGCCCAGCGACTAGCGTCGAGAGGTGCCATCCGCCGACCACGACCTCGGACCGCAGCACCTGAACGACCCCTCGACTCTGCGCCGGCAGGAACCGATCGATCGGTCGCCGGAGCATGCGGAGCCGTCGCGGTTCCTCCCGCACGTGCAGGGCCTGCGCGCCATCGCGGTGCTGGCAGTCGTGCTCTACCACTTCTGGCCCGCCCGGTTCTCGGGCGGCTACGTGGGCGTCGACATCTTCTTCGTCATCTCGGGGTTCCTCATCACGGCGCACCTGATGCGCGAGCTGACCGCGACGGGCACCGTGCGGCTCGGTCAGTTCTGGGCGCGCCGCGCGCGGCGTCTGCTGCCGGCATCCCTCCTGGTCCTGCTCTTCTGCGCGCTCGTGGCGATGTCGCCGTATCTGACCCCGACGTCGGCGCTGCCGAACGAAGTGCGCGAGATCCTCGCGTCGACCTTCTACGTCGAGAACTGGTACCTGGCGCTGAACTCCGCGGACTACCTGAACCACTCGGGCGACCCGACGACCGTCCAGCACTACTGGTCGCTCTCGCTCGAAGAGCAGTTCTACGTCATGTGGCCGCTCATCATGCTGCTGGCCGCGTGGGTCGGCGTGAAGTGGTTCCGGGGCGCGCGGCGCCGGGCGGTCCTCACCGCGCTCGGCATCGTGACGGCGGCATCCTTCGTCTTCTGCGTGGTCTTCACGATCACCGATCCGGCACCGGCGTACTTCGTGACGTTCGGGAGGATGTGGCAGTTCGGCGTCGGTGCGATGGTGGCGCTCATTCCGGCGCTGCGGATCCGCAATGCCCTCGGCAGTTTCGTGCTCGGGTGGGCGGGCATCGTGGTGCTGGTGTTCGTGATCTTCCGCTTCGACTCCCAGACGCCCTTCCCGGGGTACATGGCCGCGATTCCGACACTGGCTGCGGCGGCCGTGATCGCGGCATCCAACACCGAACGCTGGTGGTATCCGACGAGGCTTCTCTCGCTGCGACCCGCGCAGTTCGTCGGCGACATCTCGTACTCGCTGTACCTGTGGCACTGGCCGCTCATCATCATCGCGCCGTCCGTGCCGTTCTGGGGCCTGACGATCTACCACCGCGTCGCCCTGCTCGCGCTCTGCTTCGTGCTCGCGTGGCTGACGAAGCGCTTCGTGGAGGATCCGGCGCGGGGATGGAAGGTGCTCACCTCGCGTCCGGCGCGCGTGACGCTGTGGTCGTCGCTGGCCGCGATGCTCGTCGTCGGAGGCACGGCCGGCCTTGCGTGGGCCGTGAACGCTCCCGCCTACAACGACGGGGTGCGTGCGATCCAGGAGCTGCGCGAGGACCCGCCGGAGTGCTTCGGCGCGGCGGTCGTGCTCGACGCGTCGTGCGCCGGCACGGACTTCGGCGAGACGATCCTGCCCGCGCCCGGATTCGCCGGTGTCGACCGGCCCTCCGATGCGCAGTGCTTCGTGCAGCTGAACGACTCCCGGCCCGTTTCGTGCGAGTTCGGGTCCGAAGCCGCCGACGCTCCGCGCGTTGCGCTGATCGGCGACAGTCACGCGTATCAGCTGCTGTCGACCTTCCAGCGCATGGCGGACGAGAACGGATGGCACCTGACCACGTACTTCAAGGGCGCGTGCCCGTGGAACACGACACCGCTGTCCACACCCGGAGCGTTCGGCGCCGCCTGCACGCAGTGGCGCGAGGGGGTGAGCGCGTCCCTGGCCGATGCCGAGCTTGACGCCGTCTTCACCGCGGCGATCGCGACGACGCCGTACTCATCGGCAGGCTATGACTCGGCGCACGATGCCGCGGTCGCCGGCTACCGGGACGCGTGGAGCGAAGTGCTCGACCGCGGCGTCCCGGTGATCACGGTCGTGGACAACCCCGTGTGGGACACCGACCCGAACAAGTGCCTGCGCACGCGCGCCATGAGCGAGTGCGACGGCCCGCGGTCCGAGCTGCTCGTGGCCGACGACCCGCTGAGGGATGCCGCATCCGGCCTGTCCGACGTCACTCTGCTCGATTTCACGGACGTGTTCTGCGGTGCCGAGGAGTGCTCGCCCGTGGTGGGTGGGGCGAACGTCTACCGGGACCAGGACCACCTCACGGTGACCTTCGCCGACACGCTCGCTCCCTGGTACACCGAGGCGATCAGCGCGGCCCTCGCGGAGCCCGCTCCTTAGGCTCTCAGCGTGAGGGGCCGATCATCGCTTCGGGGAGCACGAAGAACCGCTCGTCTCGCTGGTAGGCGCGGAAGAACGTCAGGATGAAGCCCATGCGCTCGTCGTAGTCCTCCCAGGTGAGGGCGTTGGAGGCTGACGCATCGCCCGCTGCGGACTGCCCGAAGCGGACCGCGAGCCCGACCAGGTCGGCGTTGCTCAGGGGGTCCAGCACCCCCGGGAATCGCGCTCCGGCGAGGTAGCCGGGGCACGGGACGTCACGGCAGACGTCGATCGGGCCGTCCGGAGTCTCGATCGCGATGAATCGCGTCGTGACAATTCCGAAGACGCCGCCGAGCGGCATCGCCGCATCGATGAATGTGTCGACGAGATGCTGCTCATGCGCTCCCATCAGAACGTTCCCCAGCAGCACCAGCTGTGCCGCGGCGTGGTCGGCGTCGGCATCGACCACGCCCGATGCGGATGCGGCGCGCAGGTCGACGGCGAGCTGATACGCCGTGAGGGCGGCGACCAGCTGCGGTGCGGAGGCGAGCATCGGATCGCGCAGGGTCGCTTCGAGGGCATCGGCGGTCGCACCGCCGTATCGTTCGATCTCGGCGAGCCAGCGGATGAACGGGGGAGCGACATCGACGATGATCGCGAGATTGCCGGCTGCGACGTTGTCGCTCGTTCCCCAGTCGAACGGCAGGGACTCGCCTCGGATGGCGTGCCCGGCCGTCGCACTCGCCCACGCGCCGAAGCTGAACCAGTTCAGATCGCTGCGCCCCAGAACACGTGCGAGCTCGTCCGACAGGTCGCAGTAGCAATGGGTGATCTCGATGTTGCGCGCCGCGGGATCATCCATGCCGCGGATCATCGCGAGGCGCTCCGCGATGCTCACGTGACCCACGGCTACCCCCCGGAATGCGGCTCAGCGTGGCTCCAGGGTAGTCCCGCGACCGCCCGCAGCGGGCAGTAGGTTCGGTTCATGACGATCGCACCCGGAGCCTCCGTTCTGTCCGCCGCAGGGCGCACACCCGCCCTCGATCCCACCGCGTTCGTCGCGGCGGGCGCGCGGGTGGTCGGCGGAGTCACCCTGAGCGAAGGCTCGAGCGTGTGGTACAACGCCGTCCTGCGAGCCGACGGCGACACGATCACTGTCGGAGTCGGCAGCAATCTGCAGGACAACGTGTCGGTGCACGTCGACCCGGGCCACCCCGTCGTGATCGGGCAGAACGTGTCGGTGGGCCACAACGCCGTCGTCCACGGCTGCACGATCGGCGACGGCTCGCTCGTCGGCATGGGCGCGGTCGTGCTGACCGGGGCCGTCATCGGCGACGGGTGCCTCATCGCCGGGGGAGCGGTCGTGCTCGAGGGCGCCGTCATCCCGTCCGGGTCCCTGGTCGCCGGCGTTCCGGCGAAGGTCCGACGGGAGCTGACCGACGCCGAGCGCGCCGGCATCCTTCGCAATGCGCAGGCGTACCGGGAGCACGTCGCCGAACACCAGGACGCCCGACCCGCCTAGAGCGCAGTCCGCTCAGCCGTCCGTCGCCACCGGGTGGTACGCGCCGCGGAAGATCTCGAACACGCGCGCTTGCGCCGAGCCGGGCACATCCGTGATCGGCTGGTCGTTCATGAAGCGCCGGATCACGTGGGCCAGCTCGCGCGGGTGGCTGTAGTTGATCGCGTGCGCGGCCCCCTCGAGCGCCACGAGCAGGACGTGGTTCTGGTCCTGCGCGACGACCTGCTTGATGCGCTCAGGACCGGGCATGAGCGGATCCCTCGTCCCCATCACGACGAGGGTCGGCACCTTCAGCTCCAGCAGTCGCTGCAAAGAGGGGTACTGGGTCAGCGCCTTGAACATCTTGAACGTGCTGGGAACTCCGAAGCGCAGATAGTCGGGCGTCGCGACCGTGATCATCTTGCGCGGTTCGCGGCCGCCGTCCTTCGCGAGCTGGCCGATCGCGCGCCGCAGAGGCTGATTGTGGATGCCTCCCGCGGGGGAGACGAGCACCGCACGCTCGATGCGCTCGGGGTAGCGGTGAGCCAGTTCGACGATCACCGGGCAGCCCATGGAGTTGCCCACCACGCTGGTGGTCTCGACGCCGCGGTCATCGAGGAAGCGCACGGCGGCATGTGCGAGATCCGGAATGTCCAGCGCGGCACCATGCTTGCCACTGCGCCCGAATCCCGGAAGGTCGGGCACATAGGTGTGGAACTCGTCGGCCAGCAGCTCTGCCGTCGGCAGGAGGTACCGGCCGGACAGACCGAAGCCGTGCAGGTGCGTCATGATGCGGGCGTCGGGAGGATTGGCCGACTCGCGGTAGAACACGTCGACACCGTCGATCATCGTCCAGTGCTCCGCCAGCGCCGACGCGGGACGTCGAGGAGTCATCCTCGCTCGGTGGCGGTAGGAGGCCTTCTCTGCGTTCTTGACCATCGTCGACTCCTTGCCACCGGATGAGGTGGTCCGAGTCTGCCGCGAAAGGTCGACCGGGGCATCGCCCGTGAAGGGTGAACCGCCGGGGAGAGTCCTGGAGGGGCTGACGAGAATCGAACTCGCATCATCTGTTTGGAAGACAGAGGCTTTACCACTAAGCTACAGCCCCACATCCGACGGGTATCCGCCGGGACGTGCGTTCTTCGATTCTATGGCATGACGCAGCGATGCCTGTGCCCGCCGGGCCGTCGGCTAGACTTCTTGGGGCCGATCAGCACGTATCCGCGTGCGCACCCGCCCGGGGCGTAGCTCAGCTTGGTAGAGCGCCCGCTTTGGGAGCGGGAGGCCGCAGGTTCAAATCCTGTCGCCCCGACATCACGGCCCCCCAGAACCCACATCTTCAGTAGCCGCGCGGTCGCGCGGTCGATCACAAGGAGAACGAACAGGCATGGTCAACAGCACCGTCGAGAAGCTCACCCCCACGCGGGTGAAGCTGCACATCACGGTCTCGCCCGATGAGCTCAAGCCGAGCATCGCTCACGCGTACGAGCACATCGCGCAGGACGTGCAGATCCCCGGATTCCGCAAGGGCAAGGTGCCCGCGCCGATCATCGACCAGCGCGTCGGACGCACCGCGGTCATCGAGCACGCCGTGAGCGAGGGTCTGGACACGTTCTACCGCCAGGCCGTCGAGGCGAACGAACTCCGCGTGCTCGGCCGCCCGAGCGCCGATGTCAAGGAATGGCCGAACGAGAAGGACTTCTCCGGCGACCTGCTCGTCGAGATCGAGGTCGACGTGCGACCCGAGTTCGAACTGCCCGCCTTCGAAGGCACCACGGTCGAAGTCGACGCGGTGGATGTCGACGAGGCGGCGATCGACGAGGAGCTCGACCGTCTGCGCGCCCGCTTCGGCACGCTCGTCACCGTCGATCGCCCGGCTTCGACCGGTGACTTCGTCGAGCTCAACCTGGTCGCCACGATCGACGGCGCCGAGATCGACCGCGCCGAGGGCGTGTCGTACGAAGTCGGCTCGGGCGAGCTGCTCGAGGGCATCGACGAGGCGATCGACTCGCTCACCGCGGGCGAGGAGACCACGTTCCGCTCGACCCTCATCGGCGGCGACCACGCCGGCCAGGAGGCCGAGGTCGCGGTCGTCGTGACCGCGGTCAAGGAGCGCGAGCTGCCTGAGGCCGACGACGACTTCGCGCAGATCGCGAGCGAGTTCGACACGATCGCCGAGCTGCGCGACAGCCTCAGCGAGCGCGTCGCCCAGCAGTCCAGCTTCGCGCAGGGTTCAGCCGCACGCGACAAGCTCGTCGAGCAGCTGCTCGCCCAGGTCGAGATCCCGGTTCCGCCGGCGCTCATCGAAGACGAGGTGCACACCCACCTCGAGGGTGAGGGTCGCCTCGAGGACGACGTGCACCGCGCCGAGGTGACCGAGGCCAGCGAGAAGCAGTTCCGCACGCAGATGCTGCTGGATGCCGTCGCCGAGAAGCTGAACGTGCAGGTCTCGCAGGAGGAGCTCACGCAGTACCTCGTGCAGTCGGCCGCGCAGTACGGCATGGCGCCGCAGGACTTCGTCGAGGCGCTGCAGCAGAACAACCAGCTGCCGTCGCTCGTCGGCGAGGTCGCCCGCAGCAAGGCGATCGCCGTCGCGCTCGGGCAGGTCGTCGTGGTCGACACGAACGGCAAGGTCATCGACCTGACCGGCTTCGTTTCGGTCGACGACGAGGAGGCCGCGGAGGACGAGGTCGTCGAGGAGGCTGAGGAGATCGCGGATGCCGCGGCCGAGGCCGACGCGATCATCGAGGCCGAAGAGGCCGAGGCCGCGCCCGCCAAGAAGCCGGCAGCCAAGCGCAAGACCACCAAGAAGGACAGCGCCGCCGAATAGGCGCGAGGCTTCACATCGAAAGGGCGGATGCTGCGGCATCCGCCCTTTCGTCATGACGGACGACGCGCGCGCGACGCGCTTCTCTGCCCAGGGCGAACACGGGCGGGTCGGCGCGGACGCGCCGGTAGATTCGAAGCCACGACCACCGAAACAGGAGTGAACATGGCCGAACCACTTGTCGCGACGAGCGTCTTCGACAGGCTGCTGAAAGACCGCATCATCTGGCTGGGCTCGGAGGTGCGTGACGACAACGCGAACGAGATCTGCGCGAAGATCCTGCTGCTCGCCGCCGAGGACCCCGAGAAGGACATCTTCCTCTACGTGAACTCGCCCGGTGGCTCGATCACCGCCGGAATGGCCATCTACGACACCATGCAGTTCGTGCCCAACGACATCGTCACGGTCGGCATCGGCATGGCCGCCTCGATGGGGCAGCTGCTGCTCACGAGCGGCACGAAGGGCAAGCGCTACATCACCCCGAACGCCCGCGTGCTGCTGCACCAGCCGCACGGCGGGTTCGGCGGAACGTCGAGCGACATCCAGACGCAGGCGCAGCTGATCGTGTCGATGAAGAACCGCCTCGCCGAGATCACCGCCGCCCAGACCGGCAAGTCGGTCGAGCAGATCAACGAGGACGGCGACCGCGACCGCTGGTTCACGGCGCAGGAAGCGCTCGAGTACGGATTCGTCGACCACATCCGCGCCCACCTGGGCGATGTCGTCGGCGGCGGCGGAACAGATCAGGACTGACCGAAGGCGAATGAGAAGGAACAACAGCGAAATGAGCATCCCCACCTTCGGCGGCACGGCAGGCAACGGCCTGGCGATGCCCTCCAGCCGCTACATCCTGCCCCAGTTCGAGGAGCGCACGGCCTACGGCTACAAGCGCCAGGACCCCTACAACAAGCTGTTCGAAGACCGCGTGATCTTCCTCGGCGTGCAGGTCGACGACGCGTCGGCCGACGACGTCATGGCCCAGCTCCTCGTGCTCGAGAGCCAGGACCCCGACCGCGACATCATCATGTACATCAACTCACCCGGTGGATCGTTCACCGCGATGACGGCGATCTACGACACGATGCAGTACATCTCTCCCCAGATCCAGACCGTGGTGCTGGGTCAGGCAGCCTCGGCCGCGGCCGTGCTGCTGGCCGCGGGCGCACCCGGCAAGCGCCTCGCACTGCCGAACGCGCGCGTGCTGATCCACCAGCCCGCGATGGGCGAGGCCGGCCACGGGCAGGCGTCCGACATCGAGATCCAGGCGGCGGAGATCCTCCGCATGCGCACGTGGCTCGAAGAGACGCTCGCCAAGCACACGAAGCGCACCGTCGCGGAGGTCAACCGCGACATCGACCGCGACAAGATCCTCGATGGCACCCAGGCCGTCGAGTACGGCCTGGTCGATCAGGTTCTGACGACCCGCAAGCGCGTTCCCGCGGCGCTCGCGAAGTAGCCCTGCACGGCCCGACGCCCCGTCGCCCTCCTCGGAAGGCGGCGGGGCGTCGCGCATGTGTCGTTCTGCCGTGGGCGGAACGCCGATCGCGGCATCCACAATGCGTGTCGCAATCCCGGCGCATGTCCGTCTCAGCGGTTAGGCTCGGAAGACGCCGGGGCCGTGTCCCGTCGCAATGGGGGCTTCCTCCCCACTCGCAACAAGGAGGGCATGATGGCGCGCATCGGTGAGAGTGCCGACCTGTTCAAGTGCTCCTTCTGCGGAAAGAGCCAGAAGCAGGTCCAGCAGCTGATCGCAGGACCCGGCGTCTACATCTGCGACGAGTGCGTCGAGCTGTGCAACGAGATCATCGAAGAGCGGATGGCCGAGTCCTCGACCGGCGTCGTCTCCGATTTCGATCTGCCCAAGCCGCGCGAGATCTTCGCGTTCCTCGAGGAGTACGTGGTCGGGCAGGAAGCGGCCAAGCGGGCGCTGTCGGTCGCGGTCTACAACCACTACAAGCGCATCCGCGCCCACGGCACCATCCAGAGCGCCGAGCAGCGCGCCGACGAGGTCGAGATCGCCAAGAGCAACATCCTGCTCATCGGCCCGACCGGCTGCGGCAAGACCTACCTCGCGCAGACCCTCGCCAAGAGGCTGAACGTCCCGTTCGCCGTCGCCGACGCGACCGCGCTGACCGAGGCCGGCTACGTCGGCGAAGACGTCGAGAACATCCTCCTCAAGCTGATCCAGGCCGCCGACTTCGACACGAAGCGCGCCGAGACCGGCATCATCTACATCGACGAGGTCGACAAGATCGCCCGCAAGGCGGAGAACCCGTCGATCACCCGCGACGTGTCGGGCGAAGGCGTGCAGCAGGCGCTGCTGAAGATCCTCGAGGGCACGGTCGCCTCGGTGCCGCCGCAGGGCGGACGCAAGCACCCGCACCAGGAGTTCATCCAGATCGACACGACGAACGTGCTGTTCATCGTGGCGGGGGCTTTCGCGGGTCTGGAAGACATCATCTCCAGTCGCGTCGGCAAGCACGGCATCGGCTTCGGCGCCCCGCTGCACACGAAGGGCGACGACCTCAGCCTGTTCAGCGAGGTGCGTCCGGAAGACCTCCACAAGTTCGGCCTGATCCCGGAGTTCATCGGGCGTCTGCCGGTCGTGGCTTCCGTCACGCCGCTGGACCAGGTGGCTCTCATGGAGATCCTGACCGAGCCGAAGAACGCTCTGGTCAAGCAGTATCAGCGCATGTTCGAACTCGACGGCGTGCGGCCTGGAGTTCGAGGCCGAGGCGCTCGAGGCGATCGCCGACCTCGCGGTCGAGCGCAAGACCGGTGCGCGTGGCCTTCGCG
This sequence comes from uncultured Actinomycetota bacterium, assembly GCA_963792285.1. Taxonomy (GTDB): domain Bacteria; phylum Actinomycetota; class Actinomycetes; order Actinomycetales; family Microbacteriaceae; genus Microbacterium. The sequence continues at coordinate 489,786 of CAWBVS010000014.1, read as the reverse complement.
CGATCCTCGAAGACGTGCTCGGACCGATCATGTTCGACATCCCCTCGAACGACGACGTCGAGAAGGTCATCGTCACGCGTGACGCGGTCGAGACCGGCGCGGCGCCGACGTTCATCAAGCGTCAGGCGCGCAAGAGCGCCTGAGCACCGGCATCGCTCACGCGACGGCCACCTCCTGCGAGGGTCGGAGCACGCCGTCCGTCATGACGCACACGTCGTGCATGCTGGCCGCGAGCGACAGGTCGTGCGTCACCAGCATCGTCGACGTGGAGCGCTCGGCGGTGAGGTCGAGCAGGAGCCGCATCACCTGCGCGCCGCGCTCCGAGTCGAGCGCACTCGTCGGCTCGTCGACGATCAGCACGCTGGGCTCGTTCATGAGGGCCCGCGCGATGTTGACCCGCTGGCGCTGACCGCCCGACAGCTGGTGCGGGCGCTTGCTCCTGTGCGTCGTCCATCCCGACGGCGTCCAGCAGCTCCGCCGCGCGTGCACGCTCGGCGCCGCGCTGACGCCGTCCGCGCCGGCCGCCGAGCTCGTTCATGACGAGCAGCTGCTCTTCGGCGGTCAGTGACGGCAGCAGGTTGGACTGCTGGAACACGATGCCGATGCGGGTGCGCCGCAGCTCGGTCGCGTCCTCGCGGCGAGAGATCCGACGCCGTCGACGTCGTCGATCACGACGCGCCCGGCATCCGGTCGGATGAGGGTCGAGGCGACGGCGAGCAGACTCGACTTGCCCGATCCGGACGGTCCGGTGATGCCGGTGATCGTTCCGCGGCGCACGACGAGGGAGACATCGTCCACCGCGCGCACGCGGGAGGCGCCGTCGGGGAAGGTGAGGGTGACGTTCTGCAGAGTGATCATCGGTTGCTCCCGAGGGCGGTGAGGGGGTCGGAGGTGGTGACGGTGCGAAGGGCGAATGCCGCGCCGACCAGGCCGACGGCGATCAGGAGCACGGCCGGCGCGAGTGTCGTCCACGGACTCAGCAGGAAGGGCAGCGAGCCCGAGATCGCGAGGCCCGCGACGATCACGACCGCGCTGCCGACCAGCGTCCCGGCGACCAGGACGACGAGGGCCTGACCCAGCGCGTCGCGCACGAGCGCGCCGTTGGTCGCACCGAGCGCTTTGAGGATCGCGACATCGCCACGCCGCTGCATCGTCCACACCGTGAAGAACGCGCCGATCACGAGCGCGGAGATGCCGAACAGCAGCGACGACGATCAGCAGCAGCGAGCCGATCTCCGAGCGGAAGGCGGGCAGGAGCGTGAGCGACCCGAGCACGGACTGCGACGTCGTTCCGCGCCGAGGCGTCGATCGCCGACCAGTCGGCGTCACCGGTCACGAGGAGCGCAGTGGCGGTGTCGCCGGTGCCGCCCATGCGGGCCTGCAGGCTCTGCCAGTCCGTCCAGCGTCGTGCGCACCACCGGGGTGTGGCTGTACCAGTCGTCGCCCCCGATCGCCGTCACCGTGAAGTCGGTCTCCGCGATCGTGACGGTGTCGCCGAGACCGGCTCCCAGCTGGGCGGCCGCGGGGGCCGACAGCGCGATCTCCGACGTCCGATGTGGGCGCACCGAGTGCGCCATCCGCGGTGGCGAAGATCGCGACCGCGATCCGCTCGCCCGTCGCTCTCGGCGCGCGTCTGCGACACACCGAGCGCCGTGACGGACTCGGACGCGCGGCGCATCCTCCCAGGTCGCGAGCTGCTTCGCGGTGATCGTGGAGTCGGCATACGTCGGGGATGCCCCCGGGGCGCTGGCCCCGAGGACGACCCGGTCGGCACCGAAGCCGAGGATGCCCGACACGTTCTGCGCAGCCAGACCGCCGGTCAGGCCGCTGAGGAAGCCGACGAGCACGCTGATGAGCGCGACGACGGTCGCGATGAGGAGGAATCGACCGCGGGCGAAGCGGAGGTCACGCCAGGCGACGAACATCGAGAGCCCTTTCTGTGGAGTGACTCCAGCTTCGCGACCGGGCGCGCAGCGGTCATCGGCGATCGGGATGGAGTGCGAGCTGAAGAAGGTGGGGCGGTTTCTCCACCTATCGGATGACGTGGGGGATGCCGCTCGCGCGTACCGTGGAACGGTCATGTCTGCCCCGCACCCTCCCGTCAACCCCATCGTGGTGGGCCTGCAGGTGGGGCTGCAGCTGCTCTTCGTGTCGCTCCTGGCCTTCGTGGTCGTGATGGCGTTCGTGGATCCCGCCGAGCCGGCACTCGTCGATCGTGGTCGTCGCGGCGATCATGCTCCTGACCTACGGCGCCGCATTCGTGGCCCACGCCGTCGACGACCCTCATCGGCGGGCACTCCTGCAGTGGGCGTGGGTCGCGGCGCTCACGATCGAGTGGGCGGTGCTCGTGAGCGTCACGCCGTACGCGGCCTACCTCGCCTTCCCGCTGTTCTTCCTCTACCTGGAACTGCTGCCCGAACCCGTCGCGACCATCGCGGTCATCGTCGTCACCGCCGGCGCGATCTGGGCGCTCGCCGCACACGGAGGCTGGAGCGTCGGCGGCGTGATCGGCCCGATCGTCGGCGCCGGCGTCGCGATCCTGATCGGCCGTGCGTACCGAGAGCTGCGACGAGAGAGCGCGGAGCATCAGCGGCTCTACGAAGACCTGCTCGCGGCGCAGAGCCGGCTGGCAGCCGCAGAGCGCGAGGGAGGAGTGCTCGCCGAGCGCGCCCGGCTGGCGCGCGAGATCCACGACACCGTGGCGCAGGGGCTGGCGAGCATCACACTGCTGCTGAACGCCGTCGAGCGGGCGGCACCCGACGCGCCGACCGTTGGCCAGGTCAGGCTCGCCCGCGAGACCGCGGCCGCCGGGCTGGCCGAGACCAGGCGCTTCATCCGCGAGCTGACGCCGCCGCTCCTGGACGAGCAGAGCATCGGCGGGGCGCTGCGGCGCCTCGCAGCGGACTCATGGGAGCGCCCGGGCCTGGCGGTCGACGTTCGCGCGGCCGACGCGATCGCGCTGCCCATGGACATGCAGTCCGCGCTGCTGCGGGTGGCGCAAGGCGCGATGGCCAACGTGCTCGCCCATGCGCATGCGACGCATGCCACGGTGACGCTCTCGAGCAGCGACGCGGACGTGCGCCTGGTGATCGCCGACGACGGTGTCGGCTTCGTCACCGGAGCACATCGATGACCGCCCCTGGCAGCGCATCGTTCGGTCTGCGGGCGATCCGCGAGCGGGTCGAGCAGTTCGGCGGATCGTTCGAGGTGCGCAGTGCCCCCGGCGAGGGAACGCAGCTGACGGTCACCATCCCGAAGAGGCGATCATGAGATGACCGGCCGATCACCGTCCTGATCGCGGATGACCATCCCGTCGTCCGCGCGGGCCTGCGCGCGCTCATCGCCACCGACGCGACGATCGACGGTCGTGGCGGATGCCGCCACCCCGCGCGAGGCGGTGGAGGCCGCGCTCCGCCTGCGGCCCGACGTCGTGTTGATGGACCTTCGATTCGGGGGCTCGGAGTCGGGTGTGGACGCCACCCGCGCTCTCAATCGCGCGAGTGACCCGCCGGCTGTTCTGATCCTCACCAACTACGACAGCGACGCCGACATCCTGGCGGCGGTCGAAGCCGGCGCGAACGGCTACCTGCTGAAGGACGCGCCGCCCGATGAGCTGCTCGCGGCGATCCGCGCCGCCGCTGCCGGTGAGAGCGCGCTCGCCCCCGCCGTGGCCGGCCGGCTGCTGGACCGTCTGCGGGCTCCGGCGACCGCGCTCACCTCGCGCGAGCTCGACGTGCTGCACCACGCCGCCGAGGGACGCTCCAACGCCGAGATCGCTGCCGCGCTGCACGTGACAGAGGCGACGGTGAAGTCTCATCTCGCCCACGTGTACACCAAGCTGGAGGTCCGCTCACGCGGTGCGGCAGTGGCTGCCGCGCGCAGTCGCGGCATCCTGCGCTGACGGGGTCTGCGGGCCGTCAGGCCGCGAGACCCCGGCGTTCGAGCAGCGGCTGGATCTCGGCATCCCGCCCGCGGAAGTCGCGGTACGCCTCGAGCGGGTCCTTCGAGCCGCCCACTCCGAGCAGGCGCTCGCGGAAGCGATCGCCGTTCTCGCGCGTGAGACCGCCGTTGTCGCGGAACCATTCGACGGTGTCGGCGTCGAGGACTTCGCTCCAGATGTAGGAGTAGTAGCCCGCGCTGTAGCCGCCCGAGAAGACGTGGGCGAAGTACGTCGACGAATAGCGCGTCGGCACGGCCGGGTTGTCCAGGCCGATGTCGGCGAGGGCCGCCGCCTCGAACGCGGCGACGTCGATCTCGGATGCCGCCGCCTCCGCGTCGAGCGAATGCCAGGCCTGATCGAGCCACGATGCCGCGAGATATTCGCTCGTCGCGAAGCCCTGGTTGAACGCCTCGGAGGCGCGGAGCTTCTCGACGACCTCGCGGGGGAGCGGCTCGCCGGTCTCGACGTGGCGCGCGTAGCTGTCGAGGATCTCGGGCCAGTAGATCCACATCTCGTTGACCTGGCTGGGGAACTCGACGAAGTCGCGGAAGACGTTGGTGCCGGCGAAGTGCGGGTAGGTGACGGTCGCGAACAGGCCGTGGAGCGCATGCCCGAACTCGTGGAACAGTGTCGTGACCTCGTCGAGAGTGAGCAGGGTGGGCTTGCCTGCGGCCGGCTTGGGCACGTTCAGGTTGTTCACCACGATCGGGAGCGTGCCGCGCAGACGCGACTGCGAGACGATCGAGTTCATCCATGCGCCGCCGCGCTTGGTGTCGCGCGTGTAGAGGTCGAGCACGAAGAGTCCGACCGCAGAGCCGTCGGCGTCGCGCACTTCGAAGACGCGTGCGTCGGGGTGGTACGCGCCCAGGTCGCTGCGCTCCGGCGAAGGTGACGCCGTAGAGCTCGGTGGCCGCGTGGAAGACGCCGTCCCGCAGGACGCGCTCCGCCTCGAACCACGGACGAAGCGCTGACCGGTCGAGGTCGTACTCGGCGGCGCGCACCTTCTCGGTGTAGAAGGCCCAGTCGTGCGCCTCGAGGGCGAAGGGCTCGGCCTCCGCGTCGATGATGGCCTGCAGCGCTGCCTGCTCGCGCGACGCATTGCGCGCGGCGGGTACCGCGAGGCGTCGCAGCAGGTCGTGCACGGCCTCGGGCGAGCCGGCGGTCTCATCCGAGGTGATGTAGGCGGCGTGCGAGTCGTAGCCGAGGAGCGCCGCGCGCTCGGCCCGCAGCTTCACGATCTCGCGGAGGACGCCGCGATTGTCGTTGTCACCGCCGCGCGAGCCGCGGGCGCGGGAGGCGTCGAGAATCCGCTTGCGGCTGGACCGGTTCGTCAGCGACGAGAGATACGGATGTCCGGTGAACAGCGTGAGGGTGATGACCCACTTGCCGTCGAGTCCGCGATCGGCGGCGGCTTGTGCCGCCGCCGAGATCTCGCCCTCGGCAAGGCCGTCGAGGTCGGCGATCTCGTCGAACACGACCGCGAGGTCGTTCGTGTCGCGGAGGAGGTTCTTCTCGAACGTGGTCGTGAGAGTGGAGAGTCGCTGATTCAGAGCGGTCAGCTGCTCCTTGGCCGCATCGTCGAGCCCGGCGCCTGCGTGGGACATCTCGCGGAACCGCCGCTGGACCAGGTAGCGCTGCTCGGAGGACAGCTCGAGTTCGTCGAGCTGCTCGTGCAGCGTCTTGATGCGCCAGTACAGTGCCGAATCCAGCTCGATCGAGTCCTGATGTGCCGACATGAGCGGCGCGAGCTGCTCCTCGATCTCCTGGATGTCGGGCGTGGCGTCGGCCGAGGAGACCGTGTAGAACGTGCGGGCCACATCGCCCAGCAGCTTTCCGCTCGTCTCGAGCGGAACCATCGTGTTCTCGAACGAGGGCATCGAGCGGACGCGCGTGATCGCACCGATCTCGGTCTTCTGCTCGGCGAAGGCCTGCTCGAAGGCCGGCAGGTAGTGCTCGGAGCGGATGGCTGCGTAGTCCGGCAGACCGTAGGGGAGAGTGCTGGGGGCCAAGAGGGGGTTGTCATTCGCCATGTCCGCCAGCCTACCCAGGGAACCCGGCGATGCCGCGATTCATTTGCAAACAGAGCATTGCAAAGTAATGCTTGCAAAGAACTCTTTGCATGAGTAATCTGGCGGGCATGGAAGATGAAGTGCAGGAGACTCCCGATCTGACGACTCGCGTCGAGCAGCGGCACTCCGAGGACCGCGTCCTCGACACCGGGGCACTCCGCGCGCTGGCGCACCCGCTGCGCGTGCGGATCTACGACATCCTCAGCCAGTACGGGCCTCAGACGGCAAGCTCGCTCGCGGAGAAGCTCGGCGAGTCCAGCGGCTCCACGAGTTACCACCTCCGGGCGCTGGCCAAGCACGACCTCATCCGGGAGTGCGCCGACAAGGGGACAGGGCGGGAACGCTGGTGGGAGCGCCCGATCGGCGGCGTCTCGTTCGCCAATGCCGACGCGATGAAGACGCCGGCCGGACGAGCAGCCACCCAGATCGTGATGAACGAGTTCTTCCGCAACCGCAACGAGCAGCTCATGGACTTCATCAACCAGGGACTGTCCGGCGCCGGTGAGGACTGGCAGTCCGGAACCATGATCTCGACCGCGACCGCCCGCCTCACTCCCGAGCAGAGCAAAGAGCTCTCGATGAAGATCATGGCGCTGATCGACGACGCCGTGGACACGTACCGCAATCAGACCGGCGAGGACGTACGACCCGTGAGCATCCGGGCCGATGTGTTCCCGCTTCCCGAACTGGGAGGACGATCATGACCACCATCTCCGCATCCCGCTCCGGCATCGCCGTGACGCCTTTCGAGGGCATGCTGCTGCGTGCGGCATCGGCGCTCGACCGCTTCGTGTCCGCGCGGCTCGAGCTCCGCGGCGGTGCCGCATACCGGCGCGCGCGCAGAGACCCGTGCTGCAGGCGAGGCCGCTCGCGGTGCCGCCCAGGCGCGCGGCGCGATCGGCATGATCCCGCGATGACCGACGCGATCGACACGGATGCCGCGACTGACGCGGCTGATGTGACAGTTTCGGGCACGGCGGCGGCCGGGCGCGCACGCAGGGTCCCGCTCGGCCGCGACTTCGGCAAGCTGTGGACCGCCGCGGCCTTCAGCAATCTCGCCGACGGCCTCGGTCGCACCGCCGTCCCGCTGATCGCCACCACGCTCACTCGCGACCCGTTGATGATCTCCGCGATCGGTGCACTGGCATTCCTGCCGTGGCTCGTGTTCGGTCTGCCGGCCGGCATGCTCGTGGACCGGTTCGATCGTCGCATCATCATGGCCATCGCCAACGGCATCCGCTTCGGCGTCGCGCTCTGGCTGGCGATCCTCACCGCGACCGGACAGATCAGTCTGTGGACGCTGTTCGCTGGGCACCTTGATCTTCGGACTCGGAGAGACGCTCTTCGACAACGCGACGAACGCCGTCATCCCCGGCGTGGTGACCCGCCCGCAGCTCGACCGCGCGAACGGCAGGATGCAGGCCGCTCAGGTCACGGTCGACAGCTTCATCGCGACCCCGATCGCCGGCGTGCTGTTCGCCGTCGCGCTCGCCCTGCCGCTGTGGATCACGTCCGTCGGCTACCTGGTCCCGGTCGCCCTCGCGCTGCTGCTGCCGCTGTCCGCCGCCCGACCGCTGCGCGATCGCCGCCTGGTGCCCGATCGCGACGCCCCCGACATCGAGGTCTCCGGGGTCGCACCCGAGCCGATCGCCACGCCGCTCGCCCGGCCGAAGGTGCCCGCCCGCGAGGCGATCGCCTACCTCTGGAGCAACCACTACCTTCGCGCGATGGTGCTGTTCACCTCGCTGGTGGGGTCGGCCTTCTCGTTCGCGCAGGCGAGCACGATCCTCTACTTCCTCGACGAGCAGCAGCGTCGCCCCCGCCGCGATCGGATTCGTCACCGCGGGCATCGGGGTGGGGGCCCTCATCGGTTCGCTCGTCGCACCGGCGATCGTCGCCCGGCTCGGTCGAGGCTGGGTGATGTTCTCGGCGAACTTCGTGTCCGCGCTCGCGATGCTGCTCACCGGGCTCGCGCCGAACGTCGTCACGGCGGTGCTCGCATACGGTCTGTTCGCGTTCGCCGTCTCGACCTGGAACGTGCCGTGGGGTGCCCTGCGCCAGCAGATCGTGCCGGATCACCTGTTCGGTCGCGTGCTCGGGATCATCCGGATGCTGACCTGGGGGCTCTTTCCGATCGCCACCCTGCTGGGCGGCTGGGTCGCACGCATCGACCTGCGCCTGCCGTTCCTCATCGCCGCCGCGCGTGGTCGTCGTCGCCGCGCTCGTGGCGAGTCGGCTCCTGATCGTGGGGACGCGACGTGCCGGCGCCGAGGTCGAAGCGAGCCGAAGGCTAGGCGAACCCGTCGGTGTCGTGGTGCACCACGGCATCGCCGTCCTCGGTCGAGGCTCACGATGACGCCGGTGTCCAGCTCGGCGATCGGCTTGCCCTCGAGCCACGTGAGTGTCCAGCGCGGAGCGGGCTGACCGAGCTGGTCGGAGGGGATCACCGCTTCGACGGCGGCGATCTGCACGCGCATCGCCTCGGGGACGGATGCCGGCGGTTCGCCGCCTGCGGTCCAACGTGTGCCGAGTTGCATGTCAGGCCTCCTGCGGGGCGAGTTCGATGTCGGTGACCGCGAAGTCCGCGGCATCCGCGTAGTGGATCTCTGCGATGCGCCCGACCGCCTTCAGATCACCTTCGGCGACCTCGAGGAGGGCGACGGATGCGGCGGGGGCGGCGATCGTCATGCGCGTGACCGCGGTCTTCTGCGAGGCCTTTGCCTCGGTCTTCGCGCGGCGGATGCCGATGAGCGCCTCGCCGACCGCGGTCAGCACGGCCGGGTCGCCGTCGATGCCGAGCGGCTGCGGCCACTCCGCGGTGTGCACCGAGCCCTCGTTGAACCACGACCACGCCTCCTCGGAGGCGAAGGCGAGCACCGGGGCGAACAGGCGCAGCAGCGTCGCGGCGGCGATCCGCAGAGCGAGGGCGGCCGAGGCCTGCCCGACGTCGGATCGGTCGTACGCGCGCTCCTTGACCAGCTCGAGGTAGTCGTCGCAGAACGTCCAGAAGAACGACTCGGTGAGCTCGAGAGCGCGGGCGTGGTCGTAGGCGTCGAGGGCCTTGGTCGCTTCGCGCACGACTCCGTCGAGCGTGGCGAGCATCGACGCGTCGAGCGCGTGAGTCACCTCAGCACCCTCGGGAACGGGGAACGACAGCACGAACTTCGCCGCGTTCAGGAGCTTGATCGCCAGGCGCCGGCCGATCTTGATCTGCGTCGGGTTCTGCGGGTCGAAGGCCGCGTCCGTGCCGAGCCGCGACGAGGCGGCCCAGTAGCGCACCGCGTCGGAGCCGTGCTGCTCGAGGATGTCGGCGGGCGTGACGACGTTGCCCTTCGACTTCGACATCTTCTTGCGGTCGGGGTCGACGATGAAGCCCGAGATCGCGGCATCCGTCCACGGCGCACGGCCGTCTTCGAGGGCGCTGCGCAGCATGGTGGAGAAGAGCCACGTGCGGATGATGTCCTGACCCTGGGGGCGCAGGTCGAACGGCGCGACGAGGTTCCACAGCTCGGGATCGCGCTCCCAGCCGCCGGCGAGCTGCGGCGTCAGCGACGACGTGGCCCAGGTGTCGAAGATGTCCTTCTCGCCCTCGAAACCTCCCGGCGCGCCACGCTGCGCCTCGGTGTATCCGGGCGGGCACGTCGCTGGTCGGGTCGACGGGCAGCTGCGCGGCGTCCGGCGTCAGCACGCGGGAGTAGTCCCGCTCGCCGTTCTCGTCCAGGCCGTACCAGACCGGGATCGGCACGCCGAAGAATCGCTGTCGCGAGACGAGCCAGTCGCCGGTCAGGCCGTTGGTCCAGTTCTCGAAGCGCACGCGCATGAAGTCGGGATGCCACGACACCTCGCGACCGAGCGCGATGAGCTTGTCGCGCAGCTGCTCGTCACGTGCGCCGTTGCGGATGTACCACTGGCGCGTCGAGACGATCTCGAGCGGGCGATCGCCCTTCTCGAAGAACTTGACGGCGTGCGTGAAGGGCTTGGGGTCGCCGATCAGCTCGCCGGACTCCTGGAGGAGCTCCACGATGCGCTTCTTGGCGCTGAAGACGGTCTTGCCTGCGATCTCGGCGTAGGCCTGCTTCGCGGCATCCGTGACGATCACGTCGGGCGCCTCGTCGATGACGCGGCCGTCCGGGCCGAGGATCGTGCGGTTGGGCAGGTCGAGCTCACGCCACCAGATGATGTCGGTCACATCGCCGAACGTGCAGATCATCGCGATGCCCGACCCCTTGTCGGGCTGCGCGAGCGGGTGCGCGAGCACGGGCACCTCGACGTCGAAGAGCGGCGTGCGCACCGTGGAGCCGAAGAGCGGCTGGTAGCGCTCGTCGTCGGGATGGGCCACGAGCGCGACGCAGGCGGCCAGCAGCTCGGGGCGGGTCGTCTCGATGTGCACGTCGCCCGAGCCGTCGGTCTTGTGGAACGCGACGCGGTGATAGGCGGCGGGCTGCTCGCGGTCTTCGAGCTCGGCCTGGGCGATCGCGGAGCGGAAGTCGATGTCCCAGAGCGTCGGCGCCATGGCCTGGTACGCCTCGCCGCGCTCGAGGTTGCGCAGGAAGGCGCGCTGGCTCGTGCGCATCGTGTCGTCGGAGATCGTGCGGTAGGTCTGCGTCCAGTCCACGCTCAGACCGAGCGAGCGCCACAGTGCCTCGAAGTGCTTCTCGTCTTCGACGGTGAGTCTCTCGCACAGCTCGATGAAGTTGCGGCGGCTGATCGGGATCTGATCGGCCGCGCGGCTGGACTTGTTGTCGCCGCCCTCGAACGGGGGAGTGAAGTCGGGGTCGTACGACAGCGCGGTGTCGCACCGCACGCCGTAGTAGTTCTGGACGCGGCGCTCGGTGGGCAGGCCGTTGTCGTCCCACCCCATCGGGTAGAAGACCGTCTTGCCGCGCATGCGCTCGAAGCGCACCTTCACGTCGGTGTGCGTGTAGCTGAACACGTGCCCGATGTGCAGGCTCCCACTCGCGGTCGGCGGGGGAGTGTCGACCGAGTAGATCCCCGCGCGGCCGACCTCGGCTGCGCGCAGGCGATCGAAGAGGTACGTGCCCTCGGCATCCCACCGCTCCGACCACTTCGCTTCGAGACCTTCGAGGGCGGGCTTGTCGGGAATGTGCGCGGCGGCCATGAGGATCTCCTGTGCGATATGTGCGGCACTGTGTGAGCGTGCCTGAGTGTGGGATGTCCTGCGATTCTACCTCGGACGCCGCGGTGCCCCTCAGTCCAGGACGCGGATGCCGAGAGCCTGGGCCATCGCGGGTGCGAGGTGCTCGACCTGTCGCGGAGAGAGCGTGGCGCCCCGCAGCGACGCGGCATCGAGGTACGAGACCGCCTCCAGACCCCGCAGATCGAGGTCCTTCGCGCGGAGACCGCGGGTGTCGACGTCGTCGGCGCGCGAGTTCTCGAATCCGATCCGCGTCACCGTCGCCTGCGGCATGTCGAGCGTTCCGATCGTGCAGTCGGCGACGAGCAGATCGGTGATGCGTGCCGCGGCCAGCGACAGGTAGTCGATGCGCACTCCGCGCAGCTCCACTTCGTCGAGGTCGGCGTCGGCGAGATCGAGCGTGCCGATCCGGCCCCCGCTGATCCGCACGCGTCGCAGGCGCGCGCCACGGCCCGACAGCGCCGTGGCCCGCAGGTCGCGCACGTCGACATCGACCAGCGTCGCCCCGGTCACATCCAGGCGTTCGACGGAAGCCTCGGCGAGCGTGCACTCCGTGATCGACGCATATGCGGCATCCGTCAGCGGATCCAGCTCCGTCCACCGGAGCTGGAAGGACTCGCCTCCCCGGCTGGGCGGCGGCCCGGCCTCGAGGCGCGGCGGAAGATCGGGTGCCGACAGACGCGGGGGTGCAGGGATGGGACCTTTGGGTCATCCCTCCACGCTACGCGGGCGATACGCTCCGAGCATCCGGACCGGAGGAGGAGCGTGATGGAGCAGGCAGCCCGCACCCGAAACGTGTTCGCGACGCCGGCGCTGTGGTGGCGGGTCGCGATCGTGCTCGCCTGCGTCTTCGGCATCATGAGCCAGGAGTGGCGGCTGGCGTTCTTCACGACGCTCAGCGTGCTCGCGGTGCTGGGTTACTTCTCGATCGTGCTGTACGAGATGGTCCGGCGCGGAACGACGGAGCCGGTCGCCCCGCGACTGCGCGGCGGCATCACGCTGTGGATCGTGACCACGGCGCTCATTTCGCATTTCATCGTGGAGGGCGGCGCGAGTCCCTTTCCGGGCATGGCGGATGCCGACCCCGCCGTGGCCGTCGAATACCGGTCGCGGTTCTTCATGCACTACGTGATCCCGGCGATGGTGCTGATCGACTGGATCGTCTTCGGCCCGCACGGGATCGTGCGCTGGCGCGATGCGCTGTGGTGGCTGCTGTTCCCGCTCGCGTACGGCGTCATCTCGATCCTGCGCGGGCAGTGGTTCCCCGATGTCTCCGACCGCTTCCCCTACCCGTTCTTCGACCCGACGATCTCGGGGTGGGGCGGGGTCGCCCTCGGGCTGCTCGAAGTGGTGCTCGCCAATGCGGTGATCGCGGTGGGCATCATCGGCCTCGACCGACTGTCCGCGAGAATCGCTCGAGGTCGCCGCCAGCACGTAGAATCGAAGGACCAGCATCGATCCGGCATCACCGGGGAGCTTCCGGAAGAACAGGGCGCAAGCCCCCAGTAGAACCGGACGGGGCAGGCCCGTCACAGCCGCAGTGAGAGAGGCACCGGTTGCAGAACCGGTGCAATGCGGGGTGGTACCGCGGTTCTCCCGTCCGGGAGGGTCGTCCCAGCACGGAAGCATCGCGACCTGCTGGAGTGACATGACCTACCCCAAGACCGGACCAGACGTCCCGCCGAGCCCGCGCTTTCCCGCGATCGAGCGCGAGGTCATCGACTTCTGGAAGGCCGATGACACCTTCCGCGCCTCGATCGAGAACCGCGAGGGCGCTCCGGAGTGGGTCTTCTACGACGGCCCGCCGTTCGCGAACGGTCTGCCGCACTACGGTCACCTCCTGACCGGCTACGCGAAAGACCTGTTCCCGCGCTTCCAGACCATGCGCGGCCACCGCGTCGACCGGGTGTTCGGGTGGGACACGCACGGCCTGCCCGCCGAACTCGAGGCGATGAAGCAGCTCGGGATCACCGAGAAGGACGAGATCGAGCGCATGGGCGTCGCGACCTTCAACGCGAAGGCGCGCGAATCGGTGCTGGCCTACACGCGCGAGTGGGAGGACTACGTCACCCGCCAGGCCCGCTGGGTCGACTTCGAGCGCGGCTACAAGACGCTCGACACGTCGTACATGGAGAGCGTCCTGTGGGCCTTCAAGACCCTGTACGACAAGGGCCTCGCGTACGAGGGCTACCGCGTGCTGCCGTACTGCTGGCGCGACCAGACCCCGCTGTCCACGCACGAGCTGCGCATGGACGACGACGTCTACAAGATGCGCCAGGACCCGTCGGTGACCGTCACCTTCCCCCTCGTCGGCGTCAAGGCCGAGGCGCTCGGTCTCACCGCCGTCCGTGCGCTCGCGTGGACCACGACGCCGTGGACCCTGCCGACCAACCTCGCTCTGGCCGTGGGCCCCGGCATCCGCTACGTCGTCGTGCCCGGCGGCCCGCTGGGCGCCGCCGACGTGCACCACGGGCCCGACGGTCGCAGCGACGAGCCCGCCGAGGCGGAGTCGCACCGGTATCTGCTGGCAGAAGACCTGCTGCCGAATTACGCGAAGGACCTCGGCTACGAGACGGCAGCGGATGCCGTCGCCGCCGTCGACGCCGTCCATCTCGGCGCCGACCTCGCCGACGTCCACTACGACCGCCTGTTCGACTACTACGCGGATGCCGAGACCTGGGGCACCCAGCACGCCTGGCGCATCCTCGTCGACGACTACGTCACCACGAGCGACGGCACCGGCATCGTGCACCAGGCGCCCGCCTACGGTGAGGACGACCAGCGGGTCGCCGAGGCCGCCGGCATCCCGACGATCCTCAGCCTCGACGACGGCGGCCGGTTCCTGCCGGCGGTGACCGATGTCGCCGGCGAGCTGTGGATGGACGCGAACACCCCGCTCATCCGCATCCTGCGTCAGGACGGGCGCCTGCTGCGCCTGGCGAGCTACGAGCACTCCTATCCGCACTGCTGGCGCTGCCGCAATCCGCTGATCTACAAGGCCGTCTCGAGCTGGTTCGTGCGCGTCACCGAGATCAAAGACCGGCTGATCGAGAACAACGAGCAGATCACGTGGGTTCCCGAGAACGTCAAGCACGGCCAGTTCGGCAAGTGGCTCGAGGGCGCGCGCGACTGGTCGATCAGCCGCAACCGCTACTGGGGCTCGCCGATCCCGGTCTGGACGAGCGACGACCCCGAGTACCCGCGCGTCGACGCGTACGGCTCGCTGGCCGAGATCGAGCGCGACTTCGGGCGCCTGCCGCGCAACTCCGCGGGCGAGGTCGACCTGCACCGGCCGTACATCGACGAGCTGACCCGCCCGAACCCCGACGATCCGACCGGGCGCAGCACGATGCGCCGCATCGAAGACGTGCTCGACGTCTGGTTCGACTCCGCCTCGATGCCGTACGCGCAGGTGCACTACCCGTTCGAGAACCACGAGTGGTTCGACGAGCACTCGCCGGCGGACTTCATCGTCGAGTACATCGGGCAGACCCGCGGCTGGTTCTACGTCATGCACGTGCTGTCGACCGCGCTGTTCGACCGGCCGGCCTTCACGGGCGTGAGCTGCCACGGCATCGTGCTGGGCAGCGACGGGCAGAAGATGTCGAAGTCGCTGCGCAACTATCCCGACGTGTCGGAGGTCTTCGACCGCGACGGCTCCGACGCGATGCGCTGGTTCCTCATGGCGAGTTCGGTGCTGCGCGGCGGCAACCTCGTCGTCACGGAGGAGGGGATCCGGCCGGGCGTGCGCGAGTTCATGCTGCCGCTGTGGAACGCGTGGTACTTCTTCTCGACGTACGCGAACGCCGCCGGCGGAGCGCACGGCGGCGGCAGCGGGGCTACGAGGCGACCTGGCGGACGGATTCGACCGACGTGCTCGACCGCTACATCCTCGCCCTGACCGGCGACCTCGTGCGCGACGTCGCGGCCGACCTCGAGGGCCTGGACTCCACCACGGCCGCGGCGAAGCTCCGCGACTTCGGCGAGGCGCTGACCAACTGGTACATCCGGCGCTCCCGCGACCGGTTCTGGGTGGGCGTGACGGACGATCCGAAGAGCCGCGAGGCCTTCGACACGCTCTACACGGTGCTCGAGACGCTCACCCGCGTCGCCGCCCCGCTCATCCCGCTCGTCTCCGAGCGCGTCTGGCAGGGGCTCACCGGCGGGCGCAGCGTGCACCTGCAGGACTGGCCGGATGCCGACGCCTTCCCGGCGGCCGACGACATCCGCACCGCGATGGATGCCGTCCGCGAGGTCTCGTCGGTGGCCAACGCCCTGCGCAAGCGGGAGGGCAAGCGCGTGCGCCTGCCGCTCGCCCGGCTCACGGTCGTCGTCTCGGATGCCGCGGCCCTGGCGCAGTTCGAAGACATCCTGCGCGACGAGCTCAACGTCAAGTCCGTCGAGCTCGTCGACCTGCAGGACGAGACGGCCGCGGGCTACGGCATCTCGCACCGGCTCTCGGTGAACGCGCGCGCGGCAGGACCGCGCCTGGGCAAGCAGGTGCAGCAGGCCATCCAGGCGGCCAAGGCCGGCGACTGGTCGGAGCACGACGGCGTCGTCACGGCCGGCGCGATCGCGCTGGAGCCGGGCGAATACGAGCTCGTGCTCGAGACCACGGGGCGTCCGGAGGGAGAAGCGCTGGCCGTGCTGCCCCGCGGCGGATTCGTGCTGCTGGACACGACCACCACGCCCGAGCTCGAGGCCGAGGGCCTCGCGCGCGACGTCATCCGCGCGGTGCAGGACACCCGCAAGGCGGCCGGCTTCGACGTGAGCGACCGCATCCGGCTGGAGCTGTCGTTCTCCTCGGCCGACGATGCGCTGGCCGTGGCGTCGGCGTTCGAGGTCGCCGACGTCGCGGGGGAGACCCTGGCCGTCGAGCACGCTCTCGCCGGAGCGGGGGAGTCGCTCTGCCGACGGCGGCGGACCACACGGCGGAGTTCCTCCAGGGCGCGTTCGCCAACGCCGGCGCCTTCACCGTCTCGGTCACCAGACTGACCGCGAAGGTGGAGGCCTCCGTATGAGCGATCGCAGCCGCGCGGACGCCGTCTACGCGGCCCTGCTCGAGCGGCAGGGCGAGCGGTGGGTGCAGCCGCGAGTCGAGCGCACCCGCCGCGTGCTCGAACTGCTCGACGACCCGCAGCGCACCTACCGCGTCGTGCACGTGACCGGAACGAACGGCAAGACCTCGACGAGCCGCATCATCGAGAGCCTCATCCGCGCGCACGGCCTGCGCACCGGGCTCTTCACGAGCCCGCACCTCGAGCGCTTCACCGAGCGCATCATGATCGACGGCGAGCCCGTCGCGGATGCCGCGATCGCCGACGCGTGGGACGAGATCGCCCCGTTCGTCGACCTCGTCGATGCGGAGCTGACCGCAGCGGGCGACGCGCCGCTGACGTTCTTCGAGCTGCTCACGGTGCTCGCCTTCGTCGCCTTCGCCGATGCGCCGATCGACGTGCTCGTGCTCGAGGTGGGCATGGGCGGCTCGTGGGATTCGACGAACACCGCCGACGGCGACGTCGCGGTCTTCGCGCCGATCGACATCGACCACGCCGACCGGCTGGGGGAGACGATCCGCGAGATCGCCGAGGTCAAGTCCGGGATCATCAAGACCGGCGCCGCCGTCGTCTCGGCACGACAGGACCCTGCGGCCGCGTCGGTGCTGCGCGCTGCGGCCGCCCGACGCGACGCGACGATCGCGTTCGAGGGCGAGGAGTTCGCGCTCACCGATGCCCGCCTCGCGGTCGGCGGCCAGCTCATCTCGGTGCGCGGTCTCGCCGGCGTCTACGACGAGGAGTACCTGCCGCTGTTCGGCGCGCACCAGGCGCAGAACGCGGCGCTGGCGATCGCCGCGGTCGAGTCGCTGATCGGCGGCGGCACGCAGCCGATCACCGGCGACATCATGGCCGAGGGACTCGCGCAGGCGACCTCGCCGGGCCGGCTGCAGCTGGTGGGCGTCAACCCGACCGTGATCGTGGATGCCGCGCACAACCCGCACGGCGCGCGCGCGCTCGCCGCCGCTCTGGGCGAGTCGTTCGACTTCGACGAGTGGGGTGTCGTGCTGGGCGTGCTGGCCGACAAGGACGCCGCGGGCATCGTGGCCGAGCTCGCCCCGCTCGCCGCGCACGTGTTCGCCACGGCGCCCGACTCCGACCGCGCGAACGACGCGGATCGCATCGCCGACCTCGCCGAGGCGCACGGGCTGCCCGTGACGGTGCACGTCGACGTCGCCGACGCCGCCGAGGCGGCGCGCGCGTGGGCGGCGGCATCCGATCGACGCGCCGTCGTGATCGCCGGCTCGGTCGTGCTCGCCGGCGAAGCGGTCGCCCTGGCCGCCGCGGAGGACTGGAAGGCGGGGTGGAGCGAGTGACCGCGCAGGCTGCGGACGCACCCCGACCCCGGCGCCCGCGCGGCGCGGCGGAGTCGCTCGGCTCGATCGTGCTCGCCTTCGAGTCGATCATCGTCTTCCTCGGCGGGCTCGCCGTCTACGGGCTCAAGGCGCTGCCCGAGTCGATCCCGCAGTGGTGGGGCATCGTCGCGGGCGCCGTGCTGGCCGCTCGTGATGCTCCTCACCGCAGGGATGCTGCGGCATCGCTGGGGGATCGCGCTCGGCTGGGTGCTGCAGGTCATCGTCGCGCTCGGCGGGATTCCTCGTTCCCGCGCTGTTCCTGGTCGCGCTCATTTTCGGCGGCATGTGGGCGTATGCGACGATCAAGGGGGCTTCGCTGGACGCGCGCAACGCGCGCCTCGCCGCCGAAGCCGACACCGCGAACGGAGACTGACACATGGCCACCGAAGAGACTCTCGTCCTCGTCAAGCCCGACGGCGTCGCCCGCGGCCTCACCGGCGCGATCCTCGCCCGCATCGAGGCGAAGGGCTACGCGCTCGTCGACATCCGGCTGGTCGAGCCCGACCGCGACACGCTCGAGCGCCACTACGCCGAGCACGAGGGCAAGCCGTTCTACGAGCCGCTGCTCGAGTTCATGCTGTCGGGGCCGTCGGTGGCGATCCGGCTCGCCGGCAACCGCGTGATCGAGGGCTTCCGCTCGCTCGCGGGCACGACCGACCCGACGACCGCCGCGCCCGGCACGATCCGCGGCGACTTCGGCCGCGACTGGGGCCTCAAGGTGCAGCAGAACCTCGTCCACGGCTCGGACAGCCCCGAGTCGGCGGCGCGCGAACTCGACATCTGGTTCGCCTGAGTCCGTCCGCGGCTCGGCGTCAGAAGACCGAGCCGAGCACGTCCAGGCGCAGCTGGGCGATGATCGCGATGATCGCGTAGCTGACGACGGCGAGCAGCGGCACCCAGCTCATCAGCGTGTCCGCGCCCGCTGCGGATCGCCCGCGGGGCCGGCAGGATGCCGGTGCGCAGCACGTGCAGGGTCACGGCGTAGAACGTCGGGATCGTGACCACCCACGTCACCATGCACCACGGGCAGAGCGTGCCGAGCACGAAGATGCTCTGGCTGATGAGCCAGATGACGAAGGCGAACGCGAACGTCACGCCCGAGCTCGAACAGCCACCAGAACCAGCGCGCGAAGCGCGCGCCGGCGAGGATCGCGACTCCGACGACGATCGGCGCCATCCAGCCGGTGAGTCCGAGGATCGGGTTGGGGAACCCGAACACGCTGCCCTGCCACGACTCCAGGTTCTTGCCGCACTGCACGAGCGGACTGATGTCGCAGCCGAGGATCGCATCGGGGTCGGCGAGCAGGTGCAGCCGCTCCATCGTGAGCGAGAAGGCCGCCCACCAGCCGATCGCGCCGGCGATGATGAGCCACACCGCCAGAGCCGTCGGGCGGGTGCGGGCGGAGGGCTGCGTCATGCCTCGGATTATGGCATCGGGCGCTGAGCGGATGCCGCGCGCGGGGCCGTGCAAAACGCCGCGGGGCGCCGCCCGCACATTCGCGCGGCGAAAGTGCGATAATGGTCGGCGATGCGTCGCGGCCGCGCCGCCAACGCGTCACCAGAAGACTTCGGGCGATGAGCGCCCTTCGCAGCACGAGCCACGGGCCGGCTGCAGACCGAGTGAGTTAGCGGCACCGCAGGTGCGGCACCGCACGAGATTTCGCCGGACGACGCGCGGTGTCGTCCGCAGGGAGTACGCCAGTGATGGCCGATGAAACCGATGCACACCTCGAACCCCGCGACGAATCAGACAGCCCGGTAGCGCAGAGCGCTCCGGACGACGCTGAGGTCGCAGGCAGCCGAGTCCACCCCCGAGTCGCCCGTCGAGGCGAGACGAGACCGCGGCGAGCCGCCCGTTGCGGACGCCGGCGAGGCGAGACCGCCGCCGAGGCGACACCGCGGCCGGAGCCGACACGGCTGCCCGCCGATGCCGAGGCCGAGGCGCCGCGTCGGACGCCGCGCCGAGATCGCAGCCGCGCCGAGTCCGAGCCGAGGCCGCCCCGGCGGCCGACACCGGCCCCAAGACCGCCGTCGACCTGGGACTGCTGCCCGAGGTGTTCGTCTCGGCGGTCTCGACGCAGCTGCTCTTCTACGCGCCCGAGATCGCCGCCCTGCCCGCCGCTGCCCGAGCAGGAGGCCGGCGGCCGAGCAGTCGTCCTCGACCAGCGCACGGCGCCGCAACCGCCGTCGCACCGGCGAGGGCCGCGACGAGGCGTCCGGTCCGGCCGAGGCCGCCGCAGCCCCGTCAGCGCGCCGTCGAGCTCATCACCGAGCCGCAGCGCATCAAGGGCTCGACCCGGCTCGAGGCGAAGAAGCAGCGCCGCCGCGACGGTCGCGAGGCCGGCCGCCGCCGCGCCGTCGTCACCGAGGCCGAGTTCCTCGCCCGCCGCGAGGCCGTCGACCGCGAGATGATCGTCCGCTCCAAGAACGGGCGCATCCAGATCGCCGTGCTCGAAGACAACGTGCTCGTCGAGCACTACGTCGCCCGCAATCAGGACGCCTCGCTCATCGGCAACGTCTACCTCGGTCGCGTGCAGAACGTGCTGCCGAGCATGGAGGCCGCGTTCGTCGACATCGGCCGCGGCCGCAACGCCGTGCTGTACTCCGGCGAGGTCGATTGGGATGCCGTCGAGACCGGCAACCAGCCGCGTCGCATCGAGCTCGCCCTCAAGAGCGGCGACCGCGTGCTCGTGCAGGTCACGAAGGACCCCGTCGGCCACAAGGGCGCCCGCCTGACGAGCCAGATCTCGCTCCCGGGCCGCTACCTCGTCTACGTGCCCGGCGGGGCGATGAACGGCATCTCGCGCAAGCTCCCCGACACCGAGCGCGCGCGCCTGAAGAAGATCCTCAAGGAGGTGCTGCCCGAGTCGTCGGGCGTCATCGTCCGCACCGCGGCCGAGGGCGCCACCGAAGACCAGCTCACGCGCGACGTGCAGCGTCTCACCACGCAGTGGGAGCACATCAGCCGTCAGGTCGAGTCGATCCAGGCGCCCGGCGCTGCTGCACTCCGAGCCCGACCTGCTCGTCAAGATCGTCCGCGACGTCTTCAACGAGGACTTCACGAAGATGCTCATCCAGGGCGAGGACGCGCATCAGACGATCACCGCGTACCTCGAGAGCGTCGCGCCCGACCTGCTCGATCGCGTCGCGCGTCTACGAGGGCGAAGCCGACCCGTTCGACGAGTTCCGCGTCACCGAGCAGATCGAGAAGGCGCTCGACCGCAAGGTCTGGCTGCCGTCCGGGCGGATCGCTCGTGATCGACCGCACCGAGGCGATGACCGTCGTCGACGTCAACACCGGCAAGTTCGTCGGATCGGGCGGCAACCTCGAAGAGACCGTCACGAAGAACAACCTCGAGGCGGCCGAGGAGATCGTCCGCCAGCTGCGGCTGCGCGACATCGGCGGCATCATCGTCGTCGACTTCATCGACATGGTGCTCGAGTCCAACCGCGACCTCGTGCTGCGACGCCTCGTCGAGTGCCTGAGTCGCGACCGCACGAAGCACCAGGTCGCCGAGGTCACCTCGCTCGGGCTCGTGCAGATGACCCGCAAGAAGCTCGGCCTGGGCCTGCTGGAGACCTTCAGCGAGGCGTGCGAGGTCTGCGCCGGACGCGGCGTGATCGTGCACCACGACCCGGTCGTCAAGCACCGCGCGCCGATCGGCAACGGCCAGCCTCCGGGGCGTCGTCCGCGCGCGGCGACGGCGAACACGAACGGCAGCGCCGGCGGCACCCACGTCATCACCGAGGGCGTCAAGTCCGCCCTCGCGCAGATCGCCGCCTCGACGATCCACTCGCACCACGAGGAGGAAGTCGCCCCGGTCGCGGCCCCCGTCGAGGAGGCGCCCGTGGAGCGTCCGAAGAAGCAGCGCAAGAAGCGTCAGGATGCATCGTCCGCGGCGCCGCGCACCGAGAAGGACCTCCTGCTCGACTCGGTGCTCAGCGCGCTTCCCGAGCCCAAGGCGCCCGGTCAGGGCCGGTCGCGTCGTCGTGTCACGACGGCAGCGCTCACCGGCACGCCGGTCTCGCACGCCCCGACGGAGGACTGACGCGGCGCGATCCGGCCTGTCAGCGGCCGCGGCGCTCGCGCGCCGTGACCCGCAGGCCGGACGCGATCAGCGCCCGCACGAGCGTGTGCCCGTCCACAGTGACGGGCACCGGCGGCGACCAGCCGCGCGTGCGCCTCATCGGGCACGTCGTAGTGGTCGCGGTCGAATCCACGACGGGGGATGCCGTTCGCCGCGGCGAACGCGTGCAGCTCGTCGAGGCTCGCGTCGCTGACCAGATGCGCCCACAGCCGGCCGTGCGCCGGCCAGCGCGGATCGTCGATCAGGATCGCCATGTGCCGATCCTATGCAGGGTGCGACGACACGCGGCAGGATGCTCGGCGCGTGCTTTTGCTTGTGGCCCTGGCATCCGGTAAAGTATTCCTTTGGTGCGTTGACGACATTTCTGCTCCGCACCGAGTCTTTGCTCAGGCATCCGGAGCCGCGCGCTCCCCGAAGAAACAGGTATGAAGTGGTCTACGCAGTTGTGCGCGCCGGTGGCCGGCAGGAGAAGGTGGAGGTCGGCACGATCGTCGTCCTCGATCGTCAGTCCGCGAAGATCGGCGACAAGATCGAGCTCGCCCGCCGTGCTGCTCGTCGACGGCGACGCCGTCACGACCGACGCCGACAAGCTCGCCAAGGTCACCGTCACCGCCGAGGTCCTCGGCGAAGAGCGCGGCCCCAAGATCGTCATCCAGAAGTTCAAGAACAAGACCGGCTACAAGAAGCGCCAGGGGCACCGTCAGGACCTCACGCGCGTCAAGGTCACCGGCATCAAGTAAGCACGGAAGAGACGCAGACATGGCACACAAAAAGGGCGCAAGCTCCACCCGTAACGGTCGTGACTCCAACGCACAGCGCCTCGGCGTGAAGCGCTTCGGCGGCCAGAAGGTCCTCGCCGGCGAGATCATCGTCCGTCAGCGCGGCACGCACTTCCACCCCGGCGCCAACGTCGGCCGCGGTGGCGACGACACGCTGTTCGCCCTCGAGGCCGGCGCGGTCGAGTTCGGCGCGAAGGGCGGCCGCAAGGTCGTCAACATCGTGGTGCCGGCGGAGTAATCCGCCGCACGCAGATTTTCTCGAGGAGGGGGCGGGCTTCGGCTCGCCCCCTCTTCTTTCGCACATCATTCATCAGCACCACAAACCGTAAGGGGGAGCGCATGGTCACATTCGTCGACCGAGTGACGCTGCACCTGTCCGCCGGCAAGGGCGGCAACGGCTGCGTGTCGGTCAAGCGCGAGAAGTTCAAGCCGCTGGCCGGCCCCGACGGCGGCAACGGCGGCCACGGCGGCGACATCGTGCTCGTCGCCGACCCGCAGGTCACGACGCTGCTGTCGTACCACCACTCGCCGCACCGCTCCGCGCGGCAACGGCGGGTTCGGCATGGGCGATCACCGCTCCGGCGCCGCCGGAGAGAGCCTCGAGCTGCCCGTGCCGGTCGGCACCGTCGTCAAGGACGTCTCCGGCGAGACGCTCGTCGACATGATCGAGCCGGGCATGCGCTTCATCGTCGCCCCCGGCGGCATCGGCGGCCTCGGCAACGCGACGCTCGCCAACCCCAAGCGCAAGGCGCCCGGCTTCGCCCTGCTGGGCACGCCCGGGTGGGAGGGCGATGTCCTCCTCGAGCTGAAGACCGTCGCCGACGTCGCCCTGGTGGGCTACCCGTCGGCGGGCAAGTCGAGCCTGATCGCCGCGATCTCGGCGGCGCGGCCCAAGATCGCCGACTATCCCTTCACGACGCTGCACCCGAACCTCGGTGTCGTCCAGGCGGGCGACGTGCGCTTCACGGTCGCCGACGTGCCCGGCCTCATCGAAGGCGCCAGCGAGGGCAAGGGCCTCGGCCTCGAGTTCCTCCGCCACGTCGAGCGCTGCACCGCGCTCGTGCACGTCCTGGACTGCGCCACCCTCGAGCCCGGCCGCGACCCGCTCAGCGACCTCGACGTGATCCTCGCCGAGCTCGCCGCCTACCCCGTTCCCGAGGGCCAGCTTCCGCTCCTGGAGCGCCCCCAGATCGTCGCGCTGAACAAGATCGACGTGCCGGAGGCCAAGGATCTCGCCGAGCTCGTCCGTCCCGATCTCGAGGCGCGCGGCTTCCGCGTGTTCGAGATCTCGACGGTCAGCCACGAGGGCCTGCGCCAGCTCACGTTCGCGCTCGGCGACGTCGTCGCCGCGCACCGGGTCGCCGAGGCGGCCAAGCCCGTCGTCGAGCGGATCGTCATCCGCCCGCAGCGGCTCGGAGCGCGAGTTCACGATCCGCGTCGAGGGCGGCACGTACGGCGACATCTATCGCGTGCTCGGCGTCAAGCCCGTCCGCTGGGTGCAGCAGACCGACTTCCAGAACGAGGAGGCCGTCGGCTACCTCGCCGACCGGCTCGAGAAGCTCGGCGTCGAGGACGGACTCTTCAAGGCCGGTGCGCAGCCCGGCTCGACCGTCGTCATCGGCGAGGGCGACGGCGTCGTCTTCGACTGGCAGCCCTCGCTCGGCTCGGTCGCCGAGCTGATGACCGCCCCGCGCGGCACCGACCCGCGCCTGGACATGAACCCGCGACGCACGACGTCGCAGCGGCGCGAGAAGTACTACGCGAGCATGGATGCCAAGGCCGAGGCTCGCGCCGAGCTCGAAGCCGAGCGCATCGCCGCGAAGTCCGCACAGATCGGCCGGGACGACGAGGAGACGGCGTGACCAGCTTCACGCGCGATGACATCCCTTCGGCGCGTCGCATCGTCGTCAAGGTCGGATCGTCGTCGATCAGCGGTGAGAACTCCGCCAAGATCCAGCCGATCGTCGAGGCGCTCGCCGAAGCGCACGCGAGCGGCACCGAGGTCGTGCTCGTCTCCTCCGGCGCGATCGCGACCGGAATGCCGTACCTGCGGCTCGGCGAGCGTCCGACCGACCTCGCGACCCAGCAGGCGGCCGCCGCCGTGGGCCAGAACGTCCTGATCTACCGCTACCAGGAGGCGCTGCGACCGTTCAGCATCGTCGCGGGGCAGGTCCTGCTCACCGCGGGCGACCTCGACAACCCGACGCCGCGCTCCAACGCGCGCCGGGCGATGGAGCGCCTGCTCGGCCTGCGCATCCTGCCGATCGTCAACGAGAACGACACCGTCGCGACGCACGAGATCCGCTTCGGCGACAACGACCGTCTGGCCGCCCTCGTCGCCCAGCTGATCGGCGCCGACGCGCTCGTGCTGCTCAGCGACATCGAGTGCCTCTACACGCGTCCGCCGGACGAGCCGGGCGCCCGTCCGATCCGGCGCGTGGAGTACGGCGACGACCTCAGCGGCTACGAGTTCGGCTCCGTCGTCGTCAACAGCGTCGGCACCGGCGGAGCGGCGACCAAGGTCTCCGCGGCGCGCGTGGCCACGGCATCCGGAATCGGCGTGCTCGTCACGAGCGCCGACCTCGTCGACCGGGCGCTCCGCGGAGAAGACATCGGCACCTGGTTCGATCCGCACCCCGCAGCCGGTGTTCCGTCCCGGTCACGGGGCCCATCCGCCGGGCGGGCGGCACGACCGCCGTCGATACACTGGGCGGATGACCACGACCGCGACGACCGCGCGCGAGCGGATGCTGCTCGCCCAGGCGGCATCCCGCTCGATCGGCCTGCTCACCGACGCCGAGAAGCGCGCTGCGCTCCTGGCGATCGCCGACGCGATCGAGGAGGCGACCCCCGACGATCGTCGCGGCCAACGCCGAGGACCTCGAGCGCGGCCGCGCCACGGGTCTCTCGGAAGCGCTGCAGGACCGCCTGCGGCTGGACGCGCCCCGCGTCGCCGCGCTGGCCGCCGCCGTCCGCGACATCGCCGAGCTGCCCGACCCGGTGGGGCGGGTGCTCGATGAGCGGACCCTTCCGAACGGCGTCGAGCTGACGAAGGTGAGCGTGCCGTTCGGCGTCGTCGGCTCGATCTACGAAGCGCGCCCGAACGTGACCGTCGACATCGCCGCGCTCGCGCTGCGGTCGGGCAACGCCGTCGTCCTGCGCGGCGGCTCGGCGGCCGAGCTGACCAATGCGGCCCTCGTGCGGGCCATGCGCGGCGCGCTCGCTCGCCGCGGGATCGACCCCGAGGCGATCCAGACCGTCGACGAGTTCGGCCGCGACGGCGCGCGCGAGCTGATGCACGCGCGCGGCATCGTCGACGTGCTCGTGCCGCGCGGCAGCGCTCAGCTCATCGAGACCGTCGTCACCGAGTCGTCCGTGCCCGTCATCGAGACCGGCGCGGGCGTCGTGCACATCGTGCTCGACGAGTCGGCGCCGCTCGAGTGGGCGCGCGACATCGTCGTCAACGCGAAGGTGCAGCGCCCGAGCGTCTGCAACTCGGTCGAGACCGTGCTCGTGCACCGCGCGGCGGCCGAGCGGCTCGTGCCGACCGTGGTGGCCGCGCTGCGGCGAGCAGGGCGTCACCGTCCACGGCGACCCGAGATCGTCCGGCTCGCCGGCGTGCCGGACGGCGTCGTCGCCGGCGACCGAGGACGACTGGAGCACCGAGTACCTCAGCCTCGACATCGCGATGCGCGTCGTCGACGACCTCGACGAGGCGCTCGAGCACATCCGCCGCTACTCGACCCACCACACCGAGTCGATCATCACGCAGGATGCCGCCAACGCCGAGCGCTTCCTCGCCGAGGTCGACTCCGCCGTCGTGATGGTCAACGCCTCGACCCGCTTCACCGACGGCGGCGAGTTCGGCTTCGGCGCCGAGGTCGGGCATCTCGACGCAGAAGCTGCACGCGCGGGGGCCGATGGGACTGGCCGAGCTCACGAGTACCAAGTGGCTCGCGCGGGGTTTCGGACAAGTCCGCCCCTGACCGATAAACTGACACAGCGCCGCGCCGCGGCGCGAACCCGAACGGAGCACGAATGACCCTTGCCACGCTTCTCGTCCTCGCCGCCGAAGAGTCCGAGGCCCACGGCAACGTCGCGCTCGAGACCGTGATCTTCGGCATCATCGCCCTCGCGATCTTCGGCGCCCTCGCGCTCGTGACCCTGTCGTACCGCAACGTCGCCAACCGCCACGCGCACAAGGCCGAGGCGTACGCCGCCAAGCACGCGAACGACGTTCAGCAGGCGGGGCACGGCCACTAGGCCGACTGCATGTCGGTGACACGAGCCCCGAGAATCGGGGTGATGGGTGGGACGTTCGACCCCATCCACCACGGTCACCTGGTCGCGGCGAGCGAGGTCGCGCAGTCGTTCGATCTCGACGAGGTCGTCTTCGTGCCGACCGGGCAGCCGTGGCAGAAGTCCGACGTCTCGCCGAGCGAGCACCGGTATCTGATGACCGTCATCGCCACGGCATCCAACCCGCGGTTCACCGTCAGCCGCGTCGACATCGATCGCGCCGGACCGACCTACACGATCGACACGCTGCGCGAACTGAAGAACCAGCGACCCGACGCGGAGCTGTTCTTCATCACCGGCGCGGACGCCTTGGCGCAAATTCTCAGTTGGAGGGACCATGATGAGTTGTGGGACCTCGCCCACTTCGTCGCCGTCTCCCGACCCGGACACGTCCTGAGCACTGCCGGCCTGCCGACCGACGACGTGAGCCAGCTCGAGATCCCCGCCCTCGCCATCTCGTCGACGGACTGCCGCGATCGCGTCGAACACGGGAATCCCGTGTGGTACCTCGTCCCCGACGGGGTTGTCCAATACATTGCGAAGCACCACCTCTACCGGAGCAAGGAATGAGCACACCCGAGCAGCCGGCAACACCAGCCCTCACCCGCAAGCAGCTGCGGGACATCCGCAACACCGGCGCGACGCCGATCGTCACCGGTGACGCTCCGCCCGCCGAGGAGCCGACGCCTGTCGAGCCGAGCGGCCTCGAGTCGAGCCCCGAGACACCGGTCGAGGTCACCGACAGCGTCCCGCTGGCCCGCGAGGATCGCCCCGAAGCCGCCGAGGCGCCGGCACCGCCGGTGTCCGCGCCGCTGCCGCGCGCCGCCGTGCCCGTCGTCGTGCACGACCTGCCCGGCGCCGACGCGAGCGTCGACCTCGGTGTCTCGCCGCTGACCCGCCGCCAGGCCCGCCAGCAGGAGCGCATCCGCACGGCCTCGGTTCCGGTCATCACGCCCGAGGTCGCCGCAGCCCACGCCGCCTCCGTGGCCGCTGCCGCGGAGAGCGATGCCGATCAGTCGGTCGAAGAGACCGCTGCGGAGGCGCCGTCCGGCGAGATGGATCTCGCCCAGCTCTTCGGCACGGGCGTCGTCGACGCACGACGAGGACGAGTCGCCCGCGGACGTGGCAGTCGTCGAAGACGACAGCGCTTCCGAGCCCGAAGCGGACGAGCAGTCGCACGCGGACCCGAGGACGGCGAGGGCCACGAGTCCGACGAGCACGACGCGGATGCCGACCATGCGGTCGCCGAGCACGCGGATGCCGACGGAGTCCGAGCAGGCGGAGGCGTCCGCTGACGAGACCGACGCGGCCGAGCGCGCCGTCGTGAACCCCAGTTTCGGCGCCGAGCTGCTGGCCGGTGAGGCGCCGCAGGTCGAACTGCCGCCGTCGTTCGACCAGCTGATCTCGCGGTCGATGACCGGCTCGGTCGGCACCGGCAACGCGCTGATCCTGTCGCAGACGCCCTCCGCCCCGCCGCTGGTCGCTCCGGTCGACCGCGACGGGAGAGGTGCTGATCACCGGCACGTTCAATCTTCCCGAGGGTCTCGGCTCGACCGGTCACGCTCCCGGAACCGCCGACGGCAAGGAGACCGACGCCGTCCTGGTCGACGGAGAGCTTCCGGCGCACTCGTCGCCGACGCCGATCGCCGCCAGCGCGGCGATCAGCACGGTCAAGAACGGCGGCGACATCATCAAGCCGCCCGCCCCGGAAAAGGGCGGTCGGCTCATGCTGACGCTCGCGATCACCGCGGGAGTGCTCGCGCTCGCTCTCGTCGGCGTGCTCATCCTGGCGTTCGTGACAGGAGTCTTCTGATGACCGCGACCGACCAGTCCCGCGACATGCTGCGCATCGCCGCACTCGGCGGCCGACGCGAAGGGCGGCGAGGACCTCGTCGCGCTCGACGTGTCGGGCCCGCTGCCGCTCGTGGACATCTTCCTGCTCGTCACCGGTCGCAGCGAGCGCAACGTCGCCGCGATCGCGGACGAGATCGAAGACAAGCTCCTCGAGGCCGGCCACAAGCGCCTGCGCCGCGAAGGACGCCAGGAGTCCCGCTGGATCCTGCTGGACTTCGGCGACCTCGTCGTGCACGTCTTCCACGAGGAGGAGCGCATGTACTACGGGCTCGAGCGCCTCTGGAAGGACTGCCCGGTCGTGCCGATCGAGCTGCCCGCGTCCTCGACGGTCGAGTGACGCGCCGCACGGAGGTGCGGGTCCCCGTCGGTTCGAGGCATCCGAATCGATGTAGTAATCTAGTCGGGTTGCCTCCGCTTCGGAGGCGGCATCCGGGCCTGTGGCGCAGCTGGTAGCGCACCTGCATGGCATGCAGGGGGTCAGGGGTTCGAGTCCCCTCAGGTCCACCGAAGTCAGAAGCCCCCGCATCGCGGGGGCTTCTGTCGTTGACGGCGCCTCGAAGGCGCTTGACCCCACGCGCGCGACGGGGGAGCCTAGAGCGATGCGAGGAGGGCTGCCATGACGGACGTGACCCCGTTCCTGTGGTTCGACGCCGACGCGGAGGCGGCGATCACGTTCTACACCGCGCTGATTCCGGATTCGGACGGTCATCTCTCTCGACCGCTATCCCGACGAGGTGCCCGGCATGGGCGGCAAGGTGATGCACGCGCACTTCCGCCTCGCCGGCCGCGACTACTACGCGATGGATGCCGGCCCCCAGTTCCCGTTCACGGAGGCGGTCTCGCTCTTCGTCTCCTGCAGCTGACCAGGACGAGGTCGATCGGTACTGGGACGCGCTGACGGCCGACGGCGGCCAGGAGCAGCCCTGCGCGTGGCTGAAGGATCGCTGGGGGCTGTCCTGGCAGATCGTGCCCGACCGGCTCGTCGAGCTCATCCGCGATCCGGATCCGGATCGCTCCCACCGCGCCATCCAGGCCATGTTCACCATGACCAAGATCGACATCGCCGCGATCGAAGCCGCCGCAGACGGCTTGTGATCTCGCGCGCCGCGGTATCGCGCTCGACGTCGCTGGAGGCCCGACCGCGGGTGTCTGCGGCGGTTCGGCCGGTGCGCGGCGAGAGCGCGCTACGGTGAGAACCGTGAGCTCCCAGCCGCGTTGTCCGCACTGCCGACACTTCCTGTATCTCGACAGGCTGAACTGCCCGAATTGCGGGGCGGACCTCGGCTATCACATGCTCTCGCGTCAGTTCTACGGACTGCGCAACAACCAGACGATCATCGACGGACGCACCTGGTACACGTGCTCGAACCGCGAGTGGGCATGCAACTGGCTGGTGCGCGAAGACGCCCCGGCCGGACGCTGCTTCTCGTGCCGGCTCACCCGCACCCGCCCGGCCGCGAACGACACGGTCGCCCTGGAGAAGCTCGCGAGCGTGGAGGAGGCCAAGCGCCGGCTGCTGCTGCAGCTCGGCCGACTGGGCCTGCCGATCGTGGGATGGGATCTCGCCCCCGGCGGCCTGGGCTTCGACCTCGTCTCGAGTCTGACCGACGGCCGTGCGGTCATGATCGGTCACGCGAACGGCATCATCACGATCGACCTCGCCGAAAGCCTCGATGATCGCCGCGAAGCCATGCGCGTGCGGCTGGGCGAGCCGTACCGCACCATCCTCGGCCATCTTCGCCACGAGGTGGGCCACTACTACCAGAACGTCCTGCTGACCTCCGACGAAAGCTGGAAGCGATGCCGAGAGATGTTCGGCGACGAGCGGGAGAGCTACCAGGAGGCCATCGCCCGTCACTACAAGTTCGGCGCTCCCGAGAACTGGCACGAGTCGTTCATCTCGGAGTACGCCACGATGCACCCCTGGGAGGACTTCGCCGAGACCTTCGCGCACTACCTCCACATCACCGGCACCCTCCAGACCGCCGCGGCGATCGGCATCAACCTCGACGCCGCCGTGACGAGCATGCGCGATACGAATGTCGTGCCTTTGGAGTCCTACGAGCACGAGCCGATCCAGCGCCTTCTGAGCGACTGGGAGTGGATGTCGCAGGCGTTCAACCGCATCAACCGGTCGATGGGCTTCGGTGACCTCTACCCCTTCGACATCGTGAAGCCGGTCCGCGAGAAGCTCGGATTCATGCACGAGATCATCACGCGCGCGCCGCTGACCGTGGAACAACAGGCGGCGATGGCGGCGCCCTGGGATGCGGAGCGAACGTGACATCCGTCGCCCGCGGGCAGCGCGTGATCGGCGCGGCGACCCACTACGTCGAGAACCAGCCGCCCGTGCGCACCGACATCGACGAATACGAGGCGAACGGTGCTCTCGTGAGCGCGGTGGGGGCGTTCGGCGCCGAGTGGGCTCACGACGACCTCCACGAGGCCGGACAGCTCGTCGGATCACCGTCGTTCCAGCGCGACGCGACGCTGGCGAACGTGCACCCCCCGACGGCGCAGCCCCACGACCGCTGGGGCTTCCGCCTCGACGAGGTGGAGTACGACCCGTCCTACCATCGCATCATCGCCGACGCGATCGCGCGCGGTGCGCACACCTCGGCCTGGTCGGACCCGAAGCCGGGCGCGGACGTCGCGCGCGCCGCGATGTTCATGCTCTTCGCCCAGGTCGAACCCGGGCACGCGTGCCCGGTGTCGATGACCCACGCCGCGGTGGCATCGATCAAGGATTCGCCGTGGGTCGCCGAAGACTGGCTGCCCCGCGTCTACTCGCGCGAGTACGAGCCTCGTCTGCTGCCGAACGAGGAGAAGACGAGCGCCCTGATCGGCATGGCGATGACCGAGAAGCAGGGCGGGTCGGACCTTCGCGCCGGCAGCACCGTCGGCACCTACATGGGAGGCCACAGCTACCAGCTCACCGGGCACAAGTGGTTCTGCTCCGCGCCGATGTCGGACGGGTTCCTGGTGCTCGCCCAGACGCGCAGGGGGAACGTCGAGGAAGGCCTGTCGTGCCTGTTCGTTCCGCGCCTGCTGCCCCGCGGAATGCGCAACGTGTTCCGCATCCAGCATCTGAAGGACAAGCTGGGAAACCGCTCGAACGCGTCCGCGTCGGTGGAGTTCGACGGGACGATCGGCGTGATCCTGGGGGAGCCGGGGCGAGGCGTGCGCACGATCATCGAGATGGTGCAGCGGACGCGGCTTGACTGCGTCCTGGGCACCGCGGCGGGCATGCGCCAATCCGTCGCCGAGGCGGTGTGGCACGCCCGAGGGCGCGCGGCCTTCGGGAAGCTCCTCGTCGATCAGCCCGCCATGACGGCGGTGCTGGCCGATCTCGCGCTCGAGTCCGAAGCGGCGATGCTCACCGGGCTGCGGCTGGCGCAGATGTTCGAGGCCACGGCATCCGATCGAGATGTCGCGCTGCGCCGGCTCGCGACACCCGTCTCGAAATACTGGGTCACCAAGCGCGGGCCCCAGCACGCCTACGAGGCTCTCGAGTGCCTGGGCGGCAACGGCTACACCGAATCGTTCCCCCTCGCCCGCCGCTATCGCGAGCAGCCGGTCCTGGCGATCTGGGAGGGTTCCGGCAACGTGATCGCGCTCGATGTCCTGCGGGCCCTGACCCGGGATGCCGACTCCATCGCGGCATTCGCGGACGAGCTCGAATCGACTTCGGGCGCGTCGGCGCTCCTGGATGCGCACACCGCACGCACGCTGGCGCTGCTCGGCGAGGTCGCCGGATCAGAGCCCGACCAGGCCGAGGCACAGGCTCGCCGGCTCAGCGAGAGCCTGGCCCTGGCGTTCCAGGCCTCGCTCATGGTGCGCCATGCCCCCTCGCCGGCAGCCGAGGCTTTCATCGCCGCGCGGCTCGGTGACGACCGCGCCGCGCAGTACGGCGTGCTCCCGCGGGGAACGGATGCTGCGGCCCTCGTCGCGCGGCACTGACAAGTGACCATCGGGCCGGGCCGCCGCGCACGCGCATAGGCTGGTCGGATGCACTCTGTCCGGCGGTTCTTCGTCGCGGGAGTGACGTTGGGCGTCGTGCTCATCGGCGGGGCGCTGCCCGCCGCCGGCGCTGTGGCAAGCTCGGCACCCGCACCCGACGCCCCCGAGCAGGGGGCCGTGCGGGTCGTCGCGGCCGCAGGCCACGGTTCCGAAGCGACCTCGCTCGTGGCCGGCATGTCGACGCGGGAGAAGGCCGCGAGCGTCGTCATGGGCCATGTTCCGACCACGGATGCCACGGCCCTCGCCGATTACATGACCCGCACGGGCATCGGCGGCTTCATCCTCATGGGCGCCAACATCCCCGGCACGGAAGCGCAGCTGCGCCAGCTGACCACCGCGATGACGCTCGACGCAGCACTGCCCCCGATCATCGCGATCGATCAGGAGGGCGGCGATGTCTCACGTCTGCCGTGGGACGGATTCCCCTCGTCGGTGACCCTGAAGGACCGGCCGGCGGACGAGGCGCGTGACGCATTCGCGGCGCGCGGCGCGCTCCTGCAGCGGGCCGGCGTCGGCGTGAACTTCGGCGTTGTCGCCGACGTCACCGCCGACCGCTCGATGTTCATCCACCGACGCGCCCTGGGCACGACCGCGGCGACCGGCGCCGAGCGGGTGGCCGCGGCGGTCGCGGGGGAGTCGGCGGGCGCGATGTCCACCCTCAAGCACTTCCCGGGCCACGGGGCGGCGCCCGGCGACTCGCATGTCGGCATCCCTTCGACGACGATGTCGAAGACGGAGTGGGTGAACGGCGATGGCGTGCCGTTCCGGGCGGGCATCGAGGCGGGCGCGGAATTCCTCATGTTCGGGCACCTGTCATATACCGCCGTCGACGCGGCACCGGCCACGCTGTCCACGGAGTGGCATCGGATCGCGCGCGAGGAGCTCGGTTTCACGGGGGTGGCGATCACCGATGATCTGGGGATGCTGCAGGCATCCGGCATCCCGGCGTACCAGGATCCGGTCGGCAACGCCGTCGCTGCGCTGGTGGCCGGCAACGACATGGTGCTCGCGGTCATGTTCTCCACAGCCGACTCCGCTCCGCGGATCGTCGACGGCATCGTCGCAGCGGTCGAGACGGGGACGCTGACCCAGGAGCGGCTCGACGAAGCCGCCGTCCGCGTGACAGCGGCACGCCTGGACCTGGCCGCGCGGGGGCGCGGAATGGTGCCGTGCGCGGAGTGCGCGCCGGTCGGCTGATCGGCGCTAGTCGGAGACGGGCTCGATCAGTTCGGGGGAGTTGTTGCGCACGTTGCCGACCGCCTTCGACACGACGTGATCGTCGAGGGTCTCGGCGACGGCCGGCGCGGCATCGATCGCGGCATCCAGCACGTCGCGAACGTTGTCGGTGGTCGGGTCGAGCCAGGCGTCAGCGTGATCGGGATCGAGGAACAGCGGCATCCGATCGTGGATCGAACCGAGGTGTCCGATCGAGTCGCGCGTGAGGATCGTGAAGCTCAGCATCCATCGCTGCGGGTCATCGTCGGCGAGAGCGGGGTTCTTCCACCACTCGTAGAGCCCGGCCATGAACAGCGGTGAGCCATCGGCCGGGTGGATGTAGTGAGGGATCTTGGTTCCGTCGACGTTCTTCCACTCGTAATACCCGGATGCCGGAATCACCGCTCTGCGCTTCTCGAGAGCCGTGCGGAACATCGGCTTCTCCTCCAGCTCTTCGGAGCGCGCGTTGAAGGCGCGTGAGCCGATCGAGGGATCTTTGGCCCACCCCGGCACGAGTCCCCACCGGGCGGTCTCGAGCCGGCGGGTGGGCGGCTCGGTCTTCGCCGAATCGAGCACGATCGCCACGGGCGCCGTCGGCGCGACGTTGTACGAGGGCTGGGGAAGATCGTCGCCCTCGAGATCGACCCGCAGGACTCCGACGAGCTCCGAACCGACGTTGGCAACGACGAAACGTCCACACATGGCTGAGAGCCTACGCGCGGGTCACGACAGGGCTGAGCGGTCGAGCACGCCGATCTCGTCCAGTCGCTCGGCGAGTCCTGCGCCGTCCGATTCGGTCACCCACGGGACGGTGGCGGCCCTGTGGTCATCCACTGCGGTCCGTCCACCCGCGAGGACAGCCTCGGTCGGTGACAGGCGACGGATCGCGACGGCCGCGACGTTGCCGGGACTCTCGCGGGCGAACGTCGTGTAGATCTCGTCGTCATGCTGCCCGTCGTCGCCGATCAGCAGCCACTGCACCTGCGGGAACTCCACGGCGAGACGGCGGAGGTTCGACAGCTTGTGCGCCTTGCCGCTGCGGAACCAGCGATCGTGCGTCGGACCCCAGTCGGTGAGCAGCACCGAGCCCGAGGGGAACAGATGGCGGCGGAGGAAGCGGATGAGCGTCGGCGCGACGTTCCACGCGCCCGTCGACAGGTAGATCACGGGTGTGCCCGGGGCATCCCGCACGAGCCGTTCCATCAGCACGGCCATGCCGGGCACCGGCTGGCGCGCGTGCTCGTTGACCACGAAAGAATTCCACGCCGCCAGGAGTGGCCGGGGCAGCGCCGTCACCATCACCGTGTCATCCACATCGGACACGATTCCGAAGCGGATGTCGGATCCCACGACGAACACCCGGGTCTCGACCGGCTCGCTGCCCTCGACCGACATCGTGAGCGTCTGCCATCCGGCGTCGAGCTGGGCGGGGATGTCGCGGTCGATCACTCCGCCGCGGTCGGCGACGACTTCGTGCGTCACTCCTCCGATCGTGACCCGCACCTGCGCGTAGCCGACCGGCACCGACGCGAAGCTTCGCCAGCCGCGCACCTTCTCGTACTCGCCGGTGCCCGTCGGGGGGACCGGAGGCACGATCAGCACACGCCCGAGGACGCGCACCCAATCGGGCCCGCCGTAACCGGGGAACGGGGTCACCGTCGGGGTCAGGCCGCGTGCTCGCGCTCGCCGCTCGCGCCACGAATGGAAGCGATACTCGAGTCTGGCGAGCCACAGCACTTTGCGGCGTGCGGGTGTCGTGGCAGTGGGGGGCATCCCCTCAGTCTTCCACGTCCTCCGGAGTGCGAACCGAACCGTGAGTCGTCGCGGGTGGCTCCTCATCGCCGTGCAGGTGCTTGTGCTCGGCCCGTTCGATGACCTTCTTGCTCACGAACACGAGCAGCAGGAACACGACGATGACGCCGACGAAGATGTACCCGGCGAAGTGCAGCCGGTCGGCGAGCTCGCGGTACGTGCCCGCGGCCAGCGCCGCGACCGAGACATACAGCGTCGACCAGATGATGCACGCCGGCACGGTCCACGCCAGGAAGCGCCGATACGAGTACCCGCTCATGCCGACGGTGAGGGGCACCAGCGAATGCAGCACCGGAAGAAACCGTGAGATGAAGATCGCCGGCCCCCCGCGTCGCCGCAGGTAGCGCTCGGAGCGCTCCCAGTTCTCCTCGCCGATCCGCCGGCCCAGCCGCGAGTGGCGGATGGCGGGGCCGAGCAGACGCCCGAGCCAGAAGCCGATGCTCTCGCCGACGAGCGCTCCGATCACGACGACGACGATGAGCACGATTCCCTCGAGCGGCGAGGCGACGGCCGTGCCGGCGACGATGACCACGGTGTCGCCGGGCACGACCAGCCCGATCAGCACACTCGTCTCCAGCATGATCGCCAGCCCCGCCAGCAGAGTGCGCAGCACGGGGTCGACGCTCTGAACGGCGTCGAGCAGCCACGTGAGGACTTCGTTCACACTGCGAGCCTAGAGCGGCATCCGGCCCCTCTACCCTGGGAGCATGCCCGATTCGCTCACCGCCGTGGCGCTCGCCGGCTGGCGGGATCCGGCATCCGTCTTCGCCGCGGTCGCAGCGGATTCGCGCGAGTGCTTCTGGCTGGATGCCGGTCCCGAGTCCTCGACGGGCTGGAGCTGGATCGGAACCGGCGTGGTCGAGGAGCAGCCCGAACGGGTGCGGACCGTGTCGCTCACGCCCGAACGAGTGGCACCGGCGTGGGAGGCGGGGCCATTCCGCGGCGGATGGATCGGCTGGCTCGGCTACGAGGATGCCGCAGCCCGCGCCGGGGCGCCGGTCGGCGTCGCAGACGACGGCATCCCTCTCGAGCGATGGCTCCGTGTGGAGCGGTTCGTCGCCTTCGATCACGAGCACCGCCGCGCGTGGGCCGTCGCGCCCGCGGGCGAGGCCAGGGCGTTCGCGGAGGTCGCGAGCGCGGACGTCGATGAACTGCGCACTCTCGAGCCCGAGCCCGTCGAGGCGACCGCTCGGCACGCGCCCGCCGCCTATGCAGCCCTGATCGAGCGCTGTCGCGACGCGATCCGCGAAGGCGATGCGTACCAGCTGTGCCTGACGACGAGGTTCACCGTCGAGGGCGCCGTCGATCCGCTCTCCGCCTTCGCGCGCCTGCGGTCGCGAACGCCGGCGCATCACGGCGGGCTCGTCCGCTCGGGCGACATCGCCCTGGTGAGCGCGAGCCCCGAGCGGTTCCTGGAGGTGGCGGACGGCATCGTGCGCACCCGGCCGATCAAGGGCACGCGACCTCGTGGCGCGGATGCGGAGACCGATGCCGCGCTCGCGGCCGAGCTGCGCGAGAGTGAGAAGGAGCGCGCCGAGAACGTGATGATCGTCGACCTCATGCGCAACGACCTCTCCCGCGTGTGCGAGGCCGGCTCGGTCGGGGTGGACGGCCTTCTCGAGGTCGAGTCCTATCCCGCCGTGCATCAGCTGGTCAGCACGGTTTCCGGGCGTCTGTCGGGCGGGACCACCGTCGGCGAACTCCTGGACGCCACATTTCCGGCGGGCAGCATGACCGGCGCGCCGAAGCTGTCGGCGATGACGATCCTCCACGACCTCGAAAAAGGACCCCGCGGCGTCTTCGCCGGCTGCTTCGGCTGGGTGGGCGATGACGGGGCCCTCGACCTCGCGATGGTGATCCGCTCGATCGTCGTGCACCCGGGCGGCGCGTACGTCGGTGCCGGCGGCGGGATCACATGGCGATCGGATGCCGCAGCCGAGGTGGCCGAAGTGGGCGTCAAGGCGCGCGGTCCGCTCGCCGCGATCGGCGCGGACCTGCCGCTCGGCTGGTGACGGCACCGGTCCGGTAGCCTGGACGGTGCGCTCCGCGCCGCTTCTCCCACTCCACGATTGGTTTCGTCACGTGTCCCAGACCCTCCCGCCCGACACCGCTGTGCCCGCAGACGGCGGCGGATACGACGCGTACGCCATTCAGCAGAAATGGCAGGAGCGCTGGGCGGAGTCCGACCCCTTCCGGGCGGGCGGAGCCGAAGACCGGCGACCGCGCAAGTACGTGCTCGGCATGTTCCCGTATCCGTCCGGCGACCTGCACATGGGTCACGCGGAGAACTACGCGTACGTCGACGTCGTCGCGCGCTTCTGGCGTCACCGGGGCTACAACGTCCTGAACCCGATCGGCTGGGACTCCTTCGGGCTGCCGGCGGAGAACGCGGCCATCCAGCGTGGAGCCGATCCTCGGGAATGGACGTACGCCAACATCGAGACGCACAAGCGGAGCTTCCGCGAGTACGGATCGTCCTACGACTGGTCGCGGATCCTGCACACGAGCGACCCCGAGTACTACCGGTGGAATCAGTGGCTGTTCCAGCGGCTGTACGAGCGCGACCTCGCGTACCGCAAAGACAGCCCCGTCAACTGGTGCCCGAACGATCAGACCGTGCTCGCGAACGAGCAGGTCGTCGACGGTCATTGCGAGCGCTGCGGCGCCGAAGTGGTGAAGAAGAAGCTGACGCAGTGGTACTTCAAGATCACCGACTACGCCGACCGGCTGCTCGATGACCTGAACCAGCTCGAGGGATTCTGGCCGAGCAAGGTCATCCGGATGCAGCGCAACTGGATCGGCCGTTCCATCGGCGCCGACATCGATTTCGAGATCGAGGGACACCCCGAGAAGGTCACGGTCTTCTCGACGCGTCCCGACACCCTTCACGGTGCGACGTTCTTCGTCGTCGCCCCCGACAGCGATCTGGCCTCCGAACTCGCGGCCGGTTCCTCCGCCGAGGTGCGGCTGCGCTTCCAGGACTACCTGGCGAGCGTGGGGCGCTCGAGCGAGATCGAGCGGCAGAGCACCGACCGGCCCAAGACCGGTGTGTTCCTCGAGCGGTACGCGATCAACCCGATCAACGGCGAGCGGCTCCCGATCTGGGCGGCGGATTACGTCCTGGCCGACTACGGGCATGGCGCGGTCATGGCCGTGCCCGCGCACGATCAGCGCGATCTCGACTTCGCGCGCGCCTTCGACCTGCCGGTGAGGGTCGTCGTCGACACCACCGCGCCGATCACGGGCGCCATCCCGATCATCGAACTCGACGAGAACGGCGATCCCATCGATCCGGGCGCCGACGAGTCGTCGCTGTCCGATATCGACCCCGCCCGCACCGGCATCGCTCTGACGGGCGAAGGCCGCATGATCAACTCGGGATCGTTGAACGGGCTGTCCAAGCGCAACGCGATCGCCCGCATCACCGAGCAGCTCGCGGTGGAGGGTACCGGCCGCGCATCCAAGTCGTATCGCCTGCGCGACTGGCTCATCTCCCGGCAGCGGTTCTGGGGTACGCCGATCCCCATGATCCACACGGAGGACGGGCGCATCGTGCCGGTGCCCGACGAGCAGCTGCCGCTGACTCTGCCCGATGTCGAGGGACTCGATCTGACGCCGAAGGGCGCGTCGCCGCTGGGCGCCGCCACCGAGTGGATGACCACGACGGATCCGGAGACGGGCACGCCCGCCCTCCGCGATCCCGACACGATGGACACCTTCGTCGACAGCTCGTGGTACTTCCTGCGGTTCCTCGCGCCCAACGACGCCACAGAGGCGTTCTCGAGCCGGGAAGCCGACAAGTGGGCTCCGGTCGACTCGTACATCGGTGGCGTCGAGCACGCGATCCTGCACCTGCTCTACGCCCGCTTCATCACCAAAGTGCTGTTCGACATGGGTCTCATCGAGTTCACCGAGCCGTTCTCCAGCCTGATCAATCAGGGCATGGTGCTGCTGGGCGGCTCGAAGATGTCCAAGAGCAAGGGCAATCTGGTCGAGTTCGCCTCGAGCATGGTCGATCCCGGCGCCGACGCCGTGCGCGTCGCGATCGCGTTCGCCGGCCCCGTCGAGGACGACATCAACTGGGAGGACGTGTCCACGACCGGCGCCCAGAAGTTCCTCGCACGGGCGTGGCGCGTGGCGCACGATGTCACCAGCAGTCCCGATGTGGTCTGGGCCGAAGGCGACCAGTCACTGCGGCGCGTGACCCACCGCCTGCTCGCCGATGCCCCGGGCCTGGTCGAGCAGACGAAGTTCAACGTCGTCGTGGCGCGGCTCATGGAGCTCGTCAACGCCACCCGCAAGGTCATCGACAGCGGAGCCGGCGCCGCCGATCCCGCGGTCCGCGAAGCGGCGGAGGCGACGGCCATGGTGCTGGACCTGTTCGCCCCGCACACCGCGGAAGAGATGTGGGAGATGCTCGGCTACAAGCCGTTCGTCGGACTGGTGCCCTGGCGGCAGCCGGACGCGACGCTCCTGGTCGAGGAGAGCGTCACGGCGGTCATTCAGATCGACGGCAAGGTCCGGGCCACCCTCGAGGTGTCGGCCCGCATCGATCCGAAGGAGCTGGAGTCGATCGCGCGCGCCGATCCGCGCGTTCAGCGTGCGCTCGCCGGACGCGAGATCACCCGGGCGATCGTGCGTCCCCCCAAGGTCGTGAGCTTCAGCACGAACTGAGCCTCCTCCCCAGGAGCGCTCACGGCCGGGTCATCCACCGGAGCGCTCCTGCGCGCTCGGGCCGCGACAGCGCCGTTCTAGGTTCGGCCGTGTGTCGTCGGCCGAAGAACCCCGCAGTGGCGCTGCCGGCCCCCGTGCGCGCCTGGGCCTGGGTGCGGCGATCGTGGTCGTGCTCCTCGCGCTGACAGCCACCGTGGCGATCGGCATCCTGCGAGGGGCTTCCGCGCCCGTCGAGTCGGTGACGATCGACGCGGGCACCGTCGAGGATGCCGGGGGAGCGGCATCCGTCTTCGTGCACGTGTCGGGGGCGGTGGCCACGCCCGGACTCTACGTGCTGCACGAGGGGGCCCGTGTGGTCGACGCCGTCGCCGCCGCCGGAGGTTTCGCTGCGGGGGCCGACGAGACGGCGGTGAACCTCGCGCGGCCGGTGAGCGACGGCGAGCAGCTGCACGTGCCGACGACCGGAGAGGCGCCCGATGCGGCCGGCACGGCGCCGGCCGGCGATGGCAGGGTCAATCTCAACACCGCGGATGCCGCTGCCCTCGACACACTGCCGCGCATCGGCCCGGCGATGGCGGCCCGCATCATCGAGTGGCGCGACGCGAACGGCCGATTCACCAGCGTCGAGGACCTCCTGTCGGTGCCGGGCATCGGCGACAAGATGCTCGAGACGCTCCGCGCGCTCGTCACGGTGTGAGAGTGGCACAGCAGCGGAGGACTCGCCTGCGGCTGCTCCCCGTCGCCGGTGCGACCTGGGCGGCCGCTCTGCTCACGACGGCGCTTCCGTCCGCTGCCGGGGCCGTCGGCGGCGTCCTCTGGGCGGCCTCGATCGTCAGCCTGGGCATGATCGCGCTTCGTCGCCGCCCGCGCGGCGGCACGTCGCGGCGTGCGGGGCACGCAGGCGTGATCCTCCTCCTCGCGCTCGTCGGGTCCGCGGCGGCGGCCGCGCACGTCGCGCTCGCGCAGCCGGCCCGGATCGAGGCGGAGCAGTTCGCCCTGGACGGCGGGCGGGCGGTGTCGATCGAGGCGACCGTGAGCGGCAAGGTCGAGCACCGACCGACCGGCGAATGGGTCTTCGACGCGATCGCCACGCGCATCTCGACGGGCGAGGTCGGCGACTCCGTTCACCTCGAGATCGCCGTGCGGGTCTCTCCGACGGAGGTGGATCGGCCCGACCTGCTGGATGTCGGCGCCACGGTGGAGATCCTCGGCACCGCGCGTGCCGGCCCGCCCGGCGATCGCGCGGTGCTGACCGTCTCGGC
The DNA here is from genome assembly GCA_963792285.1 of uncultured Actinomycetota bacterium. GTDB lineage: Bacteria > Actinomycetota > Actinomycetes > Actinomycetales > Microbacteriaceae > Microbacterium. Next base: position 448,210 of record CAWBVS010000014.1, on the reverse strand, counting down.
CTCCCGCGGTCTCCGCGTGGTATCGCCGACGCGTGGAGCGCTGGCCGTCGCGGCCGACCTGCGTCGCGGGCTGGTGGCCGCCACGGCGGGGCTTCCCGCTCCGGGTGCGGGACTGATCCCGGGACTCGCCGTCGGAGACACCTCGGCGGTGACACCGGAGCTGGACGCCGCGATGAAGGAGTCTTCACTGTCGCACCTGACGGCGGTGTCGGGCGCCAATTGCGCGATCGTGGTGGGCCTCGCATTCGGCGCCGTTGCAGCGGCGGGCGGCTCCCGTGCGGCGCGCGTGACGGTGGGCCTGATCGCGCTCGCCGGATTCGTGCTGCTGGTGACGCCGGAGCCGAGCGTGGTGCGCGCCGGGACGATGGCCGCGATCGCGATGCTCGGAGTGCTCCTCGGCCGCACCGGAGCCGGACTCGCGGTGCTCGCCCTCTCGGTGACGGTACTGCTGGTCGCCGACCCGTGGCTCTCGGGCTCGCTCGGCTTCGCCCTGTCGGCCGTGGCGACCGCGTCGCTCCTCCTGTTCGCGCGACCGCTCGCTGACGGACTCTCGCGACGGATGCCGCGTGCCCTGGCGGTCGCGCTGTCCGTCCCGATGGCTGCGCAGCTCGCATGCGGTCCGCTGCTGGTCGTGATCACTCCCGTGGTGCCGCTGTACGGCGTGGCAGCCAACCTCCTGGCCGCGCCGGCGGCGCCGGTCGCGACGATCGTCGGGCTGGCGGCATGCCTGACCGCCCCGCTGCCGTGGGTCCAGTCGGGGCTTGCGGCGATCACCTGGCTGCCCGCGTCGTGGATCGCCGGCACCGCGCACACCTTCAGCGCGCTCCCCGGTGACCAGGTGCCGTGGCTGGAGGGGTGGCCGGGGGTCGCAGCGCTCGCGCTCGTGAGTCTGGCGATCGGCACGATCGTCGTCGTCCCGCGGTCACGAGCCGCACCGCCCTCGCCCAGGCGTCAGCCTCGCGGCGCTCCGGGGCGATCGCAGGTCGCGCGTCTGGCCGCGGGGACGGTGCTCGCGGTGGTCGTCGGGATCGTGGCGGGCGGAGCCGCCCTCTCGTCGGTGGCAGGACGCTGGACCGTCCCCGCGCGGTGGAGCATCCTCGCGTGCGATGTCGGCCAGGGCGATGCCGTGCTCATCCGATCAGGCGAGGCCGTGGCACTGGTCGACACGGGCCCGGAGCCCGCAGCGCTGGAGCGCTGTCTCGCGCGCGTCGGAGTGGACCGCATCGACCTGCTCGTGCTCACGCATTTCGACCTCGACCACGTGGGCGGCGTGGAGGCGCTCGACGGCAAGGTCGCCACGGTCCTCCACGGCCCGGTCGCCACGCCCGAGGCCGAGGTCGCGCTGGCGCGCCTGCAGCAGACGGGCGCACGCACCGTGCCCACTCATGCGGGCATGCACGGAACACTCGGCGAGGCGGCATGGCGGGTGCTGTGGCCGCCGGCCGACAGTCTCGCCTTCGCGGGCGGCAACGACGCGAGCGTCGTCGTGGACATCCGCGGCGGGGCGGTGCCGACGTCGCTGTTCCTCGGAGACCTCTCGGCGTCGCCGCAGGCCGCGCTGGCGGCATCCGGCGACCTCGCCCCGCCCTACGATCTGGTCAAGGTCGCCCACCACGGCAGCGCCGACCAGGACCCGCGACTGTACGAGATCGCCGATCCCGCGGTGGCGCTCGTGACGGTGGGAGAGGACAACACCTACGGCCATCCGCGCGACGAGATCCTCGACCCGCTGGAGCAGCTCGGCGCCCGGATCGCGCGCACCGACCACGAGGGCGTCGTGGCGCTGTGGAAGACCGGAGAGGACCTGCACGTCTGGCGCGAGCGGGAAGGCGACGTCGCCGGTGCTCGGTAAACTCCTCCCATGGCCACCAGCGCGCGACGCACCCCCGCGGGCCGGGCGCGAACGACGATTCCGCAGATCTCGTGGCGCGCGCCGCAGCCGGCCCCGATCGTGCTCGTCTCCGGCCCCGAGGAGATCTGCGCCGAGCGGGCGATCGCCGGCATCCGCGACTTCCTGCGCGCGGAGGATCCGAGTCTCGAGGTGACCGACATCCGTGCCGACGACTACGCCGCCGGCACGCTCCTCGGCGTCACATCGCCGTCGTTGTTCGGCGAGCCGCGACTCGTGCGGGTGACCGGGGTAGAGAAGTGCTCGGACGCGTTCCTCTCGGAGGCGATCTCGTACCTCGCGATGCCTCAGGAGGGCGCCACGGTCGTGCTCCGGCACACCGGCGCGTCCGTCCGCGGCAAGAAGCTCCTCGACGCGATCCGCGCAGGCGACGGCGGGGGAGTGGAGATCGCGTGCCCGGCCGTCAAGCGCGACTCGGACCGCTTCGATTTCGCCGCGGGCGAGTTCTCGGCGGCACGCAAGCGGATCGCCCCGTCCGCGCTGCGGACGCTCGTGTCGGCCTTCGCCGATGACCTGACCGAACTGGCCGCCGCCTGCCAGCAGCTGATCGCCGATGTGCCGGGCGATGTGACCGAGCAGGTCGTCGAGCGGTACTACGGCGGGCGTGTCGAGACCTCTGCGTTCGCCGTGGCCGACACCGCGATCGCCGGACGCTACGGCGAGGCTCTCCTCTCACTGCGGCACGCACTCGCCTCCGGGGCCGACCCCGTGCCGCTCGTCGCGGCGATCGCGTCGAAGCTGCGCACGATGGCGCGCGTCGCAGGTCACCGCGAACCCGCCGGCGCGCTGGCCGCACGGCTCGGGCTGAAGGACTGGCAGGTCGACCGTGCCCGTCGCGACCTCTCGGGCTGGTCGGATGCCACGCTCGGGATGGCGATCCAGGCCGCGGCGCGCGCGGATGCCGAGGTGAAGGGCGGCTCCCGCGACAGCGTGTTCGCCCTCGAGCGGCTCATCACGGTGATCGCCACCCGAAGCCCCTACGGTTCCTGAGTAGGCGCGCAGCGCCGTATCGAAGGACGGCACATGACGAAAGCCCGCCCCCGGAGGGACGGGCTTTCGGAAATCAGGTGCTCAGAGCGCCGCGACCTGCTTGGCGATGGCCGACTTGCGGTTCGCCGCCTGGTTCGCGTGGATGACGCCCTTGCTGGCGGCCTTGTCGAGCTTCTTGGTCGCCTTGACGAGCGCAGCCTCGGCGGCAGCCTTGTCGCCGGCGGCTACGGCCTCGCGGGTGCGACGCACCGAGGTGCGCAGCTCGCTCTTGACGGCCTTGTTGCGCTCGTGCGCCTTGTCGTTGGTCTTGTTGCGCTTGATCTGCGACTTGATGTTTGCCACGTTTGTCGACGGTCTTTCGTTCGGAGGTGTTCGATGAGAAGTGCCGAGTGGCAGGAGAGGGATGCCGCACGGCGGTCGTGAGGGAGTGGAACCCACACGCAAGCCAATCACCGAGTCTATCAGGTCTCGTGCGGGTGCCGAATCTCTCGCTCGGTGACCGTCTCGATCGCCACGTCGAGGACCGCGTTGAAGACGCGCGGTCGCATCACCGTCACGTGGTGGGTCGTGCGCGGCACCACGATCAGCTCGGCGTGCGGCGCCACCCGCAGGAAGAGGCGTTCATTGACGCGCAGCTGATCGAACTGCCCGTTGACGAACCACAGCGGAACCTCGATGCGATGCAGCGCCGCGAGCAGGTCGAGCACGGAGAGGCTCCGCAGCGCGGTGTCCTGTGCGTCCAGCGCGTAGCCGCCGGCACCGAAGTCCGCGCGCGTCTCATCGGGGAGGATGCGATCGAGCATGCGGTTCGTGAGCCACATCCCGCGATCCGGCAGCGAATCGAACCCGCGCGCGAGCGCCCGGTACGCATGCAGGCCCAGCCCGCGCGGAATCGACGTGCACGACGCCGCGATGAATCCGGCGACCGGGGGGCGGTCCTCGGCTCCCGCGTACTCGATGCACAACAGCCCGCCCATCGAGTGCCCGACGAGCAGGACGGGACCCCGAGTGGCGGCATCCCGAACCGCGTCGTCGATCGTCGCGAACGCCCCTTCGAGCGTGAACTCCTCGTCCATGCGCGAGCCGTGCCCGGGAAGATCGACCGCCACGGCAGGGTTGCCCCGGTTCGCGAGGTTCTCGACCTGCGCACGCCACATCGTGGCGGACGTGCGGATGCCGTGTACGAGCACGACCTGGACGACCATGGGTCAACGATAGGAGCCCCGGCGGAGACGCGGCGCTGCGGCCCGTAGAATTCAGTGGATATGTCACCGCGCGCCCTGAAGCCCCTCCAGCCGTCCGCGACGCCGCCTGAGCTGATCCGCAACTTCTGCATCATCGCTCACATCGATCACGGCAAGTCGACCCTCGCCGACCGCATGCTCCAGATCACCGGTGTCGTCTCCGACCGCGACATGCGCGCGCAGTACCTCGACAGGATGGACATCGAGCGCGAGCGCGGCATCACGATCAAGAGCCAGGCGGTGCGGATGCCGTGGCAGGTCGACGGCGAGACCTACGCGCTGAACATGATCGACACCCCGGGTCACGTCGACTTCACCTATGAGGTGAGCCGGTCGCTCGCGGCGTGCGAAGGCGCCATCCTGCTGGTGGATGCCGCCCAGGGCATCGAGGCGCAGACGCTGGCGAACCTGTACCTGGCGCTCGAGAACGACCTGCACATCATTCCGGTGCTCAACAAGATCGACCTGCCTGCGGCCGACCCGGAGAAGTACGCGAAGGAGCTCGCGAGCCTCATCGGCGGCAAGCCTGAGGACGTCCTCCGCGTGAGCGGCAAGACGGGCATCGGCGTCGAGGAGCTCCTCCAGCAGGTCGTGCAGCAGATCCCCGCCCCGAAGGGCGACCCGGATGCACCCTCGCGCGCGATGATCTTCGACTCGGTCTACGACTCGTACCGCGGCGTGATCACGTACGTCCGCATGATCGACGGCACGCTCAGCCCGCGCGAGCGGATCCAGATGATGTCGACGCGCGCGATCCACGAACTGCTCGAGATCGGCGTCTCCTCGCCCGAACCCACCCCGACCAAGGGCCTGGGGGTCGGAGAGGTCGGCTACCTCATCACCGGCGTGAAGGACGTGCGCCAGTCGAAGGTCGGCGACACCGTGACGAGCGCGGCCAAACCCTCGAAGGAGGCGCTGCCCGGCTACACCGACCCGAAGCCGATGGTCTTCTCGGGTCTGTACCCGATCGACGGCAGCGACTACCCGGTGCTGCGTGAAGCGCTCGACAAGCTGAAGCTGTCGGATGCATCGCTGAACTATGAGCCCGAGACCTCCGTGGCCCTCGGGTTCGGCTTCCGCTGCGGGTTCCTGGGGCTCCTGCACCTCGAGATCGTCACGGAGCGCCTCGAACGCGAGTTCGGACTCGACCTCATCTCGACCGCGCCGTCGGTGACGTACGAGGTGACCACGGACGACAAGAAGACGTTCACCGTCACCAACCCGAGCGAATTCCCGTCCGGCACGAAGATCGCCAGCGTCACCGAGCCCATGGTCAAGGCGGCGATCCTCGCGCCGAAGGACTACGTCGGCACGATCATGGAGCTCTGCCAGTCGCGCCGCGGCACTCTGCTGGGCATGGAGTACCTCGGCGAGGATCGCGTCGAGATCCGCTACACGATGCCGCTCGGCGAGATCGTGTTCGACTTCTTCGATCACCTCAAGTCCAAGACCGCCGGGTACGCCTCTCTGGACTACGAGCCGAGCGGCGACCAGGAGGCCGACCTGGTGAAGGTCGACATCCTCCTGCAGGGCGAGCCGGTCGACGCGTTCAGCGCGATCGTGCACCGCGACAAGGCGTACGCCTACGGGGTCCTCATGACCGAGCGGCTGAAGAAGCTGATCCCGCGTCAGCAGTTCGAAGTGCCCATCCAGGCCGCGATCGGTGCCCGCATCATCGCGCGCGAGTCCATTCGCGCCATGCGCAAGGACGTTCTGGCCAAGTGCTACGGCGGCGACATCACCCGCAAGCGCAAGCTCCTCGAGAAGCAGAAGGAGGGCAAGAAGCGCATGAAGATGGTCGGCCGCGTCGAAGTGCCCCAGGAGGCGTTCATCGCCGCGCTCTCGGGCGACACCGAGGGCAAAGAGAAGAAGTAGTTCCCGGCGCCGCTGATGGCGCCTTCAGGAACCCGAAGTAGGCTGGAATCCATGCGGCGCGGGACGTTCAGGGACGAGACGGTGGACTACGCCGCGGTCGGGGCGACGCAGGCGGCCGATCTGATGCACTACCCGCCGGAGCGCAGCCTCCCCGCGGAGGAGTCGTGGCGCATCGGCAGCGGGCAGGCCCGCTTCGAGTCGGCGGGCGACGCGCTGCTGTCCTGGGCCGCGCAGCGCGGAGCCGGACTGGAGCTCACCGACGTGCGCCCGGCGGCAGGACCCATGTACTCCGGGGTGAGCTTCGACGCCGAGGGCAACCCGCTCGCGCCGAGCAAGCTCGAGGCCGATCAGCGCTTCGACAGCGACGGCACGCCCTACGTCGGGGCGGGGACGACCATCCGCGTCGACGGCCGGGTCGGCGGTATGCGCGCCGACGCCGAGCTGCGCGTCATCTTCGCGATCGAGGAGCCGCGCCGGGTCGGATTCGCGCTGGGCACCGTGGGCGGCTCGGTCGTCAGCGGCGAGGAGTCGTTCGTGCTGCAGTGGTACGACAACGACGAGGTGTGGTTCACCGTCCGCGCCTTCGATGCCCCGTCCGCCCTCCTGTACCGGATGTTCCCGGCTCTGGTCCGCCGGCGTCGGCGCGAGCTGTTCACGCGCTACCTCCGCGCGATCTCCCCGCTGTACGCGACCCCAGCCTGATGGGCGCAGCGCTCCCGGTCGGAGAGCCCGCACCCCGCGACGGTTCGCTGCCGGTCACGACCGACGACGCGATGCCGTTCGGCGTCTACCTGCACGTGCCCTTCTGCCGGGTGCGCTGCGGCTACTGCGACTTCAACACGTACACCGCCGGCGAACTGCGCGGAGCGCGGCAGGACGAGTACGCCGACACCCTGCTGCGTGAGGTCGAGCTCGCGCGCGGAGTGCTCGACCGTGCCGGCAGCCTTCGCGCCGGCATCCACCGTCTTCTTCGGCGGAGGAACACCCACCCTCCTGCCGCCGGGCGACCTCGGCCGGATGCTCGAAGGGGTGCGGGAGGCCTTCGGCGTCGCGCCGGGCGCGGAAGTCACCGTCGAGGCGAATCCCGACACCGTGACGGATGCCGTCGCCGCCGAGCTGGCGGCATCGGGCGTCACGCGCCTGTCGATCGGCATGCAGTCCGCCGTTCCGCACGTGCTGGCCGTCCTCGACCGCACGCACGAGCCCGCCGAACGTCGGCACAGCCGTCGCGGCAGCCCGCGGCGCGGGCCTGGATGTGAGCCTCGACCTGATCTACGGGGCGCCGGGGGAGTCGCTCGAGGACTGGCGCTCGTCCGTCGAGACCGCGACCGCACTCGAACCCGATCACGTCTCGGCGTACGCGCTCATCATCGAGGACGGCACCAAGCTCGCACGCCAGATCCGCCGCGGCGAGGTGGCGATGCCCGACGACGACCTGCAGGCCGACATGTACGAGCTCGCCGACGATCTGCTCGGCGGCGCGGGCTACGACTGGTACGAGGTCTCCAACTGGTCGCGCGGCACCGCCCACCGCTCGCGTCACAACCTCGCCTACTGGCAGGGCACGGACTGGTGGGGGTTCGGCCCCGGCGCGCACAGTCACATCGCGGGCGTGCGGTTCTGGAACGTGAAGCATCCCGCCGCGTATGCCCAGCGCCTGGCGGCCGGCGAGTCGCCCGCCGCCGGGCGGGAGAGGCCGGATGCCGCCTCCCGGGCGCTGGAGAGCGTGCTGCTGCGCACCCGGATCCGGGAGGGGATGCCGATTTCGGAGCTGCTCGGAGAGGGCCGGCATGCCGTCGCGGCGCTCATCGCCGACGGACTCGTCGACGGCCCTTCCGCCCTGCACGGGCGCATCGTGCTGACCCGCCGCGGGCGACTGCTGGCGGATGCCGTCGTGAGGGCGCTCACGGACTGACCGGCCTCCCGCTCGCGGCGGATCGGATCCGGTAGAATTGGCACTCAGAACAGGTGAGTGCCAAAGCGGCCGAGCGCACGTGAGGGGGGCGAGATGGTCACCGATCGAGGACTGCAGGTGCTGCGGGCGATCGTGCAGGACTTCGTCGACACCCGTGAGCCCGTCGGCAGCAAGGCGATCGTCGAGCGCCACGCATTCGGCGTGTCGGCGGCCACGATCCGCAACGACATGGCGCTGCTCGAAGACGAAGAGCTCATCGCCGCGCCGCACACCTCGTCGGGGCGGGTGCCCACCGACAAGGGCTACCGCGTGTTCGTCGACCATCTCGCGGAGGTGCGCCCGCTGTCGCCGGCCCAGCGCAGCGCGATCTCGGCGTTCCTGGACGGGCCCGGCGATCTGGACGACGTCCTGGTCCGCACGGTGCGCGCGCTCACCCAGCTCACCGGCCAGGTCGCGATCGTGCAGTACCCCTCCTTCGCCCGCGCAACCGTCTCCCACGTCGAGCTCGTCCAGCTCGGCGGCGGACGGATGCTGGTCATCCTCGTCACCGACACGGGCCGCGTCTCGCAGCGACTCGCCTTCGTCCACGCCGAGTTCGACGACGACGACCTCGCGCGCGTGCGTGCCGACGTGTCGTCGCTGCTGGTCGGACGACCGGTGCGCGAAGGCGCGCAGCGCGTCGAGGAGAAGCTGGCGAGCCCCGAGGAGTCGCCCTCGGCGAGGGATGCCGCGACCTCCGCGATCGTCCGCGTCGTCGCCGAGGAGCTCGAGGAGTTCCGGCAGGACCGGCTCGTCATGGCCGGGGCGGCCACCCTGGCGCGCAGCGAGTCCGACTTCCGCGGGAGCATCTATCCGCTGCTCGAGGCGATCGAGGAGCAGGTGACGCTCATGAAGCTGATGAGCGAAATGGTGGCCGACGACCACGGTCTCGCGGCCAGCATCGGGCGCGAGAACGAACCGTTCGGCCTCGTGGAGGCCTCGGTCGTGGCCAGCGAGTACGACGCCACGGGCGCGCGCGCCCGGGTCGGCGTGCTCGGCCCGACCCGTATGGACTACCCGACGAACTTCGCGGCGGTACGTGCCGTCGCGCGATATCTCACGCGGATGCTCGACGAAGACGAAACTGCCCGCTGACGCGGCATCCGTGACCAGACGATCCCGCGCAGCGCGCGGACGGGAAGGCGATTGTGGCTGACCACTACGAGGTGCTCGGTGTGGCGCGTGACGCGACACCGGACGAGATCAAGAAGGCGTACCGGCGCCTGGCGCGGGAGCTGCATCCCGACGTGAACCCCGGCGAGGACGCCTCCGAGCGGTTCAAGCTCGTGACGCACGCCTACGACGTGCTGAGCGACCCCGACCAGCGCGCCCGCTACGACCTGGGCGGAAACGACTCGCCCTTCGGCGGCGCGCAGGGCGGATTCGGCGGGTTCGGCGACATCTTCGAGACGTTCTTCGGGTCGGCCGGCGGCCAGCGGGCGCGGACGCCCGCGCTCCCGCCGCGAACGCGGCCAGGACGCGCTCGTGCGCGTGACGCTCGACCTCAAGGACGTCGTGTTCGGCGTGCACCGCGACATCGAGGTCGACACGGCGGTGCTGTGCGACACCTGCCAGGGCTCGTGCTGCCAGCCGGGCACCTCCCCGGTCACATGCGACATCTGCCACGGCTCGGGCCACGTGCAGCGCACGGTGCGCAGCCTCCTGGGCAACGTCGTCACCAGCCAGCCGTGCAACGTGTGCCAGGGGTACGGCACGACGATTCCCTACCCGTGCGCGACCTGCCAGGGGCAGGGACGCGTGCGCGCGCGGCGCACGGTGTCGATCGACATCCCCGCCGGCGTCGAGACCGGGCTGCGCCTGCAGCTGCCCGGTTCGGGCGAGGTGGGCCCGGCCGGCGGCCCGAACGGAGACCTCTACCTCGAGGTGACCGTCTCGCCGCACGAGGAGTTCAGCCGTGACGGCGACGACCTGCTCGCCACCCTCGAGGTGTCGATGCCCGACGCGATCCTCGGTACCACGACCACGATCGACTCCCTCGACGGTCCGGTCGACCTCGAGCTGCGGCCCGGAGTCCAGGGCGGTGACGTCCTGACCATCAAGGGCCGCGGCATCACGCCGCTGCGCGGCACGCAGCGCGGCGACCTCCGCGTCGGAGTGCACGTGGTGACCCCCACGCGCCTCGACGCGAAGGAGCGCGCTCTGATCGAGGAGTTCGCGAAGCGCTCCAAGGCGCCCGCGCCGCGCCTGGCCGAGTTCCACCAGGGACTGTTCGCGAAGCTCCGCGATCGGTTCCGGAACGTCTGATCCGTGCCGCTGCACTTCCTCCTTCCCGAAGAGTCCTCGGCTCGTCCCGGCGACGAGGTCGTCCTGACGGGCGCCGAGGCGCACCACGCGGCGTCGGTGCGCCGGGTGCGCGTCGGCGAGGAGGTCACCGTCGGCGACGGGCGCGGCACCTGGCTCGCAGGCGAATGCGAAGCGGTGTCCGCGCGCGAAGTCGTCGTGCGCGTCACGGGGCGGACCGACGTGCCTGCGCCCCGTCCGCGGATCACGCTCGCGCAGGCCCTCGCGAAGGGCGACCGCGACGAACTGGCCGTCCAGGCGGCCACCGAGCTCGGCGTGGACGAGATCATCCCCTGGCAGGCGGCGCGCAGCGTGTCGCGCTGGGACGCCGCGAAGGCCGACAAGGGGCGCGCGCGCTGGGCGAGCATCGTGCGCGAAGCGGCGAAGCAGGCGCACCGGGCCTGGATCCCCGACGTCGCCCCGCTCGAGACCACCGCGTCGCTGGCCGCGCGGGCTGCGGCATCCCACGTCGTCGTCCTCGAACCGTCTGCGGACGTCCGCCTCACCGGGCTCGGGCTCGACTCCGCACGCGACATCGTGCTCGTCGTCGGCCCCGAAGGCGGCATCGCCCCCGAAGAGCTCGCCGCGTTCACGCGCGGCGGCGCGACGCTCGCGCGCATGGGCGATACCGTCCTGCGCACGTCGACCGCGGGACCTGCCGCTCTCGCGGTGCTCAGCGCGGCGCTGCACCGGTGGTGACCGCCCGCCGGCCGCAGGGGGCCGCCGGTAGACTGGACGCATGAGTGAGCCGTCGATCTTCACGCGCATCCTGAAAGGCGAGATCCCCTCCGAGATCATCGCCGAGACGGACAACGCCTTCGCGATCCGCGACATCGCTCCGAAGGCTCCCGTGCACCTTCTGGTGATCCCGAAGTCCGAGCAGTATCGCGACGTCGTAGAGCTCGCGACGGGCGATCCCGATCTCCTGGCCGAGCTCATCGGGCTCGCGAACACCGTGGCCGCCGCGCACTCCGAGGGCGATTTCCGCCTCGTGTTCAACACGGGCGCGGGCGCCGGGCAGACGGTCTTCCATGTGCACGCGCACGTGCTGGCCGGGGCCCTCGACGAATCGAGCCTCGGTGCCTGACGCCCCCGAGAACAACGCCGTCGAGCGCGTCTATGCCGACGGAGTCGCGATGGTCCAGCTACTCGGACCGCAGGACAGGCTGCTGCGCGTCGTCGAGCGCGAGCACCCCGCCGTCGATGTGCACGTCCGCGGCAACGAGATCACCCTGACGGGGGATGCCGCGGCCGTCGCCGCCGCGCGCGGCCTCGTCGACGAGCTTCTCGCGATGACGAAGGCCGGTCACGCGCTGGGTCCGTCGGACGTGTCCTCCTCGAACCGCATCCTCCAGTCCGAAGGCGGGCCGCGCCCGTCCGAAGTGCTCGGAGAGGCGATCCTGTCCTCGCGCGGGCGCACGATCCGCCCGAAGACGCTCGGCCAGAAGGCGTACGTCGATGCGATCGAGGAGAACACGATCGTGTTCGGCATCGGACCCGCCGGTACGGGCAAGACCTACCTCGCGATGGCGAAGGCAGTGCAGGCTCTGCAGCGCAAAGAAGTCAGCCGCATCATCCTCACGCGGCCGGCGGTTGAGGCGGGGGAGCGGCTCGGCTTCCTGCCCGGCACCCTGAACGACAAGATCGACCCCTACCTTCGTCCGCTGTACGACGCGCTGAACGAGATGATGGACCCGGAACTGGTGCCCAAGCTCATGGCCAGCGGCACGATCGAGGTCGCACCTCTGGCCTACATGCGCGGTCGCACGCTGAACGATTCGTTCGTCGTCCTCGACGAGGCGCAGAACACCACGCCCGAGCAGATGAAGATGTTCCTGACCCGCCTGGGCTTCGGCACCCGGATGGTCGTGACCGGCGACATCACGCAGATCGACCTGCCGCAGGGGGCCTCGGGGCTGCGCCTGGTCACCCGCGTGCTGAACACCATCGAAGACATCCACTTCGCCTACCTCACGAGCGACGACGTGGTCCGCCACACCCTTGTCGGCCGGATCGTCGACGCGTACACCGAGTACGACGAGCGACGGCTCGCGAGCCGTCGCGAGCGGGACGAGGCATCCGAGTTCGCGAACCGCGCCGAACGACGCACAGGTGCCCCACGGTCGGGCGGGCCGCGCGACCACCTTCCCAAGCGAGGCCGCTCATGACGATCGAGATCAGCAACGAATCCGGCTTCGCGATCGATGAGACCGTGCTCCTGCGCCTGATGGAGCACGACCTGGCGGAGCTGCACGTGAGCGCCGATGCCGACGTCGCGATCCTGCTCGTGGACGAGGGCGCGATGGAGGCCCTGCACGTCCAGTGGATGGACGAACCCGGTCCGACCGACGTGCTGAGCTTTCCGATGGACGAACTGCGCCCCGGCACCGAAGACATGCCGACCCCTGCGGGACTGCTCGGCGACATCGTGCTGTGCCCGCAGGTCGCCGAGACCCAGGCCGCGGCCGCGAAGCACTCCACGATGGACGAGCTGATCCTGCTCACCACGCACGGTCTGCTGCACCTGCTCGGCTTCGATCACGCGGAGCCCGAAGACAAGCGCGAGATGTTCGGTCTGCAGAACGACCTCATCATGAGCTTCCACGTCGCAGAGCGACGACGACACCGCGCATGACCGCTGCGCTGCTGCTGGTCGCCGCGGTCCTGCTGATCGCGTTCGGCGGATTGATGGCGGCGATCGACGCCGCCCTCGGGGTGACCTCCCGCGCCGACCTCGCCGACCTCGGCACCGGCGGTCGCAACGCGCCGTCGCTGAGGAAGATCTCGATCGACCCGGAGGCGCACGCGAACGCCGTCGTGTTCATCCGCATCCTCTCCGAGACCGCCGCGGCGGTGCTGGTCACGGTCGCCTTCACGATCCTGTTCGACAGCATCTGGTGGGCCATGCTCGCCGCCGCGGTCCTGATGACCGGGATCTCCTTCGTCGTGGTGGGCGCGAGCCCGCGCACCGTCGGCCGCCAGCACGCGAAGGGACTCCTGCGCGGAGCGGCGCCCGTCATCCGCGGAGTGCGCATCTTCCTGGGTCCGCTCGCGCACGGGCTGGTCGCCCTCGGCAACCGCGTGACGCCCGGCGCCGCGCGGGGGTCGTCGTTCGCCTCCGAAGAGCAGCTGCTCAGCATCATCGACGAGGCGGCCGAGAACGAACTGATCGAGGAGGACGACCGCGAGCTCATCCACTCGGTCTTCGACTTCACCGACACGTTCGTGCGCGCCGTCATGGTGCCGCGGACCGACATGGTCACCGTCGACGGATCGGCCTCGACACGCGAGGCGATGGGGATCTTCCTGGAGAAGGGCGTCTCGCGCATCCCGATCGTCGACGACGACGCGGATGACGTGGTGGGCGTGCTCTACCTCAAGGATCTCGTGCAGTTCGGCTTCCGCGACGAGGCCGGATGGCGCGACGCCCCGATCGCCCGCATCGCGCGCCCGGCGGTCTTCGTCCCGGAGTCGATGAAGGCGGAGAGCCTGCTGCAGCAGATGAAGCGCGATGCGGTGCACGTGTGCCTGGTCGTCGACGAGTACGGCGGCGTCTCCGGACTCGTCACCCTCGAGGACCTGATCGAAGAACTGGTGGGCGAGATCGCCGACGAGTACGACCCGCGCGGCGACGAGGTCGTCGAGCTGGAGCCGGGCAGATACCGCGTGAGCGCGCGCCTCGGTCTCGACGAGGTCGGCGACCTGTTCGGCCTCGAGCTCGAGGACGAGGACGTCGACTCCGTCGGCGGGCTGCTCGGCAAGGCTCTGGGCCGCGTGCCGCAGCCCGGCGCGACGGCCGAGTACGACGGCCTGCTCATGACGGGCGGCGCTTCGCGCGGCCGCGGCCGCGGTCTGGCAACGGTGTTCGTCGAGCGCAGCGCGGCGGCAGAGACGAGCGACGAGTCCGGCGGGCGGGCCCCCCGCACCGGCGAGATCGGCGTCGCTCGCAGCGGCGCCAAGAGAGGCGAATGATGCCCACCGAACCCGACTTCCGATCCGGCTTCGTGACCTTCGTGGGTCGTCCGAACGTCGGCAAGTCGACGCTCACGAACGCCCTGGTCGGCGAGAAGGTCGCGATCACCAGCGACAAACCCCAGACGACGCGGCGCGCGATCCGCGGCATCCTCAATCGCACCGACGGCCAGCTCGTGATCGTCGACACTCCCGGCATCCATCGGCCGCGCACGCTCCTGGGCGAGCGGCTCAACCACCTCGTGGAGCAGGTGCTGGGCGATGTGGACGTGATCGGCTTCTGCGTGCCGGCGACCGAGAAGGTCGGGCCGGGCGACCGCCGGATCGCTGAGTCCCTCGACGGATATCGACGCGCGAAGAAGATCGCGATCGTGACGAAGACGGATGCCGCCTCCCGCGAGCAGATCACCGAGCGCCTGCTCGAAGTCGACGCCCTGCGCGATGACTGGTCGGCGGTGATCCCGCTCTCGGCCCTCACGAACGAGCAGCTCGATGTGCTCACGGGCGAGGTGCTCGCGCTCATGCCGAAGGGTCCGGCGCTCTACCCCGAGGGCGTCGTCACCGACGAGTCCGTCGACGACCGCGTGGCCGAGATCATCCGCGAGGCGGCGCTGGAAGGAGTGCGCGACGAACTCCCGCACTCGATCGCCGTCGTCGTGCAGGACATCGCCCCGCGCGAGGACTCGGACCTCACCGATGTCTGGGCCGACATCGTGGTCGAGCGCGACAGCCAGAAGGCGATCATCATCGGCCACAAGGGCTCACGCCTGGCCGATGTCGGCCGGCGTGCGCGGGCGGGGATCGAGCCTCTCATCGGATCGCGCGTGTATCTGTCGCTCCACGTCAAGGTCGCCAAGGAGTGGCAGCGCGACCCGAAGCAGCTCGGCCGCCTCGGCTTCTGATCCGGACGGGCCTCACTCTCCGAGCGGGCGCAGGGCGGAGCGGATCACCACCGTCTCATCGCCGAACTCCTCGTCGGCGGCATCCTGCCACGTCCCGTCGTCCCAGACCACGTCGACCCAGAGGTAGCCGTTCTCGGGCCAGGACGAGAGATAGGCGTCCCCGAGGCGATCCGGCAGCAGTTCCTGGATCTCGAGCAGCTGCGCCTCCGTCCCCGCACCCGGCACACCTCCGGTGGGATCGGGCACCGGCATCGGGTCGTAGAGGGCCAGCATGATCGGAGGCTGCGTCACCGAGAACGTCTCGCCGTCGAACACTCCCTGCACCGCGTAGGCGCCCCACGTGACTCCTCCGGAGCTCTCGCTGCCCTCGACGCCGTCCCACGTCCAGCTCGTCGATCGGGATGCCGTCGCACTGCGGCGGGTAGGACTCCGCGATCGGCCCCAGGCAGAGCTCGGCCCCGGCGCCGGCATCCCTCACCGTGCCCTGCGCGAGCACCTCGCCGGACGGCGGCGCGGGGACGACCGCGCCGAGCGGCGGACCGTCGGATCCCGGCCGGGGAGAGGTCGCGCACCCCGACAGCACGACGAGGGATGCCGCACTCAGCGCGAGCACGGCGAGGGATCGGGGGAGAAGGCTCATACCCTCCAGTGTCGTCATTTCGCGGATCGTCTCATGCGACATGCCTGGTAGCATCGGTGCATGCGCTTCGGCCGGCTCCTTCTTAGTCGCCGCGACGAGTCCTCGTTCTAGGGCCCTCCTCGTCGCGGAGCTTGTTGTCGGCCCGCCTCATCTGACGAGAGAGCAAGCGAACCATGGACAATTCCCAGAAGCCTTCGGGCATGCCGATCCACAAGTACCGGCCCTACCACGAGCAGATCGCGGTCCATCTGCCCGACCGCACGTGGCCGGACGCCCGCATCACGCAGGCACCGCGCTGGTGCGCCGTCGACCTCCGAGACGGCAACCAGGCGCTCATCGACCCGATGAGCCCCGAGCGCAAGCGCATCATGTTCGACCTCCTGGTGAGCATGGGCTACAAGGAGATCGAGGTCGGCTTCCCGTCGGCGAGCCAGACCGACTTCGACTTCGTCCGTCACCTCATCGAAGAGGACGTCATCCCCGACGACGTCACGATCCAGGTGCTGACGCAGGCGCGCGAGCACCTCATCGAGCGCACCTACGAGTCGATCGCGGGCGCCAAGCAGGCGATCGTGCACCTGTACAACTCGACGAGCGTCCTTCAGCGCGAAGTGGTCTTCCGCACCGACCAGCAGGGCATCATCGACATCGCCCTCGAGGGCGCGCGCCTGTGCCGCGAGTTCGAGAAGCGCATCCCCGAGACGAAGGTCTACTACGAGTACTCGCCGGAGAGCTACACCGGCACCGAACTCGAGTTCGCCGTCGACGTGTGCAATCAGGTCATCGAGATCTTCGAGCCCGCGCCCGACCGCAAGGTCATCATCAACCTGCCCGCGACCGTCGAGATGGCCACGCCCAACGTCTACGCCGACTCGATCGAGTGGATGAGCCGCCACCTGGCCCACCGCGAGAACGTGATCCTGTCGCTGCACCCGCACAACGACCGCGGCACCGCGATCGCCGCCGCCGAGCTCGGCTACATGGCCGGTGCCGACCGCATCGAGGGGTGCCTGTTCGGCAACGGGGAGCGCACCGGCAACGTCGACCTGGTGGCGCTGGGCATCAACCTGCTGACGCAGGGCATCGACCCGCAGATCGACTTCAGCGATGTCGACCAGGTCAAGCGCACCGCCGAGTACTGCAACCAGCTGCCGGTGCACGAGCGCAGCCCGTGGGCGGGCGACCTGGTGTTCACCGCTTTCAGCGGCTCGCACCAGGACGCCATCAAGAAGGGCTTCGAGGCGATGGACGCCCGCGCGGCCGCGGAGGGCGTCTCGGTCGACGAGCTCGAGTGGGCCGTGCCGTACCTGCCGATCGATCCGAAGGATCTGGGTCGCTCGTACGAAGCGGTCATCCGCGTGAACTCGCAGTCCGGCAAGGGCGGTGTGGCCTACCTCCTGAAGAGCGACCATGCCCTCGACCTGCCGCGGCGCCTGCAGATCGAGTTCTCCGGTGTCGTGCAGGCCAAGACGGATGCCGAGGGCGGCGAGGTGACCAGCGACCAGATCTGGCGCATCTTCACCGACGAGTACCTGCCGTCGAACGTGGCCGAGGACCGCTGGGGGCGCTTCGAGCTGCACGCGACCCGTACGCAGAGCGATCTGGCCGGCGACGTCACCCTCGAGGTGTCGCTGCGTGACGGCGACGACCGCGTGGAGGCGTCCGGACACGGCAACGGGCCCATCGCGGCGTTCCTGGCGATCATGCGCGAGCGGGGCTTCGACATCTCGCTCTACGACTACGTCGAGCACACGCTCAGCGCCGGCGGCGACGCGCAGGCAGCCGCCTACGTCGAGCTGCAGGTCGAGGGCGAGCGGCTGTGGGGCGTCGGCATCGACGGCGACATCTCCACCGCGTCGCTCAAGGCGATCGTCTCGTGCGTGAACCGGGCGATCCGCACGCGCGAGTCCTCAGCGCAGCTCGCCGCCGTGTGACGAATCGTCGATCCTGCCGGCCGGCGTGACATCCGCGGGGATGTCGCGCCGGCTCAGCAGGGCCGCCACCAGGAAGCACACCGCGCCCAGGAACGTGCCGGCGTTCGCCCAGAACTGGTTCACCAGATCGGACGTCTCCGGGATCACGTAGGCGCCGACCGCCGACAGGCCGAAGAACACCGAGCCCGCCATGTTCAGCCATGTGCAGCGCCAGCTGCGGGCCTTCGGATCCCAGAGGCCGTCGCGATCGGTCGTGGCCACGACCGCGAACGCGCTCGCAACGAGGAAGCAGATCGAACCCCACGCGTCGGGGCGCCAGCCCGACCCGATGCGCGCGTCGTCGTTGACGGCGGTGATCAGGGCCGCGGTCGTGCTGAGGTTGAAGAAGAGCGTGCCGGCGAACTGCACAGCGGCAGCCCACCAGTCCGCGCGATCGGCGCGATTCGAATCGCGCCGCGGCGGGCGCCTGCCGCTCAGCAGCAGCTGGATCAGAGCGGCCAGCGTGAAGAAGATCGCGCCGACGAAGAACGTGAGGTTGGTCACGATCTCACCGACGGCATCGGCGTAGAACGGCACCGCGCCGACGGCGAAGAAGACCGAGCCGATCGCGAATCCCCACGCTTCACGGCGCAGTCGGACCGGACGAGCGGCTGTCATGCTCCGAGGATACGGCCGCCGAGGCGGTGCGGACGTCACCTGAAGAGCATGACGCACGACGCCCCCGCATCCCCCTAGCATGAGCGGCATGACGACCTCACACGGCCCCGCACGCCCGGGCGAATCGACTCACGGATTCAACGGCATCGGCGACCAGAATCAGCTCAATCCGCTGTTCGCACGAGCGGGAGAGGCCACCGACTTCCCGCTGAACGTGCTGCCGCCGGGGGAGTCGCTGCCCGAGACCGCGTACCAGGTCGTGCACGACGAGGCGATGCTGGACGGCAACTCGCGTCTGAACCTCGCGACCTTCGTCGGAACCTGGATGGACCCGCACGCGAATCGCCTGTACTCCGAGACGGCCGACAAGAACATGGTCGACAAGGACGAGTACCCACAGACGGCCGCCATCGAGACGCGCTGCTGGAAGATGATCGCGAGCCTGTGGAACGCGCCCGACACCGAGAACGCGATCGGCACCTCGACGATCGGGTCGTCCGAGGCCTGCATGCTCGGCGGCCTGGCGCTCAAGCGCCGGTGGCAGCAGGCGCGCCGCGCCGCAGGGCTGTCGACCGAGAAGCCGAACCTCGTGCTGTCCAGCGCCGTGCAGGTGTGCTGGGAGAAGTTCTGCAACTACTGGGACGTCGAGCCGCGCTACGTGCCCATCACCGACGAGCACAAGTGCCTGGACGGGCACGATCTGGAGAAGTACGTCGACGAGAACACGATCGGCGTCGTCGCGATCATGGGCGTGACCTACACGGGTGTCTACGAGCCCGTCGCGGAGATCGCCGCAGCGCTCGACCGCATCCAGGCGGCGACCGGCCTGAACGTCCCGATCCACGTCGACGGCGCATCCGGCGGGATGATCGCGCCGTTCCTGCAGCCCGAGCTGGAATGGGACTTCCGCGTGGAGCGGGTGGCCTCGATCAGCACCTCGGCGCACAAGTACGGCCTGGTCTACCCCGGCCTCGGCTGGGTCGTCTGGCGCACGGTGGGAGATCTGCCCGCCGACCTCGTCTTCGACGTCACCTACCTCGGCGGTCACATGCCCAGCTTCGCGCTGAACTTCTCCCGCCCCGGCGCGCAGGTGCTGCTGCAGTACTACCTGTTCCTGCGGCTGGGATGGGACGGCTACTACAAGGTGCAGAAGGCGTCGCAGGACGTCGCCGTCTACCTCGCCGGCGAGATCGCGAAGATGCCGGCGTTCGACCTGTGGAACGACGGCACCGACATCCCCGTGTTCGCCTGGCAGCTGACGAAGGGCTACACCGACAAGTGGAATCTGTACCACCTGTCGGAGCGTCTGCGCCTGAAGGGCTGGCTGATCCCGGCCTATCCGATGCCCGACGACCTCACCGACGTCGTGGTGCAGCGCATCGTGGTGCGCAACGGGCTGAGCCGCAACCTCGCCGAGAGTCTCGTGGTCGACATCCAGGAGGCGGTCGCCTACCTCGACGCGCTCGAATCGCCCATGCCCACCGAGGGCCTGGTGACGTCCTTCACGCACTGACCGTCAGGGCTTGACGATCGGCAGCGCCCCGGTCTCGGCGGCGACCTTGCGGCGGTACAGCATGCGCTGCTCCGGAAGCGAGAGGTCGAAGACGACGGCGAGGACGCGGATGATCGCGGTGACCGCCACGCACGCGATGGCGGCCGGAACCAGCGGCAGCCCGAGGGCGTTCGACGCGGCCAGGACGAGGCATCCGGCCGCGGCGGCGACCGCGTACAGCGAGCCGACGTGCATGATCGCGACCGGCAGTCCCATGAACACATCCCGCAGGATGCCGCCGCCGACGGCCGCGCACACCCCCACGAACACCGCCGGGACCAGCGGCAGCCCCAGCGCGAGCGCCTTGCTCGTGCCGAGGGCTCCGAACATTCCGATCACGATCGCGTCCAGGCCGACGATGAGGCCGTTGAGCCGGCGCAGCGGCGCGGCCAGCAGCATGCCGACCAGCGCGGCGAGCGTGGCCGTGAGCAGGTACCAGTTGCTCTGCAGAGTGCTGAGCGGCTCATTCAGCAGCAGATCGCGGATGATGCCGCCGCCCATGCCCATCACGATGCCGATGATCGCGACGCCGAGCAGGTCGAGGCGGCGCTGGCCGCGGAACCCGGAGGCGAACAGTGCGCCCTGGATGCCGCCGAGCCCCACCGCTGTCAGGTCGGCCCACAGGGGGATCATGAAGATCGGCGCATCCACCGTCCCATTCTCTCGCACGGCCCGGCGCGGTGCCGGTGGGGGAGTCGGCGACCATAATTGGAAGGTGCCCACCTACCGCGACGAAGTCGTGATCCTGCGCACCCACAAGCTGGGTGAAGCGGACCGCATCGTCACGATGCTCAGCCGACGGCACGGCAAACTCCGTGCGGTCGCGAAGGGCGTGCGGCGCACGTCGTCGCGCTTCGGCGCCCGGCTCGAGCCGTTCATGGTCGCCGATGTCCTGCTGTATCAGGGGCGCTCGCTCGACATCGTCCAGCAGGCCGAGTCGCTCGGTTCGTACGGCGCCGACATCGCGGTGCACTACGACCGCTACACCTCGGCCAACGCGATGGTCGAAGCGGCGGATCGGCTCAACGAGGCCGAAGCGACGCCGCAGCAGTACCTGCTGCTGGTCGGGCGGCCTGCGCGCCCTCGCCCGCGGAGAGCACGTTCCGCGCAGCATCCTGGATTCGTATCTGCTGCGCGCCATGGCCCTTTCCGGATGGGCGCCCGGCCTCGGCGAATGCGCGCGCTGCGGCGCCGCCGGCCCGCACGACACGTTCGTGGCACAGCTGGGCGGCATGATCTGCCGCGACTGCGCACCGGTGGGGGCCGCACGCGTCGATGCGCGGACCGCCGCTCTGCTGTCCGCGCTGATGGAGGGCGACTGGACGATCGCCGACGCGGCGTCGGCACCGACGCGGGGATCGGCGTCGGGCCTGATCGCCGCCTACGCCCAATGGCACCTCGAGCGCGGCATCCGCTCACTCGAGCACGTCGAGGCCGCCACGTGAGCCCGAAGCCCTTCACGCACCGCGATGCCGTGCCCTACAAGCCCCTCGACTGGACCGGACTGTACCCGCCCGCCTTCGCGAAGGGCACGGTGCCCGCGCACGTCGCGATCGTCATGGACGGCAACGGCCGCTGGGCCAACAAGCGCGGGCAGACCCGGATCGAAGGGCACCGCGCGGGCGAAGCGGCTCTGCTGGATGTCGTGGCCGGGGCGATCCAGGCGGGCGTGAAGCACCTGAGCGTCTACGCGTTCTCGACCGAGAACTGGTCGCGCTCGCCCGAGGAGGTGCGCTTCCTGATGGGCTTCAACCGCGACGTGCTGCACCGGCGACGCGACCAGCTCAACGAGTGGGGCGTGCGGGTGCGATGGTCGGGCCGCAAGCCGCGCCTGTGGGGCTCGGTCATCAAGGAGCTGCAGTATGCCGAGCGGCTCACCGCGGGCAACGACGTCCTCACGCTCACGATGTGCGTCAACTACGGCGGGCGCGTCGAGATCGTGGACGCCATGCGGGCGATCGGCGAAGACATCTCGGCCGGGCGGCTGAAGCCGTCGGCCGTGACCGAGAAGCTCATCCAGCGGCGGCTCTACCAGCCCGACATGCCCGACGTCGACCTGTTCGTCCGCTCCAGCGGCGAGCAGCGCACGTCGAACTTCCTGCTGTGGGAGTCCGCCTACGCGGAGTTCGTCTTCCTCGACACGCTCTGGCCGGACTTCTCACGCGTGGATCTGTGGCGCGCGATCGGCATGTACCTGGACCGCGACCGGCGATTCGGCGGCGCCGTGGACACTCCCGAGATCCCGGCGCTGTAGGGCGGACTCAGCCGGCGGGGAACAGCTCGGCGTCCGTCAGGAGATAGCTGCGCTGGAGCCACTCTCCGAACCGGGGCTTGGCGAGGCACGCGGAATCCGTCGCACAGGCCACGACCGAATCCTGCGAAGCGTACACACGGTACGGAGCGAGCTTTCGCGAGAGGACCTCGCCCGAGATGTTGACGGGCAGCGACGACGACGGGTAGCCGATCGCGTACTGCACCTGTCCGACGGGGAACGCCGCCCGCTGCCACGCCGCGCGCGCGAAAGTTCCGGTCGCACCGTGGTCGGGGTGATCTCCCTCGGCCCACGCGGCGGCGGTGGAGGGCACGTGGGTGATCAGGCGCGCCGCGTGATACGCCTGGATCGTCTCTGCGAGCGAGGCGACCAGCGTCTCCGACGACAGCGCGGGCGCACCGTCCACGGGCGAGATGGCGGGAATGGTTCCGTTGAGCAGCATCGGCAGGCTCGCGTAGCCCGTCGAGCCGAAGCCCGTCGCCGTTCAGATTGCCGTCGGGCAGGCGCAGGAAGGCGACCGTGATGTCGGGATCGCCGTCGGGCGACCACTGGCTCAGCTGGGCACCCGAAAGGAGCGTCACGGACTTCTCGGACCAGAACCCCTGCTGCCCGCGCATCGTGTTGTACGCCCGAAGGATGCCGAGCTCGCGCTTCTGGGAATAGTCGTGTCCGCGGCCCGCGTCGGACGCCGTCACGAACACCGACCGCACGCAGTCGCCGGCCGCCATCGCGTCCTGGAGCGAGGGATTGGCGAAGATGAGGTCGTCGTCGTAGTGAGCCCAGATCGACATCGTCACCGCGGTCGCGCACGCCGTATCGGCCGGGGAGACCGGAACCGGCGGCGGCGTCGGAGTCGGGGTGGGAGTCGGGGTGGGAGTCGGGGTGGGAGTCGGCGTCGGCGTCGGCGTGGGAGTGGCGGACGGCGTCGGCGAGGAGCTCACCGCCGGCTCGGCCGCGCTCGCGAAGAACTGACCGAACTGGCCGCTCGCGACCGCAGCGCCGACGACACCGAACAGGGCGATCGCCATGATGCCGATCACCCATCCGAGCGCCGCACCCCTGCGGCGTGCGTGTCGCGTTGCGCGAGCAGCACGACGGGTTCCCCTTGCCCGCACGTTCCCTCACCGAGTTCGATGCGCACACCCCGGTGGTACACGTGCGCACCACATATTCTCACAGACCTCTCATCCTCGCCGCGTCCGGCACGCACGGTGGGGAATTATCGATCGGGCGGCGCCGGTTGCACTGCGCATGACGGATGCCATCAAGATCGACGTGTGGAGTGACATCGCCTGCCCCTGGTGCTACATCGGCAAGCGCAATCTCGAGAAGGGATTGGCCGCGGCATCCACCGATGACGACGCGCCCGTCGTGGAGGTCGACGTTCCACTCGTTCGAGCTCTCGCCCGACACCCCGGTGGACTTCGAGGGCGGCGAGGCGGACTACCTGTCACAGCACAAGGGCATCTCCGCCGACCAGGCCGCGCAGATGCTCGATCGGGTGACGGGTGTCGCGGCAGATGCCGGTCTGACCTACCGCTTCGACCTTCTGCAGCACACCAACACCGTCAAGGCGCACGAACTGCTGCACTTCGCGAAGGAGAACGGCCGCCAGGCCGAGCTGGCCGAGCGACTCATGTCGGCGTACTTCACCGAGGGCCGGCACCTCGGCCGCGAGGACGAGCTGGTCGAGCTGGCCGCCGATTCCGGACTCGATGCGGATGCCGCGCGCGAGGCGCTGCGCAGCGGCCGCTACCTCGCCGTCGGTGCGCGCCGATCAGGCGCAGGCGGCGGCGTACGGCATCAACGGCGTCCCGTTCTTCGTGATCGACGGCACGTACGGGGTCTCGGGCGCACAGCCCGCCGAGGCGTTCTCGCAGATCGTCCGCCAGGTCTGGGCCGAGCACCGCGCGCCCGTCGAGACGGCGGCGGTCTGACCCGCCGGCGCCGCGTCAGGCGGGGAGGTTCGCCTCGATGACCGAGACGATCCGAGGGTCGTCGGGCTTCATCCGGGGGCGGAAGCGCTTGATCTCGCCGCTCGGGCAGCACGAGGAACTTCTCGAAGTTCCACTCGACGCGCCCCGCCTTGCCGTCCTCGTCCTCGGCCTTGGTGAGTTCCTGGTAGAGCGGCGCCGCCTTCTTGCCGTTGACGCGCACCTTGTCCATCACCGGGAACGTGACGCCCCAGGTCATCGAGCAGTACTCGAGGATGTCGTCCATCTTCGACAGCTCCTGGAGGAACTGATTGCTCGGGAAGGCGAGCACGTCGAATCCGCGGTCGCCGTAGGTCTTCTTGAGCTGCTCGAGCTGCTCGTACTGGGGCGCGAGTCCGCATCGCGAGGCGACGTTGACGATCAGCAGCACCTGGCCGTCGTAGTCGGACAGAGTGGCCTCCCTGCCATCGGCCGTCGTGAAGGGGATGTTGCGGATGTCGATCGCGGTGGCCTCGGTCATACCCACAGGCTAAGCCCGAATCAGAGCAGGGGGCCGCGGGTCTGGGACAATGGAGAGGTGACCCCCACCCTCGCCCCCGCACGCACGTCTGCGCATCGGGCCGATCGCGCTCGATGCGCCGGTCGTGCTCGCGCCGATGGCCGGGATCACCAACACCGCCTTCCGGCGCCTGTGCCGCGAGTACGGCGCCGGTCTGTACGTCAGCGAGATGATCACCTCCCGCGCGCTGGTCGAGCGCAACGCCACGACGATGCGGCTCATCACGCACCACGAGTCCGAGACGCCGCGCTCGATCCAGCTCTACGGCGTCGACCCCGGCACGGTCGAGGGCGCGGTGCGGATTCTGGTCGAAGAGGATCGCGCCGACCACATCGATCTCAACTTCGGCTGCCCCGTGCCCAAGGTCACCCGCAAGGGCGGCGGGGCGGCGCTGCCCGTGGAAGCTCGAGCTGTTCCGCGACATCGTCACCCGCGCCGCGCGCGCGGCCGGCGACGTTCCGCTGACGATCAAGATGCGCAAGGGCATCGACTCCGATCACCTCACGTATCTCGATGCGGGCCGGATCGCCGAGGACGCCGGTGTCGCGGCCGTGGCCCTGCACGCACGCACGGCGGCGGAGTTCTACTCGGGACAGGCCGACTGGTCGGCGATCGCCGCGCTCAAGCAGGCCGTGACGAGCGTGCCCGTGCTCGGCAACGGCGACATCTGGTCGGCCGAGGACGCCGTCCGGATGATGGACGAGACCGGCTGCGACGGCGTCGTCGTCGGACGCGGCTGCCTCGGCCGCCCGTGGCTGTTCGGCGACCTCGCGCGGGCCCTCGGCGCGCCGGGCGCGGCTCCCGTGGCACCCGTCGATGCGACCCTCGGCTTCGTGGCGCAGGCCTTCCGTCGTCACGCCGAACTGCTGGTCGAGTTCCTCGACGACGAGGACCGCGAGGCTGCCGCGACATCCGCAAGCACGTCGCCTGGTACTTCAAGGGCTACCCGGTCGGCGGCGACACCCGTGCGGCCCTGGCGACCGTCTCCAGCCTCGACGAGATCGACGAGCTGCTGGCGACACTCGATCTCGACGCGCCGTACCCGGGCGCCGCGGCCGAGGGCCAGCGCGGACGCGCGGGCACGCCGAAGCGCCCGGCACTGCCCGACGGCTGGCTGACCTCGCGAGAGCTCGGTGTCGAGGCATCGTGCGCCCTCGCCGACGCAGAACTCGACCACAGTGGCGGCTGACGGCGCGGTGCGCGTCGCATCCGAGCGCCCCGAGGGCTACGACGAAGCGGATGCCGCGCGCTTCTACCGCGAGCATCACCGGTCCCAGCGCGACGACTTCGCGCGCGATCGCGCGCGGGTGCTGCACTCGGCCGCGCTGCGACGACTGGCCGCCAAGACCCAGGTGCTGAGCCCGGCGAGCCCCGCCGACTTCGCCCGCAACCGCCTCACGCACTCGCTCGAGGTCGCCCAGGTCGGACGCGAGCTCGCCACGGCGCTTCGGCTGTCGCCCGACGTCGTCGACACCGCGTGCCTCAGCCACGACCTCGGTCATCCGCCGTTCGGCCACAACGGCGAGCGCGCGCTCAACGACTGGGCGGAGGACATCGGCGGCTTCGAGGGCAACGCCCAGACGCTGCGCATCCTGACCCGTCTCGAGCCGAAGGTGATCGATGAGGACGGCCGCAGCCACGGACTGAACCTGACCCGCGCGAGCCTCGACGCGACCTGCAAGTACCCGTGGACGGCCGATCATCCGCTGCCCGATCCGGGCGGTCGCCTCAAGTTCGGCGTCTACCCCGAAGACGAAGACGTCTTCCGCTGGCTGCGGGCCGAGGCCCCCGGACGCGTGCGCTGCATCGAGGCCGAGGTCATGGACCTCTCGGACGACATCGCCTACTCGGTCCACGACTTCGAGGACGCGATCGTCAACGGCTACCTCGATCCGGCGCGGCTCGCCGCCGGCGCCGAGCACGCGGCGCTGCTGGATGCGATCCAGTCGTGGGTCGGGTTCGACTTCGCCCGCGACGAGCTCGAGGACGCCCTGTACCGGCTCATGCGGCTGCCGGAATGGATCGGCTCCTTCGACGGCACGCGCGCCTCGCACGCGCGCTTGAAGAACCTGACGTCCGATCTCATCGGCCGCTTCGCGCGCGCCGCGACCACCGCGACCCGCGAGGCGTATGCCACGTCGGTGCTCACGCGCTACCGCGCGCACGTCGTCGTGCCGCGGGTGATCGAGGCCGAGATGGCCGTGCTGAAGGGCATCATCGGCGCGGTCGTCGTCTCGATCGAGGGCCGCAAGAGCGTCTACAAGGAGCAGCGCCGCGTGCTCAAGCGCCTGGCGACCGCGCTGTGGGAGCGACCGGACGCCCTGGACGCGATGTACGCCGAGGACTTCGCGAGGCGCCGAGACGGATGCCGCGCGCGGCCGTGTCATCGTCGACCAGGTCGCGAGCCTGACCGATCAGCACGCGATCGCCTGGCACGGACGGCTCGTGGGCGAAGTCGACGCGGCATCCCTCGGCGTGTGGGCTCCCGGCGCCTCCCGGCCCGGCCGCGTCCCGGAGATGCCGCACTGATGGCCGGGCGCATCCTGCAGGCCGACGTCGACGAGGTGAAGGCGCGCACCAACATCGCCGACATCATCGGCGAGCGGGTCGCGCTCAAGTCCGCGGGCATCGGGGCGATGAAGGGGCTCTGCCCCTTCCACGACGAGCGCAGTCCGAGCTTCAACGTGCGCCCGCAGGCCGGCTTCT
Source organism: uncultured Actinomycetota bacterium (assembly GCA_963792285.1). Lineage (GTDB taxonomy): Bacteria > Actinomycetota > Actinomycetes > Actinomycetales > Microbacteriaceae > Microbacterium. The sequence goes on along the minus strand of CAWBVS010000014.1, from coordinate 420,809 downwards.
ACCACTGCTTCGGCTGCAACGAGTCGGGCGACGTCTACTCGTTCCTGCGGGCGATGGACCACGTGTCGTTCACCGAGGCCGTCGAACGGCTCGCGGGCCGGATCGGCTACACCCTGCACTACGAAGACGGGGGAGCGGCGCCCGAGACGACCGGCCGCGCCCGGATGTACGCGGCGAACGCGGCCGCGGCGGAGTTCTTCCGCGCGCAGCTCGCGACCTCCGAAGCCGACGCGGCCCGCCGCTTCCTCGGCGAGCGCGGATTCGACGCCGGCGCCGCAGCGCACTTCGGCGTCGGCTACGCGCCGAAGGGCTGGTCGAACCTCCGCGACGCGCTGCACAAGCAGGGATTCAGCGACGAGGAGCTGACCGCGGCGGGTCTGGTCTCCCAGGGCCAGCGCGGTGTGTACGACCGGTTCCGCGGCCGCGCGGTCTGGCCGATCCGCGACGTGACGAGCCAGGTCATCGGATTCGGCGCCCGCAAGCTGTACGACGACGACCAGGGCCCGAAGTACCTGAACACCCCCGAGACTCCGATCTACCGCAAGTCGCAGGTGCTCTACGGGCTCGACCTGGCCAAGCGCGACATCTCGCGCGATCACCGCGTGGTCGTCGTCGAGGGCTACACCGACGTCATGGCGTGCCACCTCGCCGGCATCACGACCGCGATCGCGAGCTGCGGCACCGCCTTCGGCTCCGACCACATCTCCGTGCTGCGGCGCGTGATGGGCGACGACTCCGGCGTCCGGCGAGGTCGTGTTCACCTTCGACCCGGATGCCGCGGGTCAGAAGGCCGCGCTGCGCGCCTTCGGCGACGAGAAGCGCTTCGCCGCGCAGACCTACGTCGCCGTCGCCCCGGGAGGGCTCGACCCCTGCGACCTGCGGCTGCAGCGCGGAGACGGCGCCGTCCGCGCCCTCATGGACACCAAGGTGCCGATGTTCGAGTTCGTCATCGACCAGCGACTCGCCGGCTTCGCGCTCTCGACGGTCGAGGGCCGCGCGGGCGCGCTGCGGGCGGCCGCGCCGATCGTGGCGGAGATCCGCGACCCGTCGCTGCGGCCCGGATACGTCCACGTGCTCGCCCGACGCCTCGGGCTGGAGATCGGCGAGGTCCGCGCCGCGGTCGAGCGCGCCGCGCGGGGGACCGCGCACCGTCCGGGCGAAGATCGCGCGGTCCGCGGCCGGTCGAGCAGGTCGAGGGCGAGCCGCTCGTGCGCGTGAGCATCGCCTCCCTGCCGCGGTCGGCCGAAGTCGCTCTCGAGCGCGATGCGCTCATGGGTGCTCCTGCAGTTCGGCCATCGCCTGGATCCCACACTCCTCGCGCGGTCCCTGTCGGTCCCGTTCCGGCATCCCGCGCTGGAGGCCGTGCGGCAGGCTGTCGCGGCGGCGCCCGACCTCAGCAGGCCCGGGTGGGCGGCGGATGCGGTCTCGTCGGTGCGCGAGCCGTACCGGTCGCTGGCCGCCGAGCTGCTGACGGCGGACTTCCCGGCCCTGACCGATGAGGCGGCCACCGTGTCGGCGAGCTCGCTCGCCCGCCGGCTGGTCGCCCGCGCGGTCGATCAGCAGAAGACCGAGCTGCTCGGTGCGATCCAGCGCGTCGCGCCCGATTCCGAGGAGGGGCGCGCGATCCGGATGCGGCTGCGCGAACTCGACGCCGAGCGCCAGCGGTTCACGACCGACCAGTAGCGCTCGCCGGCGCGTCCGCGCTGGCGCACACGAGCACCACAGGGCAGGATGAGCACATGCCCCGCCGTCGAGACGCCGATGTCGCGATCCGCTCCACCGATCTGTCGATCGCGCGCGCCGCGCGCGGCGGCGCCGATGCGCGCGTCGTCGACGGAGTGTCGTTCGTCCTCCCGCACGCAGCCACCCTCGCCGTCATGGGCCCGACCGGCTCGGGCAAGTCGAGCCTGCTGGCGGTGCTGGCCGGTGCCGACGAGCCCGGCCTCGGCGTCGTCGGCGGCAGCGCCCACGTCGAAGGCATCCCGGTGCGCCGACCCGGTCGCGCTCATCGCACCCTGACGTATCTGACCGGGTACCTGTCGCAGTCCGCGGGAGCGCGACTGCCCGCGCGGATGACCGTGGCGGAGGTGATCGGCGAGCCGATCACGAGCCGCGACCGTCGGGTCAACCAGCGAGCCCTCGCCGTGCGCGTGGCGACCCTCCTGGACGAGCTCATGCTGCCGCTCGGTGCGGCGGCGAAGTATCCCGTACGAGCTCAGCGCCGGGATGCGGCAGCGGGTCGTCTTCGCCCGCGCGCTCGTGCTGCAGCCGCGCATCTTCATCGCCGACGAGCCCTTCTCCAACATGGACGTCGAGGTGCGTCGCGCGGCCCGCGACTGCGATCCTGCGGCGGCGCGACGACTACGGGATGTCGGCGGTGATCGCGACGAACGAGGCCGATGTCGTGCGCGACCTGTCAGCCGATGTGCTGGTGCTGCGCAGCGGTCACGCGATCGCGTACGGCCACGGAACGAACGACCTGCTGTGGACGCCCAGCGGCGAAGCCGACCACCGGCTGATCGCGTCCTGAGGTCACGAGCACGGTCGGCGATTTGCTAAGCTATTCGGGTTGCCTGCTCCGGCGGGCATTTTCCTCGGTAGCTCAATTGGCAGAGCAATCGGCTGTTAACCGATAGGTTCTTGGTTCGAGTCCAAGCCGGGGAGCGGAACGGTCCCGGACTCCACTCTGGGGCCGTTCTTCATTTCCACCGCACGGCGTGAGGATGCGGCCGTCAGGCGTCGCGCCTGTCAGGCGTCGATGTCGTCGACGCCCGGCATCCACGACGCACCGGGACGCCCCCAGCCGCGCTTGCGGGCGATCTTCTGCGCCGTCTTCCAGTCGCCGTCGTCGAGCCGGTCGACGTAGAGGACGCCGTCGAGGTGGTCGAACTCGTGCTGCATGATCCGGGCGCGCCACCCGTCGACCTCGATCCGCACCGGCGCACCGTCCAGGTCGATGCCGGTCACCAGGACCCGGTCGGATCGCCGCAGCGGGAACCGCTCGCCGGGGAAGGACAGGCAGCCCTCCGACTCCTCGTCAGGATCGGGGTCGCCCGGCTCGAGCGGAGTCATCCACAGCTCCGGGTTGATGAGCACGCCCCGCCACGGCGCCCCGTCGTCGTCCTGATAGCTGATACGTGTAGATCCGCAGCGAGACGCCCACCTGCGGTGCGGCGAGCCCGACGCCGGGTGCGGCATCCATCGTCTCGAACATGTCCGCGACGAGCTGCCGCACCTCGTCGGTGATCTCGTCGACGGACAGCAGCGGGGGCATGCAGCACCGGGTCACCCATGATGCGAATCGGCAGAACGGCCACGCCTTGAGCCTATCGAGCGACCCGTGCGGTTAGGGTCGAGAGGTGGTGTGGGCCAGTGGAGAGATCGACAACCTCGAGGACGTCGGCGACGCACTGGTCGGGGTCTTCGACAACCCCGCGCTGCTCATCGGCATCCCGCTCGCCCTCCTCGGCGCGGTGTTCATGTCGTTCGGAGCGCAGTATCAGCACCGCGGCGTCACGAAGGTCGAGCGGCTCTACGGCGGCGCCGCCTCGGGAGGTCTGACCCTCACGCAGCTCAGCCGACTGCTCACGCGGCCGTCCTGGGTGCTCGGCTCGGTCATGCTCGCCCTGGCGATCGCGTGCCAGCTCGGGGCGCTGTCGTTCGCGCCGCTCATCGTGGTCCAGCCGCTCGGCGCGATCGCGCTCGTCATCACGACGCTGCTCAACGCGCGCATCAGCGGGCACAAGCCCACGAAGCGGTCCGTGCGCGCGATCGTGGAGTGCGTCGGCGGCATCTTCATCTTCGTCACGATCGCGGCGCTCGTGCGCGACCGACGAACCGGTGTCGAACGGTCAGCTCATCACGATCCTCATCATCCTCGCCGTCGTGACCGTGGTCTTCGGCGCGCTGTGGCTGTGGCTGCGGCAGCGGATGACGGCGCTGTTCTACATCATCGGCGCGGGCGTCATGTACGGCTTCGTCGCGACGCTCGCGAAGGTCGTCATCAGCCGCATCCAGTCGGGCGACTTCGAGTGGCTCACGCTCGCTGCCTCGTCGCGCTGCTGCTCGGCCGCCGCCGTCGGCGCGTACTTCGTGCAGACGGCGTACTCCTCGGGTCCGCCCGACCTCGTGATCGCCGGACTCACCGTCATCGATCCGATCGTCGCGATCATCATCGGCCTCACGGTGCTGGGCGAGGCCGCGAACGCCCCGCTGTGGGCGTACATCGGCTTCGGGGTCGCCGGGGTGATCGCCGTGATCGGCGTGTACGACCTGGCGCGAAACCACCCCCAGGTCATCAGCGACAGCCGAGAGCTGCCGATCCCGCGGCAGCGGTCGACGACGAGCCGGACGACCGATCACGAGCGTCGAAGTTGGCCGAGCCACCGTCGGACGACGACCTGCGAGACGGCCGGTCGTCGTGCCGTCGATGACGATCGCCGTCCACCGACCTTGTCGCCGGTGCGGGGCGGCATCTCGACCTGGCTCCCAGTCCCGCCGCGCCGACGACGTCGAACCGCGCCGATCCGCGACGAGCCGCCGTCGAGCTGCGCGAGGTCGCGCAGGCGAGCGAGCCACGCCGCGATCCCGAGCGCCCGACGAGCCAGGCGATCGATCCAAGGCATTCTGCCGCCGGTCTCGCGGTTCGGTAGGCTCGATGCTCGAGGGGGCGGTGGCCAAGCTGGTCAAGGCAGCGGGCTCATAACCCGACGATCGTGGGTTCAAGTCCCACCCGCCCCACCACACTCCTACTTCATCGCGTCGCCGATGTAGGAGTACTTGACGAACACCTCGGCGGCCAGGCCCGCCTCCTCGAGCACGTCCTGCACCGCGGTGAGCATGTACTTCGAGTCCCACCCCATGTAGAGGAAGTGGGACTCGTCGAGCGCATCCCACTGGCCGTTCCACGACTGCGCGGAGTAGACCGGGCCGCCGCGGCGCGCGGTGAAGGAGAGCAGTGCGGGCCGGGCGTCGGCCCACATGCGCTTGAAGATCCGGTTGAAGAGGTACTTGACGTCGTAGACCTCCCAGTGCTCGCCGCGGTACTCGACGTAGGAGAACTCGCGCTGCCACCCGGCCGGCCAGCCGCGACGGCGGCGGGCATCCAGAATCGGCGTCAGGCCGTCGTCGTCGATCTCCACACGACCCGGTCGGGGCCACACCCGGAAGAACTCCGCGGTGAGCGCTGCCGTGCGTCGCGGAGATCGCCGCGGTGTCCCACGACTCGGTCTCCGCGAGCTCCGCGGTCACGGCGATCGCGCTCTGCCGGTAGAGCGTCGCGCTTCTCGGGGAACGAGCGATCCCACGCCCGCTCGGCGAGTGACTGCTCCAGCAGAGTGAGATTGCCGAGCGTCTGCGCGAGGGCGCGGTGGCTGTTCTGCTCGTCCTCGCTGTAGCGGCCCCAGTCCCGCCGCCCGTCACCGCTCCAGCCGTCACCCGGGGCGGCGGGGAAGATGTGCTCGACGTCGACCTCGTCGGCGGGGTCGAGACCCGCGAGCCGCCCGAGCACGTACGCGCGGGTGGGGGAGATCGCCGTACTTCAGCGCGACGCGTACGCGCTCGTCCGACGGGGTGATGCGGCTCGATCGCGCGGCGGAGCTCATCAGGACCGTCTTCGCCGGCGCGGCACAGGCGCGCCACGAGGCCGCTCGGTGGGCACCCCGACGACAGTGCGGCGCAGCAGGAGCGACTGCAGATCTCCGGCGATGCGGGCGAACTCCTCCGGGTCGATCGTGCCGCGCACGATGATCGCGGTACGCCCGCATCAGGAGCGGGTACACGGCGCCGCCGAAGATGTTCAGGAAGGCCAGTCTGGCGGCTCGACTCCGTCATCCGCTGCGTGGGCGGGGTCCAGGAGCACGCGGTAGATCTCCGAGTACTCCTTCCACTCGGCAGCGTGGGCCCGCAGGTCGTCACGCTCGAGGCGGGGGAACTCGGCGCGGAACGCCTCGTAGACGCCGCGTCCGCCGGCGACGGCCACCTCGCGACCCGTGCGCATGACGAGGTAGTGGCGCCAGAATCTCTCGATCGCCTCGCCGGTGTTCTGCTCGATCGGCACCCAGAACGACTGCTCGATCTCGCTCTGCTCCGCGTGCGAGAGCCCCATCAGCACGTAGTTGTGGATCAGCTCGTGGTCGCGCAGCGGCTCGCCGGTCGAGTTCAGGCTCTCGAAGATCTGCTGGGCGTTCGCTCCCGGCCCGAGGGTGATCGCGACGTGCTCGAGCTTCTGCAGTCCTGCCCACACGCGCGGCGCCTCGGCCGCGCTGATCTGGCTGCGGAAGAACGCGTAGTTGTCGTCGAATCGCGACTCCCGCTGTTCGCCCGTCGCCGGACGGACGGTCGAGCACGACGCTCTCGAACACGTCCGCCCACGCCGTGATGCGGACGCAGCTTCGTGCGCGCTCGGGTCGTCAGCGCGCACCAGGACCGCTCGAGCTCGGAGGCGAGCGCGGGATCGTCCGCCTCGACCGTGTGGTGGAGCGCGGCCACCAGCAGCATCAGCGTCGTCAGCCGCTGCTGGCCGTCGATGAGCACGAGCTCCGCGCCGTCGCCCGTGCCCGCTCACCGACGAGAGGATCGAGCCGATGAAGTGCATGTGCCGGTCATCCGAATCCGCCACGGCGCGCACGTCGGCGAGCAGCTGCTCGCACGCGCCGATGTCCCAGCGGTACTGGCGCTGGTACACCGGGACGACGACGGTGAGGTCCGCCGGAGAGCCACGAGATGGTGTTGACCGCGGTCGCATCGACGTTCGTGGCATCGCTTCTGACCGTGACCATCCTCCTAGCTTAGGCACGCGCTCGCGCCCGCACTTTTTCACGGCGCACGGTCCGCGGACCGGTCCGACACCCGGAGGTAGGCTTGCCTAAGTTGAGCCTGTTAAAACGTGCTGGCTCCCTACGAAAGGCTGATCCACCTCATGGGTTACATCAAGTCCGCCGCTCTCGAAGAGACCGGCTACGTCGTCCTCGACCGCTACAACCAGGAACTCGATCCCAAAGAGTGGCTCGACATCGAGTACAACGACTGGAAGTCCTCCGGCGACACGCGATTCGCCCCGCTGGCCAGCGCCTTCGGCGAGATCGAGTGCAACGGCTTCTGGAACCACAAGCCGCCGCGCACCGACAAGGACGGCGTCTGGATCGACTCGCAGGTCGAGAAGGCGCCGAACCTCACCCGTCGCGCCCAGGAGCCCGGCGCGAACGTCGGCCGCTGCCGCGTCATCGAGCTGCAGCCCACGCCCTACGGTGAGTGCCTCTACAACCTGCACCAGGACGACAACAACCGGCTGAACCCCGACGGCACCGGCTGGGTCGTGCGCGGCTTCTTCAACCTCACCGACGACAAGGACAGCTTCTTCGTCCTTCGCGAGAACCGCACCGACCCCGCGGGCGAGGTGCGCATCGCGCTTCCCGCCGGCGCGCAGCTGATCATCGACACGCAGCGTCTGTGGCACGCGGCGACCCACGTCGGGCACGAGCCCCGCTACTGCCTCATCACGTCGTGGACCTCGGGTCCGGAGCTGGACGCCTACATCGAGAAGTACAACGGCGTGAACACGACCGACGAGCGTCGAGGTCCCGCAGGACGTGCTCGACGCCGGCTACGCCGAGCAGGCCCGCAAGGACGCCGCGCGCGCCGCGTACTACGCCGCCAAGGGCCAGGTCGAAGTCCAGGCGATGAGCGAGGCCTGATCGCCGCACGCATCGCACCCGGTGGCCCCGATCTGTTCGATCGGGGCCACCGGTCTGTGCGGGCGCCTGCGGCGCGGCATCCGGGAAACACCGAATCACACGCTTGTCATTCGCGCCTCGAGTGAGCGATAATGAGCACCACAACCGCATAGCCGCCATGGCACTCCAGATCAGGTCGTAGGGGAAGACGCACCTGACGAAACGGAGAGATCATGGCTACACCACTGGCGCGTGGAGTGATCTTCATTCACTCTGCGCCACGCGCGTTGTGCCCCCACCTCGAGTGGGCGGTCGGTCGTGCCCTCGGGCCACGCCGTGAGCTTCGACTGGGCCGAGCAGCCGGTGCTGTCCGGCAGCCGGCGCGCGGAGTTCTACTGGGAGGGTCCGGCGGGCACCGGCGCAGCCCTCGCGACGGCGATCCGCGGCTGGGAGCACCTCCGCTTCGAGGTGAGCGAGGACCCCACGCCGCGCAGCGACGGCGGTCGCTGGCTGCACACGCCCGGGGCTCGGCATCCACTACGCGCAGACCGACACCGCCGGCAACGTCGTCGTCGGCGAGGACCGCATCCGCTACGCCATGGAGGTGGCCGCCGGTGACCCGGTCGAGCTGCACCACGAACTCCAGGTCGCCCTCGGTGCCGCCTGGGACGAAGAGCTCGAGCCGTTCCGCCACGCGAGCGACGACGCATCCGTCGTCTGGCTGCACAAGGTCGGTTGAGCGCAACAACTCCACAGACTCAGGCGGTTCGAGGCGCCACTAACGGCAGTCGGAGGCAGAGAATCCCGGATGCCGAGAACGCGTATCGCCGCCTGACACGACAGACGCCCCGCGGTGGCTTCCCGCGGGGCGTCTTCGTCGTCGTGAAGTGCCGGATCAGGCCGACGCGAACGCGACGACGGCGTTGTGGCCGCCGAAGCCGAACGAGTTGCTGATCGCCAGCTGCGGACCGTCGCCGAGCGGAATCGGCGAACCCGAGATGCGCAGCGGGATCTCGGGATCCTGCGTCGTGAGGTTGATCGTCGGCGGCGCCTGACCGTCGCGCAGGGCGAGGATCGTGAAGATCGCCTCGAGCGCGCCGGTGCCGCCCAGGAGGTGGCCGGTGGAGCGCCTTCGTGGCCGACACCGGGATCTCGTGCACGCGGTCGCCGAACACGCTCAGCAGCGCCTTGTACTCGGCGATGTCGCCGGTCGGCGTCGAGGTCGCGTGCGCGTTGATGTGGGTGACGTCGTCCACCGACGCGTCCGGCCGCTTCCAGCGCCATGCGCACGGCGCGCGAGGCGCCGAGGCCCTCCGGCTCGGGGGCGGTGATGTGGTACGAGTCCGCCGTGACGCCGCCGCCGACGACGGCGGCGTAGATCTTCGCGCCGCGGGCCTTCGCGTGCTCCTCCGTCTCGAGGACGAGGGCTGCCGCGCCCTCGCCCATGACGAAGCCGTCGCGATCGACGCTGTACGGACGCGAGGCGTGCTCGGGGTCGTCGTTGCGCTTGGAGAGCGCCTGCATCGAGGCGAACGAGGCGACGGTGATCGGGTGGATGGCGGACTCGGTGCCGCCGGCGATCACGACATCGGCGCAGGCCGAGCCGCAGGTGCTCGAGCGCGTTGACGATCGACTCGGTGCTCGACGCGCACGCGGAGGCCACGGTGCGCGCGTAGGCGCGTGCGCCGAGGTGCATCGAGACGGCGGCGGCAGCGGCGTTGGGCATGAGCATCGGGACCGTCATCGGCATGACGCGCCGCGGTCCCTTCTCGCGCAGGGTGTCCCACGCATCGAGCAGCGTCCAGACACCGCCGATGCCGGTGGCGAAGTCGACGCCGAAGCGCTCGGGTTCGACGTCGGGGGTTCCGGCGTCCGCCCACGCCTCGCGAGCGGCCACGAGGGCGAACTGCGACGCGGGGTCGAGGCGCTTGGCCTCGGGGCGCTCCAGCACGGTGTCGGGGCGCACGAGCGCTTCCGCGGCGAACGTCACCGGCAGGTCGTACTGGCTCGACCCATTCGTACTCGAGGGTGTGTGCGCCGGAGGTTCCGGCCAGCAGGGCCGTCCAGCTCTCGGGGGCGGTGCCGCCGATCGGCGACGAGGCACCGATTCCGGTGACGACGATGCGAGGGGTGCTCATGTGCGGGGGTCCTATTGTCCTCGGCGGTGGGCGTCGGGGCTCCGACCGCTGGTGTGCCGGTGGGGGCGTGCGTTCACGGCCCCCACCGGGTGGCAGTTACGCCTGGTTCGACGTGATGAAGCTGACGGCGTCGCCGACGGTCTTGAGGTTCTTGACCTCGTCGTCGGGGATCGTGACGCCGAACTTCTCCTCGGCATTGACGACGATCGTCATCATCGAGATCGAGTCGATGTCGAGGTCGTCGGTGAACGACTTCTCGAGGGCGACCTCGTCGGCCGAGATCCCCGTCTCGTCGGTGATGAGCTCGGCGAGTCCGGCGAGGACCTCGTCGTTGCTGAATGCCATGGTTTCTCCTGTTCTTCGGGGGTGGCCCGTGGGGGCCGTGTTCAGTCTAGAGTCGGGGTCGGCGAGGTCAGGGAAGGACGATGACCTGCGCGCCGAAGACGAGACCGGCGCCGAAGCCGATCTGCAGCGCGAGCCCGCCGCTCAGTTCGGGGTGCTCCTGCAGCAGCCGATGCGTCGCCAGCGGAATGGATGCCGCCGAGGTGTTGCCGGTCGTCTCGATGTCGCGGCCGATCACCACCGTCTCGGGCAGCTTCAGCTGCTTGGCGAACTCGTCGATGATGCGCATGTTGGCCTGGTGCGGCACGAACGCGGCGAGATCGGATGCTTCCACCCCGGCTGCGTCGAGCGCCTGGCGGGCGACCTTGACCATCTCCCAGACGGCCCAGCGGAACACCGTCGGGCCCTCCTGGCGGAGTGTCGGCCAGGGCGCCAGACCGTCGCGGAACTCGGTGAGGGTGTGGTTCATGCCGACGGCCTCCGCCTTGGACCCGTCCGACCCCCAGATCGTCGGCCCGATTCCGGGGAAGTCGCTCGGACCGATGACGACGGCTCCCGCACCGTCGCCGAGGAGGAACGAGATGCTCCGGTCGGTCGGGTCGACGATGTCGCTGAGCTTCTCGGCACCGACGACGACGGCGTAGTGCGCGGCGCCGGCGCGGATGAGAGCGTCCGCCTGCGCGACGCCGTAGGCGAATCCGGCACAGGCCGCGTTGATGTCGAACGCCGCCGCGGGATTCGCGCCGACGCGGTCCGCGACGATCGCCGCCACCGAGGGCGTCTGCTTGGGATTGCTCACGGTCGCGACGATCACGGCGTCGATCTGCGCGGGGATCGACGCCGGATGCCGCGATCGCCTCGCTCGCGGCATCCGTCGCCAGGTCGATCGCCGTGGTCGTCGGGATCGCCCGCGTCCGCGTCACGATGCCGGTGCGCTGACGGATCCACTCGTCGCTGGAGTCGATCGGGCCGACCAGATCGTCGTTGGGGACGGCGAGCTCGCCGCGCGCCGCGCCATAGGCGTAGATGCGCGTGTGGGCGGGCCCGGTCGACTGGGTGAGCGTGCGAGTCATGCGAGGTCTCCGGTCATGCGTCGTCGCCGGTCAGCAGAGCGCTGCGCGGCGGGAAGGTCGTCGGGGGTCTTCACCGCGACGCTCGGCACGCCGCGGAGTGCCCGCTTGGCCAGACCGGTGAGCGTGCCCGCGGGGGAGAGCTCGACGATGCCCGAGACGCCGTCGGCCGCGAAGGAGGCCATGCACAGGTCCCACCGCACGGGCGATGCGACCTGATCGACCAGCAGATCGAGGAACGCGGCACCCGAGGTGACGCTTTCGCCGTCCCGGTTGGACCAGATCGTCAGAGACGGGTCCTCGGGGGCGATCGTGGCAGCCGCCTGGCGCAGCGCGTCGACGGCGGCGCCCATGTACCGGGTGTGGAACGCACCGGCCACCTGCAGCGGGATCACCCGGGTTCCGGCGGGCGGTTCGGCGGCGAGTGCCTGCAGCGCGGGCAGAGCACCGGCCGCGACGAGCTGGCCGCCGCCGTTGTAGTTCGCGGGGGTGAGCTCCAGCTCGGCCAGGCGCGCGACGTTCGCCGCCTCGTCGCCGCCGATGATCGCGCTCATGCCGGTCTGCTCGGCCGCGGCGGCCTCGGCCATCGCGCGCCCGCGGATGCCGACGAGGCGCAGGGCATCCTCTTCGCTGAGCACACCGGCGGCGGCTGCGGCGGCGAACTCGCCGACCGAGTGGCCGGCGACGCCGGCGATCGCGCTGCGATCGGACAGCGCACCCCACGAGAGCAGGCTGGCGGCGACGATGAGCGGCTGGGCGACCTGGGTGTCGCGGATGCGATCGGCGTCCCACTCGGTGCCCGCGGCGATCAGGTCGACGCCCGACCAGGCGGAGTAGGCGGCGAGACGGTCGCGGGCGCCCTCGATCTCCAGCCACGGGGCCAGGAATCCGGGAGTCTGCGAACCCTGTCCGGGGAAGACGGCGATCAGCACCATCCCATCCTCCCAAGGATCGCCCGGCGACCTCTGGCGATCTCGTCACAAGAATCGCCGAAGGCTTTGTGCGCGCCGTACAGCATCACCCGTTGCCTCGCCGCAGCGAGGGCAGGCGTCGACGCGTCGAATCGGTGCCGATCGAGCCGAGGATGAGCGCCGTCTGCAGGATGAGCGCCTCCCGCGGGCCGGTGGCATCCCATCCGATGACATCGGAGACGCGCTTGAGGCGATAGCGGACGGTGTTCGGGTGGACGAAGAGCTCGCGCGCCGTGGCCTCGAGCGACCGGCCGTTGTCGAGGTAGCTCCACAGGGTGGTCACGAGGTCGGCGCTGTGGGTCTGCAGCGGCCGATAGATCCGCTCCACCAGCGTCTGCTTGGCCAGCGGGTCACCCGCCAGCGCGCGCTCGGGGAGCAGGTCGTCTGCTTCGACCGGTCGCGGAGCGTTGCGCCAGGCACGCGCCACGGCGAATCCGGCCAGCGACGCACGCGCGCTCTGACTCGCGTCGACGAGGGCGGGAACCGCCGGGCCGAGCACGAGGTACCCCGGGCCGAACCCGGGCTCGAGCCGCTTGGCGATCTCGGGGAACGGCAGCTCCGGCTCGTCGTCGGTGCGCCCCGGCAGCTCGGCGCGTCCGAGGACGAGCACCAGCCGAGAGCCCTGCACGCCGATCAGCACGTCGACACCGAGCTTGCGGGCGCTGCGCCGCAGCTGGTCGACGTCGAACTGCGGGGGAGTCGTCCCGACCAGCACGGCGACCTCGCCGTGCCCGTGCCAGCCGAGCGCCGCGATCCGACTGGGCAGCTCTTCGTCGGCCTCGCCGGTCAGGATCGAATCCACCACGAGGGCTTCCAGCCGCGCATCCCACAGCCCGCGCGCCTCAGCGGCCCGCGCGTACACGTCCGCCGCGGCGAAGGCCACATCGCGCGAGTAGAGCAGGATGCCCTCGCGCAGGTCGTCGCCCTTGCCCACCAGGCGCTCCTCGGTCACCTCGACGGTGACCCGGATGAGCTGGAGCGTCTGGGTCAGGCTCACGCTGCGGAGGAGCTCACGCGGCGCAGCCGCGAAGATGTCGGCCGCGATCCACGGCGTGGAGGTCGGGTCGTCGTACCACTGGATGAAGGACGAGATGCCCGCCTGAGCCACCAGACCGACGGCGGAGCGCCGCGCCGGCGGCATCTCGGCGTACCAGGGGAGCGTGTCCTCCAGCCGCTTGATCGTCGCGCTCGCCAGATCGCCCGAGATCCGCCGCAGCCATGCGAGCGTCTCGGGCTTGTCCATCTGCGCCGGGCGGGAGGCCATCCGTGCGGTCAGCTCTCGCCGCCCGCGTTGCCGCTCGTACCCGCGGTCACATCGTGCAGACGGTACTTCTCGATCGCCTGGCCCACCAGCGCACGATCGACGGCGCCTTCGGCGGCGAGGGCCTGCAGCGTGCGGACCGCCATCGAGGGCCCGTCGATCTTGAAGAAGCGACGGGCGGCGGCACGGGTGTCCGAGAAGCCGAACCCGTCGGCGCCGAGCGTCCAGTAGTTGTGCTCGACCCACGGACGGATCTGGTCCTGCACGGCATTCATGAAGTCGCTCACGGCGACGACCGGCCCGGGGGTGCCGCGCAGCTTGTCGGTGACGTACGCGGTCTGGGCGGGCTCGTCGGGGTGCAGGAAGTTGTGGCTGTCCACATCGAGGCCGTCGCGGCGCAGCTCGGTCCAGGACGTGACCGACCACACGTCGGCGATCACACCCCAGTCGTCCTTCAGCAGCTGCTGGGCCTCGAGCGCCCACGGCACGCCGACACCCGATGCGAGCAGCTGCGCGTGCGGCCCGTCGCCTTCTCCGACGGAGATGCGATGGATGCCGCGCACGATGCCGTCGACGTCGACATCGGCCGGCTCGGCGGGGTGCACGAGCGGCTCGTTGTACACGGTGAGGTAGTACATGACGTTCGGGTCGGGGTGCTGGCCGCCGTACATGCGGTCCAGGCCCGAGCGGACGATGTGCGCGATCTCGTAGCCGTAGGCGGGGTCGTACGACAGCGTCGCCGGGTTCGTCGAGGCGAGCAGGTGGGAGTGGCCGTCGGCGTGCTGCAGGCCCTCGCCGGTCAGCGTGGTGCGACCCGCGGTGGCACCCACGATGAACCCGCGCGCCATCTGGTCTCCGGCCGCCCACTGCGCGTCGCCGGTGCGCTGGAAGCCGAACATCGAGTAGAAGATGTAGACCGGGATGAGCGGCTCGCCGTGCGTCGCGTACGACGTTCCGACTCCCGTGAAGGCGGCGAGGGCTCCCGCCTCGTTGATGCCGACGTGGAGGATCTGCCCCTGCGGGCTCTCCTTGTACGCCAGCAGCAGCTCACGGTCGACCGACGTGTAGTGCTGTCCGTTCGGGTTGTAGATCTTCGCCGTCGGGAAGAACGCGTCCATGCCGAACGTGCGGGCCTCGTCGGGGATGATCGGCACGATGCGGTGTCCGAAGTCCTTCGCGCGCAGAAGGTCCTTCAGCAGGCGCACGAACGCCATCGTCGAGGCGATCTCCTGCGTGCCGGAGCCCTTCTTCGGCTGCGAGTACGCCGAGTCGTCGGGCAGGGCGAGGCCGACGTGCGTCGAGCGGCGCTCGGGCAGGAAGCCGCCGAGCGCACGGCGACGCTCGAGCAGGTACTGGATGGTCTCGTCCTGCTGCCCGGGGTTGTAGTACGGCGGCAGGTACGGGTTCTCCTCGAGCTGCGCGTCTGCGATCGGGATGTGCATCTCGTCGCGGAAGTGCTTCAGGTCATCGAGGGTCATCTTCTTCATCTGGTGGGTCGCGTTGCGGCCCTCGAAGTGCTTGCCGAGGCCGTAGCCCTTGATCGTCTTGGCGATGATGACGGTCGGCTGTCCCTTGTGCTCGACGGCCGCCTTGTAGGCCGCGTACACCTTGCGGTAGTCGTGGCCACCGCGCTTGAGACCCCAGATCTGGTCGTCGCTGTAGTCCTTCACCAGGGCGAGCGCGCGCTCGTCGCGGCCGAAGAAGTTCTCGCGGACGTAGGCGCCGCTCTCGGTCTTGTACGTCTGGTAGTCGCCGTCGGGCGTGACGTTCATCAGGTTGAGCAGCGCACCGTCGGTGTCGCGGGAGAGCAGGTCGTCCCACTCGCGGCCCCAGACCACCTTGATGACGTTCCAGCCTGCGCCGCGGAAGAAGCTCTCGAGCTCCTGGATGATCTTGCCGTTGCCGCGGACCGGGCCGTCGAGTCGCTGCAGGTTCGCGTTGATGACGAACGTCAGGTTGTCCAGGCCCTCGTTCGCGGCGACCTGGAGCTGTCCACGGCTCTCGACCTCGTCCATCTCGCCGTCGCCGAGGAACGCCCAGACGTGCGAGTCGGAGACGTCCTTGATGCCCCGGTTGGTGAGGTACTTGTTCGTCATCGCCTGGTAGATCGCGTTGATCGGACCGAGGCCCATCGACACCGTCGGGAACTGCCAGAACTCCGGCATCAGGCGCGGGTGCGGGTAGGAGGGGATGCCGTTGGGCGCCGCCGACTTCTCCTGACGGAAGCCGTCGAGCTGGGCCTCGGTGAGGCGTCCCTCGAGGAAGGCGCGCGCGTAGGTGCCGGGGGAGGCGTGGCCCTGGACGAAGATCTGGTCGCCGCCGGAGGGGTGATCGGCGCCGCGGAAGAAGTGGTTGAAGCCCACTTCGTACAGGGCGGCCGACGACGCGTACGTGGAGATGTGACCGCCGACGCCGATGCCCGGACGCTGCGCGCGGTGCACGGTGACGGCCGCGTTCCAGCGGATCCAGGCGCGGTAGCGCCGCTCGATCTCCTCGTCGCCGGGGAAGTCGGGCTCGTTCTCGGGGGCGATCGTGTTGATGTAGTCGGTGGTCGGCACCATCGGCACGCCGAGGTGGAGATCCTTCGAGCGCTTCAGCAGGCTGAGCATGATCTCGCGGCCGCGGCCGTGGCCCTTCGCCGCGACCAGCTGCTCGAGCGACTCCTGCCACTCGGCCGTCTCTTCGGGATCGCTGTCGAGGGGGCCCTGGGAGTACGGATCCTGGTCGTGGACAGTCACGGAAGACCTTTCGTCGTCTGGCAGATCGTGCCAGGTAATCGCCTGCGATGCGCGACAGCCTTTGTTCGGCATGCACAACGCACCGTCACTCAGCCTAGCGAGTCCTCTGCCGCAGCGACGCCGATGCGGTCCGTTCTAGACTTGAGGGCGAAGGGCCTTTAGCTCAGCTGGTAGAGCGCCACGTTTACACCGTGGATGTCGTCGGTTCGATCCCGGCAGGGCCCACCACATCTGAGGCTCCGGGCTCGCGGGGTAGGTTGGACGCGTGAACGCCACCCCCGCGGATCAGCGCCGCCTCCTGGAAGTCGCCGAGCTCGACACCCGCATCCGCAAGGCGGACGCGGCGCGGCGCAACCCGCCGCAGGCCGAGCGCGTGCAGGCGCTCATCGCCCGCCGGCAGGAGCTGTCCCAGGAGCTCACGACCCGGCTCGGCGCACGCGACGACCTGCGCGCGGATCTCTCGCGCATCGAGTCCGACGTCGCGATGGTCGACGCCCGCCGCGCACGCGATGCGGAGCGGCTGAACTCCACGAGCAACATGAAGGAAGCCCAGGGCCTGGAGAGCGAACTCGGCTCGCTGGCACGTCGCAAGAGCGATCTCGAGGATGCCGAGCTGGAGGTCATGGAGCGGCTGGAGGAGGCCGACGCCGCCGTGGCCGCGCAAGAGGCCCTGATCGCCGAGACGAACGCCGAGGGCGCGACGCTGAGCGCCGAGGCCAAGCGCGTCGTCGCGGAGGCCGTCGCGGCGTTCGAAGCGGCCACCCGCGACCGTGCCGCCGTCGCCGGCAGCATCGCCGCCGACCTGCTGGCCTTCTACGACCGCGTCGCCGCGCGCAGCGCCGGTGCAGCGCTGCTGCGCCGCGGAACGTGCGAGGGCTGCCGCATGGTGCTCGCCGGCACGGACATGCAGGCCGTGCGACTGGCTGCGGAAGACGCGGTCCTGACCTGCCCCGAGTGCGGGTGCATCCTCGTGCGCACGGAGGAGTCCGGTCTGTGACCCGACGGCTCGTCGTCGAGGCCGACGGCGGCTCGCGCGGCAATCCCGGGATCGCCGCCGGCGGCGCCGTCGTGCTGGATGAGGAGTCCGGCGCGGTGCTGAGCGAGGTCGGCGTGTACGTCGGCGTCGCGAGCAACAACGTCGCCGAGTACCGCGGGATGATCGCCGGACTCGAGTGCGCGCTCGAGCGCGAGCCGACGGCATCCGTCCACGTCCGCATGGACTCGAAGCTGGTGGTCGAGCAGATGTCGGGCCGATGGAAGATCAAGCATCCCGACATGCAGGTGCTCGCCGCGCCGCGCCAAGGCGCTCGCGCGACGGACGCGACGTGTCGTTCGAGTGGGTGCCGCGGCTGTCCAACAAGCGGGCGGATGCCGCGGCGAACGAGTCGATGGATCGCCAGGAGAGCTTCCGCCGGGACCTCGACGGTGGACGGGACTGACCGGGCCGCCTGGATCGTCCTCGGGCGGGCGGAAGGCGAGGTCGTCGCCGCCGTTCTCGACAGCGGGGGCAGGGAGCAGGAGCGGCGCGCGTTCTCTGTCCGCGACGCTCGCGGCGTGGGTCGCCGAGGTCGAGGCGACGGCAGCGGTGCGGTGGGTATGGAGCGACGCGCCGCGCTGGTACGCGGATCTGCTCGCAGCGGGTGTGCGCGTCGCACGCTGCCACGATCTGCGCCTGTGTCACGCGATCCTCCGCGAGAGCGCGCTCGTCGGCGCGGACGCGGCCGTGCGCGGGTCCGTCGAGTGGGATGCCGCGCCGTTCGCCGAAGCGGCCGACACCGCACCCGCCCTCTTCGACCTGGGGCCGGCGACCGATGCCTCGGCAGGCCCTCCCGAAGGACTCGACGCAGTCCTCGACGAGTTCGCCCGGCAGCGCGCGGCGATCGACGGCTCGGCCGATCCGGCCCGGCTGCGCCTGCTCACGGCCGCCGAGTCGGCGGGCGCGCTCATCGCGGTCGAGCTGCGCGCCGCCGGGCTCCCCTGGGATGCCCGGACGCACGAGGCACTCCTGACCGGGATGCTCGGCGAACGCCCGGCCGGCGGGGGAGTGCCGGCCAAGCTCGAGGATGCGGCCCGCCGCGTGCGGGCCGCGCTGGGAGATCCCGCCGCGAGCCTCGACTCGCAGCCCAAGCTCCTGCGCTCGCTGCACCGGGCCGGCATCCTGGTCGAGTCGACGAGCCGGTGGGAGCTCGCCGAGCATCGGCATCCCGTCATCGAGCCGCTGCTGGAGTACAAGAAGCTTTCGCGCCTCCTGTCGGCCAACGGCTGGGCCTGGCTGACCGAGTGGGTGCACGACGGCAGATTCCGGCCGGTCTACGTGCCCGGGGGCGTCGTGACGGGGCGGTGGGCCTCCTCCGGCGGCGGCGCCCTGCAGATACCGCGCCAGCTGCGCGACGCGGTCCGGGCCGATCCGGGGTGGCGGCTGATCATCGCCGACGTGGCGCAGCTCGAGCCGCGGGTGCTGGCGGCCATGGCCGGCGACACCGCGCTCGCCGAGGCCGCCCGGGGTAAGGACCTCTACGCCGGCATCGTCGAGACCGGTGCCGTGGCGCTGCGCTCGGAGGCCAAGATCGCGATGCTCGGTGCGATGTACGGCGCCACGACCGGCGACAGCGGCCGTCTGGTGCCGCGTCTGCGGCGCACGTTTCCGCGCGCCATGGCCCTCGTCGACGACTCCGCGCGCATCGGCGAGAACGGCGGGGTGGTCACGACGTGGCTCGGACGCACCTCGCCCCCGCCCTCGTCCGCGTGGCACGAGGCGCAGTCGCGGGCCAGCGATGTCGCGGCATCCGGGATCGACGAGACCCGCGCCCGCCGCTGGGCGCGCGATCGGGGCAGGTTCACCCGCAACTTCGTCGTGCAGGGAACAGCGGCCGAATGGGCACTGGCCTGGATGGCCGACCTGCGCGGCCGACTCGCGGCGATCCCGCCGGTCGCGCCGGCGGATGCCGCACCTCGGTCGGGTCCGGTGTTCGAGGCGCGCCCGCACCTCGCCTTCTTCCTGCACGACGAGGTCATCGTCCACGCGCCGGCCGAGCGGGCGGAGGAGGCCGCGGAGGCGGTGCGCCGATCCGCGGCTGCCGCCGGACGCCTGCTGTTCGGTGGACTTCCCGATCGACTTCCCGCTCGATCTGCGGATCTCGCAGACCGCGCAGAAGGACTGACCGCACGCGGGCCCGGACGGCCCACGGTTCGCCGGGCTAGACTCGGCCACGCGAATGGGTCGGCTGGACGGTCGCGTCGCTGCGGGTGACCGCAGTGCCGAGGAACGTCCGGGCTCCACAGGGCAGGGCGGTGGGTAACACCCACCCGGAGTGATCCGCGAGACAGTGCCACAGAGAACAGACCGCCGGGGGAGACCCCGGTAAGGGTGAAACGGCGGTGTAAGAGACCACCGGGGTCGTGGTGACACGACCCGCAAGGTAAACCTCGCCCGGAGCAAGGCCAGACAGAGGATGCTGACGCGGCTCGCCGAGTCCTCGGGTAGGCCGCTGGAGCGGCACGGCAACGTGTCGCCGAGAGAGATGACCGTCCACGGGGCTTCGGCCCCCGGACAGAACCCGGCGTACAGGCCGGCCCATTCGCCCTCTCGGTCGGGTCAGTCCAGCGCGAGCGCCGCCGCGCCGATGATGCCGGCGTTGTTGCGGTGGATCGCCGGAACGATCGGCGTGTTCAGGGTGAGCAGCGGCAGGAACGAGTCGGCGTGCTTGGAGACGCCGCCGCCGACGATGAACAGGTCGGGCGTGAAGAGGAACTCGACATGGCTGTAGTACGCCTGCAGACGCTCGGCCCACGCCTCCCAGCTCAGCGCGTCCCGCTCCATCGCCGAGTAGGCGGCGTACGCCTCGAAGTCCTTCGCATGCTCGGCGCGCTGCAGGTGCCCGAGCTCGGAGTTGGGGATCAGCACGCCGTTGTAGATCATCGCCGAGCCGATCCCGGTGCCGAGAGTGGTGAGGATCGTGAGGCCGTGGGCGTTGCGCGCGGCGCCGTAGCGCATCTCGGCGACACCGGCGACGTCGGCGTCGTTGGCGAAGTGGATGTCGCGCCCGAGGCCGTCCTCGAAGAACTTCTCCGCCTCGAAGCCGATCCACGCCGGCGACACGTTCGCCGCCGACAGCGTGCGGCCGGACTTCACGATCGCCGGGAACGCGACCCCGAGCGGGATCGCATCCTCGAGCACGTCGAGCTTCTCGAGCACCTGCAGCACGGCAGCGAGCACGTCCTTCGGCTCCGCCCCCTTCGGCGTGGCGACCTTGATCCGGTCGCTCAGGAGCGTCCCGGCCTCCAGGTCGACGATCGCCGCTTTGATGCCCGTGCCGCCGATGTCCACGCCGACAGCGCGCGTCTTGTCCGTTGCCATGGGCCCAGCCTATCCAGGAGCGCGCGACCGATCAGTAGGATCGAGCGAGTGGCCCCTTCGACAGGCTCGGGGATCGCGAGAGGAGCGGGAAGTGACCGGCGACAGCGAGAAGTACTGGTACAACCTCACGACCGGCGAGGTGGAGCGCGGCTTCGTGTCGCCGCACGTCGATCGCGCCGGACCCTTCGACACCGCCGAAGAAGCGGCGCGAGCACCCGAGATCATCCGCGAGCGCTCCCGGGCCTGGGCCGAGGAGGAGCGGCGCGACGACGCGCCGCATCCCGCGCCGACCGCGCAATCGCCCGACGACGACGAGAACTGAGCCTGGCCGCACCGGCCGGAGGGGAATTCGATGGACAAGCAGCGTGACTTCGTTCTGCGCACGATCGAGGAGCGCGGCGTCAAGTTCGTCCGCCTCTGGTTCACCGACGTCATCGGCACCCTCAAGTCGGTGGCGATCGCCCCGGCCGAGGTCGAGGGCGCCTTCGCCGAGGGCCTCGGCTTCGACGGCTCGGCGATCGAGGGTCTGACGCGCTCGTACGAGTCCGACCTGCTCGCCCACCCCGACCCCACGACGTTCCAGATCCTGCCGTGGCGCGGCGAGATCGACCCGACGGCGCGCATGTTCTGCGACATCACGACGCCCGACGGCCAGCCGGCGGTGGCCGATCCGCGCCACGTGCTCAAGCGGTCGCTCGCGAAGGCGGCCGACGCGGGCTTCACGTTCTACACGCACCCCGAGATCGAGTTCTACCTGCTGAAGTCCTCGTCGTTCGGCCCGGACGGCCCCGAGCCGGTCGACTCCGCCGGCTACTTCGACAACGTCCCGGGCGGCACGGCGCACGACTTCCGCCGTCGCTCGGTGCGGATGCTCGAAGACCTCGGCATCTCCGTCGAGTTCAGCCACCACGAGGGCGGCCCCGGTCAGAACGAGATCGACCTGCGCTACGCCGACGCCCTGGCCACGGCCGACAACATCATGACCTTCCGCACGGTCATCAAGGAGGTCGCGATCGAGCAGGGCGTCTACGCGACGTTCATGCCGAAGCCGCTCGGCGGCAAGCCCGGCAGCGGCATGCACACGCACATGTCGCTGTTCGAGGGCGACGTGAACGCGTTCTACGAAGAGGGCGCGACCTACCAGCTGTCCAAGACCGGCCGCCACTTCATCGCGGGGCTGCTGCGGCACGCCGGCGAGATCTCGGCCGTGACGAACCAGTTCGTCAACTCCTACAAGCGCCTGTGGGGCGGTGACGAGGCTCCGAGCTTCATCACGTGGGGCCACAACAACCGCTCCGCGCTCGTGCGCGTGCCGATGTACAAGCCGAACAAGGGCCAGTCCTCGCGCGTCGAGTACCGCGCGCTGGACTCGGCCGCGAACCCCTACCTGGCCTACGCGCTCATGCTCGCCGCCGGGCTCAAGGGCATCGAGGAGGGCTACGAGCTGCCGCCCGAGGCCGAGGACAACGTCTGGTCGCTGACGGATGCCGAGCGTCGCGCGCTCGGCTACGCGCCGCTGCCCGCGAGCCTCGACCACGCCCTCGAGTACATGGAGGAGTCCGAGCTGGTCGCCGAGACGCTCGGCGAGCAGGTCTTCAACTACGTGCTGCTCAACAAGCGCAAGGAGTGGCAGGAGTACCGCTCGCAGGTGACCCACTTCGAGCTGAAGAGCAACCTCGAGATGCTCTGACCTCGCGTCGCGAGACGATGTCCACGAGCGAACGGTCGCAGTCCCTCACCCACCTCGCGAGGATCGGGTTCAGCCGGCTCACCGAGGCGGAGGCCGAGCTCGTCGAGCTCGAGCAGCTGCTCGGACTCGAGCGCGAGGCGCTCACCGGACCGGCATCCCGATCCGCCGACCCGGATGCCGCGGTGTCGTCGCTGACCCGGATCGCGCGCCGGGATGCGGCATCCGTCCGCGCACTGCACGCCGATGCACGGGGGTGGAGCGCCCTGTGGGCGCTGCTCGGCGCGTCGACGGGCTTCGCCGACTTCTACCTCCGGCATCCCGAGGAGCTCGCCCACCTGACCGGTGCGGGGGAGCGCCTGCCGAGCGGCGACGAGATGCGCGCAGCGCTGCTGGACTCCGTCGGCGCCGAAGACGGATTCTCGGCCGAGGCGGGCGATGAGGCGTGGGTCGCGCTGCGCGTGCGCTACCGCCGGCTGCTGGCGGCGATCGCCGCCTACGACCTGCTGAGCGCGGTCGCCGGTGGACGAGCTGGCGGCCGTGGCGGCAGCGCTCGCGGATGCCGCCGGCGCGGCGCTCGAGGCGTCGCTGTGCGTCGCGCGCACCCGGGTCTCGACCGGCGGTGCGGGTGCGGGTCTGTTCCCGCGCGATCAGGTCGCCGCCACGCGCCTCGCGGTCATCGGCATGGGCAAGACCGGCGCGCGCGAACTGAACTACGTCAGCGACGTCGACGTGATCTTCGTCGCCGGCGCAGACGACGCGGTGGCGGGAGAGATCGGCGAGAGCCGCATCGTCGACATCGCGACCCGCCTCGCGGTGCAGACGATGCGCGGCATCTCCGGCGTGGAGATCGAGCCGCCGCTGTGGGAGGTGGATGCCAACCTGCGGCCGGAGGGCAAGCAGGGCGCGCTGGTGCGCACGCTCGACTCGCACCTGTCGTACTACGACCGCTGGGCCAAGAGCTGGGAGTTCCAGGCGCTCCTGAAGGCCCGCCCGATCGCCGGCGATGCCGAGCTCGGCGACGCGTACGTGCGCGCGGTGCAGCCGAAGATCTGGACGAGCGCGGCGCGGGAGAACTTCGTGGACAGCGTGCAGCGCATGCGCGAGCGCGTGACCGAGCACATCCCGTCGGGCGATGTCCCGTACCAGCTCAAGCTCGGACCGGGCGGCATCCGCGACATCGAGTTCACGGTGCAGCTGCTCCAGCTCGTGCACGGGCTCTCCGATGACCGCATCCGTCAGCGGGGCACGCTGGAAGCGCTGGACGCGCTCGTCGACGCAGGGCTACATCGGCCGCGCCGAGGCAGGGACGTTCTCGCACGACTACCGCATCCTGCGGCTGCTCGAGCACCGTGTGCAGCTGCGCAACCTGCGCCGCACCCACCTCATGCCCGCCAGGCCCGACGAGCTGCGGGTGCTGGCGCGCGCGTCGGGGATCGCCGAGTCGGGCGAGAAGATCTGGCAGATGTGGGAGACGGTCAAGCGCGAGGTGCGCGACATCCACGTGCGGCTGTTCTACCGGCCGCTCCTGTCGGCTGTCGCGTCGCTGCCGGAGGAGGCGCGCTCGCTCTCGCCCGCGCAGGCGCACGACCGCCTCGCGGCGATCGGCTTCATGGATCCGCCGGGGGCCCTGCGGCACATCGCGGCGCTCACCAGCGGCCTGAGCCGCGGTGCGACGATCCAGCGGCACCTCATGCCCGTGATGATCCGGTGGTTCGCCGACGGGGTCGATCCGGACTACGGACTGCTCGCGTTCCGCCGGATCAGCGAGCGGCTGGGCAGCACGCCCTGGTTCCTGCGGATGCTGCGAGATTCGTCGGGGGCAGCCGAGAGGCTGACGCGGGTGCTGTCCAGCTCGCGCTACGTCGGTGAGCTCATGGAGTGGATCCCGGAGTCGGCCGCATGGCTCGACGACCCCGCGATGCTGCGCCCGCGCTCGGGGGTGGCCCTGCAGGAGGAGGCACGCGCGATCCAGACGCGCCATGACACGATCGACGACGCCATGCGGTCGGTGCGCGCCCTGCGCCGCCGCGAGCTCCTCCGCATCGCGATGTCGGGCATCCTCGGCAACTCCACGATCGAGGAAGTGGCGTCGGCGCTGACCACCGTCACCGACGTCACGATCCAGGCCACCCTGCGCGCGGTGCGGCGCGAGGTCGTCCCGCCGGAGGATGCCGCACTGGACTTCTCGGTGATCGCCATGGGCCGGTTCGGCGGAGCCGAGCTCGGGTTCGGATCGGACGCCGATGTCATGTACGTGTACCGTCCGAACGGGGTCGACGCCCAGCGCGCGCACGAACTGTCGCTGCAGCTGGTCGACGGCCTCCGCCGGCACTCGGAGGATCATCGCGTGCCGCTCGACCTGGACGCCGATCTGCGGCCCGAGGGCCGCAACGGCCCGGTCGCCCGCTCGCTCGCCGCGTACGGCGAGTACTACCGCCGCTGGTCGCTGTCGTGGGAGGCGCAGGCGCTTCTGCGCGCACGCGGCGTCGCCGGCAGCGTCAAGCTCGTCCGCGCGTTCACCGAACTGGCCGACGACGTGAGGTATCCGGCATCCGTCGATCCGCAGGGTCTGCGCGAGATCAAGCGCATCAAGGCCCGCGTCGAGAACGAGCGGCTTCCGCAGGGGGCGGACCCCGCGCGGCACCTCAAGCTCGGTCCCGGCTCGCTGAGCGACGTCGAATGGCTCGTGCAGCTGCTGCAGCTCGAGCACGCGCACCGCGTGCCGGGCATGCGGACCACATCGACTCTCGGAGCCCTGCGGGCGGCGCAGGATGCCGGCATCATCTCGGAATCCTCCGCGGACCGGCTGGCGGAGGCGTGGCGCCTGGCGAGCCGGCTGCGCTCGGCGAACACGCTGCTGTCGGGGCAGACGAGCGATGTGCTGCCGACGGACCGCAAGAAGCTCGACGGCATCGGGCGGCTGCTGGGATACCCGCCGCGCTCGGCCACGCAGGTCGAAGAGGACTACCTGGGCACGACCCGGCGCGCGCGGCGCGTGTTCGAGAAGCTCTTCTACGGCTGACGGCTCGACGCAGAAGGGCCCCGGTCTCCCGGGGCCCTTCTGTCACGACTGAATGTCAGACGCCGTAGTACAGCTCGTACTCGAACGGGTGCGGGCGAGCCGCGATCGGCTTGATCTCGTTCTCGATCTTGTACTCGATCCACGTCTCGATGAGCTCGGGCGTGAACACGCCGCCCGCGAGCAGGAACTCGTGGTCGGCCGCGAGGGCGTCCAGCGAGTCCAGCAGCGAGTTCGGCACCTGCGGGATGTTCTTGGCCTCCTCGGGCGGAAGCTCGTACAGGTCCTTGTCGACGGGCTCGTGCGGCTCGATGCGGTTCTTGATGCCGTCCAGGCCCGCCATCATCTGCGCGGCGAACGCGAGGTACGGGTTGCCCGAGGCGTCCGGCGCGCGGAACTCGATGCGCTTGGCCTTGGGGTTGGATCCGGTGATCGGGATGCGGATGGCCGCCGAGCGGTTGCCGGCCGAGTACACCAGGTTGACCGGCGCCTCGTAGCCCTTGACCAGGCGCTTGTAGCTGTTCATCGTCGGGTTGGTGAACGCGAGCACGGCCGGGGCGTGCGCGAGCAGACCGCCGATGTACCAGCGGGCGAGGTCGGACAGACCGCCGTAGCCGGCCTCATCGTAGAAGAGCGGCTTGCCGTCGAGCCACAGCGACTGGTGCGTGTGCATGCCCGAGCCGTTGTCGCCGAAGAGCGGCTTCGGCATGAACGTCGCCGTCTTGCCCCACTGCTCCGCCGTGTTCTTGACGATGTACTTGAACTTCAGGATGTCGTCCGCCGCGTGCACCATCGTGTCGAAGCGGTAGTTGATCTCGGCCTGGCCGCCGGTGCCCACCTCGTGGTGGGCGCGCTCGAGGATGAGACCGGCCTCGATGAGCTTGAGGCTGATGTCATCGCGCAGGTCGGCCTGCTTGTCGACCGGGCTGACCGGGAAGTAGCCGCCCTTGTAGGGGGTCTTGTTCGCGAGGTTTCCGCCCTCTTCCTCGCGGCCGGAGTTCCACGCGCCCTCTTCGGAGTCGACGTAGTAGTAGCTGGCGTTCTGCTTCACTTCGTAGCGGACGTCGTCGAAGATGTAGAACTCCGCCTCGGGGGCGAAGAACGCGGTGTCGGCGATGCCGGTCGAGGCGAGGTACTTCTCGGCCTTCTTGGCGACCTGTCGCGGGTCCTTCGAGTAGATCTCGCCGGTGCGCGGGTTGTAGATGTCGAAGACCATGATGAGCGTCTTCGCCTCGCGGAACTGGTCGAGGTACGCGGTCGACACGTCGGGGATGAGCTGCATGTCGGACTCGTGGATGTTCGCGAAACCGCGGATCGAGGAGCCGTCGAACAGCTGGCCGACAGTGAAGAACTCCTCGTCGACGGTCGAGGCCGGGATGTTGAAGTGCTGCTGCACACCAGGAAGATCCGTGAAACGGATGTCGAGGAACTTGACGTCCTCGTCCTTGATGAACTTGAGCACCTCGGATGAATCTTTGAACATGAAGGCTCCAGAGTTAGGGCATCGGGAACTGCCGCCCGCATGCGGGCTTCATCGAACCGTACCGGGAGGGCATTGCTCGGCAGTGACACCATTGTTTCCGGCATGTTACGCGCCTCTGGCTACGCTGGGTCGGTGACACCAGGTTCAGAGAGCTATCCCGGCGAGCGTCTGGGCCTTCCGCAGAGCGGCAGCGGGTCGATCGCCCGCCTCGGACGCCGGGTCGGCGCACTGTTCATCGACTACGGCGCCGCCTACCTGATCTCCGGGTTCTTCGCCTGGGACCCGCTCGCGATCCTCGCGATCTTCGCCCTCATCCAGATCGTCTTCATCCCGACCCTGCAGGGAAGCCCGGGGCACCGCATCCTCGGCATGAGGGTGGCCCGCCTCGATGGCGCGTGGGTCGGACTGTGGCGTCCCGTGCTGCGCACGGCGCTGCTGATCGTCGTGATCCCCGCCGTGATCTGGGATGCCGACCAGCGCGGTCTGCACGACAAGGCGGCCGGAACCGTCCTCGTCCGGTCGTAGGCGGGTCAGCGCGGGCGCGGAGCCCGCGCCTTGGTCGGGTCGATGCCCTTGGGGATCGGCAGCGACGCGAGCGACTGCGACACGGAACTGAGGCGCTTGATCACCGCGGCCATCGTGGCACGGTCGATCTTCTTCGGCAGCGCCTTGATCGTGGAGGCCAGCTTGGCGATCGGCACCTCATCGGCGCCGTGGCCGACGTAGAACACGTGCACCGGAACGCCGGTCGCGACACGCTGCGCCTTGGAGCGCTCGTCGTTGATGAGCCGCGTCAGGCGCCCGCGGGCGCCTTCGCCGACGATGACGATCCCGCCGCGGCCGACGGCCCGGTAGACCGCCTCCTGCGTCTTCGGGTTCACGCCGACGGGCATGTCGCTGGACTGCCAGTTGCGGCCGAGCGATGTGGAGAGAACATGTCCGGCAGCTCCCGGCATCCCGTCGATCTGCTTGTACATCGCACTCGTCGACAGGCGCGTCATCGTCATGAGCGACGCGAGGATGCCGAGCATGAGCCCGGTCACGCCCCACAGGATGATGCTCCACAGCGCGACCGGGGGCAGGAGGAAGCCGATGCCGATGCCCAGGGCGACGCAGAGGATGAAGATCGCGATCAGCAGCCACGGAAGCCACCGGTACGCCTTCTGCGTGAACGTGTAGAGCGTGCGGAGCTGAGAGAAGAACCCGGGCCGCTTCTCGGGCGCGGTACTGCGTGCTGCCATGGCACCAGCCTACCTTTCCGCGCCCGCGAGAGCGGCTCCTCCCCAGGCTCCGGAATGGAGGGCCGATCCACAGGACGCGTGCGCGTCGTCCGTCTGCGCCGGGATCCGATCAGGCTCGTCGGTGTGACGAACGCGGCGGAGGTGCGACTGCGGCAGGGGTACCGCGTGATCCGGCAGATGGCGGGCGACGCCGAGTCGCCGTGGCCGGGCGCGCTCGTGTGCGGCCCGACCGGCGAGACAGCGGTGGCCGTGGACGCCGACCTGCTGGGCGACCGGTGGCGGGGCTGGACGGCTGACGCCGGCGGCCACGTCCTGGTGCCTCAGGACGTCCTGAGGCGACCGGACGGACACGACGTCCTCCTGCCGGTGTGCACCGAGCGCCTGGCGGACTTCCTCGATCGTCGCGGCGGCGATGGACCTGTCGGCGGGGGAGGGCGTGACGATCGCGGTGAGTCTGCTGCGCGGCCTCGGGCAGCTGGAGACCGCCGGCGACGACGTGCGCGGTGCGTGGTGGCTGACCGAGGCGGGCTGCCCGGTGTTCGCGACGGACACGTCGGAGACCGGCCTCGTCGAGCAGACCACCGAGCTGCTGCGGCGGATCGCACACGATGTTCCCGTGCTCGCCGACGCGGTGACCGATGTCATCGACGCGGTGGGCGGGGCGCGGCGCGGACGGGTGCTCGAGCGCGCGGAGGCGGCGATCTTCGCCGTCGCCGAGCCGACGGCCCTGGCGACGACGACATTCGGCCCGAAGCGCGCGCGCGATCGCGCGTCGCTGGAGGCCGACGCGGCGACGGGCGATCCGGCTCCGGAGCAGCACGCCTGGCCGTTCGCCCTCTCACGGCACCTCGACGGCGAGTGGGCCGACCTGGTCTCGCGCACGACGACCGGGGTGTGGCGGGCCCTGCGCACTCCGCGCCAGGGCCGCCGGCGACCGTGGCTGGTCGCGGGGGGCTTGGCGTGCGCGATCATCGCGGGCGGCCTGCTGTGGCCCACCGGCGACGGCGGTCCCGCGACGGCGGGCACATCGCTCCCTTCGGCCACGCCCGTCACCGCGCCGAGCTCGAGCACGAGAGCCGAGTCGCCTGCGGCGGTCGGCGAGCCGCCGCCGGACGAGGATAGAGCCGTCGATCCGCCCCCTGGTGCGGAGCCGACCGACCTGGCCGGGATCACCACGGCGCTGCTCACCGCGCGCACCGGCTGCGCCGGCGATCCGACCTGCCTGGAGGCCGTCCTCGAGAACCGGGACGCCCGATACCCGCCGGGCGTCGTCGATCTCGACGAGGGCGGGCGATCACTGACCCTGCTGGACGAATTCGGTGGCGCGGCCGTGCTGCGGGCGGAAGCGGTGGCAGCAGGCGCCGCGCCTCAGCTCGTGGTCATCGTGCAGATCGAAGGCCGCTGGCTGCTCCGCGACATCTATGACGTCGCGGAGCAGTGACCGGCGATCAGATGCCGAGCTGGCCCTGGAACGAGGCGTCCTCGAGGCGCTTCTTCACCGTGGTGAGGAAGCGTGCCGCGTCGGCACCGTCGACGATGCGGTGGTCGTACGACAGTGCCAGGTACACGTACGAGCGGATCGCGATCGCGTCCTTGCCGTCGACCGAGACGAGGCCGGGGCGCTTGACGACGACGCCGGTGCCGAGGATCGCGGACTGCGGAAGGAAGACGACGGGGGTGTCGAACAGTGCGCCCCTCGATCCGGTGTTGGTGAGGGTGAACGTGCCCCCGGCGAGCTCGTCGGGCTTCAGCTTGTTGTTGCGCGTGCGCGCGGCGAGGTCCGCGATCTCATGGGCGATCTGAGCGAGGTTCTTCGACGACGCGTCCCGCAGCACGGGCGTGAGCAGGCCCCGCTCGGTGTCGACCGCGATCGACAGGTTCTCCGACGGCGGGTAGACGATCTGATCGCCGTCCACCGTCGCGTTGATCACCGGGTTGGACTGCAGCGCCTCAGCGGCCGCCAGCGCGAAGAACGGCAGGAACGACAGCTTGTCGCCGGTCTTGGCGTGGAAGTCGGCCTTCACCTCGTCGCGGTAGTTCGCGAGCTTCGTCACATCGACCTCGACGACCGTGGTCAACTGCGCGGTCGCCTGCATCGAGGCCACGGCGCGCTCGGCGAGCACCTTGCGCAGTCGCGACATCGGCTGGGTCGTCCCACGCAGCGGCGAGACCTCGATCGCGGCCGGCGCGGATGCCGCGGGGGCTTCCGCAGCGGCGGGCGCGGCAGCCGTCTCGGCCGCCTTGAGGACGTCTTCCTTGCGGATGCGGCCACCGACGCCCGTGCCGGTCACGGTCGACAGGTCGACCCCCTGCTGCTGCGCCAGCCGGCGCACGAGCGGGGTGACGTACGCGGACACGTCGGAATCGTCGGCGGCGGGAGCCGGTGCCGGAGGCGGGTGCCGGGGCCGGGGCAGCGGGCGGCCGGAGCCGGGGCAGGCGCGGCGGCGGGTGCAGGGGCCGGAGCGGCGGCGGGTGCCGGTGCGGCGGCGGGAGCCGGTGCAGGCTCGGGCGCCGCCTCGGGCTCGGGTGCCGACGGAGCGGGGGCCGCAGCCTCGGGCGCGGGCGCGGCCGCGCCGTCGCCGATGCGCGCGAGCGCGGTGCCGACGGCGACCGTCTCGTCTTCACCGACGAGGATCTCCTGCAGCACTCCGCTGAAGGGCGAGGGGATCTCGGTGTCGACCTTGTCGGTCGAGATCTCCAGCAGCGCGTCATCGACCTCGACGGTGTCGCCGACCTTCTTGAGCCAGCGGGTGACCGTTCCCTCGGTCACGCTCTCGCCGAGTTCGGGGAGCACGATGTCCTTGCTGTCGCCGGATGCGGCAGGCGCCGGGCGCGGGTGCTTCGGCCTCAGTCGAAGGCGCGGCGGGCGCTTCGGCCGCCGGTGCTGCCGCGGCGGGCGCCTCGGCGGGCGCGGGCTCGGGAGCCGCGGGCTCGGCAGCCGCGGGCTGCTCGGCGGCGGGGGTGTCGTCGGTGGCGGGGGCGGATCCGCCCTCGCCGATCTTGGCCAGGATCGCGCCGACCTCGACGGTCTCGTCCTCCTGGACGAGGATCTCCTCGATCACGCCGCTCACGGGCGACGGGATCTCGGTGTCGACCTTGTCGGTCGAGATCTCGAGCAGTCCCTCGTCCGCCTCTACGGTGTCGCCGACCTTCTTGAGCCAGCGGGTGACCGTTCCCTCGGTGACGCTCTCGCCGAGCGCGGGGAGGACCACAGAAGTGCTCATGTGCATGACTCCTTCAGAATGCCGATGTCGTTTTCTAGCTTAGTGATGCCGGTGTGATCGTGCGCCGCGGCGCGGTGTCAGAGCGTGTGAAGCGGCTTTCCCGACAGCGCGAGGAAGGCTTCGCCGAGCGCTTCGCTCTGCGTGGGGTGCGCGTGCACGAACGGCGCGATGTCTTCGGGGTGCGCTTCCCAGCCGACGGCGAGCTGGCCCTCGGTGATGAGTTCGCCCACCCGATCGCCCACCAGATGCACGCCCAGGACGGGTCCGTCCTTGACACGCACGACCTTCACCAGGCCCGACGTGCCCAGGATCTCGCTCTTGCCGTTGCCGGCGAGGTTGTAC
Source organism: uncultured Actinomycetota bacterium (assembly GCA_963792285.1). Lineage (GTDB taxonomy): Bacteria > Actinomycetota > Actinomycetes > Actinomycetales > Microbacteriaceae > Microbacterium. The sequence continues at coordinate 389,260 of CAWBVS010000014.1, read as the reverse complement.
TCGTACGAGACGACCGCGTCCGCGCTGTGCGCCGCGACGGCCTGCTCCTCGGTGAGCCCGACGGAGGCGACTTCCGGGTGGCTGTAGGTCACCTTGGGGATCTGCGTGTCCGGGACGAGCACCGGGTTCAGCCCGGCGATCTCCTCGGCGACGAAGATGCCCTGCTGGAACCCGCGATGGGCCAGCTGCAGGCCCGGGACGATGTCGCCGACCGCCCACACGTGCTCCGCGCTGGTGCGCAGCCGCTCGTCCGTGGTGACGAAGCCGCGATCGAGCACGACGCCGTTCTCCTCGTAGCCGAGCCCGGTCGTGGCGGGGCCGCGGCCGACCGCGACCAGAAGGTAATCCGCCTCGAATGTCTTCCCGTCCTCGAGAGTCACGGTGACCGCGTCGGAGGTCTGGGTCGCACCGGCGAACCGCACGCCGAGCGAGGATGCGATGCCGCGCCGGCGGAACGCCCGCTCCAGCGCCTTGCTCATCGCGACGTCCTCGTTCGGGACGAGGTGATCCAGTGCCTCGACGATCGTGACATCGACGCCGAACGAGCGCCACACGCTCGCGAACTCGACCCCGATCACGCCGCCGCCGAGGATGACGACGCGCTGGGGGATCTCGGCGAGCTCGAGTGCGTGCTCGCTCGTCAGGATCCGCCCGCCGATCTCCAGCCCCGGAAGACTGCGGCTGTACGAGCCGGTCGCGAGGATCACGTCGGTGCCGAGATACACGTCGTCGCCGACGCGAACGGAGGGACCGGCATCCAATCGGCCCTCGCCGGCGACGACGGTGATGCCGCGTGCCTTGATGAGTCCCTCGAGGCCCTTGAACTTCTTGGCGACGATGCCTTCGCGGTACGCGCGCACGCCGTCGGGGTCGATGCCGTCGAGCGTGGCGCGGATGCCGATGCTCGCGGCATCCCGCGCCACATCCGCGACCTCCGCCGCGTGCAGCAGCGCCTTGGTCGGGATGCAGCCGCGGTGCAGGCACGTGCCGCCGAGCTTGTCCTTCTCCACGAGTGCGACCGACTTGCCGAGCTCCGCAGCGCGCAGCGCGGCGGCGTACCCGCCGCTGCCGCCGCCCAGGACGACCAGATCGAAACGGTGCTCTGTCATCGTGACTCCTGACCTTGAACGAAGCGGATGAGCGAGCGGACGGTCGCTCCGGTGGGACCCTTCTCGGTGAACCCGAAACCGCCGCCCTTGTTCATGCCGACGCCGGCGATGTCCAGGTGCACCCAGGGGATGCGCGCGGCGTCGGGCTCGTCGGACACCCGCCCGACGAAGTGGCGGAGGAACAGGCCCGCGAAGAGCGAGCCGCCCGCGGGATCGCCGATCTTCGCGTTCTGGAGGTCGGCGATAGGGGAGTCGAGCTCGTCGACCATGTGCGCGGGCAGCGGCAGCTGCCACGCGAGCTCGCCGGTCGCGGCCGAGGCAGCGAGGTATTCGGCGACCGCGGCGTCATCTCCCATCACGCCGGTGTGACGCGTGCCGAGCGCGACGGTGATCGCACCCGTCAGTGTCGCGACGTCGACGATGACGTCGGGGTGCTCCCTGCTCGCCGCGACCAGCCCGTCCGCGAGGACGAGCCTGCCCTCGGCATCCGTGTTGAGCACCTCGACGGTCGTGCCGTCGAGCATCCGCAGCACGTCGCCGGGCCGCGTGGCGCGCCCGGAGGGCATGTTGTCGGCGATGCAGAGCCAGGCGGTCACGCGCACCGGAAGGCCGAGGGTGGCGACGGCACGCAGGACGCTCAGGGCGGTGGCGGCACCGCACATGTCGTACTTCATGCCGACCATGCCGCTGGGCGGCTTCAACGACAGACCGCCGGTGTCGAACGTGATGCCCTTGCCCACGAGTGCGACGTGACGCGTGGCGCCCTCCGGCGCGTAGTCGAGGCGAACGAGCCGCGGAGGGCGATCCGATCCCTGGCCGACGCCGAGGATGCCGCCGTAGCCGGCTGCACGCAGCGCGCTCTCGTCGAGCACCTCCACCTGGACCGGGAGTCCGGCGACCGACTCCACGGCGCGCTCGGCGAAGTCGGCGGGCCCGAGCCACTCGGCGGGGATCGCGACGAGGTCCTTCACGAGGGCGACCGCATCCGCCGCCGCGGTCACGGCCGCGAGCTCCTCCGGCGCGGGGTCGGCCTCGCCGTGCACGATGACGCGCTCGGCGCGCGGCTTCGGCGCCTCGGTCTTGTAGCCCTCGAAGCGGTAGCCGCCGAGGGTCGCGCCCTCCGCCGCCGCGCGCCACAGTGTCGCGTCGTCGGCGATGACGGCCACGCTCACGACGGGGAAGCCGGTGAGGGTGCGGATGGCGAAGCCGACCGCGTCGCGCACCGCAGCGGCATCCGGATCCGGGCCCGTCCCGACGACGGCGAGCGGGAGGGACGTGCTCTGGGGCGCGTAGACCCGCTGGATAGGAAGAGGCCGCACCGGTGAAGCCGGTCGCCGCCAGGGCGTCGCGCAGCCCTGGCCAGTCCTCCAGCGCCGGGGAGTCGTCGCGGTCGAGAGGGGGCAGCGCCAGAAGGATGGCGTCGGCCTCGGAATCTCGAACGGGGGCGGAGCTGAACGCGAGGTCGGGAAACGACATGGTCTCCATCCTAGGTACGGCGCCTCGGCGGTGTTCGCTCTGAGCGGGATGTGCGCGACCCGCGTCGAGCGGCTCGCCTCGTACCATGGGGGCATGGCTCATTCCGCTCCGCTCTACGAGCGTGTGGCATCCGCGCCGCCGATCCCGCGGGGCCTCCCGCTCGTCATCGCGCTCACGGGTTTCACCGACGCCGGCAGTGCGGTCAGCCGGCTCGTCGACTATTTCCGTGACGACCTCGAGCCCACCCCGGTCGCCGTCTTCTCCAATGACGTGCTGCTCGACTACCGGGCCCGCCGCCCGCTGATCTCGTTCGATCAGGATCACCTGACGGACTACCGCCCGCCGCGTCTCGAGCTCTCTTTCGCGCACGACTCGCTCGGTCAGCCCTTCCTGCTGCTGGCGGGGTACGAGCCGGACTTCGCCTGGGATGCCTTCTCCGAAGCGGTGCTGGACTTCGCCGCCGCGTACGACGTGCACTCGGTCACGTGGGTGCACGCGATCCCCATGCCCGTGCCGCACACCCGCCCGATCGGAACCACCGTGAGCGGCACGCGCAGCGAGCTGACCGAGGCGCACTCGGTGTGGCAGCCCCACACTCAGGTGCCGGCGACGGCCGGGCACCTCCTGGAGTACCGATTCGCCGAAGCCGGCGCATCCGTGGCCGGGTTCGTGCTGCTGATCCCGCACTACCTCGGCGACACCGAGTACCCCGCGGCCGCTCTCGCCGGGCTCGACTCCCTCACGGTCGCGACGGGCCTGGTGTTCTCCGGCGACGAGCTGCGCGAGGAGAACCGCGAGTACCTCGCCAAGGTCGAAGAGCAGGTGTCGGGCAGCGACGAGCTCTCGCGCATGGTGCAGGGGCTGGAAGAGCGCTACGACGCCTACATGGCCGGCTCGACGCTGGCGAGCCCCATGATCCACACGGGCGATCTGCCCAGCGCCGACGAGCTCGCCGCCGAACTGGAACGGTTCCTCGCCAACCGCCCGTCGGGCGACGACGAGAAGCGCGGAGCCTGACCGCGCGGAATGCCGGAGCCCTCCGGGGCGTTGTGTCAAGGGTGTCGGCAGCGCACGTCGGATGTGCGCGGTGAATGTGCGACAATAGATGACCTGACCCGTTGTCAACCGGCTCTGCGAGGCACTCTCGCGGCGCAGGGACTTGACAAGGGTCTTACTAGTGTCCGAAATCTACCGGGGGGCGTACGACACCCGTCCGCTGGTGAAAGGCGAACCGTGACCTCAGGCACGAAGACCACGACCCGCGCGGCCCGCGCGGAGGACACCGCGGCGAACGCTCCCGCGGAGGATTCAGCGACGACCGTCGCGAAGAAGACGGCGACCAAGGCCGCGCCCGCGAAGTCCACCGCCGCCAAGAGCGCGGCGACCAAGACGACCGCGTGCCAAGACGGCGGCGGCGAAGACCACTCCCGCGGCGAAGGCGGCTGCGAAGCCCACGAAGGCGCGCGCGACGAAGGCGACCGACGATGACGCCGAAGTCGAAGATCTCGCGGACGATGTCGAGATCGACGATGTGGTGGAACTCGACGACGTCGCTGTGGAGCTCGACGACACCGACGAAGTAGTGAAGCCCAAGGCGACGCGCGGCAAGGCGAAGACCGCGGCCGCCGCCGAACCCGAAGCCGAGGCGTCCGAAGCCGAAGAGGACGAAGAGGACGAAGAGGACACGAAGCCCGCGTTCTCCGAGCCGCTTCCGACCGGCGCGATCGTCATCTCCTCGAGCGACGACGACGAAGTCCCCGTCTACTCGACGATGATCACCGGGGCCACGGCCGACCCGGTCAAGGACTACCTGAAGCAGATCGGCAAGGTTCCGCTGCTGAACGCGGCCGAAGAGGTCGAGCTCGCGATGCGCATCGAGGCGGGCCTGTTCGCCGAAGAGAAGCTCTCGCACATGACGCCGGCGGAGAAGTCCAACCAGATGGGCCTGGACCTGCAGTGGGTCGCCCGCGACGGTCAGCGTGCGAAGTCGCACCTGCTGGGTGCGAACCTGCGACTGGTCGTCTCGCTCGCCAAGCGCTACACCGGCCGCGGCATGCAGTTCCTGGATCTCATCCAGGAGGGCAACCTGGGCCTGATCCGTGCGGTCGAGAAGTTCGACTACACGAAGGGCTTCAAGTTCTCCACGTACGCCACGTGGTGGATCCGCCAGGCCATCACCCGCGCCATGGCCGACCAGGCCCGCACGATCCGCATCCCCGTCCACATGGTCGAGGTCATCAACAAGCTCGCCCGCGTGCAGCGGCAGATGCTGCAGGACCTGGGCCGTGAGCCCACGCCCGAGGAGCTCAGCCGCGAACTCGACATGACCCCCGAGAAGGTCATCGAGGTGCAGAAGTACGGCCGCGAGCCGATCTCGCTGCACACCCCCCTCGGCGAGGACGGCGACAGCGAGTTCGGCGACCTCATCGAGGACACCGAGGCGGTCGTCCCGGCGGACGCGGTCGGCTTCACGATGCTGCAGCGCCAGCTCGAGTCGCTGCTCGACTCGCTCTCCGAGCGCGAGGCGGGTGTCATCCGCATGCGCTTCGGCCTCGGCGACGGCCAGCCCAAGACGCTCGACCAGATCGGCGACACGTTCGGCGTCACGCGCGAGCGCATCCGCCAGATCGAGTCCAAGACGATGGCGAAGCTGCGGCACCCGTCCCGATCGCAGTCGCTGCGGGACTACCTCGAGTGATGGCCGAGGCCAACGCCGGCAAGGCGCTCACGGTCGAGATCGAGGGCGCGCAGTACTCCCGCATCCCGATCCGCACGCGGGTCGTCATGCCGGGCGACGACCTCGACGCCTTCATCCGCGAATACGCGACGGATGTCGTGCAGCCGGGCGACATCTTCTTCGTCACGGAGAAGATCGTGGCGATCACGCAGGGCCGCTCGTACGCGCTCGATGAGATCACGCCCCGCAGACTCGCGCTGTTCCTCTCCAAGTACGTCACCCGCACCCCGTACGGCATCGGCCTCGGGATGCCGGAGACCATGGAGATGGCGCTGCGCGAGTGCGGCACGATCCGCATCCTGTTCGCCGCGGGCGTCTCGGCCGTGACGAAGGCCTTCGGACGCAAGGGCGACTTCTACCGGATCGCCGGCGACAAGGCCCGCGCGATCGACGGGCCGACCAGCGGCACGATTCCGCCGTACAACAAGGCGGTCGTCCTCGGTCCCGAGCGTCCGCGCGAGGTCGCCCGCCACGTCAAGGAGATGCTCGGCGGCAAGGCCGAAGTGGCCGTCGTCGACATCAACGACCTCGGCGGCAACATCCTCGGCTCGACGCTCGACAAGGCGGGCGAGAAGCGGCTCGTGGCGATCCTGAAGGACAACCCGCTCGGGCAGGGTCACCAGTCGACGCCGCTGGGCGTCGTCCGGGCCCGCTTAGAACCCGATCGCCTCGCGGTAGCGCGCCTTGTGGCCGGTGCGGATGCCGGTGACGCTGGGCTTGTTCTCGTAGACGCCCGGCGCCCCAGTTGCCCTCGACGAGCACGGGGCCGTCCGGCGTCACCACGACGTCCCAGCCGACGTACTGCACCTGCGGCACCACGCGGGCGACGCGGTCGATGAAGGCGCGCACCTCGTCCATCATCGGCAGCTGGAAATCGCCGATCACGAACCCCGAGTCGGGGTGCACCTCGTGGACGTGCCCGTGCGAGTCGTATCCGGGGCCGACGGCGCGACCGTTCTCGTCGAGCATCGTGTAGAAGCCGCCGAAGGTCATCTGGTCGCTCACCGCGCCACGGCCGAACTTCTGCGCCATCGCGAGGATGTGCGTCCGCTCACCGTCGAAGAACGCCGTGATGCGCGTCGTGTTCACGGTTCCGGGGCAGACGGCGGCGAGATCGGGATGCTGGACGATCACTTCCTCGATGAGCAGTTCGCCGCGCTGCAGCAGTCCGCGGTGGAACGCGTCCCAGTCGTCGATCTCCGCCGCGTGGTAGCGGTGGACGCCGGTGCCGGCCTGCCCGACCGGCTCTTTCGTGACGATCGTGCCGAGTCTCTCCGCGAACGCGCGCACCTCGGCGGCATTGCCCTCCTCGACGACCATCCACTCGCGGTGGAGGTGCTCGCCGAAGACCCGGTCGAATTCGATCTTGTCCTGGAAGATGTAGCGGAAGTCCGGGTGGTCGAACTTCTGCGACAGCTGGTTGGACACCGGGTGGGTCATGTACGTGGCGCGCTCGTCACGGGTCAGGATCGCGAAGTCGTAGTCGATGTAGTCCTGGAAGCCGACGTTGCGGAAGCCGGCCTGCCAGAGCATGTCGACGACGATCGCCGGCATCCACTTGTCGTGCTGCGCGGAGGACTCCCTCGCGCGGTCGAGGACCGATCCGACGTCGATGCGGCGCGCACGGCCGACGAGGTAGCGAAGGCGGGGCGAGAGGCCGAGGCCTTTCTGAGGCATGCGTGCTCCGAGGTGGGGGACGGGCGGACGAGAGTGCGGGCCGAGGGCCCCGGATAGTCTAGATGCCGTGACCCTCGGCATCCCTGGGCGCGAGGCGCCCGGCTCGGGCACGCCGCGGCGCACCGCTCCCACGGCACGGATCTCGCTCTCCGCGCTCGCGCTCAATCTGCGCGCCGTGCTCGCCACCACGCGCCAGCGGCGTGATCGACGTCCGCGCGGACGCGTGGGGGCACGGACTCGACGTCGTGGCCCGCAGCGCGATCGACGCGGGTGCGGACGCCCTTCTGGCCGACGAGCAGGATGCCGCCCACCTCGCGAAGATCGCCGGTCGAGCCCGGGTCGCCCTCGAAGGGGACAGCACGTCGCCGGAGGCGGTGTACGGCCTCACCGCCGGCTTCACGCCGGTGATGAGCCTGTACGGACGCGTGCTGAGCCTCAAGCCCCTGCAGGCCGGAGAGGGCGTGTCCTACGGCTACACGTACCGCGCGGCCCGCGACACCCGCCTCGCCCTCGTCACGGGCGGCTACGCGCAGGGCGTCGTGCGTGCGCTCGGCAATGCCGCATCGGTCCGGATCGCGGGGGAGCGGCATCCGATCGTCGGCCGCGTCGCGATGGACGTGTGCGTCGTCGACGTCGGCGAGGAGCACGACGTGCCGCGCGGTGCGGAGGCGCTCTTCTTCGGTGGCGCGACCGCCGAGTCGCCGTCGCTCGCGGAATGGACCGCGGCGACGGGGATGACGGCGGCGGAGCTCGTGACCGCGGTCGGGCCTGCGCAACACGCGGGAGTACGTCGCATGAGCGCTCCGCGGCTGCGCGTCGACCTCGACGCGTTCGCGGCCAACCTCGCCGTCGTGCGTGCCCGGGTGGCGCCTGCGCGAGCTCATGCTCGTCGTCAAGGACGACGCGTACGGGCACGGGCTCGACCGCATCGTGCGCAGAGCCGCAGCCGAGGGGGTCGGCTGGTTCGGCGCCTTCGACGTGCGCGAGGCCCTGCGCACGAGGGAGGCTGCGGGCGCCGAGGCGCGCATCCTGTCGTGGCTCACCGTCGGGGCGGAGGAGATCGCCGAGGCGCTGGCCGCCGACATCGACCTCGGCGTCGGCGACGCAGCACTTCCTCGAGGACATCGCCGCCGTCGCCGGCGACCGGCGCCGTACCTGCCCGGGTCCACCTCAAGATCGACACCGGCCTGCACCGCAACGGCATCCGGCCCGAGGACTGGCCGGCGGTGATCGCTCGCGCGCGCGCGCTCGAGGATGCCGGCCGCATCCGCGTCGTGGGCGTGTGGAGCCACATCGCCGAGGCGAGCGATGCCGAAGACGACGCGGCACGCGCCGCGTTCGAGGTGGCCGTGACGGCCGCCGAAGCTGCGGGCTTCGCGCTCGAGGTGCGGCACCTCTCCGCCAGCGCGGCATCGTTCGCCCGCCCCGAGTTCCGCTACGACCTCGCTCGCGTGGGCGCGTTCTGCTACGGCATCCGATCGGCCGGGGGCGGGGGAGGACGACCTCGGCGTGCCGCCCCGTCGCGTCGCTCGCGGCCACGGTGACGCACGTCGGAGAGCACTCCGTCGCCGTGGCGGTCGGCGCGCTGCACGGGCTGCCCTCGACGCTCGCGCTGCGCGCGGCCCTGATGGTCGGCGGCCGCCGGGTCGCCGTGCAGCACGTGGGACCGACTCACATGACGCTCGACCCGTGGCCCGGTGCCGCCGCAGGCGACGAGGTCACCGTGTTCGGAGCGGACGCGGCATCGGCGACCGACCTCGCCGAGACGATCGACTCGGTGGGTGAGGAGATCCTGGTGCGGGTCTCGCCGCTCGTGCCGCGGATCTACCGCGGCTGTGAGCGATCGGGCTCAGACCGATTCGAGCAGACGCGCCGTCTCGTCGTGCCAGCTGGTGGCGATCGAGCGCAGCTTCTCTTCGTACTTGCGGCCGTGGTGGGCGCAGAACAGCAGCTCGCTGCCGTTGACCTCGGCGGCGATGTAGGCCTGCGCGCCGCAGGAGTCGCAGCGGTCCAGGGCCGTGAGGCGGTATTCGAGAACGGCGGGCTCGGTGGGGGTGGCTAGCGTGTTCATCTCGGGTCCTCCTCGTAAGCGTCGCTCGTGTCTCGTTCGCCCGTTGCGGGTCATCACATACAACCACGCGTTTGTTACGGGTATGCCGCGATGCGGTGACATTTCGCTCAGCGCGTACGCGGATCCGGTCGCCCGTGTCTATGAAGAGGGCGAACGGGCTCCGAAGATACTCTTGAGGATTGTGACCTCAGAGTATTCGGCCCACCACCTGCAGGTGCTCGAAGGCCTCGAGGCGGTCCGCAAGCGACCGGGCATGTACATCGGCTCGACCGACTCGCGCGGGCTCATGCACTGCGTGTGGGAGATCATCGACAACGCGGTCGACGAGGCGCTCGCCGGCAACGGCAAGCGCATCGACATCGTGCTGCACTCCGACAGCAGCGTCGAGGTGCACGACACCGGTCGCGGCATCCCCGTCGACATCGAACCGCGCACCGGACTGTCGGGCGTCGAGGTCGTCTTCACCAAGCTCCACGCCGGCGGCAAGTTCGGCGGCGGCTCGTACGCCGCCTCGGGCGGGCTGCACGGCGTCGGCGCCTCCGTCGTCAACGCCCTCTCCGAGCGGCTCGACGTCGAGGTCGATCGCGGCGGCAAGACGTGGGCGATGTCGTTCCACCGCGGCGAGCCCGGCGTGTTCGCCGACAAGGGCGAGCCGTCGCCGGACTCGCCGTTCACGCCGTTCCTGGATCGCAGCGAGCTGCGGGTGAAGGGCAAGGCGCCGCGCGGGGTCACCGGAACCCGCATCCGCTACTGGGCCGATCGGCAGATCTTCACGAAGGATGCCGCGTTCCAGCTCGAAGAGCTCTCGACCCGCGCGCGCCAGACCGCGTTCCTCGTGCCCGGACTCGAGATCGTCGTGCGCGATCAGCGGCACGAGGAGCACAACGAGACCTCGTTCCGCTTCGACGGCGGCATCTCGGAGTTCGCGGAGTACCTCGCGACGGATGCCGCGATCACCGACACCTGGCGGCTGACCGGCAGCGGCACCTTCACCGAGACGGTCCCGGTGCTGCAGCCGACCGGCGCGATGGTGCCGACCGAGGTCGAGCGCGAGTGCCACGTCGACATCGCCGTGCGGTGGGGCACCGGCTACGACACCGTGACGCGTTCGTTCGTCAACATCATCGCGACGCCCAAGGGCGGCACGCACCAGCAGGGCTTCGACCAGGAGCTGCTGCGCGTGCTGCGCACCCAGGTCGAGCAGAACGCCCGACGGCTCAAGGTCGGTAACGACAAGCTCGAGAAGGACGACGTCATGGCCGGGCTCACCGACCGTGCTGACCGTGCGCCTGCCCGAGCCGCAGTTCGAGGGCCAGACCAAGGAGATCCTCGGCACGCCCGCCGTGCGCCAGATCGTGACACAGGTGGTCCGCAAGGAGCTCGCGGCGCGGTTCTCCTCGCCCAAGCGCGACGACAAGGCGCAGACCGCGCTGCTGCTCGACAAGGTCGTCGCCGAGATGAAGGCGCGCATCTCCGCGCGCGCCCACAAGGAGACCCAGCGCCGCAAGAACGCGCTGGAGTCCTCGTCGCTGCCCGGCGAAGCTCGTCGACTGCCGCTCGTCGGACGTCGCGCAGTCCGAGCTGTTCATCGTCGAGGGCGACTCGGCGCTCGGCACCGCGAAGGACGCCCGCAACAGCGAGTACCAGGCGCTGCTGCCGATCCGCGGCAAGATCCTCAACGTGCAGAAGTCCTCCGTCTCCGACATGCTCTCCAACGCCGAGTGCGCCTCGATCATCCAGGTGATCGGAGCGGGGTCCGGCCGCACGTTCGATCTGAGCACGGCCCGCTACGGCAAGGTCATCATCATGAGCGACGCCGACGTCGACGGCGCGCACATCCGCACCCTGCTGCTGACGCTGTTCTTCCGCTACATGCGGCCCCTCATCGAGGCGGGCCGGGTGTTCGCGGCGGTGCCGCCCCTGCATCGCGTGATCGTCATGAACCCGGGCACGAAGCCCAACGAGACCATCTACACGTACAGCGAGCAGGAGCTGCACGCGCTGCTGACGAAGCTCACCAAGTCCGGCAAGCGCTGGCAGGAGCCCGTGCAGCGCTACAAGGGCCTGGGCGAGATGGATGCCGACCAGCTCGCCGAGACCACGATGGATCGCGCGGGCCGATTGCTGCGCCGCGTGCGCCTGGAGGACGCCGAGGCCGCCGGCCGCGTGTTCGAACTGCTGATGGGCAACGAGGTCGCGCCGCGCCGCGAGTTCATCGTCGACTCGTCCGACCGGCTCTCCCGCGAGGCCATCGACGCCTGATCCGCTGCGGGATCCGCGATCAGGCCAGCGCGCGGCCGATCGAGCCGATCACGGCGTCGAGCGGCTGACCCGAGGCGTCGCGCTTCGCCGTCGCATCCGGCAGGGTCCGCACGGAGCCGTCCGGGCCGACGGCCGCGCGGGGGCGGGGCCGACCCATGCGAGGGTCAGTCGGTCCTCGCCCTTGAGGAACGCGTGCGCGCGCACGCCGCCGGTCGCGCGCCCCTTGGCCGGGAACTCCTCGAGCCGCGAGGCCTTGATCCGGCCGGCATCCGTTCCCGGGAGCACGCCTTCGGCGCCGGAGATGCTGACGGCGACGTCATCGGCCCCGCCCACCGCGCCGAAGAAGACGACGACCGCCTTCGGCGACACGTTCATGCCGGCCATGCCGCCCGCCGGCGCGCCCTGCGGGCGGACGGAAGCGGCGGAGAAGCGCAGCAGCTGGGCGTCGCTCGTGACGAAGACGAGCTCGGCGCGCGTCGGGCGCGGCCGCGGCGCCGACCACCTCGTCGCCGGGCTTGAGGCCGATGATCTCGACGTCGGGGCGCCGGGGAGGGCTCGAGGGGACGATGCGCTTGACGACGCCCTGGCGGGTGCCGAGGGCCACGGGCGTGTCGTCGAACGCGACGAGCGCGAGCACGCGTTCCTTCTTGTCGGTCAGACCGAGGTAGTCGCGCAGCGGCACGCCGGCGGCCAGCTGGACCGACGCGGGGGGCACCGAGGGCAGGTCGACCGGGGTGAAGCGGATGATCCGGCCCGCGGTCGTCACCGCGCCGAGTTCGCCGCGCGTCGTCGAGGGCGCGGTCGCGAGGATCGCGTCGTGCTTGCTGCGGCGAGAGGGAGCAGTCAGCTCCTGCCCGTCCGTCAGGTCGACGCGCACAGCGCGGCCGGTGGTCGAGAGCACGACGACGGTGGGAGCGTCCGCGATCTGCAGATCCGGCGCCGGCGCGCCGCGCGTCGGGCGCGGCGGAACCGGCTTGGCGTTCATGAGCAGCGTGCGCCGCGGCGTGCCGTAGGCGTCGGACGCCGCCTCGAGCTCGCGGGCCACCTGCGCGCGGATGAGGGTCTCGCTGCCGAGCAGCTCGCGCGAGGTCGGCGATCTCGGCCAGCAGCGCGTCGCGCTCGGTCTCGAGCTCGATGCGCGAGAACTTGGTCAGTCGGCGCAGGCGCAGCTCGAGGATGTACTCGGCCTGCACCTCGCTCAGATCGAACACGTCGCGCAGGCGCGTGCGCGCCTGCTCGCTGTCGTCCGACGTGCGGATGACCTGGATGACCTCGTCGATGTCGAGGATCGCGATGAGAAGACCCTCGACCAGGTGCAGGCGCTCCTCGCGCCGCGCGAGCCGGTAGCGGCTGCGGCGGGTGACGACCTGGAAGCGGTGCTCGAGGTAGACGCTCAGCAGCTCCTTCAGGCCGAGCGTCTGCGGCTGGCCGTCGACGAGCGCGACGTTGTTGATGCTGAACGAGTCCTCCAGCGGCGTCAGCCGGTAGAGCTGATCGAGCACCGCCTGCGGGTCGAAGCCGGTCTTGATGCCGATCACGAGGCGCAGGCCGTGGTTGCGGTCGGTCAGATCGGTGACGTCGGCGATGCCGGTGAGCTTCTTGGACTGCACCGCGTCCTTGATCTTCTCGATCACCCGCTCGGGGCCGACCTGGTAGGGCAGCTCGGTGACGACCAGCCCGGTGCGGCGGGGGCCGAGGGGCTCGACGGAGACCTTGCCGCGGATCTTGAAGGCGCCGCGCCCCTTCGTGTAGGCGTCCTTGACGCCGTCCAGGCCCATCACGATCCCGCCGGTGGGGAAGTCCGGCCCGGGCACGAAGTCCATCAGCTCTTCGACAGTCGCGTCGGGGTTCTCGAGCAGGTGGACGGCGGCGGCGACGACCTCGATCAGGTTGTGCGGCGCCATGTTCGTCGCCATGCCGACCGCGATGCCGGTGGCGCCGTTGACGAGCAGGTTCGGGTACGCCGCCGGCAGCACGGAGGGCTGCTGGAACTGACCGTCGTAGTTCGGGATGAAGTCGACGACGTCCTCGTCGAGGTTCTCGGTGAGCGCGAGCGCGGCAGGAGCCAGGCGCGCCTCGGTGTACCGCGGGGCGGCGGGGCCGTCGTCGAGCGAGCCGAAGTTGCCGTGACCGTCGACGAGCGGCACGCGCAGCGAGAAGGCCTGCGCCAGGCGCACGAGCGCGTCGTAGATGGGCGCGTCGCCGTGCGGATGCAGCTTTCCCATGACCTCGCCGACGACGCGCGCGCTCTTGACGTGACCGCGGTCGGGACGCAGCCCCATGTCGGCCATCGTGTACAGGATGCGGCGCTGCACGGGCTTGAGACCGTCGCGGGCGTCGGGCAGCGCGCGCGAGTAGATCACCGAGTACGCGTACTCGAGGAACGACCCCTGCATCTCGGCGGAGACGTCGACGTCTTCGATGCGCTCTTCGGCGGCGGGGGAGGAGTCGGTGGGCGCTGCGGGCATGGCGGTCTGGCCTCGGGTGACGGCGTCAGTGGGAGTGGTCGGAGAAGGGTTCCCGCCGGTGTGCGAGACTGGCCCCGATGTCCCTCAGCCTACCCGCGGACCCGCCGCGAGCCCGGAGCCTCACCGGTGTCGTGCCGCAGATGCTGGCCGCTCTCGACGGGCGATCCGACTGGTTCGCCCCCGCCCGCAGCGCGATCGTGTTCGTGGTCGACGGCCTGGGCGCGCCAACCTGGCCGCCCGGGCCGGACACGCCCGATTCCTCTCGGCCGCGGGATCGAAGAAGGATGTCGCGCGCACCGTCTTCCCGTCGACGACGGCGTCGGCCCTCACGAGCCTGCTGACCGGCACGCCACCGGGCGAGCACGGGATCGTCGGCTACCGCGCGCTCGTGCCGGAGCGCGACGACGTGGTCAATCAGCTCCGCGGCTGGGACACCGATGGACTCGACCGCGGCTGGCAGCGCTCGCAGCCTCTCACCGAGAGCTGGGCCGACGTCCGGCCGGCCGTCCTTCGTCGTGTCCAAGGCGCGAGTACGCCGGCACCGGCTTCACCCACGCGACGATGCGCGGGGCGGAGTTCGTCGCCTCGCACGACGTCGCCGAGCGCGTCCGCATCGCGGCGGACCTGGCGGCGCGGCATCCGGGTGCCTTCGTCTACGTCTACGCGCCCGACCTCGACGCGATCGGTCACAAGCGCGGCTGGCAGTCCGACGAGTGGGTCGCGGCTCTCGAGCGGGTGGATGCCGCGGCACGGGCCCTCGCCGACGCCGCTGGCACCGACGACCGGTGTCGTCATCACCGCCGACCACGGAATGGTCGACGTGCCGCGACACCGGCACGTGCTGCTCGGCGAGGGCAGCGACCTGGTCGACGGCGTCCGCCACATCGGCGGCGAACCGCGGATGCTGCACCTGTACGCCGAGTCCGGCGCGTGCCGATGCCGTGCTGGCCCGGTGGCGCGCGGCCGAGGCCGGGCGATCCTGGGTGCTCTCGCGCGACGAGGCGATCGCAGGCCGGCCTCTTCGGCGCCGTGGATCCCGAGGTGCGGCCGCGCATCGGCGACGTCATCGTCGCCGCCCGGTCGGGCATCGCGTACTACGACGATCGACTCGACGACAAGGGCGCCCAGCGCATGGTCGGGCAGCACGGCTCGCTCACGAACGAGGAGCGCACCGTGCCGCTCATCCGGCTCGGCGCGTTCGCCTGACCCGCTCAGTCCTCGGTGCGGGCGCCGAAGACGATCTCGTCCCACGACGGCATCGAGGTGCGGCCCTTGCGCCGTCCGGCGGCCTCGGCGACGGCGGCCTGCCGGCTCTCGCTCGGCGGATCGTCATCGAAGGCGTCGCTGCGGCGACTCGTCGTAGCCCGGCTCGAGCGCATCGAACAGCGCCACGGGGGCGTGGGTGCGCGCCGAAGCGAGCTCCTCCGCTCCGGGCAGCGGCTCCCGCTGTCCGCGGCGACGTCGCAGCGCCTCGAGCAGATCCGCCGTCTCGGACGAGGTGACCGCCGACGCGTTCGCACGCTTCATGGCGGCCTCCTGGACCGCCGGCGCGACGGGCTCGCGCAGTTCGGGCGATTCGAGGTCGGCATCCGGCATGCGCCGCGGGCCGAAGGCTCCGCTGTCGAAGCGGGTGTCGTCCTTCGCGGGGGTGACCTCCAGCGCACGCAGACGCGGGATGAGACCCTCGGGGAGCGAACCCTGACGGGAGAGCTGGATCGCGTCGGCGTTCAGCGGCGAGAGCGTGCTGCGGCGCGGGTCGAAGCCCCACCGTGCATCGTGATCGACCTCGTTGGCGGTGAACTCGAGCTTCACGATCCAGCCGGTCGGCTCCTTCCAGCTCGTCCACCGCTCGCCCGAGGCGCCCGCCTCGGCCAGCTTCGCGCGGACGGCGCCGCCGAAGGTGGGGTGCACGTCGGGGTCGAGTTCGGCGCCCAGCAGGACGGGCACGGCCAGCGCCTGACCCACGACGTGCTCGCGCTCGGCCAGCACAGGCCCCTCGAAGCGGGCGACGTCCTCGACGCGCGCGCCGAGCAGCGCGGCCACCTCCTCGGCGGACAGCCCGGCGCGGATGTGCGACTGGATCTCACGCGGGCTCGGGCGCACGACCTGCGACTCGCCCTCGCGCTCTCTGCGCGCCTTGCGGAGCTCGCCGCGCAGCACGTCGTCGAGGGCGAGCGAGAACCGTTCACCCGACTCGGTCACCAGGACGAGCACATCGTCCTCGGTGCCGATCACTTTGAGCTGTTCCATGCGAAACGCCCCTCCGATCCAGCGGTGTCCGCCCATGCTGACACAGGCGTCCGCCTGCGCCGGGAATATCCGGCGCGCGCCGCGAGTTTCACGGCACCACAGGGCCTGATCCGCTCACGCATTTGCGAAATGGGTTCAGGTCGTGCAAACTATCGCCGCCCGACAGGGTCCGCGCACCACTGTTATTCCCCGGAAGTTGAGACGTTCACGCATGGCCACGGATTACGACGCCCCCCGCAAGACCGAAGACGACAGCGAGTCGATCGAGGCTCTCAAGGAGCGCGTTCCCGACAAGCTGTCGGGCTCAGTCGATGTGGAGGACGCCGACAACCCCTCGGGCTTCGAGCTTCCCGGCGCCGACCTGTCCGACCTCGAGCTCGACGTCGTCGTGCTGCCCGCCCAGGAAGACGAGTTCACCTGCGTCAACTGCTTCCTGGTGAAGCACCGCTCGCAGCTGGACCACGAGGACGCCGGCGGGCCTATCTGCTCGGAGTGCGCGGCGTAGCCTGCGCGCGACGCACGATCGCCGCAAGGCGGTCGGGCGTCCGGCTGGAGATCACCCACGACGGCGCCGGATCGTCCGGGTCCGTGATCGTCACGATCACGAGACCGTCGATCCCCCCGCGGATCAGATGCCACGAACGCGGGTGGAGCCCCGGGCCGCGGGCCTGCTGCGCGGCGTCGCCGGTGAGCACCGACACGTCGCCGGTGAAGCCGACGTCGATGTGGGCGCGACCCGCCGTGAGCACGCCGTCACGGACCTCCACGACGGGGGATGCCGCGATCAGAAGTGCCACGATCGCGACGCCGACCGCGATCCCGGCGACCAGCGCGAGGGTCGTGTCGATCGGCGCGATCACGAGAGCGGCCATCGGCGCGGCGACGGCGGCGCTGACGATCACCCAGAGCGACGGGCTCAGCCGCTCGCGGTAGTCGAGCGCGGTTCCGCCGCGGAGACTGCTCACTGTCTTCTGCATTACCCTCGTTGCGTGGCTGAAACTGTGGACGTCCTCATTATCGCCCCCGACGTTCCGGTGTACGCGCATCCCGGTGACGCGGGCGCCGATCTCGTCTCGACCGAGGCGCTGCGGCTCGAGCCCGGCCAGCGCGCGCTCGTCGGCACCGGCGTGCGCATCGCGCTGCCCGACGGCTACGTCGGCATTCGTCGTCCCCCGCAGCGGCCTGGCCACCAAGCACGGCATCACGATCGTCAACAGCCCCGGAACGGTGGATGCCGGCTACCGCGGCGAGATCAAGGTCACACTGCTGAACACCGACCCCGAGCAGGCCTACGACATCAGCGTCGGCGACCGCATCGCACAGCTCATCGTCATGCCGGTCTCGCGGGCCACCTTCATCCCGGTCGACGAACTCCCCGACAGCGTCCGCGGCGACGGCGGATTCGGCTCGACCGGCTACCAGAACGGAGCGCAGGCATGACCGACGCGACACCCACGGACGCCGCGCAGCCCCTCGAGGACCGCGCCACCGCCGGACCCTTCGACGAGTCCGAGGCGAATCCCGTCCGCCCCTACATCGACCTCGGCGGCATCAAGATCCTGCCGCGCGAGGGCCTGAACCTGCGGCTCGAGGTCGAGGAGCAGACCAAGCGGATCGTCGCCGTCGGCCTCGACTACGCCGGTTCCACCCTGCAGGTGCAGCCGTTCGCCGCGCCGCGCACGACGGGGCTGTGGGAGGAGACCCGCGAGCAGATCCGCGCGCAGATCCGTCAGCAGGGCGGACGCGTCGAAGAGCGGGAGGGCCCCCTCGGCCCCGAGCTGCTCGCCGAGGTGCCGGTCGCCGCCGGTCCCGACGGCGCCGCCGGCAAGCGCCTCGCGCGCTTCGTCGGCGTCGACGGTCCGCGCTGGTTCCTGCGCGGCGTCATCGGCGGCGCCGCGACGGCCGACGTCGAGGCCGCGGCGCAGGTCGAGGACCTCTTCCGCTCGATCGTCGTCGTCCGCGGCGGCACGCCGATGCCGCCGCGCGATCTCATCCCGCTGCGGATGCCGGCGACCCCGGGCGTGGCGTGACGCACGGCGAGCCGGTGCCGCCCGCCTCCGATCGCGAGGGGGAGAGCGCACCGTCGCTGACCCCGCCGGCCCCCTCGACGTCCGACCTCGTCGGCGCCGCGCTGGGCGAGGCGGCCAAGCGCGCCGGACTCGATCCGTCCGAAGGCGCCGCCACCGGGCACGTCGTCTGGCGTGCGATGGGCGGCTGGCGCGGCATCCTCGAATCGGTCCTGCCGAGTCTCGTGTTCGTCGTGCTGTTCACGCTCACGTACGACCGCACGACGCAGACCGGCAACCTCTGGCTCTCGCTCGGACTCTCGGTCGGGTCTGGCCGCCGTCTTCACGATCGTCCGGCTGGTCACGAAGTCGCCGCCGGCCGCCGCGATCGGCGGGCTCGTCGCGACGGCCGGCGCCGCCGCGCTGGCCGCTGTTGACCGGCCGCGGTCAGGACAACTTCGTCTTCGGCTTCGTCACGAACGCCGTCTACGGCACCGCGTTCCTCGTCTCGGCCCTGATCGGCTGGTCGCTGATCGGTCTCGCCGTCGGCTTCCTGATGAACGAGGGAACCCGCTGGCGGGCCGACAAGCGCAAGCGCCGGGTGTTCTTCTGGCTGGCGATCGCGTGGGCGGGCCTGTTCGCATTCCGCCTCGCGGTGCAGCTTCCGCTGTACTTCGCGGGCGACGTGACGGCGCTCGGCACGCTCAAGCTCATCATGGGACTGCCCCTGTTCGCGCCGCTCGTCGCGGTCACGTGGCTCGCCGTGCGCGCTCTCTATCCGTCCACTCCCAAGTGATACATTTATCTTGACATCAAGATAAATTCGTCCCGCCGGGCAGTAAGGCCAGCCTCACTAGCCACTGCGGCCGGGGACAGGGAAGATGGGGAGAGCCGGGCTTCGCGCCCGCTCCGCCGCCGACGAAGGAGACACACGTGTCCACGGTTGACAGCTTCGGTGCCAAGAGCACCCTGACGGTCGGCAGCACCGACTACGAGATCTTCCGCATCGACGCCGTCGCCGGTCTACGAGAAGCTTCCGTTCAGCCTCAAGGTGCTCCTGGAGAACCTGCTGCGCACCGAAGACGGCGCGAACGTCACGAAGGCGCAGATCGAGGCGCTCGGATCGTGGGATGCCGCGGCCGAGCCCGACACCGAGATCCAGTTCACGCCCGCACGCGTGGTGATGCAGGACTTCACCGGTGTGCCGTGCATCGTCGACCTCGCCACGATGCGCGAAGCCGTCGAGGCGCTCGGCGGAGACCCCAAGCGCATCAACCCGCTCTCGCCGGCCGAGATGGTGATCGACCACTCGGTCATCGCCGACCTCTTCGGCACCGAGAACGCCCTCGAGCGCAACGTCGAGATCGAGTACGAGCGCAACGGCGAGCGCTACCAGTTCCTGCGCTGGGGCCAGACGGCGTTCGACGACTTCAAGGTCGTTCCCGCCGGGCACCGGCATCGTGCACCAGGTCAACATCGAGCACCTCGCGAAGGTCATCTACGACCGCTCCGTCGGCGGCGTCCTGCGGGCCTACCCCGACACGTGCGTCGGCACCGACTCGCACACGACGATGGTCAACGGCCTCGGCGTGCTCGGCTGGGGCGTCGGCGGCATCGAGGCCGAGGCCGCGATGCTCGGCCAGCCCGTGTCGATGCTCATCCCCAAGGTCGTCGGCTTCAAGCTCTCCGGCGCGATCCCGACCGGCGTGACCGCGACCGACGTCGTGCTCACGATCACCGAGATGCTGCGCAAGCACGGCGTCGTCGGCAAGTTCGTCGAGTTCTACGGCTCGGGCGTCGCCTCGGTGCCGCTGGCCAACCGCGCCACGATCGGCAACATGAGCCCGGAGTTCGGCTCGACCGCCGCGATGTTCCCGATCGACGAGGTGACCCTCGACTACCTGCGCCTCACGGGCCGCAGCGACGAGCAGGTCGCCCTGGTCGAGGCAGTACGCGAAGCTGCAGAAGCTGTGGCACGACCCCGACACCGAGCCGGTCTACAGCGAGTACCTCGAGCTGGACCTCGCGACCGTCGTGCCCTCGATCGCCGGACCGAAGCGCCCGCAGGACCGCATCATCCTCGCGAACGCCAAGACACAGTTCGCGAGCGACCTGACCAACTACGCCGACGTCGAGCACGACCTGGTCGATCTCGAAGGCTCCGAGTCGTTCCCGGCATCCGACCCGCCGGGCAACTCGCCGGAAGACGAGTACAGCACGCACGAGCACCACCACCACAGCCACGCGCCGGCCAAGGGCTCCAAGCCGACCCCGGTCGTGCTGGCGGACGGCGAGAAGTTCACGCTCGACCACGGCGCCGTCACGATCGCCGCGATCACGTCGTGCACGAACACGTCCAACCCGTCGGTCATGCTCGCCGCGGGCCTGCTGGCCCGCAACGCCGTGAAGAAGGGCCTCAAGGCCAAGCCGTGGGTCAAGACCACCCTCGCCCCCGGCTCGAAGGTCGTCACCGACTACTACGAGAAGGCCGGACTCACCGACGACCTCGAGGACCTCGGCTTCTACACCGTCGGCTACGGCTGCACGACCTGCATCGGCAACTCCGGACCCCTCATCGAGGAGGTCTCGGCCGCCGTCCAGCAGAACGACCTCGCCGTGACCGCGGTCCTGTCGGGCAACCGCAACTTCGAGGGTCGCATCAACCCCGACGTGAAGATGAACTACCTCGCCAGCCCGCCGCTGGTGATCGCGTACTCGCTCGCCGGCTCGATGAACTTCGACTTCGAGACCGACCCGCTGGGCAAGGACCAGGACGGCAACGACGTGTTCCTCAAGGACATCTGGCCGGACGCCGCGGAGGTGCAGTCCACGATCGACTCGTCGATCAACAAGGACATGTTCACCCACCAGTACGCGAGCGTGTTCGAGGGCGACGAGCGCTGGAAGACGCTGCCGACACCGACCGGCGACGTGTTCGAGTGGGATGCCGAGTCGACGTACGTGCGCAAGCCCCCGTACTTCGACGGCATGACGATGGAGCTCACGCCCGTCACCGACATCGCGGGGGCCCGCGTGCTCGCGACGCTGGGCGACTCGGTCACGACCGACCACATCAGCCCGGCCGGCAACATCAAGGCCGACAGCCCCGCCGGTCACTACCTCGACGCAGCACGGTGTGACGCGCAAGGACTACAACTCCTACGGCTCGCGACGCGGCAACCACGAGGTCATGATCCGCGGCACGTTCGCGAACATCCGCCTGCAAGAACCAGCTGCTCGACGGTGTCGAGGGCGGGTACACGCGCGACTTCACGCAGGAGGGCGGCCCGCAGTCGTTCATCTACGACGCGAGCCAGAACTACCAGGTCGCAGGGCACGCCGCTCGTGATCTTCGGCGGCAAGGAGTACGGCTCCGGCTCGTCGCGCGACTGGGCGGCCAAGGGCACGAGCCTGCTGGGCGTCAAGGCGGTCATCACCGAGAGCTTCGAGCGCATCCACCGCTCGAACCTGATCGGCATGGGCGTCGTGCCGCTGCAGTTCCCCGCGGGCGAGTCGCTGGAGCTCGCTCGGTCTGGACGGCACCGAGATCGTCTCGATCTCCGGACTCGAGCAGCTCAACGAGGGCGTCACGCCCAAGACGGTGCACGTCACCGCGGCTCCGAGCGAGTTCTCCGCGCCCGGCAAGGCGACGATCGAGTTCGACGCGGTCGTGCGCATCGACACGCCCGGTGAAGCGGACTACTACCGCAACGGCGGCATCCTGCAGTACGTGCTGCGCTCGCTCGTCTAGAACGCATCGGAGGGGTCGGGTGCGTGCGCCCGACCCCTCCGGCGTACCAGCCGCAGGTAGACTCGAAAGGCCCATCAGGGCGCGGAAAGGAGCGGGCATGTCGTTGCTGTCGTCCATTTCAGGACCCCGCGATCTCGACGCGCTGAGCACGGAGCAGCTCGCACAGCTGGCCGAGGAGATCCGCGCCTTCCTGATCGAGAACGTCTCGCGCACCGGCGGGCATCTCGGTCCGAACCTCGGCGTCGTCGAGCTCACCCTCGCGATGCACAAGGTGTTCGATTCGCCGAACGACCCGATGATCTTCGACACCGGTCACCAGTCCTACGTCCACAAGCTCCTCACCGGCCGGCAGGACTTCACCGGACTGCGCTCCCGCGGCGGCCTGGCCGGCTACCCGCAGCGCTCCGAGAGCCCGCACGACGTCGTCGAGTCCTCGCACGCGTCGAGCTCGCTCAGCTGGGCCGACGGCGTCTCACGCGCCCTGACGCGCACCGGCCGCAAGGACCGGCACGTCATCGCCGTCGTCGGCGACGGCTCGCTCACCGGCGGGATGACGTGGGAGGCGCTCAACAACATCTCCGACGACAACGACCGCAACCTCGTCATCATCGTCAACGACAACGGCCGCTCCTACGCGCCGACGATCGGCGGCATGGCGCGCTACCTCAATCGCGTGCGCACCGCCGACAGCTACCAGACGCTGCATCGCGGCTCGGATTCGCTGTTCGGCAAGCTCGGCCCCGCCGCCCGCGCCTTCTACCGCGGCGTGCGCGGAGGAACCCACGGCTTCCTGTCGCGGTTCACCAACAACGCCGCGCTGTACTCGAACCTCGACATCAAGTACCTCGGACCGATCGACGGCCACGACCTCCCCATGCTCATCGAGACCCTCGAGCTGGCCAAGGACTTCGGCGCGCCGGTCATCGTGCACGCGATCACCGAGAAGGGGCGCGGCTACCAGCCGGCCCGAGACGACGAGGCCGACCAGTTCCACGCGGTCGGGCGCATCGATCCGCTCTCGGGCGAGCCGGTCGGCAGCTCGAGCGCGACGGCGTGGACGGATGTCTTCGCCGAGGAGCTCGTCGCGGTGGGGGAGGACCGCCCCGACGTCATCGGCGATCACCGCGGCGATGCTGCGCCCGACCGGACTCCTTCCCTTCGCCCAGCGCTTCCCCGACCGCGTCTACGACGTGGGGATCGCCGAGCAGCACGCCGTCGCCTCCGCCGCCGGGCTCGCCTTCGGCGGCCTGCATCCCGGTCGTCGCGATCTACGCGACGTTCATGAACCGCGCGTTCGACCAGGTGCATGATGGATGTCGCGCTCCACCGCGCCGGCGTCACGTTCGTGCTCGACCGCGCGGGCGTCACCGGGCCCGACGGCCCCAGCCACCACGGCATCTGGGACCTCGCGATGCTGCAGATCGTGCCGCACATCCGCATCGCCGTGCCGCGCGACGCGGAGCGCCTCCAGGAGGAGCTGCGCGAGGCGGTCGCGGTCGATGACGCCCCGACGGTCATCCGCTTCCCCAAGGGCTCGGTGAGCCCGACGCTGCCCGCGCTGGAGCGACTGGCGGACGGCGTCGACGTGCTGGTCCGCTCGGACGCGCAGGACGTGCTGATCGTCGGCATCGGCCCGATGGCGCACGTCGCCGTCGATGTCGCGCGAGCGCCTGCGCGCGCAGGGCATCGGCGCGACCGTCGTCGACCCGCGCTGGGTCGTTCCCGTGCAGCCGTCGATCGTCGAGCTGGCGGCATCCCACCGCCTCGTCATCACGATCGAGGACGGCATCCGCGTCGGCGGCATCGGCACGCGCGTGCGGCAGGTGCTGCGCGAAGCGAGCGTCGACACCGCCGTGGACGAGCTCGGGCTGCCCGACGAGTTCATCGATCACGCGAGCCGCGAGCAGATCCTCGAAGACGCCGGCCTCACGCCCGCCAAGATCGCGCAGGACGTCGTCTCGCAGGTGCTCGGCACCCGCATCCCGGTCGCCCGGCCCGCCGAGCAGCAGCCCGAGTGGCTGACCGGCGTCGGCGCCGCGCAGCACGACGAGGTCCGCGACGCGTAGCCGCCCCGTCCGAACGACGAAGCGCCCGCCCTCACCAGGAGGACGGGCGCTTCGCGCGTTCAGCCGCGGTCAGCCGGCGATGCCCATGATCATCGGGTGGTGGAACGTGTCGCCGAACACGCGCTCGGACGCGCCCTCGCGGTCGAGGTACGGCGAAGCGCCGCCGTCGATGAAGGGCCAGCCCGCGCCGAGGATGAGGCACAGGTCGATGTCCTCGACCTCGGGCACCACGCCCTCGTCGAGCATGATCCTGATCTCCTGCGCCAGGCCGTCCTGCACGCGGCGCAGGATCTCGTCCTCCGTCGCCGGCGTCGAGCCGACGGCGCCCTTCAGCACCTTCTCGGCGGCCTTGGACCACCCGGTGACCCTGCCGCTCTTGTCCTTCTCGACGACCTCCGGCAGCTCAGCCAGCTGCGTGGAAGTTCTCCGACGCGAAGAACCGGTCGGGGAACGCGTGCGCCATCGTGTCCTGCACGTGCGCGGCGACCTTCCAGCCCACCAGGTCGATGAGCTGGAACGGCGTCATCGGCAGGCCGATCGGCGCGAACGCCTTCTCCACCGTCAGCAGCGGAGTGCCCTCGTAGACCGCGCGCGCCGCTTCGCCCATGACCTTCGCGAGAAGGCGGTTGACGACGAAGCCCGGGGCATCGGCCGTGAGGACGGCGTTCTTGCCCAGACCCCGCGCCACGACGAAGGCCGTCGACAGTGCGGCGTCGGCGGTCTGCGGCGTCTTCACGATCTCGATGAGCGGCATGACGGCGACCGGATTGAAGAAGTGGAAGCCGACGAGCCGCTCGGGGTGGGCGAGCGTCGCACCGATCTCCTCGACCGACAGCGACGAGGTGTTGGTCGCGAGGATCGCGTCCTCGGCGACGATCTTCTCGATCTCGCCGAACACCTGCTGCTTGACACCGACTTCTTCGAAGACCGCCTCGATCACGAAGTCGCAGTCCGCGTACTCGGACTTGTCGGTCGTGCCGTGCACGAGCGCGCGCAGCCGGTTCGCCGCGTCGCCGTCCAGGCGACCCTTCGCCTCGAGCTTGCCGATCTCGTCGTTGATGTACGCGAGCCCCTTGTCGACCCGCGCCTGGTCGAGATCGGTGATGAGCACCGGAACCTGCAGCCTGCGCAGGAACAGGAGCGCGAACTGGCTCGCCATCAGACCGGCACCGATGATGCCGACCTTCGTCACCTTCTTGGCGAGCTCCTTGTCGGGCGCGCCGACGGGTCGCTTCGCGCGCTTCTGCACGAGATCGAACGCATACATGGATGCGGCGAACTGGTCGCCCGTCACGAGATCGGCCAGGGCGTCGTCCTCGCGGGCGAAGCCTTCGGCCTTCGTGCCGCCCGCGCGCCTTGTCGAGCAGCTCGAGCGCGGCGTAGGGGGAGCGCGGGACGGTGCCGATCTTCGACTCTCGAGCATGCCGCGCGCCATCTTCACGGCGATCGGCCACTTGGTGAGTCGCTCGATCTTGCCCGGCTCGTTCTTGCGGTCGACCTTGGTCGTGCCGCCCAGGACGCCGTCCGCCCACTTGCAGCGAGTCCTCGAGGTAGTTGGAGGCGGGGAAGATCGCGTCGACGATCCCGTAGTCGAACGCCTGCTGAGGTTTCAGCATCCGGTTCTGCTTGAGCGGGTTGGAGATCACGACCTCGAGTGCGTTCTCGATGCCGATGAGGTTCGGCAGCAGGTACGCCCCGCCCCAGCCCGGGATGATGCCGAGGAAGACCTCGGGCAGCGCGATCGCCGCGGCCGAGGCGTCCACCGTGCGGTACGTGGAGTTCAGCGCGATCTCGAGTCCGCCGCCGAGCGCGAGCCCGTTGACGAACGCGAACGAGGGCACGCCGAGCTCGGAGAGCTTGCCGAGCACCATGTGGCCGAACTGCGCCACCAGCTTCGCGTTCTCCTTCGAGCCCACCCGAGAGATGTCGGACAGATCGGCGCCCGCGGCGAGGATGTACTGCTTGCCGGTGATGCCCACCGCGTCGATCTCGCCGGCCGCCGCCCGGGAGGCGAGGCCGTCGAGCGTGTCGTTCAGTTCGGCGAGCGTTGCGGGGCCCAGCGTGTTCGGGCGCGTGTGGTCACGACCGTTGTCGAGCGTGATGAGCGCGAGCACCTTGCCGGAGGCGAGGCGGATGTCGCGCGCGGTCGAGTGCGTGACCACCTCGCCCTCCGTCATCGCGAGGAGCGGGGAGAAGTCGATCTCGGAGTAGTTCGTCATTCGTGTCTTCCGCCCGCTCAGTTCTTGCGCTTCTTGCCGTCGTAGTGCGGGTTCTCCCAGATGACCGAGCCGCCCTGCCCGAGACCGACGCACATCGCGGTCAGGCCGTAGCGGACGTCGGGGCGCTCGGCGAACTGCGCCGCGAGCTGGATCATCAGACGCACACCGGATGCCGCCAGCGGGTGCCCGAGCGCGATCGCGCCGCCCCACTGGTTGACACGCGGGTCGTCGTCGGCGATGCCGAAGTGATCCAGCAGCGAGATGACCTGGATCGCGAACGCCTCGTTCAGTTCGAACAGGCCGATGTCGCCGATCTTCAGACCGGCCTTCTTCAGCGCCTTCTCGGTCGACGGGATGGGACCCGACACCCATGACTTCGGGCTGCACGCCCGCGAAGGCGAACGACACGAGCTTCATCTTCGGAGCCAGACCGAACTCCTTCACGGCGCCGCCGCCGGCGAGGAGGCTCATCGTGGCGCCGTCGGTGAGCGGAGAGGACGTGCCGGCCGTCACGCGGCCGTGCGGACGGAACGGCGTCTTGAGCGCGGCGAGACCCTCCATCGTCGTCTCCGGCCGGCGACCTTCGTCTTCGGTCGCAAGACCCCAGGCGCCGTCGGCGCCCTTGATCGCCACCGAGACCAGGTCGGGCTGGAATCTGCCGTCGTCATAGGCCGCCTGGGCCTTGTGCTGGCTCAGCATCCCGAAGCGGTCGGCGCGCTCCTTCGTGAGGCCGGGGAAGCGATCGTGCAGGCGCTCGGCGGTCAGACCCATGTTGAGGGCGTCGGCGCTCACGAGCTTCTCCGCGACGAAGCGGGGGTTCGGGTCGACGTTGCTGCCGTCGAGGGGGTGACGGCCCATGTGCTCGACGCCACCGGCGAGGGCGAGGTCGTACATGCCGATGCCGATCGAGCCCGCCATCGTGGTGACGCTCGTCATCGCACCGGCGCACATCCGATCGATCGCGAAGCCCGGCACGGTCTGCGGGAGCCCCGCCAGCAGCGCGACCGAGCGACCCAGGGTCAGTCCCTGGTCGCCGGTCTGCGAGGTCGCAGCGAGGGCGACCTCGTCGATCCGCTCCGCGGGCACAGCGGGATTGCGCTCCATGAGCCCGATGGTCGCCTTGACCGCGAGGTCATCGGCTCGGGTGTTCCAGTACATGCCCTTCTCGCCGGCGCGCCCGAAAGGGGTGCGCATTCCGTCGACGAAAAAAACGTCCGATAGCTCGGCCACTCTGCCTCCGTAAGTAGGGATGCGTTCAGCCTAGGAGCCGCCCTGAGGCGCTCGGAATCGGTTGGATCGAACCTACGAAGCGGTCTCCGGGGCAGGAGAAGAGCTTTGCACGGATTGCACAAAGGCATCGGCGATCAACTGTGCAGTCTGCGCAATCTGCCAGGAGCGCGCGCCGAGTTCCGCGAGCGCATCGCCGATGGATGCCGCACTCAGCGGGTCCGGCGGACTCCAGGCCACACGCCGGAGCAGCTCCGGCGTCAGGAGGTTCTCGGTGGGCATCTGCAGCTGTTCGGCAAGTGACTCCACGACGGGTCGGGCCGCCTTCAGCCGGGCGTCGGCGTCGGGATTGCGGTCGGGCCAGGCCCGGGCCGGGGGGATGGACTCGCCACCCGGTGCGCGCTCGAGCGGCAGCTCCGTCGCCGCCCGCCCCGTCTCGAAGGCCGCCCACCAGCGATCCAGCTGGCTGCGGCTCGCACGACCGGTGAACTCCTTGATCTGGGCGAGCTCCTGCTTGGTCTTCGGGTCGGCGATGAGCGCGGCCACGAGTGCGCGATCGGGCACGAGCCGGCCCGGTGCGACGTCCTGCTCGCGCGCGTACTCCTCGCGCGCCGTCCACAACTCCCGGGCGACGGCCAGCGCCTTGCGCCCGCGCACGGTGTGCAGCCCGCTCAGACGCCGCCAGGGGTCCTCGCGCGGCGGCTTCGGGGTGCGCTCGAGCACGGCGCGGAACTCCTCGGCGGCGAACTCCGTCTTGCCCTGCTCGACCAGCTCGGCTACGAGTGCGTCACGGACGTCCACGAGATGCTCGACGTCGAGGGCCGCGTACTCGAGCCAGGACTGCGGGAGCGGGCGGGTGGACCAGTCCGATGCGGAATGGGCCTTCGCCAGGGTGATGCCCAGCGTGTCCTCGACGACCGCACCCAGTCCGACCCGGGCGTGGCCGAGCAGTCGCGCGGCGAGTTCGGTGTCGAACATCGTCGCGGGCTCGAGTCCGAGTTCGCGCAGCGACGGCAGGTCCTGGCTCGCAGCGTGCAGCACCCACTCCTCGCCGCCGATCGCGGCCTGCAGCGTCGCGAATTCGCCGACCGCGGGCGGATCGAACAGGTAGACCCCGGCGCCGCGGCGGAACACCTGGATGAGGTACGCCCGCTGCGAGTAGCGGAACCCCGACGCGCGCTCGACGTCGACCGCGACGGGCCCCTCGCCGGCGGACAGCTGCTGCACGGATTCGGCGAGGCCTGCGGCATCCGTGATGACGGTGTACTCAGTCACGCGCGGCCCTGCGCGAGCCGAGCACGGCGATGTCTTCCGAGCCCGGCGGGAGTCCGGCCAGCATGCAGACCAGTTCGGACCAGGCTTCGACGTGCGGGGTCATGCTGCCCAGCGGCGACCATGACGCCCGCAGCTCGATCTGGGCGCCGTCGCCTTCGGCAGCGAGAGAGCCGAAGCCCTTCGAGAGCGTCTTGGTGGCCGTTCCGGACGCCGAGTGGTACCGGGCGTGTCGGGAGTCGAGTGCATCCATCAGCCACGACCAGGCGACATCGGCCAGCAGGGGGTCGATGCCGATGTCGGGCTCGAGGGGGGCCTGCGCGAAGCAGACGATGCGCCAGGCGCCGTTCCACGGGGCCGGCTCGTCGGGATCGTGCAGCAGGATGAACCGGCCGGTGCCGTAGGGAGAGTCGACGCCGTCCTGCTCGGGCCGGACATCGCCGGCCAGGGCGAGGCATTCCGGAGCCAGCCCGGAGGGCGCGGGGATCTCGCGCACGGACAGATCGTCGCGGAATACGGTGGCTCGCACATCCGCCGCCGCACGCTCGAACGACGGCGGCGCTGTCGGGGGACGAAGGTCAGCCACGCCGAAAGACTAGAGTGGGGCCTCGATGGTCGTCTCCAGGCGCGCCGCGATGAGCGGCCCCACTCCCGCACTCCTGGCCGGAGTAAAGGCCGCACTCGCCCTCCTGAGCGCAGCACTGGGCCTCGTGCTGTCCGCGCTCGCGTTCACGTCGCTGCGCATGGCGCGGCGGGTCGTCGCCCCCGCCGTGCGCCTCGCCGACACGCGGATCCTCTCGCTGGACACGTCGGCGCAGACCATCACGCTCGCACGCACCCCCGATACCGAGCTGCCCGGCCGGTACGGCCTGTTCACGAGCGGAACCGAGAGCTACATCAAGCTCGGATCCGTGCTCGCCGAGGACTCGACCAGCGTCAAGCGCAAGCTCCTCACGCAGATCGGCACCCAGACGCGCATCTCGGCCGACGCGGCGTTCAGCGGCTGGTACTACGACCGTCCCGAACAGCTGCACCTCCCGTTCACCTCCGAGCTCATCGGCTCCGCCGTCGGCCCGTGCCCGGCATGGCTCTTCCCCGCGGGGGAGGGCGAGGTCTGGGTGATCCAGGTGCACGGGCGCGGGACCACACGTGCGGAATGCCTGCGCGCGGTCCCCGTCTTCCACGCCGCCGGTGTCACGTCGCTCGTGGTGTCGTACCGCAACGACGGCGAGGCGCCGCGCAGCCGTGCGGGAACCTACGCGCTGGGGGCGACCGAGTGGCGGGACGTGGATGCCGCAGTCGGATTCGCACGCCGCCGGGGAGCACGCCGGATCGTGGTGATGGGCTGGTCGATGGGCGGCGCGATCGCGCTGCAGCTCGAGCTCAGCTCGGCGCACCGGGATGTGATCGCCGGGCTGATCCTCGAGTCGCCCGTCATCGACTGGCGCGTCGTGCTCGGATACCAGGCGAAGCTCCTGAAGCTCCCCGCGGCGGTCACCGGGCTCGCGATCGGCGCGCTGCAGACCGAGTGGGCGACCCCGCTGACCGGCGCCGGCGCGGCGATCCCGTTCGACCGCCTCGACGTGGTCGCGCGGGCGGGCGAGCTGCGGCATCCGATCCTCATCCTGCACAGCGACGACGACGGGTTCGTGCCGTCCGACGCCTCGCACGACCTCGTGGTCGCGCGCCCCGATCTGGTCGAGATGCAGGTCTTCGAGGTCGCGCGCCACACGAAGCTGTGGAACTACGACCAGGAGCGGTGGAGCGACAGCATCCGTCGCTGGCTGGAGCGACAGGGCCTCGCCGCGCTCTGAGGTCAGCACTCAGGCGGCGCGCTTGGCCGCGACCTGGCGCTTGGCGCGCATGAGCATGCCGGTCATACCGCTGATGCGCAGCGGCGAGACGGCGCGCGTCAGACCGATGCTCTGGGGGAAGTCGTCGGGGATCGCCAGGACCTCGTCGGGCGAGAGTCCCGTGATGCCCTGCACCAGGATGCTGGCGAACCCGCGCGTGGTGGGCGCTTCCTTCGGGGCGGTGGCGTGCATCGCCACCAGGCCGTCGTCGTCGATGTCGACGATGATGTAGACGGGCGACTGGCACTCCACGACGCGCTCGTGCGAGCTCGGGATGCCCGTCGTACTCGGCCGGGACCGCCGGAAGCTCGTTCGAGAACTCGAGCAGCAGCAGCAGCCGGTCGGCCTCGGGCAGCTCCAGGAACTCGTCGCGGATCTCGGCGAGGGAGTCGGGCAGGACGTGTGCAGTCATCCCTCCAATCCTCCCACGGCGAGGGATGCCCGCGCGGGGGCCCGGTCAGGCCGGGAGCTCACCGGGCTCGGCGCCGGTGGCGATCGGCACGCGGACCGCGCTGCCCCACTCCGTCCACGAACCGTCGTAGTTGCGGACCTTCTCGAACCCGAGCAGGTGCTGCAGCACGAACCACGTGTGGCTCGAGCGCTCGCCGATGCGGCAGTACGCGACGATCTGGTCGCCGTCCGCGAGGCCGACCTCGTCGCGGTAGATCGCATCGAGTTCGGCACGCGGCTTGAAGCCGCCGTCCTCGGCGACCGCACGCGCCCACGGCACGCTCTTGGCCGTCGGGATGTGCCCGGCGCGCAGAGCGCCCTCCTCGGGGTAGGCCGGTGCGGACGTGCGCGAGCCGTCGTACTCCTCGGGGGAGCGGACGTCGATGAGCGGATTGCCCAGGTGGGCGAGCACGTCGTCCTTGTAGGCGCGCAGGGTGCTGTCGTCGCGCTCGACGACCGGGTAGTCGGTGCTCGGCCGCGGTCGTCGCGTCGGTCGTGATCGGCCGGCCCTCGGCGATCCACTTGTCGCGTCCGCCGTCGAGGAGGCGCACGTCCTCGTGGCCGAACAGCGAGAACACCCACAGCGCGTAGGCGGCCCACCAGTTGTTCTTGTCGCCGTAGATCACGACGGTGTCGTCGCGGGAGATGCCCTTGGCGCTCAGCAGCCGCGGCGAAGCCCGCGCCGTCGACGTAGTCGCGCACGACCGGGTCGTTGAGCTCGGTGTGCCAGTCGACCTTCACCGCGCCGGGGATGTGGCCGGTCTCGTAGAGCAGGACGTCCTCGTCGGATTCGACGACGACCAGCCCGGGCTCGCCGAGGCGGGCCTGGAGCCACTCGCCCGTGACGAGCCGGCCGGGCTCGGCGTACTCGGCGAACTTGGGGGATGACGTGTCGAACTCGACGGACATCGGGGCTCCTCGGGTCGGGCCGGCGGAAGCGACGGCGTAAGGTGGAACCGTCCCTTCGACCCTAGATTCCCGGGTGAGGGTGCGCACCCACTCGGTAAGACGGCGACACAGGATCAAGCAGGATGACACCCACCGCGGCCCGCACGGGAATCGTTCACCTCATCGAGCGCACGCCGCAGATCTCCGGTGCCGAGATGGTCGCCTCCCTCGTGCCGCCGCCGCAGTTCGACGGACGCGACGTTCGAGTCCTACCGAGCGGATCCGGCCTTCCCCTCTCAGCAGGAGGCGAAGACGACGCTGATGGCGTTCTCGGGGCTTGCCGCCCCCGAGGCCCGCGGCGGATTCTTCCGCCGGGCGAAGAAAGGACCCGAGCTCAAGCCGGGCGTCTACCTCGACGGCGGCTTCGGCGTCGGCAAGACCCACCTGCTCGCGGCGATCTACCACGCGATGCCCGTGCGGAGGAAGTACTTCGGCTCGTTCATCGAGTACACCGCCCTCGTCGGGGCGCTGGGCTACCAGAACACCGTGGAGCTGTTCCGCGGGTCGGACCTGCTGTGCATCGACGAGTTCGAACTCGACGACCCGGGCGACACGATGGTGATGACGCGGCTGCTCGGCGAGCTCGTCGCGTCGGGCACACGGCTGGCGGCGACCTCCAACACTCCGCCCAACGCGCTGGGCGAGGGACGCTTCGCGGCCCAGGACTTCCTGCGCGAGATCCACGCGATGGCCGCGAGCTTCGAGACGATCCGCATCGACGGGACCGACTACCGCCACCGTGCGCTCGACGGGCATGCCGCGGTGCTGGACGAGGCTGGCTACGAGGCGACGATCGCGGATGCCGCGACCCGAGGTCTCGTCTCCGACGACGGGTTCTCCGAGCTCGTGGCGCACCTGGCCACGGTGCACCCGTCGCGGTACATCCGGCTCATCGACGAACTCGCCATGGTCGGGATGCGCGATGTCGCCCCGCTCACCGACCAGTCCGCCGCGCTGCGCTTCGTCGCGTTCATCGACCGCGTGTACGACGCGCAGCTGCCGATCCGCGCCACCGGCGCGAGCCTGGACCTCGTCTTCCCCGAGGAGATGCTCGCCGGCGGGTACCGCAAGAAGTACCTCCGGGCGATCTCGCGGCTCATCGCATCTACCCTCGATTAGCGTCGGCGGCCCCTGCGCGGCCCGGATTCGGCCCCCGCTCACGGCATCCGGAAACGTGATGTTTACCTCCACGGGGGTCGTGTAACACCCGCGAAACACACCCTCGCCGCCGGAGGAAACCCGCACCCTCGACACTGGGACGACCCGACGCTCTTACCCTGCGTCCCTGCAGAGAGGTTCATTTCGAGATGGATCAAGGCAATACAGCATTCATCCTGATAGCGGCAGCACTCGTCCTGTTGATGACTCCAGGACTCGCTTTCTTCTACGGCGGCCTCGTCAAGGCCAAGAGCGTCATCAGCATGATGATGCTCAGCTTCGGCGCGATGGGCCTGATCGGCGTCCTCTGGGTCGTCTACGGCTACGCCATCGCATTCCCCTCGGCCGACGGACTGGCATTCCCGTGGTCGATCGACTGGTCGGCCATCGGCCTGTCGAGTCTCCTCGAGACGCCTGAGGGCGCGGCCTACCCGCCGCTGGCCTTCGTCGCGTTCCAGGCGACGTTCGCGATCATCACCGTCGCGCTCGTCTCCGGCGCGATCGCCGACCGCGCCAAGTTCGGCGCATGGATGATCTTCGCCGCCGTCTGGGCCACGGTCGTCTACTTCCCGGTGGCCAGCTGGGTGTTCAACTTCGGCCTCGCCGACGACGGCAGCTTCGCGTACGGCGGCTGGATCACCTACGGCATGCAGGAGTTCTTCGGTGTCGGCGCGATCGACTTCGCCGGTGGAACCGCGGTGCACATCAACGCCGGTGCTGCGGCACTCGCGCTGGCACTGGTCCTCGGCAAGCGCGTCGGCTTCCAGAAGGGCGTGCACGTCCCGCACAACCCGCCCTTCGTGCTCCTCGGCGCCGGCCTGCTGTGGTTCGGCTGGTTCGGCTTCAACGCCGGTTCGGAGCTCGCGGCCGACAACACCGCCGCCCTGGCCGTCGTGAACACGATCGCCGCTCCCGCCGCGGCGCTGCTGGCCTGGCTGATCGTCGAGAAGATCAAGGACGGCAAGCCCACCTCCGTGGGTGCGGCATCCGGTGCCGTCGCCGGTCTGGTCGCGATCACGCCCGCCTGTGCCTCGCTGACCCCGGTCTGGGCGATCGTCCTCGGCCTCGTCGCCGGTGCCGTCTGCGCCCTGGCGATCGAGCTGAAGTTCAAGCTCGGCTTCGACGACTCGCTCGACGTCGTGGGCATCCACCTCGTCGGCGGCCTCATCGGAACGCTGTACCTCGGCTTCTTCGCCAACGGCACCGGCCTCATCTACAGCGGTTCGGGAACGCAGCTGCTCGTGCAGGCGATCGCCGCCTTCGCGGTGCTGATCTACTCGTTCACCCTCGCGTGGATCATCGGCTTCGTCATCCAGAAGACGATCGGCTTCCGCGTCAAGAACGAGGACGAGATCGCCGGCATCGACACCATCGTGCACGGCGAAGAGGGCTACGTCCTCGCCGACACGAAGGCCTGACAGGCGCATCACGTCACAGGGGCCCCGCGACTTCGGTCGCGGGGCCCCTGTCGCGCGTCCGGCTAGGGTCGTGGACGTGGCACAACGCAGAGGACTTCTGGGCGCGCTGGAGCGCCTGTTCGGCTCCACCCGCGCCCAGAGCACATCGACGGCGGCGACCCCTGCGCGCGCCGGCGCCGCGCTCGCCGGCGGCGACGAGGTCGGCCGCGTCGGGTCATCCGCCACGATCGAGATCGACCCGCCCCCGCCGGGCGCACTGCGCATCGCCTACGCGCCCGACCGCGACGGCGACCCTGACGCCGGGGAGATCGTCTGGACGTGGGTGCCGTACGCCGAGAACGACGGTCGCGGCAAGGATCGACCCGTCCTGGTGATCGGCCGGCAGGATGCCGCGCGGGTGTTCGCGGTGCGGCTCACGAGCAAGTCGCACGACGGCGATCGCGACTTCCTGAGCATCGGCACCGGTCCGTGGGACTCTCGCGGACGGACGTCGTGGGTGGACATCGAGCAGCTGTACAGCGTCCATGTGGACGGCATGCGCCGCGAGGCGTCGGCCCTCGACCTGGAGCGCTTCGTACGTGTGGCGGACGCGCTGCAGCGCCGCTACGGCTGGACCGTCGGCGAGTGAGCCGAGCTTCGTGGTGGGCGATACCAGACTCGAACTGATGACCTCTTCCGTGTGAAGGAAGCGCGCTACCAACTGCGCCAATCGCCCGTGGCCCTGCGGGGCCGAGTCTCGATCTTACCGGATGCCCCGCGCCCGAGCGAACGCGCGCGCACGTGACACGCGCGTGCCCGCGCTGGTTTGGCGAGTCCGAATTCATCGGCTAAAGTCGTTGACGCGCCTGGAGCAATCCGGGAAACGCGGATGTAGCGCAGTTGGTAGCGCACAACCTTGCCAAGGTTGGGGTCGCGAGTTCGAGTCTCGTCATCCGCTCGAGTGCAGGGGTCTCCTTTCGGGGAGACCACAGCACGTGGGGTCAATCCACACGGTGGCGTGGCCGAGCGGCTAGGCACCGGCCTGCAAAGCCGTTTACACGGGTTCGAATCCCGTCGCCACCTCGCCGGAAAACTGAATATGCCCGCATGGGCGCGATTGGCGCAGCGGTAGCGCGCTTCCCTGACACGGAAGAGGTCACTGGTTCGATCCCAGTATCGCGCACAGAGAAAACCCCCGGAATCCGGGGGTTTTTTGTTCCCCCACGGTGCCCGGCTGCTCAGCCGAGAGCCAGCGGCAGGACGGCGAGCCCCACCGTGAGCGGTGCGGCGACGAGTCCGAGCAGGATGAAGCGCCGCCAGGGCACGTCGACCCCGACCGCGTGCAGTCGCTGATGCCACAGCAGCGTGGCCAGCGACGCCCACGGCGTGATCAGGGGTCCGGCGTTGACGCCGACCAGCAGGGCGCCGAGCCGTTCGGGCGTGCCGGCCGCCACTTCGAGGGCGAGGTAGGCCGGCAGATTGTTCACGGCGTTCGCGCCCAGCATCCCGACCCCAGCCAGCTGCAGCAGAGACGCGAGAGAATCTCCGGTGCCGGCGAGCACCTCGACGACACGCTGCGAGCCGAGCGCCTCGACCGCGGCGACGACGAGGAACAGGCCCGAGGCGAAGACGACGAGCTGCCACGGCACGAGTCGCACGCGCAGCGTCCGCGGAGACCGCCAGAGATAGATCGCGACCAGCACGGTCGCGGCAGCGACCGCCGGCAGCCAGGGCGGGATGCCGGAGACCAGGAGGGGCATCATCACGAGCACGACCACTCCGGTGGCGGCCAGCAGCCCTCGATCCTCGATGTGCGGCGCTGGAGCGGGGGCGTAACGACCGCGCAGAGACCTGCGATGCACGGTGAACAGCAGCGCGACCGACACCAGCACTGCGATCACCGCGGAGGGGCCCAGAAGACCCACGAACGATGCCGCGTCGGTGTACCCGAGTCGCTCGACGGCGAGCAGATTCGTGAGATTGGAGACCGGCAGGACGAGCGACGCGGTGTTGGCCAGGACGACGGTGGTCACCGCGAACGGGAGCGGATCGAGTCGGTGAGCCCGGGCGACGGCCACCACGACGGGGGTCAGCAGGACCGCGGTCGTATCCAGCGACAGGAAGGCCGTCACTGCGACGGCCAGCACGACCACGAGTGCCCACAGGACCCAGGTGCGGCCGCGGCCCAGGCGCGCGAGGGCGAAAGCGGCGACGTCGAAGACGCCCGCGCTCGCGGCGAGCTCGGCCACGATCGTGATCGCGACCACGAACAGCAGGATCGGCCAGACGCGCTCCGCGACGGCGAGCGCGTCGGCGAGGGGGAGTGCGCCCACCAAGATCGCGATGCCCCCGAGCAGGAGCAGTGCACCTCCGACCAGGGCGATCTTCACGGCATCCATCCTCCCGCGGGAGCGGCATTCCGACTCACCGGGCGCGGTCGTATCACGCCGGACGGATGTCGCTCCGAGCAGCGATGGCCCGCGGCCTGACACGTCGCTAGTATTCGGGCAGGTCCCACCGGTTCTCCTCCCCATCGAACAGGAGTCGACGTGAGCAAGCCTTCGGTGTTCGATCGTGCACTGACGACCTACTTCGCGCGGGTGAACCGCACACGGCCGTGGCACAGGCTGCCGTTCCTCCTCAGCCTGTTCAACCTGATCGCCCTGCGCGAAGAGCTGCGGGCGACCAACCTCGTCGACACGCGGACCCCCGACGATCCGATGCGTACGCCGGGAGTGACCGCGGACGCCGCACCGTACGAGCTCCGCCGTTTCCGCACCGCCGACGGGTCCTACAACGACCTCAGCGACCCCGACATGGGCAGGGCCGGCACGCGCTTCGCCCGCAACGTGCCCCTCGTGGACGCTCGTCCCGCCGAGGGCTCCGACCTCATGTCGCCGAGTCCGCGGGCGATCAGTCAGAAGCTCATGCGACGTGATGTGTTCACCCCGGCGACCTCGCTGAACCTGCTCGCGGCCGCGTGGATCCAGTTCCAGACCCACGACTGGTTCGCGCACGGGCGGGAGGAGGACGCCTTCATCGACCTCGATCTCCCCGATGAGGACGCGTGGTTCGAGAAGCCGATGCGCATTCCGCGGACCAAGAAGGACCCGACCCGCGTCGCGGCCGACGACGACCTGCCGGCGACGTACATCAACAGCCAGACGCACTGGTGGGATGCCTCCTCGATCTACGGCACGACCGCCGAGCGCCGCAGCGAGATCCGCACCGGCGTCGACGGCAAGCTCGTGCTCGCGGACGGCCATCTGCCCCTCGATCCGGCGACCGGCGTGGCTCTCACCGGGTTCAGCGAGAACTGGTGGGTCGGCCTCGGCCTCCTGCACACGCTGTTCACCCTCGAGCACAATGCGATCTGCGACCGACTGCTGCGCGAGTACCCGGCGATGACCGATGACGAGCTGTTCGGCACGGCCCAGCTGATCAATTCCGCGCTGCTCGCGAAGATCCACACCGTGGAGTGGACTCCCGCGATCATCGCCCACCCCGTCCTGAAGGTCGCGATGCGGGCGAACTGGTGGGGGATGGCCGGCGAGAGGATCCACCGCCGCTTCGGCCGGCTGAGCTCCAGCGACGTCATCAGCGGCATCCCCGGGTCGCACGCCGATCACCACGGTGCGCCGTACCAGCTGACGGAGGAGTTCGCCGCGGTGTACCGGCTGCACCCGCTGCTGCCCGACACCCTCGAGGTGCGCGCGCTGGCCGACGATGCGCTCGTGGACTCGATGGACTTCGAGGAGATCATCCTGCTCAACGCGCACCGTGTTCTGACCGGCGGCGCGAAGGTGTCCGACCTCTGGTACTCGTTCGGCATCCAGCATCCGGGCGCGATTCAGCTGCACAACTTCCCGCGCTGGATGCAGGATCTCACCCTGCCCGACGGCACGCGCCTGGACCTGGCGGCGCTGGACATCATGCGCGACCGCGAACGGGGGGTGCCGCGCTACAACCAGTTCCGCAGGCTGCTGCACCTCACGCCCGCCGCCTCGTTCGAGGAGCTCACCGACAACCCGCAGTGGGCGGCCGAGCTCAAGGAGATGTACGGCGGCGACGTCGAGAAGGTCGACCTCCAGGTGGGCATGCAGGCCGAGACGCCGCCGAAGGACTTCGGCTTCAGCGACACCGCTTTCCGCGTCTTCATCCTGATGGCCAGCCGCCGGCTGAAGAGCGACCGCTTCCTCACCGACTGCTACACGGAGGAGTACTACACGAAGACCGGCCTGCAGTGGATCGCCGACAACACGATGATCACGGTGCTGCTGCGGCACTTCCCCGAACTCGGCAAGGCGCTGCGAGGGTGTCCCGAACGCCTTCGTGCCGTGGAACGTGAGCTCGAGCGCGTGACGATCGAGGGGAGCCGACGGATGCCGCAGGACGCGCCTCTGCCGCCGGGGAGGTTCGGGCTGCCGTGGCTCGGCGAGTCGCTCGCGATCGTCCGCAGCAACCACGCGTTCTACCAGGACCGGCTCGCCCGGTACGGACCGATCTTCCGCACGCGGCTGTTCGGCAGCAACTTCGTGGTCTTCTCCGGCCACGAAGCTTTCCATGCCTTCGCCACCGACCCGCGCATCGAACGCGGCGACGCCGACCCGATCACGGCCGAGCAGATCTTCGTGAACTCACTCGCCCTGATCGACGGCGTCGAGCACCATGCGCGCAAGAACGTGATGCTGCGCGCGATCGGCTACCGCAGCTCGATCGAGGCGTATCTGCCCAGGATGCAGGAGCTGCTGCAGCGAACGATCGACGAGTGGACGTCGCGGGGGACGGCGACGATCCGGCCCGACCTCCGCGTCTTCGCCGCGCGTCTCACCGCCGCGCAGTACACCGGCGACGAGAGCGACGCGGCCGTCGACGAGCTGAACCGCATCACGGGCGACATGCGCGAGGCGTTCATGACGATTCCGGTGCCGCTGCCGGGCACGAAGTACGCGCGGGCGCTCGCAGGACGCACGCGGCTCGTCGAGATCATCGCCGACCTGCTCGAACGCCACCGGACCGGCACGTACGACGACGTGGTCTCGCGGATGATCGACGCCGCCCGGCAGGACGGGATCGCCCTCGAGAAGCTGAAGGGCGACATCCTGCATCTGATGTTCGCCGGCCAGGGCGGCTACTTCGTGCCGCTCACCCTGGTGACGATGATCGTGGGGCAGCACCCCGAGATCATGGAACGCGCCCGCGCGGAGGTGCTGCGACGTGGCGCCCGAGGGACCGATCACGATGGCGCAGCTGGATCGCCTCGAGTACCTCGCGCGCATCTCGAAAGAACTGCGTCGCTACTTCGCGATGAACTCCGCGACGTTCTTCGGACGCGTCACGGCGCCGATGGAGGTGGGCGGCTACCGCATCCCCGCCGGCTGGGGGGCGATCGGCGGCATCCACATCACCATGCGCAACCCGGACGTGTTCCCCGATCCGGACACGTTCGATCCCGATCGGTTCCTGCCGGCGAAGGAGGCGGAGCGACCGCCGGGCAGCTACGTGCCGCACGGCGACGGCGATCCCACCCACCACCGGTGCCCGGGGGAGGACATCGTCACCGTCGCGGTCAAGATGTACCTGGTCCTGCTCCTGCGCGAGACCGCCTGGACGATCCCGCCGCAGGACCTGACCCTCACCAACGAGCTCTTCCCCCTGCCCGCGAGCGGACTCCAGGTCCGGTTCCACGCGCACGCGCCCGTGGCCTGAAGGAGGATCGGATGCTCGCCGTCACTCTGGCGCGACTCGGGCTGTTCGGACAGCGCCTGCCGCTGACGCGCACCCCCTCCGCGGTCGGGCTGACATACGAAGACGTGTCGTTCCTCGCCACCGACGGCATCCGGCTGCGCGGATGGTTCGTCCCGGCCGGGGGACCGCCGGCGCCGACGATCGTGTGGGTGCACGGGTGGATGTGGAACCGGGCCGGCAACATCGCCGGTCGCGTGCCCTTCACGGATCGGGACGTCGACTTCTTCCCGGCGACGCGCGCGCTGCATGACGCGGGCTTCAACGTGCTGATGTTCGATCTGTCCAACCACGGCGAGAGCGGCGCACGGCGTCCGCTCACGCACGGCCCCTGGGAGGCCCGCGACTTCGTGGGCGCGGTGCGCTACGCACGATCGCGCTCCGACGTCGACGGCGACCGGATCGGCGTCATCGGGATGTCCGCCGGGGGCAACACCGCCTTCTACGGTGCGCCGCACTGCCCACCGATCCGCGCGATCCTCGCGGTGCAGCCGACGAAGGTGCGACGGTTCAACGCGCGCTTCTCGCTGGACCAGATCGGCGCGCTCGGGCCGCTCGTGGCGGCATCCGCCGACGTGGTCAACGTGCTCCTGCGCGCTCCGCTGTACCGCGACCACGATCCCGCGATCCCGCTCGCGCTCCTGGATGACACCGTGATCCAGTTCGTGCAGGGCGCCGGCGACCCGTGGGGCGAGCTGTCCGTCGTGGAGGCGTTCTCGGCGGCCGCTCCGCGCTCGCTCGGGGTGCGGATCCATCCGTCGCCGTCGGGGCGGTACGAGGGCTACCGCTACGTCGGCACCGAGGTCGACGAGGTCGTCGGGTTCTTCACCGCGCACGTCTGAGTGCGCGTGCGAGCACGCCGGGGCACCCGCTCAGGGGTGCCAGAGCGCGTCGTGCGCGGCCTGACGGGTGTACTGGGCGGGGTCGAAGTAGCGGTCGTAGTACTCGGTCTCGAGGTGCGAGAACTGCAGCCACATCCCGGGGCTGTAGAAGGCGTCGACGTGGGCGGGGAAGCGGTCGTACGTGTCGTAGATGTAGTTGCAGACATCCTTGATGTAGGAGATCTGGCGGGGATCGAACCGCGTGCCGGCCGCCAGATACGCCCTCGCGTCGTCGCGGTTGCGGTATGACCGCGCGAAGACCTCCTCGTTGCCGTACACCGCACCCCCCGCGCTGTACTTCGACTCCACGACCCGGTCGACCGCGTCATCCATCGACGACACGTAGGGCGGGCTGAGCGACTCGAGGATCCCGTCGATGCCGACCGGGTTCGCCTGCGATGCCGGCACCGGCGGCCAGTGCCTGCCCAGCTTCGCCTCGTCCATGCGGAACCCCAGCCCGTGCCATCCCTTCGCTTCGTCCTGCTGCCAGATGTACGGCGCGAAGACCGCACCGTGGATCCACCCGCCCAGACCCATGCCCTGACCCAGCAGCATGAGGTTCTGGAAGTAGAAGAACGCCTCGTAGTCGGTGCGCGCGCCGTGGGCGAAGCCGAGCGGGACGATGCTGTCCTTGCTCACGAATCCGCTGCGGATGTGGGTCAGCCCCCCGATCGGGTGGTACGGGATCTTCTCGGTCATCCCGAGCGACCCGCCGAGCTTGGCGAGACGCTCGAGCAGACCCTTCGGCTTGAACCTGCTCCAGTCGTCGACGAACAGGGGCCGCTTGCCGTCGGGCTCGCTCGCGAGGATGATCAGCGCGTTGATGTACTGCCACGTGCAGTCCACGACCGGGAAGAACAGGGTCGTGCCCGGCGCATTCGAGGCCTGGGCGTTCCACCCCAGGTAGTACGGCCACTCGCGCGGAAAGCTGAGCCGCTTGTCCGAGACACGGACGAGGCACCGTTCGGCGGCTTCGATCCAGTCCGCGTCCTGCCACTGCGACCACTGCGGGGGCAGGTCTCTGCCCATCTCCAGCGCCTGCTGACCCGTGGGGTGGCGGATCAGGAAGATGCCGTCGTCATTGATCATGAAGAAGTAGGTGGCCTGCGCGTTGTCGGCGCTGCTGCCCATGCGGGCCATGATGTTCAGGAACGGCGTCCCGAGCTCGGGCTTGCCGTCCGGCTTGACCAGCGGTCCGTCGTGCTGCGTCGTGCCGGTGATCCCGGCGATCGACAGCACGAGGATCGCCTCCTCCAGCTTCGTCAGCGGCGCCGGCTCGTTGTGGCTCTCGTGGCTGAGCGGCCCGGCATTCACCGAGAAGCCGCGGGGGATGCGCCGGGTGCGACGCTCGATCAGGGCCGACAGCAGCGGGTAGCGGAAGAGATCCTCCACGGCCGGATGCCGGCCGCCCGATGAGCCGTCCGATCCGGTGATGTCGCCCTCGACGGTGGTCATCCTGCTCCTCGGTGATCAGTTGTGCAGATCGAGCTGGGCGGTCACGAGCGGGTAGACGTCGCGCGCGGCATCCTTCCCGATGAAGCAGTCCATGTGGGAGTACCCAGGGATCACGTGCCGGGAGTACAGCCCGGGGTCGTTGTGCGCGCGGAGGAACTCGTACGTCAGCTCGCTGCCCTCGGGCAGGAACAGGCGATTGTGCTCGCCGTGGATGAACGCGATCGGGATGCCGAGGCCCGCCGTCCCGTCGAGGTAGTCGTAGCTGCCGTCGTCGCTCTTGGCGTGGTCGTCGCGGAGGAACTGGGAGATCTGCCGCATCGTCTTCATGTTCGCGGCGCCGAACGCCTCGTGGAGGTGGTCGTGGGTCGCGTCGTTGAGATTGTCGTGGTCGTACACCTCGCCGTACATGAACATGACGCGACGGCAGAAGGTCCGCTCGCACGGCTCGTCGCCGGCGGGGTAGATCGCGAGGGCCTTGTCGTAGAGCTTCTCGAACCAGCTCGGATCATCGTCGATCTCGGTCGTGAGCAGGTCGACGCCGAGGGCGTCGAACACGTCGGCGGCGTAGATGCCGGCACGCAGCTCGTTCAGGGCCCCCGCGCGCGGGTGCAGGGTCAGCTGCGAGGCGACGGCGGAGCGCACGCCGGTCAATCCGAGGCTGAGCGCCATGAGCATCGTGAGCGACCCCACGCAGTGCGCCATGATCTGCACCGTCTCGGCGCCGGACTCGGCGCGGACCTTCTCGACCGCCGCCGGGTAGTCGTAGGTCGCGATGTCATCCAGTGAGAACTGCGTGGTTCCGGATGCCAGCGCGGGGCTGGCCCGATAATCCAGCACCCAGACGTCGTAGCCGTGCTCGTAGAGGTACTCGGGGTAGTTGGTCTCGGTGGTGTCCAGCGTGTACGCCAGTGCGGAGGTTCCGAAGCCCGGCGCGAGGATGACGGGGCCCTTGGCGCCGCCGCGGAATCGCGAGAGCCTCAACCGCACGCCGTCGGCCGTGTCGAACTCGTGGATGTCCGGTTCACCGCACCGCAGCGGGCGTCTGACCCGCTCAGCGGCCTGGGCTCCAGACGGCTGCTCGCTGAGGACATCGCCCATATCGACCCCGCGTGGTTGTCGTGGTGCTCCGAAGTGGCGGGTGAGGCCGATGACCTCCCGGTGCCGGTGCTTCAGCATATTGCGCGCGCTCGCCCCGAACTAGACTGGAGCCATGGGATTGCGCCGGCTGCCGAACGCGACCGTCGTCGCCGTCGTCTGCACGCGAACGCTCGGCGCCTGAGCGGGCGGGGCGCACTGCGCGCCCGAAGCTGAGCAGCCTTTCATCCGAGCCACCCTCTGGAGAGTTCCTTGACTGACGTCACCCCTCCGTCGGACGTTGTCCATCCCGCCGACGGATTCGCCCTGTTCCCCGATCGGTCCGTCGTCGCCCTGCGCGTCGGCGGCGAGCTGAAGGACCTCGCGACGATCGTCACCGAGACGGATGCCGTCGAGCCGGTCACGATCGACAGCGCAGACGGGCTCGCGATCCTGCGCCACTCCGCCGCGCACGTCCTCGCCCAGGCCGTGCAGCGGATCGACCCGCAGGCGAATCTCGGGATCGGGCCGCCGATCACCGACGGCTTCTACTACGACTTCGGCGTGAAACAGCCCTTCACGCCCGAGGACGTCAAGGCCATCGACAAGGAGATGCAGCGCATCATCCGCGAAGGCCAGCGGTTCGTCCGCCGGGTCGTCAGCGATGAAGAGGCGCGCGCCGAGCTGGCTGCCGAGCCGTTCAAGCTCGAGCTGATCGGGCTCAAGGGGGGCACCGCATCCGGCACGGAAGCAGCCGACGGCGCATCCGTCGAGGTCGGCGCCGGCGAGCTGACGATCTACGACAACGTGAACCGAGACGGCGAGGTCGTCTGGAAGGACCTCTGCCGTGGTCCGCACCTGCCCAACACCCGCATGATCGGCAACGGATGGGCGCTGACCCGCATCGCGGCGGCGTACTGGCGGGGGAGTGAGAAGAACCCGCAGCTGCAGCGCATCTACGGCACCGCATGGCCGTCCAAAGACGAGCTGCGCGCCTACCAGCAGCGGCTCGAGGAAGCGGCCAAGCGGGATCACCGACGCCTCGGCAAGGAGCTCGACCTGTTCTCCTTCCCGGACGAGATCGG
This sequence comes from uncultured Actinomycetota bacterium, assembly GCA_963792285.1. GTDB lineage: Bacteria > Actinomycetota > Actinomycetes > Actinomycetales > Microbacteriaceae > Microbacterium. The sequence continues at coordinate 344,623 of CAWBVS010000014.1, read as the reverse complement.
GTCGGGCCTGTCGGTCTGGCACCCGCGCGGCGGGATCGTGCGCCAGGAGATGGAGCAGCACGCGCTGCACCGCCACCGCGCCGCCGGCTACACCTACGTGTACACGCCGCACATCACGAAGAAGGACCTCTTCATCGAGTCCAATCACCTCGTCACCTACGCGGAGGGCATGTTCCCGCCCATTCATCTGGACGAGGAGCGCGACGAGAACGGCGAGATCACCAAGCAGGGCGTCGACTACTACCTCAAGCCGATGAACTGCCCCATGCACATCCTGATCTACCGGGAGCGCGCGCGCAGCTACCGCGATCTGCCGATGCGCCTGGCCGAGAACGGCACCGTGTACCGCAACGAGCTCTCCGGCGCGCTGCACGGCCTCACCCGGGTGCGCGGCTTCACCCAGGACGACGCTCATCTGTTCGTCACGCCCGAGCAGCTGGAGGGCGAGGTCGCCGAAGTCCTCGAGTTCGTCCTGTCGCTCCTGCGCGACTTCGGACTGAGCGACTTCGAACTCGAGCTGTCGATGCGCGACGACGAGAAGTCGAAGTGGATCGGCGACGAGGCGCACTGGGCCGAGGCGACGGACGCCCTGCGTCGCGTCGCGCTGGCGAGTGGACTGAAGCTCACCGAGGTGGCGGGGGAGGCCGCGTTCTACGGCCCCAAGATCGATCTGAAGGTCAAGGATGCGATCGGCCGCACCTGGCAGCTGTCCACCGTGCAGCTGGACTTCAACCTGCCCGAGCGGTTCGACCTCGAATTCACCGATCGTGACGGGCTGAAGAAGCGTCCCGTCATGATCCACCGCGCCCTCATGGGATCGATCGAGCGGTTCTTCGCGATCCTGCTCGAGCACTACGCGGGGGCCTTCCCGGTGTGGCTGGCGCCCGTCCAGGTGGTCGGCATCCCCGTCGCCGAGGAGTACTACGACTACCTCGACGAGATCATCGTGCACCTTCTGCGTGAGGGCGTGCGGGCCGAGGTGGACCACAGCGACGACCGCATGCAGAAGAAGATCCGCACGCACACGACCCAGAAGGTCCCGATCCAGCTCATCGCCGGCGAGCAGGACCGCGCGGGCGGCACCGTGTCGTTCCGCTTCCGCGACGGGTCTCAGCAGAACGGCGTGCCGATCGAGGACGCCGTGCGCCGCATCCGCTCGGCGATCGCCACGCACGCCCTGGTGAACACGGCGGAGGACCTGCAGTGACCGACGACGGCGCCGAGCCCGTCGCGGGGCTCGTCGACGCCGCCGCACTGGCCGGGGTCCCCGATCAGTTCCAGCGGCTGTGGACACCGCACCGGATGGCCTACATCCAGGCGGGCCCTCAGCCCCTGCGCGACGCCTGCCCGTTCTGCGCGGCTCCGGGCAAGTCCGACGAGGACGGCCTGATCGTCCATCGCGGGACGACGGCCTATGTGCTGCTCAACCTCTTCCCGTACAACTCGGGCCATCTGCTCGTGTGCCCCTACCGCCACATCGGTCAGTACGACGAGGCGACGCCGGAGGAGGTCGCCGAGATCGGGGCGCTCACCCAGACCGGGATGCGGGTGCTGAGGGCGGTGTCGCGCTGCGAGGGCTTCAACATCGGCATGAACCAGGGCGCCGTCGCCGGCGCGGGCGTCGACGAGCACCTGCATCAGCACATCGTGCCGCGGTGGGGCGCCGATGCGAACTTCTTCCCGATCATCGCGCGGACCAAGGCCCTGCCCCAGCTGCTCGGCGATGTGCGCCGGACCGTCGCCGAGGCCTGGCCCGCCTGAGCTCAGCGCACCTGCCGCGGGGTGAACTGCAGGCGGGGGTGGGCGTAGGACTCCTGCGCCTCGACCAGCTGCAGCTCCCGCTCACCGGACTCGAAGGTCCGCTCGAGAAGGTCGTACACGCTCGACGCGGTCCGCGCGAGCGCGTCCGCAACATCTCCGGTGCGCACGAAGTGCGCGGTGAAGAGCGCCGCCGTGACATCTCCCGAGCCGTTCGCCTTCAGGGGCAGCCGCGGCGTCTGGACGATCCATGCGCCGTCGCGGTGCCACCGCGAGCATCTCGATCGTCCCCTCGGGGGCGTCGGGTCGCTCGACGCTCGTGACGAGCACCGTGCGCGGTCCCGTCGCGCGGATGAGGTCGGCCGACGCCAGCGTGTCCTCCAGGGTGCGCGGCTCGGTTCCGGTCAGGAATCCGAGTTCGAACTGATTCGGGGTGATGAGGTCGGCGGCGGGAACGACGCGTTCGCGCAGCAGCACCGGGATGGCCGGCGCGACGAAGCAGCCACTGGCTGCGTTGCCCATGACCGGATCGCACGCGTAGACCGCGCTCGGGTTGGCTGCCTTGACGCGCGCCACCGCGTCGAGGATCACGTCCGCGATCCCCTCGCCGCCCTGATAGCCCGACAGCACCACGTCCACCTGCGGGAAGACGCCCCGCTCCTCGATTCCGGTGATCACGTCGCGGACGTCGTCCGGGGAGATCAGCGGACCGCGCCACTGCCCGTATCCGGTGTGGTTGGAGAAGTTCACCGTGTACACCGGCATGACCTCGACGCCGATGCGCTGCAGCGGGAAGACCGCAGCCGAGTTGCCGACATGGCCGAAAGCGACCGCGGACTGGATCGAGAGGATCTTCACCGCTCGATCATGCCACTTCCCGCGCGGCGGCCCGGCCGCCCGCCGCGTGCACCGCGGCACCGATGTCGGCGGCGAGCTGCTCGGCGTCGGCGTCGTCCAGATCGTGGACGGTCAGCCGCAGGCGGTGCGACGGCGGACCCCCCGCGAGCGCGAACTCGTCGCCGCCGCGGGCGAGCCACCCTCGGCGCATGAGTCGCTCGACGACCGCCCGCGCCGGCACCGGGAGCGGCACCCACAGATTGAGCCCGTCGCCGGCGGAGGTCGGGATGCCGCGGGCGGTCAGGCGCGCGGCGAACGCCGCATTCCTCGCCGCGTAGTGCGCACCGGCGCGCTCGATCGCGGTCAGGGTCTCGTCATCGGTGACGAGCGTCAGAACGAGACGCTGGAGCAGGTGGCTCACCCACGTCGTGCCCGGGGTGAGCCGCATCGAGAGCCGCTCGGCCGTCTCGGGATCCGACGCCGTCACGGCCAGGCACATGTCGGGACCGAGGAACTTCGAGACCGAGCGGATCAGCGCCCAGCGCTGATGACCGGGACCGATCACGGAATGCAGCGGCTCACGCGAGAGCAGGGAGAAGTGATCGTCCTCGATCACGAGCACATACGGGTGGTCGCTCAGCACGTCCCGCAGCTGGGCGGCGCGTCGCGCCGACAGACTGGCGCCGGACGGATTCTGCGCGCGCGGCGTGCACACGACCGCCCGCACGCCCTGCTCCAATGCCGCACGAAGGCCCGCCACCGTCATCCCCTCGTCGTCCACCGGCACCGCAACGGGGCGGTAGCCGCCCAGTCGCACCGTGTGGATGCTCGCGAGGAAGCACGGGTCCTCGAGGGCGACCGCGTCGTCGCGGCTCAGCGCCTGGGCGAGGAGGCGCTCGACCGCATCGGCGGCACCGCTCGTGATCGTGAGCCGCATCGACGCGCCCGCCGGGATCGCGTCGCCCATCCACTCCTGGGCCCATCGCTCCAGGTCGGGATCGATGACCGGCTCGCCGTACAGCACGGGCCTGCCGGCCATGCTGGCGAGGGCACGCGACGGGTCGGGGATGAGATCGGGGTCGGGGTTGCCCGTCGCCACATCACGCAGCACGCTGTCGCCCGCGAAACCCTCCTGCGCCACGGCCAGCAGGTCGGCGACGTGGGTGCCGCCACGGCCGCGCGTGACGATGACGCCGGTCTTGGTGAGCTGGCGGTAGCCCGCGACGACCGTGTTCCGGTTCACGCCGAGACTGTCCGCGAGCGCCCGCACCGACGGCAGCGGATCGCCCGGTCGCAGCGAGCCGCGCTCGATCAGGGCGCGCAGGCTGTCGGCGATCTCGGATGCCGAGCGTCCGCTGATCTCGAGGGTCATCGCACCGTCCTTCGCGCTGAGTGTGTAGACGCAGTACATGCTATCTTTTGGCCTAGGTCAATATTCCGACCTTCCCACCTCTCGCGCCTCCGGCGCACACTCCACCCGAAGGGACCCGCCGTGACCTCTGCCGACACGGGAACCAGTCGCGTCAAGCGCGGCCTCGCCGAGATGCTCAAGGGCGGTGTGATCATGGACGTGGTCACCGTCGAGCAGGCCAAGATCGCCGAAGACGCCGGCGCCGTCGCGGTGATGGCCCTCGAGCGGGTCCCCGCCGACATCCGCGCGCAGGGCGGGGTCTCGCGCATGAGCGACCCCGACATGATCGACGGCATCATCGACGCCGTGTCGATCCCCGTGATGGCCAAGGCCCGCATCGGCCACTTCGTCGAGGCGCAGGTGCTGCAGGAGCTCGGCGTCGACTACATCGACGAGTCCGAAGTGCTCTCGCCCGCCGACTACGTCAACCACATCGACAAGTGGAAGTTCACCGTGCCCTTCGTGTGCGGTGCGACCAACCTGGGCGAGGCGCTGCGCCGCATCAACGAGGGCGCCGCGATGATCCGCTCGAAGGGCGAGGCGGGCACCGGCGATGTCTCCGAGGCGACGAAGCACATCCGCAAGATCTCCGGCGAGATCAACGTCCTGCGCTCGATGACCAAGGACGAGCTGTACGTCGCGGCCAAGGAGCTGCAGGCCCCCTACGAGCTCGTGGCCGAGATCGCCGAGACCGGCAAGCTGCCGGTCGTGCTGTTCGTCGCGGGCGGCGTGGCCACCCCGGCCGACGCGGCGATGATGATGCAGCTGGGCGCGGACGGCGTGTTCGTCGGCTCCGGCATCTTCAAGTCGGGCAACCCGGCAGAGCGTGCCGCCGCGATCGTGAAGGCGACGACGTTCTACGACGACGCGAAGGTCATCGCCGACGTGTCGCGCGGCCTCGGCGAGGCCATGGTCGGCATCAACGTCACCGACCTCGCGGCTCCGCACCGGCTCGCCGAGCGTGGCTGGTAGGCGCCCGCACGTCGGAGTGCTCGCCCTGCAGGGCGACGTGCGCGAGCATGCGCGCGTGCTGACCGACCTCGGCGCGCAGGTGGAGCTGGTGCGCCGCCCGAGCGAGCTCGCGGCCGTCGAGGGTCTCGTGATCCCCGGCGGGGAGTCGAGCGTGATCGACAAGCTCTCGAGGGCGTTCGGGATGCAGCAGCCGATCCGCGACGCGATCGACGCGGGCATGCCGATGTACGGCACGTGCGCGGGACTGATCCTTCTGGCCGACCGCATCACGGACGGGATCGCGGGGCAGGAGACCTTCGGAGGCCTGGATGTGACCGTGCAGCGCAACGCCTTCGGCAGTCAGCTCGACTCCTTCGAAACCGATCTCGACGTGCCCGCCCTCGGACCCCGCCCCGTGCATGCGGTCTTCATCCGCGCACCGCTGGTGCAGGAGGCAGGACCCGACGTCGAGGCGATGGCCAGGCTCGAGGACGGACGCATCGTCGCCGTCCGCCGCGGACCGCTCCTGGGGACCTCGTTCCACCCCGAAGTGACCGGCGAGCACCGTTTTCACGAGCTGTTCCTCGACGCCGTGCGCGCCGCCTGACGCACGCGGCCCCACCGGCTACATTTCTGACATGACCGTCAACGAGTGGTGGAGCGACCGCCCGGAAGAGCGCTACTGGATGATCGCTCCGTCCGGCGGTGTCGTGGGCGAGGCGCTCACGGCTCCGAAGGCCTCGGAGGACCGCCGATTCGAGTGGTCGCACGAATTGGTCGGCTTCACCGAGCCGGGAGACACCCTGTTCGTCTGGGACCGCACGCTCCCGACCCCGGGAATCGGGGCGTGGGGGCGCGTGCTCGGTCCCCTCGGCGAGCAGACGAAGGCGCGTCGCGGCAGGAGATGCCGCACTGGCGGATGCCGGTCAGCGACACGCTCCGCCTCGCCACGCCGATCACCCTCACCGGGCTGCGTCGCATCGGAGGCGACATCGTCGCGATCCGCGATTCGGTCGAGTCGTCGACCGACGGCCCGTGTACTTCCCGTTCATCGGGTCGGCCGAGACCCTCGCCCCGCACCGGCCTACCTCAGCAAAGTGCCGCGAGATCTCGTGGCGCTCCTGTCCTCCCGATTCGGCTTCGAGTTCGCTCTCTAGGTCTGCCGTGACCGCCTGGGTCGCGCTGCTGCGCGGGGTGAACGTCGGGGGAGTGACGATCCGCAGCGCCGACCTCGCCGCGCTCCTGCGTGACGGACTCGGGCTCGGGAGCGTGCGGACGGTGCTCGCGAGCGGGAACGCGACGTTCGAGGCGGATGCCGATCCGCGGCAGCGCGCGTCGCTCAAGGCCGCGATCGAACAGGCTCTGCGCGATCGATTCGGCTACGACGCGTGGATCGTGCTGGTCACGCGCGCCGAGGTGCAGCGCGCGATCGAGGAGTTCCCGTTCGACGCGGCCGCATCCGAGCGCCAGCCGTGGGTCGTGTTCGGCTCGGATGACGCGGTCCTGGACGAACTCGCCGCAGCGGCGGCATCCCTCGACGCCACGGCGGACCCGGTCGCGCGAGGCGCCGGCGTGATCTATTGGAACCCGGTGAAGGGGAGCTCGACCGACACCCCGTTCGCGAAACTGCTCGCCCGCACGGCCTACCGCTCCACGACGACCAACCGCAATCTGCGCACGCTGCAGAAGATCGTCGCGCAGTGACGCCCGGTGCGTCCCCGTAAACTGGGGGCATGTCCGGCCACTCCAAGTGGGCGACCACGAAGCACAAGAAGGCGATCATCGATTCGCGCCGTGCCAAGTCGTTCGCCAAGCTCATCAAGAACATCGAAGTCGCAGCCAAGATCGGCGGTGCCGATCTCGCCGGCAACCCGACCCTGCAGGATGCGGTCCAGAAGGCGAAGAAGACGTCGGTCCCGATCGACAACATCAACCGCGCGATCAAGCGCGGTGCGGGACTGACCGGCGAGTCCGTCGACTACCAGACGATCCTCTACGAAGGCTACGGACCCAACGGCGTCGCGCTGCTGATCGAGTGCCTCACCGACAACCGCAACCGTGCGGCGGCCGAGGTGCGCACGGCGATGACGCGCAACGGCGGCACGATGGCAGACCCCGGCAGCGTGGCGTACAACTTCCACCGCAAGGGCGTGATCGTCGTCTCGTCCGAGAGCACGTCCGAGGACGACCTGATGCTGGCCGTGCTCGACGCGGGCGCCGAGGAGATCGAGCCGCACGGTGAGGGCTTCGGAGTGATCACCGATGCGTCCGAGCTGGTCACGGTGCGCTCCGCGCTGCAGGAGGCCGGGATCGACTACGAATCGGCCGACGTGGAGTTCGTGCCCTCGCTGAAGGTCGAGGTCGACGCCGACACGGCGCGCAAGGTCTTCCGCCTGATCGACGCACTCGAAGACAGCGACGACGTGCAGAACGTGTACAGCAACTTCGATCTGTCCGCCGAGGTGCAGGCCGAGCTCGAGAACGACGAGTAGGGCGCGCCGCCCGCTCGTGCTCCCGCACCCGCCGCCTAGCGTGGGGGAGTGGCAGCTCTGCGCGTTCTCGGCATCGACCCCGGACTGACCCGGTGCGGGGTCGGCGTGGTCGACGTCGCGCGCGACCGGTCGGCGACACTCGTGCACGTCGGGGTCATCCGCTCCGATCCCGGTGAGCCGATCGAGCGCCGCCTGGCCACGATCGCCGCCGGCATCCGCGCCGTGATCGACCAGCACGCGCCGACGGTCGTCGCCGTGGAGCGGGTGTTCTCGCAGCACAACCGCCAGTCGGTCATGGGAACCGCGCAGGCCAGCGGCATCGCGCTGCTGATCGCCGGAGAGCGCGGCCTGCCGGCGACCACGCACACCCCGACCGAGGTGAAGGCCGCCGTCACGGGCTACGGAGCCGCCGACAAGCGCCAGGTGCAGGCCATGATCGCGCGCATCCTGCGCCTGGACGAGGTGCCGCAGCCGGCCGATGCGGCCGACGCCCTCGCGCTGGCGCTGTGCCACGCGTGGCGCGGCGGCGCGGCGCAGGCGCCGGCCGGCGGAGCGCTGACCCCGGCCCAGCGGGCATGGGCGGATGCCGAGCGCCTCGCCCGGCGGTGAGCCGCTCGAGCCGTGAGTGTGTCGCTCGAACAAACCTGCGAATCGAGCTCTAGGCTCGACGCATGATCTCTTCGCTGCGCGGCCGCGCCGCCCACGTCGACACGGACTCGCTCGTCGTCGAGGTCGGAGGAGTCGGGCTCACCGTGGCCGTCACGCCGCACGTCGCGCACGCGACGAACGTCGGCGACGAGGTGCACCTGCACACGAATCTGATCGTCCGAGAAGACGCGCTGTCGCTCTTCGGATTCGAGAGTCGCGACGAGCTGGTCGTGTTCACGCAGCTCCTGAGCGTGACGGGCGTCGGGCCCAAGTCGGCGCTCGGGGTCCTCGCCGCCCTCAGCGTCGCGCAGATCGCCGAGGCGGTCGGCGCCGACGACGACGCGCCGTTCCGCCGCGTGTCGGGCATCGGACCCAAGACGGCGAAGCTCATCGTCGTCCAGCTCGCGGGCAAGGTCACCGCGCCGCGCGTGGCCGGGTCCACGGGGCCGGATGCCGCGCCCGGCGTCGCCGCGCAGGTGACGCAGGCGCTGGTCGGGCTGGGCTGGAGCGAGCGCGCGGCCGTCGAGGCCGTGACCGCCGCCGTCGAGAGCGCCACGCCCGCCGAGCGCGCCGCGGTCCCCGCGCTGCTGCGCCTGACCCTCGCCACGCTCGGACCCGCCAGAAAGGAGCATGCCGGTGGATGACGTCCGCGACACCGACGAGCCCGTCGACGAGACGGAGCTGGCGATCGAGGGCGCGCTCCGCCCGGCATCCCTCGCCGAGTTCGTCGGCCAGCAGAAGGTCCGCGGGCAGCTGCAGCTGCTGCTGGACGCCGCGCGCATCCAGCAGCGCCCGGCAGACCACATCCTGCTGTCGGGGCCTCCGGGCCTGGGCAAGACGACTCTGGCGATGATCGTCGCGCACGAGAGCAACCGTCCGCTGCGGATGAGCAGCGGGCCGGCCATCCAGCACGCGGGCGATCTCGCCGCGCTGCTTTCCAGCCTCATGCCGGGCGAAGTGCTGTTCATCGACGAAGTGCACCGGATGGCCCGGTCCGCCGAAGAGATGCTCTACCTCGCGATGGAGGACTTCCGCATCGACATCATGGTCGGCAAGGGGGCGGGCGCCACGAGCATCCCCCTGGACCTGGCGCCGTTCACGCTCGTCGGCGCGACGACGCGATCGGGCCTGCTGCCCAACCCGCTGCGCGACCGATTCGGGTTCACCGCGCACTTGGAGTACTACGAGCCCCACGAGCTCGAGCGCGTCATCGAGCGATCCGCCGCGATGCTGGCCGTCGACCTTCCTGCCCCGTCGCGGGCCGAGATCGCCCGTCGCTCGCGCGGAACACCCCGGATCGCCAACCGCCTCCTGCGCCGCGTCCGCGACTTCATGATCGTGCGAGGCGGCGGCGGCGACACGGCCACCGTCGATGCCGCCCTCGATCTGTACGACGTGGACGCGATCGGTCTCGACCGGCTCGACCGCGCGGTGCTCGACGCGCTCGTGCGGCGTTTCCGCGGTGGTCCGGTGGGGCTCAGCACGCTCGCCGTGGCCGTCGGCGAGGAGGCCGAGACCATCGAATCCGTCGTCGAGCCGTACCTCGTCCGCATCGGGTTCGTCGGGCGCACACCCCGCGGTCGCATCGCCATGCCGTCCGCGTTCGCGCACCTCGGCGTGTCCCACCTCGACTCTGCGCTCAGACTCGATGATCTATAATCGCTGGAGGCTCTCGCCTACCCCCCTCCTGCAAGGCAGTGCCGCCACGGCGCGCGCCTGATTCGAAAGGTGCTTTCGCCTCCATGGAATTCCTCTCCAACTACGGCCTCATCATCCTGCTGGTCGTTCTGCTGGGCTTCATGTTCTGGAGCTCGCGCCGGCGCATGCAGAAGCAGAAGCTCGAGCAGGAGGCCAAGGCCCGCCAGACCGTCCCCGGCGCCGAGGTGCTGCTGCAGGGTGGCCTCTACGGCACGATCGTCTCGTACGACCCCGACAACCTCGACCAGCCCGCGCTCGTCCAGCTGGCGCCCGGCGTCGAGGTCCGCGTGCACAGCCAGGCGATCCTTCGCGTGGTCGACCCGGTTCAGGACACCGTCACCGAAGACGACTTCATCGAGGCCGAGGCCAGCGAGGCGGGCTATGTCGCCGGCGTCGCGAGCGGATCGATCAGCTCCATCAGCGACGACCACGCGCGGGCCGAGGCGGAGTCGACCATCGACCCCGACGCCGACACGGACACCAAGCCCAAGGCCTGACCGCTCGCCCTCCGGGGCTCCCAGAAAGCTGACCCCTCGTGGCGACATCCACCCCCGTCCGGCATGCCTGGCGCGCACTGACCGCGCTCCTGATCATCACCGCCGTCCTCTTCGGCATCAACGCGCTCGGCGTCTACGTCTTCAAGGCGAGCTCGTGGACGCCTGAGCTCGCGCTCGACCTCCAGGGCGGCACGCAGATCATCCTCGAGGCGCAGACCGCCGACGGCGCCGCTCCGACCGAGGAGCAGATGAACCAGGCCGTGACGATCATCCGCCAGCGCGTCGACGCCTCGGGTGTCGGCGAGGCCGATGTGACCACCGAGGGCGGCAACAACATCGTCGTCCAGATCCCGGGACAGGCGGACGAGCAGACCCGTCAGCGCATCGAGGCGTCCGCCCAGCTGCAGCTGCGCGGCGTCCTGTTCGCGGGGGCTCCGGCGACGACGTTCGTGGGGGAGGACGGCACCGAGACGCCGTACCCGACACCGGATCCCAGCCTGAACTCCACGCCGACGGCAGAGCCGACGAACGGCAGCGACCCGGCGTGGATCACCGAGGCGCTCTACGCCGAGTTCCTCGCATACGACTGCGACAACACCGACAACGACCCGGCGAACGCTCCGCAGGACGAGCCGCTCATCACGTGCGAGGCGGACGGCAGCGTCAAGTACATCCTCGGCCCGGTCGAGCTCGACGGCTCGTCGATCACGGACGCCACTTTCGGCCTCCAGCCGACCAACGGCCAGTGGGCGGTCAACCTCAAGTTCGACGACGAGGGCACGCGGACGTTCGGCCAGATCAGCGAGCGCCTCTTCGGCGCGACACCGCCGCTCAACCAGTTCGCCTTCGTGCTGGACGGCTACGTGCTCTCCGCGCCGTCGATGAACGCGATCATCCTCGGCGGCGACCCGAGCATCACCGGCAGCTTCACGCAGGAGACCGCCCAGGTCCTCGCCGATCAGCTGAAGTACGGCGCGCTTCCCCTCAGCTTCGAGGTCGTCAGCTCCGACACCATCTCGGCGACGCTGGGATCGCAGCAGCTTCAGATCGGCCTCATCGCGGGTCTGATCGGACTCGCCCTCGTGGCGATCTACTCGCTCATCGTCTACCGCGCGCTGGGACTGGTCATCATCGCATCGCTGTTCGTGATGGGCGTGCTCACCTACATCACGCTCTGCATCCTGGCCTGGCGGATGGGCTTCCGTCTGTCGCTGGCCGGTGTCGCGGGTCTGATCGTATCGATCGGATTCACCGCCGACTCGTTCATCATCTACTTCGAGCGCATCCGAGACGAACTGCGCGACGGCAAGTCGATCACCAGCGCCGTCGAGGACGGATGGGACCGTGCGAAGCGCACGATCTACATCTCGAAGTCGGTCAACATCCTGGCCGCCGTCGTGCTCTACATCCTCGCCGACGCCAGTGTGAAGGGCTTCGCCTTCACGCTGGGTCTGACCACCGTGATCGACGTCCTGATCTTCATCCTCTTCACCCATCCGGTGATGCAGCTGCTGGCGCGCACCAAGTTCTTCGGATCCGGCCATCCGCTCTCGGGCATGGATCCGGCATCTCTCGGCGCGGTCTACCGCGGGCGTGCGCAGTTCCGCGCACCCGCTGCGGTCAGCACCAAGACTCAGGCCGAGCGTCGCGCCTCGCGCTCGCGCGGGGAGGCCGAACGACGGCAGACGATCGCCGAGCGCAAGCAGGCGGAGCTGGCGAAGGTGCCCGATTCCGGTAAACCGTCCCGCACCGACAAGGGGGGAGAGCTCTGATGCGCTCCATGAGCCAGCTCGGCAACGACCTCTACACCGGCAAGACCTCGTTCCCATTCGTGGGACGCCGTCGCCTGTGGTTCATCATCGCGGCGCTCCTCGTGATCGGCTCGGCCCTGGTGCCGCTCGTCCGGCCGATCGCCTTCTCGATCGAGTTCACCGGCGGATCGCAGTTCACCGTCTCAGGCCTGACGTCGCCCGATCAGTCCGTCGCCACGGACGCGGTCCAGTCCGTCGTCCCGGATGCGACGACCAAGGTCACCACCGTGGGCGACAGCACCGTCCGCGTGCAGACGGACCAGCTGACCCCCGCTGAGACGCTCCAGGTCACCGATGCGCTGGCCGAGGCCTACGACGTGCCTGTCAGCGAGGTCACCGCGTCGTTCATCGGCCCCAGCTGGGGCGCTGATGTGACCCGGCAGTCGCTCTGGGGACTGGCGATCTTCCTCGCCCTGACTTTCCTGATCCTCGCGCTCTACTTCCGCACGTGGAAGATGTCGGTGACCTCGATCATCGGCCTGCTCGACGTGCTGATCATCACGATCGGCGTCTACGCGCTCTTCGGCTTCGAGATCTCGCCGGCGGCGGTGATCGGCTTCCTCACGATCCTGTCGTACGCGCTGTACGACACGACCGTCGTCTTCGACAAGATCCGTGAGACGACGACCGAGGACGGCGAGATATCCGGGCGCACGTTCGGAGAATCCGTCAACCTCGCGGTCAACCAGACGCTGATCCGGTCGATCAACACGACCGTGGTCGCCATCCTTCCCACCGGCGCGATCCTGTTCATCGGCGCATTGTGGCTCGGAGCCGAGACGCTGACCGACATCTCGCTGGCGATCTTCGTCGGCACGATCGTCGCGGCATACTCCACGATCTTCGTCGCAGCGCCGCTCTACTCGCTGTTCCGCGAGAACGAGCCCGACATCAAGTCGCGGGATGCCCGCGTCCTCGCTGCGCGCGAACTGGCGGGCGTTCCGGCCTGACGGGCGCGCACCGCCTGACGGGCGCCGATCTCAGCGGGCATAGGATTGAGCTCCGGCGGAGGGGAGGAATCGGATGACCGAGACCGTTCCTCCCGCCCAGTCCTCCTCGCTGCGCCGCCTCGTGCCGCGGATCTTCTCCCGGTCGGCGCGGCGCGACGACGTCGAACAGCTCCTGCGCACGGTGCGCACCCATCACCCCAAGGGTGATCTGTCGATCATCGAGCGCGCCTACGGGGTCGCCGATGACGCGCACAAGGGTCAGACCCGGCAGAGCGGTGAGCCCTACATCACCCACCCGCTGGCGGTCGCGCAGATCCTGGCCGACCTGGGCCTGGGCCCGAAGGCCATTGCCGCGGCCCTCCTGCACGACACGGTGGAGGACACCGGCTACGCCCTCGAGACCCTGAATGCCGAGTTCGGCGACGAAGTCGCGATGCTCGTGGACGGGGTCACCAAGCTCGACAAGGTCAAGTACGGCGAGAGCGCGCAGGCCGAGACGGTCCGCAAGATGATCGTCGCGATGTCGCGCGACATCCGGGTCCTGCTCATCAAGCTCGCCGACCGGCTGCACAACGCCCGCACCTGGGGTTTCGTCCCTCCGGAGAAGGCGCAGAAGAAGGCCACCGAGACCCTCGAGATCTATGCGCCGCTCGCGCACCGGCTCGGCATCCAGACGATCAAGTCCGAATTGGAGGACCTGTCGTTCGCCGTCCTCCACCCGAAGCTCTACGCCGAGATCGAGAGCCTCGTCAAGCAGCGCACCCCGCAGCGCGAGCAGTACGTGCACAACGTGATCGAGGCCGTGGACAGCGACCTGCGTGAACTCCGCATCCGCGGCAGGGTCATGGGGCGACCGAAGCAGCTGTACTCCGTGTACCAGAAGATGGTCGTGCGCGGTCGCGAGTTCGACGACATCTACGACCTCATCGGCATCCGCATCCTCGTCGGCAGCGTCCGCGACTGCTACGCCGTGCTGGGTGCCATCCATGCCCGGTGGACTCCGCTGCCCGGCCGGTTCAAGGACTACATCGCCACCCCCAAGTTCAACCTCTACCAGTCGCTGCACACGACCGTGATCGGCCCCGGCGGCCGCACGGTCGAGATTCAGATCCGCACGAACGAGATGCACCAGCAGGCCGAGTACGGCGTCGCCGCGCACTGGAAGTACAAGGAGCGCCTCGTCGGCGGCAAGCCCGATGCGAAGTCGGTCGACGCCGACATGGCCTGGCTCGCGCACATCTCGGACTGGCAGGCCGAGACGGCCGACCCCGGGGAGTTCCTCGACTCGCTGCGCTTCGAGATCGGCGCGAAAGAGGTCTACGTCTTCACGCCGAAGGGCCGGGTCATCGGGCTGCCGACCGGCGCGAGCCCCGTCGACTTCGCGTACGCGGTGCACACCGAAGTCGGACACCGCACGATGGGCGCGAAGGTCAACGGGCGCCTCGTGCCGCTCGAATCCGAACTGCAGAGCGGCGACGTCGTCGAGGTCTTCACCTCGAAGAATCCGGATGCCGGCCCCAGCCAGGACTGGCTGACCTTCGTCAAGAGCACCCGGGCGCGCAGCAAGATCCGCGGCTGGTTCACGAAGGAGCGCCGCGAGGAGGCGATCGAGCAGGGCAAGGAGGCGATCGCCCGCGCGATGCGCCGGCAGAACCTGCCCCTTCAGCGCCTGATGAGCCAGGACTCGTTCACCGAGGTCGCGCAGCAGCTGAAGTACGAAGACGTCTCCGCCCTGTACGCCGCGGTCGGCGAAGGCCATGTCTCGACGCAGTCCGTGATCGAGAAGGTCACGGCGCTGGTGAGCGCGAACGACACCTCGACGGGGCCGATCGACATTCCGCATGTCGGCCGCTCGCGGCAGCCGCGCGGCGGTGACTCGGGCGTGCTGGTGCGCGGGGCGCCCGACATCCTCGTCAAGCTCGCGAAGTGCTGCACCCCGGTTCCCGGCGACGAGGTCGTGGGGTTCGTCACCCGGGGGAGCGGCGTGTCGGTGCACCGCACCGACTGCACGAACGTCGCCTCGCTCATGGAGGATCCCGCCCGCATCATCGACGTCGACTGGGCGCCGACGACCAAGAGCGTCTTCCTCGTGCAGATCCAGATCGAGGCGCTGGACCGCTCGGGCCTGCTCAGCGATGTCACCCGCGTGCTGAGCGAGCACCACGTCAACATCCTGTCGGCGACGGTCTCGACCACCAACGACCGGCTGGCCCTGAGCCGCTTCGTGTTCGAGATGGGCGACATCGTCCATCTCGAGAGGGTGCTCAATGCCGTCCGGCGCATCGACGCCGTCTACGACGTCTATCGGGTCACGTCCTCCTGAGCTTCCCGAGGATCTTCGCGCGCCGCGAGGTCGCGCAGGAGCCGGAGCGCCGCTCTCTTGTTGGGCAGTGCGCCGTGCGTCTCGAGCCAGAGGGAGGCCTGGCCGGCCAGGCCGGGTGCGGCATCCGCCATCATCTCGGCCGCGCGCGCGTGCTCGTCGTCGCCGACGCGTGAGAGGTCGGCGAGCGTGCGCACCGGCTGGGTCACCCAGACGCCGCAGATGCGCACCAGATCGAGCGGATCGACGCGCAGATCGCGGTAGAGGAGCCTCCGACCGAGGACGTGGTGGAGGCGACGTGCCACCGCGCGCTGCACCGTGTGGCGGGCGGGCGGCTCGTTGAGTGCGCCGTGGATCCAGGCGGCGCTCAGATGCGTCGCAGCGAGCGTGTCGCCCAGGAGCGAGTGGAGCGAGCCGGCACGCAGTTCACGCGTCTCGACCGCGTCGGCCGGGATGTAGGCCTCCCCGAGTTCGACCAGATGGCCGTCCAGGCGCGCGGCGGACAATTCGGCGGGAGAGAGGCGATCGTCCGCGAAGTACAGGAACGGGGAGGGCATGACAGTCACTGTGCCCGACCCTCGCCGAGCACGGGGCCGCCCGCCGCGGTCTGTGGACAACCCGCCGGAGCGGACGGGCTCCGATCAGCCTCCGAGCGCCGCCAGCCACGCGCGGCGGGCCTCGAGGGCCTCGGTCGCCTTGGCGATCGCCGCCTTGTCGCCGGACTTCTTCGCCGTCGGCCAGTTCGTCCTCGAGCTTCTCGATCGCCTCGGTGAGCTGGCGCGTCATGTCGTTCGCGCGCGCCTTGGTCTCGGGGTTGTTGCGCTTCCAGTCCGTCTCTTCGCGGGTGCGCAGCCCGGTCTCGATCTTGCGCAGGTCGTCATCGAGCACGCGCTCCTTGTCGCGGGGGAAGATGCGGCCGATATCGTCCCACTGACGCTGGATCGCGGTGAGCGCGGCGCGGGCCTTCACCAGGTCGCGCTCGTCGGGGATGGAGCGAGCCTCTTCCAGCAGGGCCCGCTTGGCCTCGATCTTCTCGCGCGACGCCTCGGCATCGGCCGCCTCGCGCTCGCCGCGCGCTCCGTAAAGCGCGTCGCCGGCGGCCTTGAAGCGGGCCCACAGCGCGTCGTCGGCCTTCTTGCCGGCACGGCCGGCGGTCTTCCACTGGTCGAGCAGCTCGCGATAGGCCTGGATGCCGTCCTCGCCCTTCGGGGCGAGCGCTTCGGCCTTCTCGACGAGCCGCGCCTTCTGGTCGCGGACGGACTTGTGGGCCTCATCGAGCTCGGCGTAGAACTCGCGGCGATGCTTGTCGACGATCGCCCGGGCATCACGGAATCGCTTCCACAGCTGCTGGCCGGTGGACTTCGGCAGCCGGGGGCCGTTCTGCTGCTGCGACTGCCACTGGTCGAACAGCGAGGTGAGCTCGGCCGAGGCCTGCTTCCACTGCACGCTGCGCGGATCGCGGGCAGCGAGTGCCTCGGCCTTCTCGACGAGTTCGGTGCGCGCGCGCACGGCGTCTTCGACCGCCTGCCGGGAGGCGGCCGCCTCCGTCTCGGATGCCGCCGTCAGTTCACCGGTCAGGGCCTGCACCCGCGCCTCGAGGGCGGCGAGGTTGCCGACGGCTGCCGCGTCCTGCAGCTTGGCGTGCAGGGCGCGCGCGGTCGCCCGCAGATCCGCCGCCGGCGCGCCGCCGCGGCGGTGCCGCACCTCCAGCAGGGTGACTTCGCTCGGCGAGATCGGAGAACTTCCGCTGGTAGTAGGCGAGGGCCTCATCGGCGGTGCCGTCGGGATACTGCCCGACCACGCGCCAGCCGTCGGCCTCACGCACCGACACGGTTCCGTCCTCGTCGACGCGCCCCCAGGGCTCGGTGTCGGCGGGCGCGGCCGTGGCGCCGGGCCCGGGCCGCGGGCCGGGCAGGTGCACGGCGGCGGGGGACGGCGCGGGGGATGCCGCAGGGGCGGTGTCTGCCTCGGACTCTGCGCCGGCGGTCACGTCCGGCGCCGGTGGCGTCGGGTCGGACTCGGTCTCGACCTCGGTCGGTACGACGGTGTCGACCTCGGTCGGTACGACGGTCTCGGCGTCCGGAGTGGACTCCGGGGCGGGATCGACGGCGGATTCGGGAGTGGACTCTGCTGCAGCAGTCACGGAGATGCACCTCATCGCGGCTCTCGCCGCCTGTGGGGGATGGACGGCTCCCCAGCCTAGTACGGGCCGGCCCGCCGGTCAGCGGCTTGCGAGGTGCGCCTCCCGCGCGCTCAGGGAGTCGGCGTCGGCGTCGCCGAAGGGGTGCCGCCCGGATCCGGCGACTGCGTGGGAGTGGCGCTGGGTTCCGGCGTGACCGTCGAGGTGGACGTGGGAGTCGGCGTCGGCACGGGCGCACCCGGGCCGGCCATGAAGTAGGCGGCCTGTCCCGCGACGACCGCGGCGATCAGGAGTCCTCCGGCGACGCCGGCGATCAGGTTGTCGCGCGTGCGTCGACGCGCCTGACCCTCGTGGTAGGTCCGACGAGCCTGGTAGACCCGCGCGCGCTCTCGCTCTTCGCGCGTATCCCGCTGTTTTCCACCCGCCGCCACGCGGCCTCCTTCGATCGCCGGTCACCCGGGCGGGTTGATCCTACGGGGCGGGTCGGACCCGAGCCAAACCCGCCTTCGCACCGACGGTCGGACGTGCCGGTTAGCCTTGATCCGTGACCTCCACCGCACTCTTCCAGGGGCAGACCCCGCTCGCGGTGCGGATGCGACCGACCTCGCTCGACGAGGTCGCCGGGCAGTCCCACCTCCTGCGCTCCGGGTCGCCCCTGGTCCTGCTGGCCCGACCGGACGTCTCCACGGGGGCGGCCTCCTCGGTGATCCTGTGGGGTCCCCCCGGGACCGGCAAGACGACGCTCGCCCAGGCGATCGCTCGGTCGTCGGGCCGCCGTTTCGTCGAGCTGTCCGCCGTCACCGCCGGAGTCCGCGACGTCCGCGAGGTCATGCAGGAGGCGCTGACCCAGCGCGATCTGTACGGGCAGTCGACGATCCTCTTCCTCGACGAGATCCACCGGTTCACCAAAGCGCAGCAGGACGCCCTGCTGCCCGGTGTCGAGAACGGCTGGGTCGTGCTGATCGCCGCCACCACCGAGAACCCCTCGTTCTCGGTGATCTCGCCGCTGCTGTCGCGTTCGCTGCTGCTGACCCTCAAGCCGCTCACCGACGAGGATCTCGGGATGCTGCTGGATCGCGCGATCGCCGATCCCCGCGGACTGGGCGGCAGCGTGACGCTGCTGCCGGAGGCGCGCGAGGCGCTGGTGCGCCTCTCGTCCGGCGATGCCCGCCGGGCCCTCACGGCACTCGAGGCCGCGGCATCCCTCGCCGAGCCCGCCGACGGCGGGGCCGACGATGGTGACGGCGACGAGGATGACGAGGACTCCGACGGGAGTTCCCCGGCGGTCTTCGAGATCACCGCCGAGCACGTTGCGAACGCCGTGGATCGCGCCCTGCTGCGCTACGACCGTCAGGGCGACGAGCACTACGACGTGATCAGCGCCTTCATCAAGTCCATCCGCGGCTCGGACGTCGACGCGGCGATGCACTACCTCGCGCGCATGATCGAAGCGGGGGAGGACCCGCGATTCATCTCGCGGCGGCTCATCATCTCCGCCGCCGAGGACATCGGCCTCGCCGACCCGCAGGCCCTGCTCATCGCCGTGGCCGCCGCCGACGCGGTGCAGTTCATCGGGATGCCGGAGGGCCGCATCCCGCTCGCCGAAGCGACCGCCTATCTCGCCACCACCGCGAAATCCAACGCGGCCTACCTCGCGATCGACAAGGCCATCGCCGACGTGCGCGCCGGCGGATTCGGGCGCGTGCCGGTGCACCTGCGCGACGCGCACTATCCCGGCGCCAAGCGGCTCGGTCACGGCAAGGGCTACCGGTACCCGCACGATTCCGACGTCGGCGTGGTCGCGCAGCAGTACCTTCCCGACGAGCTGACCTCGAAGCGCTACTACGAGCCGACGAACCACGGCCAGGAGCGCGACGTGCAGGCGCGACTGGACAAGATCCGCCGGATTCTGGGGCTCCGGCGCGTAACTGCTAAGCTAGACCGGCTCGAAACATGGTTTTCGGGTATCTCCTTCCCCCATCACACCTTCGGTGCACCCCGACGTGCGCGCCGCAATGGGAAGGGCAGGAGATACGTCCATGAGCCGCGAAAGACGCGGCCATGTCGTTTTGGAAGGACACATCCGTGCCCACGAAGTCCCAGGACCGCCGCAAGGTCCGCCTCTCCCGCGCGCTCGGCATCCCGCTGACGCCGAAGGCCGCCAAGTACCTCGAGAAGCGTCCGTACGCTCCGGGTGAGCACGGCCGCACCAAGCGCAAGCAGGACAGCGACTACGCCGTCCGCCTCCGCGAGAAGCAGCGTCTGCGCGAGCAGTACGGCATCCGCGAGAAGCAGATGCGCAACACGTTCAACGAAGCACGCCGCACTCAGGGCCTGACCGGTGAGAACCTGGTCGAGCTGCTCGAGATGCGCCTGGACGCCCTCGTGCTGCGTGCCGGCTTCGCCCGCACCACCGCGCAGGCCCGCCAGCTCGTCGTGCACCGCCACATCCTCGTCGACGGCCAGACCGTCGACCGCCCGTCGTTCCGCGTGAAGCCGGGTCAGCTCATCCACGTCAAGGCCAAGAGCGAGGGCACCGAGCCCTTCCAGGTGGCGGCAGCCGGCGGTCACGCCGACGTGCTCCCCCCGGTTCCGGGCTACCTCGAGGTCGAGCTCGACAAGCTGCACGCGCGTCTCGTGCGTCGCCCGAAGCGCGCGGAGGTCCCCGTCACCGGTGACGTCCAGCTCGTGGTCGAGTACTACGCCGCGCGGTAAGGTTTCTGCTGCAGAAGGGCGCCGGGGTCACCCCGGCGCCCTTTCGCGTTGCCGACTACGATGGAGGGATGCCGCGCCCCGCGGACGAGGAAGTGGTGACATGAGAAACCTGCTGTGGTTCCTGCTCGGCGTGATCGGCGGTTTCGTCGCCGCGCACCTCATGAACAAGGACCCCCGCGGCCACGAGGTGCTCGCCGATGTCGACGCGCGCATCACGGAGTTCACCGATCGGATCGGCGACGCGTACCGCGAGCAGGAAGCCCGTTTCTCGGGGATCGTCGAAGGCGTGAAGGATGCCGCCGGCGACGCGTACGGCACCGCGAAGAGCACGGCGGACGACGCCGTGGATGCGGTCAAGAGCACCGCCGGCGACGTCCTGGAGAATGCGGCGGACGCCGCGTCGGATGCCGCAGACGCGGCCCAGGCCGCCGCCAAGAAGCTCACCGACTGACCCACCCGTCAGGCGGTGTCCCCCGGACACCGCCGTTCTTCGAGGACTCCCATGCAGACCGCCGAGCTGGCTGACCGTTTCCTGCGCTATTTCGAGAAGCGCGACCACACCATCGTCCCGTCCGCCTCACTGGTGACCGACGACCCGGCGCTGCTGTTCACGGTCGCGGGGATGGTGCCGTTCATCCCCTACCTGAGCGGGGACGTGCCCGCGCCCTACCTGCGCGCCGCCGACGTGCAGAAGTGCATCCGCACGAACGACATCGAAGAGGTCGGCAAGACCCCCCGCCACGGCACGTTCTTCCAGATGCTCGGCAACTGGTCGTTCGGCGACTACTTCAAAGAGGGCGCGATCACCTACGCGTGGGAGCTGCTGACCACCTCGGAGGCCGACGGAGGGCTCGGGTTCGACCCGAAGGACCTGTGGGTGACCGTCTACAAGGAGGACGACGAGGCGTTCGACCTGTGGCGGCGCATCGCCGGGCTCCCCGAAGAGCGCATCCAGCGGCTCGACAAGGACACGAACTACTGGAGCACGGGTCTGCCCGGTCCCGCCGGACCGTGCTCGGAGATCTTCTTCGATCAGGGCCCCGCCTACGGCGTCGACGGCGGCCCGGCCACCGACGACGACCGCTACGTGGAGATCTGGAACCTCGTCTTCATGCAGTACGCGATCGACGACGTCACCTCCAAGTACGACTTCCGCATCGTGGGCGAGCTGCCGCAGAAGAACATCGACACCGGCATGGGCCTGGAGCGCATCGCGTTCATCAAGCAGGGCGTGCAGAACATGTACGAGACCGATCAGGTGCGCCCGGTCCTCGACCTCGCGGCGCAGCTGAGCGGTCGCCGCTACGGCGCCGACCACGGCGACGACGTGCGCATGCGGATCATCGCCGACCACGTGCGCTCCTCGCTCATGCTGCTCGCCGACGGCGTCACGCCGTCCAATGAAGGACGGGGCTACATCCTCCGCCGTCTCATGCGGCGCGGCATCCGTTCGATGCGTCTGCTGGGCGTGGACGGCCCCACCTTCCCCGAGCTGTTCGCGGCGTCCCGCGACGCGATGAAGGCGGTGTACCCCGAGCTGGAGACGGAGTACCCCCGGCTGTCGGCGTACGCGTTCGCCGAGGAGGAGACGTTCCTGCGCACCCTCGCGGCCGGCACGACGACGCTCGACCTCTCCGTCGCTCAGACCAAGAAGTCCGGCGGCACGACGATCGCCGGCACCGAGGCCTTCCTCCTGCACGACACGTACGGCTTCCCCATCGATCTCACCCTCGAGATCGCCGAGGAGGCCGGGCTGACGGTGGATCGCGCCGCGTTCGATTCGCTCATGCTCGAGCAGCGCACCCGCGCCAAGGCCGACGCGCGCTCCCGCAAGCGTCAGCTGGCCGATACGAGCGTGTACCGCGAGTTCCGCGCGCACGGCGAGACGACCTTCACCGGCTACACCGATCTCGAGACCGAATCGACGGTGCTCGGTCTGCTCGTCGACGGCGTCTCGGTCGACCGTGCCGCCGCGGGGCAGATCGTGGAGGTCATCCTCGCCGACACCGCGCTGTACGCCGAGTCCGGCGGCCAGGTCGCCGACAAGGGGATCATCGTCGGCCCGGGCTACGAACTGGACGTCCTGGACGTGCAGAAGCCGGTGGTGGGCCTGATCAGTCACACGGTCGAGGTGACCTCCGGGGAGGTCGGCGTGGGTCAGCCGGCGACCTCGGTGGTGGATGCCGTCAACCGGCGCGCCGCACGTCAGGCGCACTCGGCCACCCACCTCGTGCACGCAGCGCTGCGCGACACGCTCGGCAAGAGCGCGACGCAGGCCGGCTCGCTCAACCGCGCCGGCTACATGCGCCTGGACTTCACCTGGGGTCAGGCGCTCTCGCCCGAGACGCGCACCGAGATCGAGGAGATCGCCAACAACGCCGTCCGCGACAACCTCGAGGTCACCACCCGCGTGATGTCGCTCGACGAGGCCAAGTCCCTCGGTGCGATGGCGCTGTTCGGCGAGAAGTACGGCGACACGGTGCGCATGGTCGACATCGGCGGGCCGTGGTCGCGCGAACTGTGCGCGGGCACCCACGTCGCCGCGAGCGCGGAGATCGGACTCGTCAACCTCGTCGGCGAATCGTCGGTGGGCGCCTCGAACCGGCGCGTCGAGGCTCTCGTCGGACTGGATGCGTTCCGCGATCTCGCCGCCGAGCGTGCGATCGTCTCGCAGCTGACCACGACGCTGAAGACGCCGCGCGACCAGCTGCCCGCGCGCATCGCCGAACTGGCCGCCAGCCTCAAGGCGGCCGAGAAGAAGATCGCCGCGTTCGAAGCACGCGCGCTGACCGACCGCATCCCGGCCCTCGCCGCCACCGCGGTCGCGGTCGGCCCGCACCGCGTCGTGGCGGAGTCGATCGGGTCTGCCACGTCGGCGGACGACGTGCGCGCGCTCGCGCTCGGCGTGCGCGATCGACTCGGATCGGATGCCGGCGTCGTCGCGATCGGCGCCGACATCGGCGGGCGCGCGGTCGTGATCGTCGCCACCAACGATGCCGCCCGCGCCTCCGGCGCGCGCGCCGGGGCCCTGGCCAAGATCGCCGCCACCACGCTGGGTGGCGGAGGCGGCGGTCGCGATGACGTCGCGCAGGGCGGCGGCACCGACGTGTCCGCGCTTCCGGCCGCGCTCAGCGCCGTGAAGGATGCGCTCGGCGCACGGTGAGCGGGTTTCGCAGGGGCGTGCGACTCGGCGTCGACGTCGGCAGGGCTCGCGTCGGCGTGGCGCGCTGCGACCCGGACGGGCTGCTGGCCACGCCCGTGGAGACCGTTCCGCGCGATGACGGCTCGATCGCGCGCATCGTCGCCCTGGCGACCGAGCACGACGCGAGCGAGCTGCTGGTGGGCCTTCCGCTGAACATGCGCGGTGAGGACACCGCCTCGACCACCGACGCGCGGGAGTTCGCGGCGGCGCTGGCCGCGGCATCCGGAGTGCCCGTCAGGTTGGTCGACGAGAGGCTCAGCACGGTCTCCGCGCACGCGGCGCTGCGGGATTCGGGCAGATCTCAGCGATCATCTCGTAGCATTGTTGACCAGGTCGCGGCCGTCGTTCTGCTCCAGCAAGCCCTCGATGTCGAGAAGAGCACCGGACGGCCCGCCGGATCACCCGTCCCCCCGGCCCAGGAGCCCGCCTGACATGCCCGATGCCACGTCGCCGTTCGACGATCCGTTCGCGGATCTGTTCGGCAAGCTCCCCGATCCGCGGGAGCGTCGGTTCACCGGCGAAGACGCCGCCGGGGGAACGTCTGCGCCGGCCGCGCCGCGCCCGGATCACGCACCCATGAGCGGCACCGCGCCGCTGTCACGTCGTGAGGCCCGCGAAGCGGCCGCACGCCAGGCCGCCGGCTCGCCTGCCGCGGTCGGCGGCACAGCGCCCGCTCCGGCGCCCGCCGTAGCGGCGCCGGTCGCCGCCGCACCCTTGGCCGCCCCGCCCACTCCTGTGGCCGCACCGGCCGACACCCGGACCGACACCGAGACCGCCGCGGACTGGCCTTTCGGCGGCGCTGCGGCGGCACCGTCCTACGCCCGCAGCGGCGAGACCGCATCCGCTCGACCGGCGGCCACCGCGACCCTCGAGGACCTGTTCTCCGGCGCCGAGACCAGCGATAGCCTCGGTGAGGTGCCCCCGCCCAAGAACAAGCGCAGACGCCGGATCGGCGGCTGGATCGCCCTCGGCGTCGTACTGCTGCTGTTCGGGGGGATCGCCGCGGGCGGCTTGTACATCTGGAACACGTACGAGGACAAGATCCGCGAGGTGATGGGCTGGGAAGAGCCCAAGGACTTCGAGGCGGGGATGGCCAACGGCGAGGCCTTCGTGACGGTCGCGTCCGGCGACACGGGCGGTCCGATCTCGGAGAGCCTGTACGAGGCCGGCGTGACCAAGACGCCCGAGGCGTTCTACGACTACCTCATCGACACCGGACAGAACCCGCCGTTCGTGCCCGGCGTCTTCAAGATGCAGCTGCAGATGACCTCGGAGGCGGCACTGGCCGCGCTCCTGGACCCGGCGAACAAGATGGAGAACAGCGCCCAGCTGCGCGAAGGGCTCACCGTCGAGCAGTCGCTCCCGCTCCTGGCCGAAGGCATCGGCCTGCCGATCGAGGACTTCCAGGCCGCGGTGGCGGACCCGGCGGTCTACGGTGTGCCCGTCGACCCGGCGATCGTCGCCGCAGGAGGCCAGCCGCTCGAGGGCTGGCTGTTCCCGGCGACCTACACATTCGACCCCGGAGTGACCGCGCAGGACGTCATCACGACGCTCGTGAACCGCACCGTGCAGTCGCTCGACAGTGCCGGGGTGCCCGTGGAGGATCGTCAGCGCGTCCTGACGCTCGCCTCGATCATCCAGCGCGAAGCCCGATTCGAAGCAGACTTCTACAAGGTCTCGCGCGTGATCGAGAACCGGCTGAACCCGAACAACCAGGAGACCTTCGGCCTCCTGCAGATGGATTCGACCGCCCAGTACGGCTTCAACGAGGACGACGGCACCGTGAGCACGTCCGGCGAAGCGCTCACCGACGACAACCCGTGGAACACCTACGTCCGCACCGGGTTGCCGATCGGCCCCATCGCGAACCCCGGCGACGTCGCGATCGACGCGGCGATGAATCCCGCGGATGGCGACTGGCTGTACTTCGTCACCGTGAACCTCAACACCGGCGAGACGGTGTTCACGAGCAATATCGCCGACCACAGCCGGGCGGTCGCGCAGTGGCAGGCATGGTGCAGCGACAACCCCGACGCGGGATGCTGAGTCTCGACGGCACGCGACTGGAAGTCTGGGGCGACCCGATCGCGCACAGCCGCTCGCCGCAGCTGCACGCGGCGGCGTACGCGGTGCTCGGCCTGGACTGGACGTACGGGCGACGCCGGGTGGCCGAGGCCGACTTCGACGCCGAGCTGAGCGGGCTGACACCGCAGTGGCGCGGGCTGTCGCTGACGATGCCGCTCAAGACCGCTGCCCACCGCGTCGCGGTATGGCGGGATCGGCGTGCCGAGCTCACCGGCGCGGTGAACACCCTGCTGCTGGCCGATGACGGTCCGCGGGGCTTCAACACCGACGTCGGCGGGATCGTCCGAGCGCTTCGGGAACAGCACGTCGATGCCGCCGCCGACGCGCGGATCGTCGGCGCGGGAGCGACGGCACTGTCGGCGCTCGTCGCCCTCGGAGAGCTCGGCGCCGAGCGGGTCGAGGTCGTCGCGCGACGTGCCGCCGCCGTCGAACCCGCTCGTCGCGCTCGGGGCGACACTGGGCATCGAGGTCACGGCGGGGTCGTTCGAGGCGTCCGCTCACCGCGCCGTGCCGGTCACGATCGCGACGCTGCCGGGCGATGCGCCCGTGACGGATGCCGCGGCCGACGCGCTCGCGAACGGTGGGGGCCTCCTACTGGACGTCGTCTACGGTCACTGGCCGACCGCGCTCGCCGACGCGTGGATGCGGGCCGGCGGTATCGCCGTCTCGGGCCTCGGCATGCTGCTTCACCAGGCGCTGCTGCAGGTGAGGATCTTCGTCCAGGGCGATCCCGACACCGCTCTGCACGACGAGGGGGCCGTGCTCGCCGCAATGCGCTCGGCGGTCATGGGAGACTAGACGAATGCTCCGCGTGCTCACGGCCGGCGAATCCCACGGCCCCGAACTCGTCGCCATCATGGAGGGTCTGCCTGCCGGCGTCCCCGTGTCGCGCGCCGCGATCCAGGCCGATCTCGCTCGGCGCAAGCTCGGCTACGGCCGCGGCTCCCGCATGAAGTTCGAGGAGGACGAGCTGACGATCTCGGGCGGTGTGCGTCACGGCCTGAGCCTCGGCAGCCCGATCGCCCTGCGCATCGGCAACACCGAATGGCCGAAGTGGGTCGAGGTGATGAGCCCCGAGCCGGTGGACCTCACCGACATGTCGCGCGGGCGCGGTGCCGCCCTGACCCGGCCGCGGCCGGGACACGCCGACCTCGTCGGCATGCAGAAGTACGGGTTCGATGAGGCTCGCCCGATCCTCGAGCGTGCGAGCGCGCGCGAGACCGCGGCGCGCGTCGCGCTCGGTGCGATCGCGCGCGGCTTCCTGGCCGAACTCGGCATCCGCCTGGTCAGCCACACACTCTCGATCGGTCCGGTGCGCGTACCCGACGACGCGGCACTGCCGAGCCCGGACGACGTCGACGCGCTCGACGCCGATCCGCTGCGCTGCTTCGATGCCGCGACGTCCGCGCGCATGGTGGCCGAGGTCGACGACGCGCGCAAGGACGGTGACACGCTCGGCGGGATCGTCGAGGTGCTCGCCTACGGACTGCCGCCCGGACTCGGCTCTCACGTGCACTGGGATCGCCGCCTGGACTCCAAGCTCGCGCAGGCGATCATGAGCATCCAGGCCATCAAGGGCGTCGAGGTCGGCGACGGGTTCCTCACGACCACGCGCCGCGGCTCGGCGGCGCACGACGAGCTCTTCGCGACCGACGACGGCATCGCCCGCTCCACGGATCGAGCCGGCGGCACCGAAGGCGGAATGTCCACCGGCACCGTGCTGCGCGTGCGCGCCGGGATGAAGCCGATCGCCACCGTCCCGCATTCGCTGCGCACGATCGACGTCGCGACCGGCGAGACGGCTTCGGCCCACCACCAGCGGTCCGACGTGTGCGCCGTGCCCGCCGCGGGCGTGGTCGCCGAGGCGATGGTTGCCGTCGTGCTGGCCGAGGTCGTGCTCGAGAAGTTCGGCGGCGACAGCGTGGCCGAGACCCGCCGCAACCTCGAGGGATACCTCGCGGCGATCCCCGAGACACTGCGCACGACCACCGCCAGCGACGCCGCGCTCGCATGAGCGCACCCGAGCCCGCCCTGGTCCTGATCGGTCCGATGGGCGCCGGCAAGACGAGCATCGGCAGGCGTGTCGCCCGCGCGCTGCACCGCCCCTTCTTCGACACCGACATCGCCGTGGTGCGCGCGCACGGGCCGATCGAGCAGATCTTCGCCGAGCACGGCGAGGCGCACTTCCGCGCCCTCGAGCGCGAGGCGGTGCAGCAGGGACTCGCGACGGGCGGAGTGGTCTCGCTCGGGGGCGGTGCGGTGATGGACCCGGCGACGCGCGCCGATCTCGCCGCCCACCGCGTCGTGCTGCTCACCGTCGAGCCGCGCGTGGTGGCCGGCCGGATCCGCGACACGGCGCGTCCGCTTCTGCAGGACGGCGACGCCCTCGCGCGGTGGACTCAGATCATGAACACGCGCCGCCCCGTGTACGACGAGGTGGCCGATGCGACTTTCGATACGTCGAGCGGACCGCTGCAGGCCGTCGTGGATGCAGTGGTGGCGTGGGCGAGGAACGGACCGGACATGACCGAGACGACGACGATCCGCGTGACCGGGGATGCGAGCTACGACATCACGGTAGGACGCGGCATCCTGACAGAGCTCGGTGCGGCTCTGCCGCCCGCGGCACGCAAGGTGCTCGTGATCCACCCGCCGACCCTCAGTGCTCAGGCCGAGCAGCTGCGCGCGGCGCTGACCGCCGATCGCGAAGTGCTGCTGGCCGAGATCCCGGATGCCGAGCAGGGCAAGCGCATCGAGGTCGCGGCTTTCTGCTGGCAGGTGATGGGCAAGGCGGACTTCACCCGCACCGACGCCGTCATCGGCTTCGGCGGGGGAGCGGTGACGGACCTTGCCGGTTTCGTCGCGGCGACATGGCTGCGCGGTGTCGAGGTCGTGCAGGTTCCCACCACGGTGCTGGGCATGGTGGATGCCGCCGTCGGCGGCAAGACCGGTGTCAACACGGCCGAGGGCAAGAACCTCGTCGGGGCGTTCTGGGCGCCGCGCGCTGTGCTGTGCGACCTGGACGTCCTGGATTCGCTGTCGGCCAACGAGCGGGTCGCCGGGTTCGCCGAAGTCGTCAAGGCCGGCTTCATCTGGCACCCGGAGATCCTCGATCTGATCGAAGCCGACCCGGAGAGCGTGGTCGACCCCCGCTCCGAGTCGTTCCGGCGCAGCATCGAGCTCGCCATCGACATGAAGGCGCGCGTCGTCGGAGAAGACCTCCGCGAGGCCGGGCTGCGCGAAGTCCTCAATTACGGGCACACGCTCGGCCACGCGATCGAGCACGCCGAGCGCTACCGCTGGCGTCACGGCGCCGCGATCTCGGTCGGCATGATGTACGCCGCCGAGCTGTCGCGTCTGGCGGGCCGGCTTCCGGATGCCGCCGCTCAGCGCCACCGCGATGTCCTCACCCTCCTCGGCCTGCCGACGAGCTACCGCGGCGGCGCCTGGCCGCAGCTGCTGGCGACGATGCAGCGCGACAAGAAGAGCCGCGGCGGGATGCTGCGCTTCATCGTGCTGGACGACATCGCCCGGCCGACCGTCCTGCAGGCTCCCGACGAGTCGCTCCTGTTCGCCGCCTACCAGGAGGTCGCCGGTTAGGGTGAGTGCGTGACCGCACCCCGCCGCCTCCTTCTCGTCAACGGCCCGAATCTCAACCTTCTCGGAACGCGCGAGCCGGGCATCTACGGCGCCCACACGCTCGTGGACGTCGAGGCGCTCGTGGCCGCCACGGCGGCCGCGCACGGATTCGACGTCGACGCGGTGCAGAGCAACCACGAAGGCGTCCTGATCGACGCGATCCACGGTGCGCGCGAGACCTGCGCCGGCATCGTGATCAACCCCGGGGGCCTCACGCACACGTCCGTCGTCCTGCGCGACGCCCTGGCCGCCGTCGATCTGCCGGTCGCGGAGGTGCACATCAGCAACGTCTACGAGCGCGAGGAGTTCCGCCACCACTCGTACGTCTCCGACGTCGCGGTCGTGCACGTGATCGGCGAGGGAGTCGCCGGATACGCCACCGCGGTCGAGCGCCTCGTCGGTGTCATCGCCGGGCAGGCCGACGGCTGAGATCCGGGCCTGAGTCGGGGCATCCCGTAGAATCGAACGTCGGGCCCGCGATCTGCCCGCAGTTCTCCTCACGAAACGGAACTTCACAGCCATGGCATCCACCGCAGACATCCGCAACGGCGTCGTCCTCAGCATCGACGGCCAGCTGTGGAACGTCATCGAGTTCCAGCACGTCAAGCCGGGCAAGGGCGGTGCGTTCGTGCGCACGAAGCTCAAGAACGTCGTCTCGGGCAAGACGGTCGACCGCACCTACAACGCCGGCGCCAAGATCGAGATCGAGAACGTCGACCGCCGCGACTTCACCTACCTCTACAACGACGGCGAGGGCTTCGTCTTCATGGACGTCGCCGACTACGACCAGCTCACCGTGCCCGCCACGGTCGTGGGCGAGGCCGCGAACTTCCTCCTGGAGAACCAGCAGGTGCAGATCGCGCTGAACAACGGCAACCCGCTGTACGTCGAGCTGCCGGCATCCGTCGTCCTGGAGATCACCTACACCGAGCCCGGCCTCCAGGGCGACCGCTCGTCGGCCGGCACGAAGCCCGCCACCGTCGAGACCGGGTACGAGATCCAGGTGCCGCTGTTCCTCGAGACCGGCACGAAGGTCAAGGTCGACACCCGCACGGGCGACTACCTCGGCCGCGTCAACTGACGTTGAGCGCCCGCACCAAGGCGCGAAAGCGCGCCCTCGACATCCTCTTCCAGTCCGACATCCGCGGTGACGACCTGTCGGTGACGCTCGCCTCGGAGGCCAAGCGCGCCGCGAACGAACCTTCCCGCGAGGCGTCGTGGCTCTACGCCCGCGAGATCGTCGACGGCGTGATCGACAACCACGACGAGATCGACGAGCAGATCACGACGTTCGCGAAGGACTGGTCGCTCGCGCGCATGCCCGCCGTCGATCGCGCCCTGCTGCGCATGGCGGTGTGGGAGATCCTCTACAACGACGAGGTGCCCACGGCCGTGGCGATCGACGAAGCGGTGGAGCTGGCCAAGGAGTTCTCGACGGACGACTCCGGCGCATTCGTCCACGGAGTCCTCGCGCGCATCGCCCGCTCGTCCTGACCGCGCAGCCGCACGTCCGACACCCCTGAGAGGATCGACGCGTGCCGTCCGCTAACGAGCGCACGCCGACGTGGCGGGATCTGCTGCCCGCCGCCCCCGACACCACCGGCGTTCCGCTCGCCCTCGGGGTCGAATTGCGGCGGTGGGAGACACGACGGACGAACGTGTGGCAGCCCCGCCGCGCGAACACCGTCACGCCGCGGGATCTCGCGCGAGGCGGCGCGGAAGATCTCATGGTGGGGCTGCGGCCGCTGATGCGCAGCCGCAGCACGGGGGCCTGGATCAAGGGCGATGTGTCGTGGGATGCTCTGCGACGCCCGGGCGGTGGGTTCGACGGCGAGCAGGCCCGGTGGTTCGCCGAGCTGCACAGCATCTCGCGCGATGCCCGATCGCTCGGATCCTGGAGTGACGTCTCGGACTGGGTCACCCTCGACACCGTCGGCTCCGCGCTGCTGTGGACGCATCTGGCGGCCGCAGCCGGACGCGGCGTGCCGTTCGTCGGCACGACCAGGCATCTGCGCGTCACGCTCGCGACAGCGGCGGTGATCGCGATGAGCGCCGAGCCCACAGCCGGCGGCGACGTCGTCCTCTCGGCGCGCGTCACCGTCGCGGGCGAGCCGGTCGAGGTGGCGGCCGTCCGCGCCGTCGGCCGAACCGGCCTGTACACGTTCGCTGCCGAAGCCGACCGCATCGTCCTCACCCTCGCGCCGGCGGTCCTCGATCCCGCCGCGCGCACGCTCATCGACGCGGGCGGCACGCTCATCGTGCCCGCGGCCGACGCCGAGGAGTTCGTCAGCGAACACCTGCCGCGCCTGGCCCGGCGCATCGAGGTCACCGCGCGCGGGGGACTCGAGGTGCCCGCGGTCGGGGCACCGGTCCTCGAGGTGGGCGTCGTCTTCCGCCCCGAAGACACGATCGATGTGCGGCTGGAGTGGGACTACCCCGGGCTCGGTCGCGTCCCCTTCGGCTCCGATCACGACCTCGAGCGCGACGCGTCGGTCGAATCCGATGTCCTCGCGCGTGCCGGGCTCGCCTGGGCGACGGGGGGCACGCCTCCCGTCGCCGCGGCGACACTGCGCGGAATGGAGGCGGCTGAGTTCATCGCTCACGCCGTCCCGGCGCTGGAAGCGACCGAAGGCGTCCGCATCGTCCGCAGCGGCACGCCGCACCGCTACCGCGAACTGACCGGCGTCCCCGAGATCACCGTGCGCACGGTGGAGAGCACCGACCCTGATTGGTTCGACCTCGGCGTCATCGTGACGATCGACGGACGCAGCATCCCGTTCGTCCCGCTCTTCACCGCGCTCGCACAGCGCCGCAAGAAGCTGCTGCTCTCCGACGGCGGGTACTTCTCCCTCGCGCATCCGGCGCTCGACCGGCTGCGCGACCTGCTCGAGGAGGCCGCTGCCGTGGCCGAGTGGGAGACGTCGCCACGGATCAGCCGCCACCAGGTCGATCTCTGGGCGGACTTCGAAGACCTCGCCGACCAGTCCGAGCCCGCCGTCAGCTGGCGTGCCACGGCCGAGGGGCTTCGCGGCCTGGAGCGGATCGAGCCGGCCCCGGTCCCTGTCGGGCTGAGGGCCGACCTGCGACCGTACCAGCGCGCCGGGTACGACTGGCTCGCGTTCCTCTGGCGGCACCGGCTCGGCGGCATCCTCGCCGACGACATGGGCCTGGGCAAGACGCTGCAGATGCTGGCGCTGATGGTCCACGCGAAGGAGGCGGGAGAGCGGCGACCGTTCCTGGTGGTCGCGCCGACATCGGTGCTGTCGGTGTGGAGCAGCGAAGCCGGGCGTTTCGCGCCCGGCCTGCGGGTGCGCACGATCGATGCGACGCAGGCCAAGTCCGCTCGCGCCGTCGCCGACGTCGCGGCATCCGCCGACGTCGTCATCACCTCGTACACGCTGCTGAGGCTCGATGCCGACGCGTTCGGTGCGGTGCAGTGGGCAGCCCTGGTGCTGGACGAGGCGCAATTCGTGAAGAACGCGTCGACCAAGCTGCACCGCGCCGTGCGCGACCTGCGCCCGCCCATGACCTTCGCGATCACCGGCACCCCGCTGGAGAACAGCCTGACCGAGCTGTGGGCGCTGCTGTCGCTGACCGCCCCCGGGCTGTTCCCCTCGGCGCGAGCATTCCGCGAGCAGTACGTGCAGCCGATCGAGCTCGGAAAGGTGCCCGAGAACGAGGAGGGCGGGCCCTATCGGGCCGCGCGCCTGGCGCGACTGCGGCGGCGCATCCGCCCGCTCGTCCTGCGCCGAACCAAAGAACTCGTCGCGCCCGAATTGCCGCCGAAGCAGGAGCAGGAGCTGCACATCGAGCTCGCCCCCGCTCACCGCGCGCTGTACGACACGGTTCTGCAGCGGGAGCGGCAGAAAGTGCTCGGTCTGCTCGAGGACCTGGACCGCAACAGGTTCATCGTCTTCCGCTCGCTCACGCTGCTGCGCATGCTCAGCCTCGCGCCGGTGCTGATCGATCCCGCGCACGCGGGCGTGCCGTCGAGCAAGCTCGAGGAACTGCTTCTGCAGCTGCGCGAAGTCGTCGTCGAGGGCCACCGCACCGTGGTGTTCAGCCAGTTCACCTCGTTCCTGAAGATCGTCGGCGATCGATTGGATGCCGCGGGCATCGCCCACACGTACCTGGACGGCTCGACGCGGCACCGCGAGCAGGTCATCGATGCGTTCCGCACCGGAGAGGCGCCCGTCTTCCTGATCAGCCTGAAGGCCGGCGGCTTCGGGCTGACTCTGACCGAGGCGGACTACGTCTTCCTCCTCGATCCGTGGTGGAACCCGGCCGCCGAGGCGCAGGCGGTGGATCGTGCGCACCGGATCGGACAGACCCGCACCGTGATGGTCTACCGCCTCGTCGCCGCCGGGACGATCGAGGAGAAGGTGATGGCGCTCCAGCGCCGCAAGGCGCGGCTGTTCCGGGCCGTGCTCGATGACGACGCTCTCTTCAGCCAGTCGCTCGGGGCCGACGACATCCGCGCGCTCCTGGAGGACTGATCGCGTTTCTTCCGGCGCACCGCCCGGTCGGCGCAGGACGCGCCGCGTAGACTCGGGAGCTGTTCGACACGGGAGGAATCCATGCGCATCACGGGTCTCGGCCACGCGGGAATGTTCATCGAGACGGCGGGCGGCAGCATCCTGTGCGACCCCGTCATCGGCCCCACCTTCTTCGGATCGTGGTTCCCGTTCCCCGACAACCGGAGCCTGGACTGGGCGCGGTTCGGCAACGCCGACTTCCTGTACATCTCGCACCGCCACCGCGACCACTTCGACCCCGCGCTGATGCAGCGCCACGTGCCGAAGGACATCAAGGTGCTCCTGCCGGAGTACCCCACCGACGAGCTCGAGCAGGATCTGCGCGCGCTCGGCTACGACAACATCATCTACACGCAGGCGGGCGTACCCCTGCAGTTCGGCGAGCTGAAGCTCATGGTGACGCCGCTGCGCGCACCCAGCGACGGCCCGATCGGGGACTCGTCGCTCAGCGTGGACGACGGCACCGCCAGCATCCTGAACCAGAACGACTCGCATCCGCTCGACCTGGAGAAGCTGCTCGGCTTCTCGAAGCCCGACGCCTACTTCACTCAGGTCTCCGGCGCGATCTGGTGGCCGATGGTCTACGACCTGCCCCAGGACGCCAAGCAGAACTTCGCGAAGCTCAAGCGCGATGCGCAGAACAAGCGGGCGATGTACTACATCGAGAAGGTCGACGCTCCCGCACGTCTTCCCGATGGCCGGGCCGCCGATGTTCCTGCGCGAGGAGCTGTTCCGCTACAACGGCTTCGGACGGGACAACGACGCGATCTTCACGGATCAGCGGCAGTTCCTGGCGCACATGAAGCAGGAGCGGCCCGACCAGAAGGGCTACGAGTTCGTGCCCGGAACCGTCGTCGAGGTCAACGGCGCCGAGGTCTCGGTCACGCAGTCCCTGTACTCGCGAGCCGAGATCGACCGGATCTTCGACGACAAGTGGGCCTACCTGGCCGAGCAGCGCGACGCGCGTCAGGACGAGATCGCCGCCGAGGAGGCTTCGCGTGCGCCGATCCTGCCGCCGGAGGAGATGCTCGCCGTGCTCAAGGAATGGTGGGAGCCCCTGCTGCGGCGCGGCCGGATCTTCCGCGAGGGCGTCGGCGGCAACGTGCGGTTCCGCATCGGCGAGCTCGACATGGTCGTGGACTTCCCCAAGGCGAAGGTCCGCGCGTACGCGGGGGAGGAGTGCATCTACTGGTACACGATCCCCGCCGATCTCGTCTCGACGAACATCCGCGACCACGAGATCGACTGGTCCAACTCCATCTTCCTGTCGATGCAGTTCGAGGTCGGCCGCAGCGGCAAGTTCAACGAGTTCCTCACGACGTTCCTCAAGTGCCTCTCGCGCGACCGCATCGAGTACGTCGAGAACTGGTACGCCGAGCAGTCCGACGTCTCCGAGGACGTGCAGCTCGGCGACTGGGTCGTGCAGCGACGCTGCCCGCACCTGCGCGCCGACCTGTCCAAGACCGGCAAGATCGAAGACGGCGTGCTCACCTGCAGTCTCCACGACTGGAAGTGGGACCTGACGAGCGGCCAGTGCCTCACGTCGAACGGACACCCCGTCCGCGCGCATCACGTCGAGGATGCCGTCTCGCCGGCGGTCGTCGCCTGAGGGTAGACTGAGCACACCACAGCAACCTTTAACACCGTCCCGTGAGGCGGAGAAGGGAGCGGCGGATGAGCACGCGAACCGTGCTGCATGAGGCCGACATCGCCCGGGCCCTGACTCGGATCTCTCACGAGATCCTCGAGTCCAACAAGGGGCCGGAGGGCCTGGTCATCCTCGGCATCCCCACCCGCGGCGTCGCCCTCGCCCACCGCATCGCCGCACTCATCGCGGACTTCAGCGGAGCGTCGGTCGCCGTCGGCGCCCTCGACGTGACGATGTACCGCGACGACCTGCACCGCAATCCGACCCGGGCGCCGCAGCCCACCTCGATCCCCGCGGGAGGGATCGACGGCAAAGTGGTCGTCCTCGTGGACGACGTGCTGTTCTCGGGGCGCAGCATCCGCTCCGCCCTCGATGCGCTGCAGGACATCGGGCGCCCCGCCGCCGTGCGCCTGGCCACCCTGGTCGACCGCGGCCACCGCGAACTGCCGATCCGCCCCGACTTCGTGGGCAAGAACCTGCCCGAGCGCCTCCGACGAGCGCGTCAACGTGCGGCTGGCCGAGGTCGACGGCGAAGAGTTCGTGACGATCGAGGGGGCCGGCTGATGAGGCACCTGCTCGACACCAAGACCCTCTCGCGCGCCGACGCGCTCGAGATCCTCGACGTGGCCGAAGACATGGCCGACACTCAGCAGCGCGAGATCAAGAAGCTGCCCGACCCTGCGGGGCAAGACGGTCGTCAACCTGTTCTTCGAGGACTCCACGCGCACGCGCATCTCGTTCGAGGCCGCCGCGAAGCGTCTCAGCGCCGACGTGATCAACTTCTCGGCGAAAGGGTCGAGCGTCTCGAAGGGCGAGTCCCTGCAGGACACGGCCCAGACCCTGCAGGCGATGGGAGCGGATGCCGTCGTCATCCGCCACGGGGCCTCCGGCGCCCCGCGGACGCTGGCCACCAGCGGATGGATCACCGCAGGCGTCGTCAACGCCGGCGACGGCACGCACGAGCATCCGACGCAGGCGCTGCTGGACGCCTTCACGATCCGCAAGCGCCGCTTCGGCGCCGACAGCCGCGGACGAGACCTCTCGGGGGTCACGGTCACGATCGTGGGCGACATCCTGCACTCGCGCGTCGCCCGCTCCAACGTCTGGCTCCTGGACGCCCTCGGCGCCGAAGTGACCCTCGTCGCGCCTCCCACGCTCGTGCCGCACGACGTGTCGGCATGGCCCGTGCGCATCCTGTTCGACCTCGACGACGCGATCGCCGCCGAGCCCGACGCGCTCATGATGCTGAGGATCCAGCTCGAACGCATGAACGCGGCGTATTTCCCCACTGAACGGGAGTATTCCCGGCGCTGGGGGCTGGATGCGCGCAGGCTCGACGGTGCTCGGCCCCGATAGCATGGTGATGCACCCGGGCCCGATGAACCGCGGCCTGGAGATCTCCGCCGAAGCCGCCGATTCTGCCCGCTCGACCGTGCTCGACCAGGTGACGAACGGCGTCTCGGTGCGGATGGCGGTGCTGTACCTGCTGCTGGCGGGCGAGCGCGGCGCAGAGCGCCGGAACGACGAGAAGGAGGACGCGAGATGACGGACGAGGTCCTTCTGATCCGCGGCGCGAAGCTCGAAGGCGGCGCAGCGGCCGACCTGATCGTCGACGGGCGGAGTCATCGCCGAGACCGGCGCCTCGCTCAGCCGAGCGGGCGCGACCGTCATCGACGCCGACGGCCTGATCGCGCTGCCCGGCCTCGTCGACCTGCACACGCACCTGCGCGAACCCGGCTACGAAGCATCCGAGACGGTGCTGACCGGCTCACGCGCCGCCGCTGCGGGCGGCTACACCGCCGTCTTCGCGATGCCGAACACCTCGCCGGTCGCCGACACCGCCGGCGTCGTCGAGCAGGAGCTCGCGCTGGGCGAGGCGGCCGGCTTCGTCACCGTGCAGCCCATCGGGGCCGTCACCGTCGGCCAGAAGGGCGAGCGGCTCGCCGAGCTCGGCGCGATGGCGGACTCCCGCGCCCGAGTGCGCGTCTTCAGCGACGACGGATTCTGCGTGTGGGACCCGCTCATCATGCGCCGGGCGCTCGAGTACGTGAAGGCGTTCGACGGCGTCATCGCCCAGCACGCCCAGGACCCGCGACTCACCGAGGGCGCCCAGATGAACGAGGGCGCCGTCTCGGCCGAGCTCGGTCTGGCCGGCTGGCCGGCAGTGGCCGAGGAGTCGATCATCGCCCGCGACGTCCTGCTGGCCGAGCACGTCGGCTCGCGTCTGCACGTGTGCCACCTCTCCACGGCCGGTTCGGTCGACATCATCCGCTGGGCCAAGCGCCGCGGCGTGAACGTCACCGCCGAAGTCACCCCGCACCACCTGCTGCTCACCGACGAACTGGCGCGCGGCTACGACGCGCACTTCAAGGTCAACCCGCCCCTGCGCCGCGAAGAGGACGTGCGGGCTGTCCGCGAGGGCCTCGCGGACGGCACGATCGACATCGTCGCGACCGACCACGCCCCGCACCCGACCGAGGCGAAGGCCTGCGAATGGCCGGCGGCGGCGAACGGCATGGTCGGCCTGGAGAGCGCCCTGCGCGTCGTGCAGCTCGCGATGGTCGACACCGGGATGCTGACCTGGGCCGACGTGGCCCGCGTCATGTCGCGCACCCCGGCGCGCATCGGCCGCCTCGCCGGGCACGGCACCCCGCTCGACGGCGGGGGAGCCGGCATCCCTCACCCTGTACGACCCCGCACCCACGCGCACGTTCTCGCGGCGACGATCTGCACGGTCGCAGCAAGAACTCGCCGTACCTCGGGCGCGAGCTGCCGGGCGAGGTGCGCTGGACGCTGCACCGCGGCGTCGCGACGGTCGCCGACGGCGCGCTCCTGGACGCCCCCGGAGTGCGCTCGTGACCCGTGAAGGCGCGCTCGCCGTGATCATCGCGGTCACCGTCGCGCTGCTCGCGGCTGCTCGCCTGGGCGTGGTGGCGGCGGACCCGTCGCGATTCCGCACTGGTGGCGCCCGTCGGCGAGGCTCCCGCCGGATCGACGATCCTGAGCAGTCACGACACGCTCTACGTCGCCACCACCCGACACGGCGAGCCCCTCGAGCGGCTCGTGATCCGCGGTCTCGGCTTCCGCTCCCGCGCCGATCTGACGGTCACCGAGCGCGGGCGTGGCCCTGGACCTCACCGGTCAGCCGCGCCTGTTCCTGCCCACCGAGCGGATCGTGGACGTCGCGCAGGCCACCGTGGCGATCGACCGTGTCGTGGAACGCGACGGCCTCGTGCGCATCGCCTGGCGCCTGCGACGGCGACACCGTCGTCGACTCGTACATCCGACCCCGGGATGCCTCCTCCCGCGCCGTCTCCGAAGAGATCGGCGCTCTTCTGACCCTGACAGGAACGGACGAATGACGCTCCTCACCACCGACCCCGCGATCCTCGTGCTCGAGGACGGCACCCGCCACGTCGGACGCGCCTACGGCGCGCGCGGCACGACGCTCGGCGAGGTCGTCTTCGCGACCGGCATGACCGGCTACCAGGAGACGCTGACCGACCCGTCGTACGCCGGCCAGATCGTGCTGCAGACCGCACCGCACATCGGCAACACCGGCATGAACGCCGAAGACCCCGAGTCGCGCCGCATCTGGGTGTCGGGCTACATCGTGCGCGACCCCTCGCGCGTCGTGTCGAACTGGCGTGCCGACGAGTCGCTCGACGACGCCCTCGTCGAGCGACGGCGTGATCGGCATCAGCGGCATCGACACGCGCGCGGTCACCCGCCACATCCGCTCGGCCGGAAGCATGCGCGGCGGGATCTTCTCCGGGGATGCCGCCGCGCTGGACGCCGCAGGAGCAGCTGGCGATCGTGCAGGCGGCGCCGGAGATGTCGGGGCAGAACCTGTCCGCCGCCGTCTCGGTCGAGAGCACCGAAGTGACCGCCGCCACCGGCGAGCGCATCGGCAACCTCGCGGTGCTCGACCTCGGCGTCAAGCAGGCGACGATCCTGCAATCTCGCCGCGCGCGGATTCGACGTGCACGTCCTGCCGCAGGACGTCACGATCGAGCAGCTCCGCGCGATCGACCCGGTCGCGGTGTTCTACTCCAACGGACCGGGCGACCCCGCGGCATCCGACGATCACGTCGAGCTGCTGCGCGCCGTCCTCGACGACGGCCTGCCGTTCTTCGGCATCTGCTTCGGCAACCAGCTGCTGGGCCGCGCCCTGGGACTGGGCACCTACAAGCTCCCCTTCGGGCACCGCGGCATCAACCAGCCCGTCCTCGACAAGAGCACCGGGCGCGTGGAGATCACCTCGCACAACCACGGCTTCGCCGTCGACGCGCCCGCTGGAGGGCTCGTTCGACAGCCCGAACGGCTACGGACGGGTCGAGGTCAGCCACGTCGGCCTCAACGACGACGTCGTCGAGGGCCTGCGCGCCCTCGACATCCCGGCCTTCTCGGTGCAGTACCACCCCGAGGCCGCGGCCGGCCCGCACGACGCCAACTACCTCTTCGACCGGTTCCGCGACCTCGTGGTCGCGACCCTGAAGGACAAGAATGCCTAAGCGCGACGACATCAAGAGCGTCCTGGTGATCGGCTCCGGCCCGATCGTGATCGGCCAGGCGTGCGAGTTCGACTACTCGGGAACGCAGGCGTGCCGCGTCCTGCGCGAGGAGGGCGTGCGCGTCATCCTCGTCAACTCGAATCCGGCCACGATCATGACCGACCCCGACTTCGCCGACGCGACCTACATCGAGCCGATCACCTGGCAGGTGATCGAGACGATCATCGCCAAGGAGCGTCCCGACGCGATCCTGCCGACCCTGGGCGGGCAGACGGCGCTGAACGCGGCGATCGACCTGCACAACCACGGCATCCTGGAGAAGTACGACGTCGAGCTGATCGGCGCGAGCTTCGAGGCGATCAACAAGGGCGAAGACCGCCAGATCTTCAAGCAGCTCGTGCTGGATGCCGGAGCCGACGTCGCGGCATCCCGCATCGCCCACACGATGGACGAGGTCCTCGCCGCCGCCGACGAGCTGGGCTACCCGCTCGTCGTGCGCCCGTCCTTCACGATGGGCGGGCCTCGGCTCGGGCTTCGCGTACGACGAGAACGACCTGCGCCGCATCGCCGGTGCGGGCCTGCGCGACTCGCCGACCACCGAGGTGCTCCTGGAGGAGTCGATCCTCGGCTGGAAGGAGTACGAGCTCGAGCTCATGCGCGACACGGCCGACAACACGGTCGTCGTCTGCTCGATCGAGAACGTCGACCCGGTCGGTGTGCACACCGGCGACTCGATCACGGTCGCTCCGGCGCTGACCCTCACCGACCGCGAATACCAGAAGCTGCGCGACATCGGCATCGACATCATCCGGGCCGTCGGCGTCGACACGGGCGGGTGCAACATCCAGTTCGCCGTCGATCCCGCCGACGGACGCATCATCGTGATCGAGATGAACCCCCGAGTCTCGCGCTCGTCGGCCCTCGCGTCGAAGGCGACGGGCTTTCCGATCGCGAAGATCGCCGCGAAGCTCGCGATCGGCTACCGGCTCGATGAGATCCCGAACGACATCACGAAGGTGACCCCGGCGAGCTTCGAGCCCACGCTCGACTACGTCGTGGTGAAGGTGCCCCGCTTCAACTTCGAGAAGTTCCCCGCGGCCGACACGACCCTCACCACGACCATGAAGTCCGTGGGCGAGGCGATGGCGATCGGCCGCAACTACGCCACCGCGCTGCAGAAGGCCCTCCGCTCGCTGGAGAAGCGCGGCTCCAGCTTCCACTGGGGCGACGAGCCGCGCTCGCTCGACGAGCTCATCGAGATCGCCGCGACGCCGACCGACGGCCGGATCATCGTCGTCCAGCAGGCGCTGCGCAAGGGCGGCACGATCGCGCAGCTGTTCGATGCGACCGGGATCGACCCGTGGTTCCTCGACCAGATCGTGCTGATCAACGAAGTCGCCGAGTTCGTGCGCACCGCGGGCGAACTCGACGTCGACACGCTGCGGCTGGCGAAGGAGCACGGCTTCAGCGACGCGCAGATCGCCCAGCTGCGCCGCGACACCGAACCCGCGGTGCGCGCGCATCCGTCACGCGTTCGGGCTGCGCCCCGTCTACAAGACGGTCGACACGTGCGCGGGGGAGTTCCCCGCGCTGACGCCGTACCACTACTCGAGCTACGACGTCGAGACCGAAGTCGCCCCGTCGGAGCGCACGAAGGTCGTCATCATCGGCTCCGGCCCGAACCGCATCGGCCAGGGCGTCGAGTTCGACTACTCGTGCGTGCACGCGTCGTTCGCGCTGTCGGCGGCGGGGTACGAGACGGTGATGGTCAACTGCAACCCCGAGACCGTCTCGACCGACTACGACACGAGCGACCGCCTGTACTTCGAGCCGCTCACCCTCGAAGACGTCCTCGAGGTGCTCCACGCCGAGTCGCAGTCGGGAGAGATCCTCGGCGTGATCTGCCAGCTGGGCGGGCAGACCCCGCTGGGTCTCGCGAAAGGCATCCAGGACGCGGGCTACCGCATCCTCGGGACGAGCCCGGAGGCGATCGACCTGGCCGAGGAGCGCCAGCTGTTCAGCGACATC
This sequence comes from uncultured Actinomycetota bacterium, assembly GCA_963792285.1. Lineage (GTDB taxonomy): Bacteria > Actinomycetota > Actinomycetes > Actinomycetales > Microbacteriaceae > Microbacterium. The sequence continues at coordinate 302,744 of CAWBVS010000014.1, read as the reverse complement.
CTCGACGCTGCCGGGCTCATCGCTCCCCGCCACGGCACGGCGACCGACCCCGACGGTGCGGTGGCCGTCGCCGAGGACATCGGCTACCCCGTTCTCGTGCGCCCCAGCTTCGTGCTCGGCGGGCGTGGCATGGAGATCGTGTACGACACCCCGAGCCTGCACGACTACTTCGTCCGCACCGCGGGCGAAGTCATCGTCGGGCCCGGCATGCCCCTGCTGGTGGACCGCTTCCTCGACGATGCGATCGAGATCGATGTCGACGCGCTCTACGACGGCGACGAGCTGTACATCGGCGGCGTCATGGAGCACATCGAAGAGGCCGGCATCCACTCCGGCGACTCCGCCTGCACCCTGCCGCCGGTCTCGCTCGGCCGCTCCGAGATCGACCGCGTGCGCATCGCGACGCTCGCGATCGCCGAAGGCGTCGGCGTCCGCGGGCTGCTGAACGTGCAGTTCGCGATCAGCGCCGGGGTGCTGCACGTGATCGAGGCCAACCCTCGCGCGAGCCGCACGGTGCCGTTCGTGTCGAAGGCGCTCGGAATCCCGCTGGCCAAGGCCGCCGCCCGCGTGATGACCGGCACGTCGATCGCCGAGCTGAAGGCCGAAGGCCTGCTGCCGCTCATCGACGGCTCGCGCGTTCCGCTGGACTCGCCGGTCTCGGTCAAGGAGGCCGTGCTGCCCTTCAAGCGCTTCCGCACGAAGGACGGACAGACCGTCGACTCGGTGCTCGGACCGGAGATGCGCTCCACGGGCGAGGTCATGGGCATCGACCGCGACTTCCCGCGCGCGTTCGCCAAGAGCCAGGAGGCAGCCTACGGCGGCATGCCGCTGTAGGGCACGGTGTTCATCTCGGTCGCCGACAGCGACAAGCGCGCCGTGATCCTGCCCGCCCACCGCCTGCAGGAGCTGGGCTTCACCCTGGTCGCGACCGAGGGCACCGCCGAGATCCTGGCCCGCAACGGCATCGCGGTCGAGGTCGTGAACAAGTACAGCGAGACGCAGGAATCGGGCGAGCGCAACATCGTCGACCTCATCAACGCGGGTGAGATCGACATCGTCGTGAACACGCCCAGCGGCCGCTCGGCGCGCGCCGACGGCTACGAGATCCGCGCCGCGGCCGTCACCGCCGACAAGGCGCTGTTCACCACGATCGCCGTGCTCGGCGCCGCGGTGAGCGCGATGGACGCCGTGCGCGCCGGCTACGACGTCAAGAGCCTGCAGGAGTACGCAGCCGACCGGGCGGCGCGCCTGTGAGCGCCGCTCCGTCGTTCGGCGACAGGGTCCGCGGCGCGCTGGAGGCATTCGGGCCGCTGTGCGTGGGCATCGACCCGCATCCGCATCTGCTGCAGGAGTGGGGCACTGGAGGAGTCGGCGGCGGGCGCGCGCGAGTTCGGATTGCGCGTGGTGGATGCCGCGGCCGGGCGCGTCGGCATCGTCAAGCCGCAGGTCTCGTTCTTCGAGCGCTACGGCGCCGCGGGTTTCATCGTGCTCGAACAGGTCATGGCCGCCGCGCGCGCCGCGGACCTGATCGTGATCGCCGACGCCAAGCGCGGTGACATCGGCACGACGATGGACGCCTACGCCGAGGCCTGGCTCACGCCCGGTGCGCCGCTGGAAGCCGATGCGATGACGGCCAACCCGTTCCTCGGCATCGGAACGCTCGAGGGCACGTTCCGGCTCGCCGAGGCCGGCGGCAAGGGCGTGTTCGTGCTGGCTGCGACGAGCAACCCGGATGCGTTCACCGCGCAGCGTGCGACACTCGACGACGGTCAGACCGTGTCGGGTCGGATCGTCGCCGAGGTGTCCGCCCGCAACGCGCAGACCACTGCCGACGGCTCCTGGGGGAGCATCGGATTCGTGATCGGCTCGACGGTGGATTGGACCGACGCCGGACTGACCACGGTGGATCCGCCCGCGCCGATCCTCGGTCCCGGTTTCGGGCACCAGGGAGCCGGTCCCCGCGATCTCGTCGCCCGGTTCGGCGCCGCAGCGCCGTTCGTCATCGCCTCCGAGAGCCGCAGCCTGCTCTCCGCGGGCCCCGCGCACCTCGCCGACGCGATCGCCTCCCGCGTGAACGAGTACAGGAGCTCGGATGCCTGACCGCCCACGCGCGACCGCCCCGACGTCGACCGCGTCGCGGCATCCCGGCGCGCCGTCGCGGCACGGCGCGCACGCGCTTCGCTCAAGCGCGACGTCGCGACCCGCGTCATCACGCCTCAGGAGCTGCTGCGCCGCGCGTTCGCCGACCCGGCGTCGCCGGCCGGCACCATGCGCGTCACCGAGTTCCTCACGAGCCTGCCCGCGATCGGCGAAGGCAAGCGCGACCGCATCCTCGCGGAGCTGGAGATCTCGCCGGTCAAGCGGCTCGGCGGCCTCGGTGCGCGTCAGCGTCGCGCCCTGCGCGCGTTCCTGGACACGCGGTGGCCCGAGCACGGCGCACGCGGCGGACGCAGCCGCCTCGTCGTGCTGGCCGGCCCCACGGCGGTCGGCAAGGGGACCGTCGCGGCGCACATCAGCGAGCACCACCCCGAGATCCACCTCTCCGTCTCCGCCACCACGCGCCCGCCGCGGCCGGGGGAGGTGGACGGCGAGCACTACTTCTTCGTGGACGACGCGGAGTTCGACCGGCTCATCGCCGACGGCGAGCTTCTCGAGCACGCCACGGTCCACAACAAGTACCGCTACGGCACCCCGCGCGGGCCGATCGCCGACGCGCTGGAGGACGGCCGGACCGTCCTGCTGGAGATCGATCTGCAGGGGGCCCGGCAGGTGCGAGCGGCAGAGCCGTCGGCCACGCTCGTCTTCCTGCTGCCGCCCAGCTGGGACGAACTCGTGCTGCGACTGGTCGGCAGGGGCACCGAGGGCGACGAGGAGCGCGCCCGGCGCCTGCGCACCGCGAAGGGCGAACTGGCCGCCCAGAACGAGTTCGATTACCGCGTCGTGAACGACGACGTCGCCTCGGCGGCCCGGGAGGTCGTAGAATTGGTGCAGGTGCCTGCGCGCTGATCTTCGCGCGCCACCGGGCGCCGCACCTTTCATCCGACATCCGTCGCCCAAAACCCAGGAGGTTTCGCCATGGCCGGAACGAACAACGGAATCATCGACCCCCCCATCGACAGCCTGCTGGAGAAGGTCGACTCGAAGTACCAGCTCGTCATCTACGCGTCCAAGCGCGCGCGTCAGATCAACGACTACTACTCCGACCTGCACGAGGGCAACCTCTTCGACAACGTGGGCCCGCTGGTGGACTCGACCGTCGAGGACAAGCCGCTCACGATCGCGATGCACGAGATCCACGAAGACAAGCTCCGCCTCCGTTCGGCCGAGTAGTCTCCCGCATCGCCGACGTCCCGAGGACGTCGGCGATGTCTTTTTGCGGCGCCCGTCTCGGTCGTGTCGGCTGCGACGGGCATACTGGTGCCGACCCGCACCCGAGGCGCCTGTGATCCATCGGGCCATCCACCTGGAGCATCAATGACCGAGCTGCGTCTGTTCACGTCCGAGTCCGTGACCGAGGGGCATCCCGACAAGATCTGCGACCAGATCTCCGACAGCATCCTCGACGCACTGCTCGCCGAAGACCCGAACAGCCGCGTCGCGGTGGAGACGCTGGTCACGACCGGCCTCGTCCACGTGGCCGGCGAGGTGCGCACCGAGGGCTACGTCGACATCCCGGGCATCGTCCGCCGCGTGGTCAACCGCATCGGCTACACCTCGAGCGACACCGGCTTCGACGGCGATTCGTGCGGCGTGAGCATCTCGATCGGCGAGCAGTCCTCCGACATCGCGACCGGCGTCGACACCGCGCAGGAGCAGCGCGAGGGCGGATCGATCGACCCGCTCGACGCGCAGGGCGCCGGAGACCAGGGCATCATGTTCGGCTACGCCACGAACGAGACCCCGCAGCTCATGCCGATCGCGATCTGGACGGCTCACCGCATCGCCGAGCGCCTCGCCGACGCGCGACGCAGCGGCGCGCTGCCGTTCCTCCGGCCCGACGGCAAGACCCAGGTGACGATCGGCTACGAGGGCACCACCCCCCGCACCGTGGAGACGGTCGTGCTGTCGACCCAGCACAACCCCGACATCTCGCTCACCGCGCTGCGCGCCGCCGTCGATGCCGAGGTCATCGCCCCGGTGCTGGCCGAAACGGGCCTGGATGTCCGCTCCGCGGCATCCATCATCAATCCCGCCGGACCGTTCGTGATCGGCGGGCCCAAGGGCGACGCCGGGCTCACCGGCCGCAAGATCATCATCGACACGTACGGCGGCGCGTCCCGCCACGGTGGCGGCGCGTTCAGCGGCAAGGACCCGTCCAAGGTCGACCGCTCCGCGGCCTACGCGATGCGGTGGGTCGCCAAGAACGCCGTCGCCGCGGGCCTTGCCGATCGGCTCGAAGTGCAGATCGCCTACGCGATCGGCCGCGCCAAGCCGGTGGGGCTGTACGTGGAGACCTTCGGCACCGGCGCCGTGGCCGACGACGTGATCACCCGCGCCATCCTGGACGTGTTCGACCTGCGCCCGAAGGCGATCATCGACCAGCTCGACCTCCTGCGTCCGATCTACGCCCAGACGGCCGCCTACGGGCACTTCGGTCGCGAGCTGCCCGACTTCACCTGGGAGCGCACCGACCGCGTCGACGATCTGCGCGCAGCCGCCGGACTGTGAGGCGCCGCCTCTCGCCGGAGCGGTGACGTGACCGCGCGGCGTGTCGCGCGCGTGCTGATCGACTCGCCTCTGCCACAGCTCGATCGGCTGTTCGACTATGCGATTCCCGAGCAGCTGGCGGACGAGGTGCAGCCGGGCGTGCGTGTCCGCGTGCCTCTGCGCAGTGCCGGGCGCATGCTCGACGCCTACGTCGTCGAGCTGGGCGAGCCCGACGCGACGGATCGACCGCTGTCCGAAGTGGACGCCGTCGTCTCGACCACACGCGTTCTGACGCCGGCGCTGTACACCCTCGCCCGCCGGGCCGCCGACCGGGCCGCCGGGTCGGCCACCGACATCCTCCGCCTCGCGATCCCCAAGCGCATGGTCCGCGCGGAGAAGGCGTGGCTCGCAGCCGCACCGCCCGCCGCACCGGTGGTCGACGATGCTGACCGCGCGTGGGCGGAGTCGTCGCTCGATGCGCATCCGGCCCTGCGGGTGTGCCTCGACGAGCGCGGGCGCGGCGCTCTCGACGCGCCGCCCGAACCCGTGCGCCTGCGGGAGGGCGTCACGACCGGCACCTGGGCGGTGCTGCTGGCGGCGGCCGCCGTGCGCACCCTCGCCCGAGGACGCAGCGCGATCCTCGTCGTTCCGGATCATCGCGACCAGGCCCAGCTCGAGGCCGCGCTGGCGGGGCGGGCACCGGCCGAGGCGATCATCCGCAACGACGCGCGCCAGAGCTCGCAGGCCCGGTACGCCTCCTTCCTGCGGATGCTGGCCCCGGCGCCGTGCATCGTCGTGGGCAATCGGTCGGCCGTCTATGCGCCCGTGCACGAGATCGGACTCGTCGCCCTCTGGGACGACGGTGACCCGCTGCTGGCCGAACCCCTCAGTCCCGGGGTGCACGCCCGCGACGCCGCCCTCATCCGGCAGGAGCTGGACGCGTGCGCCCTCGTCTTCGCCGGGCACACGCGCACCTCCGACGTGGAGCGCCTCGTCTCCCTCGGCTGGGTGCGCGACGTCTCCGCGGCTCGCCGCGCGTCACCGCGCGTCGTGCTCAGCGCCACGAAGGAGGGCGAGTCGCGGGGCGCCCGAGTGCCGTCGGCGGCGTTCGCCGCGGCCCGTGAGGCCCTCCGCGCCGGGCCTGTGCTCGTGCAGGTGGCGCGGCCGGGCTACGCCCCGGTGCTGGTGTGCGCCGATTGCCGCACCCCCGCCCGCTGTCCGCACTGCGGTGGTCCGCTGCACGCGGCGCGGCGCGGGCGCGGTGCCCACGTGCGGCTGGTGCGGGCGCCAGGCGACGACGTGGGCGTGCCCGAAGTGCGCGTCCGAGCGCGTGCGCATGGCCTCGTCCGGCAGCGAGCGGACCGCCGACGAACTCGGGCGCGCGTTTCCCGGCATCCGGATCATCGTCGCCGACGGCGAGCACCCCGTCATGGAGGTGGACGCACGGCCGGCGCTGGTGGTCGCCACACGCGGCGCGGAGCCGATCGCGGACGGCGGCTATCGCGCGGTCGTCCTGCTGGACGGCGATCGGATGCTGCAGGCCGACGATCTGCGGATCGGCGAGTCGTGTCTGCGCTGGTGGTCCAACGCGGCCGCGCTGGCCGCGCCCGGTGCGCCCGTCCACCTCGTCGGGGTGACCGGCGCGGTGGCACGGGCGCTCGCGACCTGGACCCAGCCGGCGTACGCCCGCGCGGAGCTCGCCGACCGGGCGCCGCTGCGGATGCCGCCGACCGTGCGCGTCGCCGCTCTGGAGGGAAGCCTCCCGTCCGTCGAGGCCGCCCTGGCGACCCTGCGCGAAGCGGTGCCGTCGCTCGATGCCGAGGCGATCCTCGGCCCTGTCGCGACGGATGCCGGCAGCCCGCGCTCTGGTGCGGTTCGACTACGCCCACGGTCACCAGGTGACCGAGAGCCTGCGCGGCTCGATCGTCGCCGAGGCGCTGCGCGCACGCAAGAACCCCAAGACGCGCGCTCCGATCCACGAGCAATAAACTCAGAGTCCGGGTCGACGTGCCCGATCTTGATCTGTGAGGAACGCCATGCGCCTCGTCTTCGCCGGCACGCCCGACGCCGCAGTGCCCGTCGCTGCGCCTGCTCGCGGCGTCCGTCCACGACGTCGTCGGCGTCGTCACGCGCCGCGATGCCCCCGTGGGTCGCAAGCGCGTGATCACCCCGTCGCCGGTGGGTGCGCGTCGCCGAGGAGCTCGGGATCGAGACCCTCAAGACCGATCGGATGGATGCCGAGGCCACGGAGCGGATCGCGGCGCTCGCGCCCGACCTCGGTGTGATCGTGGCGTACGGGGGCCTCGTGCGCGAGCCACTGCTGTCGAGCCCGCCCCACGGCTGGATCAACCTGCATTTCTCGCTTCTGCCGCGCTGGCGCGGCGCCGCGCCCGTTCAGCACGCGCTCATCGCCGGCGACCGGGTGACCGGAGTCTCGGTGTTCCAGCTCGTGGCCGCCCTCGACGCCGGAGACGTCTTCGCCGAACGCGAGTACGTCGTTCCCGACGCGGCGACCTCGGGCGATGTCCTCGCTGCGCTCGCACAGGAGGGAGCCCGGGTGCTGAGCGAGGTCGTCGACGCGATCGCCGCCGGCACCGCTGTCGCCGTGCCGCAGACCGGCGAGCCGACTCTCGCACCGAAGCTCTCCGATGACGACGGGCGCATCCGCTGGGATGACCCGCGCGAAGCCGTCCTGTCCCGCATCCGCGGCGTCACGCCCGAACCCGGCGCTCACACGACCGTGGACGGCGGCCGTCTCAAGGTGCTCTCCGCACGTGTCGCCCCGGCTGACGCTCCGGCCCTCGCGGCGGGCGTGCTCGACGTGCACGATCGCGCGCTCCTGGTGGGGACGGCGACGGATCCGGTGGCTCTGGACCGCGTTCAGCCGGCCGGCAAGAGCGCGATGGACGCCGCGGACTGGTGGCGGGGTCGCCGCGGCACCGCCGAGCCGGCGAGGGCCGGCTCGTGAGCGCGGCGAAGAACTCCCGTCGGGTCGCGTACGAGACGATCCGCGCGGTGAACGAAGCCGACGCGTACGCGAACCTGCTGCTGCCCACGGCGATCTCGCGCGCGGGACTGAACACCGCCGATGCGGGACTGGCGACCGAACTGACCTACGGCACGCTCCGGCGCCAGGGCACCTACGACGCGGTCATCCAGATCGCGGCGGACCGCAGCATCCATGAGATCGATCCGGCGGTCCTGGACGCCCTGCGTCTGGGTGCCCATCAGCTGCTGTCCACGCGCGTGGCCTCGCACGCCGCCGTGAACGAGTCGGTGGAACTCGCCCGGAGCGCCAGCGGGCGCAGCGCCGCGGGATTCGCGAACGCCGTGCTGCGCCGGATCTCGCGCGACACACCGGGGGAGTGGATGGCGAGGGTCGCTGCCGGCGCCCGGTCGGACGACGAGCGCCTGGGGCTGGTCTTCTCGCACCCGGTGTGGGTCGTGCGCGCCTTCCGACGGGCCTTGGCGGCCGAGGGCCGCGCCGACGAGCTCGAAGCGCTCCTCACGGCCGACAACGCCTCACCGCGCGTGACGATGGCCGCCCTGCCCGGTCTGGCCGAGATCCCCGACGGCGCCCGCCACACCCCGTTCTCGCCGTTCGGCTTCCGTCTGGGCGGGGGCGATCCCGAGAGCATCGTCCGCGAGTCCGGCGGGACCCTCCGCGTGCAGGACGAGGGTTCGCAGCTGGCCGCCCTCGCGATGACGCGTGCCCTGCCCGTGCGAGCGGGCGAGCGCTGGCTGGATCTGTGCGCGGGACCCGGCGGCAAGACCGCGGTGCTCGCCGCCGAAGCGCTCCTCCACGGTGCCCGGCTCGAGGCGAACGAGGTGTCGCCGGCACGCGCCGGGCTGGTGCGGAAGGCGATCGCGGGAGTCCCGCTGGAGGTGCCGGTCTCCGAGGAGGACGGACGCACCCGCGCCGGCGAGGGCGGCTACGACCGGATCCTCGTCGATGCCCCCTGCACGGGTCTGGGCGCGCTTCGCCGCCGCCCAGAAGCCCGGTGGCGCAAGTCGCCGGCCGACGTGCCCGAGCTGACCCAGCTTCAGGGCGAGCTCCTGACCGCGGCGGTCGGCGGCCTGCGGCCCGGCGGAATCGTCGCCTACATCACGTGCTCGCCCCACCTGGCCGAGACGGCGGGCGTCGTCGCCGACGTGCGCCGCGAGTTCGGTGACGCGATCGAAGAGCTCGATGCGCGCGAGGTGCTGCGCGGCCTGTCCGGTGCCGATCCGCAGCTCCCGCCGCAGAGCGACGGCTCGGGCCGCGCACAGCTGTGGCCGCACCGCCACAACACCGACGCGATGTCGATCACGCTGCTGCGACGCGCCTGAGCGGCATCCGCCCGCAGCTCACTCGATGAGTCGCACCCTCGGTGCGAGGCTCTCGATCTCACTGCGCAGCACCATGGCGGCGGCGGGGTGCGTGCGCGCGAGTTCGGCGGCGTCGACCGTGATCAGCGACGCGTCCGGCGCGGCGGCGGCGACTTCGCGCAGCAGCGAGAGCACGCGCTCCGCGCCCGCGAAGCCGAGCTCGCCGCCGAGGCGCACGAGGCGACCGTCCGCCGTCTCCTCGACCGAGATCCCCGGCTCCGCGATGCTCTCGTGCGGTTCGAAGACGTGGATGCCGAACCGGTCCGACATGATCTCGACGATCGCACTCGCCCGGACGCTGTTGCCGTGCGCATCCAGGCGCGGGCTGAAGGCGGCCACACCGAACTGCGACGGGGCGACCGCCATCACCCCGCCGCTCACACCGCTCTTGGCCGGAAGGCCGACCCGCAGCATCCATTCGCCGGAGAAGTCGTACATGCCGCAGCTGGCCATGATCGAGGTGACGTCTCGGGCGACCCGCTCCGAGACGACCCGCTCCCGCGTGACCGGATTGACACCTCCGAACGCGAGCGTGGCCGCCATCACCGCGAGATCGCGCACGGTGACGAGCACCGAGCACTGGCGGAAGTACGTCTCCACCGCATCGTGCACCGATCCGTCGATGATCCCGTAGGACTTGAGCAGATGGGCCAGCGCCCGGTTGCGGTCGCCCGTCAGCGACTCCGACGCGTAGACCGCTTCGTCGATCCACAGCGACCTGCCCGCGAATGCCGACATCATCGCGACGATCCGGCTCGTCCGCTCGTCGATGTCGGCGCCGGTGATGAGGGATGTCGTCGCGATCGCGCCGGCATTGACCATCGGGTTCGCAGGCCGCCCCGTGCCCTCCTCGAGGCTGATGGCGTTGAAGGGCTCGCCGCTCGGCTCCGCACCGACGCGGGTCAGCACGGCCTCGCGCCCCAGGGTCTGCAGGGCGAGTGCGAGCACGAAGGGCTTCGACATCGACTGGATCGTGAATTCGGCACCGTCGTCGCCGACGGTCATCACCCGGCCGCGGGGGCCGACGACGCCGAACGCGAGCTGATCGGGGTCCACCCCCGCCAGCTCGGGGATGTACGACGCGGGTTCGCCGGTGTCCTGCCCCCGCACCTCGGTCAGCACCTTCTCGAGCATCGCCGTGATCGGGTCCACGGCTCGACCATAATGGACGCGTGCACAGCCGCGAGGAACGTCGAGACCAGAACCGGACGGGAACCGCCGGTGAGATCCGCATCAACCCGAGCATCCTGGCTGCGGACTTCGTCAACATGCAGGCCGAGCTCGCGCGGATCCCGGGGGCGGACTACGTGCACGTCGACATCATGGACAACCACTTCGTGCCGAATCTCACGTTCGGACCGCAGATGGTGGGGCGCATCCAGGCGACGAGCCCGGTTCCGCTCGACGTGCACCTCATGATCGACGAGCCGGAACGCTGGGCACCCGAATACGCCGAGCTCGGCGCCGCCTCGGTCACCTTCCATCTCGAAGCGGCCTCCGAGCCGATCGCCCTCGCGCGGCGCCTGCGCGCGATCGGCGCGCGCGCCGGACTCGCCGTCAAGCCCGCCACGCAGGTGGAGGGGCTGTTCGACGTGCTCGACGAGTTCGACCAGATCCTCGTGATGACCGTCGAGCCGGGCTTCGGCGGCCAGTCCTTCATGCCCGACACCATGCCGAAGCTGCGCCTGCTGGCCGATGAGGCACGCCTGCGCGGCTCGTCCATCTGGCTGCAGGTCGACGGCGGGATCAGCGAGTCCACCATCGCGCAAGCGGCCGAAGCCGGCGCCGACACGTTCGTCGCGGGGTCGGCCGTCTTCGGCGCGGCGGATCCGGATGCCGCCATCGCGGCGCTGCGGGCGAGCGCGAGTCGCCACCACCACCGCACCTCCGGGAGCAGGTCATGACGTCCACGCCGTCGGGCGGAGGCGTCGGCAGGCACGCCCGCCGGATCATCGACGTCTACACCGGCGAGCACGGCGTCTACGGTCTGGTGCTCGTGACCGCCCTCGTCGCGATCGGCGACGACTACGACAGCGATCTGGAGGTCCTCGTCTTCGTCGTGGGCACCACGATCGTGTTCTGGCTCGCGCACGTCTACGCGGGCATCGTCGCGGCGGGCAGCCATCCCGAACTCGGGCGATCGTCGTTCCTGCGCCGCGCCGGGCATGCGGCGCGTCACTCGGCCGGGATGCTGGTGGCGATGCTGCCGCCGGTGATCGTGCTGGCGATGGGGGTGGTCGGTCTGGTCGACGAGGACGACGCGTACGACTTCGCACTCGTCATCGGTCTCATCGTGCTCGCTCTGATCGGCTGGGCCAACGCCCGACGCAACGGCCGGCGCTGGCCGATGCAGATCGTCGGCGCGCTGTCGACCACGATGCTCGGCGCTCTCGTGATCCTGCTCAGCATCCTGGTGCACTGAGCCCACGGGCACCGCGAGGTCATCCGGGTTCGATACCCTGGCAGTGTGAAGACGTTCGACGCCCTGTTCGCCGAGCTCGCCGCGAAAGCGGCCGAGCGACCCGAAGGATCGGGCACCGTCGCGCAGCTGGACGCCGGCGTGCACGCGATCGGCAAGAAGATCGTCGAAGAGGCCGCCGAGGTGTGGATGGCGGCCGAATACGAGTCGACGGATGCCGCGGCCGAGGAGATCTCGCAGCTGCTGTACCACCTGCAGGTGCTGATGCTCGCGAAGGGCCTCACGCTCGAAGACGTCTACCGACATCTCTGAGCAGACGCCCGCCGACCGCCCCGAATCCGAAAGCCGCCCGCCCATGCTGCGAATCGCCGTGCCCAACAAGGGGTCGCTCGCCGACACCGCCGCCGAGATGCTCGCCGAGGCGGGGTACTCCGGTCGCCGCGACCCCAAGGACCTCCACGTCATCGACCCCGCCAACGAGGTGGAGTTCTTCTACCTGCGGCCGAAGGACATCGCCACCTACGTCGGCTCCGGCGCACTCGATGTCGGCATCACCGGCCGCGACCTGCTCCTGGACGCGCGCATGCCGGGCGCGCGGGAGATCGAAGCGCTGGGCTTCGCCGGATCGACGTTCCGCTTCGCCGCGCCACCCGGACGGTTCACCGCCATCGAGGACCTCGAGGGATGCCGCGTGGCGACGTCCTATCCCGGGCTGGTCGACGCGTTCCTCGACGAGCGCGGCGTGGCCGTGGACCTCGTGCCGCTCGACGGCGCCGTCGAATCGGCCGTGCGCCTCGGGGTCGCCGACGCGATCGCCGACGTGGTCGAGACCGGCACGACCCTGCGGCAGGCGGGGCTGGAGATCTTCGGGCCGGTCATCCTCCAGTCCGAAGCCGTTCTGATCCAGGCTCCCGACCGAGATCGAGGGCACCCAGACGCTGCTGCGCCGGCTCCGCGGCGTGATGGTCGCCCGCCGCTACGTGCTCATCGACTACGACCTCCCGGCGAGCCTGATCGACACCGCCGTGGCGATCGCGCCCGGTATCGAATCGCCCACGATCTCGCCGCTGCGCGACCCGGAGTGGGTCGCCGTGCGCGTCATGAGCCCTCGCAAGGACGTCAACCAGGTGATGGACGCCCTCTACGCGATCGGCGCGCGCGCGATCCTCGTCACGGCGATCCACAACGCGAGGCTGTAGCGATGGCTCTGGTCTGCCGCGTGATCCCGTGCCTCGACGTCGCCGGAGGGCGAGTCGTCAAGGGCGTCAACTTCGAGAACCTGCGCGACATGGGCGACCCCGTGGAGCTCGCGCGGCGAGTACTTCGCGCAGGGCGCCGACGAGCTCACCTTCCTGGATGTGACCGCCACCGTCGACGAGCGCGCCACGACGTACGACGTCGTGCGGCGCACCGCCGAGGAGGTCTTCATCCCGCTCACGGTCGGGGGAGGGGTCCGCACGTCGGACGACGTGGCCCGGCTGCTCGGCGTCGGCGCCGACAAGGTCGGCGTCAACTCGGCCGCGATCGCCCGGCCCGAGCTGATCGATGAGATCGCCGACCGCTTCGGCGCCCAGGTGCTCGTGCTCTCGCTCGATGTCAAGCGCGCCCCGGGCACGCACTCGGGCTTCGTCGTCACCACGCACGGAGGCCGCACGCTCACTTCGCGGGACGCGCTGGACTGGGCGCGCGAGGCCATCGAGCGCGGCGCGGGCGAGCTGCTGGTCAACTCGATCGACGCCGACGGCACGAAGGAAGGGCTTCGACCTCGAGCTGGTCGCCCTCATGCGCGAGGTCGCGAGCGTGCCGGTCATCGCCTCGGGAGGCGCCGGGCGCGCGGAGGATTTCGCCCCCGCGATCGCGGCGGGCGCCGACGCGGTGCTGGCCGCGAGCGTGTTCCACTCCGGGCAGCTGACGATCGGCGACGTCAAGGCGCAGATGCAGGCCGAAGGGATCGAGGTGCGGTCGTGACCGAAACCGTCGACGAGCGCATCGCACGCGTCGCGTTCACCGCCGACGGGCTGGTCGCCGCGATCGTGCAGCAGTGGGACACGCGCGAAGTCCTCATGCTCGGATGGATGGACGCCGAGGCGCTGCGGCGCACGCTCACCAGCGGCAGAGTGACCTTCTGGTCGCGCTCACGCCAGGAGTACTGGCGCAAGGGCGACACATCCGGCAACATCCAGCTCGTGCGCGGCGCTCGGCTCGACTGCGACGGCGATGCGATCCTGCTCGAGGTCGACCAGATCGGCCCGGCCTGCCACACCGGCACGCGCACGTGCTTCGACGCCGACGACCTGCACGCCGTGGCCGGACCGGCCCGAGACAGCCTGTGAGCGGCCGATGATCCGGCGCGCCCGTCTGCTCGCCGTCCTGACGACGCTCGCCGTCGGCGCGCTCGGCGTCATCTCGTCGACCCAGACCTGGCTCGTCGTCACGCTGGACGACGGCGGCCGGCACGAGCTCGCCGTCACCGGCGCAGCGGCCGTGCCCGTGCTGACCCCGCTCAGCCTCGCGGTGCTGGCGCTCGGGGCCGCGCTGTCGATCGTGGGGCTCGTCCTGCGGTACGTGTTCGGCGTGCTCACCGTCGCGATCGCCGGCACCCTCGGATTCCTGAGCGCGCAGGTCGCCTTCGCCACGCCGGTCTCCGCCGTCGCCTCGACCGTCACCGCCGCGACCGGCATCACCGGGATCTCCGCGGTGGACACCCTGGTTGCGACCATCACCGCCACCCCGTGGCCTGCCCTCACCCTCATCGCGACCGTCATCCTCCTCGGCGGGGGTCTGGTGATCCTCGTCACCGCCCGCCGATGGGGCCGCAGCGGTCGCCGGTACGAGTCGGATGCCGTCGCGCCGACCGAACCGGACGCCGAGGCGACGGCATCCCGGCCCCACGACGCGATCGATTCGTGGGACGACCTGTCCCGCGGCACGGACCCGACAGCCGACCCGACGGTCGGACCCCGCTAGACTGGCCGCACCCGCGCAATCCCGGAGGAATTTCAATGAGCAACCCCATCGGCGACCCCGGCCACGGACACTCGCCCGCCGCATGGACCGCCGTCATCATCATGCTCGGCGCGATCACGATCGGCACGCTGGCGTACTGGTTCGACCTTCCGTGGCTGGTGTGGATCTCCGCAGGCCTCGTCGTGGTGGGCGCGCTCGTCGGCTGGGGCATGGCCAAGGCCGGCTACGGCGTCAACGGCTCGAAGTACACGCCGAAAGAGCATTGAGCATGCTCGCCGACCTCACGGCCGGCGCGGTGCAGGATGCCGAGGCTCGCGCCTCGGAGCGGCCTCTCGCCGCGGTCGAACGGGCGGCACTCGTCCAGACCCCCGCACGCGACGCCCTCGCCTTCCTGGCTCCCGCCGACCGCGTGAAGATCATCGCCGAGGTCAAGCGCGCGAGCCCGTCGCGCGGTGATCTCGCCGCGATCCCCGACCCCGCCGCTCAGGCGAGGCTCTACGAGCAGGGCGGCGCCTCCACGATCTCGGTGCTCACCGAGGGCCGCCGGTTCAAGGGAAGCCTCGCCGACCTCGAAGCGGTGCGCGCCGCGGTCGAGCTGCCCGTGCTGCGCAAGGACTTCATCGCCACGGAGTACCAGGTGCTCGAGGCACGGGCATCCGGTGCCGATCTCGTGCTGCTCATCGTCGCGGCGCTCGATCAGGACGCTGCTGACCCGCCTGCACGCGCTGACGCTCGACCTCGGCATGACACCGCTGGTCGAGACCCATTCCGCAGACGAACTCACGCGCGCCGCCGACCTCGGTGCGCGCCTCATCGGCGTGAACGCGCGCGACCTGTCGACGTTCGCGCTGGACCGCGATCTGTTCGGTCGCCTCGCCGATCGGTTCCCCGCCGATGCGATCAAGATCGCCGAGTCGGCGGTGCTCACGCCCGCGGACGTCGCGCACTACCGAGCCGCGGGAGCCGACGTCGTGCTCATCGGCGAAGCCCTGGTGACAGGCGACCCCGTCGCCACCCTCACCGCATTCCTGGAGGCCGGCTCATGAGTCTGCGCGAAGCACCCGGACCCTTCTTCGGCGAATTCGGCGGGCGATACATGCCCGAGTCGCTCATCGCGGCGATCGACGAACTCACCGCGGTCTACGAAGACGCGATGGCCGACCCCGCGTTCGAGCTCGAGCTGCGCGGGCTGCTGCACTCCTACGCCGGCCGGCCGTCGGCGCTGACGGAGGTGCCCCGGTTCGCCGAGCACGCCGGCGGGGGTCGCGTCTTCCTCAAGCGCGAAGACCTCAACCACACCGGCTCGCACAAGATCAACAACGTGCTCGGGCAGGCTCTGCTCACCAAGCGGCTGGGCAAGACGCGGGTCATCGCCGAGACCGGCGCCGGCCAGCACGGGGTCGCGACGGCGACCGCGGCCGCGCTGTTCGGCTTCGAGTGCACGATCTACATGGGCGAGGTCGACACGCAGCGCCAGGCGCTCAACGTCGCGCGCATGCGGCTGCTGGGTGCCGAGGTGATCCCCGTCACGACCGGCTCGCGCACGCTCAAGGACGCGATCAACGACGCCTACCGCGACTGGGTCGCGAGCGTCGAGACCACCAACTACATCTTCGGGACCGCTGCCGGTCCGCATCCGTTCCCGGCGATGGTGCGCGATTTCCAGAAGATCATCGGCGAAGAGGCACGCGCTCAGCTGCTGGACGAGCTCGGCCGGCTCCCGGATGCCGTGTTCGCATGCGTCGGCGGCGGCTCGAACGCGATCGGCATGTTCGACGCCTTCCTCGACGACGAATCCGTGAAGCTGTACGGAGTCGAGGCTGCGGGCGACGGTGTGGACACCCCGCGCAACGCGGCATCCATCGAACGAGGCCGCCCCGGCATCCTGCACGGTGCGAAGACGTTCGTGCTGCAGGACGAGGACGGCCAGACGATCGAGTCCCATTCGATCTCGGCGGGCCTGGACTATCCGGGCGTGGGTCCCGAGCACGCCTGGCTCGCCGCGATCGGGCGAGCGCAGTACATCCCGGCGACCGACACCGAGGCCATGGAGGCTCTCCGGCTGCTGTCGCGGACCGAGGGGATCATCCCGGCGATCGAATCGGCGCACGCCCTCGCGGGTGCGATGCGGATCGGTCGCGAGCTGGGTCCGGACGCCGTGATCGCGATCAACCTCTCGGGGCGCGGCGACAAGGACATGGACACCGCGGCGCGCTGGTTCGAACTGTACGACGCCGACGCGATCCTCGAGGGCCCGCC
Organism: uncultured Actinomycetota bacterium; assembly: GCA_963792285.1. GTDB lineage: Bacteria > Actinomycetota > Actinomycetes > Actinomycetales > Microbacteriaceae > Microbacterium. Next base: position 286,084 of record CAWBVS010000014.1, on the reverse strand, counting down.
TGTCGCCGTCCCCGCACGCACCGACGAGGCCAAGGGCGAAGGGGTCGAACTGTGACCTCTCGGGTGGCCGCGGCGATCGACGCCGCGCACGCCGAGGGTCGCGGTGCGTTCGTCGGCTACCTGCCGCTCGGCTTCCCCGATCTGCAGACCAGCATCGATGCCGCCGTGCTGCTCGCCGAGAGCGGCGCCGACGTCCTCGAGCTCGGGCCGCCGTACTCCGACCCGGTCATGGACGGGACCGTGATCCAGGAGGCGACCCAGACCGCCCTGGCGGCGGGATTCCGCCTGCGCGACACATTCACGGCCGTGCGCGAGATCACGAGCCGCGTGGATGTGCCCGTCCTGGTCATGACGTACTGGAACCCCGTGATGCAGTACGGGGTGGACCGCTACGCCGACGACCTGCTCGCCGCGGGCGGCGCGGGCCTGATCACCCCCGACATCACCCCGGATGCCGCGCCGGAGTGGATCGCCGCGAGCGAGCGCACCGGGCTGGACCGCGTGTTCCTGGCAGCGCCGACCTCGACGGATGAGCGCCTCGACCTCATCGTGGAGGCGTCGACCGGCTTCGTCTACACCGTCTCGACGATGGGCATCACGGGGGAGCGGGCCGAACTGGATGCCGCGGCCCGCCGCCTCGTCGACCGCATGCGCGCACGCAGCACGAGCGACCTCCGGGCCTGCGTCGGAATCGGCATCTCCACCGCCGAGCAGGTCTCGGGCGTGCTCGAATACGCCGACGGAGCGATCGTCGGCACCGCGCTGGTCCGCGCCCTGCGCGACGGAGGCCTTGAGGGTCTCGCCGAGACCGCTCGAGCGCTGTCTGCGGGCACGCGGCGCCCGGCTTAGACTCGTGGGCATGACGTTCGCCCCCTCGAGCGCGCTGAACGGCGTGCTCGCCAGCATCCCCAGCCCGCAGGTCAGCTACATCGACCTCGGTCCGCTGCGCATCCACTTCTACGCGCTGTGCATCATCGCCGGCATCATCGCCGCGACGCTGCTCACGAACTGGCGCCTGACCAAGCGCGGGGCCGAGCCGTGGGTCGTCATCGACATCTCGCTGATCGCCGTCCCGCTCGCGATCATCGGCGCGCGCATCTTCCACGTGCTCACCCACCCGGGCTTCTACTTCGGCGAGGGCACCGACATCTGGGCGATCTTCCGCATCTGGGAGGGCGGCATCGCGATCTACGGCGCCCTCATCGGCGGCGCGATCGGAGCCTGGCTCGGCTGCCGCTGGACCGGCATCCGATTCTGGACCTTCGCCGACGCACTCGCCCCCGGCCTCCTGCTCGCGCAGGCGATGGGACGATTCGGCAACTGGTTCAACCAGGAGCTGTTCGGCCTTCCGACCGACCTGCCGTGGGGCCTGGAGATCGACGACGACATCGCCCAGCAGCTCGCCCCGGGTCTCGCCCCGGGCACGCTGTTCCACCCGACGTTCCTCTACGAAGTGATCTGGAACTCGCTCGGCGTGCTCTTCCTGCTCTGGGTCGGCAAGCGGTTCCGGCTGCAGTGGGGCCGACTGTTCGGCCTGTACCTGGTCTGGTACAGCGCGGGACGCATCGTGTGGGAGTCCATCCGCATCGATCCGAGCGAGATCATCCTGGGGCTGCGCAGCAACGTCTGGGCCGCGATCTTCGGCGTCGTCATCGGTCTGGTCATCTTCTTCGTCCAGAAGCGCCGTCACCCCGGTGACGAGCCGTCCCCGTACGTTCCCGGCCGCGAGTGGACGCCCGCAGGCGCGGTACAATCGCAGGACACCGGCGACTTCGTCGACGTCAGCGAACCACCGACGGACGAAGTCACCGAGGGCACCGCCACAAGCACCCCCGCCTCGAAGTAGCACTTCACGAAGTAGCGATCCGCCGAACCGGCGGACCTTCAGCTTCCGCAGTTCAGGGCCGACGTCGTCCCATCTTGAGCATCAATGTGAGGACGGTAGGCATGTCTTCGAGCCTCGGTCTTGAAAGGCACGACAACGGCGCCGCAGTGCACGCCTTCGGCACGCTGCCCCCGAAGCAGGGGATGTACAACCCTGCCTTCGAGAAGGACGCGTGCGGTCTGGCCATGGTCGCGACGCTCCGCGGCGAGGCGGGGCACGACATCATCGATCTCGCCCTGACCGCGCTGCGCAACCTCGAGCACCGCGGGGCGATCGGCTCGGACGCGGGCACCGGTGACGGTGCGGGCATCCTCACCCAGATGCCCGATGCCTTCCTGCGCGCCGTCGTGGACTTCGAGCTCCCGCCGGTGGGGGAGTACGCGGCCGGCATGATCTTCCTGCCGCGCGACGACGAGCGCCGCGCGGCCGAGAAGGCCGGGATCGAGCAGATCGCCGAGAGCGAGAACCTCGTGCTGCTCGGCTGGCGCGAGGTGCCGACGGCGGACGAGCACCTCGGAAAGCTCGCCTACGACGCGCGGCCCGTATTCGAGCAGCTCTTCGTCTCGCGCCCGGCGGTGGGCGATGCACCGGCGCTGTCGGGCATCGACCTCGACCGTCGCGTGTTCCGCCTGCGCAAGCGCGCCCGCACCGAGCTCGGCGCCTACATCGTGTCGCTGTCCTCGCGCACGCTGGGCTACAAGGGCATGGTCACGACACTGCAGCTCGAGCCGTTCTACCCCGACCTGCAGGACGAGCGCTTCGCGTCGGAGCTCGCCGTCGTGCACTCCCGCTACTCGACCAACACCTTCCCGTCGTGGCCGCTCGCGCAGCCGCTGCGCATGCTCGCGCACAACGGCGAGATCAACACCGTCAACGGCAACCGCAACTGGATGCGGGCGCGGCAGTCGCAGCTGGAGTCCGAACTGCTCGGAGACATCCGCCCGCTGCTGCCGATCTGCACCGAAGGCGCCAGCGACTCGGCATCGTTCGACGAAGTGCTCGAGCTGCTGACCCTCACCGGACGCAGCCTGCCGCACGCCATCATGATGATGGTGCCGGAGGCCTACGAGAAGCAGGCGGACATCGATCCGAAACTGCGCTCGTTCTACGACTACCACTCCATGCAGATGGAGCCCTGGGACGGCCCGGCGGCGCTGATCTTCACCGACGGAACCCTCGTGGGCGCCACCCTCGACCGCAACGGACTGCGGCCCGGGCGGTGGACCGAGACCACCGACGGCCTCATCGTCATCGGCAGCGAGACAGGCGTCCTGGACTTCGCACCCGAACGCATCAAGCGACGCGGACGCCTGCGGCCCGGCCGGATGTTCCTCGTCGACACTGCACAGCGGCGCATCGTCGAAGAGGACGAGATCAAGGCGCAGCTGGCCGAGCTCGAACCGTGGCAGGAGTGGCTCGACGCGGGCACCGTGCGCCTGGCCGACCTGCCCGAGCGCGAGCACATCGTGCACCCGATCGCATCGATCACCCGGCGTCAGCGCACCTTCGGCTACACCGAAGAGGAAGTGCGCATCCTGCTGACCCCGATGGGGCAGAACGGCGCCGAGCCGCTCGGTGCGATGGGCAGCGACACGCCCGTGGCCGTGCTCAGCCAGAGGCCGCGCCTGCTGTTCGACTACTTCACGCAGCAGTTCGCCCAGGTGACGAACCCGCCCCTGGACTCGATCCGCGAAGAGGTCGTGACCTCCCTGGCGCTCGGGCTCGGACCCGAGCGCAACCTCCTGGACTGGGGCCCCGAGCACGCGCGCTCGGTGACTTTGGACTTCCCGGTCATCGACAACGACGAACTGGCCAAGATCCAGCACATCGACACCGCGCTGCCCGGGCGCTCGTCGGTGACGATCCGCGGTCTCTACCGCGTCGAGGCCGGGCACAAGGGCATGCAGAAGCGCATCGCCCAGATGTGCGCCGAGGTCGATGAGGCGATCGAGGACGGCGCGGAGTTCATCGTGCTCAGCGACCGCGACTCGAACAAGGACCTCGCGCCGATCCCGTCGCTGCTGATGCTCGCCGCCGTGCACCACCACCTGATCCGCAACGAGACCCGCATGAAGTGCGGACTCGTCGTCGAGGCCGGCGACGTGCGCGAAGTCCACCATGTCGCGACGCTCATCGGCTACGGCGCATCGGCGGTCAACCCCTACCTGGCGATGGAGACCGCGGAGTACCTCGTGCGCGCGGGCTACATCACCGGCATCACGCCGGAGAAGGCCGTCAAGAACCTGATCTACGCGCTCGGCAAGGGCGTGCTGAAGATCATGTCGAAGATGGGCATCTCGACCGTCTCGTCGTATGCCGGCGCCCAGGTGTTCGAGGCCATCGGGCTCGGGCAGGACTTCGTCGACGCCTACTTCACCGGCACCGAGACCAAGCTCGGCGGTGTCGGCCTCGACGTCATCGCGGCCGAGAACGCCGCCCGGCACGCGTACGCGTACCCGGAGGATGCCGCGGTCCGCGCGCACGAGCGGCTGTGGACCGGCGGCGAGTACCAGTGGCGCCGGGACGGCTCGCCGCACCTGTTCAACCCCGAGACCGTGTTCCGCCTGCAGCACGCCACGCGCACACGGCGCTACGACATCTTCCGCGAGTACACGAAGATGGTCGACGACCAGGCGTCCGAGCTGAAGACGCTGCGGGGCCTGTTCGCCCTGAAGTCCGGCGTGCGCAAGCCCGTGCCGATCGATGAGGTCGAACCGGTGTCGTCGATCGTCAAGCGCTTCTCCACCGGCGCGATGAGCTACGGCTCGATCTCCAAAGAGGCGCACGAGACCCTCGCGATCGCGATGAACCGCCTCGGCGGCAAGTCGAACACGGGGGAGGGCGGCGAAGACGTCGACCGTCTGCTGGATCCGGAGCGGCGCAGCGCGATCAAGCAGGTCGCCTCCGGCCGGTTCGGCGTGACCAGCCTGTACCTGACGAAGGCCGACGACATCCAGATCAAGCTCGCCCAGGGCGCCAAGCCGGGCGAGGGCGGCCAGCTGCCGCCCACGAAGGTGTACCCGTGGGTGGCGCGGACGCGCCACGCGACGGCCGGTGTCGGGCTGATCTCGCCGCCTCCGCACCATGACATCTACTCGATCGAAGACCTCAAGCAGCTCATCTTCGACCTGAAGCGGGCCAACCCCGGCGCGCGCGTGCACGTCAAGCTCGTGAGCCAGTCCGGCATCGGAGCGGTCGCCGCCGGCACGGCGAAGGCCCTCGCCGACGTCATCCTGGTCTCCGGCCACGACGGCGGCACCGGCGCGAGTCCGCTCAACTCCCTCAAGCACGCGGGCACCCCGTGGGAGCTGGGACTTGCCGAGACCCAGCAGACGCTCATGCTCAACGGCATGCGCGATCGGGTCGTGGTGCAGGTCGACGGTCAGCTCAAGACGGGTCGCGACGTCATCATCGGCGCCCTGCTCGGCGCGGAGGAGTTCGGCTTCGCGACCGCCCCCCTGGTGGTGTCGGGCTGCATCATGATGCGCGTGTGTCACCTCGACACGTGCCCGGTCGGCGTCGCGACGCAGAACCCGGTGCTGCGCGAGCGGTTCAACGGCAAGCCTGAGTTCGTGATCAACTTCATGGAGTTCATCGCCGAAGAGGTGCGCGAGTACCTCGCCGAGCTCGGTTTCCGCTCGCTGGACGAAGCGATCGGCCACCACGAGATCCTCGACATCAACGGCGCGGTCGAGCATTGGAAGGCGAGCGGGCTGAACCTCGCTCCGATCCTCACCGGCCCCGCGTTCGGCGACGACCAGGCGCGACGCAACACGCACCCGCAGAAGCACGAGCTGGACGAGCACTTCGACGTGCCGATCATCGAGGCGGCCCGGGACGTCATCGCCCACAGCGGCACGATGACCTTCGATCTTCCGATCCGCAACACCGAACGCGCCGTCGGCACGATGCTCGGTCATCACGTCACGCTCGCGCACGGCGAGAACGGGATGCCGACCGGATCGATCGTGATCAACCTCACCGGCTCCGCGGGGCAGTCCTTCGGCGCGTTCATGCCGGCCGGGATCACCCTGCGCCTCGAGGGCGACTCGAACGACTACGTCGGCAAGGGCCTTTCGGGCGGCCAGATCGTGATCCGCCCGCCACGGGCCGCGACCTTCGACGCGTCGCAGAACGTGATCGCCGGCAACGTGATCGGGTACGGAGCCACACAGGGCACGATGTTCCTGCGCGGAGTGGTCGGAGAGCGGTTCTTCGTCCGCAACTCCGGCGCGACGGCGGTGGTCGAAGGAGTGGGCGACCACGCTCTGGAGTACATGACCGGTGGCCTCGCGGTGATCCTCGGCGCGACCGGGCGCAACCTCGGCGCCGGGATGTCCGGCGGCACCGCGTACATCTACAGGCTCGATCGCAAGCTCGTCAACCGAGAAGCGCTCGCATCGGGTGAGCTCGAACTCGGCGAACTGGGCTCGGGAGACGCCGAGATCCTGCGCGACCTGCTCGAGCAGCACAAGGCGGAGACCGACTCGACGCTCGCGGCATCCCTCCTGGAGGACTTCGATGCCGAGCTGGAGAACTTCGTCCGCGTCATGCCGCGCGACTACGCGGCCGTACTGCTGACCCGCCAGGAGGCGGTCGCCGAGGGGCTCGACCCCGACGGCGACGTCGTCTGGACCCGGATCCTGGAGGTGACCGGTGGCTGATCCCAAGGGATTCCTGAAGGTGACGGACCGCGAACTGCCGCCCCGTCGCCCCGTGCCCGTGCGCATCATGGACTGGAAAGAGGTCTATGAACCCGGAGACACTGCGGTGCTGCGCCGGCAGGCCGGGCGCTGCATGGACTGCGGCATCCCGTTCTGCCATCAGGGCTGCCCGCTGGGCAACCTGATCCCGGAGTGGAACGATCTGACCTGGCGCGGCGAGGGCCGCTCGGCGATCGAGCGACTGCACGCGACGAACAACTTCCCCGAGTTCACCGGGCGCCTCTGCCCGGCACCGTGCGAGAGCTCGTGCGTGCTGGGGATCAACCAGCCCGCCGTCACGATCAAGCAGATCGAAGTCTCGATCATCGACGAGGCGTTCGCCAGCGGCTGGGTCGAGCCCGAGCCTCCGGGACGCCTGACCGGCAAGACGGTCGCCGTCGTCGGATCCGGCCCCGCGGGGCTCGCTGCGGCCCAGCAGCTCACGCGCGCCGGGCACACGGTCGCCGTCTTCGAGCGCGACGACCGCATCGGCGGACTCCTGCGCTACGGCATCCCGGACTTCAAGATGGAGAAGCGTCACCTCGAGTCGCGGCTGCGCCAGATGCAGGACGAGGGCACGCGCTTCCGCGCGGGCGTCGAGATCGGCAAGGACATCTCGTGGAGCGACCTGCGGGCGCGCTACGACGCGGTGGTCGTCGCGACGGGAGCGACGCTGCCTCGCGAGCTGCCCATCCCCGGTCGGGACCTCGCGGGTGTGCACTTCGCGATGGAATACCTGGTCGAATCGAACAAGGCGCTCGCGGGTGACGCGGTGCCCAATCAGATCAGCGCAGAGGGCAAGCACGTCGTCGTGATCGGCGGCGGCGACACCGGCGCCGACTGCATCGGCACCGCTCACCGCCACGGCGCGCTCAGCGTGACCAACCTGGCGATCGGCAAGCAGCCCCCGGGCACGCGTCCCGAGCACCAGCCCTGGCCGATGGCGCCGCTCGTGTTCGAGGTGTCCTCCGCGCACGAGGAAGGGGGCGAGCGGTCCTACCTCGCCTCGACCGTGGAGTTCCTCGGCAACGACGCGGGCGAGGTGCGCGCGCTGCGCGTGGCCGAGACCGCTTTCGTCGACGGACGCCGAGTGCCCAAGAGCGGCACGGAACGTGAGATCCCGGCCGATCTCGTGCTGATCGCCATGGGCTTCACCGGCCCCGAGCGCACTCTCCTGGAGGAGCAGCTCGGCGCACAGTTCACCGCGCGCGGCAACGTCGAACGCGAAGAGGACTACCAGACCACCGCTCCCGGCGTGTTCGTCGCCGGCGACGCGGGCCGCGGCCAGTCGCTCATCGTCTGGGCGATCGCGGAGGGTCGTGCCGCCGCCGCCCACGTCGACGAGTACCTCATGGGCTCCACGGCGCTGCCCGCGCCGGTGCGCCCGACCGATGTCGCGATCGGTCTGCAGCCCGCGTAGGCTGGCCGCGGCCCTTTCAGCCACCACCCCGAACCCCACGCCGGAGCACATACACGATGAGACGTGCCAAGATCGTCGCCACCCTGGGACCCGCCACATCCACCTACGAGCAGGTACGCGCGATCATCGAAGCGGGCGTCGATGTCGCCCGGATGAACCTCAGCCACGGCGACTACGCCGTCCACGAGACGAACTTCGCCAACGTCCGCAAGGCAGCCGATGACGCCGGTCGCCCGGTCGCCGTCCTGGTCGACCTGCAGGGTCCGAAGATCCGCCTCGGCAAGTTCGCGGACGGTCCGCACGACCTCGCGGTCGGTGACATCTTCAAGATCACCACCGACGACATCGCCGGCACGAAGGAGATCGTCTCCACGACCTTCAAGGGCCTTCCCGCAGACGTCAACCCGGGCGACTTCCTCCTGATCGACGACGGCAAGGTGCGCGTCGAGGTCGTCGAGGTCGAGGGCAACGTCGTCACGACGAAGGTCATCGTCGCCGGCGCCGTCTCCAACAACAAGGGCATCAACCTCCCCGGCGTGGCCGTCAACGTGCCGGCGCTGTCGGAGAAGGACGAGGCCGACCTCCGCTGGGGGCTGCGCATCGGCGCCGACCTCATCGCCCTGTCGTTCGTGCGCAGCGCGAAGGACGTCCAGCGGGTGCACGTCATCATGGCCGAAGAGGGACGCCACGTGCCCGTCATCGCCAAGATCGAAAAGCCCCAGGCCGTCGAGAACCTCGAGGAGATCATCGACGCCTTCGACGGCATCATGGTCGCCCGCGGCGACCTCGGCGTGGAGCTGCCGCTGGAGGCCGTGCCGATCGTGCAGAAGCGCGCGGTCGAGCTGTGCCGCCGCATGGCCAAGCCGGTCATCGTCGCGACGCAGATGCTCGAGTCGATGATCGACAACCCCGTGCCCACGCGTGCCGAGACGAGCGACGTCGCCAACGCCGTCCTCGACGGTGCGGATGCCGTGATGCTCTCGGGCGAGACGAGCGTCGGCAAGTACCCGGTCGTCGTCGTGGAGACGATGGCCCGCATCATCGCCTCGACCGAGGACCACGGTCTCGAGCGCATCGCGCCGCTGACCACGAAGCCGCGCACCCAGGGCGGGGCCATCACGCTCGCCGCCATGGAGGTCGCCGACTTCGTCGAGGCGAAGTACCTCTGCATCTTCACCGAGTCCGGTGACACGGCGCGGCGCATGTCGCGCCTGCGCCCCAAGATCCCCATGATCGGCTTCGCGACCGAACCCGCGATCCGTCGCCGCATGGCCCTGACCTGGGGCGTGCAGTCCGCGCTGGTCGAGCATGTCGCCCACACCGACCGCATGTTCATCCAGGTCGATGACTTCTTCCTGGCCAACGACCTGGCCAAGGTCGGCGACAAGGTCGTGGTGATCTCGGGTTCCCCTCCAGGGATCGTCGGCTCGACCAATGACATCCGCATCCACAAGATCGGCGACGCCGTCCACGGCAAGGCGCCGATCTACCAGTCGCGCGAGTAGCGCGCCGTCGTTCCGGAAGTGGTCGCGCTCGCTATGCTGAGCGCGACCATTTCTGTTACGGGGGCACACCATGATCGGCGTCGGCGACTTCTTCTGGTACCTGCTGTGGATCTTCTACTTCACGGCGTACATCTTCATGGTCTTCCTGATCATCAGCGACCTCTTCCGCGACCACAAGCTCAACGGCTGGTGGAAGGCGGTGTGGATCATCTTCCTGATCTTCGCCCCGTTCCTCACCGCGCTCGTCTACGTGATCGCCCGCGGAAAGGGCATGGCCGAGCGCAACGCGGCCATGCGCGGGGGAGTGGTGGCGGAGGCCGACGACTACCGCCCGTCCGCATCGGCCACGCCTGCGCAGGACATCGCACAGGCGAAGGAACTGCTGGATGCCGGCACGATCAGCCAGGGCGAATACGAGGCGCTCAAGAGCAAGGCTCTCGGCAACCAGTACTTCGGGGCCTGACCTCCTCAGCGCGAATCGAGGGGCCGACCCCTGACGGGATCGGCCCCTCGATTCGTACCGGTGGTGGGACTCGTCCCTGCGGCCCCTCGGCTCGCCGCTGCGCGGCGGGCCGAGCCTCCGGCCGCAGGGGCCCGCCCACCGTTGGGCTTCGAGGAGACCACCGTCGACACGAATCGAGGGGCCGACCCCTGACGGGATCGGCCCCTCGATTCGTACCGGTGGTGGGACTCGAACCCACATGCCCTTTCGGACAAAGCATTTTGAGTGCTCCGCGTCTGCCATTCCGCCACACCGGCCCGGCACGTCCGCGAACGACCATACCGTAGGATTCATTTGTGACTGAGCAAGAGCAGGCCACTGGGTCTCCGGCATCCACGCCCCGACGAGTCGTCGTTGCGGAGGATGAGTCGTTGATCCGTCTCGACATCGTCGAGATCCTCCGAGACAACGGCTTCGACGTCGTCGGAGAAGCCGGCGACGGTGAGACGGCCGTTCAGCTGGCCACCGAGCTGCGCCCCGACCTGGTCATCATGGACGTCAAGATGCCCCAGCTCGACGGCATCTCGGCGGCCGAGAAGCTCAGCAAGAACCACATCGCCCCCGTCGTCCTGCTGACCGCGTTCAGCCAGAAGGAGCTCGTCGAGCGGGCGAGTGAGGCGGGTGCACTGGCCTACGTGGTCAAGCCGTTCACGCCGAACGACCTGCTGCCGGCGATCGAGATCGCCCTGGCGCGCTACGAGCAGATCATCACGCTCGAGGCCGAAGTCGCCGACATGGTCGAGCGCTTCGAGACCCGCAAGCTCGTCGACCGGGCCAAGGGCCTGCTCAACGAGAAGATGGGCCTGAGCGAGCCCGAGGCGTTCCGCTGGATCCAGAAGGCCTCGATGGACCGCCGGCTCACGATGCAGGACGTCGCGAAGGCGATCATCGAGCAGCTCGCCCCCAAGAAGGGCTGACCCTTCCACGGGCTCTGACCCGCTGATCAGCTGGTCGGCAGATCCTTGATCATGTTCGTGATCCGGATCGTGGAAAGCCGCCTGCCCTGATCGTCGCTCACGGCGATCTCATGCACCGCGACACTGCGCCCGAGATGGATCGGCGTGCACACGCCGGTCACCACTCCCGACGTCGCCGAGCGCGTGTGCGTCGCGTTGATGTCGATGCCGACCGCGAGCCGCCCGGGTCCCGCGTGCAGGTTCGCCGCCATCGACCCGAGCGATTCGCCGAGCACGACGTACGCGCCGCCGTGCATGAGCCCGACGGGCTGGGTGTTGCCCTCCACCGGCAGCGTCGCCACGCAGCGCTCGACCGAGAACTCCAGGAAACGCATCCCCATCTTCTCGGCGAGGGCTCCCATGCCGCGATTCGCGACCCACGCGAGGCCGTCGATGTCTGCGGGGGAATGGTCGGTCATGTGTCGCCTTCAGTCGTCGGAAGCGGCGTCCGAACCCCTCACTAAGCTTGCAGGGTGACGGACTCCGCAAAGCCTACCCTTCTCGTCGTGGACGGCCATTCGCTCGCCTATCGGGCGTTCTTCGCCCTCCCGGTCGACAACTTCTCGACGAAGGACGGGCAGCACACCAACGGGATCTACGGGTTCCTGTCGATGCTGATCAACCTGATCAAGGCCGAGAAGCCGACCCATCTGGCGGTCGCGTTCGACACGTCGCGGCAGTCGTTCCGCACGCGGGAGTACGCCGAGTACAAGGCCAACCGCTCCGAGTCGCCGAGCGAATTCAAAGGGCAGATCCCGCTCCTGCAGGAGTGCCTCGCGGCGATGAGCATCTCGGTGCTGCACAAAGAGGACTTCGAGGCCGACGACATCCTCGCCACGCTCGCCACGCAGGGCGCGGAGCAGGGGTTCGACGTGCTCGTGTGCTCGGGCGACCGCGACACGATCCAGCTCGTCAACGACGACATCACCCTGCTCTATCCGAACGTCCAGGGCGTCTCGCAGCTGAAGCGCTACGACACCGCCGCGGTCATCGAGCGCTACGGCGTGCGACCCGAGCAGTATCCCGACATCGCCGCTCTCGTCGGCGAGACCAGTGACAACCTGCCCGGTGTGCCGAAGGTCGGCGAGAAGACGGCGGTGAAGTGGCTCGGTCAGTTCGGCTCGCTCGATGCGCTCCTCGAGAACGCCGACAAGGTCGGCGGCGTCGTCGGCGGCAACCTGCGCGAGCACCTCGACGACGTGCGGCGCAACCGCACGCTCAACCGCCTGCTGCGCGACGTCGAGCTGCCGGTGACGATCGCCGACCTCGAAGTGCAGCCGATGGACGCGCAGGCGGTCCGCGACATCTTCGCCCGCCTCGAGTTCAAGACGCTCATCCCGCGCGTGGCCGAACTCGCCGGAATCGAACAGCAGATGGCGTCGATCTCGGCGGCAGCGGCGGTGCTGGCTCCCGTGCCCGGCGAGCCGGCGCCCGACGAGCTGGCCGCCTGGCTCGCCGCCGCCGACCGCGAGGTCGGCGTCACGATCGTGATCGAGAACGGGCTGCCCGGACGCGTCGGCTTCGCCACGAGAGACGCCGCGGCGAAGGATGCCGCCGTCGAGGCGACGTGGAGCCCCGAGGTGGCGGCATCCGTCGGCCCGTGGCTCGCCTCCGACGCACCCAAGGTGTTCAGCGACGCCAAGCCGCAGGTCAAGGCGCTCAGCCGGGCCGGCATCCGCGTCGGCGGACTCGCTTTCGACACGATCGTCACCGGCTGGCTGCTGCGACCGAGCTTTCCCGACAAGACGCTCGCCGACCTCGTCGACCGGTACCTCGACGAGAAGCTGCCCGAGTCCGACCCCACGCAGCTCGTGCCCGAGACCGAGGGTGCGACTCCCGGCCAGCTGTCCTGGTACACGCTGCGCGTCGCCGACGCGCTGCGCGGCGAGCTGGCGCCCAGCGTGGCCGCGGTGCTCACCGACATCGAGCTGCCCACGCTCCTGACGCTCGCCGACATGGAGCTCGCCGGTGTCGCGGTCTCGCACGAGAAGCTCTCGGAGTTCTCCGCCGACCTGGGCCTGCGCGCCGACGCGATCGCCCAGCAGGCGTTCGCGGCCATCGGGCGCGAGGTGAACCTCGGTTCGCCCAAGCAGCTGCAGGAGGTCCTGTTCGAAGAGCTGCAGCTGCCGAAGACCCGCAAGACCAAGACCGGCTACTCGACGGATGCCGCGGTGCTCGCCGATCTGCAGGAGACCAACCCGCACCCGTTCCTCGATCTGCTGCTGCAGCATCGCGAAGCCACGAAGCTGCGGCAGATCATCGAGTCCCTCGACACCGCGATCGCCGCCGACGGCCGCATCCGCACGACGTACGTGCAGACCGGAAGCCAGACCGGGCGCCTCTCCAGCACCGACCCCAACCTGCAGAACATCCCGGTCCGCACCGAGGAGAGCCGCCGCATCCGCGCCGCGTTCGAAGTGGGCGAGGGCTACGAGACGCTGCTGACGGCGGACTACTCGCAGATCGAGATGCGCATCATGGCGCACCTGTCCGAGGATCCCGGGCCTGATCGAGGCGTTCAACTCCGGCGAGGACCTGCACCGCTTCGTCGGCGCGCGCGTGTTCGGCGTCGAACCGCAGGACGTCACCGCCGCGATGCGCACGAAGGTCAAGGCGATGTCGTACGGACTCGTCTACGGGCTGTCGGCGTTCGGCCTGTCCAAGCAGCTGCGCATCGAGCAGGCCGAGGCCAAGCAGCTCATGATGGAGTACTTCCACCGCTTCGGCGCCGTGCGCGACTACCTGCGCTCGTCGGTCGAGCAGGCGAAGATCGACGGCTACACCGAGACGATCTTCGGCCGCCGGCGCCCGTTCCCCGACCTGGCGAGCCCCAACCGCGTGCTGCGCGAGAACGCCGAGCGGGCCGCGCTCAACGCGCCGATCCAGGGGAGCGCCGCCGACATCATGAAGATCGCGCTGTTCCACATCCACGACGACTTCGCCGCGGAGAAGCTGCGCTCGCGCGTGCTCATGCAGATCCACGACGAGCTCGTCGTCGAGATCGCGCCGGGCGAGTGGGATGCCGCGGAGCGCATCGTCCGCGAGCGGATGGGCGACGCGGCGGAGCTGGCCGTGCCGCTCGACGTGCAGATCGGCCGCGGCCACGATTGGAACGAAGCCGCGCACTGACCGGTGTTGGCGGCGTCCGCCTCCTTGCCTAGGCTCGATGGCATGACAGATGCACCGCGCACGCCCACGCCGATCGACACGATCGCTGACGCGTGGGTCGACACCCTCGCCGAACAGCTTCCGACTCTCGCGACCTACATCGGCCGCTCCGAGTACAACGACCGCTACGGCGACTACTCGCCCGAAGGCACCGACCGGCTCATCGCCGAGGGCCGCGCGACACTCGCCGCGCTGGAGGCGGCGACCCCGGTCGACGCCATCGACGCGGTCACGAAGGAGGATCTCGGCCGCGAGCTGCGGCTCGAGATCGATCTGCACGATGCGAAGTGGCATCTGCGCGACCTCAACGTGATCGCCTCGCCGGTGCAGGACATCCGCTCCGTCCTCGACCTCATGCCGACCGACACGGCCGATGACTGGTCGGTGGTCGCCACCCGCCTGGGTGCGATCCCCGGCGCGCTCGACGGCTACGTCGCCACGCTCCGCGAGGGCATGGCACAGGGCATCGTCCCCGCGCGTCGACAGGTCGTCGAAGTCGTCACGCAGATCGCGCGCTACACGAGCGACCAGGGATTCTTCGCGACCTTCGCCGCCGACGCCGCCCCGGCCGAAGGCCAGCTGCCGGCATCCCTCGCCCGTGACCTCGCCGACAACGCGAACGCGGCGCGCGTGTCGTACGACGCGCTGTCGCAGTTCCTCAGCGGCGAGCTCGCACCGGTGGCGGGGGAGAAGGACGCCGTCGGTCGCGAGCTCTACGCGCTGCAGTCGCGCCGCTTCCTCGGGGCCACGATCGACCTCGACGAGACCTACGACTGGGGCGTCGAGGAGCTCGCGCGGATGGTCGCCGAGCAGGAGTCGATCGCCGACCAGATCAAGGCCGGCGCATCGGTCGAAGAGGCCATCGCGTTCCTCGACGAGGATCCGGCGCACAAGCTGCACGGCACCGACGCGCTGCAGCGGTGGATGCAGGAGACCAGCGACCGCGCGATCGCCGAGCTCGGCAAGACCCACTTCGACATCCCCGAGCCGATCCGCCGGCTGGAGTGCATGATCGCGCCCGACCAAGGAAGGCGGCATCTACTACACCGGCCCGACCGACGACTTCTCGCGTCCCGGCCGCATGTGGTGGTCGGTGCCCGAGGGTGTCGAGGAGTTCGACACCTGGCGCGAGCTGACGACCGTCTACCACGAGGGCGTCCCGGGTCACCACCTGCAGATCGCGCAGGCCGTGTACAACCGCGCCCAGCTCAACTCCTGGCGGCGGCTGCTCGCCGGTACGTCAGGCCACGCCGAAGGCTGGGCCCTGTACGCGGAGCGGCTCATGGAGCAGCTCGGCTACCTCGAGGACCCCGCCGACCGGCTCGGGATGCTGGACGGTCAGCGCATGCGCGCCGCCCGCGTCGTGCTCGACATCGGCGTGCACCTCGAGAAGCCCCGGCCGGACGGCGCGGGCACCTGGGATGCCGACTACGCGCTGGCGTTCATGCGGCGAAACGTCAACATGTCCGACGAGTTCGTGCAGTTCGAGGTCAACCGCTACCTCGGGTGGCCCGGACAGGCACCCTCGTACAAGGTCGGGCAGCGCATCTGGGAGCAGATCCGCGACGATGCGAAGGCCGCCCAGGGCGATGCCTTCGACATCAAGGCCTTCCACAAGCACGCGCTCGACCTGGGCGGTGTGGGCCTGGACACCCTGCGCTCGGCGCTGACGAACTGACGAGAGCCGGTTCAGCTCACTCGGCGGGGAGGTCAGGCGACAGGAGTCGCGTGACCTCCTCGTCGGTCGTCTGCGTGAAGTCCGTGTAGAACTGGCCGACGGCCCAGAAGTCGCGCACGCGATGCGGGCACACGAACTCGTCGACCGCCGCCGCATCGGGCCGCCAGCTCGCCGGGGCCACCGGCACCGCGAGCACGATCCGCGTCGCACCCTGCGCCCGCAGCGCACGGCACGCGGCCAGCGCGGTCGCCCCCGTCGCCACGCCGTCGTCGACGACGATGACCGTGCGTCCGGCGACCGACGGCGCTGATCGCCCGAAGAGGCGCGTCCGCCGCGCGAGTTCGGCGCGCTCCTTGTCTTCGACCGCGTCGAGCTGCTCGGGCGTGACGCTCGCCCCGTCGCACGGCGTCGGCGTCGACGACGCGCACCCCCTCCGCGATCGCTCCGACCGCATACTCCTCGTGGGCGGGTGCGCCGAGCTTGCGCACGACCACCGCCGCGAGCGGAAGATCCAGCACGCGTGCCACCTCGGCGGCCACCACGACGCCGCCGCGCGGGATGCCGAGCACCAGCGCGTCGGTGCCGCGCTCCGCCTCGAGCGTGACAGCGAGTCGACGCCCCGCATCCGCCCGGTCCGAGAAGATGGTCACGCGCACACGCTACGCCTTCGGCATCCGCCGGGGAATGCCCGCGTGCGGCAGGCTGTTCGTATGCACATGCATAGAAATCAGGAGCTGCGATGAACGCTGTGAACCCGCACGACCTCGACCTCGGCCTCGACACGTTCGGCGACGTGACCCGGGATGCTGCCGGCGAGCTGATCAGCGACGCGCGAGACGATCCGCAACGTCGTCGACCAGGCGGTGCTCGCCGACGAGGTCGGACTGGCGTTCTTCGGAGTGGGGGAGCACCACCGCGCCGAGTTCGCGATCTCGAGCCCCGAGATCGTGCTGGCCGCCGCGGCGGCGCGCACGACGAGCATCCACCTCGGCACGGCGGTGACGGTGCTGTCCTCCGACGATCCGGTGCGCGTGTACGAGCGCTTCGCGACGCTCGACGCGGTCTCGCGCGGACGCGCCGAGGTCATCCTCGGCCGCGGCTCGTTCATCGAGTCCTTCCCGCTGTTCGGCTACGACCTGCGCGACTACGAGACGCTGTTCGACGAGAAGCTCGACCTGTTCTCCCACCTGCTCACCGAGAAGCCGGTGACCTGGCGGGCCGGCTGCGCGCACCGCTCACCGACGCGAACGTCTATCCCGAAGACCGAGAACGGCCTGAAGGCCTGGGTCGGCGTCGGCGGCACTCCCGAGTCGGTCGTCCGTGCGGCGCGCTACGGCTACGGCCTCATGCTCGCGATCATCGGCGGGCCGGCCGATCGCTTCCGCCCCTTCGTGGACCTCTACCACCGCTCGCTCGACTCCTTCGGCCGCGAGCAGCTTCCGGTCGGCGTGCACTCGCCCGGGCACATCGCCGAGACCGACCAGCAGGCGTGGGAGGAGGCGTACGAGGGATTCGAGTCGATGAACAACACGATCGGCAAGGAGCGCGGATGGCCGCCGTACAGCCGCGGACGCTTCCAGCACGACGTCGGGCCGGAGGGCGCCCTCTACGTCGGATCGCCCGAGACCGTGGCGCGCAAGATCGCCACCACCGTGCGCACGCCTCGGAATCTCGCGCTTCGACATGAAGTTCTCGACCGGCACGCTGTCGCACGAGAAGATGATGCGCTCGATCGAGCTCTACGGCACGAAGGTGCAGCCTCTGGTGCGTGACATCCTGTCTTCATGACGGATGCCCCTCCTCACGCGTCTTCCGCTGTCGGAGCGCCTCGATCGACTGCCGTTCACCCGGCGGCACCTGCGGGTGCTGACCGGATCCGGCATCGGCTGGGCGCTGGACGCGATGGACGTCGGCCTCATCTCGTTCGTCATCGCGGCGCTCGCCGTGCAGTGGAACCTGCAGCCTGGCCAGACCGCCTGGATCGCCTCGATCGGCTTCGTCGGGATGGCGGTCGGCGCGAGCGTGGGAGGGCTGCTGGCCGACCGCTTCGGCCGGCGTCAGGTGTTCGCGATCACGCTGCTCATCTACGGGGTCGCGACGGGTGCGAGCGCGCTCGTCGGCGGACTCGCCGCGCTGCTGGTGCTGCGGTTCCTGGTGGGCCTGGGCCTCGGTGCGGAACTGCCGGTCGCCTCGACGTATGTCAGCGAGTTCGCGCCGGCGCGCATGCGCGGCCGACTGATCGTGATCCTCGAGGCGTTCTGGGCCGTCGGCTGGACCGCCGCCGCACTCATCGGCTTCCTCGTGATCCCCGGTTCGGACGACGGCTGGCGGTGGGCGTTCGCGCTGGGGGCGATCCCGGCGGCCTACGCGCTGATCGTGCGATGGGGTCTGCCCGAATCCGCACGCTGGCTCGCCCGTCGCGGGCGATACGCCGAAGCGGATGCCGTCGTGCGCTCGTTCGAGGAAGCTGCCGGCGCCGTCGGCGCCGGCGACCACGCGACCTGCGCGCCGGATGAAGCGCCGGCCGTCGCGCTCTCGGCCCGCGAACGCCTGGCGACGCTCTGGTCCGCCGAATTCCGGGTGCGCACCGCCTGCCTGTGGCTGGTGTGGTTCTGCGTCAACTTCTCCTACTACGGCGCGTTCATCTGGATCCCGTCGATCCTGGTGTCGCAGGGCTACGACCTCGTCCGATCGTTCGGATTCACGCTGATCATCACGCTCGCGCAGCTCCCCGGCTACGCGGTGGCGGCGTGGCTCATCGAGGTGTGGGGGCGACGACTCACGCTCTCGGTCTTCCTGGCGGGCTCGGCGATCTCGGCGATCCTGTTCGGCACGGCGATCGGGGGAGTCGATCGTGATCGCGACCGGCATGGCCCTGTCGTTCTTCAACCTCGGCGCCTGGGGTGCCCTGTACGCGGTCACCCCGGAGATGTACCCGACCTCGCTGCGCGCGACCGGCTCGGGCTGGGCCGCCGGCGCCGGACGCATCGCGTCGATCGTCGCTCCGCTGTGCGTCCCGCTGCTGCTGGCCGCTCGGCGGAGCGCCCCTGCTGTTCGTGGTGTTCGCCGTGTTCTTCGCGATCGCCGCGGGAGCGGCGTGGGGCCTGCTCGACCGACGCGGCCGCGCGCTCGACGACCGCTGACCGGTCCCGGTGACCGGTCGTAGGGTGGGGGAGTGGCATCCGTTCGATACGTCGCGATCGGCGACTCCTTCACCGAGGGCGTCGGCGACGACCTTCCCGACGGCCGCGTGCGCGGCTGGGCGGACCTCGTCGCGCAGGGCTGGGCGGACGCCGCATCCGAGCCGATCGAGTACGCCAATCTCGCGATCCGCGGCAAGCTCGCCTGGCCCATCGTCGACGAGCAGCTCGAGCCCGCGCTGGCGCTGAATCCGACGCATCTGTCGTTCAACGGCGGCGGCAACGACATGATCCGGCCCGCGCACCTCGATCTCGCACGTCATCGCCGCGTTCAGCACGAGTGATCGAGCGGTGCGACGAACAGGGCGTGCAGCTCATCCTGCTCTCCGGCGCGAATCCGTCCGCGCAGCTGCCGATGAGCCGCATGATCCAGCGACGCGGCGACATCCTCTCGTACGCCGTCGGCGGCGCAGATCGCCGACCGGCCCGACATCATCCGGGCATTCAACTGGCCCGACCGCGAGCTCTCCGCGCCGTCGTACTGGTCGGAGGATCGCCTGCACATGAACTCCCGCGGACACCATCGCGTCGCCGCGCGGGTGCTCACTGCCCTGGGGATGGAGCCGCCGTCGGGGTGGTGGTCGCTTCCGCCCCTTCCCGAGGCGGCGCGGATGGGCGGGTCGGCCTACTACCGCGAGCACCTCGGCCCGTGGGTGCGCCGACGCCTCACCGGCACGTCCTCCGGCGACGGTCGGGTGCCCAAGCACCCCGAGTGGGCCGGGATCGAGCCGTCAGGCGTCTGAGCCGCTTCGCACGGAGTAGACCAGCTCGGCGAACTGCCCGGACTGGCGCACCGAGTCGAGCGTGAAGTCGATCCGACTCGAGGCGACGGGGAAGCAGCGGTTTGCCCGATGCGAGCGTGACCGGCGCGACCGAGACGCGGATCTCGTCGAGATGGCCCGCATCGGCGAACTGGCCGACGAGATCGCCTCCGCCCACGAGCCAGATGTCACGGTCGCCGGCCGCCGCCATGACCTCGTCCCACAGCTGTCCGACGTCGCCGTTGCGGAAGCGGATGTCTGCGCCGGCGATCTGCGGCAGCGAGCGCGAGGAGAGCACGAAGCTCACGATGTCGGCGTAGTACCACTTCTCAGGATGCTCGAGGAGGTTCTCATGATCGAGCAGCCACTCGTATGTCGTCGAACCCATCACGAGAGCGCCGACTCCGCGGAGGAAGCCGGCGAACTCGGCTTCGGCCGGACCCGCACCCGGGACGACGAAGAGCCAGGACAGGGAGTGTCTCGTCGTCCGCGAGGAATCCGTTGAGCGTGGTGGCGGTGTTGTAGATGACGCGCGACATGTGGCAACGGTAGCGAGAGCCCACGACACTTGACACTTATTCAACCAATCGGTATTGTACTAATCAGTTGAATACAAGGGAGGGCAGATGAGCACCGATGAACTGAGTCGCACGTTCGCCGCCCTGGCCGATCCCGACCAGGCGCGCGATCCTCGCCCGCCTGGCGGCGGGGGAGGCCACGGTGGGGGAGCTCGCCGCGCCCTTCGACATGACGTTCGCCGCCGTCTCGAAGCACCTCCGCGTGCTCGAGAACGCCGGGCTCGTGAGCCGGGGGAGAGACGCCCAGTTCCGGCCCGCGATGCTCGACGCACGACCGCTGGCCGCGGCATCCGGCTGGATCGGGGATTACGCCCGGTTCTGGGAGGACAGCCTCGGCTCGCTCGATCACTACCTCAACGCCCTGCAGCAGCTGGGCGATGCACCGCACGACAAGGAGAATCCCCATGGCTGAGTACTTCAGCGTCACCCGCACACTCGCCGCACCGCGCGAGCTCGTCTTCGAGGCACTCACGAAGCCCGAGCACTTCGCGGTCTGGTTCGGCACGGCGGCGGTCGAGGTGCCGCAGGAGACGCTGTCGATGGACGTGCGACCAGGGGGAGCCTTCCGCGCGGTCATGCACCTTCCCGACGGCAACCTGATCCACTGGGCCGGCACCTACATCGAGGTCGACCCGCCGTCGCATGTGGCCATGACCCTCACCGACCAGCCGGGGGATGACGCGGGCCTGCCGGTGCTCTTCGACCTGGAGACGGTCGACGGCGGCACCCGGCTGACGGTGCGCCAGGACCGCTGCCGACTTCTCCGACGAGCAGGTCGCCGCCACGATCGCCGGGTACAACGCGTTCATCGACGACATCGAGAACGTCGTCGCGCGCATTGCGCGGCTAGAACCGCAGCGAGGGCGCGTGTCAACCCCTTGCCGCCGGCGTCGGCGAGCGAGCAGCCTGTTCAGATGGGGACGCGCCGCGTCCACGTGGAAAGGAAGTGCCATGAGCATCGGAGCCGGAGTCGTCCTGTTCGTCATCGGAGCGATCCTCGCGTTCGCCGTGAACGTGCAGCTGGACTGGATCAACCTCGACCTGATCGGGTACATCCTGATGGGTGCCGGAGTACTCGTCTTCATCATCGGTCTGGTCCTGCTGATGCGCAAGCGCTCGAGCGAGACCGTCACACGCACGGCGGTCGACCCGGCCGCGGGCGAGCGCGTCACGCGCCAGTCGACCAGCACCACCGACGACACGATCTGAGTCGGAGGGTCTGCGGATCACAAGAGCCCGGGTGGGGGAGCCGTTGCGCACCCCACCCGGGCTCTTCGTGTCGCCGCGACCTCACGGGGCAAGGGCGGGACGTGAGGCGCGATACGCCTTGCGGAATCCCTCGAGCACATCGAGCACAGCGACGCCCACGATCACGAACGGGACGACCCGAAGGAACATCTCGACCACCGGCATGACCTCTGCGAACGTCTCGCGGAACGATGCACTCAGCACCTGATCGGTGACGACGAGCAGGAACGCCGGTATCGCGAATGCGAGATTGAGCGCGACGTTGACCCACGCGAGCACCCAGGTCCAGCGCCCGGTGGCGTACAGGACGAGCGCGAACGCCATCTCGAGCACGGCGAGCACCACGAACCAGGGGAGCCAGAACGACCACAGCGCGGGATCGAGCAGAGGGATCCGCTCACTGCCTGCCGTTTCGACCACCCACACGTTCTGCTGCCACACGATCAGCCCGATGAAGAGCAGATAGGCCAGGAGGGCGAAGATCGTCTCGCCGATGCCGACCCTGGCCGTGGGCACCTCGGGCAGGTCGGCCGGATCCCATGCCGTCGGCACGCGGCGACGGCCTCGCGAGGTCCTCTCGATCACCGCGAACGCGACCGTGATCCAGAACGCGACCTGCACGGCGACCGTGATCGCGACCGTCGACGCCGACGCGAACGCCGCCCAAAGCTGCGTCCCCGCGATCGACTGCACGAGGAGGAGCACGCCGAAGACGCTCGGCGTGACCGCAGCGAGCACGATGATCATGAGCCGGCGGTAGTCGAAGAAGTAGGTCGGCCCGATCAGATAAGCCGGTCGTCCGGAGATCTCCGATGCTCGGCGGTCCGGATCGCCGAGCTCGCGCACGGACTCGGCCTCGGCCGAAGCCGTGTCGGCTCCGGCGGTGACCCTCTCGGCGATCCGCGCGTCGAGTTCGGCGCGCAGGTCGGCACCGACGGACTGGCGACGCTCATGCGGCACACCGCGGATGACGGCCCAGACGTACCGATCGGTGAGCGTGTTCATGTCGACTCCTGAGTACGCCGCCCGTGCTGTCAGCGGCCGCTCACACGCTACGGCGGCTCAGAACAGGCCGACAGAGTCTTTAGACCCAGGGCGGAGGGGGGCCTTCGATACTTGAGTTGACATAATGTGCATTATCGGCAAATGCACGCCGCGGTCACTCAGAGACCGTCACGCGGTCGGCGTCGCCGTGTCGGCGCGGAACGCCGCGACGGCTTCCTGCACGGTCGGGTAGATGTGCGCGTTGTCGAAGTGCTCGAGCGTCTCGAGCTTCGTCGAGGACCTGCATGAGAGTCCGGATCGACGTCGGCCAGCGCGAAGATCCGCTTCTCGGCGTGCAGCGCCTCGATGAGCCCCGCCAGATTGAGGCTGGCCGAGTAGTCGATGTCGCCGATCGACGAGCAGTCCAGGATGAGCCAGCGCACGTGCGACGGCGCCGCGGCGATGAGCTCCTGGATGCGGTCGACGAACAGGCTGGCGTTCGCGTAGAACAGCCGCGAGTCGAAGCGGAACACGAGCAGCCCGGGAAGGCTCTCGCTGCCCGGCTCAGCCGGCGTGTACGTCGGCTCGACCGCCCTTGTTGACGCCCACGAGGAAGTCCGTCGGCGTGTACGCCCGGCGCACGAGCTCGATCACCGACAGGGCGATCGCGAGGATGATGCCCTCTTCGACGCCCCAGGCGAAGACCACGATCGCCGTGACCACCGCGATCACGAACTCGCTGATGCGGGCCGCCTGGATCCGTCGGAGCCCCTTCAGGTCGACCAGACCGAGGCCGATCATGAACACGATCGACGCCAGCACCGCGACGGGCATGTTCGTCAGGTACTTCGTGAGGAACAGCACCACGACGATCACCACGAGCGACATCGTGATGTTCGCCATCTGACTGCGCCCGCGCTGCTCGTCGAGGATCTCGGTCTTGGTCGGGCTCCCGTTCACGACGAACGTGCCCGTGAGGCCCGCCGCGATGTTGGCTCCGGCGAGGCCGAGGATGTCCTTGTTGATGTCGACCCGCTCGCTGTGCTTCATCGCGAAGCTGCGCGACGTCGCCGCGCTCTGCGCGATGATCAGGAAGAAGCACGAGAGTGCGACGCCCATGACGGCCGGGATGTCGCTCAGGTCGATGCCCTGCGGAAGCCCGAACGGCGGCATCCCGCCCTGCACCGGCCCGATCACCGCCACGCCGTGGCTCGGACGCATCCAGCACGTTCGACAGGACGATCGACAGGACGACCGCGATCACCGCGCCCGGGATCTTGCGGCTGATGAGCTTGCAGCCGACGATGATCACCAGCGTTCCGGCGGCGAAGGCGACCGTCCACAGGCTCGCATCCGTCAGATGGGTCAGCGTGCTCCACTGCTGCTCGAACCAGTTGCCCGTTCCCTTCGGGATGCCGAGCATGTCGGGCAGCTGCCCGGTCAGGACCGAGATGCCGACGCCGGTCAGGAAGCCGATCAGGACCGAGGCGCTCAGGAAGTCCCCGAGGAAGCCGAGTCGCAGCAGCAGCCTCAGCAGTCGCGCCAGGATCAGCATCCCGCCGCATACGAGGGCGACCAGGCTGGTCCACGCGACCCACTCCGCTGAGTTCGGCGAGAGCCCGGAGATGCCCAGACCCGCGAGTCCGGCCGCGAGGATCGCGGCCGTCGCCGAGTCCGCTCCGACCACGAGCAGTCGCGACGAGCCCAGCAGCGCGAACATCAGCGTCGGGAAGATGATCGTGTACAGGCCGGTGATCACCGGCGTCTGCGCGATCGAGGTGTACCCCATCACCTCCGGGACCGCGACGGCGGCGAGCGTCACTCCGGCGAGCACATCGACCGACAGCCAGCTGACAGCTTGTAGTGGCGGATCCACTCCGGCACGATCCGAGTCAGCAACGGACATCGGCGACCTCTCCCCCGGCATCGCCGCGAACGCGTCGCCGGCTCGCGCGCTCCGCCGCGGTGCGCCGGATCTCGGATGCTAGCGCGCGGCCTGCGCACCGGTCATCACTCGGTCGGGGTGATTGACGCCGTAGGCTCGGAGCCATGCTCGAGAGCCTGACGGGATTCGTCGTCGTCGGCCTCGCGATCGCCGTCGGCTACGTCATCGGGCGGATCGACCTGCTCGGCGAGCACGCCCGTCCGGTGCTGGCACGACTGACGTTCTTCGTCCTCTCGCCGTTCCTGCTGTTCGTGGTGCTCGCGCAGGCCGACGTGCGCACGCTGTTCTCGGCGCTGCTGCCGGTCTCGGCGATCGCCGCGGTGGCCGTGATCGGCGTCTACGTGCTCATCTCGCGCTTCGTCTGGCGCCGACGCGTCGGCGAGGTCATGATCGGCGCACTGTCGGCCGGTCAGGTCAACTCGAACAACATCGGCATCCCGCTCTCGCTGTACCTGCTGGGCAGCGCCGCCTATCCGGCGCCGGTGATCCTGCTGCAGCTGCTGGTGTTCACACCGATCTCGATGGCGGTGCTGGAGGCGGCGACCGTCGGGCCGCGGCTCGTTCTGGCGCGCGGTGGGGCGCGCACTCGACGAACCCGATCGTGATCGGCTCGGCCCTCGGCACGGCCGTGTCGGTCAGCGGCATCGAGCTGCCGCCGATCGTCTTCGAGCCGGCGCTGCTGATCGCCAACGCGTGCGTTCCGGTGCTGCTGATCAGCTACGGCATCTCGCTGTACGGTCAGCGCGTGCTCGGCGCCTCGGGTCGCCGGCGCGACATCTTCCTGGCGACCGGGCTGAAGCTGATCGCGATGCCGCTGATCGCCTGGGCGGTCGCGGAGTTCGTCTTCGGCCTGTCCGCGCACGAGGTGCTGATCGTCGTCGTGCTGGCCGCGCTGCCGACGGCGCAGAACGTCTTCAACTACTCGCAGCGCTACGGCGTCGGCGAGACGATCTCGCGCGACACCGTCTTCCTCACCACGATCGGCTGCGTTCCCGTGCTGCTGCTGGCGACGATCCTGCTCGGCTGACCGTCGACGCTCCCCCGGCTGCGGGAGCGCTCCCGTCATGCCGCGACACACGGGACCGTCGTACCGCCCGCGCGACGGATGCTGGGACTATGCTGTGACCGCACCTCGCAGGTAACTCCCAGAAAGGGAAGACTCATGTCTACCGAATCCGCAGCGGAAAAATCAGCCGTCAACGGCATCCGCACCGCCCTCGGCATCGGCGGCGTCCTGTCCGTCATCGTCGGTATCCTCATCCTCGCCTGGCCGGGCAAGACGGCCATGGTCGTCACCGCGATCATCGCGATCTACGCGATCGCCGCCGGCCTCGTCTACGCCGGCCTCGGGATCTTCTCCAAGACCCGCGGCGGCTGGTCGCGCATCGGCCACATCGTCCTCGGCATCCTGTTCATCATCGCCGGTATCGTCGCGTTCCTGAACCTCGGCGCTGCCACCGCGTGGCTCGCGGTCTTCATCGGCATCCTCGTCGGAATCCTGTGGATCATCGAGGGCGTCGTCGCGCTGTCGACGCTCGGCGACGCGGCATCGAAGGGCTGGACGATCTTCTTCGCGATCATCAGCATCATCGCCGGTATCGTCCTGCTGTTCTCGCCGCTCTACATCGCGGCGCCCTGTGGTGGCTGCTGGGCATCGCGCTCATCGTGCTGGGCATCATCCAGATCGTGCGCGCCTTCACGTTCGGCAAGAAGGACCTGTAGGCCTCAGGCAGACAAGAAGCGCCCCGGCAGGTCCGGGGCGCTTCTTCGTGGCCGAGCCGCGTCTACGTGACGGGAAGCGTGCGGCTCCACCAGTCGAGCACCGCGGCGAACCGCTCGACGCGGTGGCGCGGCTGGCCCGGCGCGCGTGAGCTCGTGGTTCTCGCCCGGGAACACCAGCAGCTCCGCCTCGGTCCCCTGCCGCTTGAGCGCCGAGTAGTAGCGGGTCGCCTGCTCGAGCGGGCAGCGGAAGTCCAGCTCCGAGTGGATGACGAGCGTGGGCGTCGTGACCTGACCGACGACCGCCATCGGACTCTGCCGCGCGATCGCCGTCGGGATCGGTGCCGACGTACTCGTCGCCGAAGAACGAGCCGATGTCGCTCGTGCCCTGGAACGCCGCCGGGTCGAGGAAGCCGCGCTCGACGATCGCGCCGGCGAACCGATGGTCGTGCGCGATGACCCAGGCGGTGAGGTAGCCGCCGTACGACCCGCCCATGATGCCCACGCGGTCGCCGTCGAGGCGCGCGTCGGCCGCGACCGCGCCCTCGAGGAAGTCGATGACGTCGGCGAAATCGACCGTTCCCATCGCGCCGCGGATGCTGCGGCCGTGCGCGCGGCCGTAGCCCGCGGAGCCGCGCGGATTGCAGTAGACCACCGCGTAGCCGGCATCCACGAGCACCTGTGTCTCGTCGAACAGATGTATGCCGTACGTGGCATACGGTCCGCCGTGGATCTGCAGGATGACCGGGAACGGCCCCTCCCCCGCCGGCTGGGCCACCCAGCCGTGGATCGGGTAGCCGTCGCGGCCGTCGATCGTCAGCTCGCGCGGGCGTCGTGCTCGTCCACACCCGCGCCGAACGAGGTCAGCGTGCGCGGCTCGCCGCCCTCGACGAGCACGAGCTCGCCGAGCGAGTGCGGGGTCGCGACCGACGCGACGACCCGCTCCCCCGCCGCCGCGTGACCGACGACCTCGACGTCGCCGCCGAGCACTTCGGTCGACCTCGCCGGCGCGCGTGACGCGCAGCAGCCGGACGCGGCCGCGCGTGCGGTCCTGCACGAGGAAGTCGTCGCCGACCGCGGTGATGTGGCTGCCCACCTCGCCGAGATCGATCGTCTCGGCATCCGTGAGTCGTCGCGGACCGCCGTCTTCGATCAGCCAGAGTGCGACACCCGGCGCGACGAAGTCGATGCCCGACTCGCCCGCGTCGAACGCGAGCAGCGCGATCACTCCGTCGTCCGCGACCGCGACCTCGGCGATCGACAGGTTCGCCTCCCGGCCGAGCACCTCGCGCTCGCCCGATCCGTCCGCGCGCACCGCCACGAGGCGCGAGCGCAGGTCGCGGCGGTCGGACTCGATCTCGTCGACGACGGTGAGCACCTCGTCGCCGCGGAACACCGCGCCCGCATGAGATGCCGGCACCGGTGGTGAGCGCGCGTCGCCTCGGCCGCGACGAGCTGCTTCTTCGGGCGGGTCTCGCCCTCGCCGAGCACGGCGGCGGCGGGCTCGTAGAACGGCTCGGCGTCGATCGTCGGGCGCGCGCACCACGAAGACATGCGCGGGACGATCGGCGAGGTAGCCGAGTCCGTTGGCGTGCCAGCGGATGCCGGTGATGTGGCGCGGTGCCTCGGCAGCGGCATCCAGCCCCTCGACGGTCCCGTAGCGACCCTTCTCGGGCACGCGTGCGGTGAAGGCGAGCGAGGCGCCGTCGGCAGACCAGTCGAAGCTCTCCACGCCGAGCGGGGCATCGGTCACCTGCACCGGCTCGCCGCCTCCGGCAGCCACGACGTGCAGCTGCGGCTTGCCCTTCCCGCGCCCTCGGAGCCGCCCGGAGGAAGGCGATGCGCGACCCGTCGGGAGACAGGCGGGGCGCGGAGTCCGCGACGCCCCGCGTCAGACGGCGAGGGATGCCGGCGGGCAGGTCGACGCGCCACAGCTGGCCGACGGCACGGTTGGCGGCGAGATCGGGACGCGACGTCGCGAAGACGGCGAACGAGCCGTCCGGTGCGATCTGCGGCCGTCCGACCGAGACGAGCTTCTCGATGTCGGCGGCGCGCACGCTCACTCCCCCGCGAACGAGCTCGTGTCGCCGATCAGTCGGGTGTTGTCGTCCGGGATCGGGTCGACGGCGGCCCGGGCGACCTCGGCGGCGAACTCGCTCACGTTGTAGAGCTTGCCGGCCGATTCGCGGCGGGAGGCGATCGCGCCCGGGTTGGCGCGCTCGAGGAGGGTCGCGGTGATCGTCCCCTCGATCATGTCGCCGGAGACGACGACGAAGCCGATGCCGCGGTCCTCGAGTGCGGGGATGCGCTCGCGCAGCGCGTCCTCCCCCGCGCGCTTGGACAGCGCGACGGGCACGTACTCGGGCATCGTCGGGGTCGTGCGGATGAAGTGCGCCTGGTGGCTCGTCACGAACACGACGCGCGACCCGTCGCCGAGCAGCGGCAGTGCGGTCTCGAGCACGCTCACCTGCGCGTCGCGGTTCAGCTGCAGCGCGTACTCCTCCCCCATGCCCGACTCCATGCCGCCGGAGGCGTTCAGCACGAGGACGTCGAGCGATCCGAACGTGCGCTCGACCTCGGAGAACATCGCCTGGACGGACTCCGCGTCGGTGAGGTCGGCACCCACGACGAGCGCCTCGACCCCGAGCCCGCGCAGCTCGGCGGCGAGCTTCTCGGCCCGCGGCGCCTTGTTGCGGAAGTTGATCACGACGTTCGCGCCGGCCTGCGCGAAGTACCGCACGGTGTCGGCGCCGATGCCGCGCGAGGATCCGGTCACGAGGGCGGTCTTGCCGCCAGCGAACCGGGGGCGAGGGGCAGGTCATCACGTGGCTCAGTCACATCTCGACACTACCAATCGAGGCTCCCGCGAGAGATGCTCCGGCCTCTCCGAAAACCCCCCGTGATAGGTTCGGAAGAACAGGGAGGCACACCGTGGAGCTCATCCAGACCATCGAACAATTCGCGTGGATCGGGTGGCTGGTCCTGATTCTCGTCTTCCTCGTGATCGAGATGCTCACGCTCGATTTCACCTTCCTGATGCTCAGCATCGGAGGCATCGCCGGCCTCGGCGCCGACCTCCTCGGCGCGCCGATCTGGCTGCAGGTGATCATCGCCGCCGCCGTGGCCGCGATCCTCATCCTCGTGCTGCGGCCGCCGCTGCTGAAGCGACTGCGCCGCGGCGAGGACCCCACACCCACCAACGTCGCCGCCCTCGTCGGACTCACCGGCCAGGTGATGTCGACCGTCACCGCGCACGCCGGGCAGGTCAAGCTCTCCAACGGAGACATCTGGACGGCGCGCCCGGAGCACCGCGGCCAGCTCGAGCCGGGCACGGTGGTCCGCGTGAGCCGCATCGACGGTGCCACCGCATTCGTCCGACCCGAGGAAGAGGATCCGACCGCATGACTCCCGAGAGCTTCATCCCGACGGCCATCGGATGGCTGCTCGCCGCAGCGGTCTTCATCTTCGTCCTGGTCGTGATCGTCCGCTCGATCCGCATCATCCCGCAGGCCACGGCGGGTGTCGTCGAGCGCCTCGGCCGGTACCACAAGACCCTCATGCCCGGGTTTGAACATCCTCGTGCCGTTCATCGACCGGGTGCGTCCGCTCATCGACATGCGCGAGCAGGTCGTCTCCTTCCCGCCGCAGCCGGTGATCACCGAAGACAACCTCGTCGTCTCGATCGACACGGTCATCTACTTCCAGGTCACCGACCCGCGCGCCGCGACCTATGAGATCCGCAACTACCTCGGCGCCGTCGAGCAGCTGACCACGACGACCCTCCGCAACGTGGTCGGTGGTCTCAACCTCGAAGAGGCGCTGACCAGCCGCGACGAGATCAACGGACAGCTGCGCATCGTGCTGGACGAAGCCACCGGCAAGTGGGGCATCCGCGTCGGCCGCGTCGAGCTGAAGGCGATCGACCCGCCCGTCAGCATCCAGGACTCGATGGAGAAGCAGATGCGCGCCGAGCGCGACCGTCGCGCGCTCATCCTCACCGCCGAGGGCACGAAGCAGTCGGCGATCCTCACCGCCGAGGGTGCACGCCAGGCGGAGATCCTCCGCGCCGAGGGCGACAAGCAGGCCGCTGTGCTGCGTGCCCAGGGTGAGGCCGAGGCCATCCAGACGGTCTTCAGCGCGATCCACCTCGGAAACCCCGACGACAAGCTGCTGGCCTACCAGTACCTGCAGACCCTCCCGAAGATCGCCGACAGCGCGTCGAGCAAGCTCTGGATCATCCCGAGCGAGTTCACCGAGGCCCTCAAGGGCATGAGCACCGCGTTCGCCGGCTCCGTCACCGACATGTCCGAGCGAGCCGTCCAGCGAGCGAACCCCGACGAGGAGCCCGCCCCGCCGCCGGTGCCGTGACCCACCGCTGGTTCGAGGGCGCGGCGCGCCCGCGCGTGCTCGCGCACCGCGGCCTTGTCACCGCGGAGGATCTCGCCCACGGCGTCGTGGAGAACTCCTTCGCCGCGGTGGCCGCCGCGCACGCGGCGGGAGCCGTCTACATCGAGTCCGACTGCCACCTCACCGCCGACGGCGTGGTCGTGCTG
The DNA here is from genome assembly GCA_963792285.1 of uncultured Actinomycetota bacterium. Lineage (GTDB taxonomy): Bacteria > Actinomycetota > Actinomycetes > Actinomycetales > Microbacteriaceae > Microbacterium. Next base: position 255,279 of record CAWBVS010000014.1, on the reverse strand, counting down.
TTCCACGACGACGACCTCGCGCGCGTCACCGGCGACCCGCGACCGGTCGCCGAGGTGACCGTGCGCGAACTCGATGCGCTCATGGCGGCACGAGGCGGCCTGATCACGCTCACCCAGGCGCTGGACGCCTTCCCGACGGTGCGCTTCAACCTCGACGTGAAGGCGAAGGATGCCGCGGCCGAGGTCGGGCGGATCGTCGCACCGCACGCTCATCGGGTGCTGCTGACGAGCTTCTCCGACGAGCGCCGCCGGAACGCCCTGGCCGCCGCCGACCGCGCCGGAGTCGGCATCCGCCCCGCCACGTCGGCCGGCAGCGCGACGATCGCGCGCGTGCTGACCGCGCTTCCGACCGCGCTCGTCGCGCCTCGTCGGCCGCGCACTGACGGGCGTCGACGCCCTGCAGGTGCCCGAGCGACAGGGCCGCCTGCGGATCGTCACACCCCGGCTGATCGAGGCCGCGCACCGGCACGACGTCGAGGTGCACGTGTGGACGGTGAACGATCCCGCACGACATGCGCCGCCTGATCGCCATGGGCGTCGACGGCCTCGTGACCGATCGCGCCGACCTGGCCCTGAGCATCGTCTGTGAATGACCCCGCAGGACCCGTCCGTTCGGATGATCCGCCCAGGTGGTGACGTTATACCTGTACAGCGACGAGAGGACCACACAATGGCAGACCGCAGCCTGCGCGGCATTCGACTCGGCGCCCAGAGCCTACAGAGCGAAGAGGGCGTCGTGTTCCATGAACGCGCACAACACATCTACAAGTGCACGTCGTGCGGACGTGACACCACCATGACATTCGCCGCCGACGCCGAAGTGCCCGAGGCCTGGGAGTGCCGCACCTGCGGTGCGGAGTCCCTGCTGCGCATCGGCGAGGGCACCGCGACCGTCGACCACAGCGACGACAAGGTCGCGCGCACCCACTGGGACATGCTGCTCGAGCGCCGCAGCATCCCCGAGCTCGAAGAGCTGCTCGAAGAGCGTCTCGCCTACGTCCGCGCCCGTCGCGGCGCCGGCGAAGACGTGACGGCGAGCAAGCTCAGCGCCTGAGCCTCAGCCTCGTGACGCCGGTCCCTTCGGGGGCCGGCGTCTTCGCGTGCCCGACGACGGCTCGCGCCGTCTCGCGCGCCACCAGACCGACGCCTCCGAGCGCGAGCAGCGCGACGAGACTCCCCCACCCGATCACGATCTTGATCGCCTCGCCCGCGACGACCGCGGGGGTCAGCCCCGTGCGCAGCGGGACGTCGGTGAGCATGTGGCCGGCGACGTCCGCCGGCAGGCCGTCGATCGTCGCCCCGTCCGGCGGTGATCACCTGGCTGGTGCCCGACCGTCGAGAGATTCACCACCGAGCGCCCGGTCTCGATCGCGCGCATGCGGGCGAAGGCCAGCTGCTGCAGATTCTCGTCCGTCCCGCGGAAGTCGGCGTTGTTGGTCTGGAACATGTAGATCTGCGCGCCCTCGCGCGCGCCGTCCCAGATCACGTCGTCGTAGATCACGTCGAAGCAGATCGCGAGCCCGACACCCACGCCGTCGAGATCGAAGAACGGCGCTGCGTCGCCCGGCGTGTACTCGCGCTGGATGAGGCCGATCAGATCGGGGGCGAACGGCTCGAAGAACGCGCGGTCGGGAACGTACTCGCCGAACGGCACGGGATGCCGCTTGTCGTAGGTCTGCACCGCGCCCTCGCCCGCCGATCCAGAGCAGCGACGAGTTGAAGTACTCCTCGCTCGCGCTCGGTGACTGCGGCGACGATCAGCGGCGCGTCGACGCGTCCGGACAGGGCATCGAGGACCGATGCCGTCGACTCGTTCGCCGTCGGGTCGGAGTCGACTCCGCCCTCGGGCCACAGCAGCACGTCCATCTCCTCGCCGAACAGCGGCGCGGTCGCCTCCAGCTGCGCCTGCAGCACCGCGTTCGGCGTGCGCTCGTCGAAGTACCCGGCGGGGCCGTTGCCCTGCACCGCGCCGACGCGGAGCTCGCCGACCGCCGTCGTGGGGAACTGCGGGACCAGCAGCAGGAGCAGCGCGACGACGACCGCCGGCAGCGCGGTGAGCGGCGCGCGGAATCGCCCCACCCGCACCCACTCGATCGCCGCGGCGCACAGCAGCACCACCAGGAACGTGAGCCCGGAGACCCCCACCCACGACGCCAGGTCGGCGAGGGGGCTGTTCGACCTGCGCTGATGCCGATCCGCCCCCACGGGAAGCCGCCGTACGGCCACGAGCCGACGATCTGCTCGCGCAGCGTCCACAGGCCGGCCACCAGGAGCGGAAGCAGCGATGAGGCGCGCGGCGACGCCCGGAAGGAGCCGCGGCATCCAGCGGTAGGCGAGGGTGATCGGGATCGCCCCGGCCGCGGTGATGAGCGTCTCGAGCATCGACAGCGCGATCCAGGGCACCGGGCCCAGATAGCGCGCGGTGAAGAGCAGGTTCACGAAGAAGAACGCCGCGCCGAAGGCGAAGCCCACCAGGAACGACGACCAGAGCCTTCGGCCGACGAGCCCGATCAGTGCGAGCACGACCGCCGGGAAGGCCATCGGCCACCAGCTGAGCGCCGGAAAGGCGAGAGTCAGCAGGAGACCGCCGACGACCGAGGTGCCCACCGCGGCCCACAGCGGAAGGATCGGTCGCGGGGCGGGGGCGAGAGGCACCCCCCAAGAGTAAATCGGTCAGACCGAGCTGTACGCCACGATCCCGCGCCGGACGGCGTCGAGCGCCTTGCGCGCGGTCGTGGCGAGCGGCGCATCGGCGACGAGCGACAGCTGGTCGAGCAGATCGATCGTCTGCTTCGCCCACCGCACGAAGTCGCCGGCGGCCATGTCGGCCTCGATCAGCACGCGCTCCAGCGGCATCCCTCGCGCCCACGAGTGCATCGCCTGCGGCCAGCCCCGTCGCGACCGGCCTCGGTGCCCGGCAGGTGGTGGTCCTTCTCGAGGTCGTCCAGCCGCGCCCAGAGGTCCTGAGTGGCCGTGAGAGCGGCGCGGAACGCTCCGCGGGGCAGCCCCCGCTCCGCCGGACCGGATTCGTCCCGGCGCGGCTCGTACACGAGGCAGCACGCCAGCGTCGCGAGGGACGGCGGCATCCAGCTCCCGCCAGATGCCGGTGCGCAGCGACTCGGCCACGAGGAGATCCCGCTCGCCGTAGATGCGGCGCATCGTGCGGCCGGCCGGGGTCAGCTCGGTCGCGCCGTCGGCGGTGACCTTCACGTAGTCGAGCTCGGTCAGCACGTCGACGACGCGATCGAAGATGCGCGCCACCGTGCCGGTGCGATTGTCGATCTCGCGGCGCTGCTTGTCGACGGTGCGCTTGAGCTTCCAGTACCGCTCCGCCCACCGCGCATGGTCCTCGCGCTCGGGGCACTGATGGCACGAGTGGCGCAGCATCCGCTTGCGCAGGCTCGCGATCTGCTTCTGGCGTGCGTCGCGGGTCGCTCGGGAGGCGGTCGCGTCCTTGCGGTTCAGCCGTCTCGAGATCGCTCAGCTCGCGGCGGATGCCGGAGTACTCCGTGAAGTCGCCGCGGTCGCAGGTCATCGCCTTCGCGTAGCCGGCGAGCGACTCCTCCTGCTCGCGCACCTGACGGGCGAGCCCGACGACGGCCCGGTCGGCCTGGAACTGCGCGAACGAGGACTCGAGGATCTCGCGCGCCCGCGCACGGCCGAACTGGTCGATGAGGTTCACGGCCATGTTGTACGTCGGCCGGAAGCTCGAGTTGAGCGGGTACGTGCGCCGCGAGGCGAGCGCCGCGACCTGCTGAGGGTCGACGCCTTCGGTCCACTGGATGACCGCGTGGCCCTCGACGTCGATGCCTCGGCGCCCTGCCCGGCCGGTGAGCTGCGTGTACTCCCCCGACGTGATCGCCACGCGCGCCTCGCCGTTGAACTTCTCGAGCTTCTCGAGCACGACCGTGCGCGCGGGCATGTTGATGCCGAGCGCCAGCGTCTCGGTCGCGAAGACGACCTTGACCAGCTTGCGCTTGAAGAGGTCCTCGACGACCTCCTTGAACGCCGGCAGCAGACCGGCGTGATGCGAGGCGACGCCGCGCTCGAGGTTGTCGAGCCACTCGTAGTAGCCGAGCACCGCGAGATCCTCGTCCAGCAGCGTCCGGGTGCGCTCCTCGACGATCGCGCGGATCTCCGCGCGCTCCTCCGGGCTGGTCAGCCGCACGCCCGAACGACGCACCTGCTGCACGGCCGCGTCGCAGCCCACGCGGCTGAAGATGAAGAAGATCGCCGGCAGCAGGTTCGACCGCTGCAGCAGCTTGACGACATCGGGGCGGTCCAGCCGCTCGATCCGCTGCACGTTCGCCGAGCGCACCGGCCGCTGGCCGCCCTTGTGCGGGCGCCGACCGGAGCTCTGGTGACGGCCGCCGCCTTCGTAGCGCCCGCCGCTCTGAGCCGCATCGCTGCGCATCGACTGCGCGCGCCGGTTGTTCTCGAAGTTCGGACCCTTGAAGGACCGGATGCGCATGAGCTCCTGGTTGACCTGCGCGGTCGCGATGCCGGCGCGGTCGTCGAAGAGCGGCAGCAGGTCGCCGCGCACGAGCACGTGCTGCTCGAGCGGCACCGGGCGGATCTCCGAGACGATCACCTCGGTGTCGCCGCGGACCGTGTCGAGCCAGTCGCCGAACTCCTCCGCGTTGGAGACGGTCGCGCTCAGCGAGATCAGACGCACCGCCGGCGGCAGGTGGATGATGATCTCCTCCCACACCGCACCGCGGAAGCGGTCGGCGAGGTAGTGCACCTCGTCCATCACGACGTACTGAGTCCGCGCAGCGCCGCCGGAGTCGGCGTAGAGCATGTTGCGCAGGACCTCGGTGGTCATCACCACGATGCGGGCGTTGCCGTTGATGTTCGTGTCGCCGGTCAGCAGGCCCACCTGATCGGCGCCGTACACGTCCTGCAGCTCGCGGAACTTCTGGTTCGACAGCGCCTTGATCGGGGTCGTGTAGAACGCCTTGTCGGGATGCCGGTCATCCGGTGTCTCGCGCATCGCGAGGTGGATGGCGAACTCCCCCACGATCGTCTTGCCGGCACCTGTCGGCGCCGCCACCAGGACGCTGCGGCCGTCTTCGAGCGCGTGGCATCCGGCGATCTGGAACGGGTCGAGCTCGAAACGCTGGGATGCCGCGAAGGACGTGGTGATCGGATGGCTGCGATCCTGCGATGCGCGCGTATAGCGCTCGGCAGGACTCGGCTGGGTCACAGGCCCCGTTCCGTCACGCGACGGGTTCGGGTGGGAGGATCGCCGCCGCCCGCTTGGCGCGACGCTTGTCGAACAGCATCGACAGACCCGCTGCGGCGAAGAAGAGCACGACGAGCATTCCCGCGAGCATCAGCATGCTGACGATGTCGGCCGCCGGGGTCGCGAGGGCGGCGAACACGAACGCGACGAGCACGGCGATGCGCCACCCCTTGAGGATCGCGATGCCGCTCATGACGCCGGCGAGGTTGAGGGCGACCAGGAACACCGGAAGCACGAAGGCGATGCCGATCACGATCAAGAGCTTGAAGACGAAGTCGTAGTAGTACGACGCGTCGAAGAACGACGCACCGCCCTCCGGTACGAACGAGTTCATCAGCTCGATGACGTGCGGCATCACGAGGAGCCCGACGTATGCTCCCGGCGAAGAACAGCGGCACAGCTGCCGCCACGAAGCCGATCGTGTACTTGATCTCCTTGCGCGTGAGTCCCGGCATGATGAACGCCCAGATCTGCCACAGCCAGATCGGTGCGGAGATCAGGATGCCGATCGCGAACGACATGCGCAGACGCAGGTCGAACGCACCGGTCACGGTGCTGAACATGAGCTCGACCTTCGCCGAATCGCCTTCGTCCTCGGCGATCTGACGGATCGGTTCGGTGATGAGCCAGATCACCCAGTCGGTGATGAAGAATGCGACGACCATGCCCACGATGAGCGCGATCGCGGCGTACATGATCCGCTTGCGGAGCTCGACCAGATGCTGGCCGAGTGACATGCGCTTGTCGCGCTTGGGCTCGCCGGGATCGGCGACGCGCGGCGACCCTGCTGTGGCCACGCGCGGGTCAGGACTTGGTATCAGAAGTCCTGCTCGCGTCGGCGGTGGTCTGGCTGACCGGTGCGTCGCTCACAGGCGCTTCGACGGATTCCGCCTTGGCGGTGGGCGCCTCTTCGTCCTTCATGGCCTTCATCTCGCCCTTGAAGACGCGAGCGGACTGGCCCATGCTCTTGGCGAGCGCAGGAAGCTTGGCGGCGCCGAACAGCAGGAGGATGACGGCGAGGAGGATCAGAAAGTGCCACCCCGTAAGATTTCCGAGCATGTCGAGTCCTTCCGGTTCGTCATTCCAGTGTAGCCCGCGGAAGATGGCGCGGCGGCCCCTCCCGGGATAGTCCAAGGCACCTCAACGGTACTGGACGAGGCCGGCGTCGGCCCACGCCGCGGCCGCACGCCGCGCGGACTCCGGCTCGAGGATCTCGATCGCCCCGGCGCGCCGGGCGGCCAGGCGTCGCAGGCTGTACTCGTCGGCGACGCGCATCGTCGCGGTGGACACGCCCGCCCACCGTCTCGACCTTCGCGCGGTCGAGGTAGTCCCCGAGCAGCGGGGCGAGCGATTCCGGGAAGCGGATGCGGGCGACGATGTCGCCCCCGCCCGTCTCGAACCACTCGGGTATCGGATCCTCGCCGTGCTCGATCGCGATGTCGGTCAGCTCGAGGTCGCTGACCCGGTCGAGATGGAACGTGCGCATCGCCTCGCGCAGGTGGCACCAGCCCTGCAGGTACCACTCCCCCGTCGCGATGAGCACCTTGACCGGATCGACCGTGCGCGTCGTCGGAGCGGCATCCGGCGCCTTGTAGGTGAACGAGACGGCGACGCCGCGCGTGAGCGCCTCGGCGACGGCGTCGCGGACGGCGTCGACGGGTCCGGGCGCGAGGATCACGTCGGCCGGCGTGCTGGAGGCGCCGCGGGCGAGCTTGGCGAGGAGCCCCGCGAACAGCTCGGTGTCGCCGACGCCGGGGATCGCGCGCGCGAGCTGCAGCCCCGTCAGCAGCGCCGCCGCTTCGCGGGCGGTCAGCTTGGGGGCACGCTCGAGGCCGACGGAGTTCGTGATGACGACGATGTCGCGCTCGTCGAGCAGATCCCAGTCGATGTCGAACAGGTCGTTGGCCATCTGCCAGTAGCCGCCGTCTCCGGGCAGACCGATCACCGTGAGCGTCTCGACCATCGCCCGCATCTGATCGGGCGTGACGTCGAACTCGTCGGCCGCCTCGGCGATCGACACCTCGCCCTTGCCGATCAGGTACGGCACGAGCTGCAGCATGAGCGCGGCACGGTCGGTGGCGACGAGCGGCTTGCGGGCGATCATGCGGCTCCTCCGTGCGCGGCGCGCGCCGCCTCGAGCCGGGCGATGACCTGATCGCGGAGCTCGGCCGGCTCGACCACGCGGACCTCGGGGCCGTACGAGGCCAGCTCGTCGGCGAAGACGTGCACATCGACGTACGGCACGTGGATGCCCTGATCGGCAGGCACCGCGCGCCGGCTGAGTCGGAGCGCCGCCTCGGTGCCCGGGTTCACCTCCAGCAGCGCCCGCTGCCGGCTCGCGACCTCGTCGAGTCCTGCCAGCGCGCGCTCACCCGCGCCGTCGCGCAGCGCCGGGTCGAAGGTCTCCCGGGTGACGGTGACGTCGTCGACGATGCGCGGCAGCAGGAACGTGCGATCGGCGGCCGCATCGAGGTCGACCCCGAAGACGTGCCAGCGGCCCTCGTACTCGACGAGCGCGAGCGGCTGCACGCGGCGCGTGCGCGCCGCCTGCTTCGCCGGGCTTGAGATAGGGGAACGTCACGACGCGCGAGAGCTCGATCGCCTGCTGCAGGGCGGCGAACGACGGCTCGCGGAGGCTGATGCGGGGCGAGTAGCCGATGATCGGCTCGTCGACCGCGATCCCGAGGGCGCGGATCTTGCGCAGCCCGCTGCGCGCGTCGGCCGACATCGAGCTCTCGCTCCACACGCCGCCGGCGAGGTTCAGCAGCGCGAGCTCCGCGGAGGTGAACGAGATGTCCTCGGGCAGCTCGTACTCCGCGGTCGGCACGCGGTAGCGCGCTTCGCGCAGGTCGTCGGGATCGGCCCAGTCGCCGATCGTCTCGATCGGGACGCCGAGACGGCGCAGGCTCTCCTTGTCGCGCTCGAACATCTTCTCGAGCGCGTCCTTGGACGCGCCCGCCTCGGACTGCTCGCGATAGCCGGAGACCGAGCTGAGGATCGTGTCCTTCGTCAGGCCCTGGTCGGTCGCGACGAGCGCGACGACGAGGTTGACGAGGCGCTCCTCAGGCGGGTTCTTCGCAGAAGCGTTCGCAGGCACGACCCTCATCCTAGGTCGCCGACCTCAACCCTCGTCGGAGGCGGCAGCCTGGTCGATGCCGAGGATGTCGACCACGAACACGAGCGTCGAGTTCGCCGGGATCGGGCCCTGCGCCTGATCGCCGTACGCCTCGTCGGGCGGGATGACGACCAGGACCTGCGAGCCGACGGTCTGGCCGATGAGCGCCTCGGCGAAGCCCGGGAGCATCGTGTCGAGCTCGATCGACCTCGGCTCGGCATCCCACGTCGTCTCGAACACGGTCGCGGTCGTCCCAGGTCAGGCCGGTGTAGTGCACGCGCACCGGCGCGTCGCCGGTCACGACGGGGCCGGTGCCCTTCTTGAGCGTCTGCGACGACGAGCTCGCTCGGCGGTGCGGCATCCGGCACGATGATGCCCGGGCGGCCGTCGGGGGCACGGACGACGCTGGGCGTGCCGTGGCCGACGTTGAACTGGTTCGCCCCGTCGGCCTTGGACAGGTAGACCTTGCGGACGTCGATGACGGCGACGGACGATTCGTCGTCTGCCATCTCGAGGCTCTCCGCCGTGGCCTCTTCGATGCCGCCGGGCGGCAGCGCGACCACGATGCGGGAGCCCTCGGTCGCGCACTGCAGCGCGTCATCGAGGCCCGGCAGCGACCTCATGCCAGCGAGCCACGCTCGACGCGCCGGAGAGGTCGCCGTCGTAGTTCGTCTCGATCGAGGCCCTCGCCCGACTCGCCGCTCGTGATGCTCACGTCGAACACGACCAGCTGCGTGTCGGTCGTGATCGGCGTGCCTTCGCCGACGACGAGGTCTTCGAACGCGGATGAGGAGACGCGGAACGGGGTGTACAGCTCGACGTCCGGGGCCTCGTCCGTCGGGCCCGTGACCGTGATCTGGTCCATGACGGCGGCCGGGGACGCACCGGGGCGGGGGCAGGCCTCGGCGGCGCCGGGCAGCGAACAGCCGACGAGGCCGACGGCGGCCAGTCCGAGGACCGCGAGGAAAGCGGGGATCTTGCGCACCGGAACAGTCTAGATGCGTCCTGCGAACTCACACGGACGGGTCGGGTTCGCCGGCCGCCGCGCGCCGGGCGCCGTCTGCGGCGCGCTCGGCCTCGCGCACGCGCTTGCGCAGGTTCTTGTCGGTGATCTGCCGGTCGCCCACGGCGCCCGGGCGTCCACAGCTCGACGTCCTCGTCGCCGTAGCTCGACTTCGACGCACGCCGCCGCTGCTCGGGCGGCAACGGCTCCCGGCGCGAGACGACGCGCCCAGATCAGGAAGCCGGTGTGCGCGACCATGCGGTGATCGGGCCGCACCGCGAGTCCTTCGACGTGCCAGCCGCGCACCATCGTCTCGTTCGCGTCGGGCTCGGTGAACAGTCCGGTCGCGCGGATGTACTCGGCGACGCGGCTCAGCTGGGTGGCGGTGGCGACGTAGCAGAGCACGACGCCGCCGGGCGTCAGCGCGTCGGCGACGACGTCGATGCACTCCCACGGCGCGAGCATGTCGAGCACGACGCGGTCGACGGATGCCGCGGCCACGGCATCCGGCAGTTCCGCGACCAGATCGCCGACCACGACGCTCCAGTTCTCGGGGACGCCGCCCGAGGAACGTCTCGACGTTGGCCCGCGCGACGTCGGCGAACTCGGCGCGGCGCTCGAACGACACCAGCCGGCCGTCGTCGCCGATCGCGCGCAGCAGCGACAGCGCGAGCGCGCCGGAGCCGACGCCCGCCTCGACGACGACGCTGCCCGGGAAGACGTCCGCCTGCGCGATGATCTGCGCGGCATCCTTCGGGTAGACGATCGCCGCACCGCGCGGCATCGACATGACGAAATCGCGCAGCAGCGGACGCAGCGCGAGGTACTCGTGACCCGCGCTGTTGGTGACGACCGAGCCGTCGGGCTGGCCGATGAGGGCGGTGTGCCGCAGCACGCCGTGGTGGGTGTGCAGCTCGCCGTCCTCGCGGAGGGTGATCGTGTGCAGCCGGTTCTTCGGGCCGGTCAGCTGCACGCGGTCGCCGATCCGGAAGGGGCCGCTGGGGCGTTCGACGGTCATCGGGTCGCTGCTTTCCGCGTGCTCTCGGGATGGGCCTGCACGTGCCCCGTGTGGAAGTCGCACGACGTCCTGGGCGGTGCGCCCCTCGAGCGTCGGCCAGACCGCGTGCGCGCCGGCCCCGGCGATCGAGACCATGAGCGGCACGCCGATCACCGCGGCGCCGGAGGCGACGGCCGAGCGCAGGCCGTTGGGCGAATCCTCGATCGCGACCGTGTCGCGCGGGAGCACGCCGAGCGCTGCGCACGCCTGCAGGTACGGGTCGGGGAACGGCTTCGGGCGCGTGGAGTCGTCGCCGGCGATCACGACGTCGAAGGCCTCGAACTCGATCAGATCGACGACGGTCCGGGCCATCCGGCGCAGCGACATCGTCACCAGGCCGGTCTTGATGCCCGCCGCGCGCAGGCTCGCCAGCAGCTCGCGCGCGCCGGGCCGGAAGGGCACGCCCTTGGTCGACAGCTGCCTCATGACGTCGTCGGTGAGGTGGTCGACGATGTCGTGGATGCCCATCCGCACGCCGGCGTCCTGGAAGATGCGCGCGGAGTCCTCGAGTCCGAGGCCGACGAGGCGCAGCGCCTGCTCGTGCGACCACGTGCCGCCGAAGCGCTCCACGAGCGGGGTCTCGGCCGCCATCCAGTAGGGCTCGGTGTCGACGAGCGTCCCATCCATGTCCCACAGGACGGCCGCCAGGGTGCTCGAGTTCACTGCTCCATGCTAGTCAGCGCTGTGGAGCCTATTCTGGATGGACCCCGCTGATGCGGGCGGAGGAGGTCGTGTGGACGGACTGGGACGCAAGGTGCTCGTGGCCGCATTCGACGGCTGGAACGACGCGGGCGAGGCGGCATCCGCCGCGATCGCGCACCTGCGCGAGAGCGGCGACTACGAGCCCGTCTTCTCCGTCGACCCCGAGCTCTACTTCGACTACCAGTACACCCGGCCCCAGATCGCGATCGACGGCGACGGCAAGCGGCTGCTGAAGTGGCCGGAGGCGACGATCCTCAAGCCGGTCAAGCCGACCCGCAGCACGCAGCTGTGGCTGCTCACCGGCGTCGAGCCCGCGCGCGCCTGGCAGGCGTTCGCGGGCGAGTTCGTCGACGTCGCCCTCCGCGAGGACATCACGGGTTTCGTCGCCCTCGGCTCGATGATGTCGGACGTGCCGCACACCCGGCCGATCTCGGTCTTCGCCGGCAGCGACAGCGAGCAGCTGCGCACGTCGCTCGACCTCGAGCGCAGCACCTACGAGGGGCCCGTCGGGATCCTCAGCGTGCTCTCGCACGCGGCCGATGCCGCCGGCATCCCGTCGGCGAGCCTGTGGGCGAGCGTGCCGCACTACGTGGCCGGCCACACGCCGTCTCCGAAGGCGACGCTCGCGCTGCTGGACCGGCTCGAAGACCTCACCGGGGCGCCGGTGGCCCGCGGGGAGCTGGCGACCGAGTCCGCGGCGTGGGAGGCCTCGATCGACGCGGCGGCGGCCGACGACGAGGAGATGACCGAGTACATCCGGCAGCTCGAGCGCACCCGCGACACGTGGGACTCCCCCGAGGCGTCCGGCGACGCGATCGCGCAGGAGTTCGAGAAGTACCTGCGCCGCGGCGGCGGCCCGGGAAGCGGCGACGGGCCGACCAAGCCCGGGCGCGACGAACCCCGCCGGTAGCGGCATCCGCTCGTCCTGACGAGCGGGTCAGTACGCCTGCAGGACTCCCGTGCTCAGCAGCACGAGCAGCAGCGTCCCGAGCGCGACGCGGTAGATCACGAACGGCAGGAAGCTGCGCTTGGAGATGTAGCTCATGAAGAACGCGATCACGCCGAGCGCGACGAAGAACGCCACGACCGTGGCGACGCCGTCTCGCCGAGCGTGAAGACGCCGGGCTCGTTCCAGCTCTTGGCCAGCTGGTAGAAGCCGCTGCCGAACACCGCGGGGATCGCGAGCAGGAACGCGTAGCGAGCCGCCGCCGCGCGCTCGTAGCCCATGAACAGACCCGCGGTGATCGTGCCGCCCGAGCGCGAGACGCCGGGGATGAGCGCGAGAGCCTGCGCGAACCCGTAGATGATGCCGTGCGGGATCGGTGAGGTCCTTCAGCTGGCGCTTCTTCGCGCCGACGTGGTCGGCGATGCCCAGCAGCACGCCGAAGAAGATCAGCATGCCGGCGATGAGCCAGAGCGAGCGGAAGGTCGTCTCGATCTGATCCTGGAACAGCAGGCCGAGCACGACGATCGGGATGCTGCCGACGATGATCAGCCAGCCCATCCTCGCGTCGGGGTCGTTGCGCGGGATCTTGCCGAACAGCGCCTGGAACCACCGCGTGATGATCCGCACGATGTCGCGCCAGAAGAACAGGACGACCGCGGCCTCGGTGCCGATCTGGGTGATCGCGGTGAAGGCCGCGCCGGGGTCCTGCGCCGCCGGCAGGAACTCGCCGACGATGCGCAGGTGGGCGCTGGAGGAGATCGGCAGGAACTCGGTGAGTCCCTGGACCAGGCCGAGGATGATCGCCTCAAGAAGCATGAGTGCCTTTCGTGCGGAGGTGGTCGAGCGTCGTCGGTCGCGTGGAGGTGGGGGCGTGCAGGTCGGTCAGTACGTGCGCAGCAGATCGGTCAGCACGCGCTGCCCGAACACGAGCGCGTCGAGCGGCACGCGCTCGTCGACGCCGTGGAACATCCCGGTGAAGTCGAGATCGGCCGGCAGCCGCAGCGGCGCGAAGCCGTAGCCGGCGATGCCGAGCGCGGCGAGCGCCTTGTTGTCGGTGCCGCCGCCCATCAGGTACGGGATGACCGGCACGCCGGGGTCGGCGCGTCCGAGCGCGGCGACCATCGCATCGACGAGGGCGCCGTCGAACGGCACCTCCAGACCGATGTCGCGCACGACGATCTCGATCTCGATGTCGTCGCCGACGATGCGCCGGATGTCGGCGAGCGCCTCGTCCTCGGTGCCGGGCAGCGTGCGCACGTCGATGAGCGCCTCGGCGGCGTCGGGGATCACGTTGTGCTTGTAGCCGGCGGTGAGTCCGGTCGGATTCGTCGTCGTGCGCAGCGTCGAGCGGAGGAATCCCTCGGCGGGGCCGGTCGAGGCCGCCAGGACGATCGGGATCGGCCTCGTCGGAATCCGTGAGGTCCGTCAGGCCCGCCAGCATCGCCTCTGTCGTCGCCGTGAGCCGCACCGGCCACTCGGTGCGCCCGAGCGCCGCGACCGCCTCAGCGAGGCGCGTGACGGCGTTGTCGGGGTGCACGCGGCTGCCGTGGCCGGCGCGCCCGCGGGCGCGCAGGCGGATCCAGATCAGCGCCTTCTCCCCCACCTGCAGCAGGTAGGCGCGGCGGTCGCCGACCGCGATCGAGTAGCCGCCGACCTCGCTGATCGCCTCGGTCGCGCCCGCGAACCACTCCGGGTGCTCGCGTGACGACGAGCTGGGATCCTTCGACGCCGCCGTTCTCCTCGTCGGCGAAGAACACCAGGATCAGGTCGCGCTCGGGCTGCTCGCCGGCGCGCAGGATGTCGGCGACCGACGTGAGGATCATGGCGTCCATGTCCTTCATGTCGACGGCGCCGCGGCCCCACAGCATCCCGTCGCGGATCTCGCCCGCGAACGGATCGACCGTCCAGTCCGCGGCCATCGCCGGCACGACGTCGAGATGCCCGTGCAGCACGAGCGCGGGCTTGTCGGGGTTGCGCCCGCGGACGCGCGCCATGACGTTCGTGCGGCGCGGAATCGGCTCGTAGTACTCGCGGCTGCAGGCCCAGCGCCTCGAGGTACGCCCCGACGTACTCGGCCGCCTCGCGCTCGCCCTCGGCGCGGCCGCCGCCCCAGTTCGTGGTGTCGAAGCGGATCAGATCGCGCGCGATGCGCACGACCTCGGGCAGGTCGGAATCGGGCGTGGGCATGCGGACAAACCTACCGGCGCCGATGGAGCAGGCTGGAAACGGCCCGGTTACAGGCGTGAGTCGGATGCCGGGGAGGAAGTGCCAGGGAACGAAGAAGGCCCCCCTGCCGGGGGGCCTTCTCGTTCCTGTGCGCGAGGGGGGACTTGAACCCCCACGCCCGTTAAAGGGCACTAGCACCTCAAGCTAGCGCGTCTACCTATTCCGCCACCCGCGCATGGGTGTGGTTGTCGCCAACCGAAGATCGACATTATCACGTTCGCGCCGTGCGCCGGAAACCGGGCTCAGCCCACCGAGACCCCGAAGATCCAGCCGAGAGCGTACGTCACCGCGGCCGCGCCGAAGCCGATCGCGAGCTGACGAAGGGCGCGGCGCAGCGGCGGACCGCCCGAGAGGAGCCCCACCATCGCACCGGTCGCCAGGAGCGCGACGCCGACGAGCACGAGCGCCGTCACGACGGCGGCGAAGCCGGAGAGGCCGAAGATCCACGGCAGCACCGGGATGATCGCGCCCGACGCGAAGAACAGGAAGCTCGACAGCGCCGCGTTCCATGCCCCGCCGACGAGCTCGTGGTCGCTCGGCGGGTCCAGCGGCGCGCCGTGCGGCGCGGCGCCCTCCTGCGCCGCCGTGACGACCAGTCGGGCGCGGGCCAGCGCCTCGTCCTGCGGCATCCCGCGCGTGCGATAGACGAGGGCGAGCTCGTTCGCGTCGAGGTCGAGATACGGCAGCGACTCGTCCGCGTAGTCGTTCGGCTCGGTCGCGGCCAGGAGCTCGCGCTGCGAGCGCACCGAGACGAACTCGCCCGCCCCCATCGACAGTGCGCCGGCCAGCAGACCGGCGATGCCGCTGAACAGCACGAACTGCGGGGCCACACCGGTCGCGCCGATGCCCATGACGAGGGCGAGGTTGGAGACGAGCCCGTCGTTCGCGCCGAACACCGCAGCCCGGAACGTTCCCGACAGCCGGCGCCGACCGCGGGCCGCGAGGCCGCGCACGACCTCGTGGTGGATCTTCTCGTCGGCGGCCATCGTCGGCGTCGCGAACGGCTCGCTCTCGTACGGCGAACGCGCCTCGGCGTTCTGGGCGAGGGCGAGCACGAAGATCGAGCCGAATCGCCGGGCCATCCAGCCCGAGCAGCACGGTTCCCGCAGCGGGCCGGGGCAGCCGGGCGGGCTCTCCGCCGAGCAGGTTCAGCCAGTGCGCCTCGTGCCGGCCCTCGGCATCCGCGAGCGCGGCAGGATCTCCCGCTCCTCGCCGTCGCGGCGGGCGGCGAGCTCGCGGTAGACCTGCGCCTCGGCGCGCTCATCGACGAGGTACTGCGCCCAGCGACGACGATCGCGGGGCGTGGGTTCTGCGGGCGCGCTCAATCAAGCCTCCGGGGCGGCGGTGCGGGGACTCCTCCACGCTAGCCAGCACGGTGCGCCGAACCCGCCTCGAGCCGCGGATTGCCAGCATTTCGGGGCTCCGAACGCCGGCCTCACGACCGCACGCGCGAACGCAGCACGTCGATGCGCGCCTGCAGCTGCGCGACCGTCGCGTGCGAGACCGCCGGTCCGCCGCACACGCGGCGCAGCTCCGCGTGGACCATGCCGTGCGGGTCGCCGGTCTGGCGCGCGTAGAGCCCGACGAGGCTGTTCAGCAGCTGCCGCTGCTCCTTCAGCGTGCGGTGCAGCGCCTGCGGCGGAGCGGGCTCCGCCGGCTCCCTCACGCGCTTCGCGGGCCTGTCGATGCCGGCCCTGCCGCGCCTGGCGCTGCTGCAGCAGCTCGTGGACGTGCTCGGGCTCGAGCAGCCCCGGCAGCCCCAGGAACTCCTCCTCCTCGGGTGTGCCCGGCACGGCGAGCTGACCGAACTCCCGACCGTCGTACAGCACGCGGTCGAAGTGGGCCAGCGACCCGAGCGCCTGGTACGTGAACTCGTACGTCAGGGCGTCGGATGCCGATTCCTCGCGCTGCGCGGCATCCATCGCATCTTCATCGAGCGCCCATTCGTCATCGCCGGAGCTGTCGCGATCGAGCGCGTGATCGCGCTGCCGCTCGATCTCGCCCGCGAGCGCCAGGAGCTGCGGAACGTGCGGCAGGAAGACGCTCGCGGTCTCGCCGCGCCGGCGGGCGCGCACGAACCGGCCGATCGCCTGCGCGAAGAACAGCGGCGTCGAGGCCGAGGTCGCGTAGACGCCGACCGCGAGACGCGGCACATCGACGCCCTCGGAGACCATGCGCACCGCCACCATCCAGCGGCTTCGTGCTCTTCGCGAACGTCTCGATGCGCGACGATGCCTCCGCCTCGTCGGAGAGCACGATCGCCGGCTCCTCCCCGGTGAGGTCGTGAAGGATCGCGGCATACGCGCGCGCGGCGGTCTGGTCGGTCGCGATGACCAGTCCCCCGGCATCCGGCACCTGCTCGCGCACCTCGGTGAGCCGTCGATCCGCCGAGCGCAGCACCGCCGGGATCCACTCCCCCTCCGGATCGAGCGCGGTCCGCCACGCCTGCGCGGTGATGTCCTTCGTGTTGTCCTGCCCGAGCTGGGCCTCCATCTCGTCGCCCGTGCGCGTGCGCCAGCGCATCTGCCCGGCGTAGACGAGGAAGATCACGGGCCGCACGACCCCGTCGGCGAGCGCGCGGCCGTAGCCGTAGCTGTAGTCGGTGCGCGAGAGGCGGATGCCGTGCTCGTCGGGGTGGTACTCCACGAACGGGATGGGGGACGTGTCGCTGCGGAACGGGCGTGCCCGACAGCAGCAGCCGGCGCGTCGCGCGTCCGTACGCCTCGCGCAGGGCATCGCCCCAGCTGAGCGCGTCGCCGCCGTGGTGCACCTCGTCGAGGATCACCAGCGTGCGGGCGTCCTCGGTGACCCGCTGGTGCACGGAGGCCTTGACCGCGACCTGCGCGTAGGTCACGGCGACCCCGTGGTAGTGCCGCGCGGGGGCGATGTGGCGGTTGCTGAAGGCGGGATCGAGCCGGATCGACACGCGGGCCGCGGCATCGGCCCACTGGGTCTTCAGGTGCTCGGTGGGCGCGACGACGACGATGCGGTCGATGATGCGCCGGCGCAGCAGCTCGCTCGCGAGGCGGAGCGCGAACGTGGTCTTGCCGGCGCCGGGGGTGGCGGCGGCGAGGAAGTCCCGCGGTCCGGAGCCGACGCCGTCGGGGCCTTCGAGGCTGAAGTACCGGTCGAGGGCCTCGACCTGCCACGCGCGCAGGCGCTCGGCCGTTCCCCACGGCGCGCGCTGCGGATAGGCGGGAGACAGGTGCTCCGCGGCGAAGCTGCCGAGGTGGGGGCCGGTCGCCTCGAGGAGGGCGTCGTCATCCACGGCATCCCCCTTCCCCACATCACCGCTCGGCGGCACACACAACGACTGACCACCCTAGACGAGCCCGCGACATCGCGTGTCAGGCCGCGTCGGGAGGGCGCGATAGCCTCATAGGGCTCATGAACCGAGGAAGACGAATGCCCACGAGCGACGACCAGCCTCCCGAGATCACGAATCTCGGCCCGCACCCCTGGCGGCGCTTCGTCGCCCTCGGCGACTCGTTCACCGAGGGCATCGGCGATCCCGAGCCCGCGTCGCCCGACGGGCATCGCGGCTGGGCCGACCGTGTCGCCGAGGTGCTGTCGCGGCAGGTCGACGACTTCGCGTACGCGAATCTCGCGGTGCGCGGCAAGCTCATCGCCCAGATCGTCGCCGGCCAGGTGGATGCCGCGCTCGAGCTCAAGCCCGATCTGATCTCCTTCTCGGCGGGCGGCAACGACGTGATCCGCCCCGGGACGGATCCCGACGAGATCGCCGCGCAGTTCGAGGACGCCGTGGTCCGTCTCAGCCGCGACGGTGCGACGCTCGTCGTGTTCACCGGGATCGACACGAACTTCACGCCCGTGTTCCGCCGCTTCCGCGGCAAGGTCGCGATCTACAACGAGAACATCCGCGCGATCGCCGACCGCTACGACTGCATCGTCGCCGATCAGTGGGCGCTCAAGGAGGTGCAGGACTCGCGATTCTTCGACGACGACCGGCTGCACTACAACTCCCTGGGCCATCACGAAGTGGCCCGCATGGTGCTGCGCGCTCTCAACGTGCCGAATGATCTGCAGCCGATGCAGCCCGACCCGCTGCCGGTCAGGACGTGGCGCGAGGCGCGCACCGAGGACTTCGTCTGGGCCCGCACGCACTTCGTGCCCTGGGTGCTGCGGCGCGTGCGCCACCAGTCCTCGGGAGACGAGATCACCGCCAAGCGCCCCGACGCGATGCCGATGATCACCCTCGCACCGGCGAAGGATGCCGCGGACGAGCCCGGCGAGCAGGTCTAGCGCCGCAGGGCCCAGAGTGCTACGGGTGCTGCTCTCGCAGCGCCCAGAGCGCGACGGCGCCCGCGGCGGCCACATTGAGCGAATCGACGCCGCCTCCCATCGGGATCGTGACGATCGTGTCGGCCGACCGGAGCGCCCGCGCGCTCAGTCCGTCACCCTCCGAGCCCAGCAGCAACGCGACGCGCTCGGGCCGGTGCGCGGCGAACTCGTCGAGCGGCACGGCGTCGTCGGCGAGCGCGAGGGCGGCGAGGTGGAATCCCAGTCCGGTCAGGACCGTGCGCGCTTCCGACCACGACGGCAGTCGCGTCCACGGCACCTGGAACACCGTTCCCATGCTCACCCGGACGCTGCGCCGGTAGAGCGGGTCGGCGCAGCGCGGCGAGATGAGCACGGCGTCGGCGCCGAGCGCCGCGGCGCTGCGGAAAGCCGCACCGACGTTCGTGTGGTCGACGATGTCGTCCAGGATCACCACCGTCCGCGCTCCCGCGACGATCTCGGCCACGGACCCGAGCACCGGCCGGTGCATCGCCGCCAGCGCACCGCGGTGCACCGCGTAGCCGGTCAGCGACTCGGCGACGTCGGCCGCGACGACGTAGACGGGCGTCGCGCTCTCCTCCGGCAGAAGCGCGGCGACATCGGGCAGCCACTTCTCCTGGACGAGCACCGATCGAGGCCGATGACCGGCCCTGAGCGCCCGGCCGATCACCTTCGCCGACTCCGCGATGTAGAGGCCGCCGTCGGGTTCGAGCACACGCCGCAGCGCCACGTCCGTCAGATCGCGGTAGTCCGCGAGCCGCGCGTCCGCCGGGTCGGCGATCTCGATGACCGGCATCCGCATTCTCCTCCCGGCTCGAGCAGCCTTCGCACCCCCACTCTCCCAGGTCCGGAGCCCTCCGTAACATCCCGGTAAACCGCGCCGCCTACACTCTGACCACAGGGTGAGCTCGAGGGGGTGATCGCGCGGTGGTCGACAGCACAGTGACCGGGGCCGATCAGGATGCCCGCACCGCGGATGCGATCTCCGAGGCCCTCGACGCCCTCGCGGGCCGCCGATTGGCGATCCTCACCGGAGCGGGCCTGTCGACCGACTCCGGCATCCCGGACTACCGCGGCAAGGGCGCGCCGGTGCGCACCCCGATGACCGTGGAGCAGTTCCTGGCGAGCGAGGACGCTCGCCGGCGCTACTGGGTCGGCAGCCATCTCGGCTGGCAGTCGTTCGCCGCCGCGGCGCCGAATCCGGGTCACCTGGCGCTGGCGGCCCTCGAGGCGCGCGGGGTCGCGTCGGGCGTCGTGACGCAGAACGTCGACGGGCTGCACGTGCGCGCCGGCAGCCGCCGGGTGGTCGAGCTGCACGGGACGATGCGCCGGGTCTTCTGCACCCACTGCGGGCAGGTGTTCGACCGCCGCGATCTGGCCCAGCGCGTCGAGGCGGACAACCCGTGGATCCAGGTCCCCGAGAACGTCCCCCTCGGTCCCGACGGAGACGTGCTCCCCGAGAGCACGACGGGGTTCCGGATCCCGGCGTGCACGGTGTGCGGAGGCATGCTCAAGCCGGATGTCGTCTTCTTCGGCGAGTTCATCCCCGCGGAGAAGTTCCGCGAGGCCGAGCAGCTCGTCCGCGGCAGCGACGCGCTCGTGATCGCCGGATCCTCGCTCGTCGTCAATTCCGGCATCCGCCTGCTCGAGCGCGCCCGACGGCGGCGACTGCCGATCGTCATCGTCAATCGCGGCGTCACCCGCGCCGACCACCGGGCCACCGTCAAGATCGACGCGGGAACGAGCGAAGTGCTGCAGGCCCTCGCCGAGGCCCTCCCTCCGCCCGCGGAGCGCCGGGGCGCTCGACCGGGCGCTTAGGCTCGACGGGTGACACTGCTGACCCTCGTCCGCCACGGCGAGACCGACTGGAACCGCGACCGACGCATTCAGGGCTCGACCGACATCCCCCTGAACGACACGGGTCGCGCGCAGGCCAGGGCTGCCGCCGCCGGACTCCGCGGGGACATCATCGTCTCGAGCGACCTCTCGCGTGCGCGCGAGACGGCCGAGATCATCGCCGCCGAACTGGACCTGCCGGCACCGACGCTGTACCCCGACCTGCGCGAGCGCGCCTACGGAGACGCGGAGGGGGTGGATGCGGTGGACTTCATCCGCCGGTGGGGTGACTGGCACACCGCGGAGGTTCCCGGCGCCGAGCCGTGGCCGCACCTGCGCGAGCGCGGACTGCGCGCCCTCGCCGCCGTCGTGCGCGACGCCCGCCGCGCGACCGCGCCGGCAGCGGCATCCGTCATCGTCGTGACCCACGGAGCGCTCATCCGCGAGCTGATCCGCCACGCGACCGGCGGCGAGCTGCCCCCGACCGGTGTGCGCCTCGCGAACGGCTCGGCGCACACGATGCGGTACGAGCGAGAGCGGCTGCAGCTGCTTTCGTCCGCCGGAGTCACCGCCTAAGCTCGCCGCATGGCAGCTGCGGAGACGGTCGACGAGTACATCGCGGGCTTTCCGCCCGAGGTCGCCGAGAGGCTGCAGCGGATCCGCGAGACGATCCTCGCCGAGGTCCCCCTCCCGGAGGAGAAGGTGCGCTACGGCATCGCCGCGGTCATGCTCGGCGGTCGATACGCCCTGCACTATGCGGGGTGGAAGAAGCACATCGGGCTGTACCCCGTCCCGACGCTCGATCGAGCCGCTCGAGGGCGAGGTCGCTGCCGTACCGAGCAGAGAAGGACTCGGTCGTCTTCCCGCACAGCGCGCCGATCCCGTACGAGCTGATCGGGCAGGTGACGCGAGCGATCGTGGCCCGCCGCGCCGCGGCTCAGGCCGACGGCGCCTGACTGCGCGCGAGCACTGCTCGCGCATGCCGCAGCACGGGTTCGTCGATCATGCGCCCTTCGTACGTGAAGACGCCGCCCTGCGAGCGCGACGCGTCGAGCACTCCGTGCGCCCACGCGAGCGCGGATTCGTCGGGACGGTACGCGCGGCGGATGATCGTCGACCTGACTCGGGTGGATGCACGCCGTGGCGGCGAACCCGGATGCCGCGGCATCGGCCGCCTCGATCGAGAGGCGCCGGGTCTCGGTGATGTCCAGGTGCACCGCATCGATCGCCGCCTTGCCCCGCGCACCGGCGGCCAGGAGCACCCGGGCGCGCGCGTAGCGGGCGACGTCGCGGTAGCGGCCGTTGGGCTTGCGGCTGCCCGTCCCGCCGAGGCTCGCGACGAGGTCTTCGGCGCCCCACATCAGCCCGACGACCTGATCGTGCGCGGCGAACTTCTCCGCGGCGGCGACACCGCGGGCGGTCTCGCACAGCGCGATGACCGAGAAGCGCCGATCGATGGTCTTGAGCTGCTTCACGCTCTCGGCCTTGGCCACCATGATCGTGCGGTAATCGGTCTGCGAAAGCGTGGCGAGGTCGGCGACGAACGCGTCCGTGCCGGGCGGGTTCACCCGCACGATGACGCGGTCGGCATCCAGCTCCGACTCGATGAGCGCGCCGCGGGCCCGCACTTTGGCCGCGGGCGCCACGGCGTCCTCCAGGTCGAGGATGACGGCATCCGCGCGCTGCAGCGCCTTGCTGAACCGCTCGGGGCGGTCGGCGGGGCAGAACAGGATCGCGGGACCGTGGTCGATGGCGGTCATGACTCCTCCTGAGCGGGGGCGGCCTCGCGCGACCACATGAGGGCCACGCGCGTCGCGGTCGCGACCACGACCCCGTGCTGATTGCGCCCGGTGTGGCGCATCGTCACGATGCCCTGGCCGGGCCGGGAGCCCGACGGACGCGCATCGAGGATCTCGGTCTCGGTGTAGAGGGTGTCGCCGTGCAGCAGCGGCGCCGGGAAGGCGATGTCGGACAGACCGAGCTGGGCGACCAGCGTGCCCTGCGTGAGCTGGGTCACCGACGCGCCGACCATCGTCGCCAGCGTCCACATCGAGTTCATCAGGCGCTCCCCGAACGGCTGGGTCGCCGAGAAGGCGGCATCCAGGTGCAGCGCCTGCGTGTTCATGGTGAGCGACGAGAACAGGACGTTGTCGGCCTCGGTGGCCGTGCGCCCGGGACGATGGAGGTAGCGCGCGCCGACCTCGAACTCCTCGAAGTACAGACCGCGCTGGAGAATGTCGGTCACGGCGCTCACGCTACCCGAGGCCGAGCGCGCGCGAGATGACCAGCAGCTGCACTTCGCTGGTCCCCTCGCCGATCTCGAGGATCTTCGAGTCGCGGTAGTGGCGGGCGACGGGGTACTCGTTCATGAAGCCGTTGCCGCCGAAGATCTGCGTCGCGTCGCGCGCATTGTCCATCGCCGCGTCGCTCGCGGTCAGCTTGGCGATGGCCGCCTCGACCTTGAACGGCTTGCCGGCGTCGCGCAGGCGCGCGGCGTGGTGCCAGGCGAGCCGGGCGTTGTGCACCCGCAGCTGCATGCGGGCGAGCATGAACTGGATGCTCTGGCGGGTGGAGAGCTGCTCGCCGAACACGGTGCGCTTCTTCGCGTAGTCCACGGCGGCCTCGAGGCACCCCTCGGCCGCGCCCGTCGAGAGGGCGGCGATCGCGATGCGCCCCTCGTCGAGGATGTGCAGGAAGTTCGCGAATCCGCGACCCCGCTCGCCGAGCAGGTTGGCCTGGGGCACCCGGGCGTCCTGGAACGTCAGCGGATGCGTGTCGGACGCGTGCCAGCCGACCTTGTCGTATGCGGGCTCGACGGTGAAGCCCGGCGTCCCGCTCGGCACGATGATCGTCGAGATCTCCTTGCGGCCGTTGCTCTCACCCGTGACCGCCGTGACCGTGACGAACCGCGTGATGTCGGTGCCCGAGTTGGTGATGAACTGCTTCGAGCCGTTGATCACCCATTCCTCGCCCTCCAGGCGCGCGGTCGTCCGGGTCGCGCCGGCATCCGATCCCGCCTCCGGCTCGGTGAGGCCGAACCCGGCCAGCGCCGTGCCGGCGAGCAGGTCCGGCAGGAGCTCGGCCTTCTGCGCGTCGGTGCCGAAGCGGAACACCGGCATCGCGCCGAGGCTCACCCCGGCCTCGAGGGTGATGGCGAGGGACTGGTCGACCCGGCCGAGCGCCTCGATCGCGAGGCACAGTGCGAAGTAGTCGCCGCCCTGCCCGCCGAACTCCTCGGGGAACGGCAGACCGAACAGGCCGAGCTCGCCCATCTGGGCCACGACGTCGAGCGGAAGGGTCTTCGTGCGATCGGCTTCGTACGAGCGCGGCGCGACGACCTCGTCGGCGAATTCGCGCACGAGGGAGGCGAGCTGCTGCTCGTCGTCGGTGAGGTCGTAGTTCTGCATGGTTCTCTTTCGCTCTCCTATTCGGGGCCGGCGTCGGTCGAAGAGACCGTGACGCGGGCGAGGATCTGGTCGCGGCGCACCTGGTCGCCGATCGCGACATCGACCGATGCGATGCCGTCGTGCGGGGCGATGACCGGGTGCTCCATCTTCATGGCCTCGATCGTGACGATCCGCTCCCCCGCCCGCACGGCAGCGCCGTCGGCGACGTGCACGGCCACGACGGCGCCGGGCATCGGCGCGCGCAGTTCGGGGTGCGCGGACGCCGCCGGTCCGGCCTCGGCGGCGAGGCGTCGCTCCAGCGCCTCGCGTCGGGTGAGCGGACGCAGGCGGTGGGTCGCACCGTCGGCGTGCACCCACAGCGCCCCGTCGGCATCCACTGCCAGGCGCGTCTCACCGTCTCCGGTCACGCCGCGGTCCGGCGCCGGTGCCGACACGACCTCTCCCGCATCGGTCTCGAACCGGTACTGCCTCGGCTGCGCGGCGCCGCCGACGCGCCAGCCCGAGCCGCCGCGCCACAGCGCAGAAGCAGCGCCGCTCGTCGAGGGGTGCACGCCGTCGGTCAGTGCGCCCGCTGCGGCCGCCGCGCTGACGGCGAGGGCGGTCGGCGAGGGATCGACGAACGGCGGCATCCGATCGATGAGTCCGGTGTCGAGATCGCCCGCCCGGACGGCGTCGTCGGCCAGGAGCGCCCGCAGGAAGGCGATGTTCGTGTCCAGGCCCAGCAGCACGGTGCGCGCGAGCGCGTCGTCGAGGCTCGACAGGGCGGCGCTGCGGTCCGCGCCGAACGCGATGACCTTCGCGATCATCGGGTCGTAGTCGGAGGTGACCCGGCTGCCGCTCTCGACGGCCGAGTCGGTGCGCGCACCGGGCGCAGGCGCCCAGTCCAGCACCGGGCCGCTCGCGGGGAGGAAGCCGCGGGAGGGCGTCTCGGCGTACACGCGCGCTTCGATCGCGTGCCCGGTCAGGTGCACGTCCTCCTGATCCAGGCCGAGCGGCTCGCCGGCCGCCACGCGCAGCTGCAGCTCGACGAGGTCAAGGCCCGTCACGAGCTCGGTGACCGGGTGCTCGACCTGCAGACGCGTGTTCATCTCGATGAAGAAGAACTCCTCGGGGCGCTCCGCGGCGACGAGGAACTCGACCGTGCCCGCCCCGCGGTAGTCGACGCTCGCCGCGGCCGCACAGGCGGCGGCGCCGAGGCGCGCGCGGGTCGCGCTGTCGATCACCGGCGAGGGGGCTTCTTCGATGACCTTCTGGTGTCGGCGCTGCAGCGTGCACTCGCGCTCGCCGAGGTGGATGACCGCGCCGTGCGCGTCGGCCATCACCTGCACCTCGATGTGGCGGGGGCGCTCGATGAGCCGCTCGAGCAGCAGCGTGTCGTCGCCGAACGCCGCCGAGGCCACGCGCCGCGCGGTGGCGAGCGCCTCGGGGAGATCCGCTGCGTCCCGCACGATCTGCATGCCCTTGCCGCCGCCGCCCGCGGAGGGCTTGATCAGCAGCGGATAGCCGACGCCCGCCGCGGCCGCGGCGATCTCGGCATCGGAGAGTCCGGTGGCGTCGATGCCCGGCACGACGGGCACCCCGCTGGCGGTGACATGGGCCTTCGAGCGGATCTTGTCGCCCATCACATCGAGCGCCCGCCGCCCGGGTCCGATGAACACGATGCCGGCATCGGCGCACGCGCCGGCGAACTCGGCGTTCTCCGAGAGGAACCCGTAGCCGGGATGGATCGCCTGGGCGCCGGCATCCGTCGCGGCCGCGATGATGGCCGCCCCGTCGAGGTAGGACTGCGCGGCGGCAGCGGGCCCGATGCGGTAGGCGGCGTCGGCTTCGCGCACGTGCGGGGCGTCGGCATCGGCGTCGCTGTAGACGGCGATCGAACGGATGCCGAGGCGGCGCAGCGTCCGGATCACCCGGCGCGCGATCTCGCCGCGGTTGGCGACGAGGACGGTGTCGAACCCTTCGACGGGCTCAGGGAGAGATTCGAGAGACATATCGATCACATCCGGAAGACGCCGAAGCGCGGTTCGGGCAGGGGGGCGCGGGAGACGACGTCGAGGGCGAGCCCGAGCAGATCGCGCGTGTCGGCGGGGTCGACGATGCCGTCGTCCCAGAGCCGCGCGGTGGCGTAGTACGGGTTGCCCTGCTGTTCGTACTGCGTGCGGATCGGAGCCTCGAAGTCGGTCTGATCCTGCGCCGACCACTCCTGTCCGCGCGCCTCGAGCTGATCGCGTTTGACGGTCGAGAGGACGGATGCGGCCTGCGGGCCGCCCATGACCGAGATGCGGCTCGCCGGCCACGTCCACAGGAACCGCGGCGAGTAGGCGCGCCCGCACATCGAGTAGTTCCCGGCGCCGAAGGAGCCGCCGATCACGACGGTGAGCTTGGGCACGCGGGTCGTGGCGACCGCGGTCACCATCTTGGCGCCGTCCTTCGCGATGCCGCCCGCCTCGGCATCCCGCCCGACCATGAACCCCGAGATGTTCTGCAGGAACAGCAGCGGGATGCCGCGCTGATCGCACAGCTCGATGAAGTGCGCGCCCTTCTGCGCCGACTCGGAGAAGAGCACGCCGTTGTTGGCGAGGATGCCGACCGGGTGTCCGTGGATGCGGGCGAATCCGGTGACCAGCGTCTCGCCGTAGGCGCGCTTGAACTCGTGGAAGGAGCTGCCGTCGACGAGCCGGGCGATGACCTCGCGCACGTCGTAGGGCTGGTTGACGTCGACCGGAACGACCCCGTAGAGGTCGGCGGGATCGACCGCGGGCGCAACCGTCTCGCGGACATCCCACGCCGGAGCGAGCGGAGGCGGAAGCGTGGCCACGATGTCGCGGACGATCTCCAGCGCGTGCTCGTCGTTCTCGGCGAGGTGGTCCACGACCCCCGAGCGCGTCGCGTGCAGCTCTCCCCCGCCGAGTTCTTCCGCCGTGACGATCTCGCCGATCGCGGCCTTCACGAGCGGTGGCCCGCCGAGGAAGATCGTCCCCTGATTGCGGACGATCACGGTCTCGTCGCTCATCGCCGGCACGTACGCCCCGCCCGCCGTGCACGATCCGAGCACGGCGGCGATCTGCGGGATGCCCTCGGCCGACATCCGGGCCTGGTTGAAGAAGATCCGGCCGAAGTGATCGCGATCGGGGAACACCTCGTCCTGCATCGGGAGGAACGCCCCACCCGAATCGACCAGGTACACGCACGGCAGGCGGTTCTCCAGGGCGATCTCCTGCGCGCGGAGGTGCTTCTTGACCGTGAGCGGGTAGTAGGTGCCGCCCTTGACCGTGGCGTCGTTGCAGACGACCATGATCTGCCGGCCGTGGACGAGGCCGATGCCGGCGATGACGCCGGCCCCGGGCGCCTCGCCGCCGTACATGCCCTCCGCGGCCAGCGGCGCGATCTCCACGAACGGGCTGCCCTCGTCCAGGAGCCGGGCGATGCGGTCGCGCGGCAGCAGCTTGCCCCGAGCGACATGACGCTCGCGGGATGCCGCGGGCCCGCCGACGGCGGCCTCGGCGAGTCGCTCGCGCAGGCGTTCGGCCAGCGCGGCCTGCGCGTCGCGGGTGCGCGCGAACGCCTCGTCGTGCACGACCGAGGTCTGCAGTGCCGAGCCGGGTGCCGTCATGTCATCTCCGTCGACGTCACGATCGGATCACGTCGGTTGTCCCGCCGGGATCCCAGTGGTTAGGGTTCACTAACTGAGTGTCCAGGTTAGCGAGGATTAACTGAAATGACAAGCGGTGTCACCGAGCGCGATCGGGCCAAGGCCGACCGCCAGGCCGCGATCCTGCACGAAGCGGCGCGCCTGTTCGCCGAGCGCGGTTTCAGCGGCGTGAGCCTGGAAGAGCTCGGCGCCGCGGTCGGCGTGAGCGGGCCCGCCGTCTATCGCCACTTCGCGAACAAGCAGGCGCTGCTGGGCGCGATCCTCGTGCGGGTGAGCGAGCGGCTCCTCAGCGGCGGCCGCGAGGTCGTCGCCGCGCACGACACGCCGTCGGCGCGCCTGGACGCGCTGATCCGCTTCCACGTCGATTTCGCGCTGAGGGACGCCGATGTCATCCGCGTGCAGGACCGCGATCTCGCCAGCCTGAGCGACGACGATCGCCACACCGTCCGTCGACTGCAGCGCGCGTACGTCGAACTGTGGATGGCGGTGCTGGCGGAGCTGCACCCGACCCGCTCCGAGGCCGACCTCCGGGTGCGCGCACACGCCTGCTTCGGGCTCATCAACTCCACTCCGCACAGCGTGCGCAGAGTGCGCGCCGCCGACAGCACCGTGCGCGGCATCCTGGAGTCGATGGCGACCGCGGCGCTCACGGCCTGAGGGCCTCCGGCATCCTTTAGGCTGAAGCCCAAATGCCGAAGGATGCCCCGGGGGGCGGCGCGAATGAGGCTGAGCGCGTCGACCCCGCACACACGCAGGACGCCGATGTGCGCGTCGACGACCTCGTCAGTTCGCGCCGCGATTTCCTCAAGGTCGGCGGCATCGCCGCCGCCGGACTCGTCGTGGGCGGCGGGGTGGGTGCCGCCGCCGGCGGCTCGGCCGGTCACGCGCTCGGCTACCGCGAAGGCGCCCAGGACTACGGCGCCCTGAGCCCGCGCTCGGTGCCCGGCTTCGACCACGTCGTCGTGCTGATGGGCGAGAACCGCTCGTTCGACAACCTCCTCGGGTGGCTCTACACGCCGGAGAACCTCCCCTCAGGTCAGACCTTCGACGGGCTCGCGTTCGGCGACTACTCCAATGTCGCACCGAGCGGCGAGCGCGTCGCCGCGCACACGTACGAGGGTGCGACCGACGTCGTGATGGGTCTTCCCAACCCCGATCCGGGCGAGGAGTACCCGCACGTCAACACGCAGCTGTTCGGCACGGTGCTGCCCGCCACCAACGCGACCCGGCAGACCGGCAGCATGGAGGCCCCGTTCAACGCGCCGCCCGCCGGGACGAGCCCGACGATGGACGGCTTCATCCAGGACTACGTCAACAACATCGAGCGCGGCGGCGGCAAGCCGCCGAAGATCGACGTCGCCGGCCAGATCATGGGCGGCTTCTCCCCCGAGCAGCTGCCGGTGCTGTCGACCCTGGCGCGGGAGTTCGCGGTGTACGACGCGTGGTTCGCCGCCGTGCCGTCCCAGACCTACTGCAACCGCTCGTTCTTCCACGCCTCGACCTCGCACGGCTTCGTCACGAACAAGCACGGCGCCGGCTACGACAAGTGGCTGGATGCCGACGCGGTGCCCACGATCTTCAACCGGCTCGAAGAGGCGGGCATCTCGTGGAAGATCTACTTCGACGAGCTGCAGCTGGTCTCGCTGACGGGCGTGCAGCACGCGCCCTCGCTCGAGCAGTACTGGCGCACCGAGCACTTCGGTCACATGTCGGAGTTCTACGAGGACGCGGCAGCGGGGAAGCTGCCGGCCTACTCCTTCATCGAGCCGCGCATGGTCTACAACCACAACGACTTCCATCCTCCGTTCGGAGTCTTCCGCAGCACCGAGTTCGACGGCGAGCTGATCGTCGATTCGGCCGTATCGGACGTACGGGCCGGCGAGAAGCTCGTGGCGAGCGTCTACGAGGCGATCAAGCACAGCGAGACCGTCGGCGGCTCGAACGCGATGAACACCCTGCTGCTGATCACGTTCGACGAGCACGGCGGCACGTACGATCACGTGGCACCGCCGAGCGCGACTCCCCCGACGGTGGATGCCGCACCCGGCGAGATGGGCTTCACGTTCGACCGGCTCGGCTGCCGGGTGCCCGCGATCGCCGTATCGGCCTACACCCGCGGCGGCACGATCATCCACGACGAGATGCACCACGGTGCGGTGATCGCCACCCTGTCGCGCCTGCACGGGCTGCGTCCGCTCACCCGGCGCGACGCCGGCGCGAACGACCTCTTCTCGGCCGTCAACCTCGAGCAGCCGCGTGATCCGCGCACGTGGCCGGTCGTGCACCCGATGTACCTGCCGCCGAACCCGCAGGCCGACACATCGATCGACCCGTCGGCATCGCCGCACAAGGACAAGCCGCTCAGCCCTCCGGGCCGAGGGCTGCTCGGACTGCTGCTGGCCAAGTACGGCGGCGACGGGCACGCCGAGCCGGAGACGTTCGAGGAGGCGTACACGCTGCTGCGCAAGCACGGCCTCGGGCTGTTCTACCCGAAGCGCGTCTGACTCCCTCGCACCTCAGCCGAGCAGCATCGCCCGGCCGGGCTCGCGGAGGACGTCGCCGACGTCGCGCAGGAACCGTGCGCCCTGCTCGCCGTCGACGAGCCGGTGATCGAACGACAGGCTCAGGGTCATCACATCGCGCAGCGCGATCTCGCCGCGGTGCTCCCACGGCTGCCGCCGCACGGCGCCGAGCGCGAGGATGCCGGCCTCACCCGGATTGAGGATCGGCGTTCCGGCATCCACGCCGAACACGCCGACGTTCGTGATCGAGAACGTGCCGCCGCTCATCTGCGCCGGAGCCGTCTTGCCGGCCCGAGCGACCTGCGCGAGCTCGTCCGATCGCATCGGCCAGCTCGACGAGGGTCATGCCGTCGGCATCGCGGATGTTCGGCACGACCAGCCCGCGCTCGGTCGCCGCGGCGATGCCGAGGTTGACGTAGTGGTGCTGCACGATCTCGGCGCTGTCGGCATCCCACCGCGAGTTGAGGCTCGGGTGCCGCATGAGCGCCAGGCACACGGCCTTGGCCGCGACGGCCATCACGCCGATGCGGTGCCCGTCCAGCGCGCGGTCGGCGCGCAGCGAGGCGATCAGCTCGCTCGTGGCGGTCACATCGACCGTGAGGAACGTCGTGACGTGCGGCGCGGTGAAGGCGCTGCGGACCATCGCGTCCGCGGTGTGCTTGCGCACGCCCCGGATCGGGATGCGGGTGACCCGGTCGGCGCCGGACGCGACCGGTGCCGCGGCGGGGGCTGCGACGGCCTCATCCAGCGAGCGGATGCGCGAGGCGTAGGTCTCCACGTCGGCGCGCGTGATGAGCCCGGTGGCGCCACTGGCCTCGACGAGAGCGAGATCGACGCCGAGCTCTTTCGCGAGCTTGCGCACCGGCGGGGTGGAGCGCGGGCGCTCGCGCAGCACCTCGGCCGGCTCCGGCGTGTGGATCACGTCGTGCGGAGCGGCCTCGAGCACCGCGGTGTCGATGCCGGCGGGCGGCCGCGCACCGCCGCGGGCACGCCGCTGCGGGCGGCCTGCGCCGCGAGGAGCCGCTCCGTAGCCGACGAGGTTCGGCTGCGGCTTGTCCTCGCCCGCGTCGGATTGCGCGGCCGCCCCCTGCGCCGTGGCTGCGGGCGCGGGCACCTGGGGTTCGGCGCCTTCGACGTCGAACGAGATCAGCACCGAGCCGACCTCGACGACGTCGCCGGCCTTCGCGTGCAGCGCGGTCACCACGCCCGCGTGGGGCGACGGCAGCTCCACGACCGCCTTGGCGGTCTCGACCTCGGCGATCGTCTGGTTCAGGGTGACGGTGTCGCCCTCGGCGACGAGCCACTGGACGAGTTCGGCCTCGGGAAGTCCCTCGCCGAGGTCGGGCAGGCGGAAATCGGTGCTCACGAG
The DNA here is from genome assembly GCA_963792285.1 of uncultured Actinomycetota bacterium. GTDB lineage: Bacteria > Actinomycetota > Actinomycetes > Actinomycetales > Microbacteriaceae > Microbacterium. The sequence goes on along the minus strand of CAWBVS010000014.1, from coordinate 223,900 downwards.
TGCACCTCCAGGCCGCTCATGCTGTTCGGGCGGTCCAGGACCCGGTCGACGGCATCCAGGATCCGGTCCAGGTCCGGCAGGTGGTGCTTCTCGAGCTTCGCGGGCGGGTACGGGATGTCGTGCCCCGTGACGCGCACGGGCGGCGCCTCGAGGTAGTGGAAGCACTGCTCGGTCACGCTCGCGATCAGCTCGGCGCCGACACCGGCTTCGCGCGCGGCTTCGTGGGTCACCACGACGCGACCGGTCTTGCGCACGGATGCCGCGACGGTGCGGTAGTCGACCGGCGAGATCGAGCGCAGATCGATCACCTCGATCGAGATCCCGTCGTCCTCGGCGGCGATCGCGGCGTCCATCGCGGTGGAGACCTGCGCGCCGTAGGTCAGCAGCGTCACATCGGTGCCCTCGCGGGCGATGCGCGCCAGGCCCATCGGGGGTGCGTCGGCCAGGTCGACGTCGAGGTCGACCTCGCCCTTCTGGTGGTACAGCCGCTTGGGCTCGAAGTACACGACGGGGTCGTTCGAGGCGATCGCCTGGCGCAGCATGACGTAGGCGTCCTGCGGATTGGAGACGGCCACGACGCGCAGGCCGGACGTGTGCACGAAGTACGCCTCCGGCGACTCGGAGTGGTGCTCGGCCGCGCCCACTCCCCCGGCCCACGGGATGCGGATCGTGATCGGCATCGTCACGTTGCCGCGCGTGCGGTAGTGGAGCTTCGCGACCTGGCACACGATCTGGTCGAACGCGGGGTAGACGAACCCGTCGAACTGGATCTCGACCACCGGGCGGAACCCGCGGAAGGCGAGCCCGACGGCGGTGCCCATGATGCCGGACTCGGCGAGCGGCGTGTCGATCACGCGCTTCGCGCCGAACTGGTCGAGCAGTCCGTCGGTCACGCGGAACACACCGCCGAGCTTGCCGATGTCCTCGCCCATGACGAGGACCTTCGGGTCGTCGGCCATCGCGCGGCGCAGTCCTTCGTTGATGGACTTGGCCATCGTGAGCTGGGTCATCGCGTCGCACCCCCCGCCGCGGCATCCGAGAATCCCTCGAGATACGCCGCGTACTGCGCGCGCTGCGCCTCGAGCCCGACGTGCGGCTCGTCGTACACGTGGTCGAAGATCTCGATCGGCTCCTTCGTGCGGGCCGAGAGGCACGCCGAGCGCACCTCGGCGCCCCAGCGGTCCGCCTCGGCGGCGACCTCGCGCTCGAACTCCTCCGAGAACTCGCCCTGGGCCCGCAGCAGCGCGGCGACGCGTGCGAGCGGGTCGCGGCGACGCCACCGCTCGACCTCGTCCTTGTCGCGGTAGCGGGTGGGGTCATCCGATGTCGTGTGCGGGCCCATCCGGTAGGTCACGGCCTCGATGAACGCCGGGCCGTTCCCCTTGCGGGCGTGATCGGTCGCCCAGCGCATCGCCGCGAGACACGCGAGGACGTCGTTGCCGTCGACGCGCAGGCTCGGGATGCCGAATCCCGGCGCGCGGCCGGCGATCGGGAACTTCGCCTGGACCGTGACCGGCTCGGAGATCGCCCACTGGTTGTTCGTGCAGAGGAAGACGACCGGCGCGCGGAAGGACGACGCGAAGACCATCGCCTCGTTGACATCGCCCTGGCTCGTCGCGCCGTCGCCGAAGTAGGCCGCGGCGACCTGGTCGGTGCCGTCGAAAGTGATGCCCATGGCGTACCCGACCGCGTGCAGCGCCTGCGCGCCGATGATGATCTGCGGCGTCGCGGTGTTGATGTCGTACGGGTTGAAGGTCGAGTGGGCCTCGCCGCGCCAGGCGAGGACGAAGTCGGACGGCACGGCGCCGCGCACGAAGTTCACGCCGATCTCGCGGTAGCTGGGGAAGACGAAGTCGTCGGAGCGGAACGCGCGCGCCGTGCCGACCTGCGTCGCCTCCTGCCCCTGGCACGGTGCCCAGAGCCCGAGCTGGCCCTGGCGCTGCAGAGCGACGCCCTCGGTGTCGATGCGGCGCACGAGCGTCATGTCGCGGTAGAGACCGCGAAGGGCCTCGGCGTCGATGTCCTCCACCCAGGGATCGAGTTCGCGATCGGCGATGCGCTCGCCGTCCGGGCTCAGCAGCCGTGCGACGTCATCGAGATCGGTGGCCGGCTCGGCTGTGGGGGTCAGGGTGTGCATCATCGTCATCCCTCCTCGGTGCGAGTGCCCTCGTGAGGCGTCTCGTCGCGGATGCCGGCAGCGTCGCCGACACGGCTGAGACTACGTCGATCTTGCACCTAGCTCAAGCATCGCGAGAGTTGTTGAGCATGTTGCCAAATGAAGCGGGCGACGGCGTGCTAATCTTTCACACTATGAGCACCCTCGATCATGTCGACCTCGAGCTGCTGGCCGCGCTCGCGGCAGACCCCCGGGCGACGGTGGTCGCCCTGGCCGAGCGTCTCGGACTGTCGCGCAACACCGTGCAGGCGCGCATGGCCCGCCTCGAGAGATCCGGCGTGTTCCTCTCCTACGAGAGGGCGATCTCCTCCACGGCCCTGGGCTTCCCGATCGAGGCGTTCGTCAGCGTCATGGTGCGCCAGGCCGACCTCCCGCGGATCACGGCGGAACTGGCCCACGTCCCCGAGATCGTGCAGGCGCACGGACTCAGCGGTCAGGTCGATCTGCTCGTGCGGGTCGCGTGCCGCGACACGCAGCACCTGTTCGACACGGATGCCCGCATCCTCGCGATCGAGGGCGTCGAGCGCACCGAGACCTCGCTCGTGATGGGCGAGGTCATCGGCTACCGCGTGACGCCCCTCATGGGGCTGGCACGACAGGAGTCCTAGCCGCCGCACCGCGCGGATTGCCGGTGGACTGCGCGTCCGCCCGCACCAGGATGACCCCCACGAGGATGAGCGCACCGCCGGCGAACTGGATCGGCGCGGGCACCTCGGCCAGGAAGATCCACGCGAAGCCGAGGGCGAACAGCACTTCCGACAGCCCCACGAACGACGCGACACGCGAGCCGATGCGCGGCACCGCCATCACGCCGAACGCGTAGCCCAGCGTCGTGGCGATGGCCGCGACCCAGATGAGCGGCACGAACCACGGCACCTCGACCCCGGCGAGCACGACCGAGACGGGGGGTGCGACGAACGGCATGATGCCCGTCAGGCACAGGATCGCCATGAAGGCGCCGCCGGTCAGGAGTCCGCCCGCGGCCAGCGCGAGCGGGGGCAGGTCGTCACCGGCGCGCTCGGAGATCACGAAGTAGGCGCACACGCACACGGCGGCGGCGAGGGCGAACAGCGTGCCGAGCAGATCGAACGACGCGCCCGAGATGTCCACCACGAGCACCAGGCCGACGATCGCGACCGCCGAGCCCCACAGGACCAGCCCCGAGGGCGCCTTGCGTGTGCGCAGCCAGACGAAGGCGACGAGCATCACGGGCGCGAGGTACTGGATCAGCAGGGCGACCGCGACCGGCATCCGCTGCATCGCGGAGAAGAAGAACAGCTGACAGCCGAGGACCGGCATGAGGCCGAAGCCGAGGATGAGCCTCCAGTGGCGCCGGAGGAAGCCGCGCTGACGGCGGATCGCCAGGAACAGCGCCGGCGAGAGGATCAGGCCCGCCACCCCCATGCGCACGAGCAGCGCCGCGCCGAGCGACCAGCCGGCCTCGAGCAGCGGCTTGATGAACGGGCCGCTCGAGGAGAACGCCAGCGCCGATGCCACCGCGAGGACGAGTCCCGACGTGCTGACGCGATGCACCGGCAACGCGCCGATCACCGGGAGGGATGCGGTGGAGGTTGCCATGGCGGTGTCCGACTGTCGAAGGATGTCACGAGTGAAACGCGGTTACACTGGTGACGATACCGGCCCATCCTGTCAGGAGTCAACATGGTTTTCATCGTGACACCGCGCAGTCGCTCAAGGCCGCCGTGTACCTGGTCAACACGCTGCCGGGATTCGACGACGACGACACGCTGCAGACGGTCGCCGACTTCGAGGCGTACCTCGCCGTCAACCCGTACACCGGGACGATCCGGCGCGACGAGAGCGAACTCGCCGCCGTGCGCGCCATCCGTCCGCGCCTGCGCCGGCTGTGGGACGTCGACCGCGAGGGCGCGGTCCCGCTCGTGAACGAGATGCTCCGCGACGGCAAGGCCCTCCCCCGCCTCGTGATCCACGACGACTACGACTGGCACATCCATGCCACCTCCGATGACGCTCCCCTCGCGACCCGCATCCTGGTGGAGGCGGCGATGGCCTTCGTCGACGTCATCCGCTCGGACGAGTACGACCGCGTGCGGGTGTGCTCGGCCGACGACTGCGACTCGGTCTACATCGACTACTCGCGCAACGGCTCGAAGCGCTACTGCGACACCGGCAACTGCGGCAACCGGATGAACGTCAACGCGTACCGGGAGCGGAAGGCGCAAGAAAGCGCGTGATCGCCTCGGCGGCGGGCGCCGGCGTCTCGTAGTGGATGAGGTGGCCCACATCCGGGATCTCGACCAGCTCGGCATCCGGGAACAGCGTCGCGAGGTGGCGCTCCGCCTCGATCGGCGTGATGTCGTCGCGCACGGCCGCGATCAGCAGCGTCGGCTGAGCGATGCGCGGCGCGAACTCGCGCACATCGTGCGAGACCGACGCCAGGAACGCGTCGTGCAGCACGTCGCGGTCGGCGAAGCGGGAGAAGTACGTGTCGTGCTGGTCGTGGATGAACCGGCGCAGCCGCGCATCGCGGGTCTTGGCCATCGACACGCTCATGACCCGCACGATCGCGCCGTTGCGCAGCAGCCCGTCGCCGATCGGCCGGGGCAGGCGCGCCCCGCTCCAGTAGTAGAAGACCGCGAGCCGGGTCAGGACCCCGCGCGGTCCTTCCAGTGCGGGTGCGCCGATCGGGTTCACGAGGATCACCTGCGGCGTCGGCAGACCCCCCGCGACGGCGGCCGCGACCACGATCGACCCGAAGGAGTGACCGAGGATGACGGCGCCCGGTGCGACGGCGGGAGCGAAGGCGGCCAGCCAGTCGGCGTATGCCGACAGATCGTGGCGGCGGCCGGGAAGCGGCGGCGTCTCGCCGAATCCGGGCAGGTCGGGTGAGATGATCCGGATGCCGCTCAAGTGCGCCACGACCGGCTCGAGCCCGTGGTGCTCCCCGCGGAAGCCGTGGACGGCGACGATGGTGGTGGCGGCGTCGGCCGGCCCGTAGACCCAGTACGCGGTCGTCCCGCCGAGCACCTCGATCTCGCGGCGCTGCACCGGCATCGCGTCCAGCAGTGCGGAGTACGGGTTCGGTGCGGACACCACACGAGTCTACGAGCGCTCGCCGGGGAACGATGTCGGAGGCGGTGCATACCGTTGCGGGCATGGAGCGCAGAGGTGATCTCGAGACGGCGGCCGGGGTGCCGGTCGATCCGCCGACGTGGACGCGGGTGATCGGCGTCTTCGATCTGGAGACCACCGGCATCGACGTCGCGACGGATCGGATCGTCACGGCCCACGTCGGCCTGCTCGACGCGAACGGCTCGGCGATCCTCGCCCGCGACTGGATCGCCGATCCGGGCATCGAGATCCCCGAGTCGGCGGCGGCCATCCACGGGGTCACGACCGAGCACGCGCGAGCGGTCGGCGCGCCGGCGAGCGACGTCGTCGAGCAGATCGTCGACGTGCTGCGATCGCTGCTGGATGCCGGCATCCCGGTCGTCGCGTACAACGCCTCGTTCGACTTCTCGCTGCTGGCCGCCGAGGCGCTCCGCCACGGTGTCGCGCCGCTGCGCGATCCCGCCCCGGTCATCGACCCGTTGATCATCGACAAGACGTACGACCGCTACCGGCGCGGCAAGCGCACGCTCGCGGCGGTCGCCGAGCACTACGCCGTGCGGCTGGACGACGCCCATCAGGCCTCCGCCGATGCGGTGGCGGCGGGGCGGCTCGCCCAGGCGCTCGCCGAGCGCTTCGCAGGCCTCCTGCCGTCGCGGGTCGAAGAGCTGCACACCCGTCAGATCGCCTGGGCGCGCGCGCAGGCGGCGAGCCTGACGGAGTACTTCATCCGCATCGGGCGACTCGACCCCGAGGAGCGGCTCGACGGAGGCTGGCCGCTCCGGTGACCGGCACCCCGGAACGCGAAAGGCCCCGCCGAAGCGGGGCCTTTCGCGGGGGCTGCGAGTCAGTTGCTCGAGCCGCCGAAGTTCTTGAAGCGCTGGTTGAACTTCTCGACGCGACCGGCCGAGTCCATGATGCGCTGCTTGCCCGTGTAGAACGGGTGCGAAGCCGACGAGATCTCGACGTCGATGACGGGGTACTCGACGCCGTCGAGCTCGATCGTCTTGTCGGAGCTGACCGTCGAACGGGTCAGGAAGGTCTCGCCCGAGCCGAGGTCGCGGAACACGACCGCCTTGTAGTCGGGGTGGATGTCAGTCTTCATTGTGGTCCTCTGAGGATGGTGCCCTGGATTTTGCCAGGGCGTCAAAGTCTGCGGTGCGAGTGCACCAAGGGATCGATTCTATCAGCCCGGAGCGCGGACGCGGAATCCGCGCTACCCGGCGGCGCGGGCCGCGTAGCGCCCGCCGTCGGAGGTCAGCGTGATCGGCGCACCGAACGCCTCGGTGAGGTTGTCCGCGGTGAGGGTCTCCGCGAGCGGACCGGCGGCCACCACCCGCCCCTCCCGCAGCAGCAGGACGTGCGTGAACCCGATCGGGATCTCCTCGACGTGATGCGTGACCATGACCATCGCGGGCGTGGTCGGGGCCTGTGCGTAGCCGCTCAGGAGCGTCAGCAGCTCCTCGCGGGCGCCGAGGTCGAGGCTCGCCGCGGGCTCGTCCAGCAGCAGCAGCTCGGGGTCGGTCATGATCGCGCGCGCGATCTGCACCCGCTTCTGCTCGCCGTCCGACAGCGTTCCGAACGTGCGGTCGGCGAGCTGATCGAGGCGCCATTCGGCGAGCACCCGCAGCGCCCGGCGCTCGTCGATGTCTTCGTACTCCTCGTTCCAGCGGCCGGTCACGGAGTAGGCCGCCGTCAGCACGACGTTCAGCACCGTCTCATCCGGCGGCACGCGCTTGGCCATCGCCGTGGAGGCGAACCCGATGCGCGGGCGCAGCTCGAAGACATCGGTGCGACCCAGCTGCTCGCCGAGGATCGTGACCTTGCCCGACGTGGGATGCACGAGCGTGTCGGCCAGCTGGAGCAGCGTCGTCTTGCCCGCTCCGTTGGGGCCGAGGATGACCCAGCGTTCATCGTCGTCGACCGACCAGTCGAGGTGGTCGACGATGTCTCGGGCGTTCCTGCGGACGACGACGTCGGAGAACTCGAGCACCTGCGGCATGCCGTAAGCCTATCGGCGGATGCCGGCGACCTCCGCGTACAGCGCGGCCGTGGCGTCGGCGATCGAGCCCCAGCTGAAGTCCTTCGTCGCCCGCTCGCGGCCCGCTGCGCCGTAGGCTGCGGCGCGTTCGGGATCGCTGACGACCTCGGTCAGCACGCGCGCCAGATCGGCGACGTACTGATCGGGATCCAGCGGCGTGCCGGTGCCGTCCTGCACCTGCTCGATGGGCACCAGCCGGCCGGTCACCCCGTCCACGACCACCTCGGGGATGCCGCCGGTCGCGGTCCCGACCACGGCCGCGCCGCATGCCATCGCCTCGAGGTTGACGATTCCGAGCGGCTCGTAGATCGAGGGGCAGACGAACGTCGTGGCGGCACTGAGGATCGTGCAGAGTTCACGGCGCGACAGCATCCGATCGATCCAGACCACGCCGTCGCGTGTCTCCTGCAGCCGGCGCACGAGGCCTTCGACCTCGGCCATGATCTGGGGCGTGTCGGGAGCACCCGCGCACAGGACCACCTGCACGTCCGCGGGCAGGCGCTCCGCGGCCCGCAGGAAGTACGGCAGGCCCTTCTGCCGCGTGATCCTGCCGACGAAGACCACCGAGGGCCGCGTCGCGTCCACGCCGAGCTCGGCCAGCAGTTCGGGGTCCTCGACCGGATGCCAGGCGTCCACGTCGATGCCGTTGTAGATCACGCGCACCTTCTCGGGATCCAGCGCCGGGTAGCTGCGCAGGATGTCGGCGCGCATGCCGCCGCTGACCGCGACGATCGCGGCGGCGCCCTCGTACGCGGTCTTCTCGATGTAGCTGGACACGGCGTAGCCGCCGCCGAGCTGCTCGGCCTTCCAGGGCCGCAGCGGTTCGAGACTGTGCGCGGTGACGATGTGCGGGATGCCGTGCAGGAGCGATGCGAGGTGGCCTGCGAAGTTCGCGTACCAGGTGTGACTGTGCACGACATCGGCGCCCGCGATGTCGGGCACGATCTCCAGATCGGTGCCCAGGGTCTGGATCGCCCCGTTCGCGCTCGACAGCTCGGCGGGCACGCCGTAGGCGCTCGTGCCCTCCTCGTCGCGCTGCGCACCGAACGCGCGCACTCTCACGTCGATCTGCTCACGAAGGGCTTTCACCAATTCGGTGACGTGCACTCCGGCGCCACCGTAGATCTCCGGCGGATACTCCTTGGTGATGATGTCGACTCGCATGTCAACACGCTAGTACCCGGGCCGAAGTGCGGCATAGGGTGGGGCCATGCCAGCAGCGCCGAAGGTGTTCGGAATCATCCTCGCCGGTGGGGAGGGCAAGCGACTCATGCCCCTCACCGCCGATCGAGCCAAGCCCGCCGTCCCGTTCGGGGGCCAATACAGACTGATCGACTTCGCGATCTCGAACCTGATCAATTCGGGACTGAGGCAGCTCGTCGTGCTGACCCAGTACAAGTCGCACAGTCTCGACCGCCACATCTCGCAGACCTGGCGGATGTCGCCGCTCCTGGACTCCTACGTCGCCTCGGTCCCTGCGCAGCAGAGACTGGGCAAGCGGTGGTTCTCGGGTTCGGCGGACGCGATCCTGCAGAGCCTGAACCTGATCAACGACGAGAAGCCCGACATCGTCGTGGTGATCGGCGCCGACCACGTCTACCGCATGGACTTCCGTCAGATGCTCGATTCGCACATCGAATCCGGCGCGCGCGCCACGGTGGCCGGCATCCGTCAGCCGCTGTCGATGGCCAACCAGTTCGGCGTGATCGACGTCGAGGAGAAGGACCCCGCCAAGATCCGCGAGTTCCTCGAGAAGCCGCAGGATGCCAAGGGTCTGAGCGACGCGCCGCACGAAGTGCTGGCCTCGATGGGCAACTACATCTTCGACACCGACGCCCTGATCGAGGCGGTCGAATCCGACGGCGAGCTGCCGACCTCGAACCACGACATGGGCGGCGACATCATCCCGTACTTCGTCGGTCGCGGCGAGGCGGGCGTCTACGACATGAAGCGCAACGACGTGCCCGGGCTCGACCGATCGCGACCGCGACTACTGGCGCGACGTGGGCACGATCGATTCGTTCTTCGACGCGCACATGGATCTGATCTCGACGCTGCCGATCTTCAACCTGTACAACATGCAGTGGCCGATCCACTCGCAGACCGTGAACTCGCCCCCGGCGAAGTTCGTGCGCGACTCGGTCGGGCGCATCGGCAACGCGATCGACTCGGTCGTCTCGCTCGGATCGGTGCTGTCCGGCACCCACCTCGAGCGCAGCGTCGTGGGCCCCTGGACGCTCGCCGGCGGCGGCTCGACGATCACCGACTCGGTGCTGTTCGATCACGTCCGCGTCGGCCAGGGTGCCCGCATCCATCGCGCGATCCTCGACAAGAACGTCGTGCTCGCCGACGGTGCCACCGTCGGGGTGGATCGGCAGCGCGACATCGACCGCGGATTCACCGTGACCGAGACCGGTCTCACGGTCGTCGGCAAGGGCATCCGCGTCGACGCCTGACTCCCGGTGTCATCGAGGACGGGCGACGGGGTCGCACGGCGCTAGCGTGGAGGGATGCCCGCGCACCCCGCCCGCTTCCTCGTCGTGCTCGACGCCGATTCGACGCTCATCCGCAACGAGGTGATCGAGCTGCTCGCCGACGAGGCGGGCCGCGGGGCCGAGGTCACCGCGGCGACGGAGGCCGCGATGCGCGGCGACGTCGACTTCGCGACGAGCCTGCGCTCGCGGGTGGCGGCGCTCACCGGCGTGCCGACGACCGCTTTCGCGCATGTGCTGGCACGCATCGAGCCCACACCCGGCGTTCGCGAGCTCATCGCGGCCGCGCACGAGCGCGGCGGGCGGGTGGGGGTCGTCTCCGGCGGATTCCACGAGATCCTCGACACGGTCGCGCCCGACCTCGGCGTCGACGTGTGGCGCGCGAACCGGCTCGCGACGCGCGACGGCCTGCTGAGCGGCGCGGTGGACGGTGCGATCGTGGATGCCGAGGCGAAAGCCGCCGCGCTGCGGGAATGGGCGGCCGAGGCGGGTGTGCCCCTCACGCGCACGATCGCCATCGGCGACGGGGCGAACGACCTGCGCATGATGGACGCGGCAGGGCTCGGACTCGCGTTCAACGCGAAGCCGACGGTGCGCGCGCACGCCGACCTGGTCATCGAGCGGGTGGATCTGCGCGAAGTGATCCCGCTCCTGCCCTGAGCCGCGCGCTTCCGCGTGTCGGAGGCACTCGGTAGCGTCGGAACATGGACATCATCCTCGTTCCCGGTCTCTGGCTCGATGCGTCGTCGTGGGACGACGTGACACCCGCCCTCGAACGCGCCGGTCATTCGGTCCATCCGCTGACGCATGCCCGGCGTCGGTGCACCGGCGAGCGAGTCGGCCGAGATCGGGATCGCGGACTGGGTCGGCGCGGTCGTCGACCGGATCGATGCGCGCACCGGGGCTGGTCGTGCTCGTGGGGCACAGCGGCGGCGGCAACGTCGTCTACGGCGCGGCCGATGCACGCCCCGAGCGCGTCGCGCGCATCGTCTTCGTCGACACCTTCCCGCCCGGTGACGGCGGCTCGATCTGGGAGTTCCCGATCGTCGACGGGGTGATCCCGTTCCCCGGCTGGGACTTCTTCGAGGAGCAGGAGGTCGCCGACCTCGACGACGCGACGCGGGAGCGGGCGGCGGCACGCACGCGGTCTGTGCCGGCGATGGTGCCCACCGATCCGCTGAGTCTGCGCGATGAGCGTCGGCGGCGCGTGCCGGCGACGATGCTCACGGGAACGGTCTCCGCTGAGGAGATCCGCGGGATCATCGCGGCGGCCCCGGACTGGGCGGCCGAACTCGCGGCACTGGATGACCTCGAGATCGTCGAACTGCACTCCGGGCACTGGCCGCAGTTCTCGCAGCCCGCCGAACTGGCCGCGAAGATCGTCGCGGCCGTCGACCGCTGAGCCCTAGTGACCCATCCCGAGTCCGCCGTCGACGGGGATGACGGCGCCGGAGATGTAGGCGGCATCGTCCGAGGCGAGCCACGTGACGACACCCGCGACCTCGTCGGTGGTCGCGAAGCGGCCGGCCGGGATGCTGCGCTTGTACTCGGCCTGCGTGTCGTCGGGCAGCGACGAGGTCATGTCGGTCTCGATGAACCCGGGCGCCACGACGTTCGCGGTGATGCCGCGGCTGCCGAGCTCGCGGGTGAGCGACCGCGCGAAGCCGACGAGGCCGCTCTTGGAGGCGGCGTAGTTGATCTGCCCGGCCGACCCGTAGAGGCCCACGACGCTCGAGATCAGGATCACCCGGCCCCACCGTGCGCGCAGCATCCCCTTCGAGGCGCGCTTGACGACACGGAACGTTCCGCCGAGGTTCGTGGCGATCACGCTGTCGAAGTCGTCTTCGGTCATGCGCAGCAGAAGCGTGTCCTTCGTGATGCCCGCGTTCGCCACGACGATCTCGACCGGACCCAGCTGGGCTTCGACCTCGGTGAACGCGGCGTCGACGGCCGCGGCATCCGTCACGTCCGCACGCACCGTGAGCGTGCCGGCGGGCCCTTCGCCCGAGCGCACGGTCACGGCGACCTTGTAGCCCTCCGCGACGAAGCGCTCGGCGATGGCGCGGCCGATGCCGCGGTTGCCGCCTGTGACGAGGACGACGCGATCGGTGGACATGAGGCTCTCCCGGTGCTGGACACGATGAACCGCACCAGCCTATCGGTGCCGTGTTTGACACTCCCCGCGCGCACTGCGACGCTGTAACCGCACTCGACGAAAGGCCTCCCCGTGAGCGACACGAACCCCGACGGCACGACTCCGGTTCCGCCGGCTCCCGGCTATCCCACCCCGCCCGCGTACGGGCAGGCCCCGCCGCCCGCGTACGGCCAGACCCCGGCCCCCTACGGCTCGGCACCCGCATACGGATCGGCCCCGGCCTACGGTGCCGCCCCGGCGTATGGCGCCGCCCCCTACGGCAGCTATGCGCCCACAAAGACCAACACGCTCGCGATCGTCTCGCTCATCTCTTCGCTCGTCGGGCTGTTCCTCATCCCCTTCATCGGATCGATCGTCGGCGTCATCACCGGCCACATGTCGCTGGGGCAGATCAAGCGCACGGGTGAGCAGGGTCGCGGACTGGCCCTCGCCGGCACGATCACCGGCTACGTGGGCCTGGCATTGACGCTGCTCGGAATCATCCTGTTCTTCGCGTTCCTTCCTCTTCTGATCTCCAGCGTCAATACCTCTGTCTGACCGCCCGACACCGGTCCTCCCAGGCGTACCCTGGAAGAACCGTGAAGAGCTCGTCGAAGGCCCAATCTGCGACGTCGTTGCCGCGTGCACCGCGCGACGACGAAGCACGGCGTTCGAGCCGGTATCTGTGGATGATGGGGCTGCGCATCGCGTGCTTCATCCTCATGGTCGTGATCACGCCGTACGGCTGGTACACCTGGGTCTTCGGTGCCGGGGCGATCATCCTCCCGTACATCGCGGTCGTCCTGGCGAACGTGGGCGCCGACCCGTCGCGGACGGTGGCGGTCAACCCCGAGCGCGCACTCCCCGCCACACCCACGGTTCAGCCGGCGACCCCCGATGCCGGCGCTCCCGTCCTGAGGATCGAAGAGACCCACGCGATCGAGCGTCCGCGCGACGTCTCGGACGGCCCCGCGTGAGCGATGCGCAGGGGGCGGCATCCGGCGTGCGTCCGAGCGACGTGCCCGCGGCCGACTGCTCGCGGGCGGGATGCCGCGCGCCGGCGCTCTGGCGGATCGAGTGGCGCAACCCACGGATCCACTCCCCCGATCGCCGCAAGGTGTGGGTCGCCTGTGACGAGCACCGCGAATATCTGCGCGACTATCTCGCCGCGCGGGACTTTCCCGTCACGCTGGCTCCGCTCACCCCGGCAGGGCCCGGCGGTTCGGCGGCGGAGAGCGCGCCGTGAGCCGGTCATCGGCACCGGCAGCCGTCCGCTGGACGGCCTACGTCGGAGTGGCGATCGTGTTCGCGATCGCGTGCGCGTTCCTGTCCAACTGGCAGTTCACCCGCAACGCGGACCGCTCCGAACAGCTGGCGCTCGTCGCGCAGAACTACGACGCCGATCCCGTTCCGCTGGGTGAGGTCATCGCCCCCGGAGCGTCGCTCGCCGCCGGCGACGAGTGGCTCCCCGTGATCCTCGAGGGCGAGTACGTCGCCGCGGAGCAGGTGCTCGTGCGCAACCGCCCGCACGGCGGCACGGCCGCCTTCGAGGTGCTCGTCCCCTTCCGGCTCGACGACGGTCGCGTGCTGCTCGTCGACCGCGGCTGGGTCCCTCCGGGCGAGGACCAGCCGCTTCCCGACGCGATTCCGGCACCGCCGGAGGGCGCGACGACCGTCATCGCGCGGCTGCGTCCCGCAGAGCAGCTGCCGAGTTCGGGCCGGTCCGCTCCCGAGGGGCAGGTGCCGTCGATCAACCCCGAGCTGGTCGCCACCCTCATCGCCCCCGAGGTGGGTGCCGCCCTCGAGGTGAGCGCGTACGGCGTCATGGTCTCGGAGGATCCCGCCCCGGCGACGCGTCCGGCCGCGCTCGCGGCGCCGTCGGACGATCCCGGACCTCACCTGTCCTACGCGATCCAGTGGATCCTGTTCGCGATCATGGGCTTCATCTTCATCGGGTACGTCATCCGCACCGAGCGTCGCCATCGTCGCGAGGATGCCGAGGATCGCGCACGCGGCATCGACTCCCCCCGGGAGCGGACCCCGGCCCGCCGGAGCGATCGCGACATGCAGGACGAGGACTCGATCCTCGACGCCGCCGGCCGCTAGGCCAGGCTGATCAGCTCCTGGTAGTCGCGGTTCCAGAGATCCTCGACGCCGTCCGGGAGGATCAGGACGCGCTCGGGGTTGAGGGCCTCGACGGCGCCCTCATCGTGGGAGACGAGCACCACGGCGCCTTCGTAGTGCGCGAGCGCACCGAGGATCTCCTCGCGCGAAGCGGGGTCGAGGTTGTTGGTGGGCTCGTCGAGCAGAAGCATGTTCGCCGACGAGACGACCAGCGTCGCCAGCGACAGTCGCGTCTTCTCGCCGCCGGAGAGCACACCGGCGGGCTTGAGGACGTCGTCGCCGGTGAACAGGAACGACCCGAGCACCTTGCGCGCTTCGGTGGCGCTGATGTCGGGCGCGGCCGACATCATGTTCTCCAGCACCGACCGCGAGACGTCGAGGTTCTCGTGCTCCTGCGCGTAGTAGCCGACCTTGAGCCCGTGCCCGGGCTCGAGCTGACCGGTGTCGGGCTGGTCGACTCCGGCCAGGATGCGCAGGAGGGTCGTCTTGCCGGCGCCGTTGAGACCCAGCACCACGACTTTCGATCCGCGGTCGATCGCGAGATCGACATCCGTGAAGATCTCGAGGGACCCGTACGACTTCGACAGCCCTGAGGCCATCAGCGGCGTCTTCCCGCACGCGGCGGGCTTGGGGAATCGCAGTTTGGCGACCCGCTCGACCTGGCGCACGTCGTCCAGGCCCGAGAGCATCTTCTCGGCGCGGGCGACCATCTGGTGGGCGGCCGCGGCCTTCGAGGCCTTCGCACCGAACCGGGCGGCCTGCATCTGCAGCTGGGTGGCCTTCTTCTCGACGTTGACGCGCTCCTTCTTGCGGCGCTCCTCATCGGCCACCCGCTGGCGCAGGTAGTTCTTCCAGTTCATGTTGTAGACGTCGATGACCTGGCGGTTCGCGTCGAGGTAGAACACCCGGTTCACGGTCTCGCCGACGAGTTCGACGTCGTGGCTGATCACGATCAGCCCGCCCTTGTAGTTCTTGAGGAACTCCCGCAGCCACACCACGCTGTCGGCGTCGAGGTGGTTGGTCGGCTCGTCGAGGATCATCGACTCGGCGTCGGAGAACAGGATGCGGGCGAGCTCGATGCGGCGGCGCTGACCACCCGAGAGCGTGCGCAGCGGCTGATCGAGGATGCGGTCGGGCAGCGAGAGGTTGTGCGCGATCGAGGCGGCCTCGGCCTCGGCCGTGTAGCCGCCGAGTGCTTCGAATCGCTCGGTCAGGCTGCTGTAGCGCTTCATGGCCTTCGCTGCCACGTCCGCGTTCTCATCGCCCATCTGCAGCGAAGCCTCGTGCATGCCCAGCGCCAGCGTGCCGAGTCCGCGCGCGTCGAGGATGCGGGTGCGCGCGAGCATGTCGGGATCGCCGGTGCGGGGGTCCTGCGGAAGATAGCCCAGCTCTCCCGAGCGGTCGACGCGTCCGTCGGCGGGCAGCAGGTCCCCGGCGAGCACTTTGGTCAGCGTCGTCTTGCCCGCACCGTTGCGGCCCACGAGGCCCACCTTGTCGCCGTTGCTGACGCGGAACGAGACGTCCGCCATGAGCACGCGGGCGCCCACGCGGATCTCGAGGTCGTGCACGGCGAGCACAGCGAAGGTCCGTTTCGTCAAGGGAGGAGAATCGGCCGAACGGCCAGCCTCCCAGTATACGGCGACTGCGCGGGCCCAGATCGCGTGCGAGCCGGTACAGCGGATGACCGCATTCGTTGGCGCATCACGCACGGTGACGCCCGAGACCCGCCCCTAGGATGAATCGCGACGCCCTGGATCTACCCCGGCCCGCTGGGCCGCCCCGCCGAAGGAGACCCCATGTCCTCGATCGCCGCCGTTCCGGCCGCACCGTCCCGACGTCGCGTGCTGGCAGACGTCATCGCACGTCCGTCCTCACGCGCGCGTGCGTTCGCTGTGGATGCCGCCCTGGTGCTGGCCGGAGTCGCCGTCGTCGCTCTGCTCGCACAGGTCGAGATCCCGCTGTGGCCGGTGCCCATCACCGGGCAGACGCTCGGCGTGATCATCGTGGGCGCGTCTCTCGGGGCATGGCGCGGAGCCGCGGCCCTCACCACCTACATGGCGCTGGGGCTCGCAGGACTCCCGATCTTCGCCGGCCTGACCGGCTCGCTCGTGGCGATCGCGAAGCCCAGCTTCGGGTTCGTCATCGGCTTCATCCTCTCTGCCTTCGTCGCCGGGTGGTTCGCCGAGCGCGCGTGGGACCGACGGCCCGCCCTCGCCTTCGTCGGCTTCGCCGCCGCCAGCGTCGTGCCCTTCCTGTTCGGGATCCCCTACCTCGCCTACGTGCTGAATGTCGGGCTCGGTCTGGAGCTCACGTTCTGGCAGATCCTCGAAGCGGGCCTCTTCCCCTTCATCATCGGCGGTCTGGTGAAGGCGGGCATCGCCGCGCTCATCATCCCCGGCGCCTGGGCGCTCGTGCGCAAGGTCGACGCGAGCAAGGCCAGCTGACCTCGAGCTTCGTTTCGAAGGCCCCGACCGAACAGGTCGGGGCCTTCTTCGTGTCAATGTGACGCTCGCAGCGTCACGAATTCGCGTCGGCATGGTGCGTGAAGTAAGGTTAGGGTTACCTAATAACCGATACCGGAGGATCTCGTGCACCGTACCCGCCCTGTCATCACCGCTCTCGCCACGGCTGCGGCCGCCGCCCTCATGCTCACCGGCTGCGCCGGCCAGAGCGCGGCCGGCACGGGACCCGATGACGCGGCATCCGCGTCCGAGGGCGGCTTCCCGGTGACGATCGAGCACGCGTACGGAGAGACCACGATCGAGGCGAAGCCCGAGCGGATCGCGACGGTCGCCTGGGCGAACCACGAAGTGCCGCTCGCACTCGGCGTCGTGCCGGTCGGCATGAGCAAGGCGACGTGGGGAGACGACGACGGCGACGGCGTGCTCCCCTGGGTGGAGGACCAGCTCGAAGAACTCGGCGCCGAGACGCCCGTGCTCTTCGACGAGACCGACGGCATCGACTTCGAAGCCGTCGCCGACACCCAGCCCGACGTCATCCTCGCGGCATACTCCGGCCTCACGCAGGAGGACTACGACACCCTCTCGAAGATCGCGCCCGTCGTCGCGTACCCCGAGGTCGCCTGGGGCACCTCCTACGAAGACACGATCCGCCTGAACTCGACCGCGATCGGGCTGGCAGCCGAAGGCGAAGCGCTCGTCGACGACCTGCACGCGCAGGTCGAGACAGCCCTGGCCGAGCACCCCGAGCTCGCCGACTCGAAGATCCTCTTCTCCTACATCGATCCGACCGACTTCAGCCAGATCGGCTTCTACACCAGCCTCGACACGCGCCCCGGGTTCCTCGCGAGCCTGGGTCTGCCGGAGCCGACCGTCGTCGCCGAAGAGTCCGCCGGGACGGACCTGTTCTACCTCTCGGTCAGCTCGGAAGAGGCCGACCGCTTCGCCGACGTCGACGTGTTCGTCACGTACGGCGAGGCCGACGGCGCGATCATCGCGCAGCTGCAGGCCGACCCGCTCCTGTCGCAGATCCCCGCGATCGCGAACGGCAACATCGCCGTCCTCGAGAACTCCACCCCGCTGGCCGCGTCGGCGAACCCCTCGCCGCTGTCGATCGGGTGGGGCATCGACGAGTACTTCGCGCTGCTCGCGGGCGCCCTGGACTAGGCGTTGACCGCCTCCCTGACGCGTACACCGCTGCCGGACGCCGCCGCACTGCGGCGTCCGGCAGCGGTGCGACTGGGGTGGCTCGCGGTCGCGGTGATCGTGCTGGGACTGCTCTGCGTGGCATCCGTCGCGTTCGGCGCGCGCGAAGTCAGTGTCGGTGAGATCATCGCCGGACTGGGCGGCGACGTGCGCGGCGTGTCCGAGGCCGCCGTGGTCGCGCGGATCCCGCGCACCGTGCTCGCGCTCCTGGTCGGTGCCGCGCTCGGACTCGCCGGAGCGAGCATGCAGGCCGTGACGCGCAATCCGCTCGCCGATCCCGGCATCCTGGGCGTGTCGGGCGGCGCGGCCCTGGCCGTCGTCATCGGCATCGCCTTCTTCGGGCTGTCCGACCCGTACGCCTACCTGGCCGTCGCGATCGCCGGCGCCGCGGCCGCCGCGGTGTTCGTCTATCTCGTCGGCTCGCTCGGCCGCGGCGGCGCCACTCCGCTCAAGCTCACCCTCGCGGGGGCTGCGACCTCGGCCGCCTTCGTCTCCCTCACGAGCGCGATCCTGCTCCCCCGGGTCGACGCGATGGAGACGTTCCGGTTCTGGCAGATCGGCGGCGTCGGCGGCGCGACCTGGGACCGCATCGCGATCGTGCTGCCCGTGCTGGTCGTCGGCGCGGTCATCTGCCTCGTCTGCGCGCGGGGGATGAATTCCCTCGCCCTCGGCGACGACCTGGCCGCGGGTCTCGGCGAGCACGTCTTCCGCACGCGGCTGATCGCCGCCGCCGGCGCCGTGATCCTGTGCGGCGCCGCGACCGCGATCGCCGGCCCGATCGCGTTCGTCGGCCTCGTGGTGCCGCACCTGTGCCGGCTGCTGGTCGGCACCGACCATCGCTGGCTGCTGCCCTTCTCCGCGATCGCCGGGGCCGCGCTGCTCGTCGCGGCCGACGTCATCGGACGCGTCGTCGCCCGGCCGGAGGAGATCGAGGTCGGCATCGTCACGGCGTTCATCGGCGCACCCGTCTTCATCTGGATCGTCCGCCGGCAGAAGGTGCGCGAACTGTGAGCGTGCAGAGCGTCATCGCCGGCCGCCGATCGCGCCAGCGTCATCGGGCGACGATCTCGGCGGTGCTCGGCATCCTGATCATCGTCGTGTTCGCCCTCACCCTGATGGTCGGCAACACCTTCTACGGTCCCGCGGAGGTGATCCGCGTGATGCTGGGCGAAACCGTTCCCGGAGCGTCGTTCACGGTGGGAGAACTGCGGCTCCCGCGCGCGACGGTGGGCCTGCTGGCCGGTTTCGCCTTCGGCATCGCCGGGGTGACGTTCCAGACGATGCTGCGCAATCCGCTCGCCTCCCCCGACATCATCGGCATCAGCGCAGGGGCGAGCGTGGCCGCGGTGTTCGGGATCATCGTGCTGTCGCTCGACGCGACGGCCGTGTCCTTCCTCGCGCTCGTGGGTGCCCTCGCGACGGCCGGCGCGATCTACCTGCTCTCGAACCGCGGCGGTTTCGCGGGCACGCGGCTGATCCTCATCGGCATCGGCGTGGCCGCGATGCTCGACAGCGCGGTGACCTACATCCTGTCCCGGGCCGCCGCCTGGGATCTGCAGACGGCGATGCAGTGGCTGACGGGCAGTCTGAACGGTGCGACGTGGTCGACCGTGATGCCGCTCGCGATCGCGGTCGCGATCCTCGTACCGCTGCTGCTCGCCCAGGGCCGGGGACTCGGGATGCTGCGCCTCGGCGACGACCCGGCGGCCGCTCTGGGCGTGAACGTCCCGCGCACGCGGGCCCTGCTGATCCTGGCCGCTGTCGGACTGCTCGCGTTCGCGACCGCCGCGAGCGGACCGATCGCGTTCGTCGCGTTCATGGCGGGCCCGATCGCGGCCCGCATCATCGGTCCGGGTGCTTCGCTGCTGCTGCCGGCCGGACTGGTCGGCGCCCTGCTGGTGCTGACCGCCGACCTGCTCGGACAGTTCGCGTTCGACAACCGCTATCCCGTCGGCGTCATCACCGGCGTGCTCGGCGCGCCGTATCTCGTGTATCTCCTCATCAGGATCAACCGCTCCGGAGGGTCGATATGACCGAACCGCACAGCCTGTCGGCCGAGTCGCTCACGCTCGCATACGGCGACCAGACGATCGTCCGCGGGCTCGACCTGCAGGTTCCGCCCGGCTGCATCACGGCCGTCGTCGGCGCGAACGGATGCGGCAAATCGACGCTCCTGCGCGCTCTCGCGCGGCTCATCTCGCCGAAGTCGGGCCAGGTCGTCCTCGACGGCAAGGCGCTGCACACCCGCCCGTCGAAGGAGATCGCGCGCACCCTGGGCCTCCTGCCGCAGAGCCCGATCGCGCCCGAGGGCATCGTGGTGGCCGATCTGGTGGGCCGGGGCCGACACCCGCATCAGAAGCTGCTCGCCCGATTCACCGAGCACGACTACCGGGTGGTCGCCCAATCGCTCGAGGCGACCGGCGTCGCCGAGTTCGCCGACAGATCCGTCGACGAACTGTCGGGCGGTCAGCGCCAGCGGGTCTGGATCGCCATGGCGCTGGCCCAGGAGACCGACATCCTCCTGCTCGACGAGCCGACGACGTTCCTGGACGTCGCCCACCAGATCGAGGTGCTCGACCTGCTCACCGACCTCAACCGCGAGCGCGGAACGACGATCGTCATGGTCCTGCACGACATCAACCTCGCCGCCCGGTACGCCGACCATCTCTTCGCGATGCGGGGCGGCGAAGTCATCGCCGCCGGTCCGCCTTCCGAGGTCGTGACCGGCGCCCTCATCCGTGACGTGTTCGACCTCGACGCGCTCGTCGTGCGCGATCCCGTCTCGGGCACGCCCATCGTCCTGCCCCGCGGGCGCCATCACGTCCTCGTCCCCGCCGACGGCGGGACGCCCTCCGACCACACCGAGATCAAGGAGCCCCGTGGCCTCGACAGCTAGCACCCTCCGCTTCTTCCGTGCCCCGGTGACGGCGATCACCGACCTCACCCCGAGCTTCCGTAGGTTCACGTTCGGCGGCACGGACCTCGCCGACTACGGCGATCCCGGATTCGATCAGAGGGTGAAGGTCGTGTTCCCCACCGAAACGGTCGGACTCGACGCGATGCCGTCGGGAGAGGACTGGTACACGCAGTGGAGGGAGATGGACGAAGCGCTGCGTCCCCCGTTCCGCACCTATACGACCCGTCAGGTGCGCAGCGAACTGCACGAAGTCGACATCGACATGGTCGCCCACGACGTGCAGGGACCCGCGTCCGCCTGGATCTCACGCGCCGTCGTCGGCGATGAGGTCCTCATCCTCGCCCCCACCACCGCGCACACGGGCGTCAGCTACGGCGTCGACTTCGTTCCGCCGGCGCGCACCGAGAACATCCTGCTGGCCGGAGACGAGACGGCAGCGCCGGCGATCGCCGTGATCCTCGAGCAGCTTCCCCGGGAAGCCACCGGGGTCGTCGTGCTGGAGATGCCGCATCCGTCCGACGCGGCCTACCTGCCCCACCACCCCGGTTTCGAGTACCGCGTGAGCGCCCGCGGACGCGGACAGCGCCATGCGCACCTCGTGCCGGCGGTGAAAGACGCCGCGGCGCAACTGGTGCCGGCCGGTGAAGGCCGGGCGGTCGAAGAGATCGACGTCGACACCGACATCCTCTGGGAGGTGCCGCGCACGGCGAAGGGCGGCGCGGCGCTGAAGAGCGCCCCGCTGTACTCGTGGCTCGCGGGCGAGTCGGGTGCGATCAAGTCGCTGCGCCGTCACCTGGTGGCCGAGCAGGGCGTCGACCGCCGAGCGGTCGCGTTCATGGGCTACTGGCGGCTCGGCAAGTCCGAGAACTGAGCCCACCCGCCCTCAGCGGCCCTCGGCGGTCGCCTCGTGCGCATGGCCGAGGCGCAACCCGGGCACGAGGCCGAGCAGCGAGAGCGCGGCGGCGATCGCGAACACGACCGTGAACCCGGCATCCGTCGCGGCGAGCGCCGTGAAGGCGAGCCCCATCGCCGCGATGGCGACCGATGCCCCGATCGAGTCCGAGATCGACAGCGCGGACGAATTGAAGCCCTGGTTCTGCGGCGTCGAGTAGGCGAGCGTCAGCACGGTCAGTCGCGGGTACATCAGTCCCATGCCCGCCCCCGCCAGCGCCCAGCCCGCGATCAGCACAGCGGGGTGCAGGTGCGCCCAGGCGGTCAGGGCCGCGACGATGACCGCGGTGGACAGCAGCGCGGTGCCGATGAGTGTGATGCGGGCGTTGCCGATCCGGTCGCCGAAGCGTCCCTGGACATCGGCGGCCGCCGCCCACAGGAGCGCCGCCGCCGTGAGGCCCAGCCCCGCCCACGTGGGCGAGAAGCCGTACTCGGCGATCAGCAGGTACGGGACGTAGATCTCGGCCCCGAAGAGCGCCCCGGCGATGAGGCCGCGCATGAGGATCACGCTGGGCAGCCCCCGTGCCGACCGCAGCGTGCGCGGCGGCAGCAGGGGGCGCGCGGCGAGCGCGATGACGACGACGGATGCCGCCACGACGAGCCCCGACCATGCTCCGAACTCGCCGGCCAGACTGAGCGCCAGAGCGCCGATCGCCACCGCGAGCGCGCACCAGAGACGTGCGGCCACGTTGCCCCCGGACGGCTCATCGGTGTGCAGCGCAAGGCCGTGCAGCCGCAGGGCGACCATGGTGAAGGCCACGACGGTCAGGGCGGCCACGCCGAGGAACACCCACCGCCAGTGCAGGTACTCCGTGACCGCGCCCGCCAGGAAGGGTCCGATGAGCGAGGGAACCACCCACGCGGCCGAGAACGCCGCGAACACGCGACCGTGGATCGCCGGCGGGTACACGCGCGCGACCACGACGTACAGGGCGACCGTCTGTCCGCCCGCGCCGAGTCCCTGGATCAGCCGGCCGACCACGAGGATCTCCATCGTCGGCGCGAGGCCCGCGATCACGAGGCCGATCACGAACAGCGCGACAGAGGCGTACAGCGGACCCTTGCGGTCCCGATCGATCACTCCACGCCCCGACGGCGACCATGCCGATGACACCCGTCGCGAGGGTGCCGGCGAACGCGACCGCGTACAGCGTCTCGCCCTGCAGGTCGGCGCTCACGATCGGCATCACGGTGGTCACCGCGAGGGCCTGCGTCGCGGCGAGGAAGATGAGCGCGACGGCGCCCACCGTCACCCAGACGTACTGCGGTCCCCAGATGCTCGCCGGGCGCGCGCCTGCGCCGACGGTCACGACGAGGCGAGCGCGCCGATGCGCTCGACAGCCTCACGGAGCGATCTCCGGTGAACAGCCGAAGTTGATGCGGACGTGCCCGCGCCCCTCGTCACCGAACAGCGGGCCGAGGTGCAGCGCGACGTCGGCCTCGCGCCGGATCTTCACGGCGGGATTGTCGCCCCAGCCGAGCTCGCGGAGATCGACCCACGCGAGGAAGCCGGCGTCGGGGATGCGGTAGCGCGCCGCCGGCACGTGCTCGGCGAGCAGCTCGGCGAGCAGGTGCCGATTGTGATCGAGCGCCGCGAGCAGGGAGTCGAGCCACTCGTCGCTCTCCTGCGAGAACGCCGCGACACCGGCGATCGCGCCGAACAGTCCCGTGCGCCATTCGATCTCATCGGGAAGCGATCGCACGACGCCGGCGGTCCGGTCGTCGGCGGTCACCATGAGCGCGCACTTCAGGCCGGCGAGGTTGAACGCCTTGCTCGCGCTCGCGACGGTGTACCCGACGCGCGCCGCGACCGGTGAGGCCTCCAGGAACGGCGTGAAGAGCTCACCCGCGTGGATGAGCGGCGCGTGGATCTCGTCGCTGATGACGGTCGCGCCGAACCCGGCGGCCAGATCCGCCAGCGCGGCCAGGCTCTCGCGCGAATGCGCCGTGCCGGTCGGGTTGTGGGGGTTGCACAGCAGCACGGCGCGCGCTCCCCCGGCCAGCGCGGCCTCGATCCCGAGGAGGTCGAGCTCCCAGCCGGCGCCGGTGTCCACGAGCGGGACGCGCTCGACGACCGCGCCCGCCTCGGGGATGCATTCGTAGAACGGCGGGTAGACCGGCGGCGTCACGATGACCCGGTCACCGGGTGCGGTCACCCGACGGAGGATCTCGACGACGCCCATCATGACGTCGCAGGTCGTGCGCACATGCGCAGGGTCCACCGTCCACCCGAACCGGCGCAGCGCGAAGTCGGCGTACGGCGCGGGCGATGCCCGGGTCGGGCGGCGTGTAGCCGGTGTCGCCGAGCTCGACGGCGCGGCTCAGCGCGCGCGTGATCGCCGGGGCGGGCGCGAAATCGGTCTCGGCGACGAAGAGGGGAAGCACCTGCGCGCGGGTACTTCTGCCACTTCGTGCTGGACCGCTGTCTCAGCTGATCGAGGGGCAGTGCCTGCAGGGGGGTGACGCTCACCCATCGAGCCTAGCGAGGCGGGCGGATGCCGCCCTCGCCGTCGTCAGAAAGCGAAATCAAATCGCGAAGCCGAGCGCCCGCATCATGTCGCGGCCGTCGTCGGTGATGCGCTCGGGGCCCCACGGCGGCATCCACACCCAGTTGATGCGGAAGCGCTCGACGACCTCATCCAGGGCCTGCGCCGTCTGCTCCTCGAGCACGTCGGTGAGCGGGCACCCGGCGCTGGTGAGCGTCATGTGGATGACCAGGGCGTCGTTCTCGTCGTCCCAGCCGAGGTCGTAGATCAGGCCCAGGTCGACGACGTTGATCCCCAGTTCGGGGTCCATGACGTCCTTGAGGGCTTCTTGGACCTCGTCGTACTTCTCGGGTGCGAGCGTCGCGGTCATGTCAGGATTCTACGCTTCGCCCTCGGTCGCGGCTTCGAGCACGGGCTCGATGAAGCGGTCGTAGCCCTCGTCCTCGAGCCGCTCGGCGAGCTCGGGTCCGCCCTCTTCGACGATGCGCCCGGCGATCATGACGTGCACGAAGTCGGGGTGGATGTAGCGGAGGATGCGCGTGTAGTGGGTGATCAGCAGCACGCCGAGGTCGGTCTCGCGCCTTGGCGCGGTTCACGCCCTCCGACACGATCTTGAGCGCGTCGACGTCCAGGCCGGAGTCCGTCTCGTCGAGCACGGCGATCTGCGGCCGCAGCAGCTCGAGCTGCAGGATCTCGTGGCGCTTCTTCTCGCCGCCCGAGAAGCCCTCGTTCACGTTGCGCTGTGCGAACTTCGGGTCCATGCGCAGGTTCTTCATGGACTGCTTGACGTCCTTGGTCCACGTGCGGATCGCCGGCGCTTCGCCGTCGATCGCGGTCTTCGCGGTGCGCAGGAAGTTCGTGACGGTGACGCCGGGGATCTCCACGGGGTACTGCATCGCCAGGAACAGTCCGGCGCGGGCGCGCTCGTCGACCGTCATCGCGAGGACGTCTTCACCGTCGAGGGTGATCGAGCCGCTCGTGACCGTGTACTTGGGGTGGCCGGCGATCGTGTAGGCCAGCGTCGACTTGCCCGAGCCGTTGGGGCCCATGATCGCGTGGGTCTGACCCTTGCGGATCGTGAGGGTCACGCCGTTGAGGATGGGGGTGGTGCCGGCATCCGTCTCGACCGTCACGTAGCAGGTCGCGGATTTCGAGGACTGACATTCAGACTTCCTTCTTCACAGCAGGGTCGATGAGCACATCGTCGCCGTCGATGACGACAGCGAAGACCGGAACGGGCTCATACGCGGGGAGGTTGAGGGGCTTGCCGGACAGCAGCGAGAACGCCGAGCCGTGGGCCCAGCACTCGATCGTGTCGCCGTCGACGAAGCCTTCGGCGAGCGAGATGTCGCCGTGCGTGCAGACATCGCCGATCGCGTGGATGTCGTCGTTCGCGTCCTTCACGACGCAGATCGCGACGCCGTCGACCTCGACGCGGAGGGCGGAGTCCTGTTCGAGCTCGCTGAGAGCGCAGACGCGGGTTGCGGTCACTGCGCCGCTCCTTCCTGGGAGTGCGACCCGATGGCCGTCAGTTCTGCCTGGATGGCGGTGTGCAGCTCCGCCTCCAGGTCGGGGATGCCGATGCGCTGCACGATGTCGCTGAGGAACCCGACGACCACGAGGCGGCGCGCCTCGTCTTCGCTGATGCCGCGCGACTGCAGGTAGAAGAGCTGCTCGTCGTCGAAGCGTCCGGTGGCGCTGGCGTGGCCGGCACCGCGGATGTCGCCCGTCTCGATCTCGAGGTTCGGGATGGACTCGGCGCGCGCGCCGTCCGTCAGCACGAGGTTGCGGTTGGCCTCGTACGAGTCGGTGCCGACCGCGTCGGGACCGATCAGCACGTCGCCGATCCATACGCTCCGCGCGCCCGCGCCCTGCAGGGCGCCCTTGTAGAGCACGTCGCCGCGCGTGTCGCGGCCCTTGTGGAAGAGGTAGACCTGGCTCTCGAGGTGCTGGCCGCTGTCGGAGTACGACAGGCCGTACAGCTGCCCCTGCGAGCCGGCGCCGGCGAGCTCGACACTCGGGTTGACGCGCACGACACCCCCGCCGAAGCTGATGACGAAGTGGCGCAGGGTCGCGTCGCGATCGACACGGGCCTGGTGGGATGCCGCGTGCACGGCGTCATCCGACCCACTGCTGCACGGAGACCACGGTGAGGTGGGCGCCGTCGCGGACGATGATCTCGACGTTCTGCGCGAGCTGCGCCGAGCCCGCGTGGCGCAGGCACGATCGTGCCGTGCGAATTCGGCATCGCCTCGATCACGACGTGCGCGTGCGCGAGGCCGCCGTTGCCGTGGACGGTCGACGACGACAGGCTCGGCGAGTTCGACGTCCGGCGGGGATGCGCAGCAGATGCGCCTCGGTCTCGCGGCTTCCAGGCGATCGCGCGCGGGCAGGTCCTCGGGGGTGAAGACCTCGCCCGCGGGGCGCGGCGCCGACGCGCGAGCGAGTCCGCCCTCCAGCGCAGCGCCGGTCAGCGGTGACGGTGACCGCGCCGTCGTCTGCGGCCTCGTCGCTCAGCACAGCGCGCGAGGCGATCGATCGGCGTGTGCTTCCAGTTGACCTCGCGACCGTTCGGTCGCTCGAAGTCGGCCGGGATCGTAGGAGCGCGGCCGCTCGGAGCGGGTCTGGATCGGTGCCCAGGCGCCGTCGGTGTGCGCGGTGGAACCTGGCACCGTGGGCGGTGCCTGCGTCGTGGTCGTCATCTAGCCGACCGATCCTTCCATGCCCATCTCGATGAGCTTGTTCAGCTCCATGGCGTACTCCATGGGAAGCTCGCGGGCGATGGGCTCGATGAAGCCGCGCACGATCATCGCCATGGCCTCGTCCTCCGGCATCCCGCGGCTCATCAGGTAGAACAGCTGCTCTTCGCTGACCTTCGAGACGGTCGCCTCGTGGCCGAGCTGCACGTCATCGACGCGGATGTCGATCGACGGGTAGGTGTCCGAGCGCGAGATCGTGTCGACCAGGAGCGCGTCGCACCGCACGGTGTTGGCGGAGTGGTGGGCGTTGGCGTCCACGCGCACTTCGCCGCGGTAGCCCGCCCGGCCGCCGCCGCGCGCGATCGACTTCGAGACGATCGAGGACTGCGTGTACGGCGCCATGTGGATCATCTTCGCGCCGGCGTCCTGGTGCTGACCGGGCCCTGCGAAGGCGACCGAGAGGGTCTCGCCCTTGGCGTGCTCACCGACGAGGAAGATCGACGGGTACTTCATCGTGACCTTCGAGCCGATGTTGCCGTCGATCCACTCCATCGTCGCGCCTTCGTGCGCGATCGCGCGCTTGGTGACGAGGTTGTAGACGTTGTTCGACCAGTTCTGGATCGTCGTGTAGCGAACGCGCGCGTTCTTCTTCACGATGATCTCGACCACGGCCGAGTGCAGCGAGTCGCTCTTGTAGATCGGAGCCGTGCAGCCTTCGATGTAGTGCACGTAGGAGCCCTCGTCGGCGATGATCAGCGTCCGCTCGAACTGGCCCATGTTCTCGGTGTTGATGCGGAAGTACGCCTGCAGCGGGATCTCGACGTGCACGCCCGGGGGCACGTAGACGAACGATCCGCCCGACCACACCGACGTGTTCAGCGCGGCGAACTTGTTGTCGCCGGCGGGAATCACGGTGCCGAAGTACTCCTCGAAGAATTCGGGGTGCTCGCGCAGCGCCGTGTCGGTGTCCATGAAGATGACGCCCTGGGCCTCGAGCTGCTCGTTGATCTGGTGATAGACGACCTCGGACTCGTACTGCGCGGCGACGCCGGCGACCAGGCGCTGACGCTCCGCCTCCGGGATGCCGAGGCGCTCGTACGTGTTGCGGATCTCTTCGGGAAGCTCTTCCCACGTGCCCGCCTGCTTCTCGGTGGAGCGCACGAAGTACTTGATGTTGTCGAAGTCGATCTCGCTGAGGTCTGCGCCCCACGTCGGCATCGGCTTGCGCTCGAACAGCTGCAGACCCTTCAGACGGGTCTTGAGCATCCACTCGGGTTCGTTCTTCAGGGTCGAGATCCCGCGCACGACGGACTCGCTCAGTCCGCGCTGAGCAGCGGCTCCGGCGGCGTCTTCGTCGTGCCAGCCGAACTCGTACTGGCCGAGGCTCGCAAGCTCGGGGCGGTCGATCAGGACATCCGACATCGTCACACTCTCCTCCGGGCCACAACGGTGTCATCCGCCCCGGCATTCCTGCTTCTCCGGTGGAGTTCCGAAGAGGGATGCCGCTCGGTGGGCCCAATCACGTGGCGCCGTCCTGCGCGCCTACACTTGTCAGTGATGCTGAGCGCGACGCGCCCGCATCCGACCCTTTGATTCTACAGGGTTCCGCCGCCCCACCGGATGGCCGGACCCTCGCCCGAGGAGGCCAGGCCCGATGCCTGCGGACACGACGCGCACCCGTCCCGGCATTCTCCGAACATTCTGGGAATGGCTGCCCGCCCGGGTGGATCGCCGTGTGATCGCCGCAGCCTGGGCCACGCTGGTCGTCCAGGTGGGGATCGTCGGCACCGGCGGGCTCGTCCGGCTCACCGGCTCGGGGCTCGGCTGCCCCACGTGGCCGCGCTGCACCGACGAGTCGTTCGTCAACACCCCGGAGATGGGCATCCACGGCGTCATCGAGTTCGGCAACCGCCTGCTCACCTTCGTCCTGGTGGTCGTGGCGATCCTGACGTTCCTGTTCGTCGTCCGCATGCGCCGGCGAGCGCCGCGACCTGTTCTGGCTCGCGCTCGTGATCGGTCTCTACGTCCCCCTGCAGGCGGTCATCGGCGGGATCACGGTGCTGACGAACCTGAACCCGTACGTCGTAGGCCTGCACTACTTCGCATCGGTCGTGCTCGTCGCGCTCGCCGCGGTCCTGGTGGCACGGGTGTACGCGATACCCGGTCCACGCGTGCGCGCGGTGCCGGCCTGGTACGCCGCCGTCACGCACCTCACGAGCGCGTTCGTGCTGATCACGGTCGTCGTCGGCATCCTGGTCACCGGCTCGGGCCCGCACGCCGGCGACGGCGGCGCGGCCCGCAACGGCCTGGACCCCGAACTCATGCAGCACGTCCACTCCTGGCCCGCCTACGCGCTGCTGGCCCTCACGCTCGTGCTGGTCATCGGCGCGCGGCGCACGGCCCCGGTCCTGCGCCTCAGGCTCTGGACCGGCCTGCTGCTGGCCGTGGAGGCCCTGCAGATCGTCGTGGGGCTGTGGCAGGCGCGGTCCGGCCTGCCGATCGTGCTCGTCAACATCCACATGGTGCTCGCGGTGCTGCTCGTCGCCGCGATGACCGCCGTCGTGATCAACCTGAAGGCGCCTGCAGGCGCCTCCCAGGTACCCTCCGCGTACGCTGGATCGGTCGAGCCCGCGTCGGCGCGCACCTGAGCGCGACGCATAGCCGACTCATCGGATTCGCATACGTGCGGCTCGGGAGACCGGGCAATGCTGGCGGATGCCGTCCTGAACCGACACACCCCCCATCGAGGAGTACACCTATGACCGTTCGCCCGAACCTTGTCCGCAGCATCCCCTTCTGGATCCTTCTGGTCGGCTCCGTCGCCACGAGCGCCTTCGGCGCGTGGCTGGCCGTCAACACGCTCGGCACGATGTCGGTGGCACTGACCGCCGGCACCGCGACCCCGGTCGACGTCTACGTCGGCCAGGTCTGGGCCATCGTCGGCGGCGTCCTGATCGCGACCGGCATCGTCGGCCTGGCGCTCGCGCTCGTGCTCGCCGTCCTGCGCTCGTTCGTCCCGGTCAGCGACGTCGAGATCATCGAGGCGCTGGACTGGACGGCCGATGACGAGGACCAGGTCGCAGCTGAGTCGGCCGATGCCGAGCAGTCGCCGGTCGTAGAGGTCGCACCCCAGCGCTGACCCGCTGACCGAACGCCGCCGGAAGGGCGGGAGCAGTCTCCGACGGAGCGCTCCCGCCCTTCCTGCTCGATACTGACAGCGTGGACCCCGTCGGAACGATCACCTGGATCGTGCTGTTCGTCATCACCACCGTGGCGGTGACCGGGGTCGTGGGCAGGCTCGGCTGGTCGGCACCGGTGGCCCTGGTCGTCGTCGGCGGAGCCGTCTCGTTCATTCCCGGGGTGCCTCCGGTCGAGGTGGAGCCCGAGCTGATCCTGTACGGCATCCTGCCGCCGCTGCTGTTCGCCGCGGCCATCCGCACCTCGGTGATCGACGTGCGAGCCCGCCGTGACAGCATCCTGCTGCTGTCGGTGGGACTGGTCGCCTTCACCGTCGTCGTCGTCGGATTCGCGACGTTCGCGCTGCTCCCGGCGATCACGCTGGCCGCCGCGTTCGCCTTCGCAGCGGTCGTCGCACCGACCGATGCGATCGCGGTGACGGCGATCGCCGGACGACTCGGGCTCCCGCGCCGTGTCGTGACCATCCTCGAAGGCGAGAGCCTGCTCAACGACGCGACCGCCCTCGTCGCCCTGAACGCCTCGCTCGCCGCGATCGTCACGGTGGTCACACCGGTCGAGATCGGCGTGGACTTCGTGATCGCCGTCGCCGTGGGCACCGGCGTCGGCTTCGCCATCGGGTTCGTCGTGTCGTGGGTCCGGTCTCTGCTGCACTCCCCCGTGCTCGATACGAGCCTCACCCTGGTGACCCCGTTCGCCGCCTTCCTGCTCGGGGAGCTCCTGCACGGCTCGGGGGTCCTGGCCGTCGTGATCGCGGGGCTCTACCTCGGCTATCGGGCGCCGACCGTCTCCTCCGCCGAGGCCCGCGTGGCCGAGCGTCTGAACTGGCGCACGATCCAGTTCCTGCTCGAGAACGCGGTGTTCCTGTTCATCGGCCTCAACCTCCAGGGCATCCTCGCCGGGGCGATCCGCACCGGCCCGGGGCTGTGGGAGACCGTCGGGGTGTGCCTCGGCATCCTGCTCGCCCTCGTCGCGTCGCGCTTCGCCTGGGTGATGGGCACCACGCTGCTCTACCGCAAGGGCCCGCGGCGCCTGCGCGAGCGCAGCTGGCCCTGGCGCAACGGCGTGGCGGTCGCCTCGGCGGGCGTGCGCGGCGTCGTGACCCTGGCCGCGGTCTTCCTGCTTCCGCCCGAGACCCCTCTGCGCGAGTACCTGCAGTTCCTCGCGTTCGTCGTGGTCGTCGCGAGCCTGCTGGGCGGTCTCGCCCTGCCGGCGATCATCCGGGCGCTGAAGCTGCCCAAGCCGAGCTTCGCCCAGGAGATCACCGAGCGCCGGCTGCTGATGGCCGAGGCCCGTCAGGCCGGCATCGACCTCCTGGAGACGCAGGAGGTCTCCGACGACGAGCAGCGCGTGGCCGATCTGCTGCGCAGCGATGCGGGCTTCCTCGGCGAGACGCTCGAGACTTTCGGGCCGGACGCGTCGATCCCCCAGCTCGAGGCGAAGTTCCGGCTGCGCACGGCGATGCTCGAGGCGGAGCGCGCCGCGGTGCTCGCGGCCCGCAGAGAGGGTCGCTACCAGGAGCCGGCGGTCGTCTCGGCCCTGCAGGCGATCGACGCCGAGGAGACGGCGCTGCGCGCGCAGTTCCCGAGGGAAGACTGACGACGCGTCAGAACGGCAGCAGCGGGTCGATCGCGATCGCGACGAACAGGAGCGTCAGGTAGGTGATCGACGCGTGGAAGACCCGCATCGGCCGCGGCTCCGTGCCGCGCACGGCGCGGGTGTACAGCCGGTGCGATTCGTAGATGAACCAGCCGCCGAACACGAGCGCCGACACCGTGTAGACCAGGCCCATGCCGGCCACCGGGATCAGCAGCAGCGAGCAGGCGACGGTCGCCCACGCGTACAGGATGACCTGCAGACCCACCTGCGAGCCCGAGCGGGTCGCACCGAGCATCGGCACGTCGACGTCCTCGTACTGGTCCTTGTACTTCATCGACAGCGGCCAGTAGTGCGGCGGCGTCCACAGGAACACGAGCGCGAACAGGATCATCGGGGTCCACGACAGCGATCCGGTGACCGCCGACCAGCCGATCAGCACCGGGAAGCATCCGGCGATCCCGCCCCAGACGATGTTCTGCTCGGTGCGGCGCTTCAGGATCATCGTGTAGATCACGACGTAGAAGAAGATCGCGCCCGCCGACAGCACGGCCGCGAGCCAGTTCGTCGTCAGCCAGAGCCAGACGGTGGATGCCGCGGCCAGCGTCCACGCGAAGATGAGCGCACCGCGCGGCGACACCTCGCCGGTCACGAGCGGGCGATTGACGGTCCGCTGCATGTGCGCGTCGATGTCGCGATCGAGGTACATGTTGAACGCCGCAGCCGATCCGGCGCTCATCGAGCCGCCCAGCACGGTGGCCAGGACGAGCCAGATGCTCGGGAAGCCGCCCTGCGCGAGGATCATCACCGGAACGGTCGTGACCAGCAGCAGCTCGAGCACGCGCGGCTTGGTCAGTGCGACATAGGCGCGGATCGTGCGACCGAGCGAGTGGGGCCGGGCGGTGGGTACGGTGGATGCCGCGGCTCCCGCCGACATGGTGGTGTCCATCGCTCCCCGCTCGACCGCCTGAAACTGCCTTACGAGTCTATGCCATCCGCGCCGGCGGGCCTCGGCGCGAAGACCTCACAGTCGCGGACGATGCGGTGTGCGCAGACCGATACCAGGGCGACACCGCGCCGATACGAAACAACCCGACAGGCCTGCCACACTGCCGTCACACGACGTCTCGCATAGTCGTCGCGGAATGCCGCTTCGCTATGCTGAAACAACACGCGGCTGTATTTTGACGCGCGCATCGCGCTCGCCGCTCCCCCGATTGTTGCGAAGACCGCGAAATCGGATTCAATCCACTGAGAAAGGCGGCCCGGTGTCGGAACTGCGTTGGGATGAAATCGATCGGCGCGCGGTGGACACCGCTCGCGTGCTGGCGGCGGACGCGGTCGAGAAGGTGGGCAACGGTCACCCCGGCACGGCGATGAGCCTTGCTCCGGCCGCGTATCTGCTCTACCAGCGCGTCCTGAACCACGACCCGGGCGATGTGCACTGGCCCGGTCGCGACCGGTTCATCCTGTCGGCCGGTCACTCGTCGCTCACCCAGTACGTGCAGCTGTACCTCGGCGGCTTCGGCCTCGAGCTCGACGATCTGAAGGCGCTGCGCACGTGGGGCTCCAAGACGCCCGGCCATCCCGAGTTCGGCCACACCGACGGCGTGGAGATCACGACGGGTCCGCTCGGCCAGGGCCTGGCCTCGTCGGTCGGCTTCGCCTATGCCGCGCGCTACGAGCGCGGCCTGTTCGACCCCGAGACGCCCGCCGGGCAGTCGCCGTTCGATCACTTCGTCTACGTGATCGCCGGCGACGGCGACCTGCAGGAGGGCGTCACCTCCGAGGCGTCGAGCCTCGCCGGCCATCAAGGGCTGGGCAACCTGATCGCGATCTACGACTCGAACCAGATCTCGATCGAGGACGACACGAACGTCGCCTTCACCGAAGACGTCGCCGCGCGCTACGAGTCCTACGGCTGGCATGTGCAGGTCGTGGACTGGAAGAAGACCGGCGAGTACGTCGAGGACGCCGCAGAGCTGTATGCCGCGCTCGAGGCAGCCAAGGGCGAGACGAGCAAGCCCTCGCTCATCATCCTGCGCACGATCATCGGCTGGCCCTCACCCGGCAAGCAGAACACCGGCAAGATCCACGGCTCCGCGCTGGGGGCGGACGAACTCGCGGCCACCAAGAAGGTCCTGGGCTTCGACCCCGAGCAGTCCTTCGCCGTCGCCGAGGACGTGCTCGCCCACACCCGCAGCCTCGCCGAGCGCGGCGCGGCTGCGCGCGCAGACTGGCAGAAGGCCTTCGATGCCTGGGCGCAGGCCCACCCCGAGCGCAAGGCGCTGTGGGACCGCATCCAGGCGCGTGAGCTGCCCGAGGGCATCGCCGACGCGCTGCCCGCGTTCGAGGGGGGCAAGGAGGTCTCGACCCGTGCCGCGTCCGGTGTCGTGATCAACGCCCTCGCCGCAGAGCTGCCCGAACTCTGGGGCGGCTCGGCCGACCTCGCCGAGTCGAACCTCACCACGATCAAGGCTGCGAAGTCGTTCATCCCCGAGCAGTGGTCCACGCACGAGTGGTCGGGCGACCCCTACGGCCGCGTGCTGCACTTCGGCATCCGCGAACACGCGATGGGCGCGATCGTCAACGGCATCGTCCTGCACGGACCGACCCGCCCGTTCGGCGGCACGTTCCTGATCTTCAGCGACTACATGCGTCCCGCGGTCCGTCTCGCGGCGCTGATGAACATCCCGAGCATCTTCGTGTGGACGCACGACTCCGTCGCCCTCGGCGAGGACGGCCCCACCCATCAGCCCATCGAGCAGCTCGCGACGCTGCGGGCCATCCCGAACTTCACCGTGGTCCGCCCCGGCGACGCGGCCGAGACCGCCGTCGTGTGGCTCGAGATGCTCCGCCGGCACGCCGGACCTGCCGGCATCGCCCTGACCCGCCAGAACATCCCGGTGTTCACCCGCGGCGACGGGCAGGCGACCGGCGACACGTTCGCCTCCGCCGATCTGGCAGCCAAGGGCGCCTACGTGCTCGCCGAAGCGCCGAACGGCACACCGGATGTGATCCTCATCGCCACCGGCTCCGAGGTGCAGCTCGCCGTCGCCGCCCGCGAGACCCTCGCCGCCGACGGCATCAACGCCCGCGTCGTATCGGCTCCGTCGCTGGAGTGGTTCGACGAGCAGGATGCCGCCTACCGCGAGTCGGTGCTTCCGGCCGCGGTGACGGCACGCGTGTCGGTCGAGGCCGGCATCGCGATGCCCTGGCGGCACATCGTCGGCGACAAGGGCCGGAGCGTCTCGATCGAGCACTTCGGCGCGTCTGCCGACTACAAGACCCTGTTCGAGAAGTTCGGCGTCACCGCCGAAGCCGTCGTCGAGGCGGCACGCGAGAGCCTCGCCGCCGCGACAGCGGCGGCGGAATAAGGAGAGACACGCATGAGCACCCCCACCAAGCACCTGTCCGACGCCGGCGTCAGCATCTGGCTCGACGACCTGTCGCGCTCGCGGATCATCACCGGCAACCTCGCCGACCTGATCGCGACCCGCAACGTCGTCGGCGTCACCACGAACCCGACGATCTTCGCCGGCGCGATCGGCTCCGGTGCCGAGTCCTACGTGGGACAGATCTCCGACCTCGCCGGGCCACGGCGCCTCCGCCGACGACGCGATCTTCGCGATCACGACCGACGACGTGCGCGCCGCGGCCGACGTCTTCCGCCCCGTCTACGACGAGACCGGAGGCGTCGACGGCCGCGTGTCGATCGAGGTCTCGCCCGACCTCGCCCACGACACCGAGGCGACCATCGCGCAGGCCAAGGAGCTGTGGGCCTCGGTCGACCGCCCCAACGCGCTCATCAAGATCCCCGCGACCAAGGCCGGGCTCCCCGCGATCACCGAGGTCATCGGCGCCGGCATCTCGGTCAACGTGACCCTGATCTTCAGCCTCGAGCGCTACGCCGAGGTCATCGACGCGTACCTGGCGGGTCTCGAGAAGGCCCAGGCGGCCGGCATCGACCTCTCCACGATCCACTCCGTCGCATCGTTCTTCGTCTCGCGCGTGGACACCGAGGTCGACAAGCGCCTCAGCGCGATCGGCACCGACGACGCCGAGGCCCTCAAGAGCCTGGCGGGCGTCGCCAACGCGCGGCTGGCCTACGAGCTGTTCGAGAAGGAGTTCGCCACCGATCGCGCGAAGGCGCTGACGGATGCCGGCGCCCACGTGCAGCGTCCGCTCTGGGCCTCCACCGGTGTCAAGGATCCCGCCCTGCCCGACACCCTCTACGTGACCGAACTGGTCGCCGCCGGCACCGTCAACACCATGCCCGAGAAGACCCTCGAGGCGACCTTCGACCACGGCGTGATCGCCGGCGACACCGTCACCGGCGCCTACGAGGGTGCGCACGAGGTCTTCGCCAAGCTGGCGGCCGTCGGCGTGGACTTCGCCGACGTCACGCAGGTGCTCGAAGACGAGGGAGTCGAGAAGTTCATCGCCTCCTGGCACGAGCTGCAGGCGACCGTCGCCACCGCCCTCGAGGCAGCGCAGTCCGCCCGATGAGCTTCGAGATCCACCTCACCGGCCACGTCAAGTCCGTCGCACACGAGGCGCTCCCCGGCCTGATCGCCGATCTCGTCGCGTCGGGCATCACGGCGGGCGATCCGTCGCTGTGGGGCGCCGGAGCCGAGGCCGAGGCGGCTCAGCGCCTCGGGTGGGTGGAGGCGGTCACCGTGTCGCAGCCGCTCGTTCCCGAGATCGAGGCGCTCCGCGCGGAGCTCCTGGCCAAGGGCGTGACCCGGGTCGTGCTGGCGGGCATGGGCGGCTCCTCGCTCGCGCCCGAAGTGATCGCCCAGACCTCGGGCGTTCCCCTCGTGATCCTCGACTCGACCGCGCCGAGCCAGGTGCTGGCCGCGATCGACGGCGACGCCGAGGCGGGCGGGCTCGAGCAGACCGTGCTGGTCGTCGCCTCCAAGTCGGGCTCGACGGTCGAGACCGACTCCGCCAAGCGCGCCTTCGAGGCGGCTTTCCGCGACATCGGGATCGACCCCACCGAGCGGATCGTGGTGGTGACCGACCCCGGTTCGCCACTGGATCAGGCGGCTCGCGCCGACGGGTACCGCGTCTTCAACGCCGACCCCACGGTCGGCGGCCGCTACTCCGCCCTCACCGCGTTCGGCTTGGTTCCGACCGGGCTCGCCGGCGTCGACATCCGCGTGCTGCTCGAAGAAGCCGAGGCGACCCTGCTCGAGGTCGCGATCGACAGCGCCGACAACCCCGCGCTCGTCCTGGCCGCGGCGATCGCCGGCGGCGGAGCGCAGCGCCGCGACAAGCTGGGGCTGGTCACCGACGGCACCCACATCATCGGGCTGCCCGACTGGATCGAGCAGCTCGTCGCCGAATCCACCGGCAAGGAGGGCACCGGCATCCTTCCGGTCGTGCTGCTGCCGGTCTCCCCCGAGGTCGAGAACACTCCTGCCGACATGCAGATCCTGCGCATCGTCGACGAGGCGAACGAGTTCCACTTCCGCGAGCGGCACGAGGGCGAGATCCTCATCAGCGGCTCGCTGGCCGGCCAGTTCATCGTCTGGGAGTACGCCACGGCGATCGCCGGACGGATGCTGGGGATCAACCCGTTCGATCAGCCCGACGTCGAGTCGGCCAAGATCGCCGCACGCGGGCTGCTCGACTCCCGCCCGGCACCGACGGCGCCCGCCTTCGCGGTGGACGGCGTCGAGGTGCGCGTCTCGGATCCCGCCCTCGCGGCATCCGGAACCGTCGCCGGAGTGCTGGACGCGCTCTGGGCGCAGGTGCCCGCCGACGGCTATGTGTCGATTCAGGCATACGTCGACCGGCTGCGTCTCCCCCAGCTCCAGGGCCTGCGCGAGCTGGTCGCCGCCGACTCGGGCCGGCCCACCACGTTCGGCTGGGGTCCGCGCTTCCTGCACTCCACGGGGCAGTTCCACAAGGGCGGTCCTGCCGTCGGCGTGTTCCTGCAGATCATCGAGCAGACCGATGTCGACCTCGAGATCCCCGGGCGTCCGTTCACGTTCGGCCAGCTGATCCAGGCGCAGGCCGCCGGCGACGCCGCAGTGCTCGCCGAGGGTCACGGTCGTCCGGTCGTCACGCTCACCCTCACCGACCCCCAGGCCGAGGTGCTCACGCTCTTCGAAGCCGCTCAATAGGAGCTCGCATCACATGACCGTCGAGATCTCGCGCGGGCACAATCCGCTGCGCGACGCCGAAGATCACCGCCTGAACCGCATCGCCGGCCCCAGTGCGCTCGTGATCTTCGGGGTGACCGGAGACCTCTCCCGCAAGAAGCTCATGCCCGCGGTGTACGACCTCGCCAACCGTGGTCTGCTGCCGCCGGGATTCGCCCTCGTCGGCTTCGCACGGCGCGACTGGGAAGACCAGGACTTCGCGCAGGTCGTGAAGGACGCCGTCAAGCAGCACTCGCGCACCGAGTTCCGCGAGGAGACCTGGCTGCAGCTGCTGCAGGGCATCCGCTTCGTCTCCGGCGAATTCGACGACCCGGACGCGTTCAAGCGCCTCCGTGAGACCGTCGACAAGCTCGACGTCGAGCGGGGCACGATGGGAAACCACGCGTTCTACCTGTCGATCCCGCCGAAGGACTTCCCGCTGGTGGCGGAGCAGCTGAAGGCATCCGGACTCGTGGACGACACGGCCGATCAGCCGGAGCGCTGGCGCCGCGTCGTCATCGAGAAGCCGTTCGGCCACGACCTGGCCTCGGCGCAGTCGCTCAACGACGCGCTGCGCTCGGCCTTCCCGACCGACTCGATCTTCCGCATCGACCACTACCTCGGCAAGGAGACGGTCCAGAACATCCTGGCCCTGCGCTTCGCCAACGAGCTGTACGAGCCGATCTGGAACGCCAACTACGTCGACCACGTGCAGATCACGATGGCGGAGGACATCGGCGTGGGAGGCCGTGCCGGCTACTACGACGGCATCGGCGCCGCGCGCGACGTCATCCAGAACCACCTCCTCCAGCTCATGGCGCTGACGGCCATGGAGGAGCCCATCTCGTTCGACGCGAAGAACCTCCGCGCCGAGAAGGAGAAGGTGCTCGCCGCCGTCACGCTCCCGAAGGATCTGGCCCGCTCCACCGCGCGCGGCCAGTACGACGGCGGCTGGCAGGGCGGCGAGAAGGTGCTCGGCTTCCTCGAGGAAGACGGGATGAACCCGCAGTCGACGACCGAGACGTACGCCGCGATCACGCTCGAGGTGAACACGCGCCGCTGGGCGGGCGTGCCGTTCTACCTGCGCACCGGCAAGCGGCTCGGACGCCGCGTCACCGAGATCGCCGTCGTCTTCAAGCGCGCGCCCGAGCAGCTGTTCTCGCGCACGCAGACCACGGGTCAGGGCCAGAACGCCCTCGTGATCCGGGTGCAGCCCGACGAGGGCGTCACGATCCGCTTCGGGTCGAAGGTGCCCGGCGCCGGAGCCCAGGTGCGCGACGTCACGATGGACTTCGGCTACGGCCACGCCTTCACCGAGGCGAGCCCCGAAGCGTACGAGCGACTCATCCTGGACGTGCTCCTGGGAGACCCGCCGCTGTTCCCGCGGCACGAAGAGGTGGAGCTGTCCTGGAAGATCCTCGACCCGATCGAGGAGTTCTGGACCCAGCAGGGCGGACCCCTCGAGCAGTACGCCCCCGGTTCGTGGGGACCGGAATCCGCGGACGAGATGCTCTCCCGCGATGGACGCGCTTGGAGGCGCCCGTGATCGTCGATCTGCCCGACACCACCGTGAGCAAGATCTCGCGGGCGCTCGTGAACGTGCGCGAAGAGGGCGGCGCGGTCGCGCTCGGCCGCGTCCTGACGCTCATCATCCTCACGCGCGAAGGCGCCCTGGAGGAGGTCATCGAGGCGGCGAACGACGCGTCTCGCGAGCACCCGATGCGCGTCATCGTGCTCATGATCGACGGAGCCGACAGCGACTCCCGCCTGGACGCCCAGATCCGCGTGGGCGGAGATGCGGGTGCGAGCGAGGTCGTCACCCTGCGCGCGTTCGGCGAGGCGGGCGGCTCCAACCTCGAGAGCCTCGTGACCGGCCTGCTCCTGCCGGACGCTCCCGTCGTCGTGTGGTGGCCGAACAAGACCCCCGACTCTCCGTCGACGACCTCGATCGGCCGCATCGCGCAGCGCCGGATCACGGATGCCGCGACGAAGTCCGATCCCGCCGCGTGGGTCGCCTCGCTCGGCGAGAACCATGCGCCCGGCGACACCGACCTCGCGTGGACCCGCCTGACGCACTGGCGCGAGCAGCTCGCGGCCGTGCTGGATCAGCCGCCGTACGACGCCGTGACCGCAGTCGAGGTGCGCGGAGCCGCCAGCTCCCCGTCCACGGCGCTCCTGGCGGCGTGGCTGCGCCTGATGCTCGACGTGCCGGTCGACTGGCGCTACCTGCCCGAGGACGAGTGGCACGACGGGATCAAGTCGGTGCGGCTGACGCGTGCGAGCGGAGACGTGCTCCTCGCTCGCTCGTCGCCCGCGATCGCCTGTCTCACCCAGCCCGGGCAGCCCGAGCACGACCTCGTGCTGCCGAGGCGCACGCTGCGCGAGTGCCTCGCCGAGGAGCTCCGCCGCCTCGATCCCGACGTCCTGTATGGTCGAGTGATCACCGAGGGCTGGGAGCTCTTGGAACCGGCGACGCAGGAGACGCATGGCTGATTACGTCATCGAGAAGCGGGTCGTGATCAGTGCTGATCCCGCCGCTCTCGCTGAATCCGTGGCCGCGCGGTTCGTGAACCGGCTGGCGAAGTGCGGTGCCGACGGCGCCCTGGTTCACGTGTCGCTGACCGGAGGCTCGATGGGGTCCGCCGTGCTCGCCGCGGCATCCCGTCACCCTCGTCGCGACCGGGTCGACTGGTCGCGCGTGCACTTCTGGTGGAGCGACGAGAGGTTCGTCGCCCGGGGTCACGCCGACCGCAACGACCAGCAGGCGCGCGACGCCCTGATCGATGCGGTGGAGATCCCCGCCGCCAACATCCACACGATGGCCGGGAGCGATGACGGTGTCGATCTGGATGCCGCAGCCGAGCAGTACGCTCGCGAGCTGGCCCGGTTCCCCCAGGAGGACGGCACGCCGTGGCCGTCCTTCGACATCTGCTTCCTCGGTGTCGGACCGGACGGGCACATCGCGTCGCTGTTCCCCGATCGCCCGGAGATCCTCATCACCGACCGCGTCGCGGTCGCGGTGCGCGACTCGCCCAAGCCGCCGCCTGAGCGGATCAGCCTCACCCGGCCGGTGATCAACGGCTCCCGGCGCGTCTGGCTCGTCCTCGCGGGCGCCGACAAGGCGGCCGCCCTCGGCCTCGCGCTCGCGGGCGCGAGCTACGCGAGCGTTCCCGCCGCCGGCGCCAAGGGCCGCAAGCGCACGATCTTCTTCGTCGACGAAGCAGCGGCTTCGCAGGTGCCGCCCGAGCTCATCGATCAGGAGTACTGAGCCGACGCGGCTCCGAGCGCGCGCGCTCACTCGAGCCCGCGGCGCTCCCGCAGCTGCGCGAGCGCGTCGTCGAGCAGCTGCTCCGCCTCTTCCTCGGTGCGACGTTCCTTCACGTACGCGAGGTGCGTCTTGTAGGGCTCGGTCTTGGCCAGAGCCGGCGGGTTCTCCTTGTCGCGGCCGGCGGGCAGACCGGAGTGCGGAGAGTCGATCGTGTCGGGGATCTCCTCTTCGGGGATGCCGGCCGCGAAGTAGCGCACCGTCTCGTTGCCGAGGGCGTCCCAGTAGGAGATCGCGATCCGCTCCGCGTGGAAGCCGTGGTCCTGCTCGCCCATCGGGCCCGCGCCGACGCGCGTGCCCCTGATCGCATTGCCGCCGGTCGCCATCAGACGGCCTGGAACTTCGTGATGAGGCCGAGGGCCACGATCGAGACGAACCATGCGAGCGCGAGGATCACCGTGAAGCGGTTGAGGTTGCGCTCTGCCAGCCCGGACGAGCCCAGGGCCGAGGTCATGCCGCCGCCGAACATGTCGGACAGGCCGCCACCGCGTCCTTTGTGGAGCAGGATGAGAAGGGTCAGCAGCAGGCTGGTGATGCCGAGGAGCACCTGCAGGACGAACTCGAGGATCTGCACAGATCTAAGCCTTTCACCGCGCCCGGATCGGGCGCACGATCTCCCAGTATAAGCGTCGTCAGACGCCGACGTGCTTCTGGAATCGGATGATGGCCGCGAACTCGTCGACGACGAGGCTCGCACCGCCCACGAGCGCGCCGTCGACGTCGGGCTCGCGCATGAAGCTCGCGATGTTGCCGGACTTCACGGATCCGCCGTAGAGCACGCGGGTTCTCTCGGCGGCATCCTGCCCCAACTTGGCCGCGATGACGGCGCGCAGTGCAGCGCAGACCTCCTGCGCCTGCTCGGGTGACGCGACCTGACCGGTGCCGATCGCCCACACGGGCTCGTACGCCACGACGATCTCGGCACTCGCGGGAACACCCTCAAGCGCGACTTCCAACTGCCCGACAGAGATGGCCGTGGGTCCGGACGCTTCACGCTGCTCCAGCGTCTCGCCCACGCAGATGACGGGGACGAGTCCGTGACGCAGGGCCGCCTGCACCTTCGCCGCGACGACCTCGTCGGTCTCGGCGTGGTACTCGCGGCGCTCGGAGTGACCGATGATCACGTACGCGCAGTTGAGCTTCTTGAGGA
The DNA here is from genome assembly GCA_963792285.1 of uncultured Actinomycetota bacterium. GTDB lineage: Bacteria > Actinomycetota > Actinomycetes > Actinomycetales > Microbacteriaceae > Microbacterium. The sequence goes on along the minus strand of CAWBVS010000014.1, from coordinate 181,710 downwards.
ACGCACCCGAGACCTCACCGGTGTACGCGCCGGAGTCCTTCGTCGACAGGTCCTGCGCGCCGAGGGCGAACGGGATCTTGTCGGCGTCGAGCAGCGTCTGCACGGTGCGCAGGTCGGTGAACGGCGGGAAGAGCCCGACCTCGACGGTGCCGTCGAGGTGCTTGGCCTCCTTCAGCGCCCAGTGCAGCTTCTGGACGAACGCGATCGCCTGCTGGTGGTCGAGGTTCATCTTCCAGTTGCCCGCGATGAACGGGGTACGACCCTTCTACTGCCATCCGAGGACCTCCAGTCCGGGGAGCTTCTTGCCCTCGAGGAATTCCAGGCTTGCTCCGCCGCCCGTCGAGATGTGTCCGAACTGGTCGTCCTGGAAGCCGAGCTGACGCACCGCCGCAGCCGAGTCGCCGCCGCCGACGACGCTGAGCCCGTCGACCTCGGTGAGCGCCTGGGCGACGGCCTTCGTGCCGGCCGCGAACGGCGCGAGCTCGAAGACGCCCATGGGTCCGTTCCAGAACACCGTCCGGCTGTCGCGGATGACCTCGGCGAAGCGTGCCGCCGTGTCGGGTCCGATGTCGAGCCCGAGGCCGGAGGCACCGAACGGCGTGTCTTCGATCGCATCAGCGGGTGTGACGACGTGCTCCGCATCGGCGCCGAACTTCGACGCCACCACGACATCGGTCGGCAGCACGATCTCGACGCCCGACTCCTCGGCGGTCGCGATGTACTGCTTCACGGTGTCGAGCTGGTCGGCCTCCAGCAGGCTCGCGCCGACTTTGTGCCCCTGGGCGGCGAGGAAGGTGAACAGCATCCCGCCTCCCACCAGCAGGCGGTCCACGCGCGGCAGCAGGTGCGAGATGACGCCGAGCTTGTCACTCACCTTCGATCCGCCGAGCACCACCGTGTACGGGCGCTCGGGGTTCTCGGTGAGCCGATCGAGCACGTCGAGTTCGGCGGCGATGAGCAGTCCCGCCGCCGACGGGAGGATCTCCGCGAGGTCGTAGACGCTCGCCTGCTTGCGGTGCACGACTCCGAACCCGTCCGAGACGAGCACATCGCCGAGATCCGCGAGCTCTTCCGCGAATGCGCGGCGCTCGGCATCGTCCTTCGAGGTCTCGCCCGGGTTGAACCGGAGGTTCTCGATGACCGCGACGTCGCCGTCGTCGAGGGCGGCGACGGCGTCGTGGGCCGACTCCCCCACCGTGTCGAGGGCGAACGCGACGGGCTTGCCCAGCAGCTCGGACAGCCGCTGGGCGACCGGGCCGAGACTGTACTTCGCGTCGGGCGCGCCGTCGGGGCGACCGAGGTGCGAGCAGACCACGACGCGGGCACCCTGGTGGATGAGCGCGTTCAGAGTGGGAAGCGACGCCCGCACGCGGCCATCGTCCGTGATCGCGCCGTCCTTCAGGGGGACGTTGAGATCACAGCGGACGATGACGCGCTTGCCGGCGAGCGAACCCAGCGAGTCGAGGGTGCGCAGAGGCATGATCCGCGATCAGAGCTTGTCGGCGACGTACTCGGTGAGGTCGACGAGACGGTTCGAGTAGCCCCACTCGTTGTCGTACCAGGCCGAGACCTTGACGAGGTTGCCGCTGACGTTGGTCAGCTCCGAGTCGAAGATCGACGAGTGCGGGTTTCCCTGGATGTCGCTCGAGACGATCGGGTCCTCGGTGTACTCCAGGTAGCCGGCGAGTGCGCCTTCGGCCGCTGCGGCCTTGTAGACGGCGTTGATCTGGTCGACGGTCAGGCCCTCGGTGGGCGTGACGATCGTGAGGTCGACGATCGAGCCGGTGGGAACCGGCACGCGGTAGGACGAACCGCTCAGCTTGCCGTTGAGCTCGGGCAGGACGTGGCCGATGGCCTTGGCCGCACCGGTCGAGGCGGGGACGATGTTGATCGCCGCGCCGCGCGCGCGACGCAGGTCGCTGTGCGGGCCGTCCTGCAGGTTCTGGTCGGCCGTGTAGGCGTGCGCGGTCATCATGAAGCCGCGCTCGATGCCGAACGCGTCGTTGAAGACCTTCGCCAGCGGGGCGAGGCAGTTCGTGGTGCAGGACGCGTTCGAGATGATCACGTCGGTCTCGGGGTTGTAGTCGCCCTCGTTGACGCCCATGACGATCGTCACGTCGTCGCCGGTCGCAGGAGCGGAGATGAGCACCTTCTTGGCGCCGCCCGCGATGTGCTTCTTGGCGTCCTCGGCCTTGGTGAAGCGGCCGGTCGACTCGATGACGATGTCGACGCCGAGCTCGCCCCAGGGGAGGTTCGCGGGGTCGCGCTCTTCGAAGACCTTGATCTTCTTGCCGCCGACGGTGATCGAGTCCTCGTCGTAGGTGACCTCTTCGGCCAGCACGCCGCCGACCGAGTCGTACTTGAGCAGGTGTGCGAGGGACTTGTTGTCGGTGAGGTCGTTCACCGCCACGATGTCGAGGTCTGCCCCCTGCGCGAGAGCCGCGCGGAGGTAGTTGCGTCCGATGCGGCCGAAGCCGTTGATTCCGATCTTGACAGCCACGGAAGTTCTCCTGAGATGTGTCGTGCGCGCGAGGGCGCTAATTGCGGTTGCAGACGATGGACAACGGCGTCCCGGTGGGGTCATCCCGCCGGGACGCCCACACTCGCTATGACAGTACCAGCAGGCCCGAAGTCTTCTCGCGGGCGGCTTCGAGTCGCTGCGCGACGTTCTGCCAGTTGGCGATGTTCCACGCGGCCTTGACGTAGTCGGCCTTGACGTTCAGGTAGTCCAGGTAGAAGGCGTGCTCCCACATGTCCAGCTGGAAGACGGGGACGGTGCCCTGCGCGGTGTTGCTCTGCTGATCGAACAGCTGCTGGATGATGAGCTGCTCGCCGAGCGGATCCCAGCTCAGCACGGCCCATCCGGAGCCCTGGATGCCCATCGCCGCGGCGGTGAAGTGGGCCTTGAACTTCTCGAAGCCGCCGAAGAACTCGTCGACGGCCGCCTTCAGCTCGCCCTCGGGCTCGCCGCCGCCCTCGGGCGACAGGTTGGTCCAGAAGATCGAGTGGTTGACGTGACCGCCGAGGTTGAACGCGAGGTCCTTCTCGAGCTTGTTGACGTTCGCGAGGTTGCCGCTGTCACGGGCTTCGGCGAGCTGCTCCAGCGCGGTGTTCGCGCCGGTCACATACGCCTGGTGGTGCTTGTCGTGATGCAGCTCCATGATCTTGCCGCTGATGTGCGGCTCCAGAGCCGCGAAGTCGTAGGGGAGGTCGGGCAAGGTGTACTTCGCCATGTTCTCTTCTTCCTGTCGGCGCTGAGCCGATACTCCTCGGCGCAGCGAGAATGACGTATTCACTCTACTGACCGCCAACGCGCTGAGGAGGGGGTTGCTTCCCTGTGTGACACGCACTACCGGCGTTACGATCGCCCGATGAGCGAGACGGTGGTGCAGCGATGGGCGGCGTTCTCGAGCGACCCGGCGGGAGGCAACCCCGCAGGCGTCGTCCTGGGGGCCGACGAGCTGGAGGATGCCCGCATGCAGCGGATCGCCGCCGACGTGGGCTATTCCGAGACGGCCTTCGTGACCGGTGCGGGGCGTCAGCGCGGCATCCGGTACTTCTCCCCCGTCGCAGAGGTGCCCTTCTGCGGTCACGCGACCGTCGCGACCGCGGTCGCGCTCGCACAGACGGAGGGTGACGGGGTCTTCGCCTTCTCGACCCCGGTGGGCGAGATCACGATCACGACCCGAAGCGAGCGCGGAGTGCGCACGGCGTCGTTCACGAGTGTCGAGCCCTCCGTGGAGCCGCTCGACGATGCCGCACTCGACGCGGTGCTCGCGCTCATCGGCGCGCGGCGCACAGACCTGGATGCCGCGCACCCGCCTGCGCTCGCGTTCGCCGGCAATCGGCATCCGCTCATCGTCCTCGCCGGTGCCGCGCTGTTCGACACGTTCACGTTCGATCCCGCCGCCGCTCGCGAGCTGATGGATGCCGAGGGCTGGCCCGCGACGATCATCGTGCTCCGCGACCTGGGTGACGGACGATGGGACGCGCGCAACATCTTCCCGGTCGGCACGGTGATCGAAGATCCGGCCACCGGTGCGGCGGCCGCGGCGACAGGCGCCTATCTTCGCGCGACGGGCGCAGTCGCGCCACCGGCGCGCGTCGTGATCACGCAGGGGCGGCACGTCGGTCGCCCGGGGCTCCTCACGGTGGACATTCCCGCGACCGGGGGCATCACCGTGGCAGGAGCGGCCGTTCCGATCGTGTGACGCGGGCCGATCAGTCCTCGGCGCCCACCGGGACGGCGGCCTCGGTGTCGGGGATGCCGTCGTGCTCGGCCTTCTTGTCGGCCATCGCCAGCAGCCGGCGGATGCGGCCGGCGACGGCATCCTTCGTCAGGGGCGGATCGGCGTGGTGGCCGAGCTCGTCCAGGCTCGCATCGCGATGCGCGAGGCGCAGCTCGCCCGCCTCGCGCAGGTGCTCCGGCACCTCGTCGCCGAGGATCTCGAGCGCGCGCTCGACACGCGCGCACGCGGCGACCGCGGCCTGCGCCGAGCGGCGCAGGTTCGCATCGTCGAAGTTCACGAGGCGGTTCACCCCGGCGCGCACCTCGCGGCGCTGGCGCATCTGATCCCAGTCGCTCGCCGCGCGCTCGGCGCCCATCTGCGCGAGGGCGACGCGGATCGCCTCTCCCTCACGGACCACCACGCGCGGAACCCCGCGCACCTCGCGGGCCTTCGCCGGGATGCCGAGGCGATGCGCCGCGCCCACCAGCGCCATCGCCGCCTCGGGAGCGGGGCAGGTGATCTCCAGCGCCGCCGATCGCCCGGGCTCGCTGAGCGTGCCCGCCGCGAGGAACGCACCGCGCCAGATCGCCGCGAGGTCGCCTCGGGAGCCGGTGGTGAGCTTGTTGGGCAGGCCGCGCACGGGTCGGCGGCGCTGATCGAGCAGCCCCGTCTGGCGTGCGAGCGTCTCGCCGCCGTCGATCACGCGCACGGCGTAGTGGCTGCCGTTGCGGGCGCCCGACCCCTGGACGTGCACGAGTTCGGGGCGCACGCCGTAGATCTCCATGAGGTCGCGGGCGACGCGCCGCGCCAGCAGGTCGGAGTCCAGCTCCGCCTCGACGGCGACGCGATTGGCGATCGAGTGCAGACCACCGGAGAAACGAAGGAGAGACGTCAGCTCGGCGACACGAGCCGTCGGGCTCGGGTCGCGCACGGCCGTCAGTTCAGCCTTCACGTCAGCGGTCAACGACACGGATCTCCTCGCGGATGGGGTGCGGATGGGGGGTGGGAACGAGGGTCAAGCCTACTCGCGACCCCGCTCGCTGACGACCTCGGCTTACTCGCGGCCCAGGTCGCGATGCTTCACGCGCACCGCGACGCCCGGGAGCGACGACAGCTGCGCGGCGAGTTCGCGCGCCATGACCACCGAGCGGTGCTTGCCACCGGTACAGCCGATCGCGACGACCGAATGGCCCTTGTTCTCGCGCTGGTAGCCGTCGAGAACGGGCGCGAGCGCGGCCGTGTACGAGTCGAGGAACTCCATCGCCCCCTGCTGTGCCAGCACGAACTCGCGGACCTCTTCGTCTTCGCCCGTGAGCGCGCGCAGATCGTCGTTCCAGAACGGGTTCGGCAGGAACCTCATGTCGGCGACCAGATCGGCGTCGGGAGGCAGTCCGTATTTGAACCCGAAGCTCATGATCGTGACCGTATGGCGTGCCGCGCCCTCGGCGGAGAACATGTCGATCACCTGAGTGGCCAGCTGGTGGATGTTGAACCCGGAGGTGTCGATGATGACGTCGGCGCTCTCGCGCACCGCCGCCAGTCGCTGGCGCTCGAGGTGGATGCCGTCGAGGATCGTGCCCTCACCCTGCAGCGGGTGAGGTCTGCGCACGGCTTCGAACCGCCGGACCAGCACCTCGTCCGAGGCGTCGAGGAACATCACGCGCACGGGCCGGCCACGACGCAGCGCGCGCATGATCTCGGGCAGTTCGGCGAACAGGTCGCGCCCGCGGACGTCGACGACGACGGCCACCCGCGGGAGGGCGCTCGCCGCGAGGGCAGTCAGATCCAGAAGCGGGCGCAGCATCTGCGGTGGCAGATTGTCCACGACGTACCAGCCGAGGTCTTCCAGAGCGTCGGCGGCCGTCGAGCGGCCGGCGCCGGACATGCCCGTGACGATCAGCACCTCGCCGGAGTCGCTGCGCACCGAGGCACTGTCCTCAGTGTCCGTCATGACCAACCCCCGTCGTCGGTTTCAGCCTACCCACTGGTGAGGTGCTCATGAATCGCCGCCGCGAGCTTCGGCCCGACCCCCGGCAGTTCGGTGATCTCCTCGGGAGTGGCCTTCTTGAGCGCGGCGACCGAGCCGAAGTGGCGCAGCAGAGCCTTGATGCGGGCCTCGCCGAGACCCGGGATCTCTGCGAGCACACTCTGGATGTCGCGCCGACGCCGACGGCGCTGGTGGCTGATGGCGAACCTGTGCGCTTCGTCGCGCAGGCGCTGGAGCAGGTAGAGCGCTTCGCTCGTGCGCGGCAAGATCACCGGGTACTCCTCCCCCGGCATCCACACCTCCTCGAGGCGCTTGGCGATGCCGCAGAGCGCGATCTCGTCGTGGCCCGCGTCGGCGAGGGCGCGTGCCGCGGCTTCGACCTGGGGCTTTCCGCCGTCGACGACGAGCAGCTGGGGCGGGTATGCGAAACGAGGGCGCTTGCGTGTCGTGGCGACCGTCCCGTCCTCGGTGGGCTCGGGCTGCGGTTCGTCCTGCTCTTCGGGACGATCGAGATACGCGAGTCGGCGCGTGAGCACCTGATACAGCGAATCGGTGTCGTCGGTCGTCTCGGGCACGCCGAACGAGCGGTACTGGTCCTTGCGCGGCAGCCCGTCTTCGAACACGACCATGGACGCGACGACATTCGTGCCGCTCAGGTGCGACACGTCGAAGCATTCGATCCGCAGGGGTGCCTCGGCCAGCCCGAGCGCCTCCTGCAGGTCGGTGAGCGCCTGCGTCCGGGCGACGTAGTCGCTCGTGCGGCGGGTCTTGTGGATCATGAGCGCCTGCTGCGCGTTCAGTGTCGCCGTCTTGAGCAGCTCCGCCTTGCGCCCCCGCTGTGCGACCTGGATCGAGACGAGCTTTCCGCGCCGGGTACGCAGCCACTCCTCCAGGTCGGCGGCATCGTCGGGAAGGGCGGGCACCAGCACCTGGCGCGGGATATCGGCCGGCGCCGCGTCTCCGTATGCGCGCTGCAGCACCTGATCGACGAGCTCGCCGCCCGAGATGTCGAGCTCCTTCTCGATCGTGGTCGCGCGCACGCCGCGCACGCGGCCGCCGCGGATCACGAACTGCTGCACCGTCGCGTTCAGTTCATCCTCGGCGATGCCGAACAGGTCGGCATCCGTGTCGGCCGCCAGCACGAGGGCGCTCTTGGACAGCACGGCGTCGATGGAGACGAGCCGGTCGCGGTAGACGGCGGCCGCTTCGTAATCCATCGCGGCGGAGGCCTCCCGCATCCGCGCGTTCAGCTCCTTCGCGAACCGCTGATCTCCCCCGGCCATGAAGGCGATGAAGTCATCGACGATCGCGCGGTGCTCCTCGATCGTCACCTTCATCGAGCAGGGTCCTCCGCACCGCCCGATCTGCCCGGGAAAGCACGGGCGACCGGTCGCCATCGCCTTCTTGTAGCTCGCGTCGCTGCACGTGCGGATCGGGAAGACCTTGATCATCAGATCGATCGTGTCGTGCACCGCCCACACCTTCGGATACGGTCCGAAGTACTTCGCCCCGGCGATGCGGCGGTTGCGGGTCACGATCACGCGCGGGGCCTCGTCGCCGAGGGTGATGGCCATGAAGGGGTACGACTTGTCGTCCCGGTAGCGCACGTTGAACGGCGGATCGAACTCCTTGATCCACATGTACTCCAGCTGCAGGGAGTCCACGTCGCTGGCCACGACGGTCCACTCGACGGATGCCGCGCTGGTGACCATGCGCCGCGTGCGCTCGTGCAGAGTGTGCAGCGGAGCGAAGTAGTTCGACAGGCGTGCGCGCAGGTTCTTCGCCTTGCCGACGTACAGCACGCGACCCGCGGCATCCCGGAATCGGTACACCCCGGGATTCGTGGGGATCTCCCCTGGGCGCGGCTTGTACGCGACCGTCGGGCGCGACCGGGTCGTGCCCGACCGAGTCTCAGGCGGTGTCACGCTCAGCCTGCCTTGCGGACCGCCGCCAGGCCGAGCACCTCCGCCAGGAAGGAGCCGGTGTGGCTGCCCTCCACCCGTGCGACCTGTTCGGGCGTTCCGGTCGCGACGACCTCTCCGCCGCCCGACCCGCCTTCGGGACCGAGGTCGATGATCCAGTCGGAGGACTTGATCACATCGAGGTTGTGCTCGATGACGATCACGGTATTGCCCTTCTCCACGAGGCTGTTCAGCACTTCGAGGAGGCGCTGGACGTCTTCGAAGTGAAGACCCGTCGTGGGCTCGTCGAGCACGTACACGCTGCGCCCGTTGCTGCGGCGCTGGAGCTCGGTGGCGAGCTTGACGCGCTGCGCCTCGCCGCCGCTGAGGGTGGTCGCCGACTGGCCGAGCCGCACGTAGCCGAGCCCGACGTCGACGAGGGTCTTCAGGTACCGGTGGATCGCCTGGATCGGCTCGAAGAACTCCGCGGCCTCCTCGATCGGCATCTCGAGGACCTCGGCGATGTTCTTGCCCTTGTAGTGGACCGAGAGCGTGTCGCGGTTGTACCGCTTGCCGTGGCACACCTCGCAGTCGACGTACACGTCGGGCAGGAAGTTCATCTCGATCTTGATCGTGCCGTCGCCCGAGCACGCCTCGCAGCGGCCGCCCTTGACGTTGAAGCTGAAGCGGCCCGGCTGGTAGCCGCGCGCCTTCGCCTCGGGCGTCTCGCTGAACAGGGTGCGCACGCGATCGAACACGCCCGTGTAGGTCGCCGGGTTCGAGCGCGGGGTGCGGCCGATCGGAGCCTGGTCGACGTGCACGACCTTGTCGAGGTTGTCCAGGCCCGTGACGCGGGTGTGCTTGCCCGCGATGCGGCGCGCACCGTTCAGCCGCCCGGCGAGGACTTCGTAGAGGATGCCGTTCACGAGCGACGACTTGCCCGAGCCGCTGACGCCGGTGACGGCCGTCATCACCCCGAGGGGGAAGTCGACCGTCACATTGCGCAGGTTGTTCTCGCGAGCCCCGACGACGGTCAGCATCCGCTTCTTGTCGATGCGCCGGCGCTTCTTCGGCGTCGGGATCGACCGACGGCCCGACAGGTAGTCGCCAGTGATGGACCGCGTGTCGGCCAGCAGTTCGGAGAGCGGTCCGGAGTGCACGACATGACCGCCGTCGACGCCCGCGCGCGGGCCGATGTCGACGACCCAGTCGGCCGCGTGGATCGTCTCCTCGTCGTGCTCGACGACGATGAGCGTGTTGCCCAGGTCGCGCAGCGTGAGCAGCGTCTCGATCAGGCGCCGGTTGTCGCGCTGATGGAGCCCGATCGACGGCTCGTCGAGGACGTAGAGCACGCCGGTCAAGCCCGAGCCGATCTGGGTCGCCAGGCGGATGCGCTGCGCCTCGCCGCCCGAGAGCGAGCCGGCCGAGCGGCTCAGGCTGAGGTAGTTGAGCCCGACCTGCAGGAGGAAGTTCAGCCGCGCGCGGATCTCTCGCAGCACCTGCGCGGCGATCTTCGCCTCGCGCTCGGTCAGCTCGAGCTGTGCGAAGTACTCCTGCGCGTCGGCGAGGCTCAGGCGCGAGGCGTCGGCGATCGAGTGGCCGTGGACCAGGACGGCCAGCACTTCCGGCTTGAGCCGGTCGCCGTTGCATGCCAGGCACGGGACTTCACGCAGGTACTCCGACCAGCGCTGACGCTGCGAGTCGGAATCGGCCTGGACGTACTGCCGCTCGATGTAGGGGACGACGCCCTCGAAGCCCGACGAATACCGCATCTCGCGGCCGTAGCGGTTCTTCCACTTGACGGTGACCTTGTAGTTCTCGCCGCGCAGGACCGCCTCCTGCACGTCGACCCTCAAGTCGCGCCAGGGGGTGTCCAGGGAGAAGTTCAGGTCGGCCGCGAGTCCCTCCAGCAGCCGCTCGTAGTACTGGAAGAGCCCCTTGCCCTGCGTCGTCCAGGGGATGAGCACGCCCTCGCGGATCGAGGCGTCCTCATCGCCGAGCATCAGGTCGACATCCACGGACATTCGGGTGCCGAGGCCCGAGCAGGTCGGGCACGCGCCGAACGGGGCGTTGAACGAGAAGGTGCGGGGCTCGATCTCGGTGAGCTGCAGGGGGTGGCCGTTCGGGCACGCGAGCTTCTCGGAGAACGACTGCCACGCGGCATCCCCCTCCTCGTCGACGAAGTTGACCTGCACGATGCCGCCGGCCAGGCCGATCGCCGTCTCCACCGAGTCGGTGACGCGGCTGAGGATCTCGGGGCTCGCGACCAGGCGGTCGACCACCACGGCGATGTCGTGCTTGTAGCTCTTCTTGAGCACCGGAGGCTCGGCGAGCTGCACGAGCTCGCCGTCCACGACGGCGCGGGCGTAGCCCTTCGCCGAGAGCTCCTTGAAGAGGTCGACGAATTCGCCCTTCTTCTGGGTCACGACGGGGGCGACGATCTGGTACCGGGTCTTCTCGGGCAGCTCCATGAGCTGGTCGGCGATCTGCTGAACGGTCTGGCGCTGGATGACCTCGCCGCACTGCGGGCAGTGCGGGACGCCGATGCGCGCCCACAGCAGGCGCATGTAGTCGTGGATCTCGGTGATCGTGCCGACCGTCGAGCGGGGGTTGCGGTTCGTCGACTTCTGGTCGATCGACACCGCCGGGCTGAGGCCCTCGATGAAGTCGACATCGGGGCGGTCGACCTGGCCGAGGAACTGGCGCGCGTAGGCGCTCAGCGATTCGACGTAGCGTCGCTGACCCTCGGCGAAGATCGTGTCGAACGCGAGACTCGACTTTCCGGAGCCGCTCAGGCCCGTGAAGACCACGAGCGAATCACGCGGAATGTCGAGGTCGACGTTCTTCAGATTGTGAACGCGGGCGCCCCGGACGCTCAGCTTTCCGCTGGTGTTTCCGGGCATGGCGACAGGGACGATGGGCACTGGTCAATTGTAGGCGCGGCCTCCGACACAGGCCCCGGGGTTCGCCCCGAGCGCACCTCGTGATAGTGCGGAACGGCGGATGCCGCGGGGAACGAGTCCCCGCGGCATCCGCCGTCTGACCGCTGTCCTACTTGACGTTGACCTTGACGGTGGTCTCCGAGCGCGGCGAAGCCGTCGGCGCCGGGGTACGTCACAGTCGCCGTTGCTTTGCCAGGCCTCAGACCGGTCAGCGTGATGGTCGTCGTGCCGTCGGTCAGCTGCGCCTCGATCGGCGCACCGCCGTCGATCGCTGACAGTCACGGCGCCCACTGCGGGAACGCCCTTCGCCGGTCACACTCACCGCAAGCGACAGCGGCTCGCCCTTCTTGCCACCGATCGTCCTTCGCCTTGGTGACGGTCTTCACCGTCGCCGACGACGTCGATCGGCACATCGAACGAAGTCCCGGTATCAGTCGTGATGGTCAGCGGGTACCGTACCCTCGACGTGTCCGCGGAACCGTGACCGACAAGCTTGCGTCGCCGACCTCGTCGGTCGGGCGTACGAGTGAGCGGTCGATCGGCGCCGTGCCGACTTCGGCTCCGCCGATCTCCACCGTGACGACCTCGCCGGTCGGCGCGTGAGCGTGAAGTCCAGCGACGACAGGTTGACCGTCGACCGTCGAGCCCGCGTCGTACCGTCGAACTCGGCGGAGCGAGATGTTGACGCCGACCGAGCGCTGCGTGAGGTCGGGCAGATGGCCTCGACGTTCGTGGCGAACCAGTCGACCATCGACTCGAGGTCGACCTTGCCGCTGTCGGCCGTTCGCGTGCCCTGCGCGAAGCGTGCCGAAGTTGTCGCCGCCGGACGCCAGGAACGAGTTCATGCACCACCGAGTACGTGGCCGAGGATCGATCGTGACGCCGTCGAGCTCGAACATCTCGTGATCTGCGAGCCCGGCGCTGCAGCCGGGTTCGTAGATGTAGGTGAACCCCTTCGAGATGCCGAGCTTCAGGAACGGTCGCGACGCGGCGGTCGGCTGCCACTGCTCCTCGAGCACGCTCTTGATCTGCGCACCCGTCAGATTCATCGTGACGAGCGTGTTCGCGAACGGCTGCACTCCCGCGGCCTGCTTCGTGCGTCCGTCAGGTCGCCGTCACCGCTGACCGGATAGCCAGGTCAGCCCGCAGGCCACCCGGATTCATGAAGGTGATCGTCACGTGTCCGGGTGCCGTCCGCGTTCAGCGACCACTTCTGCACGTCGGCGACGAAGTTGCCGAGCGTGGACTCACCGCCGCGGTTCTCGCGTGGACAGTCGTCACCGTCGCCGGATCGGCTGAAACCGCTCGGCCGAAGTTGGCGCTCGCAGTCGCCCAGCACGACACTGCCGAGCTCGGCCGCGACGGCCGTGGCCTCCGCGACGATCGGCACGATCGTCGGGTCGGGCTCCGTCAGATACGCCGTGACGTTGCCACGGTCGTCGAAAGCTGTCGCCATCGTGTAGATGGTGTTCTCCATCGAGGTGATCTTCTTCGGCTTGCGGTCGTAGCTGATCTCCATGTCGGTGAAGCGCTCGCCGTACTGGCCGCGCGAGATGACGGGGCGACCGTCGATCACGATGGTTGTACGCGAGGTGCGTGTGACCCGAGACGATCGCGTCGATGTTCGTCGTTGACTCCGCAGCACGATCTCGCCGAACGGTGTGTTCGGGTCGGTCGCCGACTCGACGGACGGCCGTTGCCGCGCCCTCGTGGACGAGCATGCACCACACGTCGGCTTCGCCGTTCGTTCGTTCCGGCCGTCGCTCAGCTGGTCGGCGACGGGTTCGCGGCCTCGACGACGGGCTCGCCGACGTCGATGCGCCTCGATGCCCGCCGGGCTGACCAGCGCGGGCAGCTCCTCGGTGACGGCGCCGACGAAGCCGATGCGTCACGCCGTCGAACTCTGCGTCCAGTACGGGGCAGCGCGGGGTCACCGGTCGCCTTGTCGTAGACGTTGGCGCCGAGTGTACTCCCAGTCCGCCAGCGGCATGACCCGGTCGGTCAGATCGGCGAAGCCCCGGTCGAACTCGTGGTTGCCGACGGCGCTCACGTCGAGGCCCGCCGGCGTTGAGGGTCTCGATCGTCGGCACGTCCTGCTGGATGAAGGACGTGAAAGTCGATGCGCCGATCATGTCGCCGGCGGCGGCGAAGACCGTGTTCGGGTTCGTCCGCGCGAAGCTGCTTCACGGCCGTCGACAAGCGCGGCGATACCGGCCTGCGGTGCCGGTCTGCTCGATGCGTCCGTGGAAGTCGTTGACCGTGACGAGGTTGATGTCGACGGTACCGTGGTCCGTGCCGCCGCCCGACGCTCGGCGGGCCGCGACGAGCACGAGCCCGCCGACGGCCAGCGCGACGACGGTGCGCGGCGGCGCCGAGGCGAGACGCCGACGAGTGGGGTGGTGGAGCGGTCGGGGTGTGACCGCGAGTATGACCGAGATCGCATGAAGCATCCTCTGTGATCGGACCGATGGGGGACGGTGATGGCGGACGCTGTTCGAGTCCAGCCCACCTCTCCCGAGCCTAAGAGCCTGCCGTGAGTATGCCAAGGGGGTGGCGGAGAGTTCACCCGTCGTGCAACAGAAGCGATACCGGGTGCGCCCTCAGTCGGCGAGTACCGCCGGGGTTCCCCCGGAGAACCGCACGAGGGCGTCGCGAAGGCGCACGACCTCGGCCGCGTCCATCCCGACGCGCTCCATGATCTGCCCGGGCACCTCGAGCGCGCTCCTGCCGCAGCGCGACCCCCTCGTCGGTCAGCGCGATCTCGAGCACGCGTTCGTCATCCGAGCGGCGCGACCTGGTGACCCTCCCCTGCGCCTCGAGCCGCTTGATGAGCGGCGACAGGGTGGCCGGCTCCATCGCGAGCTCGGCGGCCAGCTCGCCGAGCGAACGCGGCGCGTGCTCCCACAGCGCGAGCATCACGAGGTACTGCGGGTGCGTGAGTCCGAGCGGCTCGAGCACGGGGCGGTAGATCGAGACGACATTGCGCGCGGCGGTGACGACCGCGAAGCACAGCTGGTTCTCCAGCGCCAGGATGTCTTCATTCACACGAGCATCCTATCGTCCACGAATAGTTAGTACACTAATGATATGACGGATGAGACGGAGACGCCGGAAGAGCGGATGCCGCTGCGCAAGCGCGTGCGCGACGCGGGCGGCTGGTACGCCTGGATCAACGCGAAGCTCATCCGCATGGCCGGGCCCGGCAGCGGTCGGACCGTACGAGACGACTCCCCCGCCGTCGGTCGCCGAACGAGCCGAGCGCGCCTGTCCGCTGTGCGGTGCGCCGATGACGGCCCACACGTTCGACCGATCCGGGCCGAAGCCCTTGATGCACTGCCCCTGAGCGGGCCGCGCAACCGCTCACGCGTGCCCGGCGCGCTCCATGGCGCGCAGCTCCTTCTTCATGTCCTGCACCTCGTCGCGCAGGCGCGCGGCGAGCTCGAACTTGAGTTCGCCGGCCGCGGCGAGCATCTGGTTGGACAGATCCAGGATCGTGGCCTCGAGCTGCTCCGCCCCCTCGGCGGCGATGCCTTCGCGCCGCAGGCGCGGGGTCGGCGACTTGCCCTTGCCGGACTTGAGCTTCGCGGCATCCCGCTTCGACATCATCGCGGCCGTGTCGGCACCCTCGCGCGCGAGCACGTCGGTGATGTCGGCGATCTTCTTGCGCAGCGGCGTCGGATCGATGCCGTTCTCGAGGTTGTAGGCCACCTGCTTCTCGCGACGTCGATCGGTCTCTCCGATCGCCGCCTTCATCGAGTCGGTGATCGTGTCGGCGTACATGTGCACTTCGCCCGACACGTTGCGCGCGGCGCGGCCGATCGTCTGGATGAGCGAGGTGCCGGAGCGGAGGAACCCCTCCTTGTCGGCGTCGAGGATCGCGACCAGCGACACTTCGGGCAGGTCGAGACCCTCGCGCAGCAGGTTGATGCCGACGAGGACGTCGTAGACCCCGGCGCGCAGCTCGGTCAGCAGCTCGACGCGACGCAGCGTGTCGACGTCGGAGTGCAGATATCGCACCCGAACGCCGTGCTCGCCGAGGAAGTCCGTGAGCTCTTCGGCCATCTTCTTGGTCAGCGTCGTCACCAGCACCCGCTCGTTGCGCTCGGCGCGGACGCGGATCTCCTCGAGCAGGTCGTCGATCTGGCCCTTCGAGGGCTTGACGATGATCTGCGGGTCGACCAGACCCGTCGGGCGGATGATCTGCTCGACGACGCCGTCGGCGATGCCCATCTCGTAGCGGCCGGGCGTCGCGGAAAGGTAGACGGTCTGCCCGACGCGGTCCTTGAACTCGTCCCAGCGCAGCGGCCGGTTGTCCATCGCGCTCGGCAGCCGGAAGCCGTGCTCGACGAGGGTGCGCTTGCGCGAAGCGTCGCCCTCGTACATCGCCCCGATCTGCGGAACGGTCGCGTGGGACTCGTCGATCACGACGAGGAAGTCGTCGGGGAAGAAGTCGAGCAGGCAGTGCGGCGCCTCGCCCGGCGCGCGGCCGTCGAGGTGGCGCGAATAGTTCTCGATGCCCGAGCAGAAGCCGAGCTGCTGGAGCATCTCGAGGTCGAATGACGTGCGCATGCGCAGGCGCTGGGCCTCGAGCAGCTTGCCCTGCGATTCGAGCTCCTTCAGCCGCACCTCGAGCTCGGCCTCGATCGTGCCGATCGCGCGCTGCACCGTGTCGGTGCCGGCGACGTAGTGCGACGCGGGGAAGATCGGCACCGAGTCGAGCTTCTGCACGACATCTCCGGTGAGCGGATGCAGCATGTAGAGCGCTTCGATCTCGTCGCCGAACAGCTCGATGCGGATCGCGTACTCCTCGTACACCGGGATGATCTCGATCGTGTCGCCGCGCACGCGGAAGTTGCCGCGCGAGAAGTCGACGTCGTTGCGGTTGTACTGCATCGCGATGAACTTGCGGATCAGGGCGTCGCGGTCGTACCGCTCGCCCACCTGCAGCGCCACCATCGCCCGCATGTACTCCTCGGGCGCGCCGAGGCCGTAGATGCACGACACGGTCGAGACGACGATCACGTCGCGCCGGCTCAGGAGCGAGTTCGTCGTGGAGTGGCGCAGCCGCTCGACCTCGGCGTTGACCGAGGAGTCCTTCTCGATGAAGGTGTCGGTCTGCGGGACGTACGCCTCGGGCTGGTAGTAGTCGTAGTACGACACGAAGTACTCGACCGCGTTGTGCGGCATCAGGTCGCGGAACTCGTTCGCCAGCTGAGCGGCGAGGGTCTTGTTGTGCGCGAGCACGAGCGTGGGCCGCTGCACCTGCTCGATGAGCCACGCGGTCGTCGCGGACTTGCCCGTTCCGGTGGCGCCGAGCAGCACGACGTCGGTCTCGCCCGCGTTGATCCTGCCCGCCAGCTCGGCGATCGCCTGGGGCTGGTCGCCGGAGGGGACGTACTCGCTGACGACCTCGAACGGCCGCACGGATCGTGTCGTCTGCATCAGTCCAGGCTAGGCGGGCCCTCCGACATCGGGGCCGGCGTTCGCGGGTGGCGGATCGCCCCGGCGAGGTCAGCCGAAGCCGCCGCCGCCGTCGAAACCGCCGCCGAAGCCACCGCCGTCGAAGCCGCCGCCGAAGCCACCGCCGTCGTAGCCGCCACCGCCGCCGTCGTAGCCGCCGGCGCCGCCGGCATCGATGCTGCCGGCGCCCGGGTCGAACGTGTCGCCCACCCAGCCGGGCTGGTCGCCGATGGCGAGGGATCCCGCGCCGACCGTGAAGTACGACGTGACCGCGCTGGTCGTCATGAACTGGTACGCCACGAGCGCCATCACGCCCGTCTGCATCATCATGGCCCGGGGGTCGACATAGCTGGTGTCGGCGGTCGCCGTGGCCGTCCTGCACGGACGCCTCGGCCTCGGCATCCGGCCCTCCGCTCGCGGCCGCGCGCTCGGCCCGGCGCTGCTCGGCCCGCCGGACGAGCGTGGCCAGCACGTGCGGGTCCTCGGGCGATGCGGAGCGCTCGGCCTCCGACATGAACGGACGCAGCTGCTCGAACATCTCGCGACGCCGCTCGACGGGCAGGTCCTTGAAGGCGGCCGTGTGCGCGCTTTCGATCACGCTCGCGGGCAGCGTGTTCAGCAGGTAGACGTACCGGGAGATCTGCTCTTCCTCGGTGGCGGCCGCAGTACGGGATCCTTGCGGCGACGGAATCTCGAGAACACTCCCATGTCGCACCTCCAGCGCTCGTGCGCTCAGTTTACGCCGCGCCGGGTCGCGCCTGTCCTCGATCAGCTGCGCAAGCCGCCCCCACACCTCGTCGGTCCGGCGGAGCGTGTCCGGGAGCGTCCCGTCGGTGTCGATCACCGCGTCGGCGATCCGCAGCCGCTCGTCGTCGGACACCTGCGAGGCGATGCGCGCGGCGGCCTCCGACTCGCTGAGACCGCGCAGCTCGACGAGTCGCCGGGCGCGGACCTCGCCCGGCGCGTGCGCGACGACGATGAGATCCCACGGGTCAGCGAGCCGGGCCTCGGCCAGCAGCGGCACGTCGTAGACGACGACGGCGTCGGGGTCGGCGGCGAAGGCCTCATCGAAGCGCCGCTGCGACTCGATCCGGACGGCAGGATGCACGATGGCGTTCAGGCGCTTCACCGCGGCGGCATCGCCGAACACGCGCGCGCCGAGTGCCGCACGATCGAGCGATCCGTCGGGCAGCAGCATCCGGTCGCCGAAATCGGCGGCGATCGCGGCGAGGACGGGCGACCCCGGCTGCTGGACGTCGCGGACGATCTGGTCGGCGTCGACGATGACGGCTCCGTGCTCCGCGAGACGGCGCGCGATCGTGGACTTTCCCGAGGCGATGCCTCCGGTGAGTGCGACGAGTGGCATGAGTCGAGGATGCCACGTCCAGAACTTTGGCCGTTCTTGAGGGCGACCTGAGCCGGGCCTGAGTCCGCGGCCGTATCGTCGGGCACAACCCGATGAAAGAGGCTCCTCGGACAGTGTCTGAGGGAGGGCGTGCGATGACTGGTGGACGCGACCGCGTGGCGGCCACCCATCCCACGGTCGTCGGTGTGGTGGGATGGCGATCGTGGGGGCGATCGCCATCCCACAGCCCTCACGCGGGCTCTCCGTCCTGGCCCGGCCGACATGAGCGAGCCGGAGCGCAGGTTCCAGACCGCCTTCTGGGATATCATGACCGACGTCCGGGCGCCGGCGATCGTCTCGCCCGCGCCGGAAGGTGCAACGGTGGATGAAGCTCGCGTCGCGGTCGTGATCGAGGATGAGGAAGACATCCGGTCGCTGCTGTCGGCCGTGCTCGCGCAGGCCGGATTCACGGTGCACGGGGCCGGGACCGGAGAGCTCGGACTCGAACTGGTCCGCGAGCACTCCCCGCTCGTCACGACGCTCGATGTCAACATGCCCGGCATGGACGGGTTCGAGACGGCGAAGCGCATCCGCGCCCTCAGTACGACCTACATCGTGATGCTCAGCGCTCGCACCGAGGAGATCGACGCGCTGCAGGGGCTGGAGGCCGGAGCCGACGACTACGTCGCCAAGCCGTTCCGTCCGCGCGAACTGCGCGCACGGATCGACGCCATGCTCCGTCGCCCGCGCCACCACCTCGCCACGGCTGCCGCTGCCGGCCGAGCCCGAGTCGCCAACGGCGCCGGCGGGATGGCTCGAGCATCGGGGCGTGCGCCTGAACCCCGACACGCGCATCGTGACCGTCGACGGCGCGAATCTCGATCTCACCCGCAGCGAGTTCGACATCCTGGCCGACCTCCTCGGGTCGGGTCGACGGGTGCGCGCGAAGTCCGACCTGGCGATGATGCTGCGCGGCGAGCAGTACACCGGGGTGGAGTTCGTCAGCGACAGCGACGCCCGAGCGATCGAGGTGCACGTCGCGAACCTGCGCAGGAAGCTCGGCGAATCGCCCGCGAGCCCGCGGTGGATCGAGACGGTGCGCGGGGTCGGGTACCGCCTGACCGCCTGACCGCGTCTACTCGGCCTCGCCGACCAGCACCGAGGTGTCGACGTCGGTGGCTGCTCGGGTCGCCGCCTCGCGTGCCGCGCTCGCCAGCGCCACCGAGTCGTAGCCGACGGTGTCGCTCAGCCCCACCCCGACGCCCACGACGGGGATGACCCCGCCGATGTCGCCGGGACCCCCCACCATGCCGAGATCGTCGAAGAGCCCGCGGTAGATGACGGCAGCCTGGCGACGCGCTTCGCGCGGCGACTCGACGAGCACGCCGACGAGGAGCCCGCTGGGGCCGTCCTCGGCGACGAACGAGTTCGAGGGCGCGTGCCGGCGCACGCCCGTGCGCCAGGTCTCGGTCACCGCGCGCGCGACCTCGCTGCCGAACGCGGTCGAGATCTGCTCGAGGTCGTCGATGCGCACCGCGATCACGCCGACCAGCTCCGACCGCAGCCGTGCCCGGTCGCACAGCTCGGTCAGCGCACCGTCGAACACGTCACGCGACAGGATGCCGTCCCGCGCGGTGCCGAAGCCGGCCGGGCGCAGATGGCCGCGCATCGGCGCGCGCGACGCGCGCAGGACGGACGTGACCACCACCGCGACGATCGTGAGCGTCACCGTGACGAAGCTCGTGGTGATCGTGCCGAACGCCGACTGGAAGAGCGCGCTGTCGGGTCCGGAGGTGAGGAACGCCGTCGTGCGCGAGAGGTAGAACAGCGACTGGAACGCGAGCACCGCGCTGAGAACCCATGCGGTGCGCGATTCGAGGAGTTCTCCGCGCAGGCACTCCACGGCGCCCGCGCCGGCGAAGGCGAGCAGGGGGATGAACATCCACAGCGCCCCTGCCCAGTCCCCCGCCGTGGGTCCTGCCACGAACACCGCAGCTGCGGCGGCGATCACGGCGGCCGCGACGACCACCGACGGCCAGCCCATCCGCCGGCCGTTGAAGCGGCGGCATCCGAGCCACATGCATCCTGTCCCGGCGACGAAGGCGGAGTTGCCCACCGCGACCGCCCACCATGCCTCGGGCGACTGCACCCAGATGACGTACGCCAGCGTGGTCAGCATCGCGGCGAGGAACGCGAGCGCCCAGATGCGACCGGCGCCTTCGTCGCGGCGCAGGAGCGTCTCGACGATGAACAGGACGCCGCTCACGTTGACCACGACCGCCGTCATGACCAGGACGCTGAAGAGGTCGAGGGTCAAGATCATTGCACGGGCCCTTCGGGAGATGATGCGGGGAGTTTGACGATGAAGGTCGAGCCGACGCCGGGTGAGCTGTGCAGGCCGAGCTCTCCCCCGTGGGCGCGCACGATGTCGCGACTGATCGCCAGGCCGAGTCCGGTGCCCGACCGGCGCGTCGGGCCCGCTTTGTAGAACCGCTGGAACAGCCGTGCGCGCTCCTCTTCGGTCATGCCCATCCCGGTGTCGCGGACGAGGATCCAGCTCGACGTGCCGTCGCCGGTCGTGCCGAGGAAGACCGTTCCGCCGTCGCGGTTGTAGGTGATCGCGTTGGAGAGGAGATTGTCGACGACCTGGCGCAGCCGCAGCGGATCGGCCCACACGGGTGCCTCCTCGAGGCCGGTCGTGTCGATCGTGATGGCCCGCCCGGCCGCGCGCGGTGCCAGTGCTTCGACCGATGCGCGGACGATGTCGCGCGCGTCGATCGACGAGGGTGCGAGGGATGCCTCCACCGACGTCGACGAGCTGGATGCCGCGAGGATGTCGGCGATGATGCCCAGCAGGCGCTCGGCGTTGCGCTCGGCGATGTCGAGATTCGCGCGCACGTGATCGGGCAGGTCGGGATCCTCGATCGCGAGGTCGAGGTAGCCGAGGATCGATGTGAGCGGCGTGCGCAGCTCGTGCGACACCGACGCGACCAGCTCGTCGCGGGCGCGGAGCGCGTTCAGCTCGGTGGTGACGTCTCGCGAGACGACGACGGCTCCGGCATCCTGTCCCGACGAGTCGGTCAGGCGTCGCGCGGTGATGCTGAGCGCCTGCCGCGGACCCGGCTCCGTGCCGAACCACACGACCTGACCGTCGAACGCCTCACCGCGCAGCGCCCGTTCGACGGGGAGCTCATCGGGCGGCAGCCGCGTCAGGCCGTCGTCGCGGAACGCCGGCACCTCTTCGCCGCGCCGTCGCCGCCATCGTCGTCGTCGGATCGGATCGCCTGCTGCAGGCGGCCGTGCGCCTCGTTCGTGACCGCGACCTGACCGTCCGGAGCGATGCGGATGACGCCGAAGTCCACGGCATCCAGCACCTCCGTGACCTCCTGCTCCTGGCGCCGCGTGCGCTCGAGCACGCGGCGCAGCAGCTGGGCCTGCTTGGCCAGGAGCGTCCGCTGGGCGTCGGAGCGCCGCGCGGCCAGGTGGCTCGTGGTCGCCACGGCGATGAGCACGAGCGGCAGGAGCACCGTCGCGTACGTCACCTGCTGTTCGCTGAGGGCCGTGAGCACGCTCACGATGCCGGCCACCGCCACGATCACGGCGAACAGCCCGAGCAGCCCGAAGCCGGCGGCGAGCCAGGTCGTCGGGAAGATCCACAGCAGGCCCAGGGCGGAGCCGGGCGCGGCGAGCTGCATCAGCGTGATCGCGATGATGTCGACCGCGGGCACGAGGGCGACCCATCCGAACGCGACGCGGTTCCACGGGATGACGAGGGTCGGCCCCGGTGAGCACGAAGATCAGCACGACGCCCGTGAAGAAGAGGACGATATCGCCGGTGAAGGGGCCGATCGCGATCAGGATGCCGAGGACGAAGACCACGGATCCGAGCAGCAGCTGGTTGAGCGTGGCCGCGCGCGCCCGGGTGCGGTCGGCGAAGTCCTCGCGCAGCCAGCCGGTGCGCGCGCGTGCGGACCGCGAGGCGGCGGCGTCGCCCTCCGGCGGATCCTGCAGCGCTACGGACATACCGTGACGCTAACGGATGCGTCGGGTCAGAACCCGAAGTCGCCCCCGAAGTCGCCGAACCCGCCCATGTCGCCGGCACCCGCATCGCCCCACGAGCCGTCCGCGCCGGCATCCGTCCCGCCGTCGGCGGCGGCGGCATCCCCCGACGCCTCGCCCGAGCCCTGGTCGGCGAATGCGGGCGCCATGAACGAGCTGACGATGGCCGAGCCGATGACATAGCCGACGACGGTGCCGAGGATCGAGCTGCCGATCATCGAACCGATGCCCGGGCCCTGCCGGCCGCCCTGCGGACCGAGCGTGCGCTCCATGAAGCCCGGGTTCATGTACTCGGCGCGGGTCGCGGCCCGTGCCAGGTCCTGAGGGTTGGACGAGCGCGGCTGCTCCTGCGCCGGCAGCCCGGCCGACAGCTCGGCCAGCACCTGCTGGCGCTGCGGCTCGGTGAGCTTCGAGAACGCTTCGGCGTGCACCTGCTCGATCGTCTCGGGCGGCGCGGTGCGCAGCAGGTAGCGATAGCGCTCGATCGCGCGCTCGTCCTCGCTCTGCGGCGGCTCGGTTAGAGGGGCGCGCGGACGGGGACGTGCGCGGGCTGTCCGTACCCGGTGTTCTGCGGAACGGGCGGAGCCTGCCGCGCGGGCTGGTCGCTGCCGAAGAGTCGGTCCAGGAATCCCATCGTGTCCTCCGAAGTCTCGTGGGACTCCTCACGGTAGGCACGGACCCTTTGAGGATGCTGAGATGCGGCTACTGGCGAAGGGCGATCGCCTCGCTGACCCACCGCAGATACCGCGTCCATGGATCGTCCGCTCCCGCGCGCACCGAATCGATGTGGGCGCTGAGCCTCTCGGACAGCGCGAACCATTCGGTGCGGTCGAAGCGCTCCTGCGCGAACTGCTCGTGCCGGTGACGCTCGAGCGCGCGGTCGCCGCGCTCGAAGGCGAGCAGGTCGTCGTGCCAGAGGGCGCTCAGGCGCTGTCGAGGGTTGGACGATGTGCCGATCTTGACCCGGTCGGCGTAGCGGAGGTAATACACGACGTCGACGCGCGGCGGAGGCAGCTCCCCGTCGACGAGGTCGCCGTGACGCCACTCGCACACGGCGCACAGCCAGCCCGACCGGTGGCGCACACCCAGTCGTGATCCGCACAGGCGGCACGGCGACGGGAGGACGTCGGTGACGCCGTTCTCCCGGTCGGCCCAGTCTCCGGCCAGCGCCAGGTGGTGGGCGCAGAGCTCGACCGGCGCATCGGCGGGCACCGGCCCCCGGCATCCGTCCTCAGCACGGCAGCGGGCAGGCGAAACGGTGGGCACCCGTGGATGCTACGACCCTGCGCAGACACCGGGACATGCGAAAGGGCCGCCACCCGAAGGTGACGGCCCGATTCACTGCTGCAGGATCAGCGACCCGAGAGCTTCTCGCGCAGAGCGGCGAGCGCCTCGTCGTCGGCCAGCGTGCCGGCGGACGAGCTTTCGGATGCGAACGAGCTCGACGCGGAGCTGGTCTCGGTCGGGGCGTTCGCCTCGGCCTCGAGCGCCTTGGCGACAGCAGCCTTGTGCTGCTCCCAGCGAGCCTGAGCAGCGGCGTACTCCTGCTCCCACTTCTCGCGCTCGGCGTCGGAGCCTTCCTTCCACGCCTGAGTCTCGACGTCGAAGCCCTCGGGGTACTTGTACTCCCCGTTCTCGTCGTACTCGGTGACCATGCCGTACAGGGCCGGGTCGAACTCGGTGCCGTTGGGGTCGACCGACTCGTTGGCCTGCTTGAGCGACAGCGAGATGCGACGACGCTCGAGGTCGATGTCGATGACCTTGACGAAGACCTCTTCGCCGACCGAGACGACCTGCTCGGCGAGCTCGACGTGCTTGCCGGAGAGCTCCGAGATGTGCACGAGGCCCTCGATGCCGTCGGCGACGCGAACGAACGCACCGAACGGAACGAGCTTCGTGACCTTACCCGGGGTGACCTGGCCGATGGCGTGCGTGCGGGCGAAGACCTGCCACGGGTCCTCCTGCG
Source organism: uncultured Actinomycetota bacterium (assembly GCA_963792285.1). GTDB lineage: Bacteria > Actinomycetota > Actinomycetes > Actinomycetales > Microbacteriaceae > Microbacterium. The sequence goes on along the minus strand of CAWBVS010000014.1, from coordinate 157,821 downwards.
TCGCCTTGAGCGAGAGCGACACGCGCTCACGGTCGAGGTCGACCTCGAGGATCTCGACGGTGACTTCCTGACCCACCTCGACGACCTCGGAGGCGTGCTCGATGTGCTTCCACGAGAGCTCGGAGACGTGCACGAGACCGTCCACGCCGCCCAGGTCGACGAACGCGCCGAAGTTGACGATCGAGGAGACGGTGCCCTTGCGGACCTGACCCTTGTGCAGGTTGTTCAGGAACGACGTGCGCGACTCGGACTGCGTCTGCTCCAGCAGCGCGCGGCGCGAGAGCACCACGTTGTTGCGGTTCTTGTCGAGCTCGAGGATCTTGGCCTCGATCTCCTGGCCGAGGTACGGCGTGAGGTCGCGGACGCGGCGCAGCTCGATGAGCGACGCGGGCAGGAACCCGCGCAGGCCGATGTCGACGATGAGTCCACCCTTGACGACCTCGATCACGGAGCCGGTGACGACACCGTCGGTCTCCTTGATCTTCTCGACATCGCCCCAGGCGCGCTCGTACTGTGCGCGCTTCTTGGACAGGATGAGCCGGCCCTCCTTGTCCTCCTTCTGGAGAACAAGAGCCTCGACGGCGTCGCCGACCTTGACGACCTCGTTGGGGTCGACGTCGTGCTTGATGGAGAGTTCGCGCGAGGGGATGACACCCTCGGTCTTGTAGCCGACGTCGAGGAGCACCTCGTCGCGGTCGATCTTCACGACGGTTCCTTCGATGAGGTCGCCGTCGTTGAAGAACTTCAGGGTCAGTTCGACCGCGGCCAGGAAGTCCTCAGCAGATCCGATGTCATTGATGGCGACCTGCTTGGTGGCCGGGGCGGTCGTTGCGATAGTCATGTAGTGGGTTGTCCTTGTTGGGTTGGGGTGTCGGGCGTCGGCACACGGGCATGAAAATGCCGCGGAACCTCAGCGGATGGATTTGATTGCGTGTATTGCAGATGTCACGCGCGCACGGCAATAGAGCCACACGAGTGACATCTCAGGGTATCAGAACGGGGCGCTCGCCCGCAGCCCGGCGACCAGGCGCTCGAGTCCGTATTCGAACGCCTGGTCGAGATCGCCGTCGAAGCGGAACGACCCCGAGAGCTCCATGTTCACGAACCCGGTCGCCCACGCCGTCACCAGGCGCGCGGCATCGAGCGCGGCATCCGGCCCGACGATCTCGCGCGTCGCGGTCAGGATCGGCACGCTGGCCCGCGCCATCGATTCGGCGGCGCCGTCGACCGTGAACATCAGCCGGAAGCCCTCGGGGTGCTGCTGCGCGAACGCACGGTAGATGTGAGCGAGCGCGCTCAGCGATCCGTCGGACGCCTCGAGCCGCGTCGCCAAGTCCTGCGCGGTCGCCTGCGGCGACGAGCGTCAGGAGCGCATCGCGATCGCGCACGCGCTTGTACAGCGACGGGGCGCGCACGCCGACGCGCTCCGCGACCGCCTGCATGGTCAGCTTCGCCGGGCCACCCTCCTCGAGGATGCCGCTGCCTGCCGCGACGATCTCCGCGAGGGATGTGCGATCCGGGGTGGGCATGACGTGACCTCCAAGCAAGACGGACGTTGGCTATTGACGTAAGCTATCATAGCTATGTATCGTAGCCATCACACGACTCAGACTCGGGAGAATCCCCATGCAACTTGCACCGCACCTGCACCGCATCGGCAACGACATCGTCGCCGCCTACCTCGTCGACGCGCCCGACGGCATCACGGTGATCGACGCGGGCCTGCCCGGACACTGGCGCGACCTGCAGAAGGAACTCGCCGCAATGGGCAGATCCGTCGCGCGACATCAAGGGCGTGGTGCTCACCCACGGCGACAGCGACCACGTGGGCTTCGCCGAGCGGCTGCGCAGGGACCACGGCGTGCCCGTCTACGTCCACAGTGCCGATGCGGATCGCGCCAAGGGCGGCGACAAGCCGAAGGTCGCGATGGGCCCGATGCGCATCGGCGCGACCGCGGGCTTCTTCGCGTACGCCCTGCGCAAGGGAGGGATGCGCACGCACCACCTCTCCGACGTCGTCGAGGTCGCGGACGGCGACGTCCTCCCCCTTCCGGGCTCACCCGTGGTGATCGGGATGCCGGGGCACTCCCCCGGCAGCATCGCCGTGCACGTGCCGTCGGTGCGCGCGGTCTTCGTCGGCGACGCGCTCACGACGCGGCACGTCCTGACCGGCCACCACGGCCTGCAGCCCGCGCCGTTCACCGACGAGCCCGCGGTCGCGATGGAATCGCTCGACCGTATCGCCGAGGTGGATGCCGAGTGGGTGCTCCCGGGGCACGGCGCGCCCTGGCGCGGGACGCCGGCCGACGTCGCGGCCGCGGTGCGGGCCGGCGCGAAGTAGCGCGTCAGCCGCTGAAGTCCTCGGGGTCGACGTCCTCGAGGAAACGCTTGAACTCGTCGAGCCGTTCCTCGGAATCGACCTCACCCTCCACTTCGGTGACGGTGTCGGGCACGCCGGCGTCGTCCATCACCTCTTCGGCCACCCAGATCGGAGCACCGACCCGCGAGGCGAGCGCGACGGCATCCGACGGTCGCGCATCGACGAACCGGTCACCATCGGGACTCGAGAGGGTGACCTCGGCATAGAAGGTGCCCTCCTCGATGCGCGTGACCGCCACCCCCGCCACCGCTGCCCCGAGGGATTCGAGGAGCGACCGCATCAGGTCGTGGGCGAGCGGGCGCGGCACGGGTGCACCCTCGACCGCGACGAGGATCGAGGTGGCCTCCATCTGGCCGATCCAGATCGGCAGGATGAGGCCCTCGCCGGGGATCTCATCGAGCGGCTTGAGCAGGATGACATGCTGGCCGGTGGGGTCGAGCGCGACTCCGGCGACGCGAACCTGGATCATCTCGTGCTCCTCCCTCAGGGGGTGGCCCACTCACATCGTAGGCTTCTGCACCACGGCCGGTCAGTGGGGTCGCGGTCGGCGAACGGCACCACCCTGACGCAGAATGACCGCGACTAGGGCGTTTCGTCTGCGCGACCCGTTCTCCTCGCGCGGCCGCAGCTTCACGTGCACCATGGCCTGGCGATACACCTCGCGCATCGTGCGCAGTGCCGCAGCCGTCGCGTCGTCGTCCAGCGCCCACGCCGACGGACTCGTCGAGCGCGCGGCGAAGACGTGGATGCCGCGGTCCCGCAGGAGCGTCCGCGCGAGATCGGGCGAAGACAGGCGACCCGCGACATACATCGACTCCTCGCCGTGCGCGACGATCGCCTGCACCCGAGGGAGGAGGCCGATGAGTTCGATGAGCGGCTTGGTGCCGGCATCCAGCTGCTCATGAGTGTGCCTGCCCGCGACCCGCCACGGGTAGGCATGCCACGGCATGATGTGACGGGCGCTGAGATCGACCGCCTCGAAGACGAGCGCCATGCGCTCCGCAGACGGATGGTCGTCTTCGAACGAGAACATCCCCGATCCGACCTTCAGGCGCGGACGCGGCTCGGGCCGCGGGATCAGCGTGATGATGCGCGCCTTCTCGAGGTCGTGCTCGGCCGAGACGTACGGCGGCCACTCGTCGGGCTTGCGGCCGCGCTGGAGGCGCGTGGCCAGGTCGTTGACCGGAAGGATCTGCAGCTCGTCCAGGCGGGACTCCGCGAGCCTGCGGTACTGCGTGTCGGCCATCCGTCGTGCCATCGCTCCCCCTCAGTCGCTCAACGGGACCGTCACGGCCTGCGGCCGACGGATGTCACATAGCTGTTCTGCCAGCTCCAGAACTCCGCGTTGCGGAACAGGGCCATCGCGTCGGTCCACACCGCGTCGGAGATGAAGCCCGAGGAGAGCAGCGACGCCTGCAGCTCGCGCATCGTGGCCTCCAGGTACCGGGCGGTCAGCGATCCTCCTCGGTACAGGATCGTCTCGCCGTACGCGTGCACGCCCTCGAAGCCCTGGTCCGTCAGCAGCGCCGGGATCTTGCGCCCGGCGAAGTAGTCGATCTGATGACGGTCGGCCCAGACCAGCCACCCTTCCCAGAATGCCCGGAGCGTGGGGCTGTCGGTCGCCAGCACCGGATGGAAGTCGGGCTCCTCCAGCACGAGGAATCCGCCCGGACGCACCGCCGCCGCCAGGCGTGCGAGCACGGCGTCACGTTCGGGCAGATGGTGCAGCAGTGCCCGAGCGATCACCAGGTCGTAATCGGAGCCGATATCGTCGGTGGTCACGTCGAGCCGGCGAACGATGATGTTGGGCTCCTGGATCTGCCGCAGGAGGTCGATGTCGAGATCGCTCGTCACCACCGAGCCCGACGATCCGACCTGCGTGCCCAGCCACCGCGAGACGCTGCCGTTGCCTGCGCCGACTTCGAGGCAGCGCCATCCTTCTCCCACCCCGATCTGCGCGAGGCGGAAGAAGAGCTGCGGGTCGAGCATCTCCGACATCAGTGTCAGCCGCTCCGATTCACCCGGCAGGTCGTGCGGCAGCGTGTAGGAGTCCATCCGTCGTCCGATCCCGAGGGGCGCTCGCAACGGCGGTGATCGCGTCGCTGGTCAGGAAGCTAGATCACGGTCACTCACGGCGCAAGAGGCAGCTCGCGGGTCGCGTCCCACGGCTCGGTCCAGCCGAGTCGATCGAACAGTCCGTCCAGCAGCATCGCCGTGAATCCCCACACGAGATGCTCGCCGGGAGCATCGTTGCGCGGCACGAGAAAGCCCGGGCCTCGCCACTCCTGCCCGCCGCGACGGATCACGGTCACGCCGCGCTTGGCAGGGTCCAGCAGATCGGCGACGGGTGCGCGGAACACAGCGGCGGACTCCGCGACATCGACGACGCCGACCGGCGAGGGATGCCGCCACCACGCGAGGACCGGCGTGACGACGTGCTGGGTGAAGGCGAGCGGAACGATCTCGAGCATGCCGAGCACCTCGACTCCGGCGGGATCGAGACCCGTCTCCTCCTCGGCTTCGCGAAGAGCGGCGGCGATGGATCCGTCGTCCTCCGGATCGATGCGGCCGCCGGGGAACGCGACCTGGCCCGGGTTGGACCGCAGGGTCGATGCCCGTTCGAGCAGGAGGACGTCGAGGTCGCGCGAGACCGCGCGAGAATGCGCTTCGTGATCGCTCGGCAGCCCGTCGAGCACGCCGAACAGCATGAGCACGGCGGCGCTGCGCGAATTCGCGGCCGTCGGGAGGCCGGCGAACGCCTCGAAGCCACGGCCGCCGCGTCCTTCGGCCACCGCTTCGGCGAGAGCGCCGAGCTGCGCGCGTGCGCTGTTCGGAGCGGCGTCGGACGGCATCCGATCAGGCTACGCCGATTCGGCCGGAGCCCGCCTCTTGCGCATCTGCGCGAGCGGCATCGCGAGGCGGGGATTGCCCGCGAGCTGATCCTCATGCTCGTCGAGGAACTTCCAGTAGGCCGTCGTGAACGCGGAGTCCCGCGCGGCGGCGGCGCTCGGCCACCACGATCCCATCTTCTGCAGGTAGGCCCCGCCCGAGATGTACGGCTTCGTGGCGACCCGGCCCCCGTCGGCGTACTGGCTCATTCCCTTCACGTTCGGCACCATCACCCACTCGTACGCGTCGACGAACATCGCCGAGAACCAGTCGTAGACCTCGCGCGGGTCGTATCCCTGCAGCAGGAACCAGTTGCCGAGCACCATGAGCCGCTCGATGTGATGCGCGTAGCCCCAGCGGTGCACGCGATCGAGCACGGTGCGCACCGGCACGGGAAGATCGTCCGGGATGCCGCGGCCGGTGTACCACCACGGCTCGAGTCGCCGCGTGAGGGCGAAGTGGTTCGCCTCGGCCAGTTGCGGCATCGCGCGGTACGCCCCGCGCATGTACTCGCGCCAGCCGATGACCTGGCGGACGAATCCCTCCAGCGCGGCGAGAGGCACCGCCTCACGCGCGGCCAGCGCCGCGTCGATCACCTCGTCCACCCGCAGCAGCCCGATGTTCAGCAGGGGGCTGAGCACGGAGTGGAACAAGAACGGCTCGTCGGCCGTCATGGCATCCTCGTAGCGGCCGAAAAGGGCGAGCCGATGCGCCGCGAAGTCTTCCAGCCATGCACGCGCGGCGTCGGGAGTGACCGGCAGCCAGAAGGCGGCGGGGTCGCCGGGCGCCTCGGCGAAGTGCTCGGCGACGTCGGAGATCACCTCTCGGGTGATCTCGTCGTGATCCGCAGCCGGCAGCGCCGGCACCGTGATGCCATCGCGAGGCAGCGGCTCGCGGTTGTCGGCGTCGAAGTTCCACCGCTTGCCGGCGGGCGAATCCCCGTCCATCAGGATGCCGGTGCGCCGCCGCTGCCACCGGTAGAAGTCCTCCATGCGCGCGGTCGGGTGCGCGGCGAACCACTCATCGAGGTCGCTCGACGGCGTGAGGAACAGCTCGTCGGGGTAGATCCGCACCCGCAGCCGCTCGTCACGGCAGAACCGCAGCAGCCGACGGTCGATCCCCTCGATCGGTGGCGCTCATCCATGCGAGACCGTCGATCCCGTGGCTGCGGATCGCGCGCCGCAGCCCCTCGATGAAACCGAGCCGCTCGTCGAGCGTGATCCGCTCCACGCGGCGTCCCGACCTCTCGAGGCGGTCGGCGGTGTGGCGCATCGCCGACAGCAGCAGCACCAGCTTGTGGGCGTGGTAGCGGCGACGACGGAACGCGGCATCCGATTCGATGAAGAGGACGACGTCGATCTCGGGATCATCGAAAGCGGGGTGGTCCTGGAACTGCTGCGTGGCCAGGACGAGCGCTGCCTTCATTCGGACTACACCTCCGGCAGGTCGGCCATCGCGACGATTCTCGCGTCCTCGTCGCGGATCTCGAGCCTGACCGCGTCGCCTCGCAGCACCGCCGCATTGACCCGACAGTGGATCGGGACCTGGGAACCCAGCATCTCACCCGCCGAGAACTCGCGGCCGTCGGCGGACACGAACACCACCGAGTACGCCGCTCCGACCTCGAGGCCCGTCGCGTCGAGCACCGCCTCGGTGCCCCAGGTGTGGGCGATCACGTCGGCGTCGATCTGCGCGCCGGCCACCTCGTCGCGAACGTCGACCGGCTCGACGGCCCCGAGAGTGCCAGGCGGGCCCGTCGGCGGCAGTGTGAGCAGGGCGGGCGTGCCGAGGCCGATACTCAGACCCACCACGACGCACGCCGCCGCGACGAGCGGCGTCACCCATCTCGCGCGGGCCCGGCCCGCGACGGAGGCGACCGCTGCGGCATCCCCCGTCCGTCGCCCGCGCCGCATCTGTGCGGGGACCTCGCTGAGGATGCGGTCGCGCAGCGCTTCGGCGGTGTCGGCCTCGATCCAAGCCAGGTCCGTGCTGCGCAGACGCCCGGCGACCGCGCTGAGCGCCTCGATCTCGCCGTCGATCCACGGATGTGCGCTTCGCAGGCTCTCGAGCTCGTCGCTCTCGCCGGGACTCAACTCCCCCGCGACCGCGGCCGCGATGAGCTCTTCGATCCGGTCATCGGGAGTGGGCATCGGTCTCCTCCGATCCTTCGAGGTATCCGCGCAGGGCCCTGAGCGCGTGGTACGCGCGGGTGCGCCACGTCGCGACGGGCACGCCCGTCGCATCCGACAGCTCCTGATACGTGCGCCCCTCGACGTGCACGGCGAGGATCACCTCACGATGCGCGTCGCTGAGTCGCGCGAGACCCTCGACGATTCCCAGGCGTTCGAGCGGATCGACGACAGGGGCGCTGTGCAGTTCCAGATCTTCGTCTCCGCCGATCCGCGGCATCCGCGCGCGAGCACGAAGCGCGTCCGCGATGACGTTGCGCGCGATCGCGAACAGCCACGTCCGTTCGGAGGCGCGATCGCGGTCGAACCGGTCGCGGGCGCGCCAGGCTCGGAGAAAGGTCTCCTGCAGGCAGTCTTCGGCGAGCGATCGATCGCGCAGCGCGTTCATCGCGAAACCCAGCAGTGACGATCCGTGGGCCTCGAAGGCCCGAGCGGCGTCGAACGCGCCATGCGTCGGCCCCGCCGGTGCCCCCCGACGCTCCGAGGAGCCTGTCTCATGTCGTTCACGCTTTCTCACGGATTCGGGCGTTCCTTCCGTCATCGAGGGATACGTGTGCGCGCGGCGATCCGTTCATCCCCTCGCCCGACTTGTTCGACGCGGGCAGGCGAACAGATTCCTCCGATCGATGAACAGACGGCCCCGGTGAGACGTAGACCTCTGCAACGGATGCGTCCGGCGTCCCGTCGAAAGGTTGCAGTCATGTTGAAGAGGACATCCACCAGAGCCGTCGCGATCGGTGCCGCTGCGGCGGCCGGGCTGCTGCTGGTCGGCCCTGCGGCGCACGCTGAGACCGAGGTCGACGAACCGTCGACGTTCACGAGCGCGTTCACCGTCATGGCGACGCCCGACCAGGTGATCAACCCCGACGGCGTCGTCACGCCCGGGCAGCCCGGCGCAGCCGGCACGTTCACGTTCCGCATCAACTCGGACCTCGAGATCATCTGCTACGACATCGAACTGACCGGCGTCAGCGGCGACTACCAGAGCCCCGCGAAGACCGCGACGCACCTCCACGAAGCCGCGATCGGCAAGTCCGGACCCCCGCGGATCGCCTTCCCGAACCCGGCGCCGGTCGGTGACGGGCCGCGCACCAGCTCCGGATGCCTCCAGGGGCCGTTCACCACGGGCATCGAGGCGAACGGCGCGGACACGGGTGACGGATTCTCTCTGGCCCAGATCGAGGCCAACCCCGCGGGCTTCACCGGCGACTCCCACACCGTGGACTTCGCTGCCGGGGTCGTGCGGGGTCAGCTGACCGAGGTGCCCGTCGGCGGTGTGGCCACCGGCGCCGGCGGCACTGCGGCAGCAGACGGCATGAATCCCACCGTCGGGGTCGCCGCGGTCGGCCTCGCCGGCCTCCTCGCCGCTGCGGGCGCGTTCGTGCTGCGCCGCCGTCGCGCCACGACGATGCAGTGATCGAACCCCGTCGCGCACCGCGGTACCGGCCACAGCGTGGGATGGTGCCGCGGTGCGCGCGCGCAGTTTCGCTCGCGGCGATTCTCCTGAGCCTGGCGCTCTTGGCGGGATGCACGGCACCGGCATCCGACCCGCCGCCCGCGGCCGTGCTCCCTTCGTCGGACGCGGCGAACACGAGCCCGCCCCCGATGGCTGCGCCCGCTCCCGCCGTCTCGCCCCTCGCGCGTGGGCTCGTCCCGGTTGCCGTCTCGATTCCGGCGATCGGCATTGCGGAGCCGCTGATCGATCTCGGCATCGCCCCCGACGGCGGCATGGAGGTGCCGGCGGACTTCGACGATGTCGGCTGGTTCACGGGTGGCGGTCGCCCGGGGGATACGGTCCCCTCGTGATCGCCGCGCACGTCGACTCACCCACCGGTCCGGCGGTCTTCATCCGCCTGCGCGATCTGGTGCCCGGCGACGCGGTGGAGGTCACCGACGAGGCTGCGACCGTGCACCGGTACCGAGTGGTCGATGTCGCCGACTACCCCAAGATGTCATTTCCCACGGCGCGGGTCTTCGGCGCGGTCGCGACGGACGAGCTCCGGCTCATCACGTGCGGCGGGGTCTTCGACGCCCGGTCGGGCTCCTATGAAGACAACCGGGTGGTCTACGCCGTGCGCGCCGACGGCTGAGCTCGCGCGTCGGTGCCACCGCGTAGCGTACGGCTCGTGCTTCACGTCGCCTTCATCCGCAATCTCAACCAGGGTCAGCGCGGTCACCCGTCGAGCGGCGACGTCGTTGCGGCTTTCATCGCGGCCGGAGCGCTCGATCCGATCCCCTTCCAGAGCAACGGGACGATCGTGTTCGCCGCTGATGATCCGAACGTCGTCGTAAAGGCTGCGACGGCGATGCTCGCCGCTGATGACGGGGTCGAACGGGACGGATTCTGGATGCCGCTGACCGAGGTCGCCGCGATCGTCGATGCACACTCCGCCGCACCCGATGTCGCGCGTCGCGAAATCACCCTGCACGGCGGTGGCACGATCGACGTCGCCGACCCCGCAGTCGTCCGCGAGGCGGCTCACCGCCGGTGCGAGGTCGCGGATGCCGGCAAGGGCTGGATCGTCTCGATCAATGAGCGCGATCGAGAGAGCAACGCGACTCCGTTGGCACAGCGGCTCACCGGTTCACCGGCGACGTCACGCGGACTGCCGACCCTCGTCCGGCTCGTCGACCGGTTCGCCCGGTGAATGACCGTGGGTGAACGGTCACGACGGTTGCGGGACCCTCAGGATCTTCGCCATCGACTTGCCGCGGGCGAGCTCGTCGATGAGCAGGTCGAGGTAGCGGATCTTCTGCATGAGCGGATCCTCGACCTCCTGCACCCGCACCCCGCAGACGACCCCGGTGATGAGAGAGACGTTCGGGTTGAGTCGCGCATCGGCGAAGAAGTCCTCGAAAGTGGTGTGCTCGGCCAGATGATGCTGCAGCGCTGACTCGTCGAAGCCGGTGAGCCACTCGATGATCTCGTCGACCTCAGCTTTCGTCCGGCCCTTCCGCTCGGCCTTGGCCACGTAGAGGGGGTAGACCGACGCGAAGCTGGTGGTGAAGATCCGGTGCACAGACTCGAGCGTAATCCGGGATTCTCTCCAGCACGCGGGTCGGAGCCGCGGCGATGCGCATCGCCTGCGTGGGCGCGGCCGCCGTCATCGCGGTGCTGTCGCTGCGCATGGCGAGTCCGCGCCCGTAGGCTTGCCGAGCCCAGGCAGCGAGGCCGCGAGGAGTGCAGATGAACGACACGACCGAGATCGAGCCCGTCGGGCAGACCCGCACCGACGCTCGCTCGGACGAGCCACGGGCCGGGGGCTGGGTGATGGCCCTGCCGCTCGGCATCGTCGCAGCGATGGTCGGCCTGCTGCCGTGGTGGGTCGGCGGCGCCCGTCTGCCGTTGCAGGACCTGTGGGAAGGCGCGGTCCGGCCGGGGTCGATGCCGATCACCCTGCTTCCGTTCAGTCAGTACTTCGTGATCCTGGTCTTCTCGCTGCTGATCGTCGGCGCGGCCGCGGCGGGCATCGGAGGTCGCATCCTGCGGGTACGCGGCTGGGGCGTCGTCCTGCTGATGACCGGTGTGCTCCTCGTGCAGATCACGGCGACCGCCCAGACGGCACTCGTCGTCCGCGACGGGCTCCAGGAACGCCTCGAATCGACGCTGTACCTCTTCGGACTCCTGGCCGGAACCTCCCTGTCGATCCTCGTGGGCATCGTCGTGACCCTCCTCATCGCACGGGCGCCACGCGCCGGTGCGCTGATCGGATTGACGATCGGCGCGATCGGCATGGCGTCGTGGACGAGCGCGCTGATGGATCCGACCGGGATCGGCGCCGGGCCCCTGGCCGCGGCGCTCGTCATCGTTCCGTGGATCGCACCCGTGCTCACGGGCATCGCGATCGCATGGACCGGCGTGAACACGGCAGGGCGAGTGATCGCCGCGCTGCTGGCCCTCATCCTCATCTGGGTGGCGCCCGCCGTCACGACCGCCGTCGCCAGCGCCCTGGGCAGTCGCGTGATGATCCGTTCCGGCGGAGACCTCGTCGACTACGGCATCGGCGTCTTCCAGCTGGCGCTGCTCACGCCCGAGCTGGCGCTGCGCCCGATCATCACCACAGTGGTGGTCGCCGCCCTCGGTCTCGTCGTGCGGATGCTGATGGTTCGGCGCCGACGCGGACACTCTCCCAGCTAAGCCTGCTACGGTTGATCTTGCCCACTCGGGTCTTGCGTCGTCACCCACTGCCACACTGCGCTGTTGCAGAACGTGGAGGAGCAGCAACCTGACGCCCGGATCGTCGCTACGACATCCGCCCCTCACCTTCGAATCCCGCGCTCGTGCGTCTGCATCGCCGCGCATCATCCCTCTGAAAGCACTCTTGACCTTCGTCACCCGCCCCTCATCACGACCCCCGCTGGACTGGCGTCCCGCCGACGACGATGTGTTCGTCGCCACGTCCGCCGGCGAGTACGCCGGGTTCATCGGCATCACGCCCCTCGGCCACGAAGCGCACAGCGCACGGGGCGAGTTCCTCGGCCTCCACCCCACTCGCGATCTCGCCCGCTCCGCGGTCGCCGCATCGCTCACTCGCACGGCACCGTCCCCGACGGGCCCTGCGCACCTCAATCGTCCGCTCCGCACACGTCGGCGCGGCACAACTGGTCGCACACGCGGCCCGAAAAGTAAAAGGAATGACACGATGGCCACTGGCACCGTGAAATGGTTCAACTCCGAAAAGGGCTTCGGCTTCATCGCCCCCGACGACGGCGGCGCCGATCTCTTCGCGCACTACACCGCTATCACCGCGAGCGGCTACAAGGAGCTCAACGAGAACCAGAAGGTCGAATTCGACGCCGAGCGTGGCCCCAAGGGCATGCAGGCAGCGAACATCCGCCCGCTCTGATCTTCTCGTCTGGCAGCACCGCACAGCGGTTCTGACCGACTGCACACGGATGCCGCGACCTTCGGGTCGCGGCATCCGTTCGTCGTTTCCGGTAGCCTCTGATCAGCGCTTTTCCGACCACCGCTCCCATGTAACGTTCAGGTAACGCCCAGAAAGGCCAGGAAGACTCAGGGACTTGTGTCCGCATGTCGGATGCGGTGCGCTCTACCCGAGGGCGCGGATCACCCCCATACGAAACCGGTCACATGCGCTCGATCACGTCCTCCACTCCTGCCCGCCGCAACATCCGCGCCGCCGAGCGCCGCTCTCGCCGACGCCCCGCGCTCATCGCCGGAGGACTGGCCCTCGCGGTCGCCGTCGCCGCCGGAGCAACCGTCACACTCCCCACGTCGCAGGCGCAGGCGCAGTCCGCGGCGTCGTCCGAGGCGTTCGTGCTCGCGGCCTACTCCGCTCCTCTGGAGCCGATCGTCGTCAACGCCGACAAGACCTCCGTCGAGGCGCGCGAAGCGCTCGAGACGGCGGCCGCCACGATCACCGCCGCCGCCGCGGTGACCACCGACGTCGAGGCCTCCGGTCTCGACGTGCAGGCGCCCGATACCTCCATCGACACCGACGACCTCGAAGTCGCGGTCGAGCGACTCGAAGACGCGGATCAGCTTCCGGCGCCGCTCGTGTCGGCCTTCACCGCTGACGTGACAGAACTGATCGCTTCGGTCGACGCCGACGTCAGCGGACTGCGCGGCAGCCTGGATGCCGCGATCGCGCTGAAGGCCGAGCAGGAAGCGGCCGCGCAGGCTCAGCGCGAGGCCGAGGCAGCTGCCGCCGCTGCCTGCTGCCGCGGCAGAAGCCGCCGCCGCTGCGGAAGCATCGACGCCGTCGCGCAGCAGCAGCGCACCGGTCTTCGCCGGTCCCGGCACGAGCGCCGGCGAGGCGCAGGCGATCGCCCGCGGCATGATCGGCGGCTACGGCTGGGGTGACGACCAGTTCGGCTGCCTCGTGTCGCTGTGGAACAAGGAGTCGGGCTGGAACTCGCAGGCGTACAACTCCTCCAGCGGCGCCTTCGGCATCCCGCAGGCGCTGCCGGGCAGCAAGATGGCCTCGGCCGGCGCCGACTGGCAGACCAACGCGGCGACGCAGATCGCCTGGGGCCTCGGCTACATCTCCGGCCGCTACGGCACGCCGTGCGGAGCGTGGGACCACTCGCAGTCCGTCGGCTGGTACTGATCGAGAACACCTGAACGGATGCCGCGACCCCTGGTCGCGGCATCCGTTCGTTCACGGCCCGCCCGCTGAGTTGAGCCCGCGGCGAACCTGCCCGGCGTACCATCGAACATGGCGCACACGATGAACACCGGAACCATCGTCGCAATCGTCGGCGAACAGTCCGAAGACGCCCTGGCCACGCTCGACGGCATCCCCGGCGTCGACGTCCTCGCCCTGCAGGGCAGCGAGCCCGCCCTCGCGGCACGGCGCATCGCGGCCGCCGGCACTCCCTGGATCGTGCACGACGCCGATCCGCTCGCGCACGTCGCCGCGGCGTGGGTGGAGCTGTTCGAGGAGCGGTCGACGCTCGGCGCCCTCGAACTCGAGGTCGAGACCGCTCTGGCCATGTTCGAGCACGGTTCGGCGCTCATGCCCGACTACTACATCGTGCTCGAGCCGGAGGGCGCACCCGACACCTGGCGGCACTGGTGGTGCGGGGCGCTCGGCCACCACGCACCGCAGCGCGTGCTCGCCTCGCCGGCTCCGGCGACGCCGCGGGATGCCGCGCTGCGCCGCCTGCTGAGCACGCTGCCGTCGTCGCGCCCCTGGCCCGATCCCGCGTCGTGGCTTCCCCACCTCCCGTTCGAGATCCCCGACCGCGTCGGGCTGCGGGACTGACGCGGAGCCCTCAGGGCAGGCGCCTGCTGACCCACCCCGCGAACAAGGCGTGCAGCAGCGGAAGCAGCGAGACCGCCATCACCACTGTGCCGAAGACCGCGTCGTCGGCACGCAGCACGATGCCGCCGATGAAGAGCGCGGCGAAGAGCACCGCCGAGATGATGCGCCGGCCCGTGCGCTCGAGACTGCCGATGCGACGCTCGAGGCGCGGATTCTGGACCGACACCCGACCCTCTTCGACCCGCGTCGTGAGGTCATCGAGCCGCTGCGGCAGCCGCGCGACCGTGCCGGCGACCGACACCGCCTGCTTCGCGAACGCCTGCACGACGTTCCCGCCCTCCTGCCGGATGAGCTGCCCGGCGTAGGGCTCGACCGCATCCCAGATGTTGAATGCGGGGTTGAGCGAGCTGCAGTTGCCCGAGACGAGCGACATCGCGCGGATGATCAGCAGGAAGTTCTCGGGGAACTGGAACGGCAGCGAGCGCACGACGTCGCCGAACTCGATCGCGAACGCGCGGAACTCGCGCGGATCGACCTCCTGAAGCTCCGCGAAGCCCATCCCGCCGAAACGCGCGAACAGCTTGGTCATCGCCCGCTCGAGCTCCGCCGTGTCGGCCGAGGGCAGGAGCACCCCGACTTCGCGGATGCCGTCGACCATTCCCTTGCCGTCGCGTGACGCGGCTGCGATGAGCACTCGACGCAGGCCCTTGCGCAGGCCGGGAGGAACTTCGCCCATCATCCCGAAGTCGATGAACGTCAGATGCCACGCCGGTGTCGCGGGGTCGGCGGCCTCGTCGTGGTCCGGGTGCGGCGTGACGAAGATGTTGCCGGGGTGCGGGTCGGCGTGGAAGAAGCCGTCCTTGAAGAGCTGGTCGAACATGACCGACGCGAAGGCGAGCGCGACCTCGGCCGGATCGATGCCCGCGGCCCGGAGCCCCTCGATGTCGTTCAGCTTGATCGCGGTGACGTCTTCCAGGGTGAGCACCCGGCGCGTCGTGCGCTCCCACACGATCTCGGGCACGCTGACGCGGGCATCGCCGGCGAAGTCCTGCGCGAACCGCTCGGCGTTGACGGCCTCGTGGAGGTAGTCGATCTCCTCCAGGCTCGTGCCTGCGAACTCCTCCACGAGCGCGGGCGCGTCGACGCGATCCGAGACGAGCCGGATGCGGCTCAGCCATCCGCCGACGCGGCGCAGCGCCCGCAGGTCCACCTCGACGATCTGGTCGATTCCGGGCCTTTGGATCTTCACCACGACATCGCGCAGTCCGGTGGCCTCCGCGTCGGCATCCGACAGCGTCGCCCGGTGGGCCTGGCCGAGGGATGCCGCCGCCAGCGGCACCGGATCGACGTACGAATACGCGACCTCGAGCGGCACGCCCAGCTCCGCCTCGGCGAGCGCCCGGATCGCGGGGAACGCGACGGCGGGAACCTCGTCCTGCAGGCCTTCGAGCTCTTTGGTGATCTCGGGCGGCAGCACGTCGAGGCGCGATGACATGAACTGGCCGACCTTGATCATCAGACCGCCGAGGTCGACGGCCAGCAGGTGGAACCGCCGCGCGATGCGCGTCAGGCGCGCTGCGCGCCCCCGCGCCGCGAGTCCGGCCAGACCGATGCGCGGCAGGAAGAGCTCGAACCACCATGTCTGCACCAGGTAGCGCGCGGCGAACCGCGTGATCCTGCGATAGCGGGCGCGCATGTCACCGGCGTCGGTCATCGAATCTCCACGAATCCTTGAAACTCAGGGCCGACGTGCGGAGGGCACGGCGTCGTTCTCGACGGGAGTCAGTCCTGGGCGAGGATGGCGAAGAGCTTGCGGCGCGCGTCATCGAGCACGGCGACGGCTTCCTTCACCTGCTCCGAGCGTGCCGGAGCGTCCGACCTGCGCGACGGCCTGTGCGAGGTCGATGCCCGCCTTCGGCAGGGCGCTCGCCCGCCCGCTGTGACCACCGTCACGCGAGCTCGAACCCTCCCACGGTGCGGACTTGTCGGCTGCGGCATCCGCGACCTCGCGTCCTTCCGCCGTGAGCGAGTACGTCTTGCGTCCGCCTGCCTCCTCGGCGTTGATCAGCCCCTCGTCGGCGAGCAGCTGCAGTGTCGGGTACACCGACCCGGGGCTCGGCTTCCACGAGCCGCCGCTGCGCTCCTCGATCTGCTGGATGATCTGGTAGCCGTGCATCGGCTTCTCGGCCAGCAGCGCGAGCACCGCCGTGCGCACGTCGCCGCGGCTCATCCGGGTGCCGCCGACCTTCTGCTCGAACTGTCCGCGAAGCTGCTCCATCGCCTCCCACAGACCGGTCATCGGCCAGCCCTGGGACGAGCCTCGCGAGCCCGCTCCGACAGTCCCGCCGAACCAATCGCCCATGTTCGAACCGCTCATGATGACCTCCTCTGCGCCGTCGCCCTCTCTGAGCTCAGCGATACTCAACGATATATCGTTCAGCGCGGGTGGGGGGCGTTTCGGAGGATGCTGTCAGGTGCGCGCGCTCGGTCGTACGCTCGATGCATGGCGACAGGACCCGAGGCGGGCTGGTACGACGACGGCCACGGCAAGCAGCGGTGGTGGGACGGTTCGCGCTGGACCGAGCAGTTCGTCGACCTGAACGAGCGCGACGTCGAACTGCACACCGGAGCGATCCCGGGCGGTGCCGCCGCTGCCGCGGGGTGGTACGACGACGGACGGGGGCGGCAGCGGTGGTGGGACGGCGCTCGGTGGACGGATGCTGCGCGCTTCAGCGGCTCGGAGGAGTCCTTCGCCGGCCTCGTCGTCGACGGCCGCTGGATCCACTTCGGCGCGTTGAGCCAGCCGGTCGCCGGCGCGGTCGCCTCGGTCGAGACCGGTGCCGACCTCTTGCGGCGCGGGCGCCTCGGCAAGCCGGCCACGGCCCGCATCCTTTACGGCCCGTCGGGACTGATCACCCCGCGGCTGCTCCCGCGCGCGGTCGTCGGCACGGCGACCTACCTGCTCGTCGAGGTTGCCGGCCAGGTGTGGCTCGCGACCGTGCCGGCGGGCGAGGATGCACAGGCCCGGCGGTTCGCGAGCTGGATCAACAGCGTCTCCGACCACTACCGGTACCGCTGAGGTCATGGACCCGCTGCGCCTCGCCTTTCCGTTCGCGGGTCGCTGGATGGCGCTCAACAGCCCGGCCGACCGGGTGCCGAGCCACGGCACCGACCTGTTCGGATCGACGTACGCGATCGACTTCGTAGCGGTCGATGAGCGCGGGAGGTCCGCACCGTGGGGGTGGCGGGCGCTGGTCACGTCCGAGTCCCCCGATCGGTTCGTCGGCTTCGATGCCCCGATCCTCGCGCCGATCACGGGCGGAGTGGTCGCCGTGCACGACGGGGAATCAGATCACGAGGCGCGGCGCTCGCTGTTCAGCGTGATTCCCTATCTCGCGACCCAGCGGGAGCGCGTCGCACGCGGGCCGGCAGGCGTCGCCGGCAATCACGTCGTGATCGCCGCGACCGACGCGGGCCCGTTCGTGCTTCTGGCGCACCTCCGGTCCGGCTCGGTCTGCGTCCGCGTGGGCGATCGCGTGCGCGCCGGCGAGATGATCGGCGCATGCGGCAACTCCGGCAACAGCACGCAGCCGCACGTTCACGTGCAGGCGACGGATTCGCTGGACTGGGCGACGGCGCGCGGCATCCCGCTCGGCTTCTCCGGGATCGACCCGAGCGACGAGCGCGTGTGGCTGCCGCGCGACCGCTCCCCCTTCACCGTGCCCTCCCGGTGAGGTCCGCGATCAGCCCGCGGCCGGCTCCACGGGCTGCCGCAGGATCGTCCTGAGCTTCGCGGGGTCGGTGCGGCGGATGTCGCTCAGGTAGACCTCGTGATGCCGGCCGCTCATGCGCAGCCCCTGGGCGGGGATGAACTCGTCGTGCATCTCCGCAAGCACCGGGCCCTCGTCATCGAACGGACCGACATGGAGCGTCTGGACGCAACGGCCTTCGCTGAGGGTGTCCAGGCGGATGCGCTCGAGCGCCGGCGCATCCGCCGCGGCAGCACATGCCCGTGCGAAATGCTCGTCGGTGATCCAGTCCGGGACGAGGTTGAGTGCGGTCCAGTCCCAGCGCGACTTGTCGCGGCCGGTGGTGAAGGTCGTCATGTCCTCCGACCACCACAGCGCTTCGAGCGGCATCACGACATAGTCGCGGTCGAGTTCGCGCTTGCTCAGGAACTTGAGCTTGTACGCGACCGGGAAGATCGTGGAGACGGCGTCGGCGTAGCTCTGCGTGTTCGGATCGCCGTGGCCGTCGATCATGAGGTAGCGCATCGGGGGCACGTCGATGATCTGGAACGCACCGCGCGGGGCGGAGTACGCCGGCATCTCCTTCTTGAGGTCGATCTTCATTCCGCCGCCCCGATCGGCACGAGGTCAGGCCGCAGCGCCTCGCGCTCATCGAAGACGAAGCACTCGCCGATCCAATGGTCGCCCCCGACCGCGTCGAAGTAGCCGAGGATGCCGCCGTCCAGCTGGAACGCGTCGATCCCCTCCTCGCGCAGATGCAGCGTCGCCTTCTCGCAGCGGATGCCGCCGGTGCAGTAGCTGACCACCGTCTTGCCCTGGAGGTCGGCGCGGTGCGCGGCGGCGGCATCCGGAAATCGGGTGAACCGATCGATGCGCCAGTCGACGGCGCCCGTGAACGAGCCGTAGTCGACCTCGAACGCATTGCGGGTGTCGAGGAGCACGATCTCGCGGCCGTCGTCGTCACAGCCCTGGTCGAGCCACCGCCGCAGGGTCGCCGGCGCGACGGCGGGCGCGCGGCCGGCGGCGGGCCGGATCATCGGGTGGTCCATCCGGATGATCTCGCGCTTGACCTTGACGAGCATCTTCTGGAACGGCTGTGCCGACGGACCAGCTCTCCTTGGTCGGGAGCTGTGAGAACCGGGCATCGCCGCGGAGGTCGTCGATGAACGCGCGCAGGGCATCCGCATCGCCGGCCAGGAAGAGGTTGATGCCCTCTTCGGCGAGCAGAATCGTGCCCTTCAGCCCTGCCGCCGTTGCGCGCTCGCGCAGCACAGGCCGCAGCGCCTGCGGATCATCGATCCGCGTGAACAGATACGCCGAGATGTTCAGGACGGAAGGCACCGCACCAGCGTACGTGTCGGGCCGCGGAACTGCCCGCCGAACGCCGCCGGACCCCATTGACCGCCGTGCATCGCGGGTCTATGGTGAGCGCCAGATTCGCCGGTTCACTGGGGAACCGCGGGAGTCCGCCGACGTACCACCCGAACGGAGTCGTCATGTCGTCACGCCGCCCTCGCGCCCGCCTCACGATCGCGACACTCGCGGTCTTCGCGATCATCTCGACCGCCGCCGTCAGCTCGCCCGCAATGGCTGCACCACCCCCCGACAAGGGCAAGCCCAGCCCGACCGAGTCCGCGACTCCGAGCCCTCCTCCACCCGAGCCCACGCCGGAGGACCCCGCACCCACGCCCACCGACCCCACGCCACCCGCACCCGTCGAGCCCGACGCCCGTCGAGCCCGCGCCCGTCGAGCCCGCACCCGTCGAGCCCGCACCCGTCGAGCCGGCGCCCGCGACCCGTCGCGCCCGCGCCCGTCGAGCCCGCACCCGCACCGCCGGCCACGCAGCAACAGCAACTTGCTCCCGCTGTGAGCGCATACCCCGACGTCATGGCGGCAGCGGGTGATTCCATCACCCTCGCCTACAACTCCGCCAGCTACGGCTCCTTCCCGCAGTACAGCTGGTCGACCGGAACCGCGTCGACCCTCAGCTCCCTCCGGCAGCGCCTGCAGACGGCCTCGGCAACGACGATCACTGGTGTGAACGTCGCGCAGGTCGGGGCGAACTCAGCGAGTCTCGCGGCACAGGTGACGTCCGCGATCTCGGCGCAGGCCGACTTCCTCACCGTCGAGATCGGAGCCAACGACGCGTGCACGCCGACGGTCGCCGGCATGACCCCGACCGCGGACTTCCGGGCACGGATCAAGGCTGCCCTCACGCAGTTCCTCACCGCGAAAGCGGACAACAAGGTCCTGGTGGCCAGCATCCCCAACCTCTACCGGATGTGGTCCATCTCCAAGAGCAAGTTCGGCGCCCGCTTGATCTGGGCATCCGCCAAGATCTGCCAGTCGATGCTCGCCAACCCGACCAGCACGACGTCCACCAACGAGAGTCGACGCCTCGCCGTGCAGGCGCGGGTGAACGAGTACAACCAGGTGCTGCAGCAGGAGTGCGCTGCTCTTGCCGGCTGCACGTTCGACAATTTCGCGGTGGCCAACTACGCGTTCACCTCGACGCACATCTCCACGGCCGACTACTTCCACCCGAGCGTCGCCGGACAGAAGGTGCTGGCGTCGATCACCGCGCCGTTCATCCCCTACCCCAGTGGAGGCTGACCCGCGATCTTGCGGCATGCGCGGTTGGGTGAGACGGTGATCCGGACTCTCCGGGAAGGGAGCCCATGACCGACGAGATCGAGGCGTACGTCGCCGACCTCCCCGAGCCGACCCGGGCAGCACTCGACGAGTTGTGCCGCATCATCGCGAGCAGCGATGAGCGCGTCCGCGGTGAGATCAAGTGGAACGCGCCGAGCTTCGCGATCGACGATCACTTCGCGACCACCGGGCTCCTCAAGGGATCAGGCATCCGCCTCGTTCTGCACACCGGCGCGAAACGTCGAGGCGCCAAACGCGCGCCGGTGATCGACGACCCGGAGAAACTCCTCGACTGGAAGGACTCCGATCGCGCGCTCGCCGTGTTCGAGGACGCCGACGACGTCCGGCGCAACGAAGGAGCGATCCGGGTCATCCTCGAGGAATGGATCGCACAGACCCAGGGCGTGGCGTCATGACCGACATCGAGCCCGGCCGCTACCGCCACTTCAAAGGACAGCCGTACGAGGTGATCGGCACGGCCCGGCACAGCGAGTCCGAGGAGGAGTTCGTCGTCTACCGCGCACTGTACGGCGACGGCGGGCTGTGGGTGCGGCCCCGTGCGATGTGGGATGAGCGGATAGAACGCGACGGGTACGACGGGCCGCGTTTCATCCGCGATCCGGCCCATAGTGACGACTAAGCGCTGCTGGCGCACGGCACGCACAGCGTCGCCGCGGGCAGCAGCCGGAGGCGCTCGAGCGGTATCGCGCCGCCGCACGAGGCGCAGAGGCCGTAGGTGCCGGCATCCACTCGCGCGAGCGCGGCATCCAGCTCGGCCAGATCGCGCGCGGCATCGCCGCGCTGCCCCTCGGCGCGAGACCACTCGGTCGACAGGGTCGATCCCTCCGGATCGTGCTCGTCGTCGTCGGTCGCGCCGCTGCGCTCCGCCCGGATCGCGTCGAGCCGCGCCTCCACCGCGGCGAGTCGCCCCTGCAGCTCGCGTCGCCGATCACCGATCAGTGCGGCGAACTCCGCCGTCACCCGATCGCCTCCGCGATGGGCACATCGCCGCTGTTGAAGCGGATGGTCCGGCCGATCGTGGCATCGTCGGCGAGCGCCGCGGCGACGACGGCCGCGACATCGGCCCGGCTCACCGACGTCGACTCCGACGCCGAGACGTCGATGCGACCTGTGGGCTCGTCGAGGGTCAGCGCGCTGGGGCCGAGGACGGTCCACGACAGCCCGGTCGCACGCAGGTGGTCGTCGGCGGCGGCCTTGGCCTCGGCGTAGGCGAAGAACGGGTTGTCTGCGGGGACTCCGTGATCGGCCCGTGCGCCGAAGTAGGAGACCATCACGTAGCGGTCGACGCCGGCGTGCGCGGCGGCATCCATCGACCTGATCGCGGCGTCGCGATCGACGGCGTACGTGCGCGCAGGGCTCCCGCCGCCCGCCCCGGCCGACCACACCACGGCGTCGTGCCCGCCCAGCAGCGTGGACAGCTCGTCGACCGAGAGCGTCTCGACGTCAGCGACTGCCGGTGTCGCGCCGGATGCCGCCACCTCAGCGGCGTGGGCGGGATTGCGGATGACGCTGGTCACGTCGTCACCGCGTTCGACGAGCAGTGGAGCGAGCAGCAGCGCGACCTTGCCGTGGCCGCCGATGATGAGGATGCGGGACATGTGGGCCTCCCAGCCGGTTCGTCTCCACGCTACGCGCGGTCACCGACCGGCGCGCCGGACTACGCCGGCAGCGAAGCGACCGCCCGCGCGATCTGCGCGATCTGGTCGGGGCCGACGCGGCAGCATCCGCCCACCAGGCGCGCGCCGCCCGCGACCCAGTCGCCGGCGCTCGCAGCGATCGCGGACGCGTCGCCCGACCAGCGACGCGCATCGGCGTGCCAGCGCTCGCCGCTGTTCGGGTAGACGACACCGGGTGCGCCGTCCGTGATCGCGGCGAGCGCCCCGCTCACCTCGTCCGCGTCGCAGCAGTTCACACCGACCGCGACGACCTCGGGGACGGACCCCGCCAGCGCGAAGGCCTCCTCGAGCGACTCCCCCGTCCTCAGCCGGCCGCGGGCGATCGTCATGCTGACCCATGCCGGGATGCCGAGACCGTCCAGCTCGCGGCACACCGCTTCGAGCTCGGCGAGCGATGGGATCGTCTCCACCGCGATCGCATCGGGCGCCGCCTCGGCGAGCGCCTGCAGACGGGGCCGATGCCACGCGCGCAGCTGCGCGACGTCCAGGTCGTAGTCGCCGGTGTACTCACTGCCGTCCGCGCGCGACGCGCCGTACGGGCCGACGGATGCCGCGACCCACGCCTCGTCGGCGGACAGACCGGCGTCTTCCCTCGCACGCCGGCCCATCTCGACACTGCGCGCGAGCAGCGCGTCGACCTCACGACGGCCGAGGCCCGCGGCATCCAGGCCCGTGTAGCTCACCTGGTACGACGACGTGATCGCGACGCGCGCCCCCGCCGCGAAGTATTCGGCGTGCGCGCTGCGGATCGCCTCGGGATCCTCGACGAGCAGCCGCGCGGACCACAGCGACGACGAAAGGTCGTGGCCGTGCGCTTCGAGCAGGGTGCCGAGCCCGCCGTCGAGCACGATCGGCCCGGCGGCGACCGCGTCGGTGAATGAGGTCATCGAGCCAGTCTAGATTTCGAGCCACCGACCCTGGCCGCCCGCGAGGCATTGCCTATGAGCTCGCTGTGATCGGCCGATTCTTAGCGCCCCCTCAGAGTGCGCCGCCCACGATGAGGCCATGACCACTCTCGCTCCGCGCACCGGCACGATCGCCCCGGCGGCTCCGGCTGTCCGGGGCGTCTTCAACCGCAACCCGCGCACGGCCCTCTGGCACGCGGTCGCGACGACGGTGATCTGGCTCACGAGCCTGTTCGTCGCCGCGCTCTGGGTCGCCGGCGGCGGAATCACCGCCGCCCTGGGCTTCAACGCTGAGACGCTCACCGCTCTCGGCCGGCTGACGGGCCTCGTGTCGGCGAACCTGCTGCTGTACCAGGTGCTGCTGATGGCGCGCATTCCCGTGTTCGAACGCGGATTCGGCCGCGATGCGCTGACGCGCATGCATCGCTTCGTGGGCTTCTGGTCGTTCTGGCTGCTCGCCGCCCATATCGTGCTGCTCGTGCTCGGCTACGCGGCGGCCGCCGCGATCAATCCGTTCGTGCAGCTGTGGGAGTTCATCTGGGACTACCCCGGGATGTTGCTCGCGACCGCCGGGACGCTTCTGATCCTGCTCGTCGTGGTCACCTCGATCCGCCGCGCGCGCAGGAGACTGCGCTACGAGTCGTGGCACCTGCTGCACCTCTACGCGTACCTGGGGGTCGGCCTCGCCCTGCCCCACCAGCTGTGGACGGGTGCGGATTTCCTGTCGTCTCCGCTCGCCACCGCCTACTGGTGGTCGCTCTGGGCCGCGGCCGCGGCATCCGTGCTCGTCTTCCGCATCGGCGTGCCGCTCGCGCGGTCCGCCCGCCACGGCCTCCGCGTGAGCGCGGTCGAGCGCGACGGCGACAACGGTGTGACGGTGACGGTGTCGGGCCGAGCACTGCACAGGCTCGGTGCGCGTGCCGGCCAGTTCTTCGTCTGGCGGTTCGTCGACGGACCCGGCTGGACCCGCGGCCACCCCTTCTCGCTCTCGTCGGCACCCACCGCTCGCACGGTCGCGATCTCTGCCCGCATCGCCGGCGACGGCACGCAGCGCCTCACGACGCTGCGGCCGGGCACGCGGGTGCTGATCGAAGGCCCCTACGGCCACATGACCGGAGAGGCCCGTACCGGCACCAAGCTGCTCATGATCGGCGCGGGTGCCGGAGTGGCCCCCCTGGTCTCGCTCCTCGAGGAGCAGCCCTACGCTCCCGGCGATGCCACGCTTGTGACGCGAGACCACACCCCGGGCGATGCTCTGCGTCAGGAGGCGATCGATCGCCTCATCGCCGAACGCGGCTTGCGTCATGCCCCGCTGTCCGGTCCCCGCGCTCCCGGCACGTCGCCGTGGCTCTCCGTCAGCCACGGCGCGTGGCGGGGACCGGACCTCATCCGCTATCTCGCACCCGATCTGGACGCCTACGACGTGTACGTGTGCGGTCCGGTGCCGTGGATGCGGGCGGTCACGAAGGACCTGCGCGCGGCGGGCGTCGCGACAGACCGCATCCACTCCGAATCATTCACCATCTGAGGCTGGGAGAAGCCATGAAGAGAATCATCTACGCCGTGCTCGCAACACTCAGCGGACTCGTCCTGCTGTTCGGCTACCGCACCTCGCTCGAAGCGGTTCAGCCGATCGTGATCACCGACCCCGCGGCGTCCAGTGGCACGTCCAGCACCACCCCGACCACGACCGAAGACACGTCCCAGGACGACTCGCGCGACGAGGACGACGACGACGAGGGCGACGACGAGGACTCCGAAGACGAAGACGAAGCCGAATCCTCCGGAAACTCCTCGAGCGGCTCGACCAGCTCGCCCGGCGGCACCACGTCCTCGACGTCGACAGGATTGGCCGATGGCACCTACACCGGCGGCGCCGCGGACACCCGCTACGGCCCCGTTCAGGTGCAGATCACAGTGTCGGGCGGCCAGATCGCCGACGTTCAGGTCCTCGACTATCCGAACAGCGACCGCCGCGACAAGCAGATCAACGAGCATGCGCTTCCGATCCTGGTCTCCGAGACCACCCTGGCTCAGAGCTCCCAGATCGACATGGTCTCCGGCGCGACCTACACGAGCCGGGGCTACATCTCGTCGCTGCAGAGCGCCATCGATCAGGCGAACGCGTGATGTCTCCATCGCTGACGCGCTCGCCGCTCTCGCGGTCCGTGAGGGTCGAGGAGATCATGGGGATGCCGATCAGCATTCACGTTCTGAACGACGGAGGCGTACTCAGTCGTACCGCCGACAGTGCGATCGAGGACTGCTTCGCCGAACTCCGAGACATCGACCGCGTCTTCTCGACCTACCGCGACGACTCCGACATCCGTCGCATCGCCCGCGGCGATCTGGCGCTTGCCGACGCCGACCCGCGAGTCGAAGAGGTCGAGGCCGCGTGCCGCGCCGCGGCGGTCGAGACCGGCGGGCTCTTCAGCGCGATGTGGAGGGGATGGTTCGACCCCACCGGGTACGTCAAGGGCTGGGCGGTCGAGAACGCGGCCCGTAGGCACCTCGCCCCGCTCGTCGCACACGAGGCCGCCGTCGGCATCAACGCCGGGGGCGACATGCAGCTGTTCACCGCGCCCGGTGCGGACTGGCGGTGGAACGTCGGCATCGCCCACCCGCAGCACCCCGGCCGGCTCATCGCAACCCTCGAGGTCGCCAACGGCGCGGTCGCGACCTCCGGGTCGGCCGAACGCGGTGCGCACATCATCGACCCCCGCACGGGCGAACCTGCCCGCAGTCTGGTCAGCGCATCGATCGTCGACGAGAGCCTCGCCCGCGCCGACCTCTGGGCGACCGCTGCGATCGTCGCGGGCGTCGACGACCGATCGTGGATCGCGCGCTCCGGGACCCGCACCGGCATCCTGGTCGCCGACGACGGCCGGGTGACCCGATGGCTCCACGGGGTGCCTATCGACGTGGTCGGCGCGGACGCGCCGGCGTTCTGACTCAACCCGCGGTCGGCAGGCGGAGCAGAAACGTGGTCCCGGCATCCGACGTGGTCTCCACTTCGACGCTGCCGCCCGCACGCATCGCGACATCGCGCACGAGCGCGAGTCCGAGCCCGAACCCGCGGCGGCGACCGGTCTCCGACGAGCGCGCGAACCGCTCGAAGACGGCCCCCGGCTCGATCCCGTGGATACCGGATCCCTGGTCGGTGACGCGGACCGCGGCCTGAGCGCCCTCGATGCTCACCCCGATCGTCACCGTAGCGCCGGCCGGCGAATGCTGAACAGCGTTGTCCACGAGCGCGATCACGAGCCTCACCAGGGTGACCGGAGGCACGGTGACCGCGGCATCGTGCCGCACGTCGACCAGAAGCGACACACCCGCGTCGTCTGCCACCGGCCGCAGCGACTCTGCAGCAGCACCCACGGCCGTCGCCACGGATGCCGGTTCCCCCGCCTCCGCCCCACCCTCGGCGGCGAGCAGCAGGTCGTTCAGGACGTCCGTCATCATCGCGGCATCCCTGCGCAGCTCGACGATCGTCTCATCGATCGGCTCGCCGCGTTCGCGCCGTCGCTCGAGCACCTGGATGCGGCTCGTCAGTGAGGTCAGCGGCGTGCGAAGTTCGTGAGAGGCGTCGGCGACGAAGTTCCGCTGCAGCCGGAGGGCGTCGCCGAGCGGACGGACCGATCGTCGCGCCGCGAGCCAGGCGACCACGCCGAGCAGGAGAACGCCGACCAGGCCCAGCGCGATCACGAGCGGCAGCATTCGGTCGGCATCGATCACGAAGTCCTCGCCCGAGCCTTGGCCTTCGAGCATCTCGTCGTGCTCTTCGCGTTCGGGGCGCCGATTGAGCAGGATCGCCGCGATCAGGATGCCGACGCCCGACGCGATGACGATCGCGGAAGCGACGCCGACGTAGAGCCCGATCGACAGGGCCGCGCGCTGAACACGGCGGCGATCGTCTTCGTCGCTCACGAGGGATTCCCCGCCCGGTACCCTCGAGCGCGTACGGTGTCGATCATCTCGCGCGTCGACTTGCGGCGCACGTAGTGAACGTACGTGTCGACCGAGCTCGTCGTCTCTCCTTCGCGGAAAACAGCCTTCAAGATCTCCTCGCGGCTGAACACGTGCTCCGGGCTGCCGCTGAGCAGCTCCAGCAGGGCGCTCTCTGTGGCGGTCAGTGCGATGCGGTAGCCGCTCGGGTCGTACAACGCCTGCGACTCGGGCGTGAAGATCCACTCGCCGAGGAGGCGCCGACCGGCATCCGCGCGGAATGCGCGCCGGAGCGAGCGGAGCCGCGCGAGCAGCTCCTCGTAGTCGAACGGCTTGACGAGGTAGTCATTCGCGCCGCCGTCGAGCCCCGACACGCGATCGTTGACCGCACCCAGGGCGGTCAGCATCAGGATCGGCGTTGTGATGCGCGCAGTTCGGACCGCGCGGATGAACTCGACCCCATCCATGCCGGGCAGACGACGATCCACGACCATGACGTCGTACCGGCCGTGCAGCGCCAGACGCAGGGCGGCCTCGCCTGTCGATGCGTGATCGATGGCGTAGTGCTCGGAGAGCACCTCGATGCTCATCGCCGCGATGCGGGGGTCGTCTTCGACGTAGAGCAGGGTGCCGCGACCCGCGTCGATGTTGTCGGACATGCGCCGCCTCCATCCTGTCGTCCGGGTCAGAGCCTAGGGCCCGACTCGATGCGTGCGCTGAATGCGCGATTTCGACAGACATTCCCGGCCAGACCACCGCGAACGCTGGTTGACTGGAGCAATGGCGGACGTCGCGATGTTCCCGCTCGGATCGGTGCTCTTCCCGCACACGCCGCTGGCGCTGCGGATCTTCGAGGAGCGCTACCTCGTCATGCTCGGGCGACTGCTCGATGACGAGGATCCGCAGTTCGGGGTGGTGCTCATCGAGCGCGGCAGCGAGGCCGGCGGCGGCGACCAGCGATTCCGCATCGGCACGATGGCGCGCATCACGAACGTGATGGCCGGCGAGCGCGACATCCACCTGATCGCCGTCGGCGGCTCGCGCATCGAGGTCGCGGAGTGGCGCGACGACGAGCCCTACCCCACCGCGACCGTGCGCGAACTGCCGGCGCTCGTCTGGGACGACGCGCTCACGCCGCTGCGCACCGAGGCCGAGCGCATCGTGCGGCGCGTGCTCTCGCGCGCGGCGGAGTACGCCGAGGTGCAGTGGGACCCGAACATCGAGCTGTCCGACGACCCGCTCGAATCGAGCTGGCAGCTCGCCGCGATCGCGCCGCTCGGTCAGCTCGACCAGTTCCGGCTGCTGCGATCGACGACGGTCGGCGGGCTGCTGCGCGAACTGATCGATCTGACCCTCGCCGCCGAACCCCTGCTCACCGCGACGCCCGACGGCGACGCGTTCGACGACGCACTGGTCACCCTGCTCGATGAGGGCGCGCGAGAGACCGCCGACGCCGATGATACGGCGGATGCCGCGGCCGACGACGAGCCGGACGCCGACGACGAGCCGCCTCGGGCCTGAGCCCTACCAGCCCCTCGTGCCGGGGTCGCCCTTGAAGGGCCCGACGATGTCGGAGGTCACCCATCCGCCGTAGAAGCCGCCCGGCTGCGGAACGACCTCTTCGCCGTCGACGGTGCAGCGGTCCATCTTGCCCGCGTAGACGGCCACGCGGTCGGCGAGCAGCTCGTACCCGCGGGACGGCGTCGGGTAGTTCCAGCCCGCGCCCTGCACCGTGGTCTGCCCACCGACCACGTCGAAGTACCTCGCGTAGCCCTTGAACTCGCAGAACGACGATCCGCGCGCGGGGACGAGCGCCCCCTCGACGAACGCGGAGATCGGCAGGTAGTAGACCGGCGGATGGCTCGTCTCGAGCACGCGGACGACGTCCGTCGTATCGACGATGCGCTGCCCGCCGAGCTCGATCGTCACCCGACGGTCGACGGCCTCGATGCGCGGCGGACGCGGATAGTCCCAGACCGACTCCTGGCCGGCGGCGATGGGGTGAGGGGCGGGATGTGCCATCCCTCCACGCTACGCACGATTTCGTGGGCGAGGGTCGTCAGCCGACGTCTCCGTCGAGGTACCACCAGCGACCGCTCTGCCGCACGAAACGGCTGCGCTCGTGAAGTTCGCCCTTCGCGCCGCGCTCCGACCACGACGCGCGGAACTCCACGACGCCGGTCGCCTCGCCTGCGGAACCCGCCACGACGTCGAGGATTCGCAGGCCGGTCCAGCGCAGGTCGCGGTCGATCTCGATCGCCTCGGGACGGGTGCGCGGATGCCACGAGGCGAGGAGGTGATCGGCGTCGCCGACGAAGAACGCCGTGTAGCGCGACCTCATCAGCCGTTCGGCCGTCGGCGCGGGACCTCCGCGCAGCACAGGCCCGCAGCATCCGCCGAAGGTGTCGCCGCTCCCGCACGGACAGGGCGCCGTGTCCTCCACGCGGCGGATGCCGCTGCGGCTCGACGCCGCGTGACCGAACGACATGGCTACTCCTCGGGTGGCGGCGGTGATCGACCGCCAGCCTACGGGCGGTCTATGCGGCGACGGGGGCGCGATCGGCGACGATCGCGCGCACGGCCGCGCGTCCGGCCCGGTTCGCGCCGACCGTGGACTGCGACGGCCCGTATCCGATGAGGAACAGCCGCGGCTCGTCGAGAGCGCGTCCGTCGGCGACGCGGATGCCGCCCTCGGGCGTGCGGAGTCGGAGCGGCGCAAGATGCTCGAGCGCGGGTCGGAACCCGGTCGCCCACAGGATGACGTCCGCCGGCACGAACTCGCCGTCCGGCATCCGCACGCCGTCCTCCTCGATGGAGGCGAACATCGGATGCCGCTCCAGCACGCCCCGCGCCTGCGCAGCGCGCGCCCACGGCGTCCAGTGCATGCCGGTCACGGAGATGACGCTGCCCGGCGGCAGTCCGCGCCGCACCCGATCCTCGACTCCGGCGATCGCGGCGACGCGCGCGGGGATGTCGAAGGCCTCCTCGGCCCAGTCCGGCTCGCGCCGGGTCATCCAGATCGTCTCGGCGACGTGCGAGATCTCGTCGAGCAGCTGCACCGCCGAGACCCCGGCCCCGACGATCACCACCCGCTTGCCGGCGAACTCATCGGCCGAGACGTAGTCGGCGACGTGCAGCTGGCGACCGCGGAAGCGCGACTGTCCGGGGTAGTGCGGCCAGAACGGCCGCGTCCACGTGCCGGTCGCGTTGATCACATACCTCGCCGCCCAGGCTCCCGGCATCCGTCTCGACGAGCAGCCGACCGTCCGGATCGTCGTCGGCGCGGCGCACCGCGGTGACCCGAACGGGCCGCCGCACCTCGAGGTCGAATTCCTCCTCGTAGGCACGGAAGTACGGGCGGCAGCACGTCGCGGCTCGAGGCCTGCGGATCGGCCGGCGGCACCGGATAGCCGGGCAGTTCGTGGATGCCGTTCACCGTCGCCATCCGCAGCGACGGCCACCGGTGCTGCCACGCTCCCCCGGGCCGTTCGTTCGCGTCGAGCACGACGAAGGTGCCGGCATCCGCCTCCGCTTCATCTGCCGTCGTTCGCGCGATCGGCGCGAATCCGCGCCGCCGCAGGTGATACCCGGCCGACAGGCCCGCCTGACCCGCGCCGATCACCACGACGTCGACGGGTGCGTACTCCACGCCGTTGCCAACAGCCGCACGGCAGCGGCGATTCCCGCTCCCCACCGATCGCGCTTCGGACTGGTAGCGTGCGGCGTACCGACGAGCGTCGCACCGCCGCGACCGCACACGAGGAGAGCGCCATGACCGACGTGAAGAACCCCCCGCCCCCTTCGGGAACGAAGCCCCGGGAGGAATGGACCGGCCAGGTCGGCTTCATCCTCGCCGCGATCGGCTCCGCGGTCGGCCTCGGCAACATCTGGCGCTTTCCCGGCGTCGCGTACGAGAACGGCGGCGGCGCGTTCCTCATCCCCTACCTCGTCGCGCTGATCACCGCCGGCATCCCGATCCTGTTCCTCGACTACGCGATCGGCCACCGCTTCCGCGGCTCCGCCCCGACCGCCTTCCGCCGGCTCAGCGGAGGCAAGAGGTGGATGGAAGGGCTCGGCTGGTTCCAGGTCGCGATCGCCTTCGTCATCGGCCTGTACTACACGGCCGTCATCGCGTGGGCCCTCAGCTACTTCGTGTTCTCCTTCGACCTGCGCTGGGGCGATGACACGGCCGCCTTCCTGACCGGCGAGTACCTGCAGGTCGGCGACCCCGGATTCAGCCTCGAGTTCGTGCCGGGCGTGCTCATCCCGCTCGCGATCGTCTGGCTCGCCGCCATCGTCGTGCTCGCCCTCGGTGTGGCCCGGGGTCTGCAGCGGGTCAACGTCATCTTCCTGCCGCTGCTGGTCGTCGCCTTCACGATCCTCGTGGTGCGGGCGCTGTTCCTCGACGGTGCGGCCGAAGGCCTCAACGCGCTGTTCACCCCGGACTGGGCGGCGCTCGGCGACCCGAACGTCTGGATCGCCGCGTACAGCCAGATCTTCTTCTCGCTCTCGATCGCGTTCGGCATCATGATCACGTACGCGTCGTACCGCAAGCGGCGCTCGAACCTGACCGGTCCCGGCCTCGTCGTCGCCTTCGCGAACTCCTCCTTCGAGATCCTGGCCGGCATCGGCGTCTTCGCCACGCTGGGCTTCTTCGCCTTCCAGCAGGGCATCGCCGTCTCCGAGCTCGAGGGACTCACCGGGGTCGGGCTGTCGTTCATCACCTTCCCCGCGATCGTGTCGCAGATGCCCGGCGGGGTGATCTTCGGCGTGCTGTTCTTCGGCTCGCTCACGATGGCCGGGTTCACCTCGCTCATCTCGGTGCTGCAGGTCGTCTCGGCGGCGGTGCAGGAGAAGTTCGGGATGACCCCGCGCGGCGCCGCCGTCGGCGTCGGCGTCGTCTCGGCGGTCCTGTCGATCCTCCTCTTCTCGACCACGACGGGCCTCCTCGCCCTCGATGTCGCCGACCAGTGGGCGAACAACATCGGCATCGTGGCCTCCGCCGTCCTGGCGACGGTCCTCGTGATCTGGGTGCTGCGCCGCGGACCCGAACTGCGCTACCACCTCAACGCGGTCTCGACCTTCAAGGTAGGTCGCGTCTGGGTGCTGCTGGTCGGCATCCTCGCGCCGGTCATTCTCGGCTACATGCTCATCCAGCGGATCATCACGCTCATCGTCGAGGGCTATGCGGATCTGCCCGGCTGGTACCTCGGCATCGTCGGCTGGGGCACGATCGCCTTCATCATCGTGGTCGCGATCGTGCTGCCGCTGCTGCGGTGGCGCCAGTCGCCCGACGACTTCACCGCGTGGCCGCCCTATCCGCCGCCCGGCGATCCGACCGTGTCGCGCCGCGCCGGCCGACAGGGGGTGTCGTCATGACTCCGCTCGCCATCACCTTCCTGATCCTCGCGATCCTCATCGTGTGGGGCGGGCTCATCGCGAGCACGCTCTACCTGCGGCGACGGCCCGAGCTCACCACCTACCCGCCGGGCGACACGGATGACCACCGCGAGGACGACGCGCCGATCATCCGCGACACCTGATCCGACGCGGGTTCTCGCACGACGCCGAAGGATGCGGCATCCATGGGTCCACGAATCCGGTCATCGATCACGGGAATCGCAAGCCTGGCCCTCGTGACGATCGTGCTGGCCGGATGCAGCGGCCCGGCGTCCGTGCCGACCGAGTCGCCCTCCTCCCCGGAGGCGTCGTCGAGTGCTGGCGAGGAGGTCTCCGGCCTGATCGACATCGGCGGCGGGCGGAGCCTGTTCCTCGAGTGCCGGGGCACCGGTTCGCCCACCGTCCTGCTGATCTCGGGCACCCGCGGTGCCGCCGACGAGTGGACCACGCTGCTGCCCGATGCGCCCGCCGACGCGGTCTCGACCTTCGACGCGCTGTCGGAGACGACTCGGGTGTGCGCGTACGACCGCCCCGGAACCACGGTCGAGTCGGGTGAACCGACGGAGTCGACCGTGGTCTCGCAGCCGACCACGGCGCTGCAGAGCGCCGAAGACCTGCACGCGCTCATGGCCGCCGCCGGCGAGTCGGCGCCGTACGTGGTGGTCGGGCTGTCGTGGGGAGGCATGATCGCCCAGCAGTTCGCGCGGACGTACTCCGACGAGATCGAGGGCATCGTGCTGCTCGACTCCGCGAGCGCGTACCTGCAGGAGACGTTCGCCCCCGAGCAGTGGTCGGCATGGATGCAGCTCGTCGCGGGCAGCGTGGATGCCGCCGGGTCGGAGGTGCCCGCGTACGAAACGAGCATCGCCGAGCTCGACGAAACGCCGGACCTTCCCCCGATCCCCGCGGTGGTGATGTCGTCGGATCACCCGTGGGATCTGCAGGTCACACCGGGCGCGTCGACCTGGCCGGGGTGGGTCGCCGCGCAGGCACTGCTCGCCGAGTCGCTGGAGGCGACCCACATCACCGAGACCGACAGCGGGCACGGACTCCCCGTCGAGCAGCCGGCGCTCGTCACCGACGCGGTGCTCGACGTGGTCGAATCCGTCCGGGCCCGCTGACCCGCGACCTCAGTTGAGGCTGCGGGTGCTCGCCGGGATCACGCCATCGGCGTACAGGTCGGTCGCGACGTCCTGCAGCGCGGTCAGGGCGACCCGCTGGGTCATCGGGCCGTAGGAGATGCGTGCGACGCCGAGCGCCTCGTACTCGCGCGGCCGACAGCGCACCCGGCAGGCCGATCACGCTGATCTTGCGCTGACCGATGCCGTCGACCAGCTGCGCGCGTGACGTCGGCGTTCAGGATGCCGGGGACGAAGACCAGGTCGGCGCCCGCCGCGAGGTAGGCGCGGCCACGGGTGATCGCGTCCTCGATCGACTCGGCGAGCGGGCGATCGCCGGCGCGGACGAACGCGTCGGTGCGGGCGTTGAGCACGAACGGCACGCCCTCGGCGGCACCGGCGGCGATCACGGCCTCGACGGCGGCGACCGAGTCCGCGAGCGGAGCCAGGCGGTCCTCCATGTTCGCCCCGACGACTCCGACGCCGATCGCGCGGCGCGCGGTCTCGCCCGGGTCGCCGAAGCCGGCGTCGAGGTCGGCCGAGACGGGCAGATCGGTCGACGCCGCGATCCGGCCGACCATGTCGAGCATGAGCTCGAGGGGGATGTTCTCGCCGTCGGCGTAGCCGAATGTCGCGGCGATCGAGTGACCCGCGGTCACGATGGCCTTCGTCTGCGGCAGCGCCGCCACCGTCTTGGCGGAAACGACGTCCCAGACGTTCACCACCCGGAGGATCTCGGGCGCGGCATGCAGCTGCGCGAGGGTCTGTGCTTTCTCTTGCTGAGTGGTCATCAGACAACGCTAACGGCCCGGCGCGACACGGGCGCCGGGCTTGCGCCCGGTGACGCCGCGGACTACTCGCCGACCTCGACCGTGAACGTCAGGTCCTGGATGCCGCCGTCGGAGTTCGACATGCACCACGGTCGTCGAGCCCTCGGCCAGCGCCTTCACCCCGGGGTTGTACGTCGTGCCGTCCTGCTCGTAGCCCTTCACGAACTCGGCGACCGCGGTGTCGGCGACCTCGCCGCTGTAGCTGTCGACCGCGAGATCGCCGGTGTTGATGTTCAGCACCTGGCCGACGACGAGATCCACCGTCGCGCCCTGCAGATCATTCGCGTCCATCGTCACCGGCGCGATCACCGGGTCGTAGCCCTGAGCGCAGGCGCTCAGACCCGCTGTGAGGAGGACGACGACGGCGGCGCCGATCAGCTTCGAGATCTTCACGCGGTCAGTATGACAGCGGCGACCGACGACCGGAAAGAGGCCGGGAGTCCCTCGCGGGGTGTGGATAAGTCCGGTCGGGCCGGGGTCATCGCGGCTAGCGTGGTCGGATGCTTTCCCGCGTCGCCGCCGTCGCCACCGCTCTGGTGCTGCTGGTCGGTGTCGCGACCGGATGCCAGCCCGAACCGGCCCCGTCGCCCTCCGGCGCCCGTGTTCGCGAGCGAAGAGGAAGCCTTCGCCGCCGCGGAGGAGACCTACCGGGCGTACGTGGATGCGCTGAACCAGGTGGATCTGAGCGACCCGGAGACCTTCGAGGCCGTGTATGCCTGGACGACGGGTGATGCGAACGCGGACGAGCGCAAAGACGCTCACTCAGATGCACGCAGACGAGTGGACGTGTCACCGGCGAGACATCCGAGGTGACGACTGGTTCGCGGATCGCAGGCCTGCGACTCGGTCAGCTGTCGATCAGTTGAGCTCGCGATGTGTCTCGACGTCTCGGCAGTCGAGGTCGTCGACGATGACTGGCCAGTCAGTCGTGATCCGGATCGACCGGCGTTCAGACGCATCGCGTTACGTTGTGTCGACTGTCGACATCAACGCCGACTGGATCCTGTGGCTCGATTGCGACCGAGAGACGGTGATCGCGATGCTTGCACGCCGATAGGCGCTGCGCTCTGCGTCATCGCCTGCGCTGAGCATCGCGGCGTTCCAGCGCCAGCGGTCGCATGCAGAGCGACTTCAGGCAGCTTGGACAGCGACTGTTCGGTCTCGAACTCCGGCGAGCAGGTCGACATCGGCGCGAGCATCTCGAGCCCGGCGCAACCCGACGCAGGCGGGCCCCGGACCGACGGCTCCGCGCCCGCTCAGCCCGCGCCCGCCCCGACCCCGATCACGTGCACCCGAGCGGACTGCGGCGGCTTCCTCGTCGTGACCCCGCCCGACGTCACCGCCGCCGATCTCGCCTCATTCCGCCCCGCTCAGCCGTCGCTCACGGGCGAGCCGACGGGGTTCGGAATCGTCGGGGCTCCGACGAACGTCGTGGCGGCGGCATCCGAGCAGTACATGTCGGGCCCGCTGCTCGGCTGGGACGTGACGGTCCGGTTCACTCCCGCGGGCTACGTCTTCACCTACGGCGACGGCTCGACCGCCAGGTTCCACCACCGGCGGCACGAGCTGGGCCGCGCTCGGTCAGGCGCAGTTCACGCCGACCACCACGAGCCACGTCTACCGCGAGCGCGGAACGTATCCGGTGAGCGTCACCGTGCAGTACGCGGCATCCGTCGATTTCGGCAGCGGCACGTGGCGACCCGTCACCGGCTTCGTGACGGCGACGAGCGGCGGGTACGACGTGCGCGTCGTCGAGGCGCGCACGGCGCTGGTCGACCGGACGTGCGTCGAGAACCCCGCCGGACCCGGCTGCTGAGCCTACTCGCTGCCGGCGCGCAGCGGCGATCCGACGACCGTGAACCCCCCAGGCACGACATCGCAGCCACCTCTTCGCCGAGATGAGGCGATCTGCCCAGACGAGGGCGAATCCCGCTCTGCGCTCCTCATCTCGGCAGATCCCTCGCTCGGTCACCCCCATGACCCGTCGCACGGCCATGGCAGGATGAGCGCGTGACCGACCGCCTCATGCTGCTCGACAGCGCCTCGCTGTACTTCCGTGCGTTCTACGGCGTGCCCGACACCGTCCGGGCGCCGAACGGCACCCCGGTCAACGCGGTGCGCGGGTTCCTCGACATCATCACCCGCCTCGTCACGACCTACGAGCCGACCCACCTCGTCGCCTGCTGGGACGACGACTGGCGCCCGCAGTGGCGCGTCGACCTGATCCCGACCTACAAGACCCACCGCGTCGCCGAGGTCACGGCGGTCGGCCCCGACGTCGAGGTCGTGCCCGACCCGCTCGAGGTGCAGGTGCCGATCATCCGCCAGACGCTCGATGCCCTCGGCATCCCGATCGTCGGCGCCGCCGAGCACGAGGCCGACGACGTGATCGGCACCCTCGCGACGCGAGCGGCCCTTCCCGTCGACGTCGTCACCGGCGACCGCGACCTGTTCCAGCTCGTCGACGACGCGAGCGACGTCCGCGTGATCTACACCGCGCGCGGCATGAGCAACCTCGAGATCGTCACCGACGCGACGGTCGTGAAGAAGTACGGCGTCCTGCCGAGCCAGTACGCCGACTTCGCGACTCTGCGCGGCGACTCGTCCGACGGGCTGCCCGGCGTCGCCGGGATCGGCGAGAAGACCGCGGCCACGCTGCTGGCCGCGCACGGCGACCTCGCCGGCATCATCGCCGCGGCCGAGGCGGGCGAGGGCATGTCGGCCGGCATCCGCAGCAAGATCCTCGCCGGACTCCCCTACCTCGAGGTCGCCCCGACCGTCGTCGAGGTCGTGAAGGACCTCGACCTGCCCGAGGCCGACTCACGGCTGCGGCCGCTCGACGCACAACGGCGGGCGGATGCCGCGTCCCTCGCCGACCGGTGGGCGCTGGGCACCGCGATGACGCGCATCACCGACGCGCTCGAGGCCGCCGGCACACGCTGACGAACGCCGCCGCGGACGCCCTCCCCGCGCGCCTCAGCGGCGCCGCGACCGTGCGGCCGCCGCGGCTCCGAGCAGTGCCGCGCAGTAGACGACCGCGAGCACGACGAGCAGCGCGAGTGCGGCCGTCCAGCCGCCGGTCAGCTCGTGCAGCGCGCCCATCACCGGCGCGCCGAGGGCGCCGATCGCGTAGCCGCCGCCCTGCACGAGCGCCGACATGCCCGCGGCCTCGCTGTCGCTGTGCGAGACGGTCACGAGCATGGTGAAGATCACGACGAAACCGCCGGCGTGAGCGATCGCGCCGATCGTGAGCCAGAGCCAGGTGAGCTCGGGGGCGACCAGCATCCCCACCGTGAGGATGAGCCACGAGACGCAGATCGTGAGCGTCGGCACGATGGCGGGAGTGAACCGCGCCAGCAGCGGGACGACGAACGCCCCCGCGATCCCGGCGCCCTGGAAGAGCGACGCCAGTGCGCCCGCCGCGGCCGCATCGAGCCCCAGCTCGTCGGCGGTCAGGGTCGGCAGCCAGGTGGAGAGCCCGTAGTAGATGGCGCACTGGATCGCGAACGCGATCATGAGCAGCCACGTGACCGGCCGCCGGACGATCGATCGCTCCCGCCCTCCGCGCGCGACGACCGGCATCGGGCCGGTGATCGACGTGGCGTCGAGATCCTGCGCGGGCTCGCCGTGCGGCTCGTCGCCCGAGTAGCGCTCGTCCCCTGCGCCGCCGGCGCGTCGGCTGCGGCGCAGGTGCGCGCCCCACAGCACGATCCCGGCGATCGTGAGCACCGACCACGCCAGCAGCGCCGCCGGCCAGCCGATCACCGCCGCGAGCGGCGCGGTGAGCAGCGACGTGATGAGCGATCCCACGTTGAGGGTCGCCACGTAGGCGGCCGTCACGACCGCCACGTGCGCGGACGGCACGTCGCGGCGGATGATGACCGGGATCACGACGTTGCCGATCGTGACGGCCGCGCCGATCACGAACATTCCGGCGAGCATCCAGCCGAAGCCCGGAATCGCGCGGATCAGAGTGCCGAGCAGCACGCCGCTGAGCGAGAGCATGAGCGCGATCTCGGCGCCTGCCCGGCGGATCACGAGCGCGGCGAGCGGCGTCAGCAGCGCGAACATGAGCACCGGCGCGGTCGTCAGCAGCCCGGCGGTCGCCGAGCCGATGCCGAAGTCGACCTCGATGTCGCGCAGCACCGGCGTGGGCGCGACGATCGGCCCGCGCATGCTGAGCGCGGCGACCAGCACGCCGACGATGACGAACCACGGGATGCCGCGGGCGACCCGTGCCGACGCGGCCGGGGTCACCGCGCGCGGCCCGTCCACTCCCGCAGCCGCTCCAGCGGCCAGGTCGTGACGATCCGCTCGGCGGGCACCCCGGCCCGCTCCGCCCGCTCGGCGCCGTAGTCGAGCAGCGAGAGCTGGCCGGGCGCGTGCGCGTCGGAGTCGATCGAGAACAGGCAGCCCCGATCGAGCGCGATCGCGATCAGCTCGTCGGGCGGATCCTGCCGCTCCGGCCGCGAGTTGATCTCGACCGCGACGCCGTGCGTCGGCGCACGCCTGCGAACACCGCGCGCCGCGTCGAGCGTCGACGGCGGCCGCGTGCCCGCGCGAGCCCTCCACGAGCCGTCCGGTGACGTGCCCGAGCACGTCGACGCGGCCGCTCGAGACGGCGCGCGACGAGGCGGCGGGTCATCGGCCCGCGCTCCATGCGCAGCTTGGAATGCGCCGAGGCGACCACGACGTCGAGCTCGTCGAGCAGCTCCGGCTCCTGATCGAGCGCGCCGTCGTCGAGGATGTCGACCTCGATGCCCGACAGCAGGGTGAATCCGTCACCGCTCAGTCCGCGCGACGACCTCCAGCTGCGCGCGCAGCCGCTCGGGCGACAGGCCGTTGGCGACCCGCAGCCGCGGCGAGTGGTCGGTCAGCGCGAGGTACTCGTGCCCGAGCGCGCGCGCGGCGTCGACCATGAGGTCGATCGAGGTCAGCCCGTCCGACCAGTCGCTGTGGCTGTGCAGGTCGCCGCGCAGCAGCCCGCGCAGCGTCGATGAGCGCTGCACGCCGGCGCGCTCGCGCAGGTCGACGAGGTACGCCGGGCACCCGCCCCGCCAGCGCCTCCTGGATCACGGCGAAGGTCGAGTCGCCGATGCCCTTGCGGCGACGCAGAGCCGCGGCATCCCGCAGCTCCGCGTCGCGTCAGCCCGTCGATCGCGTCGGCCGCCGTGCGGAACGCCTTCGACTTGTACCGCGACGACCGCTCGCGCTCGAGCAGCGTCGCGATCTCGGTCAGCGCGTCGTGGGGATGCACGGGCGCCCCTCAGGAGCGTGCCGGTCACGCGGCGCTCACGCGACCCGCGACCGCTTGATCACGACCGGAGCGGTCGCGAGGCGGTGGATCGCCCAGCCGAAGAGGATCGACAGCACGCCGACGCCCATCGCGAACGCGGCGACGCCGAACGAGACGACCGACGTGAACAGCGACGCGCGCAGGAACGACGCGTTCATCATCGTGTCGCGCACCGGGTCGTCCTGGTCGAGCTCGGCGTAGGTCTTGCCGCCCGACGCCTCGAGGGCGTGGTGCTGGATGATGTCGGCCTGCACGTACGCGGTGAACGGGCCGGCGACGGTCTGCCCCTGGAACGCCATCGCGTCGTCGGGGATCGTGATGTTCTCGGCCTGGAGCTGCATCGAGACCGCGATCCAGACGACGATGCCGACGACGATCAGGGCGATCCCGCCGAGGATGCCGAGGATGCCGGCCGCCTTCACCAGTCCGAGACTGCGGGCGGGTGGTTCGACGGTGCCGGTGGTCTCGGTGGTCTCGGCGACTGAGGCGTCGGTCATGGCATCCTCCTGCGGTAGTCGGTGCGCTGTGCCCTCACGCTATCGGCGCGCCGACGCGGCCGCGTAAGGGTCCGGGACCGTGATTGCCGCGATGTTCAGCGGCGAACGAGCGCGTGACCTCGACCCAGGCGTCGAGCTTCGCCGACGCCGCGCCGCTGTCGATCGCCGTCGGCCGCGGCATCCTTCGCCTCGGCGAGTCGCTCGAGGATCGGCCGCTGCACCTCGGCGGCGTCCTGCGACAGCCGGAACGCCACGATGCCCGCCGCGGCGTTCAGCAGCACGATGTCGCGCACGGCGCCCTGCTCGCCGGCGAGCACGCGGTGCACGATCGTCGGCGTTGTGCGCCGGGTCGCCGCCCAGCAGGTCGTCGATCTCGGCGAGCGGGATGCCGAGATCGCGCGGATCGAGGTCGTGCTCGTGGACGTCGCCGCGGCTGACCTCCCACAGCCGGCTGTGGCCGGTCGTGGTCAGCTCGTCGAGTCCGTCGTCGCCGCGGAACACCAGCGCGGTCGCGCCGCGCGTGCGGAAGACGCCGGTGATGAGCGGCACGCGGTCCAGCTGCGCGACGCCGACCGCGTTCGCCTCGGCGCGCGCCGGATTGCACAGCGGCCCGAGGAAGTTGAAGACCGTCGGCACGCCGAGCTCGGCCCGCGTCGGGCCCGGCGTGCCGGAAGCCGGGGTGGAACGCCGAGGCGAACGCGAAGGTGATGCCCGCGCGCGTCGAGCGTCTCGGCGACCTGCTCGGGCGTGAGCGTCGAGGTCGATGCCCGAGCGCCGACGAGCACGTCGGAGGACCCCGACGCCGAGCTCGCCGCCTTGTTGCCGTGCTTGACGACGGGAACACCGGATGCCGCGGCCACGACCGCCGCCATCGTCGAGATGTTCACGGTGCCGAAGCGGTCGCCTCCGGTGCCGACGATGTCGAGCACGTTCGGGTCGACCGGCAGCGGGCAGCGCCGCCTCGAGGATCGCGTCGCGGAAGCCGACGATCTCATCGACCGTCTCGCCCTTGGCGCGCAGTGCGACCAGGAATCCGGCCAGCTGCGAGGGTGTCGCCGCGCCCGACATGATCTGCCGCATCGCCCACGTGGACTCCGAGACGCTGAGGTCTCGGTCGCTCCAGGAGAGTGGTGAGGATTCCGGGCCACGTATACAGCTCCGCC
Organism: uncultured Actinomycetota bacterium; assembly: GCA_963792285.1. Classification (GTDB taxonomy): domain Bacteria; phylum Actinomycetota; class Actinomycetes; order Actinomycetales; family Microbacteriaceae; genus Microbacterium. The sequence continues at coordinate 116,382 of CAWBVS010000014.1, read as the reverse complement.
ATAAGCCAAGAGCCTACCGAGACTCTCAGGCGACTCGCGGCCCGTTCTGAGGCCGCCACCGAGTTCACGATGGGAATAAATCACGCCTCCGGATGCGATCCGGCAGGCCTCCGGATCGGCCATAATGGAGAGGTGACGACCACGACAGCGACCTACTCGCAGGCCATGCGTTCCGTCAAGCGTCCCGATCCGGTCGCTGTCGGAACCATCGTGTGGCTCGGCAGCGAGGTGATGTTCTTCGCGGGCCTCTTCGCGATCTACTTCACCCTGCGCAGCACCTCTCCGGACCTGTGGGCGCAAGAGACCGCAACTGCTGAACATCCCGTACGCGACGGTCAACACGATCATCCTCGTGCTGTCGTCCGTGACGTGCCAGATGGGCGTGTTCGCCGCCGAGCGCTTCCAGCCGTACTCGACGCAGCAAGCGCGGCTGGCTCGGCTGGGGCATGGTCGAGTGGTTCTGGCTCACCTTCGCACTCGGTGCGATCTTCGTCTCCGGCCAGGTGTGGGAGTACGCGCAGCTCGTCGCCGAGGGCATGCCGATCAGGCGAACTCCTACGCGTCGGCGTTCTACCTCACCACCGGCTTCCACGCCCTCCACGTGACGGGCGGCCTCATCGCCTTCCTCCTCGTGATCGGCCGCGCATACGCCGTCAAGAACTTCGGGCGCAAGGAGATGACGTCCTCGATCGTCGTGTCGTACTACTGGCACTTCGTCGACGTCGTCTGGATCGCCCTGTTCCTCGTCATCTACTTCCTGAAATAAGAGCGGAGCTGATTCCCGACATGGCACGAGAGACCAAGCGCCGCTCGAACGGTCGCCGCAGTCCCTGGGCTGCGGCCGCCCTCATCGGCATCGGCCTCCTGATCACCGGCGGCGTGTACGCCGGCGCATCCGCGGCGATGGCGGCGAACGCCGACACCGCGGTCGCGACGGCACTGACCGTCGACGACGGCAAGAAGCTGTTCCAGGCGAACTGCGCCACCTGCCACGGCCTCGACCTGCAGGGCTCGAGCGAAGGGCCCTCGCTGTACGGCGTCGGCGAGCTCGCCGTCGAGTTCCAGGTCGCGACCGGTCGCATGCCGCTGCAGGCCTCGGCGCCGCAGGCACCGCAGAAGCCGGTGCAGTTCACCGAGGAGCAGATCCTCGCGATGGCCGCCTACGTGCAGTCGCATGGCACCCGGTCCGACCTTCCCCGACGAGGAGATCCTCGACGGCGAGGGCGATGTCGCCCGCGGCGCTGAGCTCTTCCGCGTCAACTGCGCGATGTGCCACAACGTCGCCGCCGCCGGCGGTGCCCTCACCGAGGGCAAGTACGCGCCCGCGCCTGACCGGCACGAGCGCCCTGCACATGTACGCCGCGATGGTCACCGGTCCGCAGAACATGCCGGTCTTCAACGACCTGACCCTGACGACCGAAGACAAGCGCGACATCATCTCGTCCCTGCTCTTCCTGCAGCAGAACGAGTCGCCGGGCGGATTCTCGCTCGGCTCGCTCGGCCCCGTCTCCGAGGGCCTCTTCATCTGGATCTTCGGCATCGGCGGCCTGATCGCCCTCACCGTGTGGATCACGGCGAAGTCCAACTGATCGATCGACCACAGCAACGAACGAGGATCACCATGGCACACGAGGACGACCCGCTCGAGCATGAAAGGGCTTCGTGGAAGCCCTCGCCCGGGCTCGCCGTCGCGGTTTCCGACCCGGTGCAGCCCCCGGCTCTTCCGCCTCATCGCGAGCGGATGACCGACAAGGACCCCGTGGCGATGAAGCACGCGGTCCGCACGGTCTACACGCTGTTCTACCTCTCGGTCGCGGCGAGCATCTGGGCGATCGCCGCCTACATGCTCTTCCCGATCGAGAGCGGCGCGATCGTCGACATCCGCAACAACAACCTCTTCATCGGTCTCGGCATCGCCCTCGCGCTGCTGGCCATCGGCATCGCCGCGATCCACTGGTCCAAGGCGATCATGTCCGACAAGGAGTACATCGAGCCGCGTCACGCCACGCGTGGCCGCGACTCGACCCGTGCCGCCGCCGTGCAGGCGTTCTCCGACGCGAACGACGAGTCCGGCTTCGGGCGCCGCACCGTGATCCGCAACTCGATGATCGCCGCCGTCGTCGCCTCGCTCGCCCCGGCCGTCATCCTGTTCCGCGGTCTCGCGCCGCAGAGCTCGGCCGCCCAGCCCAACGCGGGCAACCCGGTCGCCCTGCTCGAGGACGACGATGTGGACCGAGGGCATGCGCCTGGCGCACGACCCCGAGGGCACGCCGATCCGCGCCGCCGATGTCACGCTCGGCTCCGCCGTGCACGTCATCCCCGAGGCGCTGGCCGCACTCGGCCACGACGAGGGCTACCTCGAGGAGAAGGCCAAGGCCATCGTCCTGCTCATGCGCCTGCTCCCCGAAGACCTCATCGAGACGCCCGAGAAGGCCGACTGGTCGTACGACGGCATCGTCGCGTACTCCAAGGTCTGCACGCACGTCGGGTGCCCGGTCGCGCTCTACGAGCAGCAGACGCACCACCTGCTCTGCCCCTGCCACCAGTCGCAGTTCGACGTCACCGACCAGCGCGGAGGTCATCTTCGGTCCGGCCGCTCGTCCCCTGCCGCAGCTTCCGATCACGGTCGACGACGAGGGCTACCTCGTCGCCCGCAGCGGCTTCACCGAACCCGTAGGCCCGAGCTTCTGGGAGCGCCATTGAGCACCGCGACGGCACCTGCCGACACCCCTGACGCCGAGAAGCGGGACAAGCCCCTCGGGCGGCCGCTTCATCGGCGCGACCGCGAACTACATCGACGAGCGCACCAGCCTCTCCGGCATGGTCAAAGAGCTCGGCCGCAAGATCTTCCCCGACCACTGGTCGTTCATGCTCGGCGAGATCGCGCTGTGGAGCTTCGTCGTCGTCCTGCTGTCGGGCACGTTCCTGACGTTCTTCTTCCAGGCGTCGATGGTGCCCACGCACTACACGGGCGCCTTCCTCCCGATGCGCGGCGTCGAGATGTCGGCGGCGCTGGATTCGTCGCTGCACGATCTCCTTCGACCTGCGCGGCGGTCTGCTCGTGCGCCAGATCCACCACTGGGCCGCGCTCGTCTTCGTCGCCGGCATCGGCGTGCACATGCTGCGCATCTTCTTCACCGGTGCGTTCCGCAAGCCGCGCGAGCTGAACTGGGTGATCGGCTTCGTCCTGTTCGTCCTGGCCATGGGCGAGGGCTTCACGGGCTACTCGCTTCCCGACGACCTGCTCTCGGGCAACGGCCTGCGCATCATCGACGGCATGGTCAAGGGCATCCCGCTGATCGGCACGTGGACCTCGTTCCTGCTGTTCGGCGGCGAGTTCCCCGGCACCGCGATCGTCGGTCGCCTGTACACGCTGCACATCCTGCTGCTGCCGGCGATCCTCGTCGGACTGCTCGTGCGTGCACCTCATGCTGATGGTCATCAACAAGCACACGCAGTTCGCCGGCCCCGGCCGCACGAACAGCAACGTCGTGGGCTACCCGATGATGCCGGTCTACATGTCCAAGATGGGCGGCTTCCTCTTCATCACGTTCGGCGTGATCGTGCTGATCGCATCGCTGTTCACGATCAACCCGATCTGGAACTACGGTCCGTACGACCCGTCCCCCGTCTCGGCCGGAACGCAGCCCGACTGGTACATCGGCTTCGCCGACGGTGCCCTGCGTCTGGTTCCGCCCGGGCTGGGAGATCGTCTTCCTGGACCGCACCTGGTCGTTCAACATCCTCGTGCCGCTCGTCGGACTCGGGCTGTTCATCGTCGCTGGTCGCGATCTACCCCTTCATCGAGGCGTGGATCACCGGAGACAAGCGCGAGCACCACATCGCCCAGCGTCCGCGCAACGCGGCCACGCGCACGGCGATCGGTGCGGCCGGCGTCACGTTCTACGCGGTGCTGTGGGCAGCGGCATCCTCGGACATCATCGCGACGCACTTCTATCTCACGATGGAAGGCGTCATCCACACCCTCCAGGCCCTGCTGATCGTCGGCCCGATCATCGCCTACTTCGTCACGAAGCGCATCTGCATCGCGCTCCAGAAGAAGGACCGCGAGATCGCGCTGCACGGCTACGAGTCCGGTCGCATCGTCCGCCTGCCCGGCGGCGAGTACATCGAGGTGCACCAGCCGGTCGACGAGTACGAGCGCTGGAAGCTCGTGGACAACGAGACGCTACGAGCCGCTCGTCGTCCGCCCGAACGCCAAGGGCCGCATCCCCTGGCACGAGAAGCATCCGTGCCGGTCGTGTCGCGCTGGCTGTTCGAGGACCGCCTCGCCGCCGCTCACGCAGGCCGAGATCGATGCGGCCGTCGCCCACCAGCACCACGAGCTGGAGCACATCGCGACCGAGGAGGACCTGGAGCTCCAGGGCGCCCACGAGCGCGCCGGCGTGCCGGACGCACCGCACGTGCCGATCGACGACGGTCACAACTCCGAGACGGCCGTTCGCCCGTCGAACGTGATCATCGCCGAAGACGGTCGAAGAAGCCGAAGAAGCGCGAGAAGGAACGCGGGTCGTAGACCCAGCCTCTCCGGATGCCCCGGCATGACACCTCGCGGTGCTCATGCCGAGGCATTCGCACTGGCGCACTGCGGCGACTACGGCAGGATCCGGCGCCTCGTGTCAGCGAGCGCCGGGCGCAGCATCCGTCCCGCCTAGCGTGGAGTCATGACCGATGCCCTCGCCTACTTCTCCGCCAAGCTCGCCCACGAGACCGATGCCTCCGACGTCTACGCCGCTCAGAAGGACGGCGAGCGGTTCGTGCTCGTCGACGTCCGCAGCGACGAGGCGTGGGCGCAGGGACGCATCTCCGGGCGCGATCCACTCCGCCGCCAGGAGATCGCCGAGCGCGCGCCGCTCGAGCTCGACCGCGGCGTGCCGGTCGTCGTCTACTGCTGGAGCCCCGGCTGCAACGCCGGCACCAAGGCGGCGATCGAGTTCGCCACGCTCGGCTTCTCGGTCAAGGAGATGATCGGCGGCTACGAGTACTGGGTGCGCGAGGGCCAGCCGACCGAGAACGACGAGGGCCCTCTCCCCCGCACGTTCGACGCGCAGGTGATGGTCGTGCGCGCGCCCGTCGCGAGCTGACCTGCGCTCTACGCGATGTCGAGCTCTTCGCAGAAGCGCGTCGGCAGCCGCGCCGTGGAACTGCGGGCGCGTCGACCCGCGGCGCGCCGCGTCAGCGTGCTCCACGTCGCAGACGACCGCGGTGACGTTGTCGCGCGTGCCGGCCTCCAGCGCCAGCGCCACGAGCGCCTGCGCGGCCGCCTCGGCGGATCGCGGCCGTCGACAGGACGAGCGCGAGTTCGTCATCGGGCAGGTAGTCGGTGACGCCGTCGCTGCACAGCAGCCACCGGTCGCCGGCCACGGCCTCGCGGTCCGCGACGTCGGCCGCGTCGTCCTCAGCGCCGGCAAGCGACGCGGTGATGAGGTTGCGACGCGGGTGGGATGCTGCCGCCTCGGGCGCGATCAGCCCCTGGTCCACGAGCGCCTGCACGAACGAGTCGTCCCGCGTCTCGCGGGTGAGCACGCCGTCGGCGCAGCCGGTAGGCGCGCGAGTCGCCGGTGTGCGCCAGCAGCAGGCGCCCCGCCGACGCGACGAAGATCCCCGTGAAGGTGGTCGCCATGCCGCGCAGCGACGGAGTCGCGCTCCGTGTGCGCGCGCAGGTCCCAGTTGGCCTCGCGGATCCGGACCGCGAGGGTCTCGGCATCCGGCAGCACCGTGCGACCCGCCACGAGACGGTGCACGAGCGCCGCCGAGGCGAGATCGCCGGACGGGACCGCCGCCCACGCCGTCGGCGACGGCGGCGCCCCAGGGCGCCGTGAACGCGGCATCCTGGTTCACCGCACGGTGAGCGCCGATGTCCGAGACGGCGGCGGCCCTCAGCCGAACGGGCACGGAAGGGCCGGACTCAGCGAGCGAAGTACCCGCGGTAGTACTCGTAGACCCAGCCGACGATCGCGACGACGAACACGCCGAGGCCGATCGGGAACAGCCAGGCGCCGACGGCGAGACCCAGGATGCCGAGCGCAGCCGAGAAGGCCAGGACGATGGGCCACCAGGACCACGGGCTGAACTCGCCGAGCTCGGGGTCGCCGTCGTCGATGTCGGAGGTCAGCACGTCTTCGGGCAGCTCGCCGCCCTGGGCCTTGTGCACGCGGCCGACGTAGAACGCGATCAGCGCGGCCATGAGCGACGTGAACAGCAGCGCGACGGTGCCGACCGGCTCGAGGCCGGTGTAGTCACGACGGTCGCCGGGTCGGTGATCGATGGCCCAGACCGTGTAGACGACCGCCATCAGCAGGAAGAAGGCGGACAGCAGCCACCAGAGGCCGGTATTGGTGCGCACCTACTTCACCTTTCCCTCGTCGAGGTCGACGACCGGGGCATCGGGTGCGTCCTTCGCGGGACCGACGCCGACCGGGATGCCGGCCTCGGGGTGGTTGAGGTCGAACGCGGGGCGCTCGCTGCGGATCCGCGGGATCGACGTGAAGTTGTGCCGCGGCGGCGGGCACGAGGTCGCCCACTCGAGCGATGCGCCGTAGCCCCACGGGTCGTTCACGGTGACGCGCGGCGCCTTGCGGGCGGTGATCCACACGTTGAACAGGAACGGGATCATCGAGGCGCCCAGGATCATCGCGCCGATCGTCGAGACCTGGTTCTCCCACGTCCAGTTGTCGGCCGCGGAGTAGTCCGCGTAGCGGCGCGCCATGCCGTCGACACCGAGCCAGTGCTGGATGAGGAAGGTCATGTGGAAGCCGATGAACAGCATCCAGAAGTGCACCATGCCGAGGCGCTCGTTGAGCATGCGGCCGGTCCACTTCGGCCACCAGAAGTAGAAGCCGGCGAACATCGCGAACACGACGGTGCCGAAGACGACGTAGTGGAAGTGCGCCACGACGAAGTACGAGTCCGAGAGTGCGAAGTCCAGCGGCGGCGAGGCGAGGATGACGCCGGTCAGTCCACCGAAGACGAACGACACGAGGAAGCCGAGCGAGAACATCATGGGCGTCTCGAACGTCACCGAGCCTCGCCACATCGTGCCGATCCAGTTGAAGATCTTCACGCCCGTGGGCACCGCGATGAGCATCGTCATCAGCGCGAAGAACGGCAGCAGCACCGCGCCGGTGACGTACATGTGGTGCGCCCACACCGCCACCGAGAGGGCCGCGATCGCGATCGTCGCGTAGACGAGCGTCTTGTACCCGAAGATCGGCTTGCGGCTGAACACCGGGAGGATCTCGGAGATGATGCCGAAGAACGGCAGCGCGATGATGTAGACCTCGGGGTGACCGAAGAACCAGAACAGGTGCTGCCAGAGCAGCACGCCGCCGTTGGCCGGGTCGTAGATGTGGGCGCCGAGCACGCGGTCGGCCGCGGCCGCGAGGATCGCCGCGGCGAGCACGGGGAACGCCATCAGGACCAGGATGCTGGTGACCAGCGTGTTCCAGGAGAAGATCGGCATGCGCCACATCGTCATGCCGGGGGCGCGCATCGTGATGATCGTGGTGATGAAGTTCACCGCACCGAGGATCGTGCCGAAACCGCTCATGCCGAGGCCGAGCATCCACAGGTTGCCGCCGACGCCGGGCGAGAAGCTCGCGTTGGCCAGCGGCTGGTAGGCGAACCAGCCGAACGCGGCCGCACCCTGCGGGGTGAGGAAGCCGGCGACCGCGATGGTCGAGCCGAACAGGAACAGCCAGAACGCGAAGGCGTTCAGACGCGGGAACGCGACGTCGGGCGCGCCGATCTGCAGCGGCATGATCACGTTCGCGAAGCCGGCGAACAGCGGCGTCGCGAACATGAGCAGCATGATCGTGCCGTGCATCGTGAAGAGCTGGTTGTACTGCTCCTTGGTCGGGATGATCTGCATGCCCGGCTCGAACAGCTCGGCACGCATGATCAGCGCCATCACGCCGCCGAGCATGAAGAAGATGACCGATGCGATCAGGTACAGGTAGCCGATCGTCTTGTGGTCAGTGGAGGTGATCCACTTGACGACGATGTTGCCCTTCTGCTCGACGCGCGAAGCGGCTCAGCAGCGCCGCCTGGCGAGGGGGAAGCGTCGTCGGCCGGCCCGGCGTGTTCTCCTGCAGTGGAAGCGTGGTCGCCATGATCACTCATCTCCTTCGGAGCTCGCGCCCGTGCCAGGCTGGTTCTGAAGCCGGTCGTACGCGTCGTTGATGTCGCCGGTCTGACCGGCAGCCTCCAGCGAAGCGAGGTAGTCCTCGTACTCGGCCTCGCTGACGACCTTGACGTTGAAGAGCATCGCGGAGTGGTACTCGCCGCACAGCTCGGCGCACTTGCCGGCGTAGGTGCCCTCGCGGGTCGGGGTGAACGACCAGTAGTTGTCACGCCCGATGTACATGTCCTTCTTGTACAGGAAGTCGATGACCCAGAACGAGTGGATGACATCGCGCGACTGCAGCAGGATCTTGACCGACTTGTCGACGGGCAGGTACAGCGTCGGCAGCTTCTCCTGGTCGACGTCGCCGTTGGCGGCCGGCGATGCCTGCACGCCCATGGACCAGACGGCGTCAGCGCCGTCCTCGTCCTCGCCGTTGTACTGGAAGTCCCAGGCCCACTGCTTGCCGATCGCGACGATCGAGACATCGGGGTCTTCGGTCTGCGTCTCGAGGATCGTCTGGTCGCGCGCCGTGAAGGCGAAGAAGCCGATGACGAGGATGAGCGGCACGATCGTGTAGAAGATCTCGATCGGCATGTTGTAGCGCAGCTGCACGGGCAGGCCGACCTGGCCCTTGCGGCGGCGGTAGGCGATCGCCGCCCAGCCCATGAGGCCCCACGTGATCACGCCGACGACGAGCAGGACGATCCAGGAGTTGACCCAGAGGCCGGCCACCATGTCGGTGTGGTTCGTGGCCGGCGTTCCGTCCTCGACGAAGCCGGGAAGGTATCCGTGCAGCTCCGTCGGGGTGCATCCGGCGAGGACGGCAGCCGAGGCGATCCCGACGGGGAGAACAGCCCAGCGGAGGCGGCGTTTCGAGGGCACGGTGCACCTTTCCGGGTCGCGATTGTGACATCGCCAGTCTAGGGCAACCTCTCGGCGGATTCAGGCCATCCGCCCAGGTTGCGTGCCCCTCAGGGGGCGGTGAAATCAGGCCCGGACACTCGAAAGCGGCCGGGCCCGATGCCGAGAATACGGGTCTGTCAGTGGAAGCTGTCGCCGCACGCGCAGCTGCCGGCGGCGTTCGGGTTGTCGATCGTGAAACCCTGCTCCGAGATCGTGTCCTTGAAGTCGATCGTGGCGCCGTCGAGGTACGGGACGCTCATGTCGTCGACGATGACCTCGACGCCGTCGAAGTCGACGGTCTTGTCGCCGTCGAGGTAGCGCTCGTCGAAGTACAGCTGGTAGATCAGGCCGCTGCATCCGCCCGGCTGGACGGCGACGCGCAGGCGCAGGTCGTCGCGGCCCTCCTGCTCGAGCAGGCTCTTCACCTTCAGTGCGGCGGCCTCGGTGAGCCCGACGCCGTGCTCGCGGACGGTCTGGTCGGTCGACAGTGCAGTGTCGGTCATGGCACTCCTTCGGCGGTGTCCGCCTCGATCGGTGTGGCAAGTGCGGCGGGATGCTCCGATTCTACGCCCGGCGCGCGCGACTCGGGCTCCGGGACAGACCGGTTACGCCTCCGCGGGCCGCGCGTCGAGCTTCTCGAGCAGGAGCGCCTCGGTCACGACCGCGTTGCGGAACGTCTCGAGGTGCAGCGACTCGTTCGGGCTGTGCGCCCGGGCGTGCGGATCCTCGACCCCGGTCACGAGGATCTGCGCCCCCGGGAACTCGCGCACGAGGTCGGCGATGAACGGGATCGATCCGCCGACGCCGATCTCGACCGGCTCGACGCCGTACCCCTCGTGCATCGCCTCGAGCGCCGTCGCCGACGGCCCAGCCGCTCGTGTCGACCAGGAACGCGTCGCCGTAGTCCTGGTCGCTGAAGGTCAGCTGCGCGCCGAACGGCGCGTGCGCGCGCAGGTGCGCCTCGATCGCGGCGTAGGCCTCGCGCGCCGGCTGGCCCGGCGCGACGCGCGCGCTGATCACGACGGTGATCTCGGGGCTGAGCGTGTTGGACGCGTTCGCGACGCTCGGCGCGTCGATCCCGGTCACGGTGATCGAGGGCTTGTTCCAGATGCGGCTGAGGATCGTCCCGCGGCCGATCGGGGCTGACGCCGGCCGGCAGTCCCGCCTCGTCGCGCAGCGTCTCCTCGCTGTACGCCGGCGTCTCGGCGTCGCGTTCGGCGAGACCGTCGACGGCGACCGCGCCGTCCGCGTCCCACAGGGTCGCCAGCAGCGTGACGGTCGCCATCATCGCGTCGGGCACCGCTCCCCCGAACATCCCGGAGTGCGACGCGTGGTCGAGGGTGCGCACGCGCAGCGTGAACCGCGTGTTGCCCCGCAGCGACACCGTCAGGGCGGGCGTGCGGGCATCCCAGTTGCCCGAGTCGGCGACGACGATGACGTCGGCGCGCAGCGCCTCGGCGTTGTCGGCGAGGAACTGCGCGAACGAGCGCGACCCCGCCTCCTCCTCGCCCTCGATGAACAGGGCGACACCGAGGTCGAAGTCGTCGCCGAGCGCCTCCTTCAGGGCACGCAGCGCCGCGATGTGGGCCATGACGCCGGCCTTGTCGTCGGCTGCGCCGCGTCCGTACAGACGCCCGTCGCGGACGGTCGGCTCGAACGGCGCGGACTCCCACAGCGACTCGTCCCCGACCGGCTGCACGTCGTGGTGGGCGTAGAGCAGGATCGTCGGGCGCCCGTTGCGCGCCGCGCGCGACGCGAGCACCGCCGGCTGGCCGATCTCGTCCGAGCCGGGGATCGCGGCACGGCGGATCTCGACGGTCTCGAACAGGCCGAGCTCCTCGACCAGGGCCGCGACGGCCTCGGCGCTGCGCTGCACTTCGTCCGCGTCGAAGCCGGGGAAGGCGATCGACGGGATGCGGACGAGGGAGCCGAGATCGGCGAGGGCGGCGGGGATGCCGGATGCCGCGGCATCGCGCACAGCATCCTGTCGGGTGAGCTCAGTGGTCATGCGGGTAATCTTAAGGTGCTTCCCCATCGAGACACCGAGGTTCCATCGTGGCCAAGACACCCGCAGCTCCCGTCCCCGCAGACGTTCCCGCCGAGACGGCGGGCGGCGGCAAGGGCCGCGCGACGCCGACGCGCGCCGAGCAGGAGGCGGCCCGCAAGCGGCCGCTCGTGGCCGACACGAAGGAGGCGAAGGCGCGCGCGAAGTCCGAGCTCGCCGCCGCCCGCGAGAAGGCCCGCGTCGGCATGGCCGCCGGCGAGGACCGCTACCTCCCCGTCCGCGACAAGGGCCCGCAGCGCAAGTTCGTGCGCGACTACATCGACTCGGGCTGGCACCTCGGCGAGGCGGTCATGCCCGCGATGGTGCTCGTGATCCTCGCGACGTTCATCCCGATCCCGGCGATCCAGTACTACTCGTTCATCGGGCTGTGGATCTTCATCCTCTTCGTGATCGGCGACATGGTCATCACGTCGATCCGGGTCAAGCAGGCCGCGCGCAAGAAGTTCGGCGAAGACCGCATCGAGAAGGGCCTCGGCTGGTACGGCGCGATGCGCATCATCCAGATGCGGTTCATGCGGCTGCCCAAGCCCCAGGTCAAGCGCGGACAGCGACCCGTCTGATCGCGCGAGCGGATGCCGTCGTCAGCGTGACAGTCCGCGATTGATCTGCCGCCCCCACAGCGGGCCGCGGTAGAGGAACGCCGTGTAGCCCTGCACCAGCGTGGCTCCGGCATCCAGTCGCTCCCGCACGTCGTCGGCGGTCTCCACGCCGCCGGCGGAGATGACCACGAATCCGGCCGGCACCGTGGCGCGCACGATGCGGAGCACCTCGAGCGCGCGACGCTTGAGCGGCGCTCCCGACAGGCCGCCCTCGCCGGCGGCCGCGACGACCGCGTCGTCGGTGATCAGTCCCTCGCGCGAGATCGTGGTGTTCGTGGCGATGAGTCCGGCCAGGCCGAGTTCGACCGCCAGCTGCGAGATCGCCTCGATCTCGTCGTCGGGCAGGTCGGGTGCGATCTTGACCAGCAGCGGCGTCCGGCCCGCGGCATCCCGCACGGCCGTCAGCAGCGGGCGGAGCGTCTCCACCGCCTGCAGGCCGCGCAGGCCCGGGGTGTTGGGCGAGGACACGTTCACGACGAGGTAGTCGGCCAGCGGAGCCAGCAGCGCGGCGCTGCGCACGTAGTCGGCCGTCGCGTCGGCGACATCGACCACGCGGCTCTTGCCGATGTTCACGCCGATGACGGCGCGCGACGACCGGCGGCGCAGTTTCCGCAGCCGGAGCGCGGCCGCCTCCGCCCCGTGGTTGTTGAAGCCCATCCGATTGATGACCGCGCGGTCGGGGATGAGCCGGAACAGCCGAGGACGCGGGTTGCCGTCCTGCGCGATCGCGGTGATCGTCCCGACCTCGACGTGCCCGAATCCGAGGGCGTACAGCCCCTTCGCGGCACGGACGTCCTTGTCGAAGCCCGCCGCCACGCCGAACGGCGAATCGAACGTCAGGCCGAGGGCCGTGGTCCGCAGCTGCGGGGCCGGGCGCGTGAGGGCACGCGTCGCCCAGGAGAAGGGCGGCACGCCCAGAAGGCGGATGACGACGACCGCGGCGTGGTGCGCGGTCTCGGGATCCATGCGCGAGAGGACGGTCCGGAACAGGAGGGGATACATCGCCTCCAGGCTATCGGCTCGCGCGGAGCGCTCAGGATTCGGCGGAGACCTCTGCCGCGTCGCGCGTGGCGGGCGTGGTCGGCCCGCAGCTGCCCGATCGCGGACTCGAAGTCCTCGAGCGAATCGAACGCCTGATAGACGCTCGCGAACCGCAGGTAGGCGACCTCGTCGAGCTCGCGCAGCGGCCCGAGGATGGCCAGGCCGATCTCGTTCGTGTCGACCTGCGAGGAGCCGGTCTGGCGGACGGCCTCTTCGACCTTCTGCGCGAGCACCGCGAGATCGCCCTCGGTCACCGGCCGGCCCTGGCACGCCTTGCGGACGCCCGACATGACCTTCTCGCGGCTGAACGGACTCGATGACGCCGGACCGCTTGATCACGTTCAGGCTCGCGGTCTCGATCGTCGAGAACCGGCCGCCGCACTCGGGGCACTGCCGACGACGGCGGATGCTGAGGCCGTCGTCACTGGTGCGCGAGTCGATGACGCGCGAGTCGGGGTGACGGCAGAACGGGCAATGCATGGCCTGGACAGACTACGCCACGGCGTCAGGCGCCGCCCGGCTCCTCGGACGGTCCACCGGTGAATCGCGCTTCGACGGCCTCGCCGTGGGCCGGCAGGTCCTCGGCCTCCGCGAGCGTGACGACGCCTTCGCGCACCTGGGCGAGCGCGGCGCGGTCGTACTCGATGACCTGCTGCGGCCGCAGGAAGGTCGCCGCCGACAGCCCGGCCGCGTAGCGGGCCTGACCGCCGGTGGGCAGCACGTGGTTGCTGCCGGCGAGGTAGTCGCCGAGGCTCACGGGCGAGTCGGGTCCGACGAAGACGGCACCGGCGTGCACGAACGCGTCCGGATCCGCATCCGCGAGGTGAAGCTCGAGGTGCTCGGGCGCGTACGCGTTGCTGAATGCGGTCGCCGCGGCGAGGTCGTCGACCAGCACGATCGCCGACTGCGGCCCCGCGAGGGCCGCAGCGACGCGCTCGGCGTGCCGCGTGCGCGCGGCGCGCGGCCCGATCTCCGCCGAGACGGCGGCGGCGAGCGTCTCCGATGCCGTCACCAGCACGGCGGATGCCTGCTCGTCGTGCTCGGCCTGACTGATCAGGTCGGCCGCGACCAGACGGGGGTCGGCGGTGTCGTCGGCCACGATCAGGATCTCGGTCGCGCCGGCCTCGGCATCCGTCCCCACCACACCCGCGACGGCGCGCTTGGCCGCCGCGACGAAGTTGTTGCCCGGTCCGGTGACCACGTCGACCGGATCGAGACCGAGGGTCTCGACCCCGTACGCGAAGGCGCCGATCGCGCCGGCCCCGCCCATCGCGTAGACCTCGTCGACGTCGAGAAGGCGGGCGGCGGCGAGGATCACCGGGTGCACGCGGCCGCCGTGCGCCCGCTGAGGCGGTGACGCGAGCGCGACCTCCGAGACCCCGGCGACCTGCGCAGGGACGACGTTCATGACGACGCTCGACGGGTAGACGGCCTTGCCGCCCGGCACGTAGAGCCCGACCCGCCGCACCGGCTGCCAGCGCTGCCGGACGATCGCGCCCGGCGCGATCTCGGTCACCGTCGCGGGCGGGCACCTGTGCGGCCGACGCCTGGCGCACGCGCACGATCGCCTCTTCGAGCGCGGCTCGCACGCGCGGGGTCGAGGCCGGCGAGCGCCTCGTCGAGGTGGGCGGAGGGGACGCGGATGGCGTGCCCGGACGCTCCGTCGAAGCGTTCGGCCTGCTCGCGCAGGGCCTCCTCGCCGCGGGCGGCGACAGTCGGCGACGAGTGTCGCGGCGGTGGCGAGCGCCTCTTCGCGGGCTGCGGTCGCGCGCGGCACGGCCGCGAGCAGTTCGGCGGGAGTGAAGGCGCGACCGCGCAGATCGATCGTGCGGAGCATGTGTTTACGCTATCCGGGTCGGGTGGGGTGCGGCTCAGCCGCGCGTCACGTCGGAGACGTCGTGCAGGTACCCGACGCGGCCGTCTTCGTGACGTACGACGAAGACCTCGCCACGGTCCTCGATCACGAGTGCCCAGGCGGTCGGGCCGACACGGAAGAGCGGCACGCCGCGGTCGTCGACCACGTCGCGCTCTTCGGGTGTCAGCGCCCAGAACGCCTGCTGCGCGACCTGCGGCTCGGGCTCCGAAGCATCGACGGGCTCGAACGTGTCGCGCGTCTGCGCCGGCGCCCAGGCGTTCTGGTCGGGGTAGGCGCGCTCGGCGGTGTCGGGCTCACCGTAGTTGGGCTCCGCGTAGACGGACTGCGCATAGGCGCCGGTGGCGAACGCGGCGGTGTCCGCGTCCGATTCGTCGGCCTTCTCGGGTTCGGGTCGCGGCGGGCGCGGCGAGACGGCGCGGATCGGACGGGCGTTGCGGTGCGCGACGATCTCGCGGCGACCGGCGAAGTCCTCGGCGAACGGCGGGATGAAGGGCGCTGCGACCGTGAGCACCACGCCGGCGAGCATCAGGAAGAACTCCAGCCAGATCACCCAGCTGTAGATCCACACCCCGTTCTGGATCGCCACGGCGACGTTGCGCCACAGCATCGTGAGCCAGATGACCGCCGAGACCGAGAACGCAACCGACGCGAACTGGTCGATGCCGAGCGAGCCGACGCGGCGGATGCCGTCGGGCGAGAAGCGCCGCAGGACCACGAGGAACACCGCGACCGTGGGCACGCCGATCGTCAGGATCCAGTCGAGTCCGTTGGTCCAGACGGATCCGGTGAGCAGGAGCGCACCTTCGGCCGGCCGGGTCGCGACCGAGAAGAACGACACGACGAACGCGACGAGCCACACTCCCACGAGTACGACTTCGCGCACCGAGAACGGGCCGACGCCGTACTGCGGCCGGTCCTGCGGGGTCGCCTCCGCGACCGTCTCGTCGATCTCTGCGTTCTGGTCCGCCCGCTCGTCAGTCACGATGTTCCTTTCCTGCCGCTTTCGCGGCGCGCATCGTCCCGAGTCTACCGGCGGCTCGTGAGATGACGATGAGACCACGGCGTCTCCGGGGGACGTCCCGGGCGTGTCGAAGTGGCGCGCGCCGCCGATGTCAGCCCAGGCACTGCGGACCGAGCAGGCCCTTCAATTCCCCGTACAGATCAGCCGTCACGCGCACCGGGTGCGGCACTTCGAAGACCTTGGCGACCGATCCGGTGTGCAGCTTCACGGTGACCTCGGTCTCCCCACCATGGCGCTGCAGCGTCTGGAGGAGATCTTCGATCGTCGCCTGGCTTGCTCGCCGCTCGGGGATGACCAGGACCAGCGGTCCCGCGTCGTCCGTCGCCCCCAGGTCGGGCGAGAACGCCGAGACGGCGTGCAGGTTGAGTCCGTCATCGCGGCGCGAGATCCGGCCGCGCACGACGAGGATCGCGTCTCCCTGCAGCATCGACTGGAACTCGGTGTAGGTCTTGCCCATGA
This sequence comes from uncultured Actinomycetota bacterium, assembly GCA_963792285.1. Taxonomy (GTDB): domain Bacteria; phylum Actinomycetota; class Actinomycetes; order Actinomycetales; family Microbacteriaceae; genus Microbacterium. The sequence goes on along the minus strand of CAWBVS010000014.1, from coordinate 100,272 downwards.
ACATCACGGTGACCTCGCCGTTGAAGTCCTCGACGGTGATCAAGCCGTACGGGTTTCCGCTCGACTTGGCCACGCGGTGCTGCACGCTGGTCACGAGTCCGGCGACCGTGACCTGCTCGCCGTCGCTCAGGTCTTCCGAGGCGAGCAGATCGTGGATGCTGATCGACGCGTGCTTCGCGAGGGGGATCTCCAGCCCCGCGAGCGGATGGTCGGACACGTAGAGGCCGAGCATCTCCCGCTCGAACGCCAGCTTGTCCTTCTTGGTCCACTCCGGCCGGTCGGGGACCTTCGCCGGCAGCGGCTCTTCGGTCTGGTCGTACAGGCTGTCGAAGTCGAATCCGATCGCGCCCGTGGCCGCCTTGCGCTTGACCTCGACCGCGGCTTCGGTCGCGTCCTCGTGGATCTCCATGAGCGCGCGGCGCGTGGAGCCCAGCGAGTCGAATGCGCCCGCCTTGATGAGCGATTCGACCGTCCGCTTGTTGGCCACGTGCACGGGGACCTTGGTGAGGAAGTCGTGGAAGGACTCGAACGCGGCGTCCTGGCGGGCGAGCACGATCGAATCGACGACGTTCGCGCCGACATTGCGCACCGCGCCGAGTCCGAAGCGGATGTCCTCGCCGACGGCGGCGAAGTAGCGGATCGACTCCCCCACGTCGGGCGGCAGCACCTTGATGCCCATGCGGCGGCATTCGTTGAGGTAGACCGCGAGCTTGTCCTTCGCATCGCCGACGCTCGTCAGCAGCGCCGCCATGTACTCGGCGGGATAGTGCGCCTTCAGGTAGGCGGTCCAGTAGGCGATGAGGCCGTAGGCGGCGGTGTGCGCCTTGTTGAAGGCGTAGTCGGCGAACGACTCGAGCACTTTCCACAGCGCCTGCTGCGCGGCGGGGCTGTAGCCGTTCACGGTCATGCCGCCGAAGAAGTCCTCCTGCTGCTTGTCGAGCTCGGACTTCTTCTTCTTGCCCATCGCGCGGCGCAGGATGTCGGCCTGGCCGAGGCTGAACCCGGCGAGCTTCTGCGCCGCGGCCATCACCTGCTCCTGGTAGACGATGAGGCCGTACGTGGTGCCGAGGACGTCGGCCAGCGGCGCCTCGAGCTCGGGGTGGATCGGCTCGATCTGCTGCAGCCCGTTCTTGCGCAGCGCGTAGTTCGTGTGCGAGTTCACGCCCATCGGGCCCGGGCGGTACAGCGCCAGGACGGCCGAGATGTCTTCGAAGTTGTCGGGCTTCATGAGCCGCAGCAGGCTGCGCATGGGCCCGCCGTCGAGCTGGAACACGCCGAGGGTGTCACCGCGCGCCAGCAGCTCGTACGACGCAGGGTCATCGAGGGCGAGGTCTTCGAGCACGAGCTTCTCGCCGCGGTTGGCGGCGATGTTGTCGAGCGCGTCGTCGATGATCGTGAGGTTGCGCAGCCCCAGGAAGTCCATCTTGATCAGGCCGAGCGACTCGCACGCGGGGTAGTCGAACTGCGTGACGATCTGCCCGTCCTGTTCGCGCTTCATGATCGGGATGATGTCGATGAGCGGTTCGCTCGACATGATCACCCCGGCCGCGTGCACGCCCCACTGCCGCTTGAGGTTCTCCAGGCCCACGGCCGTGTCGAAGACCGTCTTGGCCTCGGCATCCGTCTCGATGAGCGCGCGGAACTCGGAGGCCTCCTTGAACCGCGGGTGATCCTTGTCGAACATCCCCTCCAGGGGCATGTCCTTGCCCATCACCGACGGCGGCATCGCCTTGGTGAGCTTCTCCCCCATGCTGAACGGGAAGCCGAGCACGCGGCCCGCGTCCTTCAGCGCCTGCTTGGCCTTGATGGTGCCGTAGGTCACGATCTGCGCGACGCGCTCGTCGCCGTACTTCTGCGTGACGTACTGGATGACCTCGCCGCGGCGCCGGTCGTCGAAGTCGATGTCGAAGTCGGGCATCGAGACGCGGTCGGGGTTGAGGAACCGCTCGAACAGCAGTCCGTGCTGCAGCGGATCGAGGTCGGTGATCCGCATCGCGTACGCCGCCATCGACCCGGCGCCGGATCCGCGACCGGGACCGACGCGGATGCCGTTCTCCTTGGCCCAGTTGATGAAGTCGGCGACCACGAGGAAGTAGCCGGGAAAGCCCATCTGCACGATCACGTCGGTCTCGAAGTCGGCGCGATCGCGCACCTCGGTCGGGATGCCGGAGGGGTAGCGCACGTGCAGCCCGCGCTCGACCTCCTTCACGAACCAGCTCTGCTCGGTCTCGCCCGCCGGCACCGGGTAGCGCGGCATGTAGTTCGCGCTGGTGTCGAACGCGGTGGAGGCGCGCTCGGCGATCGCGAGCGTGTTGTCGCACGCCTCGGGGTTGTCGCGGAAGATGTGCCGCATCTGCGCCGGGGTCTTGAGGTAGAACTCCTCGCCCTCGAACTTGAAGCGCTTGGGATCGTCGAGCGTCGAGCCGGACTGCACGCACAGCAGCGCCGCGTGACTCTTGGCGTCGTGCTGGTGGGTGTAGTGCAGGTCGTTCGTGGCCACGAGCGGCAGGTCGAGCTCTTTCGCGAGCCGCAGCAGGTCGTTCATCGTGCGACGCTCGATGTCGATGCCGTGGTCCATGATCTCGGCGTAGAAGTTGTCTTTGCCGAAGATGTCGCGGAATTCTGCCGCGGCCGCTTTCGCGGCGTCGTACTGGCCGAGTCGCAGGCGGGTCTGCACCTCGCCGCCGACGCAGCCGGTGGTCGCGATGACCCCCTTCGCGTAGGTCTGCAGCAGCTCTCGGTCGATGCGCGGCTTGAAGTAGTACCCCTCGAGCGAGGCGTACGACGACATCCGGAACAGGTTGTGCATGCCCTCGTTGCTCTCGGCGAGGAGGGTCATGTGGGTGTAGGCGCCCGAGCCCGAGACGTCGTCGTCGTTCTGGTCGGGGCTGCCCCACCGCACGCGCGCCTTGTCGGCGCGGTGCGTGCCGGGGGTGACGTAGGCCTCCATGCCGATGATCGGCTTGACGCCGACCTCGGTCGCCGTCTTGTAGAACTCGAACGCCCCGAACGTGTTGCCGTGGTCGGTGACGGCGATCGCCGGCATCCCCTGATTCGCCGCTTCTTCGATGAGCGGCTTGATGCGCGCAGCCCCGTCGAGCATCGAATATTCACTGTGAACATGAAGGTGAACGAAGGAGTCGGCTGTCACGGATCGAGACTACCCGCGCCCTCCGACCGGCCGGGTCGGCAACGCCGCGCATCGGCAGCGCAGCCGGGTAGCGTGAGCGGATGCCGATCCCTGACTTCATCCTCGAGTTGCGCCGACACATCGGCCACGCGCCGATTCCGCTCGTCGGGGTGACCGCGGTCGTCGTGCGCGGAGACGAGATCCTGCTCGGGCCCGCAGCGACAACGGTGCGCTCACGTCCGATCACCGGCATCGTCGACCCCGGCGAAGAGCCGGCGACGCCGCCGCGCGCGAAGCTCTCGAGGAGGCCGGCGTCGTGATCAGCGTCGATCGGCTGGCGTGGGTCCACCAGATTCCTCGCATCACCTACGACAACGGCGATCAGTCCGACTACCTCGATCTGACGTTCCGCTGCTCTGGGTCAGCGGCGAGCCGTACCCCGCGGACGGGGAGATGACGGATGTCGGCTGGTACCGCCGGGATGATCTGGACGACCTCGACGAAGACATGAGACAGCGGATCGCCCTCGCGCTTCCCCCGCGCGGCGAGGCCCGGTTCATCTGAGCGACGACTCGAGCCCTTCTCGCGACAGGCGCTGCCGGGCATTTACATCGTCGTAAGTTTTCTCTTTACAACGTCGTAATCCGTCGCTACCCTTGCTGCGAACCCGCCGGTTGCGGCGCGTTGACACGCGATTCAAGGAGGAAGAGCGATGACCGACGTATACCTGAGTGACCGGAAAGAGAGTCCCGGCCCGCGACGGCGCCTGCGCGCCCTGGCGGCGATGACCGCGGGAGCGCTCGTGCTCGGACTGGCACTGACCATGTCGCCGATCACTGCGCGGGCGGACGAGCCCGACCTCACGCCCGGACCCACCGTCGTCGCCGATCCCGCCTCTCCGACCGGCTACACCGGCCACTTCGTCTACTACAACCCCACTGCCACGAGCGTCCGCTTCGTCGCCGACATCATGCTGCGCAACTGGGAGGATCGCACCGACACGAAGATCTACAGTCCCTTCGAGTACAAGCCGGGACTCATGCGCGGCGGTGGCGCCTACGACGTTCAGATGACGAACGCCGGAGGCGGCTACTGGGTGACCGACGTGCCCCTGGCGGCCGGTCCGAATCAGTACTGGTTCTACGTGAACAACAACACGAACCTGTGGGTGGCCGACCCGGCCAACGCGCCGATCTACGCTCCCGACGGTCTCACCGGAAACGCCCGGCGCGCGTTCAACGCGGTGTACGTGCCCTACGACGCCGCGAAGCAGAACTACGGGCCGCTGGCAGAGCGCGTGATCGCGAACCCGCGCCCCGACTCGGCGAAGGGCACCTGGAGCTACGTGCCGGTCCCGGGTCTGGCCCCCCTTCCGAACGGCACCCAGCGCACGCTCGGCGTCTACCTGCCTCCGGGCTACGACCCCGACAGGGCGGAGCCGTACAAGACGATCTACCTCCAGCACGGCAGCGGACAGGACCAGTCCGACTGGCTGAACATCGGCAGCGTGCCCGATCATCATGGACAACCTGCTGCAGGACGGCACCACAGAACCCGCCGTGATCGTCACGACGAACTCGCAGTACCTGGGCAACCCGGCATCCGCCAACCTGACGAACATCATCGTCCCGTTCGTCGAGAGCAACTACAACGTCTCGACGGATCGGATGGATCGCGCGTTCGCGGGCCTGTCCATGGGTGCATCCATCACGACGGGCATCATCAACAACAACCCGCTGCGCTTCGGCTACTACGGCGTATGGAGCTTCCGTGCGGGCATCAACCCCACCACGGCGAACCTCGATCAGGCGTACGTCCACATCGGCTGCGGCGTGTGGGACAACCTCAACCTGTGCCCGACACCGGCTCAGCTGGCCGTCCTCGACGGCTCGGTGAACTACAAGTACACGGCGCTCGCGGGCGGGCACGACTTCAACGCGTGGCCCCAGCTGTTCGCGATCTTCGCGAGGGACCACCTGTGGCAGCCGCGCTCGTTCGTCAACGGCGCGCCGGCCTTCACGGCGGGCGGAGAGACCCAGGCCGTCGATGAGAACCGTGCCCTCACGTTCGGGGTGGCCGCCGTCGATCCGGACGGCGACCCGCTCACGTACTCGGCGTCGGGGCTGCCCGAGGGCGCGTCGTTCGACCCGGCCACGCAGCAGTTCAGCTGGACCCCGACCTACACCCAGGCCGGTCAGTACGAGGTGACCTTCACCGCCGTGGACGGCGACGACCGCTACGCGCTGTCGGCGACCAAGGTCGTGACCATCACCGTTCGCGATGTCATGGTCGCCGAGCAGATGTCCGGGCTCAAGGACGCCGTGGCCGGTCTGAGCGTCAACGGCGGTCTCAAGAACGCCCTGACGGTCAAGTTGGCGCAGGCGGAGAAGCTGCTCGCCGCCGGCAAGACCGCGAATGCCGAGGCCCTGCTGTCGGGCGACTTCGTCGGACAGGTCACGGGCCTGCAGTCCGCAGGGAAGATCACCGCGGCCGAGGCCGCAGCACTCACCCTCGCGGTGGAGGAGGTTCTTCTCAACCTCCAGTCGTAGCGCTGCGAAGCACGCGACGAGGGCTGCCGGCGGATCCGCTCTGCCGGCAGCCCTTCGTCGTGCCATCCGCTCAGTCGAAGTCGAGCCGCATGATCACGCGAGGGAAGCCGTTGAGCACCGAGTCCGTGTCCGAGACCTTCGTGAACCCGGCCTTCTCGAACAGGCTGCGCGTGCCGACGTACGCCATCGTGAGATCGACCTTCGCACCCTTGTTGTCGACCGGATAGGCCTCGATCGCCGGCGCTCCACGGTTGCGCGCGAACTCCACCGCTCCGCGCACCAGGGCGTGGGAGATCCCTTGGCCGCGGTGCCCGGGCCGCACCCGCACGCACCACAGCGACCAGACGTCGAGGTCGTCGACGTGCGGGATCTTCCGATTCGTGGCGAACGACGTGTCGGCGCGCGGGTGCACGGCGGCCCAGCCGACGACCTCGTCGTCCTGATAGGCGAGCACTCCCGGCGGACCCTGCCGCATGAGCGCCGCGACCTTCCGGCCACGGGCTGTGCCGGTGAGCGCCCGATTCTCCTTCGACGGGATGCGGTAGCTCAGGCACCAGCAGACGTTCGCGTCGGGACGCTTCGGCCCGACCAGGGTCTTCACGTCGGCGAAGACGGTCGCGGGGCGAACCTCGATGCTCATGCCGACATCGTGCCACCGGCCTCCGACGACGCTCTACTGATCGGCGCGCAGCACCTCGAGGGCGTGTGCGAGGTCGGCGGGGTACTCCGAGGTGAACGTCACCCGGTCGCCGGTCGCGGGGTGCGCGAAGGACAGCTGCCGCGCGTGCAGCCATTGCCGCGTGAGGCCGAGTCGCGCCGACAGGGTCGGGTCGCCGCCGTAGAGCGGATCGCCGACGCACGGATGCCGGTGGGCGGCCATGTGCACGCGGATCTGGTGGGTGCGCCCCGTCTCGAGGTGGATCTCCAGCAGTGCGGCCCGCGGAAACGCCTCGAGGGTCTCGTAGTGGGTCACCGAGTCCTTGCCGTCGGGCACGACGGCGAACTTCCACGAGTGGGACGGATGCCGCCCGATCGGCGCATCGATCGTCCCGGCGAGCGGATCGGGGTGTCCCTGCACGACCGCGTGGTAGATCTTCTCCACCTCGCGCTCCTTGAACGCGCGCTTGAGAAGTGTGTAGGCGCGCTCGCTCTTGGCGACGACCATGAGCCCGCTCGTGCCGACATCGAGCCGATGGACGATCCCCTGGCGCTCCGCCGCGCCCGTGGTCGCCACGCGATAGCCCCCCGCGGCCAGCGCGCCGAGCACCGTCGGCCCGTCCCACCCGAGCGAGGGGTGGGCGGCGACTCCGGAGGGTTTGTCGACCACGACGATGTCGTCGTCGTCGTAGACGATCCCGAGGTCCGGGACCTCCACCGGGACGATGCGCGGCTCCTCCTTGGGCGACCACGAGACCTCGAGCCACGAGCCCGCGCGCAGGCGGTCCGACTTCGTGAGCACGCGGCCGTCCATCGCGACCCCGCCGGCATCGGCGACCTCCGCCGCGAACGTGCGCGAGAAGCCGAGCATCTTGGCCAGGGCGGCGTCCACGCGCGCGCCGTCGAGCCCGTCGGGAACCGGGAGACTGCGAGTCTCCATGTCAGGCGTCCGCGTCGCGGCGGCGCTCGCGGCGTCCCGGCGCTCCGGCATCCGGATCGGCGACCGGGAACTCGCCGCCCGAGAAGCCGGCGACACCGCCTTCGGGAGGCACTTCGTCGCCTTCGCCGAGCAGCGTGTCGTCGTCCTTGCCGGCTCGCACGTCGCGCGTGCCGTCCAGGTGGAGTCCGATGAGCACGAGAAGGGCCACCGAGATCATCATCGTGACGATGAAGATGTCGGCGATGTTGTAGATCGCGGGCATCATCCACGGGGTGTTGATGAAGTCGATCACGTGCCCGACGGGGAAGCCGGGTTCGCGCAGCACCCGGTCGGTCAGATTGCCCAGCACGCCGCCGAGCAGCAGCCCGAGCACGACCGCCCAGAGGCGGGAGCGGACGCGCGTCGCCGCGAGCCACACGATCACCACCGCGACCACGCTCAGCGCGATCGTGAAGATCCAGGTGACGCCCTCGCCGAGCGAGAACGCCGCGCCGGGGTTCTTGACGAGGTAGAAGATCAGGAAGTCGCCGAGGACCTTGACCGGCTCCTCGAGCGGCAGGTTCTGCAGGGCGAGGTACTTGGTGAACTGGTCGGCGGCCAGCACCAGCGCCGCGAGGATCGCGATGATGGTGCCGGCCGCCGCCTTATGCAGGGGGGCTCGGTCTGTCAAAAGACCGGCCTAGAGGCCGATGGCAGACACCGGGGTCGAACCCGACGTCGTGCCCGTGGTCTCGAGGTCGCGGAGCTTGCCCTCGATGTACCCGCGCAGCTGGGCGCGGTAGTCGCGCTCGAAGTTGCGCAGCTCGGTGATGCGGTTCTCGAGGCTCGCGCGCTCCTTGTCGAGACGGGCGATCTCTTCGCGCCCCTTGGTCTCGGCTTCGGAGACGATCGAGGCAGCCTGGGACTGGGCGTCGGCGATGAGCTTGTCGCGCTGGGCGATGCCCTCGGCGACGTGCTCGTCGTGCAGGCGCTGGGCCAGCTCGATGATGCCGGCGCTGGCGGCAGCCGGCGCCGCGGCACCCTGGCCGCCGTCGACGGCCTGGGCCGGCGCCGGAGCGGGGGCAGGAGCCTCTTCGACGGCCTCGGCCGGTGCGGCGGCGGGAGCCTGGTCTCCGGACTCGTACGCGGCGAGCTTCGCCTTCAGCTCGTCGTTCTCGGCGATCGTCTTGCGCCACTCCACCACGATCTCGTCGAGGAAGTCATCGACCTCGTCCGGGTCGAAGCCTTCCTTGAACCGGACGTGCTGGAACTGCTTGGTGACGACGTCATCGGGGGTCAATGCCATGGTGGTTCCTCTTTCGAGCGCTCTGGTCGCTGGCCGATGTCGGGGCCGCTCCGCCGATATCCGGCGGTCGTACCAGGCAAGCATAGTCGCGGCTTCGGGGCGTGTCGAAGGCCTTCGCCCGCGCGCCGCCCCGCGTCAGCGGATGAAAGCGCGCGTCACCGCGAGCAGCACGAAGCACAGCAGCATCGTGAGCGTGAATCCGAAGTCGATCGCGATTCCGCCGACCCGCAGAGGCGGGATGAATCGCCGGAACATCTTGATGGGCGGATCCGTCACCGTGTAGACGACCTCGGCCGCCACGAGCCCGGCGCCCTTCGGGCGCCACTCACGGTTGAAGAACGGAATCCACTCCAGCACGAGTCGACCGAGAAGGACGATCACATAGAGCAGGAGGAGGCTGTTGAGGATCGTCGCGATCGCACCGACGATGTTCACAAGACGATCGTATCAGCGGAAAAACCCGTACGCGCCAGCGGCCGGGCCGGGCCGAGCCCCGCCCGGCTACGCTGTGCGAACGGGACCGACTCCGGGTCAGCCTGAGCGACGGCTCCGTCACCCGACACCGCGACGTTCTCCGGCGACAGCAGGAAGACCTTGCTGGTCACGCGCTCGATGCGGCCGTACAGACCCAGCGACAGACCGCTCGCGAAGTCGATCAGCCGACGCGCGTCGGCGTCGCTCATCTGCGAGAGATTGATGATGACCGGGATGCCCTCGCGGAAGTTCTCGGCGATGACCTGCGCGTCACGGTACTGCTTGGGGTGCACCGTGAGGATCTCGCTGATCGCGGCGGGAGTCACCTGACGCACGACCGTCGGACGGTGCAGCGGTGTGACCGGAGCGGCCTTCTCGACCGACGCGGACTTGCGGCCGGTCGACTGCGGAGCGGGTTCTTCATAGACCTCTTCCTCGTCGGCGAGTCCCAGGTACACCATGGTCTTCTTGAGCGGGTTCGACATCGCATCCTCCTGCTTTTCTTTCGTGCGCTGAGTGCTCGCCTGTTTCGAGGTTAAGGGTGAGCGGGCCTCGGGCCCGTGATTGCCGACCCGATCCGCAGGTGTGTCGCGCCTGCGGCGATCGCTTCGGGGTAGTCCGCCGTCATGCCGGCGGAGATCCAGGTCGCCTCGGGCGCGATCGCGCGCACCCGGACGGCATAATCCGCCAGGCGCGCGAACGCCGGGGCCGGCTGCTTCGCCGAGCGGGGCGACGGCCATGACGCCGCGCAGGCGGAGGCTGCGGCATCCGCCCACGTGCTCGGCGAGACGCTCGAGTTCTGCCGGCGCGACTCCCCCGCGGCCCGGATCGTCGGTGAGATTCACCTGCAGCAGGACGTCGAGCGGAGGGGCGTCGGCCGATCCGGCGGCGTCGAGGGCGTCGGCGATCTTCGCGCGGTCGACCGAGTGCACGACGGATGCCGCCGCTCTGATCGCCCGCGCCTTGTTCGATCTGCGCCTGGCCGATGAAGTGCCAGCGCAGTCCCTCGAGTGGGCCGACCGCGGCCGCCTTCTCGCTGAACTCCTGCTGGCGGTTCTCGCCCATGTCGCGCACGCCGAGGCGGTAGAGCTCCTCGACGACGGAGGCCGGGTGGAACTTCGTCACCACGATGCGCGTGATCGCACTCGGGTCGCGGCCCGCCGCATGTGCGGCGTCCGCGATCCCGGTGTCGACCATCGTCGAGTCGCTCGGCGAGCTCCACCCTGTGCCTCGTCGCCGTCACTCAGCCCGTCGCCGGGCTACTTGAGGAAGTCGGGGATGTCGAGGTCGTCGTCGCCGAAGGCCGAGTCGTAGCTCGACTCGGGCACCGCAGCGACCGACCGACACCTTCTCGACCTCGCGCACCGGCTCCTTGGCCGCGTCCTCGGCCGGCGTCGCCGGCATGAGGGGCGTGGGAACGACGCGCGACGTCGTGCACGGGGTCGAGCCGCAGCGTGGGCTCTCCGCTGTCGAAGCCGGCCGCGATCACGGTGACGCGCACCTCGTCGCCGAGCGTGTCGTCGATGACCGTGCCGAAGATGATGTTGGCCTCGGGGTGCGCGGCCTCCTTCACCAGCTGGGCGGCGTCGTTGATCTCGAAGATGCCGAGGTTCGATCCGCCCTGGATCGACAGCAGCACGCCGTGCGCACCCTCGATGCTGGCCTCGAGCAGCGGGCGACTCGACGGCGAGCTCGGCGGCCTTGATGGCGCGGTCGGCCCCGCGGGCGGAGCCGATGCCCATGAGCGCGGACCCGGCTCCCTGCATGACCGACTTGACGTCGGCGAAGTCGAGGTTGATGAGACCCGGCGTGGTGATGAGGTCGGTGATGCCCTGCACACCGGCCAGCAGCACCTGGTCGGCCGTGGCGAACGCCTCGATCATCGAGATGCCGCGGTCGCTGATCTCCAGCAGCCGGTCGTTCGGCACCACGATGAGGGTGTCGACCTCTTCCTTCAGCTTGGCGACCCCGGTCTCGGCCTGGCTCTGACGGCGACGGCCCTCGAACGAGAACGGCTTCGTGACGACACCGATCGTGAGCGCGCCGATCGACTTGGCGATCTTCGCGACCACCGGCGCACCGCCGGTGCCGGTTCCGCCGCCTTCGCCGGCCGTGACGAAGACCATGTCGGCGCCTCGCAGCGCCTCCTCGATCTCCTCGGCGTGGTCCTCTGCCGCGCGGCGACCCACCTCGGGGTCGGCGCCGGCGCCGAGACCGCGCGTGAGCTCGCGCCCGACGTCGAGCTTGACGTCGGCGTCGCTCATCAGCAGCGCCTGCGCATCGGTGTTGATCGCGATGAACTCCACACCGCGCAGACCGAGGTCGATCATGCGGTTGACGGCGTTCACGCCGCCACCGCCGACGCCGACGACCTTGATCACCGCGAGGTAGTTCTGGTTCTGGCTCATGCCGGCCTCCGTCTGTCCTGCACCCTGGTCTGAAACACCGTGTCTGAAACCTTCAACCTCTACTAGAGGTATAAAGAATTGCCCGGTATGCAATTCCTCTGGACACGAAAGTATGCGGATGCCGCGCCCGCGAACGGGAGCGACGCGGGCGTGTCGCCACATCCCGCTCGAACCCGATCGGAATGCTCCCGAGGCGGCTCAGCGCACGACGATCGCGCTCGGCGAAGACACGTCGTACACGAAGACGGATGCCGGCGGCCGGGCGATCATCGCCTTCTCGAGGACGAGCGCCTTCATCGCGGAGTCCTCGGCGCTCCCCCACACGACCTGCGCGTTCGAACCGCCCAGCGTGAGGGTCACATCGTCCGGCGTCGTGGCCGTCACGGCCGTCACCTGGTCGAGGATCGAACTCGGGCAGCGAGCGCATCACGAGTCCGATCGCCCCGAACGCGGCGGAGTCGCGTTCCGCCCGAGACCGTGACGACGGGCCGGCCCGGCGCGGGCGTCGAGGTCGTCGACAGCGCGACCCCCGCCGCGTCGACGAGCGTGTACCCGGCGCGGGTCTGGATGAGTCCGATCGGCGTGCGCTCGACGATGCGCACGACGAGCTCGTGCGGCGGACGCGCCTCGAGCGTGTACGACTCGACGATCGGGAAGGTCACCAGCACGGCCTTGACCGCGCTCTCGTCCACGAGCGGCAGCGGGGTGCCGAGCTGGTCCTTCAGCGCCGCCTCGACCGCGAGCGTGTCGAGCGTCTCCGAGCCCACGATGCGGATCTGCTCCACCGCGAACAGCGGACTGTACGCGGCGCCGAGCGTCGCGAGCACGAGAAGGACCACGGATGCCGCTCCCCCGAGCCACAGCAGACGCTTGCGTCGCTGCCGCCCCGTGAAGCGGCGGACCTCGGCGCGCAGCGCCTTGCGACGCGCGCGCGCGGCGCGCCCACACGTCGCGGAGCCGCACCGGGGCGTCATCCGTCGCCGTCGCCGTCGTCGCCGGCCTCGGGGCCAGCCGTCGAGGGCAGCTCCGCAGGACGCTGCATCGTCGTCGGAGAGGTCAGCGGAATGACCGGAGCGACCGAGCCCTCGTCGATCGAGACCGCGTCGACCTCCGCGGGAGACGCGAGGTCTTCGCGCTCCGCCTCGTCGACGGGAGCGCTCGGGTCCGGACCGGGCGAAGACGCCCGCTCGGCGGCATCCGTCGATGACTCCGCTGTCGGCGGAAGGGGCGTCGGCCGGCGCATCGGGTGCTACTCCGCAGCGCTCTCGAGGGGCCGGCGGTCGGCGTCGGCGGTGCGCGAGAGCGCATCGAGCACCTGCGGGATGATCTGGTACACGTTGCCGCAGCCGAGCGTGATGACGTAGTCGCCGTCGCGTGCGACGGTCGCGGTGTAGTCGGCCGCCTGCTGCCAGTCCGCGACGAAGTGCACGTGCGCGGGGTCTTCGAACGCGCCCGAGACGAGCTCGCCCGTGACGCCCGGCACCGGGTCTTCCCGGGCTCCGTAGACGTCGAGCATGACGGTGTGGTCGGCGTGCTGCTCGAGCACCTCCGCGAACTCGCGGTACATCTGCTGCGTGCGCGAGTAGGTGTGCGGCTGCTGGATCGCGATGATGCGCCCGTCGCCGACCACCGAGCGCGCGGCCACGAGCGCCGCGGCCACCTCGGTCGGGTGGTGGGCGTAGTCGTCGAACACGCTGACGCCGCGCTCGACGCCGTGCAGCTCGAACCGGCGGACGGTGCCCTCGAAGCCCTCGACCGCACGCACGGCGGCCTCCAGTTCGTGGCCGAGCGTCAGCAGCACCGCGACCGCTCCGGCGGCGTTGATCGCATTGTGCGCGCCGGGGACGGCCAGACGCGCGTCCGACCGCGATGCCGTCGTGGGTGATCGTGAACGAGACGGGACCGTCGGTGCGGATGTCGGAGACCCGCACGTCCGCGGCATCCGACTCTCCGAACGTGAGCACGTTCGCGTGCGTCAGGCGCTCCGAGACGCGCGCGCGCGCCGGCGTCGTCGGAGGAGATCACGACCGCCTCGCGGGCGCGGTTGGCGAACGTCGCGAAGGCGTCGACGAACGCCTCGTCCGAGCCGTAGTGATCGAGGTGATCGGGGTCGACGTTCGTGATGAGCGCGATCGACGTGTCGTAGAGCAGGAACGTGCCGTCGGACTCGTCGGCCTCGATCACGAACAGGTCGTCGGAGCCGGTGGCGCTCGACGCGCCGAGCTGGGCGATCACCCCGCCGTTGACGAACGTCGGGTCCTCATCCAGCGCCTGGAGCGCGGTCACGATCATGCCGGTCGACGTGGTCTTGCCGTGCGCGCCGGCGACCGAGACGAGCCGCCGCCCGCCGATCAGCCAGTAGAGCGCCTGCGAACGGTGGATGACCGGCATCCCGCGCTGCTTCGCGAGGACGAACTCGGGGTTCTCCGGCCAGATCGCGCCGGTGTGGATCACCGTGTCGGCGTCGCCCAGATTCGCCGCGTCGTGCCCGACGTACACCGTCGCGCCGAGCGCGGCGAGATCCTGCAGCGCCTGGCTGTCGGCGCGATCCGACCCCGACACGCGGATGCCGCGCTCGAGGAACATGCGGGCGAGACCCGACATGCCCGAGCCGCCGATGCCGATGAAGTGCGCGGCTTCGATGTGCTCGGGGATGGGAAGGCTGAGGTCGGGTCTGATCATGACCCGTCAATCCTAGGTTGGGCGACCTGGGAGGGCGCCCCGGCGCGCTGGCCGCCGTCAGAGGGGTGCGCCCTCGCACGCGGCGAGGTCTTCCAGGCTCTCCGCGTCGGGGCAGTCGGTGTACCACCAGCCGCCGCCGGACGAGTCCTGGGTCGCGTCGATGTACGCCTCCCACCCGCCGCCGGGCAGCACCCGGTAGTACTCGGTGATCGGCTCGCCCTCGGTCGTCGGGCGGGTGACCGACAGCTCGGCGCCCTCCTCCCCCGCCTCGTCGAGGCACGTGAAGGCCTCCTCGGGGATCTCGTCGCCCTGGGCGAGGGTCAGCTCGCCGCACGAGGGAAGCGACTCCCGGTCGAGGAACTGCTGCGGGGTGGGCTGCGGTCCGGTCGCCTCGGCACCGCATCCCGCGGTCAGGGCGACGGTCGCGCACACGGCGAGAGCGGCGGCGATGCGGGTCAGGGCCTTCATGCGTGCAGCGCCTCGTCGATCATGGCGACGACGTTCTCGGTGCCGTTGCGGGTGCCGACGGATGCCGCGGCATCCGCCATCGCGCGGCGCCGCGTCTCGTCACCCAGAAGCGGCACGATCTCGGAGCGGACACGGTCGGCGGTGAAGTCGGCATCCGGAATCAGGATCGCCGCGCCGGCGTCGACGGCGGACGCCGCGTTGAGCGCCTGCTCGCCGTTGCCGACGGCGTAGGGGACGTACACCGCCGGGATGCCGAGTGCGCTGATCTCGCTGACAGTCGCCGCTCCCGCGCGGGAGACGATCAGATCGCACAGGGCGAAGGCGAGGTCCATGCGGTCGACGTAGCGGCGCACGGCGTAGCCGGGCGCGCCGGGGTCGGCGAGCTCGGAGCGCTCCCCCGTCACGTGGATCAGCTGCCACCCGGCGGCGAGCACGTCGCGCCAGGCGCCGCCGAAGGCCTCGTTCAGGCGCTGAGCGCCGAGCGAGCCCCCGAAGACGAGGAGGGTGGGCCGGGAGGCGTCGAGGCCGAAGTACTCCGCCGCCTCGTCGCGCAGCGCCGGACGATCGAGGTCGACGATCTCGCGTCGCAGCGGCATCCCGACGACGCGGCCGCCCCTGATCGGCGTGCCCGCGAAGGCGACGCCGACACCGGCGGCGCGGCGCGCACCCAGCGCGTTGGCCATCCCGGGCTTCGCGTTGGCCTCGTGCACGACGACCGGCACGCGCGCGCCGCGCGCCGCGACGTACGCCGGTGCGGACGCGTACCCGCCGAAGCCGACGACCACATCGACCCCGCGCGTGCGCAGGTGCCCGCGCACCTGCGCGATCGCGCGACGGAATCGCGCGGGGAAGGCGGCGGCCGCCCGGTCGGGGCGGCGCGGGAAGGGCACCTTGTCGACGAACAGCAGTTCGTATCCGCGCTCGGGCACCAGTCGCGCCTCGAGCCCCTCGCGGGTGCCGAGCACCAGGATCTCCGCGTCGGGCTCGCGGGCCCGCAGGGCGTCGGCGACGGCCAGGAGCGGGTTGACATGCCCGGCGGTGCCACCGCCGGCCAGCAGGTACGTCGTCACCCTCCGACCCTAACCCGCGATGCTCAGCGCGCGGAGGCAGCGGCCCGCTGCCGACGTGCGGCCGCACGCTGGATCGCCGCGCGGCGCTTGGCCTCGGCTTCGGGGAGCGTGCGGGCGAAGGCCAGCAGCACGCCCGAGGCGACCAGCACCGACAGCAGCGACGTGCCGCCCTGCGACATGAACGGCAGCGGCACACCCAGCACGGGGAACACGCGCAGCACGACGCCGATGTTGATGAGCGCCTGCCCGACGACCCAGACCGTGATCGCACCCGAGACGATGCGCACGAACGGGTCGTCGGTCTTGCGGATCACGTGGAAGGCACCGACCGCGAACAGCGCGAACAGCGCGAGCACGACCGCGCAGCCGATGAGCCCGAGCTCTTCGCCGACGATCGCGAAGATGTAGTCGTTCGCGGCGGCAGGCAGCCAGTCGTACTTCTCCTTGGAGTTGCCCAGGCCCAGCCCGAAGATCCCGCCGCCGGCGAGACCCCAGATGCCGTGCAGCGGCTGGTAGCAGCTGTTGAAGTAGTCGGCGAGGCAGTCCGGATCGAGGAAGCTCATGATGCGCCGCATGCGGTCGGGGCTCGTGACCGCGAGCGCCGCGACCACTCCGATCGAGGCGAGCAGCGGAAGGATGAAGATGCGCAGCTTCACGCCGGAGAAGAACAGCGCGCCGAGCACGATCAGCACCAGGATCATCGCGGTGCCGAGGTCGCGGCCCGCCAGCACGGTCGCGATCACGAGGGCGCCGACCGGCACGACCGGGATGAACACGTGCCGCCAGAGTCCGAGCAGCGTCTGCTTGCGGAACAGCACGTAGCCCATCCACAGCGCGAGGCCGAGTTTGAGGAACTCCGCCGGCTGGAACTGGAAGCCGGCGATCAGGATCCAGTTGCGGTTTCCGTTCGCCTCGACGCCGAGGCCCGGCACGAACACGAGCAGCTGGAACAGCACGGCGCCGATCAGGGCGGGCCACGCGGCGCGCTTCCAGAAGCTGATCGGCAGACGGCTCGCGACGAACATCAGCGGGATGCCGATCACGGCGAACACGGCCTGCTTGATGACCGCTTCGTAGGGCGGTTCGCCGGCGGCGGTCGCGGTGGCCGACGTCGCCGAGAGCACCATGACCAGGCCGAACCCGGTCAGCAGGAGCGCCGTGGATGCGATGAGCAGGAACTCGCTCGGCACGGGCGCGAACACGCGTCCGAGCGACACGCGGGCGGCGAGGCCGCGCCGCGCCGACAGGTCAGCCTCGGTCGGCTCCGGGCGGCTCCGCGTCGGGCGCTGTGTCGGCCGGTCGGTCGTGCTCGTCACCGGTCCCCCTCGCGCTGCGCTCTCGCACCGCGGCGGCGAAGCGCATGCCGCGGTCGGCGTAGGAGGTGAACTGATCGAAGGATGCCGCGGCGGGGGCGAGCAGTACGACGTCCCCGTCACGCGCGATCCCGGCTGCCAGCTCGACAACCCGTGCCATGACCTCTTCAGTCTCATCGGCGTCGACCTCGAACACGGGGACCGCGGGCGCGTGTCGCGAGAACGCCGCGACGACCGCGGTGCGGTCGAGGCCGATCACGATCGCCGCCTTCGCGGTGCCGCCGCGGGTCGCGATCAGGTCGGAGATGTCCACGCCCTTCAGAAGCCCCCCGACGACCCACACCGCGCCGGGATAGGCCGCGAGCGACGAGGCCGCCGCGTGCGGATTGGTCGCCTTGGAGTCATCGACCCACGTGATGCCGCCGACGACCTCGACCACCTCGATGCGGTGAGGATCGAGGCGGAACCCGCGCAGCGCGTCGCGGATCGCGGTCGGCGTCGACCTCGAGCGATCGCGCCAGCGCGCTCGCGGCGAGGATGTTCGCCACGATGTGCGGGGCGGCGAGCCCGTGCACCGCGAGCTCGGCGACCGTGGTCAGCTCGAGGGCGCTCGTGCGGCGATCCTCGAGGAAGGCGCGATCCACCAGGATGCCGTCCACCACGCCGAGGTCGCTGGGTCCGGGCACGCCCAGGTCGAATCCGATCGCGCGGGCGCCCTCGACGACCTCGGCGTCCTCGACCATCTCGCGGGTCGCGGCATCCGCCTTGTTGTAGACGCACGCGACGCGCGTGTTGTCGTAGACGTGCGCCTTGGCGTCGCGGTAGGCCTCGAACGACCCGTGCCACTCGAGGTGGTCGTCGGCGAGGTTGAGGCACACGCTCGCGTGCGGTGAGACCGGATCCGGCCCCGACTGCAGGCCCAGGTACCAGAGCTGATGGCTCGACAGCTCGACGACGAGCACGTCGAAGCCGGCAGGGTCGCGCACCGCGTCGAGGACCGGCGTGCCGATGTTGCCGACCGGGGCGGCGCGCAGGCCCCCTTCGACCAGCATCGTCGCGGCGAGTCGCGTCGTCGTGGTCTTGCCGTTCGTGCCGGTGACGAGCACCCAGTCCGCGGGCGCGCCGTCGGGCCGCACGACCTTGTCGCGCACCCGCCACGCCAGCTCGATGTCGCCCCAGACCGCGATCCCGGCATCCTGCGCCCACGCGATGACCGGATGCTGCGGCGAGAAGCCCGGCGAGGCCACGACGACCTCGGGCGCGAAGTCGGCGAGATCGCTCGGCACCGTCGAGAGCGGCCCGACCCACGGAGCGCACGCCGATCACCGGAAGCAGCCGTGCGTACTCGGGGTCGGCCGACTCCGAGCACACGATCACGTCGGCGCCGAGCTCGGCCAGCGTGTCGGCGACCGAGAAGCCGGTGACCGACAGGCCGAGCACCGCGACGCGCAGACCCTTCCAGTCGGCGTGCCAGCTCGTCAGGGAGTCCAGGCGCGCCGCGCTCACGTCTGCGACAGCCACTCGACGTAGAAGAACCCGATGCCCGAGACGGCCAGCAGGCCCGCGATGATCCACATGCGCACGACGATCGTGATCTCGGACCACCCGCGCATCTCGAGATGGTGGTGGAACGGACTCATCAGGAACAGCCGTTTGCCTCGCGTCAGCTTGAAGTAGACCCGCTGCAGGATGACCGAGCCCGGTCCGATCACGAAGACGCCGGCGATCAGGATCGACAGCAGCTCGGTGCGGGTCAGGATCGCCATCGCGGCGATCACTCCGCCGATCGCCATCGAGCCCACGTCGCCCATGAAGACCTGCGCCTTCGGCGCGTTCCACCAGAGGAACCCGACGAGCGCGCCGATGAATGCGGCCGAGACGATCGCGAGGTCGAACGGGTCGCGCGTGGCGTAGCACGCCGACGCGACCCCGTCCGAGAGCACTCCGCCGCCGCTGCAGGACTGGTTGAACTGCCAGAACGCGATGAGGCTGTACGCGCCGACGACGAAGACGCCGGCGCCGGCGGCGAGGCCGTCCAGGCCGTCCGAGACGTTGACGCTGTTCGAGTACGCGACGCCGATGAACGAGATCCACGCGAGGTACAGCAGCCAGCCGATGATCGGGCCCGAGCGCCATGAACGACAGCATCGGCACATCGCGGAAGACCGAGACGTACGGCGAGGCGGGCGTCTGGTTCCAGGCGTTCGGGAAGTTGAGCGCGACGATGCCGAACGGCACCGCGACGAGGATCTGGCCGACGATCTTGCGCCACCCGCTCAGGCCCAGACTGCGCTGGCGCCGCACCTTCATGTAGTCGTCGATGAAGCCGACCGCGCCGAAGCCCACCATCATCCAGATCACGAGCCAGCCCGAGATCGTCGGCGGGTTGTTGCCGGTGAACGCGCCGACGAGATACCCGACGATCGTGCCGACGATGAAGATCGTGCCGCCCATGGTCGGCGTGCCGCGCTTCTCGCCGTGACTGGGGTTGTGGACGTCGTCGGGCGTGCGGATGACCTGGCCCCAGCCCCACGCGCGGAACAGGCGCAGGAAGACCGGCGTCAGGAAGAGCGTGAATGCCAGCGAGATCGCCGCCGCCGTCAGGAGTGATCTCACGAGAAGGATTCTCCCAGACGATCGCCCAGGAACCGCAGACCCGCCGAGTTGGAGGACTTCACGAGCACGCGATCTCCGTCGCGCAGCTCGCCCATCAGGTAGTCGTACGCCTCGTCGGCGGTCGCGAAGAAGATCGCCTCGGCGTCCCACGACCCCTGCGCGATCGCCTCGAGGTACATGCGCCGCGCCGGCGGGCCCGACCACGACGATGCGCTGGATGCCGAGCCGCACCGCCAGCAGGCCGACGCGATCGTGCTCCTCGTCGGCGTACTCGCCGAGCTCGCTCATCGCGCCGAGCACGGCGACCGTGCGCTCGCCCGGGCCGGTGATCTGCGCGAGCGTGCGCAGCGCGGCCGACATCGAGTCGGGGCTCGCGTTGTACGCGTCGTTGATGATCCGCACGCGGTCCGAGCCGAGCGGCTGCATGCGCCAGCGCTCGGCGAGCTCGACGGTCTCCAGGCGCGCGATGCAGGCCTCGAGCGACACACCCAGCGCCGTCGCGGCGGCGATCGCGGCCAGCGCGTTCATGACGTGGTGCTCGCCGAGCACCCGCAGGTGCAGGGATGCCGAGACGCCGTCGGCCGACCACGACGCAGCGCGTGCCGTCGGCGCGGACCTCGACGTCGTCCGCACGGACCTCCGCCCCGGCCCCGCGCCCGAACCAGCGCACCGAGACTCCCTGTTCGGCGGCGATCGGCGCCATCGCGGCCACGCGCGGGTCGTCGGCGTTGAGCACCGCCACCCCGCCGGGTCGCAGGGCCCGCACGAGCTCGGACTTCGCCTGCGAACGTCGCCTCGATGCCGCCGAATCCTCCGGCGTGGGCCATGCCGACCATGAGCACGACGCCCATGTCGGGCTCGACGAGCCCCGCGAGGCGCGCGATCTCACCGGGCGCGCTGGCACCGAACTCGCTCACCAGGAACCGCGTGCCCTCGCTCACCCGCAGCATCGTCAGCGGAGCGCCGACCTCGTTGTTGAACGAGGCGCGCGGCGAGACCGTCTCGCCCTCGTCCTCCAGGATGCGGGCGAGCATGTTCTTGGTCGTCGTCTTGCCGTTCGAGCCGGTGATCCCGACGACGCGCAGGTCGACCGGCATCCCGCACGGTCGCCACGACGTGGCGGGCGAGATCGGCGAGGGCGGCGATCGCATCGGCGCACGACGACCTGCGTGACGGCGGCCGCCACGACGCGCTCGACGATCGCCACGGTCGCACCGTTTGCCACGGCGGCGTCGACGAACAGATGTCCGTCGGTGACCTCACCGGGCTTGGCGACGAAGATGCCGCCCGGCTCGATGAGTCGCGAGTCGGTGTCGACGCCGCCGGAGACGATCGTCTCCGGCGAGTCGCCCGGCGCGAGGTGGAGCCGTCCGCCCAGGACGTGGGCGAGCTGAGCGAGGGTGAGCGCGATCATGGGTTCTCCGGCCGGATCGGGCGCTGCTCACGCGTCGACAGGGCTCAGCCGAACTTCGGAAGCAGCGTCGGCGCCGTCGTCGCGGGCATGACGCGGTAGGTCTTCAGAACCTGGGTCATGGCCTTCTGGAACGCCGGTGCGTTGGCCGCTGACGATGTTACCTTGGTCGGCTCATCGAGGGTGACGACGACGATGTACTTCGGGTCCTCGGCGGGCGCGAATCCGATCATCGTCGTGAAGTAGACGCCGGCCTTGTACCCGCCGTTGCCGTCGGACTTCTCGCCGGTTCCGGTCTTGCCGGCCACGCGGTAGCCGGGGATCTCGACCTGCTTGGCGTAGTTCGCCTGCAGGAACGACGTTCTCGAGCATGTCGCGCATCTGGGCGGAGGTCTCCTCGCTGATCACGCGCGTCGGCTCGGGCAGCTCCGGCGTCGACCACCGTGCCGTCCGCCTTCGTGCAGGACTCGACGAGCGACAGCGGCATCCGCACCCCGTCGTTCGCGATCGCGTCGTACGCGCCGACGAGCTCGGGCACCGTCGTGGTGACGCCCTGACCGAACGCGGTGTTGTACACGGTCTGGTTGTCCCACTCGCTCGCGGGGCGCAGGAGTCCCACCTGCTCGCCCTCGAATCCGACGGCGCTGCCCTGGCCGACGCCGAACCTCGAGAGGTAGTCCGCACGCGTGGCGGGGTCACCCGTTCGCTGAAGCGCGAGATGCCGGCGTTGGACGAGTCGATCAGCACCCCGGCCAGCGTGTAGAGGTACGCCGGGTGCGAGAACGCGTCGCGCACCCGCGCGCCGTTCGCGAACGTCTCGGTGCTGGCCGCCGTCACGGTCGAGGTGGGTGACTGACCGCCCGCGTCGATGCACGGTCGCGGCGGTGAGCGCCTTGAAGGTCGACCCGGGCTCGAACCAGTTGCGGAAGATGCGGCTTCCGCGGTCGGCGTCCTCCGACGCGTCGACGTTGTTCGGGATCGACGGTGGGGTACTCGGCCGCGGCGCGGATCTTGCCGGTCTCGGCCTCGACGACCATGATCGAGCCGCTCTGGGCGGCCATGTCCTGCACCTGCTCGCCGATCAGCTGCTGCAGGTACCACTGCAGGTCGCGGTTGATCGTGAGCTGCAGCGTGCCGCCGTCCACGGCGGGCTGCTGCTGCTCGGTGCCCGGGATCACGACGCCGTCCTTGCCCTTCTGGAACGACAGGGTGCCGTTCGTGGCGAGCAGGCAGTCGTTCTGGCTCTTCTCGATGCCCGCGAGCGGGGCGCCGTCCGTTCCCATGAAGCCCACGAGGTTGCCGGCGACCGCGCCGTCCGGATAGGTGCGCGCGGGATGCTGGTCGAACGTGAGGAACGGCGCGCCGATGTCGACGAGCGCGCGGTACTGCTCGGTCGTGAGCCCGCGCTTCAGATAGGCGAACTGCGAGTCGGGGTCGTCGGCCAGTGCGTCCGCCACGATCTTCTGCACATCGTCGGCCGTCTGTCCCGTGATGACGCCGATCTCGGCCGCGATGTCCTTCCACGGCACCACGACGCGCTCGCCGTCCTTGTCCTCGCGCGTGAGCGGGCCGACGTTCTTCGGATCGAGCACGCCGTCGTAGAGCAGGATGCTGCCCGCGAGCGTCTGGCCGGATTCGTCGACGATCTCGCCGCGCGTGCCGTAGAGCGTGCGCGACGCGCCGAGGGCCACTTCCATCGAGTCGGCGATGTGGTCGTCCGCGTTGACGACCTGGATGTCCACGAGCCGGACGATGAAGCCGGCGAGCACCGCGAGCACGACGGCCAGGGCGACCACTGTGCGACGGCGAGGGCTCCGTGTGCTTCTCGTGGTCATGTACTCAGTGTGTGCTCGGGGTGGGCAGTCCGTCGGTGAGCGGCGGCGGTGTGTTCGCGACTCCGCCGTCGGTGACGGCGACGTCGGTCTCCACCGGCGCGCCCTCGATCGTGGCGTCGGGGGCCGTGACGAGCGGAGTGTCGGTGATGAGGGCGTTCGGCACGGCCGCGCGTCCGATCGCGTCGACGGAGGACCCTCCCAGAGCCGCCTGCCCGGCACCGAGGAGCGCGCCGTCGCTCAGGCGCAGGTAGCTCGGCGCCTCGTCGATCACCATGCCCAGCGCCGACGCGTTCGCCGCGAGGAACTGGGGCGAGCTCAGGCCCGCCACGTCGTCGTAGAGGATCTGCTTCTGCCAGGTGAGCTGGCGCGCCTCCTGCGTCAGGGTCGACAGTTCGTACGAGCTCTGCGTCGTCAGGATCGACAGCGCCATCTGCGCCGAGCCGATCGCGAGGGCGCCGACGAGGGCGACCACTCCGTAGATCAGCTTCGGCCGGCGACGGCGAGAGGGCTCTTCGACGACCCGCAGGCGCCGACCCGGAACCGGGCGGCGCGCGGGCGCGGCGAGGGCGGCACTCTGTGCGACGGCGCTCATGCCGCCTCCCTCACGCGCTCGGCGGCGCGCAGGCGCACCGGGGTGGCCCGCGGGTTGCGCGCGCGCTCTTCTTCGGAGGCGAGCTCGGCGCCCTTCACCAGCAGCCGGAAGCGGGCCGCGTGCTCGGGCAGCTCGACCGGAAGACCCGCGGGAGTGGTGGATGCCGATGCCTCGGCCAGGGCGCGCTTGACGATCCGGTCCTCGAGCGACTGGTACGCCATCACGACGATGCGACCGCCGACGGGAAGGATGCTGAGCGCATCGGGGATCGCCCGCTCGAGAACGGACAGCTCGCTGTTGACCTCGATGCGCAGCGCCTGGAACACCCGCTTCGCCGGGTGACCCGTCCGCTGGGCGGCGTAGGGCGTCGCGGCGACGAGGATCTCGACGAGCTGGCCCGACCGTTCGATCGGCGCCGTCTCACGCGCCTTGATGATCGCCCGGGCGTAGCGGCCCGACAGCTTCTCCTCGCCGTAGCGCTCGAAGATGCGGCGCAGCTCGCCTTCGCTGTAGGTCGCCAGGACGTAGGAGGCCATCGGCCCGGTGGTCTGGTCCATCCGCATGTCCAGCGGCGCGTCCTGCGAGTACGCGAAACCGCGGTCGGCGACGTCGAGCTGCAGCGACGAGACGCCGAGGTCGAACAGGATGCCGTCGGCGGCGTCGAATCCGGCCGACTCGACGGCGGCGGCGATCCCGTCGTAGACCGTGTGCACGAGCGTGATGCGGTCTTCGAAGCGGGCCAGTCGCTCCCCCGCGATCCGCAGCGCGTCCTGGTCGCGGTCGAGGCCGATCAGGTGGATGCCGGGGAATCGCTCCAGGAACGCCTCGGAGTGCCCGCCCATGCCGAGGGTGGCATCGACGAACACCGCGCCCTCCCGCTCGAGGGCGGGCGCGAGCAGCTCGACGCAGCGGTCGAGGAGCACGGGGGTGTGGATGTCGCGCAGGCTCATGATGTCGGGGCCCTTGTTCCCCAGATCCTGATCCCCATCCGCTCTGACCTGGCACCGGGGAAGTGTGTCAGGGCGTGAGCGGCTGGGAGTCAGGGTCGGGGGCTCAGAACAGGCCCGGGATCACCTCCTGCTCGAGTTCGGCGTAGCTGTCTTCGTTTCCTTCGGCGTAGGCGTTCCACGCGTCGGCGTTCCAGATCTCGGCGTGGGCGCCGACGCCGGTGACGACGAGCTCCTTCTCCAGGCCGGCGTACGCGCGCAGCGACGGCGGGATCGTGATGCGGTTCTGGCTGTCGGGCTTCTCGGCGCTGGCGCCGGAGAGGAACATGCGCAGGAAGTCGCGGGCCTGCTTGTTGGAGAGCGGCGTCTCGCGGATGCGCTCGTGGATGCGCTCGAACTCGTCCGAGCTGAAGACGTAGAGGCAGCGTTCCTGACCGCGGGTGACGACGATGCCGCCGCCGAGGTCGTCGCGGAACTTCGACGGCAGGATGACCCGTCCTTTGTCGTCGAGTTTGGGAGTGTGCGTGCCCAAGAGCATCGGCCATCCACCCCCTTCGTCCGGCCCCCGTGAGGTATACGCCACTTTACTCCACTTTCCTCCACTTTGTCACCCATTCGTGACACAAGCGGCTCCCTTTTCGCCGTCCTGCGCGGGTTCATCGCGCCGCGCGGGCAAAAAGAAAAGCACCGACCCGAAGGTCGGTGCTCAAGTGGTGCGTCAGCGCGGAGGGCGGGTCATTGCCCCTCTTGCCGTCGATCCCAGCGATCGTTCATGCGGTCCATGAACGAGGAGTTCGATCGCTGCTTCTGCGCGGGCGGCGCGATGTCGGCAGGAGCGCGCGGAACCCCGCGGGTCGGGGTCACCGCGAGGATGACACCGCCGAGCATCACGACGAAGCCGATCACTCCGACGACGATGAGCTGCGTGGAGACTCCCACGATGAGTGCGCCGAGTCCTGCGAGCACGAGGATCGTGCCGTAGACGATGTTGCGATAGCTCAGCGTGCGGCCGTCGGTGGGCGCGCTGACCACATCGGCGTCATTGCGCATGAGATGGCGTTCCATCTCGTCGAGCAGACGCTGCTCCTGTTCGGAGAGTGGCATGCATCCCCCTCTGCTTGCTCGGACGCGTCGATTCTACGCGTGCCTTCGATCACTAGGCTAGGCCCGTGTCACCCTCTCCGGATGCCGTCGAAGCTGTTTCCCAGCGTCTGAACATATTCCTCTCGGCCCAGAGAGGCGCAACGGCCGATCTCGGACCGGAAGCGCGGCTCCTCGTCGAGGCGGGAGCGACCGCGCTCGAGGGCGGAAAGCGCCTCCGCGGGCGTTTCGGAATCGCCGGGTGGAGGGCAGTGGAGGAAGCGTCGCGCGCCGCCGCGGCCCCGCCCGACGAGGTCATCGCCGCGGCGGCGGCTCTCGAGGTCTTCCATGCCGCGGCGCTCGTGCACGACGACGTGATCGACAACTCCGACACCCGCCGCGGACGCCCTGCCGCGCACCGGGCGCTCGAGGCATCCCATCGCGCGCACGGCTGGGCCGGCGATGCCGCGGCGTTCGGCCGCTCGGGTGCGGTGCTGCTCGGCGATCTCCTGGTGGCATGGAGCGACGATCTCCTCGAAGAGGGACTGGCCGCGGCATCCCACGAGCGCGCCGCGGCGGCGCGGGCCGAGTACGCGACCATGCGGCGCGAAGTGACGATCGGCCAGTTCCTCGACATCGCCGAGGAGTCGGCGTACGTCCGCGAGCCCGACGAGACGCACGCCGAGCGGGCCCTGCGGGTGGCCTCCCTCAAGTCGGCGCGGTACAGCATCCAGCAGCCGCTCGCGATCGGCGCCGCGCTCGCCGGAGCCGACGCCGCCCAGCAGGCGGCGCTGGCGGCCTTCGGGCATCCTGTCGGCATGGCCTTCCAGCTGCGCGACGACGTGCTCGGGGTGTTCGGCGACGAGGCGGCCACCGGCAAGCCGTCGGGCGATGACCTCCGCGAGGGCAAGCGCACCGTCCTGGTCGCGTACGCGCGCGAACAGCTCGCGCCGCCGGCCCGGCGGATCGTCGACGAGCTGATCGGGGATCCGCTGCTGGATGCCGCTCAGATCGCGTCCCTGCAGCGGACGATCGTCGAGACCGGAGCCCTGGAGAGGGTCGAGACGCTGATCGCGGACTACTCCCGCGAAGCCGAGCGGGCGCTCTCCGGCGCGCGACTGGGCAATGCGGCCGTCGGCGAACTGCGCGAGCTCGCGCGCGCCGCGACCGTGCGCATCACCTGACGCGCACCCGCGGACGGATGCGGCCGCGTCAGCCGAGCGCCTGTGCGACGCGACGCACTTCGCTCTTGCGGCCCGCGCGCAGCGCTTCGATCGGCGGGATGCCGATGGACTCCTCCGAGGTCAGCAGCCAGTCGATCGCCTCGTCGTCGGTGAAGCCCGCGTCGTGCAGGACGAAGAGCGTGCCGCGGAGCGAGCCGATCGGCTCGCCGTCGAGGATGAAGACCGCGGGCACCTTCAACGCTCCGTCGCGGCGCGAGCCCACGAGATGGAGCTCGTCGAGGAAGCGACGGACACGGCCCAGAGGCTCGTCCAGCACCTCGGTCAGTTCGGCGAGGGTGAGCCATTCGGTTTCGATCTGGGGTGCGGCATCAGCAGTCACGAAGCCACTATCTCATCCCGTCCGCACCCCTCGGCAACCCCGTCGTCGCAGAGCGCTCGATCACTCTCGTCACATTGGTCACATGGTCACTCCTATAACAGAAGTTGACACTAATTAACTTCCGTGACACGGTTTCCTGAGTCCACAGAGGGGGAAGCTCTTGCGACCAGACATCCGCCCATTCGACACGCAGGGCCGGTTCTCGGCACGCGCCGCCGTGCCGGTCGCGCTCGCCGGATCGCTCGCGCTCCTGATGAGCGCCGCACCCGCGCACGCCGCGGAGCCCACGAGATCCGGCGACCGCGCTCCGCGCCCGCTCACGGGGCTGGACGGCTCACGTGCGACGGCTCCGACCGCCTCCGCTGCGTCGGTGCGCATCGCCGCGACGGGCGCCGCCGACACCTATACCGTGCAGCCCGGCGACACCGTATCGACGATCGCGGCCCGTCACGGTCTGCGCACGGCCGACGTGCTCGCGATCAACGGCCTCTCGTGGTCGTCGGTCATCCACCCGGGCCAGATGCTTCGCCTCGCCGCCGCGGCGCCCGCCGCTCCCCCGCCCGCTGAAGCGCCGGCGCCCGTGGCGCCCCCCGCCGGCTCGTACATCGTGCAGGGCGGCGACACGATCAGCTCGATCGCCGAACGGCACGGCGTGTCGATCGACGCGGTCCTCGGCGCGAACGGACTCGGCTGGTCGTCGATCATCTACCCCGGCCAGACCCTCGCGATCCCGGGATCCGCCGCCGCGGCGCCCGCCGCTCCCGCCGCGCCGGCAGCCCCCGTCGGCGCCGGCGGCTCCCGCATCGGCGCGTACACGGTCGGCGCCGGCGACACGATCAGCGCGATCGCCGCAGCGTCACGGAGTGACCACTCAGGCGGTGCTCGATGCCAACGGCCTCGACCGCTCCTCGATCATCTACCCGGGCCAGGTGATCGCCATCCCCGGGACGGTGTCGGTGCAGCTCGTCGCGAACACCGCTCCTTCCGCCGCGACGGGCCTGGACGGCGAGCAGATCGCGAACGCGCAGGTCATCATCGGCGTCGGCCGCGAACTCGGGGTCTCCGACCGTGGGATCGCGATCGCGCTGGGCACGGCCATGCAGGAGTCCTGGCTGCGCAATCTCGACTGGGGAGACCGCGATTCGCTCGGTCTGTTCCAGCAGCGCCCGAGCACGGGCTGGGGAACGCCGGAGGAGGTTCGCGATCCGGTGCGCGCCGCGCGCGCCTTCTACGGCGGCCCCTCCGACCCCAACGGCTACACCACCCTCGGGCTTCTGGACATCTCCGGCTGGGAGAGCATGTCGTTCGCCGATGCCGCACAGGCGGTGCAGATCTCGGCGTACCCCGAGCGCTACGCGCAGTGGGAGCAGCCTGCGTACGCATGGCTCGCCGCCCACGGGTGAGGCCCCGACCACGCCGCCGCAGCGCTGATTCTCGGGCTCAGGCGGGGGTGAGCCGCTCCGCGGGCTCGCAGGAACCCGTCCGTAGACTCGTCACGTGAGCACGAGTCAGCAGGCCGACCCGCTGATCGGTCGTCTGGTCGACGGCCGATACCGGGTTCGCGCGCGCATCGCGCGCGGCGGCATGGCGACCGTGTACGTCGCGACCGACCTGCGGCTCGAGCGCCGGATCGCCCTCAAGGTGATGCACGGCCACCTGAGCGATGACACCGTGTTCCAGAGCCGGTTCATCCAGGAGGCCCGGGCAGCCGCGCGGCTGGCCGACCCTCACGTGGTCAACGTCTTCGACCAGGGCCAGGACGGCGACATGGCCTATCTGGTCATGGAGTACCTTCCCGGCATCACGCTGCGCGAGCTCCTGCGCGAGCAGCGCCGGCTCACGGTGCCGCAGACCGTGACGATCATGGACGCGATCCTCTCGGGTCTCGCCGCCGCGCACCGCGCCGGCATCGTGCACCGCGACGTCAAGCCCGAGAACGTGCTGCTCGCCGAAGACGGCCGCATCAAGATCGGCGACTTCGGACTCGCGCGGGCCACGACGGCCAACACCGCGACCGGCGCCCAGCTGCTGGGCACGATCGCCTATCTCGCCCCGGAGCTGGTGACCCGCGGCATGGCCGATGCGCGCAGCGACATCTACTCGCTCGGCATCATGCTGTACGAGATGCTCGTCGGCGAGCAGCCGTACAAGGGCGAGCAGCCGATGCAGATCGCCTTCCAGCACGCGACCGACTCGGTGCCACGGCCGAGCGTGAAGAACCCGGGCGTTCCCGAGCAGCTGGACGAGCTCGTGCTGTGGGCGACCGAGAAGTCCCCCGACGACCGACCCACCGACGCCGCGGTCATGCTCGACCGGCTGCGCGAGATCGAGCGCGAGCTCGGCATCGCTCCTCAGGTCGCCCGCACCCTGTCGGCCGGAATCATCCGCGAAGAGGTGGCCGGAGACTCCGGCGATCTCACCCAGGTGCTGCCGTCGACCATGACCGCGCCGATCGCCGCGGTCGACGACACCGACAACGCGACCCGCCTGCGCGCGGCGACCAAGCGCCGCTCCGCGAAGGGCGCGTGGCTCATGGCCGTCGTGCTCCTGCTCGCGGCGCTCGCCGCCGGCGCCGGCTGGTGGTTCGGATCCGGACCCGGTTCGCAGGTCGTGGTGGCCGACGTTGCGAACCTGACGTTCGAGCAGGCGCAGCAGAGACTCGCCGAAGACTCGCTGCAGGCCGTTCAGAAGGACGTCTACGACCTCGACGTCGCCCCCGGCGTCGTCGTCGGCACCGATCCCCCGGCGGGCTCGCGGCTCGACAAGGACGCCACGGTCGAGGTGCTGGTCTCGCAGGGCCCGCAGCCGCAGACGGTGCAGGCACTGGCGGGCGCCGCCGCGGCCGATGCCCGCGGCATCCTGCAGGCGATCAATCTGCACGGTGGCCGAGCCGGATCAGGAGTACTTCACGGATGCCGCCGCCGGGACGGTCTTGAACGTCACGGTGACCCCGAGGGCGGGCGGCGACGCGTTCGACTGCTCGCAGGGCTGCACGGCGCTCGAGGGCGACACCGCGACGCTGTCGGTCTCGCGTCGGCCCTTTGCCCGACGTGTACGGCGAGATCCGTCGACTCCGCGACGGCGCATCCTCGCGGACAACGACCTCTCGGTCGCGGCACGTACGAGGAGTTCCGCGACGATCTCGAAGCCGGCCTCGTCGTCTACATCGCCGAGCGCGAGGACGGCGGAGACTGGCGCCCGGGCGATGCCGTCACCGCTCGTCGTCTCCGCCGGCCCGCCGCTGTTCCCGGTGCCCGACGTCATCGGGATGACCCGTGACGAGGCGAAGGCGACGCTGACCGACGCCGGGTTCGAGTTCGAGTACAACACCTTCTGGGACGTCGTGATCGACCAGGCGACCGT
Organism: uncultured Actinomycetota bacterium; assembly: GCA_963792285.1. GTDB lineage: Bacteria > Actinomycetota > Actinomycetes > Actinomycetales > Microbacteriaceae > Microbacterium. The sequence continues at coordinate 69,889 of CAWBVS010000014.1, read as the reverse complement.
CGTGGACGGCCAGGATCCCGCCGCCGGTTCGGAGCGACGCGAAGGGCACCGTCGTCTCGATGACGATCAGCGGGTCCTTCTAGCGCTTGTCGAGCTCCTCGGCCACCAGGAACGCCAGCTCGAGGCTCTGCATGTGGTTCAGCCGCGGGTCGCACAGGCTCTCGTAGCGGGTCGCGAGAGTGGCCTCGTCGATCATCTCGGAGCCGCCGAGGCACTCGGTGACGTCGTCACCGGTGAGCTCGACGTGGATGCCGCCCGGGTGCGTGCCGACGGCGCGGTGCGCGTCGAAGAACCCGCGCACCTCGTCGACGACGTCGTCGAAGCGACGCGTCTTGTAGCCGGTCGGGGTCGTGATGCCGTTGCCGTGCATCGGGTCGGTGACCCACAGGGGCGTGGCACCCGAGTCGCGGACGGCCTCCAGCAGCGGAGGAAGGGCATCGCGGATCTTGCCCGCGCCCATGCGCGTGATGAAGGTCAGGCGACCGGGCTCCCGCTCGGGGTCGAGCTTGTCGATGAGCTTCAGCGCATCGTCGGGCGACGTCGCCGGGCCGAGCTTCACGCCGATCGGGTTGCGGATCTTCGAGAAGTAGTCGACGTGCGCGCCGTCGAGGTCGCGCGTGCGCTCGCCGATCCACAGGAAGTGCGCCGAGGTGTTGTACGGCGTTCCGGTGCGCGAGTCGATGCGGGTCATCGGGCGCTCGTAGTCCATGAGCAGGCCCTCGTGGCCGGTGTAGAACTCGACGCGGCGCAGCTCGTCGAAGTTGGCTCCGGCGGCCTCCATGAACTTGATGGCCCGGTCGATGTCGTGCGCGAGGCGCTCGTACGCCTGGTTGGCGGGGTTCTCGGCGAAGCCCTTGTTCCAGCTGTGCACCTCGCGCAGGTCGGCGAAGCCACCCTGCGTGAACGCGCGGATCAGATTGATCGTCGACGCGGCCGTGTGGTAGCCCTTGAGCAGCCGGGCGGGGTCGGCGCGGCGCGAGCCCTCGGTGAAGTCGTAGCCGTTCACGATGTCGCCGCGGTAGGCGGGCAGCGTGACGTCGCCGCGCGTCTCGGTGTCGCTCGAGCGCGGCTTGGCGAACTGGCCCGCCATGCGCCCCATCTTCACGATCGGCATCGATGCGCCGTACGTCAGCACGACCGCCATCTGCAGCACCGTCTTGATGCGGTTGCGGATCTGCTCGGCGGTCGCTCCGGCGAACGTCTCGGCGCAGTCGCCGCCCTGCAGAAGGAAGGCGCGACCGGATGCCGCACGCCCGAGCTGATCGCGGAGGTTGTCGACCTCGCCCGCGAAGACCAGAGGCGGCAGGGTCGCGATCTCGGCGGAGACGGCCGCCGCAGCATCCGCGTCATACCAGACGGGCTGCTGCTTGATGGGCAGGGTCCGCCAGTGGTCGAGTGCGTCAAGCTGCTGGAGCATCCGCTCAGTCTATCGGCGCGCGGGCGTGCGCCGGACGCTGTGACGGGCGCGCAGCGCCGCTCAGCGAGGGGCGGGCGCCGGCAGCCGATCCTTGACGGAGGAGGCGTAGACGTCGTCGTAGGTCTGCTCCCCCAGCCGCTGCAGGGCGACCATGATCTCGTCGGTCACCGAGCGCAGGATGTAGCGGTCGCCCTCCATGCCGGCGAAGCGCGAGAAGTCCAGCGGCTCGCCGATCACCATGCCCACCCGCCCGACCCGCGGGATGCGCTGCCCGATCGGCATGACCGTGTCGGTGTCGACCATCACGACCGGGATGACCGGCACGTGCGCCTCCAGCGCCATGCGCGCCAGGCCCGTGCGCCCGCGGTAGAGCCGGCCGTCGGGGCTGCGCGTGCCCTCGGGGTAGATGCCGAGCAGATCTCCGCGGCCGAGCACCTGCAGGCCGGTGTTGAGTGAGGCCTCGGACGCCTTGCCGCCCGTGCGGTCGATCGGGATCTGACCCGTCGACTTCATGAACATCCGCGTCGCCCAGCCCTTGATCCCCTTGCCGGTGAAGTAGTCGCTCTTGGCGAGGAACGACATCGGCCGGTCGATCATGAGCGGCAGGAACACCGAGTCGATGAACGAGAGGTGATTGCTGGCGAGGATCGCCGCCCCTTCGGCGGGGACGTTCCTGCGGCCCACGATCCACGGCCGGAAGATCGCCTTCAGGAGCGGTCCGATCACGATGTACTTCATCAGCCAGTAGAACATCGCCTATGCGCTCCCCGCCGTCGGGTTCTCGGAGGGCGGGGCGGCGATCGCGAGATCCGCCACGCCGATGAAGCCGGCGTCGTTTCCGAGTTCGGCGATCGCGAATTCGGCGATCGGGCGGTCGCCGTATCCCGGGAGCGAGGTCTCGTAGGCGATCCGCACCGGCCCGAGCAGGTCTTCGCCCAGCTGGGCGACACCGCCGCCGATCACGAACAGCTCGGGATCGAGCACCGCCTGGAAGCCGCCGCAGGCCTCGCCGAGGGCGGTCGCCACGCGGCGGAGCGCTTCGACGGCTCCGACATCCCCCGCGAGCACGAGACGCGAGATCGCGGGGCCGGTGAGCGTGCCCTTCTGCGCTCGCACCGCCGCGAGCGCGTCACCGATGCCCCCGGCATCCGCGATCGCGTTCGCCTCCCGCTGGAGGGCGCGACCGGACGCATACTGCTCGAGGCATCCGTTCTGCCCGCACCCGCACGGCAGCCCGTCGCGGGTGAAGCGGATGTGGCCGAGCTCGCCGGCGATCCCGTGGCCGCCGCGGTAGAGCGCGCCGCTCGCGATGACGGCGCCTCCCACTCCCGTGCCCATCGTGAGCATGACCATGTCGTCGACATCGCGCCCGGCCCCGAAGCGGAACTCGGCCCAGCCCGCGGCATTGGCGTCGTTCTCGATCGTGACCGGAACGTCGATGCGCGCTTCGAGGATCGCCTTGAGCGGTTCGTCGCGCCAGGCGATGTTCGGCGCGTGGATGACGTTCGCCCGGTCGCGGTCGATGAAGCCCGCTGCGGCCACGCCGACGGCGGCGATGTCGTGCGCCGCCATGAAGTGCCGGGCCATGTCGACGACGGCATCGGCCAGCTCACGGGTGTCGACGGGGGTGTCGACGCGCAGCTTCTCCACGACGCGGCCGTCCGAGTCGACGACGCCCCCGGCGATCTTGGTCCCACCGATGTCGATACCGACCTTGAGCACTGCACTCCCTCTCCGGCCCCGCAACCGGCTGGGCGTGTTGCAGTCTAGTGGCCGCGAGGTATCCACACCGGGGGTGTCGCGCGAGGCCGCTCGGATACACTCGAACCAGGATCCACCCGAGAACGTGACCGGTACCGAAGGAGTTGCCGTGGTTCAATTCGAAGTCCCCGCAATCGTCCCTGCTGACCCGCAGGCGAACGTCACCGACCTGCTGGTCGACCGAGTGAAGAAGACGCCGAATCTGGCGTTGTTCGCCGTTCCCGACGGCGACGGATGGCGGGATATCACCGCGACCGAGTTCCACACTCAGGTCGTCGCCCTGGCGAAGGGCCTCGCCGCGGCGGGCATCGAGCCCGGCGACAAGGTCGGGTTCATCGCCCGCACGACATACGACTGGACGCTGGTCGATTTCGCGATCTTCTTCGCCGGCGCCGTGATGGTTCCGATCTACGAGACGAGCTCTCCCTCGCAGATCGCCTGGAACCTGACCGACTCGGGCGCCGATCGCGTGCATCACCGAGTCCGCCGATCACTCGGCGCGGCTCGATGAGATCCGCGCCGAGGTGCCCCTCGTGCGGTCGGTGTGGGAGATGCAGCGCGGCGACCTCGACAAGCTCGTCGAGCAGGGCAAGGCCGTGACGGATGCCGAGATCGAGCGCCGCCGCAACCTCGCGGTCGGCTCCGACATCGCGACCCTCATCTACACGTCGGGTTCGACCGGGCGGCCGAAGGGGTGCGTGCTCACGCACAGCAACTTCGTCGAGCTGATCCGCAACTCCTCCAAGGCGCTGAAGGAGGTCGTCGAGACGCCGGGCGCATCGACGCTGCTGTTCATCACGACGGCGCACATCTTCGCCCGGTTCATCTCGATCCTCGACATCCACGCGGGCGTCAAGACCGGGCACCAGCCCGACACGAAGCAGCTGCTGCCGGCGCTCGGCTCGTTCAAGCCGACGTTCCTGCTCGCCGTGCCGCGCGTGTTCGAGAAGGTCTACAACTCGTCCGAGCAGAAGGCCGAGGCCGGAGGCAAGGGCAAGATCTTCCGCTCCGCCGCCGACGTGGCGATCGAGCACTCCAAGCTGCTGCAGGACGGCAAGAAGATCCCGTTCGGCATGAAGATCAAGTTCGCGCTGTTCGACCGGCTCGTCTACAGCAAGCTGCGCGCGGCGATGGGCGGCAACGTCGTCTACGCCGTCTCGGGTTCGGCGCCGCTGGGCCCGCGCCTGGGTCACTTCTTCCACAGCCTGGGCATCACGATCCTCGAGGGCTACGGCCTGACCGAGACCACGGCCCCGGCGACGGTGAACCTCGCGACGAAGTCGAAGATCGGCACCGTCGGCCCCGCGATCCCCGGGGTGGGCGTGCGCATCGCCGACGACGGCGAGATCGAGGTGCGCGGCGTCAACGTGTTCAAGGAGTACTGGCGCAACCCCGAGGCCACGGCCGCGGTGTTCGACGGCGACTGGTTCAAGACCGGCGACATCGGCGCGTTCGACTCCGAGGGCTTCCTCACGATCACCGGTCGCAAGAAGGAGATCATCGTGACGGCGGGCGGCAAGAACGTCGCCCCCGCGGCGCTCGAAGACCCGATCCGCGCGAACCCGATCGTGGGTCAGGTCGTCGTGGTCGGCGACCAGAAGCCGTTCATCTCGGCGCTGGTCACCCTCGACAGCGAGATGCTCCCGACGTGGCTCGGCAACAACGGCCTGCCGGCCGACATGTCGCTCGCGGATGCCGCGAAGAACCCCGCGGTGCGCGCCGAGGTGCAGCGCGCGATCGACGGAGCGAACGCGAACGTGTCGCGTGCCGAGTCGATCCGCAAGTTCACGATCCTCACCACCGAGTGGAGCGAGGCGAGCGGTCACCTGACGCCGAAGATGAGCATCAAGCGCAACGTCATCATGGACGACTACGCCGCCGAGATCACCGAGCTCTACAACGTGCCGGTGTCCACGTCGACCACGCGCGATGGGCTGACGCCTTCGAGCACAGAACAGCCCCGGAGCATCTGCTCCGGGGCTGTTCTCATGCTGCGGAGCTCGCAGGTCGCACGGATCGGCGTCGTCAGAACCAGCGTGCTCTCGCGGATCTCGCGCATCGCGATGCGGCGGGTCTCGGCGGGAAGCCGGTCGAGGTAGAGCGTGCCGTCGAGGTGGTCGGTCTCGTGCTGCAGCGCCTGGGCGAGCAGGCCGTCGCCTTCGAGCACGATCTCGTTGCCGTCGAGGTCGATGCCGGTCACGGTCGCGTGCGGGTGGCGCAGCGCCTCGTGCCAGAGGCCGGGCACGGACAGGCATCCCTCGCCCACCAGCTCCGGCTCCCCCGACACCTCGACGAGCACGGGGTTGAGGATGTAGCCGATGTCACCGTCGATGTTGTAGCTGAACGCACGGAGGCCGACGCCGATCTGCGGGGCGGCCACGCCGGCGCGGCCGGGAAGCTCCACGGTGTCGATGAGGTCGCGGACGAGCGCGCGGATGCCGTCGTCGATCTGGTCGATGGGGGCGCTCGCCGCCCGCAGAACCGGGTCGCCGAAGACGCGAATGGGCCGAACGGTCACGGGCGTCTACGCCGCGGGCGCGAGGGCGCGCAGGCCCTCGACGACGGAGGCGGCGAGGTCGCGAGCGGCGAGCCGGGTCGCGGGCTGCAGTTCGCGGAACGAGATCGCGCTGCCGGCGGCGATGTGCGGGTCGTAGGGAATGCGCACGACGGTCCGCACGCGCGTGCGGAAGTGCCCTTCGAGCTCGTCCTGGCGGACCAGCGGCGAGCCGGGTCGCGCGTTGTTCAGCACCACGATCGCGTTGCGGACGTGCTCGGCATAGCCGTTGGTCTCGAGCCACGTCAGCGTCTCGGACGCGAGCCGAGCCTCGTCGACGCTCAGCCCGGCGACGACCACGAGCTGGTCGGCGAGGTCGAGCGTCGCACCCATGACCGAGTGGACGATCCCGGTGCCGGTGTCGGTGAGCACGATCGAGTAGTAGTGCGCGGCGAGGCTCGCGACGTCGTGGTAATCGCGATCGTTGAGGGCCTCGGACACGCGCGGATCGGTGTCGGAGGCCAGCACGTCCAGGCGCGTCTCGTCGCGGGCGACGATGTTCGAGATGTCGTTGTAGCCCGAGACCTCCGAGCGCACCTTCACCAGGTCGCGCACGGTCTTTCCGCTCGTGCGCGAGATGCGCTCGGCGAGCGTGCCGCGGTCGGGGTTGGCGTCGACGGCGATGATGCGATCATCGCGGGCATCGGCCAGCGCCATGCCGAGAAGCGTCGTGACCGTCGTCTTGCCGACGCCGCCCTTGCGCGAGAGCACCGGCACGAACCGCGCTCCGCCGTTGAGCGGGGCGGCGATGCGGCGGTCGAGCTCCTTGCGAGCGCGGGCGCGCTTGCCGTCGCCGAGATTGATGCGGCGCCCCGAGATCGAGTACACGAAGTGCTGCCAGGCGCCCTCGGGCTCGGGCCGCACGACCTGGTGCGGGTCGAGCAGGCGATCGGCGGTGAGCAGGTCGGCGGTCTCGCGGCCGGCCTCGAACTCGCCGAGACGCTTGGAGGTCATCGACACGTCGGCGCGCGGAATGACCCGCTCGACGGCGTGGTCGGGACGCTCTTCGGGCTCGGAATGCTGTGCCTCGCGGCGCGTCGCCGGCACGGGACCGGTCGTCGCGAGCGAGTCGGTCGTGAGCGCGGGGCCGGTCGTCGGCGCCGCGGCGGCAGCCGCCACGGAGCCGGTGTCGGCGACCGCTTCGGGGCGCGGCGCCGCGGGCTCGTCCCACGCGAATCGGCTGACGGCGACGGTCGGTGCCGGCTCTTCCACGACGGGCTCCTCGACGATCGAGGCGTCTTCGATCTCGGGTGCGGAGTCGTAGACGCTCTGCGCGTCGGACCATTCCCCGACCTCGACCTCGCCGGTCATGACGTCGACATCGTCATCGGCGAGATCGGCAGCAGCGAGGTCTTCCTCGGTCAGGCCGAGGGCGTCCAGCGACACCTCGTCGTCGATCACGTCGTCGTCGGCGAAGTCGTCCTCGTCGTCGGACGGGAGCGCGACACTGACCTGTTCGGTCGGCGCACCGAGGAATCCGAAGCCCGAAGTCTCGATGCTCTGGGTGTCGGCGAGGACGCCATGCTCCTCGTTCTCGGCGTCGTCTGCGTGCGTCTGGTCGTTCCGATCGGGCGTCACTGCGGTATCTCCAAAGACGAAAAAGCGTTGCGCGGGGGATGCCGCACCCTCCAGGCTACTGCGAGGGGCGGATCACGACCAAAAGGTCCCCTGCATCCACCTGCTGCGTCTGTCCGATCGCGAGCCGCTCGATGACGCCGTCGACGGGCGCGGTGATGGCCGCTTCCATCTTCATCGCCTCGATCGACGCGACCGGCTGGCCGGCCGTGACTTCGTCGCCGACGGCGGCCTTCAGCGTCACCACGCCCGAGAACGGCGCGGCGACCTGACCGGGCTTGGAGGTGTCCGCCCGCTCCGCCTGGCGGACGTCGACCTTGATGCTGCGGTCGCGCACGTACACCGGTCGCAGCTGGCCGTTGAGCGTCGTCATGACCGTGCGGATGCCCTTCGGGTCCGCCTCGCCGATCGCCTCGAGTCCGACGTAGAGCTGCACGCCGGGGTCGATCTCGGCGATGTGCTCCTCGCCCGGCTGCAGTCCGTAGAGGTAGTCGGGCGTGCCGAGAGCCGACAGGTCGCCGTACGCCTCGCGATTGGCCTCGAACTCCTTCGCCGGTCCGGGGAACAGCAGGCGGTTCAGCGTGCGGCGCCGCGCTGCGGCATCCCCCGCCAGTCCCTCGCGCTCCTGGGCGGTGAGCGGCGGCACGTCGATCGAGATCTGACGCCCCGCGAGCACCTTGGTGCGGAACGGCTCGGGCCAGCCTCCGGGCAGGTCGCCCAGCTCTCCGGCCATGAACCCGACGACCGAATCGGGGATGTCGTAGTTCTGCGGGTTCTCGGCGAAGTCGGCCGGATCGGCGTTGGCGGCGACCAGGGCCAGGGCCAGGTCGCCGACGACCTTCGACGACGGCGTCACCTTGGGAATGCGCCCGAGGATGCGGTCGGCGGCGGCGTACATGTCCTCGATGCGCTCGAAGTCATCGGCCATCCCGAGGGCGATCGCCTGCTGGCGGAGGTTCGAGAGCTGTCCGCCCGGGATCTCGTGGTGGTACACCCGACCGGTCGGCCCGGGAAGACCCGATTCGAACGGGCTGTACAGGTTGCGCACGCCCTCCCAGTACGGTTCGAGGTCGCTGACCGCGGCGAGGTCGAGGCCCGTGTCGCGATCGGTGTGGGCGAGGGCGGCGACCAGCGCCGACAGCGACGGCTGGCTGGTGGTGCCCGACAGCGGCGCGGCCGCGGCATCCACCGCGTCGACCCCGGCGGCACTCGCTGCCAGGAGCGTCGCGAGCTGGCCGCCCGCGGTGTCGTGGGTGTGCAGGTGCACCGGAAGGTCGAAGCGCTCTCTCAGCGCCGTGACGAGCTTCGCCGCGGCCGCCGGCCGCAGGAGCCCCGCCATGTCCTTGATGGCGAGGACGTGCGCGCCCGCCTCGACGATCTGGTCGGCGAGGCGCAGGTAGTAGTCGAGCGTGTAGAGCGTCTCGGCCGGATCGAGCAGATCGGCCGTGTAGCAGACCGCGACCTCGGCGACGGACGTGCCCGTCTCCAGCACGGCGTCGATCGCCGGCCGCATCTGACTCACGTCGTTGAGCGCGTCGAAGATGCGGAAGATGTCGACGCCGGTGGCGGCCGCCTCGCGGACGAAGGCGTGGGCGACCTCGTCGGGCCGCGGCGTGTAGCCGACGGTGTTGCGCCCGCGCAGCAGCATCTGGATCGGGATGTTCGGAATCGCCTCGCGCACGGCGGCGAGCCGCTCCCAGGGGTCTTCCGCGAGGAAGCGGAGGGCGACGTCGTACGTCGCGCCTCCCCAGGCCTCGACCGAGAGCAGTCCCGGCGTCATCCGCGCCACATGGGGTCCGACGCGGACGAGATCGCGGGTGCGGACCCGCGTCGCGAGCAGGGACTGATGAGCGTCGCGGAACGTCGTCTCGGTCACCGCGAGCGGCACCTGTGCGCGCAGCGCCTGTGCGAAGCCTGCCGGCCCGAGCTCGCGCAGGCGAGCGAGCGTGCCGGCGGGCGGCGCCGACAAGAGGTCGATGTCCGGCAGCTTGCTGCCCGGCGAGACCGAGACCGGCTTCTCGCCGTACGGCCGGTTCACGGTCACATCGCCCAGCCAGCTGAGGAGCTTCGTGGCGCGGTCCCGCGACTGGTTGACGGTCAGCAGATCCGGGCGCTCTTCGATGAACGCGGTGCTGAGATCGCCCGCGACGAAGGCCGGATCATCCAGCACGGCACGCAGGAACGGGATGTTGGTCGCGACGCCGCGGATGCGGAATTCCGCCAGTGCGCGCTTGGCCCGGGCGACGGCCGACGGGAAGTCGCGGGCGCGGCACGTCAGCTTGGCGAGCATCGAGTCGAAATGCGGGCTGATCTGCGAGCCGGCCGCCGTGGTTCCGCCGTCGAGACGGATGCCGGCGCCGCCGGGTGACCGGTAGGTCGTGATGCGTCCGGTGTCGGGCCGGAAGCCCTGCGCCGGGTCCTCCGTCGTGATGCGGCACTGGAGCGCGGCGCCGCGCAGCACGATGTTCTCCTGCTGCGAGCCCGAGGTCGCTCAGGGTCTCGCCGGCTGCGATGCGGATCTGGGACTGGACGAGGTCGACGTCGGTCACCTCTTCGGTGACGGTGTGCTCGACCTGGATGCGGGGATTCATCTCGATGAAGACGTGCTCGCCCGCGCGCTCGCCGGCGGTGTCGACGAGGAACTCGACCGTGCCCGCGTTCACGTAGCCGATCGATTCGGCGAAGGCCACCGCGTCGCGGTGGAGGGCGGCGCGCAGCTCGTCGGAGATGTTCGGCGCCGGCGCGATCTCGATCACCTTCTGGTGGCGGCGCTGCACGGAGCAGTCGCGCTCGAAGAGGTGGACGGTGTGGCCCGTGGCGTCCGCGAGGATCTGCACTTCGATGTGGCGCGGGCGCACGACGGCCTGCTCGAGGAACACGCGCGCGTCGCCGAACGCCGCTCCCGCCTCGCGCATCGCCTCGGCGATGGCCGGCGGCAGTGCTTCGGGGCTCTCCACCCGCCGCATCCCGCGTCCGCCTCCGCCGGCCACAGCCTTGACGAAGATGGGGAAGCCGATGTCGGCGGCTTGGGCGACCAGGACGTCGACGTCTTCCGACGCCTCGGTCGAGCGGAGGACCGGAACCCCCGCCGCGATCGCGTAGTGCTTGGCGGTGACCTTGTTGCCCGCCATCTCGAGCGCCTTCGAGGGCGGCCCGATGAAGGTGATGCCGTTCTCCGCCGCGCGCGCGGCGAGCTCGGGGTTCTCGGAGAGGAATCCGTAGCCCGGGTAGATGGCATCCGCGCCGGACTCCTTGGCGACGCGGATGATCTCGTCGACATCGAGGTAGGCGCGCACGGGATGCCCCTGCTCGCCGATGACATACGACTCGTCCGCCTTCTGGCGATGGATGGAGCCGCGGTCTTCGAACGGATAGACCGCGACTGTGCGGGCTCCGAGTTCGTATGCGGCGCGGAACGCCCGAATGGCGATTTCACCGCGATTGGCGACCAGGATCTTGCGGAACATTCACACCTCACTGGATGGCCTCGAGAGGGGGCTGAGTGTGCTCTCAGCCTAGGGGACGGTAACGTGGTGGATTGTGCACGTACTCTCCGTCAGCTCGCTCAAGGGCGGGGTCGGCAAGACAACCGTGACTCTGGGACTCGCCTCTGCTGCTTTTGCGCGGGGAGTTCGGACTCTCGTGGTGGATCTCGACCCGCAGTCCGATGTCTCGACCGGCATGGACATCCAGGTCGCCGGCCGACTCAACGTCGCCGACGTCCTCGCCAACCCCAAGGAGAAGGTCGTCCGTCAGGCCATCACCTCGAGCGGCTGGGCGAAGGTGCACCCGGGCACGATCGACGTCATGATCGGCAGCCCGTCCGCGATCAACTTCGACGGCCCGCACCCCTCGGTGCGCGACGTCTGGAAGCTCGAAGAGGCCCTCGCCACGATCGAGGGCGACTACGACCTCGTGCTGGTCGACTGCGCGCCGTCGCTGAATGCCCTCACGCGCACCGCGTGGGCGGCATCCGATCGTGTGATCGTCGTGACCGAGCCGGGCCTGTTCTCGGTCGCCGCCGCCGACCGCGCGCTGCGCGCGATCGAAGAGATCCGCCGCGGCCTCTCGCCGCGCCTGCAGCCCCTCGGGATCGTCGTGAACCGCGTGCGCCCGCAGTCGATCGAGCACCAGTTCCGCATCAAGGAGCTGCGCGACATGTTCGGTCCGCTCGTGCTCTCGCCGCAGCTGCCCGAGCGCACGTCGCTGCAGCAGGCGCAGGGCGCCGCCAAGCCCCTGCACATCTGGCCGGGCGACTCCGCTCAGGAGCTCGCGGCCGACTTCGACGCGCTGCTGGACCGTGTCATGCGCACCGGTCGCATCCCCACCGCGGGCAGCACCACGGTCTGACGCCTTCTCTGCCGTCCGGCGGATCGATCCCTCTTTCCCCGGACTGTACGCGTGTATAGGATGCTGTACGTGCGTACAGTATCCCTCGAATCCGCGGCCGGTGACCTCACCGCCCGCGCGCGCATCATCGCCAGCGCGACCGAGATGTTCGCCGCCCACGGATTCCGCGCGGCGACCGTGCGGCAGATCGCAGCCCATGCCGGCGTCAGTCCCGCCCTGGTGACCCACCACTTCGGAGGCAAGGCCGGCCTCCGCGAGGAGTGCGACGCCCGGGTGCTGACGTTCTTGACGGACAAATCCCGCGGCGATCTCTCCCCCGCCGCGACGCTGGATGCCGCGCTCCGCGTGTTCGGGCCGTATCTCGCCCGCATGCTCGGCGACGACTCCGCAGACACGACGGCCCTGTTCGCCGGACTGATGCGCCTCGCCGAGCAGGCCGTGACGGCCGGCATCGCGGCCGGAACCATGAGGGACTCCAGCGACCCTGAGGCTCTGGCGGCCGTGCTGGTGGTGTTCGGGGTGGCGCCGTTCTTCGTGCGCACTCCCCTGGCCGCGTGGGCGGGCGGCGACGTCACCGACGCGATCAGCCGCCTCGCCGGGCCGATCGCCCAGATCTACACGCATGGACTCGTCACCCATGAGGCGCTGACGGATGCCGCCGCCGCGGCGCTCCCGAAAGGACGACGATGAGGATCCTCCTGGTCACCGCCGGATCACGCGGCGACGTCGAGCCGTTCGTCGCGCTCGCGCGTCGGGCGACGGACGACGGGCACACCGCTCAGGTCGCCGCGCCCGACAACTCCGGCGCCGAGGCCGCGGACGTCGATCATCGAAGCCTCGGTGTCGACTACTCCCGGATGATCCAGGACCAGGGGGTCTCGGCGCTCGCCGCGATGCGCAGCTATCGCTCCGTCGTGAAGCCCACCATGCACGCCGTGATCGTCGGCGCCGCCCACGCGGCTCAGGATTTCCGGCCCGATGTGATCGTGTACCACCCGAAGATCCTGTCTGCTCCCCGGATCGCGGACGCGCTCGGCATCCCGCACGTCCTGGCCGAACTCGTGCCGGCGATGACGCCGACCCGCGCGTTCCCTGCCGCCGGAACGGTGACGGCCGACCTCGGGCCTCTCAATCGCCTCACCTACTCGGCGGCGACAGCGGCCGGGGCCGATGTTCCGGAAGGACGTGGACGCGGCATCCGAGGTGGTGGGCCTCCCGCGCGGCCACCGCGACAGCCCCCCGTCGGCGACGCTCCTGCCGATCAGCCCGGCGATCCTCCGCCGGCCGGCGGACTGGCCCGACAGCGTGCATGTGACCGGCCCGTGGACTCAGGCACGGCAGCACGTCGGAGGCCGACGCCGAACTCGACGCGTTCACCGATCGGGGCTCCTTCGTGTACGCGGGCTTCGGCTCGATGGCCATGGGAGACCCCGCGCAGCGCGGGCGGGCGGTGATCGGCGCCGCGCGGGCTCGCGGTGAGCGCACGCTGGTGGTCACCGGCCTCGGCGGGATCGCCGTGCCCGACGACGTGCGCGGCGATGACGTGCTGGTGCGCCGGAGCGTCGACCATGCCGCCGTGCTTCCTCGTGCCTCTGCCGCCATCCACCACGGCGGCATCGGCACCGTCCACGCCGGCATCCGGCGCGGGCACCGTGTCGATCGTCGTGCCGTTCATCGCGGACCAGCCGTTCTGGGGCGCGCAGCTGCACAGCCGTGGACTCGGCCCCGCACCGATCCGACGGTCGCGACTCACGGCCGAGCGCCTCATGGCAGCGCTCGAGCAGATCCCCTCGTATCAGGCGCGTGTCGATGCCGCGTCAGCCAGCATGCGCGATGAGGACGGCACCGCGGCGGCGCTTCGCGTGCTCGAGTCGCTGCGGTAGGTCAGGCGGTGCGGGCGGCCCGGCGAGCGGAGAGCTCGTCCATGACCTCGGGCGCCTGAGCCTCGAAGTCGACCAGCGTCGACTCGACCTCGTGCAGCACCTTGCCGACGGCGATGCCGAAGACGCCCTGACCGCGGCTGACCAGGTCGATGACCTCGTCGTTGGAGGTGCAGAGGTACACCGATGCGCCGTCGCTCATGAGCGTCGTGCCGGCGAGATCGCGGATGCCGGAGGCCCGGAGCTGCTCGACCGCGGTGCGGATCTGCTGCAGCGAGATGCCGGTGTCGAGCAGGCGCTTGACGAGCTTGAGCACGAGGATGTCGCGGAAGCCGTAGAGCCGCTGAGAGCCCGAACCCGACGCGCCGCGGACGGTGGGCTCGACGAGCTCGGTGCGCGCCCAGTAGTCGAGCTGGCGGTAGGTGATGCCGGCCGCGCGAGCGGCGACGGCACCGCGGTAGCCGACCTCGTCGTCCATCTCGGGCAGTCCGTCGGTGAAGAGGAGGTCGGCGACGAACTTCGGTTCGTCCGCGTCGTGAGCGTTCATACGCTTCCTCCTTGGTGATCGGACATGTCAACGTTAGATGGCGCCCGCCCCCCGGGCAACGACATCCGCCTCAGCGGCTCGGCGTGTCGCGCGCGCGAGCACGCACAGCGGCTCAGGAGAGCATGCGGTCGAGGGCCGCGCGGGCGAAGATCGCGCGCACCTCGTCGAGGCGCTTGGCCAGCTCCGGCGCCAGTTCGCTGGCACGGGCGCGGGATGCGGCATCCGTCCGTCGCAGCAGGGGGGACAGCGCCGACTCGATCAGTGCGACGTCGCGCTCCGCGCTCTGGCGGAGGGTGCGCACGTGGCGCGGCTCGATGCCGTGGCGGTCGAGCGCCACGAGAGCGCGCAGGATCGCGACGGCCTGATCGTTGTAGCCGTCGGTCGCCGTCAGCACGCCGGTGCTGATCGCGTCGTTGAGCAGCTGGGGGGCTGCTCCGGCCGCGGCGAGCAGCTCCTCGCGACGGTAGCGGCGCGGGGCCGGCACGATCGACGGCGGCGCGGCGGTCGGCGGGGCCGGGTCGCGCCCGGCGTCGACGTCGGCCAGATACTCGCGGATGACCACGAGCGGCAGGTAGTGGTCGCGCTGCAGCGTGAGCGCCAGGCGCAGTCGCTCGAGGTCGTCCTGCGAGAACTTGCGGTAGCCGGACTCGGTGCGCGTGGGCGTCACGATGCCCTGCACCTCGAGGAAGCGCAGCTTGCTGGAGGTGAGATTCGGGAACTCCGGGCTCAGGCGCGCGAGGACCTGGCCAATGCTGAGGAGCCCCGCGGACGATGAACGTTCGCGGGCTGACGATGCCGGCATCAGCCGTCCGCCGCCTGCGGCAGGTCGGCGGGCGAGACGAAGAAGTTGAGACGGAACTTGCCGACGCGCACTTCGGAGCCGTTCGTGAGCACGGCCCGATCGACGCGCTCGCCGTTCACGTACGTGCCGTTGAGCGAGCGCTGGTCGACGAGTTCGAAGGCGGACTCGGTGCGGGTGATCTCGGCATGACGACGCGAGACGGTGACGTCGTCGAAGAAGATGTCGGCTTCGGGATGCCGGCCCACGGTCGTCACGTCGGTGTCGAGCAGGTAGCGGGCACCCGCGGTGGGTCCGGATCGCACGAGGAACAGCGCCGCACCGCGTGGGCAGCGCCTCGATCGCATCGAGTTCGGCGTCGCTCAGATCACTCCCGAACGGCACGAACGACAGGTCGGAGTCGTGTCCGAACGTCTGCGTCGTATCGGTGGCACCCTGCGAGTCACCCGCGGGCGCCCGCTCCGGATGCCCTGCGGATCTCGTCCGGCTCGGGTCGGCGGTTGTCCTCCACGGTGTTCCTCCTCTGAACTCCCAGCGTAACGGATCGTCCGGCCCCCGAAGGGGTCGGATCGAGGCTCGTTCGCGGTGTTCCGCATTGTTTCGTCGTGTGTCACCTGAGGTGACCGCTCGAAGGCAGGGCGCCTAGCCTGGCGAGTATCCGAACCTACTCAAAGGAGACCCTCGTGTCGACCCCGCACCGCCACCTTCCGCCCCTCCAGGTGCGTGAGCGTGCTGCGTGCATGTGCGTCCACGGCGAGTCGTGCTCGTCGTTCGCACCGGGTCACGCGCTGCACCTGATCCAGGCGCGGCTGTCGTCCGCGACGCCGTCCGAGTGGGTCGACGCGATCATCGAATCGACGGATGCCGACACCGGCGTCGTCGTGCTCCGCACGATCGCGGATGCCGGGCAGGTCGAACTGTGGAGCGGCGCCGGCGCGGCGCGCGAAGTCTTCGCGGGCACACCGGTCGCGCTGCACGGCCGCTACGACGTCCTCGCCGTCGGCTCGCTGCGCTTCAACATCCTGCGGGGCTGACCCGCAGGTCGTGATCGGTGGCCGTCAGGCCATCTTCATCATGCTGTCCTTCATGGCCATGCAGGCGTCCATGCAGGCCTTGCACGCCTGAGCGCACATCTTGCAGACCTCGCTCATGTCGGCGTGCTCCATGCACTCGTCCATGGCACACCTGGCACATCGCCATGCACGCGTCGAGCATCGACATCATGGCCGCGGGGGTCATGCCCTGCATCCGCATCATCGCGCGCATCATCGTGTTGCACATGTCCGCGCAGTTCATGCACGCCGGGGCGCACGACATCATCTGCGTCGAACACACCGTGCATGCCTGCTCGCAGGCCGAGCAGGCATCCATACAGGCCTGCATCACCGACATGTCCATGGTGTTCATCCCGGGCATCGACATGCCGTCCTTGGACATCATGTCCATCATCATCGAGTCCATGTCACGCTCCTTTCGCTTCATCTCCTGGCGACCTCTGCCGCCTGAACGGAACGCTACTCCTCGGCCTGTCTCACGTCACCGGGTCGCGCGCACGCTCAGCATCACTTCACACGCCCGTCACATGCGCCGGTGCGGCGTAGCCTGGAGAGGATGCCTACGAACACGACCTCGCCACGTCCCTTCGCCCGCGCCCTCGCCGCGGCCGCCACCGCACTGCTGCTGACCGCGGGCGGACTGCTCGTCGCCTCCCCCGCGCACGCCCACGACGAGCTCGTCTCGACCGACCCGGCGGCAGACGCCACGCTCGACGCCCTTCCCGAACAGCTCACGCTCGACCTTCAGCGGCGAACTGGCCACCGACCCTGGAGCGACGGAGCTGCAGGTGACGGATGCCGCGGGCACCTCGCTCGCCGACGGCGACCCGGTCGTCGAGGGCACGAACGTCACGCAGACGCTCACGGGCGCGGCATCCGGCGCCATCACGGTGCTGTGGAAGGTCGTCTCCAGCGACGGGCACCCGATCTCGGGCGAGTTCGGCTTCACCGTGACCGGTCCCCCGACGCCCACCCCCACGCCGACGCCGACGCCGACCTCGAGCGCGACGCCCACCGAGGCGCCGACCGAGGTCGCGACGCCGGCGCCGACCGAGGCGCCCGTGCCTGCCGCCGACGAGAACAGCGCGCTCGCCCTGGATCATCGGCGGCCTGCTGCTGCTCGCGGCCGTCGGCGGTGCGGTGATCTACCTCCTGGTCTCGCGGGCGCGCCGCATCCGTGACGAAGAGGCGCTGCGCGCGAGTGCCGCCCAGGCAGCCGCGGGCGGTGCGCCGGACGGCCTCCGCGCCCCATTCCGAGCCCCCCGCCGACCGATAGGCTGGAACCATGCCTCACTACGACGTCGCCATCCTCGGCGCGGGCCCCGGCGGTTATGTCGCGGCCGTCCGAGCAGCTCAGCTCGGCCTTTCCGTTGCGATCATCGAGGAGAAGTACTGGGGCGGTGTGTGCCTCAACGTGGGCTGCATCCCCTCCAAGGCGCTCCTGCGCAACGCCGACCTCGCCCACGTGTTCCACGACCAGGCCGAGCTCTTCGGCATCTCGGGCGACGTGTCGCTTCGACTTCGGCGTCGCCTGGGACCGCAGCCGCAAGGTGTCCGAGACGCACGTCAAGGGCATCCACTTCCTGATGAAGAAGAACAAGGTCACCGAGTACGAGGGCCGCGGTTCGTTCGTCGACGCCAACACGATCGACGTCACGAAGGCCGACGGACAGGTCGAGCGGGTCACCTTCGACAACGCGATCATCTCGACCGGCTCGCGCGTGCGGCTGCTGCCGGGCGTCCAGCTCAGCCAGAACGTCGTCACGTACGAAGAGCAGATCATGACGCGCGAGCTGTCCGAGCTCGATCGTCATCGTCGGCGCCGGCGCGATCGGCATGGAGTTCGGCTTCTTCATGACCCACTACGGCGTCAAGGTCACGATCATCGAGTTCCTCGACCGCGCCCTCCCGAACGAGGACGCCGACGTGTCGAAGGAGATCGCGCGTCACTACAAGAAGTACGGCGTCGACATCCTCACCTCGACCAAGGTCGAGACCGTCGTCGACTCCGGCGACAAGGTCACCGTCACCTACACCGGCAAGGACGGCGCCCAGGGCTCGATCGAGGCCGACAAGGTGCTCATGTCGATCGGCTTCGCCCCGAACGTCGAGGGCTTCGGTCTCGAGAACACCGGCGTCAAGCTCACCGATCGCGGCGCGATCGAGATCGACGACTTCATGCACACGAACGTGCCGCACATCTACGCGATCGGCGACGTCACCGCGAAGCTGCAGCTCGCGCACGTCGCCGAGGCGCAGGGCGTCGTCGCGGCCGAGACGATCGGCAAGGCCGAGACCATGGCCCTCGGCGACTACCGCATGATGCCGCGCGCGACGTTCTGCTCGCCCCAGGTCGCCTCGTTCGGCCTCACCGAGCAGCAGGCACGCGACGCCGGGCTACGACGTGAAGGTCGCCAAGTTCCCGTTCTCGGCGAACGGCAAGGCGAACGGCCTGGGCGAGCCGATCGGCTTCGTCAAGCTCATCGCCGACGGCGAGCACCTCGAGCTCCTCGGCGGCCACCTGATCGGCCCCGACGTGTCGGAGCTCCTCCCCGAGCTCACGCTCGCGCAGAAGTGGGACCTCACCGCTCTCGAGGCGGCGCGCAACGTGCACACGCACCCGACGCTGTCCGAGGCCGTGCAGGAGGCCTTCCACGGCCTCGCCGGCCACATGATCAACCTGTAGTCGGCTTCAGTCGGCGCGATCCGTCGCGATGCGCGCCTGAAGTGACCGAATGCGCCAAGTGAGCCGGGTCTCCCCCGGATCACTTGGCGCATTTCGTCGCTCGGGACGCGACACGCGCCACCGAGCGACGCGGGTCAGTAGCCGAGCGCGCGGGCGAGCTTCGACGCGGATGCCGCGGCCCGGCCGCCGGCGGCAGCACGGCCTTCTCCACCTCGGCGAAGAACGCCCGCGGGTCGGCGGATGCCGCCGGGCCCAGCTCGATCTCCCACTCGCGCCACGTGCGCTCCACGCCGGTGCGCACGTCGGTCGCGGTGACCCGGTCGTCCACGAACTCGGCGACCAGCGCCCCGTCGGCCGCGCGCAGGGCGTACGCGGTGCGCGTGTTCAGGATGCGCGCGATCGGGCGAAGCGCGGCATCCGTCACGGCGGCGACGGCCTCGCGGACGGCATCCGGCACGTCTTCGTCGGCGTCGCCGAGCGGCCAGCCGAGCTCGACGCGCCCGCCGCCGATGCGCGGGCCCTTGATGTGCCAGCCCGCATCGGGGCCGCCGCTGCGGCGGCGCAGCGCGTAGCCGGCCGACGCGAGCGCGTACTCGGCGGTGTCGTAGTACCGCGCGTCGAGATCGCGCCGCTCGGGTGCGCCGACGGATGCGACGCCCGGCAGCGCGGTGAAGTCGGGCAGCGGCGTCTCGTCGTCCGCGTCGAACTTGAGCTCGATCTCGACGGAGCGAGACGGCTCAGAAGGTGATGGGCTCGCGTCAGCGGCGGTCACGTGGCGAGTCGCTGTACGGGTCGATCTCGCCCTCAGCCTCGACGAACCAGAACTCCGCCTCGGTGGGACCGTCGTGGTCGCCCGTGCGCTCGAGATCGCCCTTGCGCTCGTAGACCACCTGGGTCTCGCTGTAGGGGACGATGAGCTTGTCGAGGGCGGGGTCGTCCAGGGGCAGAAGCTGCCCATCGAGGGGTCCGCCGTGCAGTCGTGCGATAGCCATGCACCGAGCCTAGTCCTGCGCTCCCCCAAAGCCGCGGAGGCTGGTCGGCGCCCCTAAGCTTGAGCGGTGAAGCCGTTCGTCCTCCTCGCCACCCGGGCCGAAGACCTGCCCGCCGACGAGGAGTACGCGCTGTTCCTGCGCTACACCGGACTCTCCGAGAACGAGCTCATCCGCGTGCGCCTCGAGTCGGGCCCGATGCCGCCGCTGCGCCTCGACGAGCTGTCGGGCATCTTCGTCGGCGGCGGTCCGTTCAACGCATCGGATGCCGCAGACAGGAAGTCCCCGGTGCAGCACCGGGTCGAGGCCGAGTTCGCCGCCCTGCTCGACGAGGTGGTCGCCCGCGACTTCCCCTTCCTCGGCGCCTGCTACGGCGTCGGCACGGTCGGCGCGTTCCTCGGAGCGACGATCGACCGCACGTACTCCGAGCCGATCGGCGTCGTTCCGGTGACCCTCACCGACGCGGGCGCGGCGGATCCCCTTCTCGACGGGATGCCGGGCACCTTCGAGGCGTTCGTGGGCCACAAGGAGGCGATCAGCTCGCTGCCGGCATCCGCCGTCCTTCTCGCCTCGTCACCGCGGTGCCCCGTGCAGATGTTCCGGGTCGGCCGGAACGTCTACGCGACCCAGTTCCACCCCGAGCTCGACGTCGAGGGCATCACCACCCGCATCCACGCCTACGCCGGCCACGGGTACTTCGCGCCGCACGAGCTGGAGGTCACCCTCACCGCCGTGCAGCGCGCGCCCGTGTCGCACCCGAGCAGCATCCTGCGCACCTTCGTCGAGCGCTACGCGCGCTGACGACCACGCGCGGTCAATCCGGAGGAGATGTGCGATCGGGAGGACCGATTGCACGCCGTTCGACCTCCCTCGTGCACATCTCCTCCGATATGCGCGGCCCAGGAACCGGGCCGGCTCAGAACGACGGCGGCGTGTGCCAGATGCGCTCGATGTAGTCGCGCATCGACCGGTCGGACGAGAAGAATCCGCAGCGCGCGACGTTGAGGATCGCCGAGCGGGTCCATGCTTCCTGATCCGCGTAGGCCGCGTCGACGCGCGCCTGCTCGGCGATGTACGACGAGTAGTCGGCGAGCACCATGAACCGGTCGTCGTAGAGCAGGTTCGACACGATCGGCTCGAACGTCGAGCGGTGGCCGTTCGAGAACGCGCCCGATGCGATGAGATCCAGCGCGCGGCGCAGGTTGTCGTCGGCCTGGTAGAACTCGGCGGGCTTGTAGCCGCGCGCCCACAGCGCCTCGACCTCGGGCTCGCTCATGCCGAAGAGGAAGAAGTTGTCGTCGCCGACGAGCTCGCGGATCTCGACGTTCGCGCCGTCGTCGGTGCCGATCGTGAGCGCGCCGTTGAGGGCGAACTTCATGTTGCCGGTGCCGGAGGCCTCTTTGCCGGCGAGCGAGATCTGCTCCGACAGGTCGGCCGCGGGAATGACGCGCTCGGCGAGCGTGACGTTGTAGTTCGGCGGGAACAGCACCTTCAGGCGCCCCTCGACGCGCGGGTCGGCGTTCACGACCGAGCCGACGGCGTTGATCAGGTGGATGATGTGCTTGGCCATCGCGTACCCGGGCGCCGCCTTCGCACCGAAGATCGCCGTGCGCGGCTGGATGTCGGATGCCGCGACCCGGCCCGAGACGATGCTCTCGTACTGCGTCACGATGTGCAGCACCTTGAGCATCTGGCGCTTGTACTCGTGCAGGCGCTTGACCATCACGTCGAGCATGTGGCCGTCGCTGACCTCGAAGCCGTCGCGCTCGCGCAGCACGACGCTCAACCGGCGCTTGTTGGCCGCCTTGACCTCGGCGAACGCGGCACGGAACTGCGGGTCTTCGGCGTGGGTCTCGAGCTCGCGCAGGCGCTCGAGGTCGGTGATCCAGCCGGCGC
The DNA here is from genome assembly GCA_963792285.1 of uncultured Actinomycetota bacterium. Taxonomy (GTDB): domain Bacteria; phylum Actinomycetota; class Actinomycetes; order Actinomycetales; family Microbacteriaceae; genus Microbacterium. The sequence goes on along the minus strand of CAWBVS010000014.1, from coordinate 48,380 downwards.
CCAGCGCGTCGGTGATCAGCGCCGAGAGCGACGGGTTCGCCAGCCGCACGAACCGGCGCGGCGTCACGCCGTTGGTGACGTTCGTGAACTTGCCGGGGAAGAACTCGTTGAACGCGGGCAGCACCTTGTCGCGCAGCAGCTGCGAGTGCAGCTCGGCCACGCCGTTGACCTTGGCGCCCGCGACCGTCGCGAGGTAGGCCATGCGCACCGACCGCACCGGGTTCTCGCCGATGATCGACATGTCGCGGATGCGCATCTCGTCGTCGCCGTACCGCTCGCGCACCTCATCGAGGAAGTCGTCGTTGATGCGGTAGATGATCTCGAGGTGGCGCGGCAGCAGGTGACCGAGCAGCTCGACCGACCACACTTCGAGCGCCTCGGGCAGGAGCGTGTGGCACGTGTACGCGAAGCACTTCTGGGTGATCGCCCACGCGGCATCCCACTCCATCTTCTTCTCGTCGACGAGCACGCGCATGAGCTCGGGCACCGCGATCACCGGGTGGGTGTCGTTGAGCTGGAAGATGATGCGGTCGGGCAGCTTCGTGAGGTCGAAGCCCTTCGGCAGCGTCACATCGAGGAAGTCCTTGATGGATGCCGCGACGAAGAAGTACTGCTGCTGCAGGCGCAGCTCCTTGCCCTGCGGCGTGGAGTCTTCGGGGTAGAGCACCTTGGAGATGTTCTCGGCGAAGGTCTGGGCGCGCACGGCCTCTTCGTAGTCGCCGGAGTTGAACACGCGCAGGTCGAACGAGTTCGTCGCCTTCGCGCTCCACAGGCGCAGAGTGTTGACGCGCCCGTTCTGGTAGCCGGGCACCATGTAGTTGTAGGGCACCGCCTGCACGTTCCAGCTCGGGATCCACCGCGACCGGGTGACTCCCTCGTCGTCGTACTTCTCGGTGTGACCGCCGAAGGCGATCGTCTGCGCGGCCTCCGGGTGCGGAAACTCCCAGGGCGAGCCGTAGGCGAGCCACGCGTCGGGCTGCTCGACCTGCTGGCCGTCGACGAACGTCTGACGGAAGATGCCGTACTCGTAGCGGATGCCGTACCCGGTGTTCGGCACGCCCATCGTGGCCAGCGAGTCGATGAAGCAGGCCGCGAGGCGCCCGAGGCCGCCGTTGCCGAGGCCCGGCTCCACTTCCTGCTGGCGCAGTTCGTCGAGGTCGAGACCGCACGCGGCGAGCGCCTCGGTGGCGATGTCGGTGAGCCCGCTGGCGAGCAGGTTGTTGTCGAGCTGGCGGCCGAGCAGGTATTCCGCGGAGAGGTACGCGACACCCTTCGCCTGCACCTCCTTCTGGCGGCGCAGGTCTTCGAGCCAGCGCGCCATCAGGTAGTCGCGCACCGTGTACGCGAGGGCGTAGTAGCGGTCGGTGACGCTCGAGGTCGACAGGGCGACGCCGCGGTTGAAGTTGAGGTTCTGCAGGAACTCGCGCACGAAGCCGTCGGCCGTGCTCGCCGGCGCGGTCACGGGGGCGACGGCCAGCGGATGCGTCGCACGGAGCGGGTGCGGCGACGCAGAGTCGGGGGCGGCGAGGGTGGGCTCTTGGGGCATGGTACGAAACTACCGAGCGGACTTGTATTCCGTTGCATCGAGGTATGCCGCGGGACCAGGATTTACATGCATTTCACGTGGGCGGCGGTGGCTCGTCGGCAATGCGACCCGCGATTCATTCGGCGACGATGACGGCGTCGACGGATGCCGAGCCCACGGCGTCGGCGTCGCTCAGGTCGAGCCCGATGTCGACGAGCACGATCGAGCCCGCGAGCGGGCGCCCGTCCGCTGCGACGAGTCCCGCCTTGACTGCACCGAACGTGACGGTGACGGATGCCGGCAGCACCACTCCATCGTTCGTCCCGTCGTCGGGCTGCAGGCCGCTGGGCAGGTCGACGGCGATCACCCGCGGCTTGCCCGCGCGCACCGCCGGCAGGAGCGCCTCCACGACCGTGCGCGCCGTGCCGCGGAGGGCCGGGTTCGCGGTGGCGCCGATGCCCGAGGATCCCGTCGAGCACCAGGTCGTAGTCGGCTGCCGCGCTGACGACCTCGGGCAGATCGACCTTTCGCGCGCCGGCCGCGACCGCCGCTCCGAGCCCGGCTTCGTGCACCCGGTCGGACGTGAGGAACACGTCGACCGTGACGTCGTCGATCTCGGCGAGATGACTCGCGGCGAACAGCGCGTCTCCCCCGTTGTCGCCGCTGCCCGCGAGCACCAGCATCCGCCCGCCGTCGGGCCCGAGCTCTGCCCGCCGCCACGCGTGCGAGGGTCGCGGCGGCGCGCAGCATGAGCGGCTCTCCCGCATCGAGCAGCGGCTTCTCGGCCGCCCGCACCTGCGCGGCGGTGTAGGTGGGCACGGACTCAGACACCGGCGGCCTCGCGTTCCTTCTCCTCTTCGCGCCGCGCGACTCTGAGCTCGTCGGTCGCGAGGCGCACCGCCTCTTCGGCCCGGCGCACCCGGCGCTGCCCGAAGGTCGACGCGCCGAAGCGGGCGCGCACGCGGTCCTGCTCCTCGTCGCACGCTCGTGACGATGTAGGCGCCGGCGATCAGGATGACCTGGGCCGAGAGGTTGAACCACAGCAGCAGCGCGATCAGCGAGGCGAACGAGGCGAGCAGCGGGTTCGACGCGGCTCCTCCGACGAACAGGCTCGACAGCTGCTGCAGCACGGTGAGTCCGATCGCGCCGTAGAGCGCTCCGGGCACCAGTGCGCGCAGTGAGGCCTTGACCCCCGAGAGCGTGCGGAACAAGACGGCGATGGCCGCGGCATCCAGGATGAAGACGACGACGAGAGACACCGCGCGCGTGCCGATGACGGCGGCGGGGTCGTTCTCCGACAGGCCGAGCCAGTCGCTGAATGCGCCGATGCCGGCGTTGGCGAAGAAGGTGATGACGGCGGATGCCGCGAATGCCGCCCCGATGCCGATCGCGATGATGAGGTTGCGCACGAGCACCCAGATCCAGAACACGTCGTCGGTGATCTTGTCGGCGATCGTGCGGAAGGCGGCGCGGAGCGACCCGATGGCGCCGATCGCGGCGCCGACGAGCGCGATGATCGAGAGGATCGTGGTGATCGTGAGGCCGGCCGGTGCGGTGATCGCCGCCGGGTCGATGATGCCGTCGTCGCCGATGAGGCCGGGGATCGCGGCATCCACCGACTGGATCAGCGCCTGCAGAAGCTCGGGGTTGCCCGACAGCACGAGTCCGGCGATCGAGAACCCGAGCAGCACTCCCGCGAACACGCTGAAGAGCGCGCGGTAGGTGACGCTGTCGGCGAGCATCGGGCCGCGGTGCTCGCTGTAGAGAAGGAACGCGCGGACGGGTTTGAGCGTCAGCGCCCAGGCGGTGATGCGCGCGATGAGAGCGTTCATGCGCCCGATGAGGTCAGCCATGGCACCAAGGCTATGCGGCCGCCGGAATCCCGCGCGGGGACTTGACGCGCATCGTGATAAGCCACTCGCCTGTCAGTCAGAGCTGGCCGGAGAGCCTCAGGTACCAGGATCCGACGGCGTCGCCAGCGAGCACTCCCGTCCATGCGCCGAGGATCATCCACGGGCCGAAGGGAATCGCGGTCTTCAGTCGGGCACGATTGAGCATCAGGAGTGCCAGTCCGAACACGCCCCCGTAGGCGAATGCGGCGAATGCTCCGACCGCGAGGGGGCCCCAGCCGATCCAGCCGAGGTAGATTCCGATGACGCCGGCGAGCTTGACATCTCCACCTCCCATCCCGGCGGGCTGCACGAGCCTCAGCAGCAGGTAGAAGCAGGCGAGCGCAACCATCCCGATGCCAGCTCGCTGAAGAGCGGCCCACTCACCAGCCAGCACGGCGGCCAGGGTGAACAGCGCCCCCGCCACAAGGTAGCTCGGCAAGACGATGGCGTTCGGCAGCCGGTGAGTGTCGATATCGATGAGGGTGAGAACGATGCAGATTGCGGCGAAATAGAGGAAGGCGACCGTCACGACCACTCTCGCCCAGATCCCAGCGGGATCTTGTGGAAGCTCGCCCGACAGGCACAGCCATGTCACAGCGGCGAATGCGAACCCGTTGGCTGCCTCAACCGCCGGGTATCGCGCGGGGATGCGGGCACCGCACGTCGGGCACACTCCACGGACCAGCAGCCAAGACACCACGGGCGGTCGCCGCCACGGCTCGGCATCGTGATCGCAGCGGGTCGGGCGTGCGTCTGCGGGTCGCCGATCGCAGTGAGCCCGATCGGCGAGACCATTGAGCGCGGACCCCGTATAGAGGCCGATCAATCCGGCGAGGGCGACCAAGGCTCCGGTGGCAAAGGGCAACGACGGGCTCCTCATCTATAGCGGTTCTGACTATCCTCCCGGCTCCGTCGGGGTCCAGCTGTTGCCCGCGCAATTCGATGCCGATCCAGCCTGCGCCCACGCGCCTGTTGAGGACTCCGCACGAACACAAACCCCACTGATGTCCGATTCCGATCCGACGTTGAAGACGAGGACGTCGGCAGAACCCGCCGCCGACGCTGCGTCATCAACGTCCTCCCCGTCATCTCCGGCGATCGCCGACGCTACAGCGAGCGCGCCCTCCGCCGCGGCAGCGGCCAGCGCGTTCTGATCTGCCTCACCCTTGACGCCTGCCAACAGCGGCACCCCGATGGCGATCAGCGCACCGAGGATCACGACCACGATGACGAGCTCGATGAGCGAGAGACCGTCCTCATCGCCCTGACGTTCCCACACGTGGGTCCGCCTCCCGCTCCGGTCGGTGCGCATGGTGCATGCCTCCCCGAAAAACCATCCCGATCGTGGACTCCGCCGACGCGCTCAGCATCCCGCCGACCGCGCCAGGGCATGCGCTCCGCTGTGCTCTGTTCCGGACGTGACCGGGGGTCGTGATCTCGAGCGTCCCCCCAGGAGTCGCCACACGATGCCTTCAGTCGTCGTCACCTTCGAGCATGAGATCCTCCCGCATTGTTGTCAACGAGGCCTGCCTCAAGTTTCGCCCAGGGTGCCCTCAGCAGCTCCAGTGACCCCCGGCATCAGTCCAGGATCTCGAGGTGCACGGACACCGGCCCGCCCTCGACGAGTGACTCGGCGTCCCGAACCTTCTTCTTCAACGGCAGCACGTAAGACTCCGTCGAGGAGTCGGGGAAGATCGACGTCGCCCACTCGGAGCCGCCGACTCGAGCTCGCACCCGAACAGAGCCGAATCCACGAGGGGGCCGAGGAATCTCGCGGATGTCGACGCTCAGTTCGGGCGGAACGGCTGTGAAGTACCAGGACGCGTCGTCGCGGGCATCCCAGCGGAAGATCTCGCCGTCGAACTCGATGATCACAGTGCGGCCTTGATCTCGTCGATGATTGCGATGCGAGCGGTCAGCTGATCGGCGCTCACGTCGGCCGCGACGGCCAAGGAGGGCTTGCTCATGGCGGTGAGCCTACCCGGCGGTGTAGATCGCGCCGACGGGAATCAGGCGCAGCATGAGGAGGGTGATCCCGCCTACGAGCGCCAGGGTCGACACGAGCAGAGCGAAGATCGACTCGCGCTTCTTCGTAGGTCGGTTGACGGCAGTGATGAGACCGACGATCGCCAGGACGACGCGCTGCGAAGAGCACTGCCATGACGACGAGGTTGATGACGCCGGCGAGCACGGGCCGACTGCCACTGAGCCAGAAGTGCGTAGCGAGTCCGCCCAGCAGGCTCAGCAGAATGAGCACACTCGACGCTCTGGCGGGGCCGTTGCTCGATGAGACCGGGACAAGGGTGCTCTGGGGAACCCGGACATATCCACTCGGCTGAGGCAGATAGGTGACAGGCGGCAGCGGCGGGCGGAGGTCGTCGGACCGCGGAGTGCGGTCAAGGATCTGGTCGGGGAAGGGAGCATCGGCAGTCTGCGACGGCGGCCATACGACGGAGGGTTGCGACTGCGGCGCGGAGGCCGCTTCCGGGGTCTCGACAGGCTCGGCGCCGGGTCGGGGGCTACGGCGGCGAGTGCGGCCGTCCGCGCGCGGAGTTCGGCTCGAGTGGGTGGCACCTCCGCAACCGGAGGCACTGAGACGTCGGTCGATTGCGCCGCACTCGGAGCCTCGCGCGGGTCATGGGCTGCTCCGCGGCCGCGGGCGGAGCGGCATCCGTCCGCGCTGCGGACTGCTCCGTCACCGAGACCGGATCGGTCTCGCCCTGGTAGTGGTCACTCCACGTCGAACCGTCCCACCAGCGCAGCCGGGCGCTGGTCGGCGAGTCGGCATACCAGCCCGGTGGCGGGCCCGCAGAAAGCGGACGCTCGGTCATCTTCTCCCCCAAGAGAACAACGGCCGGCGGGCTCGTCCCCGAGAGACGTCCGCCGGTGGCTAAAACATAGCGGTAGCGGGGCCGGGGGCGCACATCGCGTGTCTGCACAGGTCGGGGGATCTCGATACGCTCGCTGGCGCTCGCTACTCGGTCACCGGAGGCGTGACGCGCCTCCTCGATCACCGGTGGGTGGTCGGTCGAGGTATCGCAGGTCAGTCCGCTGCTGCGGGCCCCTGCACATGCGCCCCACCCTAACGAGGGTCACCGACCGAAGCCCGGCGCCCACTCCTCATCGGCCGGCCATGCGCCGTCGGGCGCATGACGTCCGTCGAGCTCGCGACGCTTCCACGCGGCGCCCTCCGGCCAGCTCGCCGCGAAGGTCGGCACGACCCGCCACACGCGGCGCCACAGGCCGCGCTGCGTGACGAGCGGGCGCGCCGAGATCGGCATCCGCAATTCGGGGTCGAAGCGCACGCCGTCGGTGGGGCGCAGGCGGATCGTGAGGTCGAGGTCGTCGTGGATCTTCGCGTTCGTGCGGTCGACCTGGTCGCGCACGCGCTCCCAGACCCGCGTGCGCATCGCGAAGTTCGACCCGAAGACGAGCGGGATGCCGAGCCACTTCTTGATCCAGAAATGCCCGCCGCCGATGTACCAGTGCTCGCCGAGATAGCTGACGACCGGACCCGCTCCGTAGAACTCCGCTCCCCCGGTGAGCACGCCCAGGTTCGGGTCGGAGTCGAAGGCGCGCACGAGCCGGGCGATCCAGTCGGGGTGCGGGCGCGAGTCGGCGTCGAGCCGCGCGATGATGTCGGCATCCGTCAGCGCTTCGTCGTAGCCCCGCGAGGCGGCGGGCCAGATGCCGGTCGTCGCCTCTTCGAAGAGGTCGGCGCCGAAGCGGCGGGCGACGTCGGCCGAGCCGTCGGTGCTGACGTTGTCGACGACGATCACGCGGTCGGCCGGGCGTGTCTGCGCGGCGAGCGCTTCGAGGCACTTCTCGAGGAACTCGGCATCGTTGCGGCACGGGATGACGACCGTGACGCGCGGCGAGACAGACACGGCTTCACCATACTCTCGGGGATGCCGCGGGCCGGGGTCGGCGAGCGCGGCGGTCGAGCGCCGCGCCGGTTCGCGCGTGCGCGATCCCTATGATCAGCGCATGCCCTTCGATGCCACGCGCTCCTCGCCGCGCGCGCCCTACGGTGCGCCACGACCCGACCGCGACATGTCGCGACCGCTGCCGGCCGCGCTCAGCTGGAGGGTGCTCGTCGCGTTCGTGACGGTGCTCGCCGTCGCCGTGGTGTGGTTCGGAATGCCGCTGTGGATGCCGGCGGTCTACGCGGTGATGAGCGTGATCGCCTTCGCCGCCTACGGCATCGACAAGTCCGCCGCGCGGCGCGGTGCGCGGCGGGTGTCGGAGCAGACCCTCCTCACTCTCGGCTTGTTCTGTGGGTGGCCGGGAGCGCTCGTGGCGCAGCAGGTGTTCCGGCACAAGACCCGCAAGCGGTCGTTCCGGCGGGTGTTCTGGGGCGCGGTCATCATCAACGTGCTGCTGCTCGCGGTCGTCGTCGCCGCGACCACGGCGTGGGGCTGGGATCTCGCGGCGGTTCGGGATGGGTTCGTTTCTTTGTTCGAGTGAATTGACTGTATGGTCGTTCCTCGTTCTGGATGCATGCGTTGATTTATCCACAGTTTTAGCATGTCTGTTCTACTATGTCGGAGGCCCTCGATAGATTGAACACATGAAAGATCTCATCGACGAACCCGGCGATCCACTCGCCGGCATCGATGAGGCGATTGCGGCTCTGCGAGCTGCATGGGCGGCCGGCGGCGAGGGTTCGCTCCTGCCGGCATCCGCGTTGAAGGGCTCGCATCTGATCGCGGTGAACGACGCCCTGGGTCTGCTTCAGCGACGCACGAGTGCCGTGCACGCTCCGGTGGCGGCGGAGATCATGCGCGAGTCGCGTCCCGAGTTCGGCAGCGACGGACTCGCGAAGCAGCAGGGGTTTCGCAACCCCGCGGTCTTGATCGCCGCGACGACCGGCACCTCGACGGGCGAAGCGCAGCGACTGGTCAAGGTCGGCGAAGCCATCGCGCCGCGGACGACGCTGACCGGCGAGGCGGCGCCCGCCCGACACCCGCACGTCGCGAAGGCGCACACGCGGGCGAGATCGGGGTGTCCGCCGCGTCGGCGATCATCACGATGCTCGATCGCGCCGCACTGCGCGCGGATCGCGAATCGCTCGACGTCGCGGAACGCATTCTCTCCGAGCAGGCGGTCGGGCTGAGCGCCGACCAGCTCGCCAAGGTCATCGCTCGGGCCGAAGCGCACCTCGACCCCGACGGGCTCGAGCCGAAAGAGCGCAATGCCCGCGGAGAACGGAGCTTCGTCACGTTCGAGCGCGACGGGATGTTCCACTTCAACGGCAAGTGCGACCCCGAGTCGGCGCGCGCCCCTCAAGACCGTGATCGAGGCGATCGTCACCGCCGACTTCCGCGCGGCGCGCGACGATCCGCACCGTGCATCCGACCCCGACTCCGACATGCGATCGGTGCCCCAGCGTCAGCTCGATGCCCTCGTGATGATGGCCCGGCACTACCTCGGCTGCGAGCACACCGACACCCCGCTCGCCGGAGCGACCGTCGTCGTTCGCCTGAATCTCGAAGACCTCGAGAGCGGCGAAGGGCACGCGCTGATCGACGGCATCAACCAGCCGGTCAGCATCGCGACGGCACGACGGATGGCCGCCGGCGGCGGAGTCATCCCCTGCCTCCTCGGCTCCGCGGGCGAGATCCTCGACTGGGGGCGCGAGAAGCGGCTCTTCACGAAGTCACAGCGGCTCGCGCTCGTCGAACGAGACGGCGGCTGCGCGATGTGCGGCCTCCCGCCCGGCATGACCCGGGCCCACCACATCCTCTGGTGGAAGCGAGATCGCGGGCCGACAGATCTGGCGAACGGCGTGCTGCTCTGCGAGTCCTGTCACCATCGCATCCACGACAACGGCTGGGACATCCGCATCGACGGCCCGGGCACACGCGGCAAGGTCTGGTTCATCCCGCCGCGGCACGTCGATCCTGAACGCACCCCGCGACTCGGCGGGAGAGCCCGGTTCGACTACCTCGCGGCGTGACCGCTGTCGCCCGCGTGATGGAGTCGCGGCCGACGCTCGAGGCCGCGTGAATCCGGCCTGAAGCGCCGCCGCTTAGGTTGCCGCCGCCGACTTATCGCCCACGGCATCCGAACCCTTGAAACCGCTCCCACGATTGGTTACTGTCCTGTAAGTAAAGCGGCGCACGCCGCTCCACACCCCCGCCGCCGGCCTCGCCCCCGCGCATGATCCCTCGACGGAGAGGACCTTCGCATGTCCCCGCACGAAAACCCCCTACCGCGCACGAGAGCCAGACGATGGGCGGCGGCCACGGCCGGCGTCGCCCTCGTCGCCGGAGCACTCATGGCCGCTCCCGCCAACGCCGCTCCCCCGCGGGCGGTCGACCCGATGAATCCCGACTTCGGACCCAACGTCGAGATCTTCAGCCCCGACACTCCCCTGGCCGAGATCCAGACGACGCTCGACGCGCTCGCCGACCAGCAGCGCGACAACGAGATGGGCTCGACGCGCCACGGCGTGTACTTCCTGCCCGGCGACTACGGCACGGCCGAGGCTCCCCTGCAGTTCGAGGTCGGCTACTACACCGAGGTCGCCGGGCCTCGGTGCCGACCCCGGCGACGTGAACGTCAACGGCGCGATCGAGGTCTACAACCGCTGCCTCGGCGACGGCGGCACGAGCAACTGCATCGCGCTGAACAACTTCTGGCGCACGATCTCGAACCTGTCGATCCAGGTGAACAAGGCTGGGCCAGGACGGATGCCGCCAGAGCGCCAACTTCTGGGCGGTCTCGCAGGCCGTCTCGATGCGACGCGTGCAGACCTCCGGCGCGAACCTCTCGCTCATGGACTACTGCACCGCCGGTCCGCAGTACGCCAGCGGCGGCTTCATCGCCGACTCCGACCTGTCGTACACGATCAGCGGCTCGCAGCAGCAGTGGCTCACCCGCAACACGCAGGTCGCCGGCTGGAGCAACGGCGTCTGGAACCAGGTGTTCTCGGGCGTCGTCGGCGCTCCGGACGACGCCGGCTTCCCGGTCCCGCCGTACACGACGATCGACGAGACCCCGGTCTCGCCGCGAGAAGCCGTACCTGTTCGTCGACGACGACGGCCGCTACAACGTGCGCGTGCCGTCGGCCCAGACCAACACCAGCGGAACGTCGTGGGGTGAAGCCGAGACCGCGGGTCGCAGCATCCCGATCACGGAGTTCTTCATCGCGACGCCCGACGACTCGGTCAAGGACATCAACAACGCGCTCGCGCGCGGCCAGCACCTGATCCTCACCCCCGGTGTCTACGACATCGACCGCACGATCGAGGTCAAGCGTGCCGACACCGTCGTGCTGGGCATGGGCCACGCGACGCTCACGTCGGTGGGTGGCGCGGTTCCGCTCGAGGTGAAGGATGCCGCCGGCATCGTGATCGCCGGAGTGACCATCGACGCGGGCGAAGAGCTCTCGCCGATGCTCATGAAGGTCGGCAACGCGAAGGGCGGCAAGAAGCTCGACCCGAGCAACCCGATCACCCTGAGCGACGTGTACTTCCGCGTCGGCGGCCCGCACATCGGCAAGACCAGCCTGGCGCTGGAGATCAACTCCGACAACGTGCTGATCGACCACACCTGGGTGTGGCGCGCCGACCACGGCATCGAGGGCTTCACCGAGGGCGTGAACGGCGACACCGAGCGCTGGAACACGAACATCGGCACGACCGGTGTCATCGTCAACGGCGCGAACGTGACGGCGACCGGCCTGTTCGTCGAGCACTTCCAGACCTACAACACGATCTGGAACGGCGAGAACGGCCGCGTCATCCTCTACCAGAACGAGCTGCCGTACGACCCGCCCACCCAGGCGGACTGGACGCAGCCCGACGGAACGCTGGGCTACCCCGGCTACAAGGTCGGCGATGACGTGAAGACCCACCGCCTCGACGGTGCCGGCGTGTACGTGTTCAACCAGAACAACCCGTCGATCCTCACGGCCAACGGGTTCGAGGCGCCCGAGACGCCCGGCGTGCAGCTTCACCACATCATGACGGTGAACCTCGCCGCCGGCACGATCCAGCACGTCGTGAACGGCATCGGCGGACAGGTCGACAACAGCAACACGGGCACGCCCTCGTACATCGTGGACTACCCGGCGCCGTAGGCGCGAAATGACGGATGCCCCGGTGGTCGCAATCGACCGCCGGGGCATCCGCTGTTCGTACCGGGTTGACCGCGCTCACCAGAGCGGGTGGATGGCCTCCCGCAGATGACGGTCGTACACCGCGTAGATCGCCGCGTCGAAGGCCTCGACGTCGAAGCCGCCCTCGAGCAGGGCGGCGGCATCCGCATTCGACTGCGCCTGGCGCACGTTGCGCGCGCCGGGGATCACGCTCGTGACACCGTCACGCGAGGCGATCCACGCGAGCGTCGCCGCGGGCAGCGACACGCCGTCCGGCAGAACGGCCGCGAGCTCGGATGCCGCCGTCAGCCCGACTTCGTAGTCCACCCCCGAGAAGGTCTCGCCGCGGTCGAACGCCTCGCCGTGGCGGTTGTACGAGCGGTGGTCGTTCTCGGCGAACGCGGTCGACGCGGTGTACTTGCCCGACAGCAGGCCCGACGCGAGCGGCACCCGCGCGAAGATCGCGACCCCGGCGGCCTCGGCCTCGGGCAGCACCTCGTCGAGCGGCTTGAGACGGAACGGGTTGAAGATGATCTGCACGTTCGTGACGTTCGGCCGCGCGATCGCCGCGAGCGCCTGCGCGCACGTCTCGACCGACACCCCGTAGGCCGCGATCGCGCCGTCGGCGACGAGCGCGTCGAGGGCGTCGTACGTCGCGGCATCCTCGATCACCGCCGTCGGCGGGCAGTGCAGCTGCACGAGATCGAGCGTGTCGACGCCGAGGTTCGCGCGCGACCGATCCGTCCACGCGCGGAAGTTCTCGGGCGTGTAGTTCTCAGGCTCCTGCGCCAGCCGGCGGCCCATCTTGGTCGCGACCGTGATGCCGTGACCGGGGCGCGCGGCGAGGAACCGGCCGATGAACGACTCGCTGCGGCCGTCGCCGTAGACGTCGGCCGTGTCGAAGAGCGTGACGCCGTGATCGACGGATGCCGCGAGCACCGCGAGCGCGTCATCTTCGCTCACCGCACCCCAGTCGGCGCCGAGCTGCCAGGTGCCGAGGCCGATCGCCGAGACGGAACGGCCGGTGCGGCCGAGAGGGCGTTGCTGCATGGGGGATCCTCCTTCGCCCGCGACACCGCGGGGCAGATCCAGCATGTCACGGCGACGGATGCCGCGGCACAGAGCCCGCTCGTCGGCTATAGTTCCTCGCCACCGCAGCACCGACGAGCACATCGACCGCCCACGCGACGCCGACCGCCGCCGGATAGACGACGAGGTCACGCGGGTCGAACACGGTACCCAGCACGAGCATCGCCGGCGGGAAGACGCTCCCCAGCCGCAGCGGGATGCCGGTCAGCTGGAAGAGCTCGATCGCGAGGCAGAATGCGGCGGCGATGAGGGCTGCCACGATCGGACGCAGTCCGGGAGCGACGAGCACGATCGCCGCGTACACCGCGGCGGCGTAGAGCGCATCACCGGCGATGTCCGACGCACTCGTGTCGGGCAGCGCCAGGTGGACGACGAGCCCCGCCATGACCAGCGCGGCGATCGCGATGGCCGCGGCCCCGCGTCGCATCCGCCGCGTGCGACCAATCGTGACATCGCTCACCCGTCGCACTCCCCTCCCCCGGCATCCGGGCGCACTCCGGCGCGATACCTCTGTGGACGATAGCGTCCGCGACCGAGACAATGTGTCGGACGACACCGATTCCGCGAGGGGGCGACTCCGTGATGAGCGCTGACAGCACCACTCACCCTGCCGCTGCGCCGTACCGTGCCCTGCTGATCAGCATCGTCGATTCCGCCGGCATCGAGCGCTCGCGCCTGATCCCCCGTGACCGCATCCGTGCCGTTCTCGATCAGGGCGTGCACGCGTCCCTCAGCAGCGTCGCGATGTTCACGCCGAGCGACGAGCCCGTCGACGCCGCGGGGCTGGATGCGGTGATCGGAGACCTCCTCGTCCGCCCGGCGGAAGACCGGCTGGCCACCGTCGACGAGAGCACGCAGCTCGCCTGGGCGCCGGCCGATCTGCTCTGGCCGGACGGGACGCCGTTCTTCGCCTGCGGGCGGGATGCCGTGCGGCGCGCCGCCGACGCGCTGTCAGCGCAGGGCCTCCGGGCCCGCGTGGGCTTCGAAATCGAGTTCACCCTGACCGCGGGGGCCGACCTGCCCGCGCACTCCGGCCCGGCGTACGGACAGCGCCCGCTCCTGCAGAACGAGGCTTTCGCGACCGCACTGCTCGAGGCGCTCGAGACAGCGGGCGTGCGGGTGCTGCAGCTTCACGCCGAACACGGGCTCGGACAGTTCGAGATCGCGCTGGCCGCCCGCGACCCGCTCGACGCCTGCGACGACCTCCTCCTCGCTCGCCTCGTCATCGAGCGCACGAGCATGCGTCATGGTCTCACCGCCCACTTCGAACCCATCCCGCCCGTCGGTGCCGCGTCCAACGGGATGCACATCCACCTCTCCCTCCTCCGCGGTGAGGAAAACCTCATGACCCCCATCGCCGAAGACGCGCCGGGGCGCGAAGGCGCCGCGGTCATCGCGGGCATCCTCGACACGCTGCCCGCCGCGACGGCCCTACTGGCGGGCACCGAAGCCGGCTACGAGCGGCTGCGGCCCGGACGCTGGTCGGGGGCGTCGCTGTGCTGGGGCGTCGGCAACCGCGAAGCCGCAGTCCGCTATGTGCCGGCGACGGCAGCCGCGGGTGCCCGCGGAGCGAACATCGAGGTCAAGCCCGGCGACGCGACCGCCAATCCGTACTTCGCCGTCGCCGCGCTGCTGTCCGCGGCATCCGACGGCATCGCCCGCGACGCCGTCCCGCCCGCGCCGATCGAGATCAGTCCCGCTCGTCTGAGCGAACAAGAGCGCGAAACACGCGGCATCCGTTCGCTCCCCTCCACGCTCGTCGAGGCGCTGCAGCTTCTCGACGGCTCGGAGCTGCTTCGCCGTCAGCTGGGCGATCGACTCATCGACCTGTATCTCGCGGTGCGGATGCCGCGGCCGTGACCTCGGCCGCGACCACCGGCCGGAACGGGATCGACGACGCGATCGCGAGCAGGATCAGCAGCGAGAGCGCCAGCAGCGCGACCCACACGCCGCGCGGCTCGGTCACCGCCAGCCGCGCCCCGGCGATGAAGAACGTCGTGATCGTGATGCCGACGATCAGCAGCGCACTGACCACCCCGCAGACGATGCGCGCCCAGAGCGGCCCTCGTCCGCCGAGCGCGAACCCGCCGCCGATCGCGAGCAGTGCCACCGCGACGGCTCCCCCGCCGAGTCCCGTGGTCAGGAACTGCACGAAGGCTTCCGGCAGCAGCAGCGGCGCGATTGCGAACGCGGCGGGCGCAGCGCCCAGCCACCGCCACCCGCGCCGGCCGCCGCGCAGGCGGATCACGTAGGCCCACCCCAGTAGCGCGCCTACGATGACACCCGGAAGCAGGATCGCGGCGAACGTGTCGACCCACGCGACGCGCGAATACCCGGCGAACTCGCTCATCACCGCGCGGAAGGCCGCGGCCCACGCGAGCCCGCACAGGGCTCCGAGGGCCACGACCCCGCCGCCACGGGCTTCACTCATCGGGCCACCCGCTGCGGCACCGCTGTCTCTGTCGACGTCTCACCTGCGGAGGCGGATCCGCGCGCCCAGCGGATCATCTCGGCGCCCAGCCACGTGAACAGCAGCAGCCACAGGCCGATCGCGATCCGCCCGAGTTCGTAGCCGGCGAAGATCGCCGGGGTCAGCGGCACGATCACCCACACGCCGATCACGAGCATGAGCCACCTCCCCGCCCCGGTGAGCACCCGGGCGCGCACCGCCGCGATGCCGAAGACGATCAGCACCGCCCCCGTCGCGAGCGTGATCATTCCGTACGCCGCCTCGATCGTATCCGTCAGCGGCGACGGATAGGCGGAGTCCGCAGCGGCGATCGCGACGAGCTCCTGCACCGACAGGGCGAGCATGGCCACCACCGACGCGATCCCCCCGATCGCCGCCAGCGTTCCGCGGCCGGCGAGACCGGCGCGCCAGAACGCCCACAGCGCCCACACCACCAGAAGGTGATGGAGGAAGAACGCGATCTGAATGACCACGAACCCCGCCGCCGTCAGCGGGAAACTGAAACGATCCGTCCCGACCACCGGCGGTACGAACAGCAGGAACGCCGCGGCGCCCGCCCCCAGCAATCCCGCGACCACCGCCGCCCAGCCGCCGGAAACCGCAAGTCCTCGTGCACCCATCGGGCCCACCTCCTTCTTCGATGCCTCTCACGGTAGGCTCGCGACCACCGGGCGGCATCCGTGGAATCACGCAGTTTCTTCGAGGTCACGATGAGTAGCGCTCACAGTCACGACGGCGCAGACGCACGCTCCGCCGCACAGGACGCGCTGATCCGAGCACGCCGAGAACTGGTCGGCGGATCGGTCGAGCAGGCGTGGGACGAATGCCTGATCGCCGCCGCAATCGGGCGCACACTCGGCGATGTCGAAGCTCGTGGCGGAGGCGGCCATGCTGATCCCCGGACCCCAGGTGGCGTCTCATCACCTCACGACCGCCCGCCTGGAGCTCTGCGTGGAGGCGCTCGGGATGCCGATGGACGCGGACTCGCCTCTGCGCCAGCGGCTCGAGCACTACCTCGCGGGACTGACGGGGGGATGGACCGTGCCGCCGACCACACCGCGCGCACCGGTGAGCACCGAGGAGGCGGATGGCCTCCTCCTCGAACTGCGGGCCGAGCACGCCGCAGCGCTGGCCCCGGCCGAGACCGAGTACCGCCTCGAGATCGCCACCCGGCTGCGCGACACCGCACGGGCGGTGCACCGCGACGACGACGTCGCCTGGGGGATGCTGTGGCGGCTCGATGCGCTCGCACAACTCGGTCGGCGGATCGAGCTGAACACGGAGTTCATCGAGCTGGTCGGCATCGTCCGGCGGCTGGACAGCCCGCACTGGCGATGGCGGATCGCCACGATCCGCTCGAGCCTCGCTCTGCTGGACGACCACATCGACGACGTGCCGACGCTCGCGGCCGAGGCGCTCCGCTTCGGGTCCGCCGCCGGCGTCGAAGAGGCCGCCTTCATCGACCTCATCATTCGGTCGTACCTCGCTCGGCGGACCGGCGAAGGACTCGAAGGCATCGAGGCCGAGGTGCGACGTGCGCTCGCCGATGCGCCGTTCATCGCCCAGGGGTGGCGGGCCGACATCCTCGTCGCGCTCGGCCGAGTGGACGAGGCGATGGAGATCTGGCGCGCTCTCGCCCCGCACCTCGACGAGGTTCCCGCGACCGCACTGGAGTGGCTCGTCGCCGCGACCGGGCACGCCGAGCTCAGCATCCTGGCTCAGGACCGCGCCGCGGCCGCGCACGTCTACGACATGCTGAGCCCGCACGCGCACCTCCACGTGATGCCGTCCGCGATGACGCCCTACGACGGCCCCGTGTCGCTGTACCTCGGCGAGCTCGCCGCGTTCCTCGATCGCCCGGCGATCGCACGCGCGCACTTCGACGACGCGCTCACGCGCAGTCAGGAGATGCACGCCCCGGCGTATTCGCGTCGGGCGCGAGCGGCGATCGCCCTCCTCGACCGGTCGGACTCACCGGCACCGAAATCGCGCTGTCACCCCTGTCACCCCGCGAAGCCGAGGTCGCCGAACTCGTCGGCGCCGGCATGACGAACCGCGAGGTCGCCCGGCAGCTGTTCCTGTCCGAACGCACGGTCGAGAACCACGTCAGCAGCATCCTTCGCCGTCTCGAACTGCCGAACCGCGCCGCCGTGGCGGCGTGGGTCTCGCGACAGCGCCCCGCCTGACAGCCCCCGTCAGGGGCGGACGATGACCGGCGTCCCCAGCGGCAGCTGGGCGAGCTTCTCGATCGCGGCCGGGTCGACGCGCAGGCATCCGTTGGAGATCGAGCCGGAACGCGCGTCGTGATAGTGGAATGCCGTCACCGCGACGTTCGCGCCGCCGAAGCCGTCGAGGGTCGGCGACTGCACCGCGAGGTAGACCAGCGGATAGCCCCGCGTGTAACCGAACGACGGCTCGACGCGCGTCGTCATGATGTACGAGCGGCCGACGGGGGTGGGGGTCTCGGCGACGCCCCAGCCGAAGTCGGTCGCGATCCGCTCGGCCACGCCGGCTCGCACGATGTCGATCGTGCGCGCCGCGATGCTCACCTCGACGACCGCGTCGAGCGGGGTGATCTCCACGTCCTGCGCGCGCAGCCACCCGCTGACCTGTGCAGGATTGCCCTGTGACGGCACCGCCTGCCGGCCGACGAGCAGCACGCGCACCCAGTGCTGCTCGCGTTCGATGATGGGCGCGGTCGTGCCGTCGAACTGCAGGTCGCGCGGCAGGAAGGCCACGGGCTCCCCCGCCGGGTCGGCGAACACCGGAGCACCGGCGGCGAGCGGCCGGGCGCCTTCACCGGTGAGCGGGCCGAACGGGTCATCGTCGACGGGGAGCCCCGCGATGACGGAGAACACGTCGACCTGCGGCAGCGCGGAGCCGTCGTAGACGGTCGTGTTCGCGGCGATCGGCTCGGGGGTCGGAGTCGGCGTCGGGTGTGGCCGTGGGTGTCGGCGACGGGGTCGGCGTTGACGTCGCGGTCGCCGTGGGACGGGGAGCGGATGCCGGCGGTTCGGCGGGCCGCAGCATCCACCCGATCAGCGCGATCGCCGCGAGTGACGCGATCGCGGCGGTGATCCACAGGATCGTGCGCCGCGGGGTGGTCGACTTCGGGGTGGAGCTCTGACCGTTCTCCATGTCCCCATGGTCGGGGCAGCGGACGGATGCCGCAACTCGAGCGCGAACAGCGCCGGGTGGAGCGCTCGCGAGACCTCGCGCTTGACCCTCACACTGTGTCACGGTGGAGCGTGGTTTCCGTCATGTACAACATCGGAGAATTCGCCGCCCTCGGGCGGGTGAGCGTGCGGATGCTGCGTCACTACGACGCGATCGGCCTGCTCGTTCCCGCCGACGTCGACGAGCGCACCGGGTACCGCCGCTACGCGATCGATCAGCTGCCGCTGCTGCTGAGGATCGCGGAGCTGCGCGACCTCGGTGTCGGACTCGAGCGCATCGCGGGCCTGAGCGGCGCCGACGATCCGGATGCCGCGCTGCGCGCGGTGCTCACCGAGCGCCGCGCCGAACTCGAGGCATCGGTCGCCGGCGATCGCGCACGCATCGGCCGTATCGAGCGGCGTCTCCGCCTTCTGGAAGGAACCACCGTGTCGGATGTCATCTACAAGCGCGTCGAGCCGGTCACCGTCTACGCCGCTCGCGAGTACGCCCCCGGAATGGGACCGGAGAACGTCGGGCCGGTCGTCGGCCCGCTCATCGAGGGTCTCGATCGCGCTCTCCTGGCCGCCGGACGCCCCCTGATCGAACCGGGCATCTTCTGGTACGACTCCGAGGGCGATGACCGGTTCGCCGTGCACGTCTCGTACATCGCCGAAGACGAGCCGGTGCCGGGCCCGGGCTACGACGTCGTCGAGCTGCCGCCGATGCCGACTGCGGCGACGCTGCTGCACCGCGGCGACCTGAGCGGCATCGGCGAGTCGTGGGCAGCTCTGATGGAGCAGGTGGTCGCCGACGGCTACCGGGTCGTCGGCCCGGCGCGCGAGGTGTACCTCGAAGCCGAGGGTCACGAGCCCGGCCCCGACTGGGTGACCGAGCTGCAGGCGCCGGTCGAGCGGGTTGCGCAGTCCTCGAACAGCCGTTGAGCGGTCGGCGACCGTCGGACTATGGTCGGAGGACCCGCGGCGACGATGCCGGGGGTCGAAGGGATCACCGATGTCTCACCACACCTACCGCGTCACCGAAATCGTCGGAACCTCACCGGACGGGACGGACGCCGCGATCAAGAGCGGACTGGAGCGAGCGTCCCGCACGCTGCGCAACATCGACTGGTTCGAGGTCGTCTCCACGCGAGGTCACATCGAGGACGGTGCGATCCACCACTTCCAGGTGACGCTCAAGGTCGGCTTCCGCCTGGATGACGCCGAGTAGGGCGCACTGCGCCCGTGCCCTCTCTGCGAAGGCCCTCAACGCAGAAGGACCGGCCTGTCGGCCGGTCCTTCTGCGTATGTGGTCGGGATGACAGGATTTGAACCTGCGACCCCTTGACCCCCAGTCAAGTGCGCTACCAAGCTGCGCCACATCCCGATGCCCGCGAGCGGACAACTCCCCAATACTACCCGGTCGTCGTGGGCGTCGCGAACGGCCGCAGCCCCGGCATCCCACGGTCGGCCTTTCGGGTGTCGGCGAGCATCGCTAGCGTCGAAGGATGGCTGAGATCGTCATCGCCCCCGCGACCGCCGACCGCTTCGACGACGCCGAGCACGCGCTCAGCGGCGGCGGCGACGGCCACTCCTGCCAGTGCCAGTGGTGGACGATCACGAACGCGCGAGTTCCAGCGGGCGTCGCAGGACGAGAAGACCGCACTCCTGCGCGAGGAGCTGAAGCAGCGACGCACCGCCGCCCGCGCTGATCGCCTACGTCGACGGCGAGGCGGCCGGATGGGTGCGGGTCGGCCCCCGCCCGGCACAGATCCGCACTCGCACGGACGCGCGAGATCGCCGCGAACACCCCGACCCCGCTCGATGACCCCGACGTCTGGGCCGTCACCTGCTTCGTCGTCCGTCGCGAGCACCGCGGCCAGGGCCTCAACGCCCGCCTGCTCGCCGCGGCCGTCGACTTCGCACGCGAACACGGAGCGCGCGTCATCGAGGGCTACCCGTACGACACCTCCGCGGCGAAGAAGTCGACGAACCAGCTGTTCCGCGGCGTGCTCTCGGTCTTCGAGGCGGCCGGCTTTCGCGAAGTCGCACGTCCGAAGCCCGACCGCGCGATCGTGGCACTCGACGTGACCGGCTGAGCGCTCAGATCGACCGCACGAGCTCGGCGATCGACCCGCGTCGGTCATGCGACGATTATGGTGCCCGCCCACTCGATGAGGAGAATCATGCCCCGGCTCTGGATCGGCTTCGTGCCGTACGCCGTCGTCTCGCTCGTCCACATCGTCGCCCTCGCGGCGGGCGCCGAGCAGCTCGCCGCTCCCGACGAAGCTGCTGCTCATGCCGCTGCTGGCGGTGGCGGTGTTCTGGGGCGGTCGCGGGTCGCGCTGGGGTGCGACCTACACGCTGCTGTTCACCGCGATCGCCTTCTCGTGGCTCGGTGACGGAGCGGGAACGTTCTTCCCGGCTGCTCCGACCGTGCCGCTGATGCTCCTCTTCTTCGGTCTCGCGCACCTCTGCTACATCTGGATCTTCTGGCGGCTCATCCCCGTCCAGCGGGTGCCCAAGTGGGCGATCGTGTACGGCCTGTGGTGGGTCGGGCTGCTGCTGTTCCTCGGCCCCGACCTCGGTGGTCTGCTCATCCCCGTGGCGCTGTACGGCCTGGTGCTCGCCGGCACCGCGGTGGCGGCATCCCGCTGTCATCCGCTGGTGGCGGCGGGCGGTGCGTTCTTCCTCGCCTCCGACGCGATCCTGGCGTTCCGCCTGTTCCGCCCCGACACGATGCCGGACTGGACGAGCCCGCTCGTCATGCTCACGTACTGCGCTCGGACAGGGACTCATCGCCGCGGGCGTGATCGTGGCCGACCGCCTGCGCACAGCACCTCCGAAGCGCGCCGCGACGCGGAAGACCCGATGAGCCCCGACTCCGTCACGGGTGGATTCCTGGCTCTGGGCGGTGCGCGTCTACAAGACCCGCTCGGCCGCCACCACCGCATGCCGTGCGGGGCATGTGCGGGTGAACGGCGAGCGGGCGAAGGCCGCGCAGCCGGTGCGGATCGGCGACGAGCTGCGTGTGCGGATCGCCGGATTCGACCGCATCCTCGTCGTGAAGCAGATGATCACCAAGCGGGTCGGCGCCGTCCCGGCCGCGGCTGCCGTCGAAGACAAGACGCCTCCGCCGCTGCCGCGCGAAGAGCGCGCCTTCGTGCCCCTGCGCGATCGCGGCGCCGGTCGTCCGACGAAACGCGAGCGCCGCGACATCGACAAGCTGCGCGGACGCCCTTCGACAGGGTCAGGGACCGAGGCGGACGAGGCCTACTGATCCGAGCTGGTCCAGCAGCCAGCGCGTGCCGCGGACGGCGGCGCCGGCATCCGTCGCCCGTCGCGCCAGCTCGCGGTCGCTCGTGACCACGGTGACCGCACGATCGGCGGCGATCGAGCCGCTCGGTCTCGGCGACGATCGCGTCGTCACCGGATGCCGGGGCCCGCACGACCTCGACACCGTCGAGCCCATCTCCCGCGGCGCGCGCCTGACCCTCGACCACGACGACCCATTCGGGGAACCAGGTGTGCTCGGGAAGGTCCAGCAGCGCCGCCGGGATGCCCGCGGCAGCCGACCGTCCGATCCGCGCGATCAGCCGCCGCGCCGCGCCGGGGCGATCGTGCCACCAGCCGTCGGGGACGGATCCGACGACGTTCGCCGCATCCACCACGACCGCCGGCCGCACGTCCATCAGCGGTTCGAGCGCGGCCCACGAGGTCGCGAATGCCGGATGCAGAGGCTTGTCGGCGACCTCGGCGGGAGGAATCCAGGCGAGCTCCCGGCTCTCGGGGTCGCTGATCGTCGGCTCGAACGGCCGGATCACGTCGCCGACGAGCGTCGTGTAGCTCCAGTAGCCGAGGTCGAGCACGCTGAGCAGGCGCGGCCGCACCGCGGCATCCGGCACGCCCGCTTCTTCGGCGGCCTCGCGCAGCGCTCCGTCGCAGGCCGACTCGCCCTCGTGGCGCGCGCCGCCGGGCAGCGCCCACGTGTCGCCGAAGTGCGACCACGAGACCCGATGCTGCAGCAGCACCCCGCGGTCGGCGTCGAGGGCGAGCAGCCCGGCTGCGCCGAATCGGCCCCAGTACCGCTCCCCCGTCGGTGCGACCACCCACGCGTCACCGGGGTCCCGCGGCCCGAACGGGCGGCGCGACTCACCGGGGGCGGGCGGCTCGATGCTCACCCGTCCACCCTGTCACACGCACGTGCCACCTCTGCCCGATCGGCCCGCTCGTTCGGCTCTCGTCCGGCCGGCATGCGCGGCAGACTACCGGGATGGCACGCGACGACTACGACATCGACGACGACCCCGCCCGCATCCCGCGCGATGCCGTCTGGGCGTGGCTGTCGACCGAGGCCTACTGGGCCCGCTGGCGCACGCGCGAAGACGTCGAGGCGCAGCTCGACGGCGCGTGGCGGGTGGTCGGCGCCTATCGGGCGGGCACCGACGAGCTCGTCGGATTCGCGCGCGCGGCATCCGACGGGGTGGCCTTCGCCTACCTCGCCGACGTGTACGTGCTCGCCGAGCACCAGGGCCGCGGACTCGGCAAGCGCCTGCTGCAGGCGATGATCGACGACGGACCCGGCCGCGACTTCCGGTGGACCCTGTTCACCGCCGACGCGCACGGGCTCTACGAGCAGTTCGGGTTCGCGGTGCCGGACCCGACCGCGATGGTGCGACCGCCGGCGAAACCGGCGATCGCCTGACGCGGCAGGCCTCGGACGGGTCTCAGATGAAGAGGCTCGATCCCGACTTCTGCGCCTCGCCGATGAACGTGGCCACGCCGCCGAGCTCGACGCCGTCGATGAGGTCGGATTCGGCGATCCCCAGCAGGTCCATCGTCATCGTGCACGCGATCAGGCGCGCGCCTCCCGCCTGAGCGGCGGCGATCAGCTCGGGCACCGTCTGCACCGAGTGCTCCTTCATCACGTGCTTGATCATCTTCGGGCCGGCTCCGGCCATGTTCATCTGCGAGAGCGGCAGGTGCTCCGGACCCGACGGCATCATGATCCCGAACATCTTGTCGAGCGCGGAGTGGTCGCGCTTGGGCGGGTCCTGGCGGCGGAGTCCGTTCAGGCCCCAGAAGGTGAAGAACATCGCCACCTTCTGACCCATCGCCAGCGCGCCGTTGGCGATGATGAACGCCGCCAGCATCTTGTCCATGTCGCCCGAGAAGACGACGAACGACATCTGGTCGAGCGTCGCGACGGGAGATGCACCGGCGGCCTGCGCTCCCCCCTTGCGGAACCTCGCGACGTATCCGGGGCCCTTCGGGCTCGATCGTGGTGAGCTGGTGTCCGTGGCTCGCGGCCCACGCGGGGCCGTCGTGGGCGAACCCCGGGTCGGACACGTGCACGACGACGTCATCGCCCGTGGACAGCGCCTCCATCGTCTGGGAGAGCTTCATGATCGGTCCGGGGCAGGCCAGGCCCGTGCAGTCCAGGTCGACCACTTCGCCGGTCCCGCGGCTCACGGCCTTCAGATCCAGCGCCTCGGCGTAGTGGATCTCGGCCGGCTGGGCGCTGAAGCCGACGGGTTCGAGGTCGTGCCAGAAGCGGAAGGTCGTCGATCCGCCCGACAGCGTCGCGACGTCGGTGAACCCCCGCTGCACCAGGATGCGGTGGGCGAGGTAGCTGCGGAAGCCGACGGCGCAGTAGAGCCGGACGGCTGCCGAGCGGTCCCAGCCCTCGCAGGCCGTCGCGCAGCTCGCCGAGCGGCACGTTGACGGCGCCGGGGATATGCCAGATCTCGAACTCCTCGGGGGTGCGCACATCGACGAGGCGCGCGCCGTCGGTCGCGGCAGGATAGTCCTGCGCGTACCAGAGCACCAGATCGCCCTTGAGCACGTTCGTCGCGACGAACCCCGCCATGTTGACCGGGTCCTTCGCCGACCCGAACGGCGGCGCGTACGCGAGTTCGAGAGTCTCGAGGTCGTGCACGGTCGCCTTCAGCCGGATGGCCGTCGCCAGCACGTCGAGGCGCTTGTCGACACCGTCGAAGCCGGCGATCTGCGCGCCGAGGATGGCCCCGGTGTCGGGCGCGAACAGCATCTTGATGTGCATCGCCGCCGTCCCCGGGTAGTAGCCCGCGTGCCCCGACGGATGCAGGTGCACCGCCTTGTACGCGACGCCCTGCCGCTCTGCAGCTGCCGCTCGGTCGCTCCCGTCGCGCCGGTGACCATGTCGAAGACCTTCACGATCGAGGTGCCCTGCGTCGAGAGGTACTCGGTGTCGCGCCCGCAGATGTTCTCGGCCGCCACCCGTGCTTCGCGGTTCGCAGGACCCGCGAGCGGCACGAGCCCGCTGCCGGGCAGCACCGTGTGCGGCGTCTCGACCGCGTCGCCGGCCGCCCAGATCGAAGGGTGGGACGTGCGCATGTGCGTGTCGACGACGATGCCGCCGTGCGGGCCGATCTCGAGCCCCGCTGCCCGCGCGACCGACAGATTCGGCCGCACACCCGCCGACAGCACGACGAGATCCGCGTCGAGCATGACGCCGTTCGCCAGCTCCACCCGGATGGCCCCCGCCTGACCCGGCGTGAACGCCGCCGCGGCCGTGCCGAGGTGCAGATCGACGCCGCGCCCGCGGATGTGCTGCTCGACCGGGATCGACACGTCTTTGTCCAGCGGCGGGAGGATCTGATCGGCGAGCTCGACGACCGCGACCTGTGCGCCGCGGTGGCGCAGGTTCTCCGCCATCTCGACGCCGATGTAGCCGGCGCCGATCACGACGGTGCGCACCGCACGCCCGGCCGCCTTCGCCTGGGTGAGCGCCTCTTCGAGGTGGGCCTTGATCGCGTCCATGTCGTGGATGTTGCGCAGGACATGGATGCCGGGCAGGTCGGCACCGGGAAGCGGCAGCTGCAGCGGATCGGCGCCCTGGCACAGCGCGAGGGCATCGTAGGTCTCGTCGTACTCGCGGCCGGTCTCGGCCTCGCGCACGGTCACCGTCTTGGCGTCGGTGTCGATGCCGACGACCTCGGAGCCGATGCGCACGTCGATGTCGAGCGACTCGCGCAGGCTCTCGGGCGTCTGCAGCAGCAGCCTGCTGCGATCGGTGATCACGCCGCCGATGTGGTACGGCAGACCGCAGTTCGCGAATGACACATAGCCGCCGCGCTCCAGCACGATGATCTCTGCGGACTCATCCAGCCGGCGCGCGCGAGCGGCGACCGATGCTCCACCCGCGACTCCGCCGACGACGACGATCTTCATGGCATGGACCCTTCCCCGGCAGATCCGGGGTGATCCGAGCCGCAGTCCGACGCTACGGGTCGCGCGCGAGCACAGGTAGTGCCGATGGTCCCGCCGCGGGCGGGCGAACGGGCCTCAGCGCGTGCGCTTCTCGCGCACGCGCATGTTCACCACGATCGGCGTGCCCTCGAAGCCCCAGATCTCGCGCAGGCGCCGCTGGATGAACCGACGGTAGCCCGGGTCGAGGAACCCGGTCGTGAACAGCACGAACGTCGGCGGCCGCGTCGAGGCCTGCGTGCCGAACAGGATGCGCGGCTGCTTGCCGCCCCGCAGCGGGTGCGGGTGCTCGGCGACGAGCTCGGAGAGGAACGCGTTGAACTTGCCGGTCGGGATCCGCATGTCCCACGAGTCCAGCGCGGTCTCCAGCGCCGGCACGAGCTTCTCGAGGTGGCGACCCGTGCGGGCCGAGATGTTCACGCGCGGCGCCCACGCGACGTGCGCGAGGTCCTGCTCGATCTCGCGCTCGAGGTAGCGGCGACGGTCGGCGTTCTCGAGGTCGTCGTCGTTCAGGCGGTCCCACTTGTTGAACGCGAGCACGAGCGCGCGGCCCGACTCGAGCACCAGATCGATGATGCGCACGTCCTGCTCGCTGATCGTCTCGCTCACATCGAGCACCACGACGGCGACTTCGGCCTTCTCCAGCGCAGCCGACGTGCGCAGCGACGCGTAGAAGTCGGCGCCCTGCTGCAGATGCACACGACGACGGATGCCGGCGGTGTCGACGAACCGCCATAGGCGCCCGCCGAGGTCGACGATCTCATCGACCGGGTCGCGGGTGGTGCCGGCGAGGTCGTTGACGACCACCCGCTCCTCGCCCGCGGCCTTGTTCAGGAGAGAGGACTTGCCGACGTTGGGGCGACCGAGGATCGCGACGCGGCGCGGGCCGCCGATCTCCTGCTTGGCGACGGCCGAGACGGTCGGAAGCACCTTCATGATCTCGTCGAGCAGGTCGGCGACGCCGCGGCCGTGGATCGCCGAGACCGGGTACGGCATGCCGAGACCGAGATTCCACAGCGCCGCGGCTTCGGGCTCCTGGCGAGCGTCGTCGATCTTGTTCGCCACGAGGAAGACGGGCTTGCCGCTCTTGCGCAGCAGCTTGACGACGTGCTCGTCGGTCGAGGTCGCACCCACCATCGCGTCGACGACGAACAGGACGACATCGCACAGGTCGATCGCGATCTCCGCCTGCGCGGCGACCGAGGCGTCGATGCCGCGCGCGTCGGGCTCCCAGCCGCCGGTGTCGACGAGCGAGAAGCGCCGGTCCATCCACTCGGCCTTGTACGTGACCCGGTCGCGCGTGACGCCGGGGGTGTCTTCGACGACGGCCTCACGGCGGCCGAGGATGCGGTTCACGAGCGCGGACTTGCCGACGTTCGGCCGCCCCACGATCGCGACCACCGGCAGTGCGGGCGAGTAGGAGATCCCGTCTTCGCCGAGCGTGACGCCCGAGAGCAGCTCCGCGTCCTCGTCGTCCAGCTCGTAGTCGGCGAGGCTCGCGCGCAGCGTTTCGGCGCGCGCTTCGGCGAGCTCCTCGTCGAGGTCGGCCATCGCCTCGGCGATGTTGTCGTCGCCGCCCTCGTATTCGTCGTCAGCGCCCATCTTGCGCTCCTGTCTGTGTGGTCGAGACCGCGCCGATGACGTCGAGGACGGCATCCACGGTCTGTTCGAAATCAAGGTCCGACGAGTCGACGACGTCGACGCCGGGGGCCGCGGTCAGAAAGTCCACCACGGTGGAGTCCTGCGCGTCGCGGCGGTGCAGCGCGTCCGCGACGACGGACGCGTCGTGACCGACCAGCTCGGCGCTGCGACGCGCGGCGCGCACGGCGGGGTCGGCGGTCAGGAGAATCCGCACCGCGGCATCGGGGGCGACCACGGTCGTGATGTCACGGCCCTCGACGACGACGCCGGGCAGGCCCGACTCGGCGACGAGCGCGCGGAAGAGGGAGTTGACCCGCTGCCGCACGGCCGGCACCCGGGCGACGCCGCTCACGGCGTCGGTCACGCGCGGCTCGCGGATGGCGGCGGTCACATCGGTGCTGCCGACGCGCACCCAGCGGTCGTCGGGATCGAGCGAGATCGAGTAGTCGAAGTCGCCCATGATGTCGATGACGGATGCCGAGTCCGACGTGTCGGCACCGTGCCCGAGCGCATGCCACGCCAGTGCGCGGTAGGCGGCGCCGGTGTCGAGGAAGCCGAAGCCGAGTCGCCGGGCGACCTCCCGCGAGACGCTGGACTTGCCGCTGCCGGCGGGGCCGTCGATCGCGACGATCGTGACACTAGTCATTGGTGGTGCTCGCAATCTTCCAGCCGCGGGACTGGAGGCCCTCGACCGCTCGGCGCACCGCGGAGGGCACGACGCTGATCTCGGCGAGCCCGAACTGGGCTCCCGGGGAGTGCTCGAGGCGCAGATCCTCGACGTTGACCTCGAGTTCGCCGAGCTCGCCGAACAGGCGGCCGAGCTGACCGGGCGTGTCATCGACCATGACCACGACCTGCTCGAAGCGCCGGTTCTGTCCGTGCTTGCCGGGCAGCCGCTCGACCCCGTCGTTGCCGCGGCGGATCGTGTCGGCGACCGCGCGCCGTGACCCGGGCGCGTCGGGGTCGCGCAGGGCGGCGGAGACCGCGGTGAGATCGGCTGCGAGCGCATCGAGCACGTCGACGACGGGTGCGGAGTTCGCGCCGAGGATCTGCACCCACAGTTCGGGGGCGGATGCCGCGATGCGCGTGGTGTCGCGCACGCCCTGGCCGGCCAGGCGCAGCGAGCCGTCGGGCGCGTCGACGAACCGCCCGGCGAGCAGGCTCGCGACCAGCTGCGGCACGTGCGAGACGAGCGCGACGGCGCGATCGTGGTCTTCGGGCGTCATCTCCAGCGGCGTCGCGCCGAGATCGAGCGCGAGTCCCTCGACGAGCGCGAGGTCGGCGGCGGAGGTCTCCTCGTCGCGGCACACGACCCAGGGGCGACCGACGAAGATGTCGGCGCGCGCCGAGATCGCTCCCCCGCGCTCACGACCGGCGAGCGGGTGCGAGCCGATGTAGTGCGTGAGGTCGACCCCCCGCTCGCGCAGCGCGCGCAGCGGCTCGAGCTTGACGCTCGCGACGTCGGTCACGACGGCGGTCGGATGCCGCAGCAGTTCTCGTTCGATCACGTCGGCCGTCACATCGGGCGGCACGGCCACGACGATGAGTGACGGATCGTCGTCGTCACGCGGGCGCCTGCCGGCGCCGTAGTCGATCGCCAGGCGCAGCTGCGACGGAGACGTGTCGTCGAGGGCGACGTCGATCCCCCGCGCCATCAGCGCGTGACCGATGCTCGATCCCAGGAGGCCGGCGCCGACGATGCGGACCGTGCCCCGCACCCGGGCAGCGAGAGGACTCGCGGCACGCGCCGGCGTGCTCGTCGATTCGCTCACTGAAGTCTCCTGGTGGTGTTCCTGTGCGCGGTGCTGCTGATCGGTGCCGCTCCTGGTGCCGTCAGTCCTCGCGACTCGGGGGCGGCGGCTCTTCGGCCGCGCCGCGCGCGAGTGTCAGCAGAGCGCCCCGTTCAACCTTAGTCAACTCGCGTGCCCGCCCCACTGGGAGGGTTCCCAGGTGGAGCGGCCCGAACTGACGCCGCACGAGCTCGACGACCGGGTGCCCGACGGCGGCCATCATCCGCCGCACGATGCGGTTGCGGCCGGAGTGGAGGGTGAGCTCGACGAGCGACTCGCCGCCCTTCAGTTCGGTCGCGGCGCTCGTGGAGGCCGAGAGCAGCCGCGCCTTGTCCGCCGAGATCGGCCCGTCCTCCAACTCGATCCCCCGGGTGAGGGTCGCGATGGTCTGAGCGGTCACCTTTCCTTCGACCTTGGCGACGTAGACCTTGGTGACGCCGAACGACGGGTGGGCGAGCACGTGCGCGAGGCCGCCGTCGTTGGTGAGCACCAGGAGGCCGCTCGTATCGGCATCCAATCGCCCGACGTTGTAGAGCCGCTCCGGCCAGTCTTCGACGAACTGCCGCAGGTCGGGCCGACCGCGATCGTCGAGCATCGAGCTGACGACTCCGCGGGGCTTGTTCAGAACGACGTACCGCTTGGTCTCATCGAGCTGGATCGCCGTGCCGTCGACGTCCACGAGGTCGACCTCGGGGTCGATCCGCCGGCCGAGCTCGGTGACGACCACGCCGTTCACCCGCACGCGCCCCGCGACGATCAGGTTCTCGGCGACGCGGCGCGAGGCGACGCCCGCGTTCGCGAGCACCTTCTGCAGGCGCACGCCGTCGGTCGACCGCGTCTGTTCCGGCGCGTCCCACGTCTCGTCGCTCATGCGCGCAGCACCTCATCGAAGCCGTCCGCGCCGTCATCGAGCAGCGGGGAGATGTGCGGGAGCTCGTCGAGCGAGTTGATCCCGAGATTCACCAGGAGCGCGTCCGTCGTGCCGTAGTGGATCGCACCGGTCTCGGCATCCGTGAACTCCTCGGTGATCAGGCCGCGCGCCAGGAGCGTCCGCACGACGGAGTCGACGTTGACCGCGCGGATCGAGGCGACCTGCCCCCGCGTGACGGGCTGCTTGTAGGCGATCACCGCGAGCGTCTCCAGCGCCGCCTGCGACAGCCGCGACGGCGCCTGGGTGTTGACGAACTCGGTGACGAGGTCGTCGTGCTCCTCGCGGACGTACAGCCGCCACCCGCCGCCGACCTCGCGCAGCTCGAAGCCGCGCCGCGGTCCGCCGGCCAGCCCGTCGTAGTCCTCCACGAGCGCCTCGATCGCCTGGCGCACCGCCGGCACGGGTGCGCTCACGGCGGTCGCGAGGCTCACGAGGCTCTGCGGCTCCTCGACGATCAGCAGGATCGCCTCGAGCCGCCTCGCCACATCTGTGGCGGCAGTCGTAGGGTCATCGGTCATAGTCGGCTCCCAAGCTTGCAAGATTCTCGTCGGACCACCGCTCGGCGGTCCACCGCAGGGTCAGCTCGCCGAGCGGCTCGAGCTGTTCGAACGACAGAGCGCCGTGCCGGTAGAGCTCCAGCACGGACAGGAAGCGCGCGACCACGACGCCCGGCTGGGTCGCGCCCGCCACCAGCTCCCGGAAGTTGAGGGACCCGGCATCCCGCAGCAGCGTCACCACGATCGCGGCCTGCTCGCGGATGCTCACCAGCGGCGCGTGCAGGTGGTCGAGCCCGACATGCGGGATCTCCTTCGGCGTCATCGCGAGGATCGCGAGCGCGGCGAAGTCCTCGACGCTCAGACTCCAGACGAGCTCCGGAACGGCCTGGCGGTACTTCTCGTCGAGCCGGACGGCGCGCGTGTGGCGGAGGTCTTCGGCGCGCAGTCGCTGCGCGAACCAGCCCGAGACCTCCTTGAAGGCGCGGTACTGCAGCAGCCGCGCGAACAGCAGGTCGCGGGCTTCGAGCAGCGCGACCGACTCCGCATCGACGAGCTCTCCCTGCGGCAGGAGCCCGGCGACCTTCATATCGAGGAGCGTGGCGGCCACGACGAGGAACTCCGAGGCCTGATCCATCTCCTCGTCGGACATCCAGCTCGTGCAGGTAGGCGATGAACTCCTGCGTCACCCGGCTCAGCGACACCTCGGTGATGTCGAGCTCGTGCTTGGACAGCAGCGTCAGCAGCAGGTCGAACGGACCGTCGAACACGCCGAGCGAGACCTGGAACCCCTCGGCCGCTGAGCTGGCCGAAGCGTCGGCGACGAAGGTGTCGGCGATCGGGTCCTCAGGCGACGGCACCACGCGCGACCAGCTCTCGCGCCAGCCGCAGATACGCCTGCGCGGCCGCGTGCTCCGGCGCGAATTCGGTGATGGGCATGCCCGAGACGGACGCATCCGGAAACTTCACCGTGCGACCGATCACGGTCTCGAGCACGTCGTCGCCGAACGCCTCCACGACGCGTTCGAGCACCTCGCGCGAGTGGAGCGTGCGCGGGTCGTACATCGTCGCGAGCACGCCGTCGAGCTCGATGGTCGGGTTGAGCCGGTCGCGCACCTTGTCGATCGTCTCGATCAGCAGCGCGACACCGCGCAGCGCGAAGAACTCGCACTCGAGCGGGATGACGACTCCGTGACTCGCGGTCAGCGCGTTCACGGTGAGCAGGCCGAGCGAGGGCTGGCAGTCGATCAGGATCACGTCGTAGTCCGCCGTGACCTTGCGCAGGACGCGCGCCAGGATCGTCTCGCGGGCGACCTCGTTGACCAGGTGCACTTCGGCGGCCGACAGGTCGATGTTCGCCGGCAGGATGTCGAGGCCCTCGACCGAGGTCGGCACGATCACCTCGCGCGGATCCCGCTTGGTGTCCAGGAGCAGGTCGTAGATCGTGGGCACGTCGTGGGTCTGGATGCCGAGGCCCGCCGAGAGCGCACCCTGCGGGTCGAAGTCCACCGCGAGCACCTTGCGGCCGTACTGCGCGAGCGCGGCGGCCAGGTTGATCGTCGTCGTGGTCTTGCCGACGCCGCCCTTCTGGTTGCACAGCGCGATGATGCGGGCAGGGCCATGGCCGTTCAGCTTCGGCGGAGTGGGAAAGCCGTGATACGGGCGCCCGGTCGGACCCATGGTCACACCGTCGTCCGTCTTCGCGTGCGCCGCCTTCTTAGGGGCGATGCCCTTCGTCGCGCTGCCAGCCACCCGGTCTCCCACCTTCACGTCGTGCTTGGTCGATTCTAGCCACCGGCCCGGCGCGGACTCGGCGCCTCGCGGGGCGATCGTGTGCGACGACGACGGATGCCGCTCCTCTGCGCGCCCGCGGGTGCCCGCCGCTCAGCGGGCTCGGGGGTGGGATGTCGCGTAGACGTCGCGCAGCGCGTCGACCGACACGTGCGTGTAGATCTGGGTGGTCGCGACCGAGGCGTGACCGAGCAGCTCCTGCACGACGCGCACGTCGGCGCCCCCCTGCAGCAGGTGCGTCGCGAACGAGTGGCGCAGGGTGTGCGGCGACACATGGGCGGTCAGCTGCGCCCGGTCGGCGGCGTGCTGGATCACCAGCCACGCGCTCTGCCGCGACAGCGGGGCGCCTCGCGCGCCGAGGAACAGACGCGGAGTGGCCCGGCCGCGCCGGGACAGCTCCGGACGCGCGCGGGTGAGGTACGCCTCGAGCGCGGCCCGGGCATACGAGCCGACCGGGATGATCCGCTCCTTCGATCCCTTGCCCCGCACCCGCACGACATCGCCGTGCGCGAGGTCGTCCACGTCGAGCTGGACGACCTCCGACACGCGAGCCCCGGTCGCGTACAGCAGCTCGAGCAGGGCGCGGTCGCGCAGACCGATCAGATCACCGGGATCGGCCCCCGCGCCCGTCGCGGGGCCCGCCGCATCGAGCAGGCGCTCGACCTGGTCGATCGTGAGCGCCTTGGGCAGTCGGCGGGCGGCCTTCGGGGGTCGCAGGCGGCCGGTCGGATCCTCGCTCTCGATGCCCTCCCGCGCGAGGAAGCGGTGCAGGCCCCGCACCGAGGACTGCAGACGCGCGAGGCTCGATGCCGCCGGCGGCGGCTCGGCCGAGGCCCGCTCGGCGGCGAACTCGCCGACCAGGGCGACGGTGACCTCGCTCGAATCGCGGATGCCGCGCTCGGTGAGCCAGTCGACGTATCCCGCGAGGTCGCGCCGGTAGGCGGCGACGGTGTGCTCGGACAGTCCGCGCTCGATCGAGATGTGCCGCAGGTACGCGTCCACCGCCCGCTCGAGCCGCACGTCAGCCTCCTGCGACTCCGGGCACCGGAGCGCGGCGGATCGCCTCAGCAGCAGCCAGCACGCCGACCGCGAGGATGCCGTTGCGCAGGCGTCCGTGCAGAACGCCGGTGACGGCATCCTGCAGGGGAATCCATTCGACCCGGATGTCGGCCTCCTCGTCCTCGCGGGCGTGAGCGCTGCCGACGGGGGCGAGACCCCGCGCGAGGAAGAGGTGCACGACCTCGTCGTTGCCGCCCGGCGTCGTGAAGATGCTCACGAGCGGCTCCCAGTCGGCCGCGGTGAGGTCGGCCTCTTCGATCAGCTCGCGCTGAGCGGTCTCGAGCGGGGACTCGCCCGCGATGTCGAGCAGACCCGCCGGGATCTCCCAATCGCGGTGGCGGATCGGGTGACGGTACTGCTGGATCAGCAGCACGCGCTGCTCGTCGTCGACCGCGACGATCGCGGCGGCACCGGGGTGGTCGACGTACTGGCGCACGATCTCGCCGGCGCCGTAGCGCACGGTGTCGCTGCGGACGTCCCAGACGCGCCCCGAATAGACCAGGTCGCTGTCGAGGACCTCGGCGTCGACCGGCTCGTCGTGCAGGTCAGCCATTGTCGACGTCGAACAGCTCGCTGGCACGGTGACGCTCGAGGGCCGCACCCACCAGACCGCGGAAGAGCGGGTGCGGATCGGTCGGGCGCGAGCGCAGCTCGGGGTGCGCCTGCGTGGCGATGTAGAACGGGTGCACCTCGCGGGGCAGCTCCACGTACTCGACGAGGTTGCGGTCGGGCGAGAGTCCGGAGAAGAACGAGGCCGGCGCTGGAGAGGATGTCGCGATAGGCGTTGTTGACCTCGTAGCGGTGGCGGTGGCGCTCGTCGACGCGCGAGGCGCCGTACAGCTCCCGCGCGAGCGAGCCCTCCGCGAGCTCGGCCGGGTACATGCCGAGGCGCATCGTTCCGCCGAGGTCTCCCCCGGCGATGATCTCGACCTGCTCGGCCATCGTGGCGATCACCGGGTTGGTGGTGTCGGGGTCGAACTCGGTCGAGGACGCGTCGTCGATGCCCGCGACGTGGCGGGCGTACTCGATCACCATGCACTGCAGGCCGAGGCACAGTCCGAGAGTCGGGATGCCCTGCTCGCGGGCGAACTTCAGCGCGCCGAGCTTGCCCTCGATGCCGCGGATGCCGAATCCGCCCGGAACGACGATGCCGTCGAGTCCCGCCGAGCGCCTTGGCCGCGCCCTCCGGCGTCTCGCACAGGTCGGAGGGGATCCACGTGATCGTCACGTGCGTCTCGTGGGCGAATCCGCCGGCCTTGAGCGCCTCGGTGACCGAGAGGTACGCGTCGGGCAGGTCGATGTACTTGCCGACGAGTCCGATCGTCACCTCGTGCTTCGGGTTGTGCACGGCCTGCAGCACCCGGTCCCAGCGCGACCAGTCCACCTCGGCGGCCTTGCCCAGGCCGAGGGAGCGGACGATGTACTCGTCGAGGCCCTGCTCGTGCAGCATCGTCGGGATCTCGTAGATGCTCGACACGTCGACCGCGTTGACCACGGCGTCCTCGTCCACGTCGCACATCAGCGCGATCTTGCGCTTGTTCGACTCGGTGACCGGGCGGTCGCTGCGCAGCACGAGCGCGTCGGGCTGGATGCCGATCGAGCGGAGGGCGGCGACGGAGTGCTGGGTCGGCTTGGTCTTCTGCTCGCCCGAAGCGCCCATGAACGGCACGAGCGAGACGTGCACGAAGAAGACGTTCTGCCGGCCGAGCTCGTGGCGGATCTGCCGGGCGGACTCGATGAACGGCTGCGACTCGATGTCGCCGACGGTGCCGCCGATCTCGGTGATGATCACGTCGGGCTTCGGCGTCTCGTCGGCCTGCAGGCGCATGCGCCGCTTGATCTCGTCGGTGATGTGCGGAATGACCTGCACGGTGTCGCCGAGGTACTCGCCGCGGCGCTCGCGGGCGATCACCTGCGAGTAGATCTGCCCGGTGGTGACGTTCGCCGCCTGGCTGAGGTTGATGTCGAGGAAGCGCTCGTAGTGCCCGATGTCGAGATCGGTCTCGGCGCCGTCGTCGGTGACGAAGACCTCGCCGTGCTGGAAGGGGTTCATCGTCCCCGGGTCGACGTTCAGATAGGGGTCGAGCTTCTGCATGACCACGCGCAGTCCGCGCGCGGTGAGCAGGTTGCCGAGGCTCGCGGCCGTCAGTCCCTTGCCCAATGAAGAAACGACACCACCGGTCACGAAGATGTGCCTGGTAGTGCCGTTCTGAAGTGTCCGCCGTATGAGTTTCCGCCACGGGCTTTTATCCTATCAGTCCGCCTGGGCCCGAAGGCCCAGCAGCTCGCGCGCGTGGGTGAGCGCGGCATCCGAATCGGGCATTCCCGAGAGAAGTCGGGCCATCTCCGCCTCGCGATCGGCGCCCTCGAGGCGTCGCACGTCGGATGCCGTCACCGACCCGTCGCTGGCCTTCACGACCGACAGGTGGTTGTTCGCGAATGCGGCCACCTGCGCGAGGTGCGTCACCGCGATCACCTGCGACGAGCGCGCCAGGCGCTCCAGGCGGCGGCCGACTTCGATGGCCGCCGCGCCGCCGATCCCGGCATCCACCTCGTCGAAGACGAACGTCGGCACCGGGTCGACCGCGGCGATCACGACCTCGATCGCGAGCATGACGCGGCTCAGCTCACCGCCGGACGCGCTCTTGGCGACCGGGCGGGGCTCGGCGCCGGTGTGCGGGGCGAGCAGGATCGCGACGTCGTCGCGTCCGGAGGCGGACTCGGCGCCCGGAGTGACCGCGACGACCACGCGGGCATCGGGCATCGCCAGTGCGTGCAGCTCTTCGGTCACGGCCGCTCCGAGGCGCTCGGCGGCGTCGGTGCGCGCCGCGGTCAGGGCGGCGGCATCGCGATCGAGGGCGGATGCCGCGGCATCGCGCTCGGTCGTCAGCCGGGCGATCCGCGCGCCGTCGTCGTCGAGTTCCGCCAGGCGTGCCGAGCCCGAATCGAGCAGCTCGATCGCCGCGTCCAGCGACCCGTGCGTGCGGATCAGGCCGCCGAGCACCGCGCGGCGGTCCTCGACCGCGGCGAGTTCGTGCGGGCCGGTGTCGTCGAGGTCGGCGAGGTACCCGGCGAGGGACTGCGCGAGATCCGCGGCGCGGTAGCCGAGGTCGGCCACCTGCTCCGCGAGCTCGTCGAGCGCCGGGTCGTGTCCGCGTTCGAGGGCTCGACGTGCTTCGGCCAGCAGGATGCCGACGTCGGGCACGTCGCCGTCTCCGGACAGCGCGTCGTGGGCGGATGCGGCGGCGGCGCGCAGCTCTTCGGCGTTCGCCAGTCGCTCGGCGCGGAGCGACAGCTCGGCGTCCTCCCCCGGCTGCGGCGCTGCCTGCTCGATCTCGGCGAGCGCGACCCGCAGCTCTTCGGCCTCCCGTGCGCGTGCATCGCGGTCGGTCGTGAGGGTCTCCAGCTCGCGGGACAGTTCGCGCGCGTGCTCGTAGGTCGCGCGGTACGCAGCCAGCGCGCCCTCCACGGCGGAGCCGCCGAAGCGGTCGAGGGCGTCGCGCTGCGCGGCGGCGGTGCGCAGCCTCAGCTGATCGGACTGTCCGTGGACCACGACGAGTTCGTCGGCGAGGTCGGCGAGCACTCCTGCGGGCGCCGCCCGACCGCCGACGCTCGCGCGGCTGCGCCCTTCGCTCGACAGCGACCGTCCGACGAGCAGTTCGGCCAGGCCCCCGCCGATCGATTCGAGGTCGCCGCCCGCGTCGCGCACCCGGTCGGCGACGGTGCCGTGCGTCGGGCACGATCCACACGCCGTCGACGGAAGCCTGTGCGGCGCCGGCGCGCACCGCGCCGGAGTCGGCGCGCTGACCGAGCAGCAGGCCGAGGCCGGTGACGACCATCGTCTTTCCGGCGCCGGTCTCGCCGGTGATCGCCGTGAAGCCGGAGCCGATGTGCAGCGTGGCCTCCGCGATGACGCCGAGATCCCGCAGGCGCATCTCCTCGATCACGGGGCCTGGCCGATCACACCCGTCGTCAGGGACGCGGGTCCGCGCCAGCCTTCGACGGGCAGCCGGAACTTGCGGACCAGCCGGTCGGTGAACGGCGCCTGGTGCAGGCGCGCGAGTCGCACCGGGCGCTCGGACCGGCGCACGACCACGCGCGCTCCGGGTGGCAGATCGTGGGAGCGACGGCCGTCGCACCACAGCACGCCGGTGCCGTTCGTGCGCTCGAGCACTTCGATCGCGACCGCGTGCTCGGGACCGACCACGAGCGGCTTGGCGAACAGGGCGTGCGCCGACAGCGGCACGACGGCGATCGCCTGGACCGTGGGCCAGATCACCGGACCACCGGCGGAGAAGTTGTAGGCGGTCGAACCCGTCGGAGTCGAGACCACCACACCGTCGCAGCCGAACGACGACAGCGGCCGGCCGTCGATCTCGATGACGACCTCGAGCATCCGCTCGCGGCTCGCCTTCTCGACCGTGGCCTCGTTCAGCGCCCACGTGTCGTAGATCACCTCGTCCGAGGCATTCTTCACCCGCACCTGCAGGGCGAGACGCTCCTCGACGGCGTAGTCGCGCGCGATCGCGCGGCTGACCGCGTAGTCCATGTCGTCGCGCTCGATCTCGGCGAGGAATCCGACGTGACCCATGTTGATCCCGAGCACGGGAGCCGTGCCCTCGCGGACGAGCTCCGCCGCACGCAGGATCGTCCCGTCACCGCCGAGCACGATCGCCAGCTCGATCTCGTCGACCGGCACGTCCTCACCGAGCGTGAAGACCGGGCCGACCAGCACCAGCGCGTCTCCGAGCTCTTCGCGATCGTCGATCGACAGCACGGGCCGGGCGCCGGCCGCGCGCAGCGCCGAGACGACCCGCTGCGCCGCGGCGACGGTGTCGTCGCGGCGGGCGTGCACGACGACGAGGATGTTGCGTTCGGCGTCGGTCATGGACTTCCCGTCAGTCGGTTCACGGTGCTCAACCATTCTGTCGGATTGCTTCCCCCACCCGTGCCGTCCGCCCCGCATCGGAAGTGGGCGATGTACTCGGCATTGCCGTGCGTCCCGGCGATCGGCGACGCGATCACGCCGCATGTGCCCAGGCCCGCGTCCCATGCCGACCAGAGCACGCCGGCGACGGCGTCGGCCCGAGAGGCGGCATCCGTCACGAGTCCGCCCTTGACCGCGGTCCGGCCCACCTCGAACTGCGGCTTCACCAGCAGCACCAGATCGGCGTCGTCCGCCGCGACCGCTCGCGCGGCCGGCAGCACGTGGGAGAGCGAGATGAAGGACAGGTCGCCGGTGATGAGCTGCGGAGGCGCGGAGACACCGCTCGCCTCGGCGAGGCTCTCGGGGGTCATGTAGCGGACGTTGAAGCCTTCGATCGAGATGACGCCGGGGTCGTCCGCGATGGATGCCGCCAGCTGGCCGTGCCCGACATCGACGGCGATCACCGGGTCGGCGCCGCGCTCGCGCAGCACCTGGGTGAACCCCCCGGTGGAGGCGCCCATGTCCAGCGCGATCCGCCCCGCCACGGCGATCTCGAACGCGTCGAGGCCGGCGATGAGCTTGTGCGCGGCGCGGCTGACGTAGTGGTCGCTCGCGGCGACGTCGATCCGCGCGTCGTCCGACACCTGCGTCGACGCCTTCACGACCGGGCGGCCGTCGACGGTGACCAGGCCCTCGGCGATCAGGGTGGCCGCGTGGGTGCGCGAGCGCGCGAGACCCCGCGCCGGCAGTGCGGCATCCAGACGCACGGTCATGGATGCGTGCTGATGCCCGCCGGCCCCGATTCGAGGCGGCGTGCCAGCGCGTCGTGCAGCTCCCTCGTAGGCGACCGCGCGCGTGGCGAGCGGCTGATCCTCGATCACCTCGAGCATCGAGAGCAGGTCGGCCTGCTCGTCGTCCTGCGGCGCGGTCTGATCCATGCCCTCAGGATACGTCGCACGTCGCGGGATGCCGCCGACCCTCACGGGCGATGGAACGGATCCGCGTAGAGCCGCTCGGGAACCCGGAAGCCGTAGATCGCGCGCCCGGTGTCCCAGATCGCCTTCGCGCCCGCACGCAGCAGGTCGATCGGCCGGTCGCCCTCGGCGAGGATCCGCACGTCGGGTCCGTCGATGCGCACCTTCGCGCTCGCGCACCGTCACGACACCGTCGCGGACGCGTCGCCTCGGGGTACGGCTCGATGCAGCTCGCGCAGGTCGCCGAGGATGAAGGTCGGCTGCGAGCCGGCCGGCGCCGCGAGGACGTGCTTGGGACGATCGATGCCGGTGAGGACGAGTGCGGACGGGATGCCGGCGCGGTTGGCGCCGAGGATGTCGGTGTCGAGTCGGTCACCGAGGAACAGCGGATGCCGCGCCCCGAACCGCGCGACGGCCTCGTCGAAGATCGGCACCTCGGGCTTGCCGGCGACGGTCGCGAGGCGACCGACCGCCGTGTGCACCGCCGAGACGAGCGTGCCGTTTCCCGGGGCGATCCCGCGGGCCTGCGGGATCGTCCAGTCGGTGTTGGTGGCGATCCACGGGATGCCGCCCTCCTCCTCGGGCAGGGCGAGCGCGTAGGCGGCCTCGGCGAGCTGCGCCCAGCCGACCTCGGGCGCGAAGCCCTGCACGACGGCCGCGGGCGCGTCGTCGGCGCTGCGCGTGACGACGAACCCGGACTTCTCCAGCTCGCTCACCAGCCCGTCTCCGCCGACGACGAGCACGGTCGAACCGGGAGCGATGCGCGTCGGCGAGCAGCCGCATCGCCGCCTGCGGACTCGTGACGACGTCGGCGGGTGCGGTCGCCAGCCCCAGCTCGCTGAGGTGACCCGCCACCGAGGCGTCGGTGCGAGACGCGTTGTTGGTGATGTAGCCCAGGCGACGCCCGTCGCGGCTGCAGGTTCAGGCTCTCGACCGCGTAGGGCAGCGCACCGGCGCCGGCGTAGACGACGCCGTCGAGGTCGGCGAGCACGACGTCGACGCCGTCGAGCGAGCGTCGGCTCCGCAGAGCGGCGGCCGAACAGCGCCATCAGTCCTGACCCTCGGACGCGGCAGCCTCCTCGTCGGAACCGGGCTCTTCGAAGATCTCCTCGACGAGCACGACCTCGAGGTCGTGCTCGGACCCGTTCGCGGCGTTCAGCGCGTCTTCGGCGACTTCGGCGCGGCGCTGCCACACGCGCGCCTCGTCGTCGCGGCCGAGCTCCTCGAGCACGGTCGCGCGGGCGGCGAACAGCGACGGGCTCCACTCGAACGCGCGATCCGGATCGAGCTCGGGGATGTCGAGCTCCTGCAGCGCGCGCTCGTTCTCGCCGAGGTCGAGCCGCGCGCCGGACATGGCGATCGCCAGCTCCACGCGCACAGCGGGAGCGAGCGTGCTGCGGTCGACGCCGCGACCGACCTCGAGGGCACGGTCGGGACGACCGACGCCGCGCTCGCTGTCGACCATCAGCGCGATCTGGTCGTCGCTGCCCGAGATGCGGCGGTAGGTGCGCAGCTCCCGCAGGGCCAGCGCGTAGTCGCCGATCGCGTACGCCGTGATCGCCGCGGTCTCGCGGACCACGCCGATGCGGCCGGCGCGGCGCGTCGCCGCGATCGCGTGCCGGTGAGCGAGCTCGGGATCGGCGTCGATCACCTCGGCCGCCATCGCCAGGTGGCGGGCGACGGCCTCCGCGTTCTCCTTGCTGAGGGTCTTCAGCTGGTTGCGGGCGGCGGCATTCAGATCGGATGCCGTCACTTCGTCGGGCACGATGGGCTCGTCGAACGCGGGCCGGACGGCGCGCAGCTCTTCGGGCCGGGACTGGCGATCATCCCGACGCTCGTCGCGACCGGCTGCCACCGCGCGGCGGCCGGCTGCTGCCGTCACGAGGCGTGAAGGACTTCCGCTCGCCGTCGCGAGGGGCATACGGCTTCTTGCTCGCCGTCCCGCTTCGGGTACGGCTTCTTCTCACCGTCACGAGGGGCGTACGGCTTCTTGTCGCCATCCCGCTTCGGATACGGCTTCTTGCTCGCCATCCCGCTGCGGGTACGGCTTCCGCTCGCCATCACGAGGGGCGTACGGCTTCTTGTCGCCGTCGCGCTTCGCGATACGGCTTGCGATCGCCGCCGCTCGAACGCGACGGGGCGCCCGACGAACGGGCGTTCGCTGCGCCGCGGAGCGTCGCCCTCTCGAGGTCGCTGGGTCGGATCTGTCGTCTGCCATGTCCTGATCCTCCCGGGTCGGTGCGTTAACGAGAAATGGCCACCCATCAATGGGTGGCCATTTCACGAAAGAAGTCCGGCGGTGTCCTACTCTCCCACAGGGTCCCCCCTGCAGTACCATCGGCGCTGTGAGGCTTAGCTTCCGGGTTCGGAATGTAACCGGGCGTTTCCCTCACGCTATGGCCGCCGAAACACTATTGATGTTTCAAGTCTGCATAAACAAAGTCATTGTCATGCGATTCTCGACCGTACATCGAGAACCACTCAGTGGACGCAAGCACCAAAAAACGGTGTGTTATCAAGTCATCGGCTTATTAGTACCAGTCAGCTGCACGTGTTGCCACGCTTACACATCTGGCCTATCAACCCAGTAATCTGGCTGGGAGCCTCTCGCCCGAAGGCATGGAAATCTCATCTTGAGGCCGGCTTCCCGCTTAGATGCTTTCAGCGGTTAT
This sequence comes from uncultured Actinomycetota bacterium, assembly GCA_963792285.1. Lineage (GTDB taxonomy): Bacteria > Actinomycetota > Actinomycetes > Actinomycetales > Microbacteriaceae > Microbacterium. The sequence continues at coordinate 6,621 of CAWBVS010000014.1, read as the reverse complement.
CCATCCCGAACGTAGCTAATCAGCGGTGCTCCTGGCGGAACAACTGACACACCAGAGGTTCGTCCAACCCGGTCCTCTCGTACTAGGGTCAGATCCTCTCAAATTTCCTGCGCGCGCAGCGGATAGGGACCGAACTGTCTCACGACGTTCTAAACCCAGCTCGCGTACCGCTTTAATGGGCGAACAGCCCAACCCTTGGGACCTACTCCAGCCCCAGGATGCGACGAGCCGACATCGAGGTGCCAAACCATGCCGTCGATATGGACTCTTGGGCAAGATCAGCCTGTTATCCCCGAGGTACCTTTTATCCGTTGAGCGACAGCGCTTCCACAAGCCACTGCCGGATCACTAGTCCCGACTTTCGTCCCTGCTCGACCTGTCAGTCTCACAGTCAAGCTCCCTTGTGCACTTACACTCGCCACCTGATTGCCAACCAGGTTGAGGGAACCTTTGGGCGCCTCCGTTACTTTTTGGGAGGCAACCGCCCCAGTTAAACTACCCACCAGGCACTGTCCCTGAACCGGATTACGGTTCGAAGTTAGATATCCAGAGTGACCAGAGTGGTATTTCAACAATGACTCCACATGAACTGGCGTCCATGCTTCAAAGTCTCCCACCTATCCTACACAAGCCACACCGAACACCAATACCAAGCTGTAGTAAAGGTCACGGGGTCTTTCCGTCCTGCTGCGCGTAACGAGCATCTTTACTCGTAATGCAATTTCGCCGAGTTCGCGGTTGAGACAGTTGGGAAGTCGTTACGCCATTCGTGCAGGTCGGAACTTACCCGACAAGGAATTTCGCTACCTTAGGATGGTTATAGTTACCACCGCCGTTTACTGGGGCTTAAATTCTCAGCTTCGCCTTGCGGCTAACCGGTCCTCTTAACCTTCCAGCACCGGGCAGGCGTCAGTCCGTATACATCGTCTTGCGACTTGGCACGGACCTGTGTTTTTAGTAAACAGTCGCTACCCACTAGTCTCTGCGGCCTCCAAACGCTTTCGGAGCAAGTCCTAATACGTCGAAGGCCCCCCTTCTCCCGAAGTTACGGGGGCATTTTGCCGAGTTCCTTAACCACGATTCTCTCGATCTCCTTGGTATTCTCTACCTGACCACCTGAGTCGGTTTGGGGTACGGGCGGCTTGAACCTCGCGTCGATGCTTTTCTTGGCAGCATAGGATCACCCACTTTTTATCCGCATCGTGTCTCAGCCTGTATGAGTGACGGATTTGCCTATCACTCGGCCTACGCACTTGCACCAGGACAACCATCGCCTGGCTTGGGCTACCTTCCTGCGTCACACCTGTTAATACGCTAACCGCCTCAGCATAGGGTCGTGTGCTAGGCCCAGACGCGTCACCCCGAAGGGATCCGTCACTGGGATTCAGACACTTAGCATTACTGGATTGGTTTGGGCGGTTCTTCGCCGGTACGGGAATATCAACCCGTTGTCCATCGACTACGCCTGTCGGCCTCGCCTTAGGTCCCGACTTACCCAGGGAAGATTAGCTTGACCCTGGAACCCTTGGTCTTTCGGAGGACGTGTTTCTCACACGTCTTTCGCTACTCATGCCTGCATTCTCACTCGTGTAGCCTCCACGGCTGGTTCACACCGCCGCTTCGCTGGCCACACGACGCTCTCCTACCCATCAACACGGCTGGACCACGAAGGCCTACCAATAATGTCAATGCCACAACTTCGGTGGCGTGCTTGAGCCCCGTTACATTGTCGGCGCGGAATCACTTGACCAGTGAGCTATTACGCACTCTTTCAAGGGTGGCTGCTTCTAAGCCAACCTCCTGGTTGTCAAGGCAACTCCACATCCTTTCCCACTTAGCACGCGCTTTGGGACCTTAGTTGGTGGTCTGGGTTGTTTCCCTCTCGACTATGAAGCTTATCCCCCACAGTCTCACTGCTGCGCTCTCACTTACCGGCATTCGGAGTTTGGCTGACGTCAGTAACCTTGTAGGGCCCATCGGCCATCCAGTAGCTCTACCTCCGGCAAGAAACACGCAACGCTGCACCTAAATGCATTTCGGAGAGAACCAGCTATCACGAAGTTTGATTGGCCTTTCACCCCTATCCACAGCTCATCCCCTCAGTTTTCAACCTAAGTGGGTTCGGTCCTCCACGACGTCTTACCGTCGCTTCAACCTGGCCATGGATAGATCACTTCGCTTCGGGTCTAGGACATGCGACTGAATCGCCCTATTCAGACTCGCTTTCGCTACGGCTACCCCACTCGGGTTAACCTCGCCACATATCGCTAACTCGCAGGCTCATTCTTCAAAAGGCACGCTGTCACCCCTACTAAGGAGGCTCCAACGGTTTGTAAGCAAACGGTTTCAGGTACTATTTCACTCCCCTCCCGGGGTACTTTTCACCTTTCCCTCACGGTACTTGTCCGCTATCGGTCATCTGGGAGTATTTAGGCTTATCAGGTGGTCCTGACAGATTCACACGGGATTTCTCGGGCCCCGTGCTACTTGGGATACTCTTCGCGCCAAGGGAGGCATTTCGACTACGGGGTTCGCACCCTCTATGACTGGCCTTTCAATGCCATTCGTCTATACCTTCTTGTAACGCCGGCTGCTCGGCAGAGCAGCCTGAAAAGTCCCACAACCCCGAATACGCAACTCCTGCCGGATATCACACGTACTCGGTTTAGCCTGTTCCGGTTTCGCTCGCCACTACTAACGGAATCGCGGTTGCTTTCTCTTCCTGTGGGTACTGAGATGTTTCACTTCCCCACGTTCCCTCTACCCGCCCTATATATTCAGGCGGGAGTCACTGGGTCGGCACGCCGCCCAGCGGGGTTTCCCCATTCGGACACCCTCGGATCAAAGTGTGCTTATCCACTCCCCGAGGCTTATCGCAGATTGCTACGTCCTTCTTCGGCTCCAGATGCCAAGGCATTCACCGTTTGCTCTTAAAGACTTGAAATCACATGAGTTTTATCAAGAATCGGTTTGGACTTTCGAAGTCCAACTCGAAATTGACTAATGATCTTTAAGATCATCAATATGAGCTGATCAAAGATCAGCTCAAAGATGCTCGCGTCCACTGTGTAGTTCTCAAAGTACGGGCGGTACCTTCCCCGCAGCCGGCGTCGCCGGCATAGGAAAAGGTCCTGAGGTTCGTATGGCCCGCATCCGAAGACAGCGCATCCGGTCCCTCAGGACCCAACAGCGTGCATGTGCGGTATCAGATGAACGTCACCGTTCCAGCTGCAAGCAGCGTACTGAGTGAGGAACGTCGTCCTTCGCACCTTGTCTAATGTTCCACCCATGAGCTACCAGTCGAGAACGTGTGTCTCGAATCTGGCTCTGGAAGGCCCGAAGGCCTCCAAGTGCTCCTTAGAAAGGAGGTGATCCAGCCGCACCTTCCGGTACGGCTACCTTGTTACGACTTAGTCCTAATTACCGATCCCACCTTCGACGGCTCCCTCCACAAGGGTTGGGCCACCGGCTTCAGGTGTTACCGACTTTCATGACTTGACGGGCGGTGTGTACAAGACCCGGGAACGTATTCACCGCAGCGTTGCTGATCTGCGATTACTAGCGACTCCGACTTCATGAGGTCGAGTTGCAGACCTCAATCCGAACTGGGACCGGCTTTTTGGGATTCGCTCCACCTTACGGTATTGCAGCCCTTTGTACCGGCCATTGTAGCATGCGTGAAGCCCAAGACATAAGGGGCATGATGATTTGACGTCATCCCCACCTTCCTCCGAGTTGACCCCGGCAGTATCCCATGAGTTCCCACCATTACGTGCTGGCAACATAGAACGAGGGTTGCGCTCGTTGCGGGACTTAACCCAACATCTCACGACACGAGCTGACGACAACCATGCACCACCTGTTTACGAGTGTCCAAAGAGTTCTACATTTCTGCAGCGTTCTCGTATATGTCAAGCCTTGGTAAGGTTCTTCGCGTTGCATCGAATTAATCCGCATGCTCCGCCGCTTGTGCGGGTCCCCGTCAATTCCTTTGAGTTTTAGCCTTGCGGCCGTACTCCCCAGGCGGGGAACTTAATGCGTTAGCTGCGTCACGGAATCCGTGGAATGGACCCCACAACTAGTTCCCAACGTTTACGGGGTGGACTACCAGGGTATCTAAGCCTGTTTGCTCCCCACCCTTTCGCTCCTCAGCGTCAGTTACGGCCCAGAGATCTGCCTTCGCCATCGGTGTTCCTCCTGATATCTGCGCATTCCACCGCTACACCAGGAATTCCAATCTCCCCTACCGCACTCTAGTCTGCCCGTACCCACTGCAGGCTGGGGGTTGAGCCCCCAGTTTTCACAGCAGACGCGACAAACCGCCTACGAGCTCTTTACGCCCAATAATTCCGGATAACGCTTGCACCCTACGTATTACCGCGGCTGCTGGCACGTAGTTAGCCGGTGCTTTTTCTGCAGGTACCGTCACTTTCGCTTCTTCCCTGCTAAAAGAGGTTTACAACCCGAAGGCCGTCGTCCCTCACGCGGCGTTGCTGCATCAGGCTTGCGCCCATTGTGCAATATTCCCCACTGCTGCCTCCCGTAGGAGTCTGGGCCGTGTCTCAGTCCCAGTGTGGCCGGTCACCCTCTCAGGCCGGCTACCCGTCGACGCCTTGGTGAGCCTTTACCTCACCAACTAGCTGATAGGCCGCGAGCTCATCCCTGACCGAAGTTCTTTCCAGCTGCTGAAGATGCCTTCGCAGCTCGTATCCGGTATTAGACGCCGTTTCCAGCGCTTATCCCAGAGTCAGGGGCAGATTGCTCACGTGTTACTCACCCGTTCGCCACTGATCCAGAGAGCAAGCTCTCCTTCACCGTTCGACTTGCATGTGTTAAGCACGCCGCCAGCGTTCATCCTGAGCCAGGATCAAACTCTCCGTAAAAGAATTTTGCTGCGACGAGACCGGAATGGGTCGGCCGAGCGAGTTTGATCTGACGATCGGATGTCATTGCTGACATCTCGTTTAATCTCAAAAGAATCTCATCGGTCAGACAAGCTGACCGCGAGGTTTTTTGGCATTTGACAAGTGCACGCTGTTGAGTTCTCAAGGATCGGATGCTCCTGCTTCCAGCCTCTCGGCCGGCCCGGCAGGGCAACTTCTCTATCTTACGCTTCGTGATCCGCGTGTCAAATCGGCGTTTCTCGACTCGAAGTCGAGAGCAGCTGTCAGTGACGACATCTCACGAAGCTAGATCGGGTGCCCTGCGTCTCGGCGATTCAGCCGGCCCGCTGGGCAACTTCTCTATCTTATCCCTCTCCGTCAGCGTGTCAAATCGGCCGTGTCGCGACGCTGTGAGCGTCTCCGAACAGCACTCTTCGACAGCTTCGAGGAGTGGGAACCTCCATCCTAGACCCGGAGGTCGGAACACTCAATGAGTGTCGCTTCAGATGGGGGGTGGTTCTCCGCTTGAGGGGGGTAAGGCTTTCGGGCCTCTCCGCTTCCCTGTGGGGCGAACAAGTAATAAGTTACGTGGGATCCGCCGAGTCGGGCAAATCCTGGCCGCAGCCCGGGCGTGTCTGCCTGGTCCGGGGGCATTTCCGACCCTGGGCGGCCGCCGATATGGCGGCATCGCACTGATCGGCGTATGGTCCGACCATGTCTTCCGGCCGGATCCGACCGCCGCACTCCTGACCCGGCTGTGGAGCGAGCTCGGCGGGCGAGTCCGGCAGAAGGCCGTGGTCCCGGTCGCCCGCCACGGCGTTCCCCTCCCCGCCCGTACCGACGTCGCGGCACTGTCGTGGGCATGTGTCGCTGCGGCATCCCTCGCCGCCGCCGACCTCGCAGGTGCGGCGGCCGTCGCCCTGGACCCGGACCGGATCGCCGATCGCCTACTCCAGCGAACGCCACTTCCGCCTGGACGGCGAGCCGATGCAGGCATGGGCACCGCTCTCAGGGTTCTTCCGCTCCTCGGACGGGTGGGTGCGCACGCACGGCAACTACCCGCATCATGCCGCAGCCCTGCGGCGCGGCCTCGGACTCGGGCTCGACGCCGGCACGGATGCGGTCGCCACCGCCTTGCGGGGAATGCCGGCCGGCGTGGCGACGCAGGCCGTGACCGCGGCCGGCGGCCTGTGCGTCGGCGTCTCGCACGAGAACGCCGTCGTCGACGCCGACCTTCGAGGCACTCCCCTGGTGCACGTCACGCGCATCGCGGCATCCGCACCGCGAAGCCGCGACTGGGGTCCGCCGCGCGGCGCCCCTGCGCGGCATCCGCGTCCTCGACCTGACGCGCGTGATCGCCGGGCCGGTCGCGACCCGGACTCTCGCACTGCTCGGTGCCGATGTGCTCCGCATCGATCCACCCCGTCTTCCCGAGCCGGAGTGGCAGCATCTGGACAGCGGCCACGGCAAGCGATCCACGCTGCTCGATCTGACCGTGGATTCGGATCGCGACCGGTTCGAGCGGCTGCTGCGCACCGCCGACGTCGTGGTCACCGGCTACCGCGCCACGGCGCTCGAGCGGATCGGCCTCGGCCCGGCCGCGCTCGCGGCGCGGCATCCCGGAGTCGTCGTCGCGCGCCTGACCGCGTGGGGTGCCGCGGGCGCGGCGGGCGATCGCCGCGGATTCGACAGTCTCGTGCAGGCTGCGAGCGGCATCGCGTGGATCGAGTCCGCCGAC
>CAWBVS010000013.1:0-124863 GCA_963792285.1 uncultured Actinomycetota bacterium | reverse complement strand
CTGAAGTAGTAGGTGAGGGTCGCCTGCGCCTGATCGGCGGCGGGCGCGCTGACGTCGGCGACCTCGACGCCGTCGACGAACCCCCAGAAGGATTCGTACCCGCCGCGGCCTCCGGCATGGTTCTCCTGATAGTCGGCCGTCATCAGCGGCCACGCGCCGTCGAGATCATCCGGGAGCATCGCGTAGTAGCCGGTGACGGTCTCCACCGCGCGCTGCTCGGGAGTCGGCGGCGCCGGCGCCGCGGCATCGGTGGGCGGAGCGGTCGTCTCGGCAGCGGACGGAGCGGCCGGCGAGGTCGGCGTTCCGGTGGCGGCGGGCGAGGGAGCGGCACTGCGCGGTTCTGCCACCTGGTCCACGGTCGACCCCCACGGGTTCCACAGCACGAGTGCACCCACGACGAGGATGCCGATGATGCTCAGCAGCCCGACGACGACGGCCGCGGGGCGACCCCGGCGGGACGGCTCCGGGGAGGGCTGCGGCGCCTGCCCGGCATGTTGCGGCCGGAGTGGAGCGCCGCCGCTCAGCGGTTCCGTCTCGGCCGTGCGCGATTCGGCGGGCGCCGGCTGCGCGAAGCGCTCCGTCTCGGCCGTCGGTTCCGGGGTCGCGGGCGCCGGCCGGGTGGGCGGGTCCACCGCGACCGTTGCCGCGGTGGGCGCGCTCACGGAAAGCGGCTCGGTCGCGCCGGGCGCGGTCTCGGAGAGCGTCTCGGTCGCGCCGGGCGCGGTCTCGGAGAGCGGCTCCGTCGCGCCGGTGTCGGCATCAAGCGGCCCGCCGAACGGCCACGGTAGCCCGACGGGTGCGGCGGACGCCCGCGACTGGTCCGGGATGACCGTCAGCGACTGGACGACCGACTCCATGCTGGGGCGCCGCTTGGGATTGCCCGCCAGCATGCTGCGCAGCAGCGGCGCGAGCGGGCCGGCATGCGTCGGAGACGGATACCCGCCGCGGGCGACCTTGTGCAACAGCGCGATGGCGTTGTTCTCGGTGCCGAAAGGCGGAGCGCCTTCCAGCATCGCGTAGAGAGTCGAGCCCAGCGAGAAGACATCCGACGCGAAACTCGTCGGCAGCCCCCGTGCCACTTCGGGCGCCAGGTAGGCGGGGGTGCCGTGTATCAGGCCCGTCGCGGTGATCGTCGTGTCCCCGAGGGCATGCGAGATCCCGAAGTCGCTGATCATCGCTGACCCGTCTTCGGTGATGAGGATGTTCCCGGGTTTGACGTCGCGGTGCACGATCCGCATCCGGTGGGCTGCGGCCAGCGCCGAGCCGACCTGCGCGCCGATCCGGGCCGTCTCGGGCGGTGTCAGCGTGCCGTGCTCGCTGAGCAGATCCGACAGCGGTGTGGACTCGATGAGCTGCATCACGATGCACGGCCGGCCCTCGTGCTCCACGACGTCGAACACGGCGACCGCATGCGGGTGGTGCAAACCCGCAGTGATGCGCGCCTCGCGCATGGCCCGGGCCGTCGCCTGGTCGCGTTCGGCCTCGGTGAGTTCCGGCTGCGTCCGCAACAGCTTGAGGGCCACCGGGCGGTGCAGGCGCTCGTCCTGGGCCTGCCAGACCACTCCCATTCCGCCCGCGCCGAGCATCTTGACCAACCGATAGCGGTCGGCGACGAGCGTGGACGGCGTACTCATGCGGTGCACTCCTTCGGCGGACTCCGCAGAACGCTACGCGCGCCGGACGGCCGATTCAGGGGCCTTGCGCGAACGGTCGGGGTGTGGAAGCGGCGCGAGCGGCCTACAAGGCGGGGCGCTGCCACCGGTTGGACAGGCTCGACCCGGCGAGCACGCCGAGCGCGATCGCGACCATGGTCGACAGCGTCGCGACGAGGGATGCGGTCGCCGCCGCGTCCCCGCCGAGCACATCGGCGACGCCGACCAGACCGAGCGCACCCGGCACGAGAAGCCAGAACGCCGGCGTGAAGCTGACCAGGGCGGCCGGGCCTGACGGCCGGCGGGCGACCAGGGCGGTGATCGGCGTGACCACCAGTGCCCCGACGAAGGCCGACAGCACGCCGCCCAGCGCGAGGTCGCCGAGAACCTGTGCCGAGTAGGCGACATACAGCACGAGCAGAATCCACGGGAGCGAGCGCGGTGGGGCGCACCGATGCACCGAGATCGCGATGCCGAAGACCGCGACGGCGATCCACGGCGCGATCGGACCCAGCAGTTCGGGCTGCTCGCTGAAGTCGAAGTCGGGGACGCCGACCAGAGCGCCCGCGGTGACGATGCCCGCGCCGAGGAGGACGAGCTGCATGCCGCCGGCGGCGAGGCGGCCGGCTCCCGAGATCATCTGCCCCGTCGACAGCTCGAGGACGGCGGTGGTGAGGAGCGCTCCGGGCAGGAGAACCACGAGCGGCGCCAGCAGGGCCGAGAGGATGCCGGAGCCCAGCCCTCCCCGCAGCAGCAGGAACACCACCAGCGCGACGAAGAACGCGATCGCGACGGTGATCAGCGCGCCGTACCGCCGGGGCAGTCGCTCGCTCACCAGCAGTGCGGCGCCGGTGATGAGCCCGAGCCCGGCCGCGAGTGACACCCCGGTCCAGGAAGCGCCCAGCAGCACCGAGAGCGCGCCGCTGAGGAAGGCGTAGCCGACGACGCGCACGACGCGCCCGTACGGAGGCGTCATGGCGCGGATGCGATCGATCCGCTCGACCGTCGAGCGGGGATCCAGCACGCCGGTGCGGGCGGCATCCACCGTCCTCTGCACTTCGTCGATCTGCGAGAACAGCAGCTGTCCGTCGCCGCTGGTCACGGCGCCGGTGCGGTGCTGCCCCGCCCGCGCGCCGAGACGAGCAGCGCGTTGGGGAACACCAGCACTTCGCTCTCGGGCAGTCCGTTCACCCGCGCGATGTCGCTCAGCACGTCCTGCACGGTCTCGACGGAGTACCCCGCCTGGATCATCGCGCTGCCCACCGACTCGGCCGCGGCGAGCGCCGCCGCGGCATCCGGCGCCTCGCTCGAGGCGACCGGCAGCGATCCGGTGATCATCGCCTCGCGGCCGCTGACCGCGATGTCGCGCACCGCACGACCGCGGGTCGCGATCAGGACGATCGCCGCCACGGCGAGCACGGCGATCGCGGCGAAGGTCGGGATCACAAGCGAGTCCATCTCTACGGGAACGTCTGATTCTCACACGTCGGCGCCGCCGTCGTCAGGGGTGCCGGATGCGGGGGGAATGTGCTGAGCGCAATTCGACTTGTCGCTCCGAGAGAGCCCGAGGAGAATGCTTGCGTACATGGCCGAGTTGACGATCATCCAGCGCTCGCCCGACCCCGAGCAGGTCGTCGCGCGGTCGCGCACGCGCCGCTCGATCGCGGAGAAGATCCGCGCGATGGGCCAGAACCGCATCGGTGCGCTCATCCTGCTGCTGGCGACCGTGGCCGCGATCGTCTGGGCGAACGTCGCCACCCTGTCGTACGAGGCGTTCTGGGAGACGCACCTGACGGTCGGCGTCGGTGACCTCCAGCTCGATTTCACTCTGCACGCCCTGGTCAACGACGCGCTGATGGCGATCTTCTTCTTCACCGTCGGGCTCGAGGTGCGCCGCGAGTTCGCGATCGGCGAACTCACGAGCTGGTCTCGCGCGATGGTGCCGGTGATCGCCGCCGTGGCGGGGCTGGCGATCCCCGCGCTGCTGTTCGTGTGGATCGCGGCCGACTCCGGCCACGCGTATGCGTGGGGCATCGTGATCTCCACCGACACGGCGTTCCTGGTGGGCGCGCTCGCGCTGATCGGCCCTCGCGTGCCGGGCCGGCTCAGAGTGTTCCTCCTCGCCCTCGCCGTCGTCGATGACATCGGCGCGCTCAGCATCATCGCGCTGGTCTACACCGAGAACTTCACCCCCATGCCGCTGCTGATCGCGGCGGCGGGGCTGGTCGGCGTCTACTTCACGCGATACCTGCGCGGCGGGCGCGGCCCGGTCTACGCGACCCTCGCGATCATCGTGTGGCTGGCGTTCCTCGCCTCCGGCGTGCACCCGACCCTGGCCGGCGTCGCGATCGCCCTGCTGGTGCCGGTCTACCGGCCCGACAGGCGCGACGTCGAGCACGCCCTGGACCTCGCCCGGACGTTCCGTCAGTCCCCGAACACCGAATACGCCCGCGCCGCCGCGAACAGCCTGCGCGAATCGATCTCGATCAACGAGCGCCTGCAGTCCGCGTACGCGCCGTACGTCGCCTACGTGATCCTGCCGCTGTTCGCCCTCGCGAACGCCGGCGTGGTCATCAGCCCCGAGATCCTCGCCGGCGCGATGACCTCCGCCCTCACCTGGGGGATCGTGATCGGGCTGGTGGTCGGCAAGTTCGTCGGGGTCTTCGGCTCGGCCGCCGTGCTCCGGCTGCTCCGGCTCGGGGAGTTCGGACCAGGTCTCACCCTGGATCGCATCGCCGGCGGCGCCGCCCTGTGCGGCATCGGCTTCACGATCTCGCTGTTCATCGTCGACATCGCGATCGACGACGAGGCCGCGCAGAACGAGGCGCGGGTCGGCGTGCTGGCGGCATCCGTCATCGCCTTCGTCATCGCGACGGTGATCTTCCGCATCTCCGACGCCGTCCGCCCCGACCTCGAGTCGGGCCAGACCCTCGCGCGTCCTGTCGACGCCCAGCGCGACCACGTCTTCGGCGCGGCGGACGCGCCCTACACGATCGTCGAGTACGGCGACTTCCAGTGCGGATTCTGCCTGAAGGCGTCCGGTTCGATCCAGGAGGTGCACAACGAGCTCGGCGACCGGCTCCGCTACGTCTGGCGTCACGCACCCCTCACCGCGTACCACCCGAACGCGCTGGCCGGAGCGGAGGCCGCCGAAGCGGCATCCCTGCAGGGCAAGTTCTTCGAGTTCGAGCGCGGGCTGTTCGCCGATCAGGAGAACCAGCGGCCGTCCGACATCATCCGGCTGGCACGGGAGCTCGAGCTCGACGTCGAGAAGTTCGAGCGCGACCTGACCTCGCCCGAAGTCACCGGCCGGGTGCGGGACGACATGCTGGATGCCGAGGCCATGGGCATCACATCGGTTCCGACCCTGTTCATCAACGGCCGACGGCACACCGGCCCGTACGACGCGCAGTCGCTCATCCGCGCCCTGTCGCAGCCCGAGCCGGGTGCGGCGACGACCACGCCGACCCAGCAGTAGGGGGATCTCACCGATGGGTAACGAGCTCGATCCGATCCAGTCGCCGCCGCTGACCGATGCGCAGTGGGCGCGTCTGCTCGGATTCGGCGGCGCGCCCGAGGATGTCGCAGCGGGTGATCACCTCTTCCGTTCGGGAGACCGCGACTACGACCTGATCCTCGTGGAGTCGGGCGAGGTGGAGGTGGTCCGCGATGCGCTGCGCTGGATGGGCGAAGAGGTGCTCGCGCACATGGGTCCGCGGCGCTTCGTCGGCGAGCTCGGGCTGCTCAACGGGCAGGGCGCGTTCCTCTCGACGCGCGCGACTCAGGACAGCCGCATCCGGCGGGTCACGCGGACGAACCTCCGCCGGCTCATGTCCGAGGATGACGAACTGTCCGACATCGTGCTGCACGCGCTGTGGGCGCGGCGGGAGGCCCTGCGCAAAGGGCCCGCGGCGATGACGCTCAAATTCGTGGGCACGACGTCCTCGAGCGACATGCTCGCCCTCCGCCGGTTCGCCGAGCGGCTCGATCTCGTGCACAAGGCGGTCGAGTTCGACCCGAGCCAGGCGGCGTCCATCCCGGGGCACGACTACACCGTCGAAGATCTGCCGATCGCCTACATCCAGGGCGAGCCGATTCTGCGGGCGACGCCCGGCATCGTCGCCGAACGGCTCGGCTTGAGCTATCAGTCGCACGCCGACGAGCTCGTCGACCTCGTCGTGGTCGGTGGAGGACCGGCCGGACTCGCCGCGGCGATCTACGGCGCCTCCGAGGGCCTCAGCACCGTCCTGCTGGATGCCGTCGCCCCGGGCGGGCAGGCGGCGGCGACGTCGCGGATCGAGAACTTCCTCGGATTCCCGTTCGGCGTGACCGGCGGCGACCTCATCGGGCAGGCCTCGCTGCAGGCGCTGAAGTTCGGCGTGCGCGTCTACGCCCCCTGCGAGGCGGCCGCGCTCGAGCAGTCCGGCGACGAGCTCGGGATCACGCTCACCGACGGCCGCGTCATCCGCACCCGCACCGCCATCGTGACGTCGGGCGCGGCGTACCGGCGGCTGAACCTTGATCGCTGGAGCGACTTCGAGCGAGCGGGCATCTACTACGCCGCGACCCAGCTCGAGCTGCGTCAGGTCAGGGAATCCCCCGTCGTCGTGGTCGGCGGGGCGAATTCCGCGGGCCAGGCATCGCTCTACCTCGCCGCCAACGGCTGCCCGGTGCGCCTCGTCGTCCGCGGCAGCGACCTCGGCGTTCGCATGTCGTCGTACCTCGTCGACCGCCTCCGCGAAGAGCCGCGCGTCGAGATCCACACGGGATCGCGCGTCACCGGTCTCGACGGCGAGACGTCGCTGCAGCGTGTGCGCATCGACAGCGTCGGCGAGGTGGATGCCCGCGGACTGTTCTGCTTCATCGGCGCCGAACCGGCGACCGGCTGGCTCACGTCGCTCGATCGCGATCCCGACGGCTTCCTGCTCACCGGCTCCGACATCGAGGTGCAGTCGCTCGCGCAGTGGCAGGGGCTCGGACGCGAACCGCTGCCTTTCGAGACGTCGACCCCGCGGGTCTTCGCCGCGGGCGACGTCCGGCGGGGCTCGATGAAGCGCGTCGCCGCGGCCGTCGGCGAAGGCTCGAGCGCGGTCGCGTCGGTGCACCGCGCGCTCGCCGGGTGACGGCATCCGTCCGCGGGCGCGGTGGGGTGCTCAGTCGAGCGGTTCGGGCGTCCACGCGCCCGGAGTCGTGAACGGGGCATCGCGCACGACCAGCGCGTCCTCGCCCACCGTGGCGATGCACAGCAGCAGCGAGTACGACGGGATCCCCTCGAAGCTCTGACGGCGGATGATCGCCGCGTCGTCGTCGCCGGGCAGGTCGGCGCTGCGCTCGACGATGTCGAGCCACGCACGCCACCATGCGGCCTCATCCGCCGGGGGCTCGGCGGCCGTCGCCCGGAACTCGGGGAGCCATCGGGTGATGCGCGCGGTCGCAGGGTCGTCGACGTCGTCGTGCGCGACCATATGCGTGCCCGGCGCCAGCTCGATCGCGCGCGACTCGAGGCCGTCCCACGAGACCACCCGGGCAGTGTGCGCCGTCACCTCGACCAGGTTGAAGCCGCGCGTGGGCGGCCGGTCGTCGGGCGAGCGGCCGGCGACGGACTCGAGCGCAACGGTGCCGCGGGTGTGCACCTGCGCGTCGGTGCGATCGGACAGATCGTGCCGGTTCAGCAGCACGGCGAGGCGGCGTTCCGCGGGGGCGGCCGCCAGCCACGCGCCGCCGGCGCGGGCATCGCGGATGCCGACGACTCCCGGGTACTCGTCGGGCCACCACGCGCCGAGACGATTCCACTCGCGCGCAGGGTCCTCGTCGCGGACGGCGAGCAGCCGGACCGGCCGGGAGTCGTCCTCGGGGACCGTGATGATCACCGTGCACATGAGGGCGTCCTCCCCGATCGGATGGCGCCGCTTCGGCCCGCGCATCGCCGTGCCAGAATCGACCCGTGTACGTCATCGTCGGAGTGACGGGCGGGATCGCCGCCTACAAGACCGTGCAGCTCGTGCGGCTGCTCGTGCTGGACGGTCACGAGGTGCACGTGATCCCCACCGACGACGCCACAAGATTCGTCGGCATCCCGACCTGGGAGGCCATCAGCCGCAATCCGGTCACCACCTCTGTCCACGACGATGTCGCGAAGGTCCGCCACGTCGCGCTCGGGCAGGCGGCGGATCTGGTGATCGTGGCGCCCGCCACGGCGAACTTCCTCGCGAAGATGGCCGCCGGGCTGGCCGACGACCTGCTGGGCACGAGCCTACTGGCCACCACCGCACCGGTGGTCGTGGCCCCCGCGATGCACACCGAGATGTGGCGGCATCCGGCCACGACGCACAACGTCGAGGTGTTACGCAGCCGGGGGGTGCACGTCGTCGGTCCCGAAGACGGTCCGCTCACCGGCGGCGATGTCGGGCCCGGCCGCATGAGCGAGCCCGAGCAGCTGCACGCGTTCGTCGCGTCGCTGCTCGCGCACCGGGACGACCTCGCCGGGCTGCGGGTCGTCGTGAGCGCCGGGGGCACGCGCGAACCGATCGATCCGGTGCGCTACATCGGCAACCGCTCGAGCGGGCGGCAGGGCGTCGCGGTGGCGCTCGCCGCCGCCGATCGCGGGGCGCAGGTGACCCTGGTCGCGGCCCATGTCGACGGCGACGTGCTCGCCGCGGCGCGCGCCCACCCGCGGATCGAGATCGCCCACGCCGCCACGGCCGCGGAGCTGGCCGCGGAGGTCTCCGCTCGCGCCGCCGAGGCCGACATCGTGGTGATGGCGGCGGCAGTGGCCGACTACCGCGTCGCCGAGGCCTCGGAGCGAAAACTCGCCAAGGAGGAGACCGGCGGCGGCCTCACCCTCACGCTCGTCGAGACCGACGACATCCTCGCGGCGCTCGTCCGCGATCGCCGCGACGGCCAGACCCTCGTCGGGTTCGCCGCCGAGACCGAGACGGATGCCGCCGCCCTGCTCGACCGCGCGCGTCGCAAGCGCCGCCGCAAGGGCGTCGACCTGCTCGCGGTGAACGAGGTCGGCTGGGAGAAGGGCTTCGAGGCGCCCGACAACACCTTGACGTTCATCGGCGCCGACGATGAGGTCATCGCCACGGTCAGCGGCACCAAGCGCGAGGTCGCCGACGCGCTGTGGGATGCCGTGCTGTCCCGGCGCTGATGCCGCTCTCGGGCGTCGAAACGGCGCGAACTGCTGCCGACGGCAGAGCGCAACAGCATCCTGCGTCGTCTCGCCATGGGTCGCGACACGGGGCGGGAACGACTACTCTGGACCCGTGCTGACCTGTCGTTGTTGTCGCTGAGTGCCCCGCACTCGCTTCGACGACCCCCGACAGCTGCCGTGCGCGTGACGCACGGCCTTTCCCACAGGACACCACCGTGCGATACGCCCAGAGCGTCACCGACCTCGTCGGCAACACCCCTCTCATCCGCCTGAACCGTGTGACCGCCGGCATCCGCGCCACGGTCCTGGCCAAGGTCGAGTACTTCAACCCCGGCGGTTCGTCGAAGGACCGCATCGCGAGGAACATCCTCGACGCGGCCGAACGCGACGGCCTGCTGAAGCCGGGCGGCACGATCGTCGAGCCGACCAGCGGCAACACCGGCGTCGGCCTCGCCCTGATCGCCCAGCAGCGCGGATACCGCTGCGTCTTCGTCGTGCCCGACAAGGTCGCCGAAGACAAGCGCGCGGTGCTGCGCGCGTACGGCGCCGAGGTCGTGGTCGCACCGACCGCGGTCGAGCCGGACGACCCGCGCTCGTACTACAGCGTCTCGGCGCGCCTGGTGGAGGAGATCCCGGGCGCGTACATGCCGAACCAGTATGCGAACCAGCACGGGCCGCGCAGCCACTACGAGACGACCGGTCCGGAGATCTGGCGCGACACCGACGGCCGCCTCACCCACTTCGTCGCCGGCGTCGGCACCGGCGGCACGATCACCGGCAGCGGACGCTACCTCCGGGAGGCCTCGGGCGGTGCGGTGCGCATCGTCGGGGCCGATCCGGTCGGCTCGATCTACTCGGGCGGCCCCGTGCACGGGTACGACGTCGAGGGCGTCGGCGAGGACTTCTGGCCGGCCGCCTTCGACCCGGCGGTCGTCGACGAGATCCACCGCGTCAGCGATGCCGAATCGTTCGCGATGACCCGCCGTCTCGCCCGCGAAGAAGGCCTCCTCGTCGGCGGCTCGAGCGGCATGGCGGTCGTCGCCGCCCTGCGCACCGCCCAGGATCTGCCCGCAGAGGCGATCGTGGTGGTGCTGCTGCCCGACCACGGCCGCGGCTACCTCAGCAAGCTCTTCGACGACGACTGGATGACCGCCCACGGCTACTCGATCGATGACGCCTCCACCCCCGACGCAGGGAGCAACGCATGACCCACGACAGCACCGGCCCGGCTCGCGGATTCGACAGCCTCGCCGTGCACGCGGGTCAGGCGTTCGACCCGACGACCGGCGCGGTCATCCCGCCGGTGCACTTCTCGACGACCTACGCGCAGGACGGCATCGGGGGCCTCCGCCAGGGCTACGAGTACGGGCGCAGCGGCAACCCGACCCGCACCGCCCTGGAGACCCAGCTCGCCGCGCTCGAGGGCGGCCGGCACGGACTCTCGTTCTCATCCGGCCTCGCCGCGGAGGATGCGCTCCTGCGCTCGGTGCTCCGCCCGGGCGACGAGGTGCTGCTGGGCGATGACGTGTACGGCGGAACGTACCGGCTCATCAAGCGGATTCTCGGGCCCGTGGGGCATCGGGCTGCGCATCGTCGACATGAGCGACCTCGACGCGGTCGCTGCGGCGCTGGAGCAGAAGCCCGCGCGCATCCTCTGGGTCGAGACCCCGAGCAACCCGCTGCTGCGCATCACCGACATCGCGGGCCTGGCGAAGCTGGGCCGGGATGCCGGCGCCCTGGTCGTGGTCGACAACACGTTCGCATCCCCCGCGCTGCAGCAGCCGCTGGCGCTGGGGGCCGACGTCGTCGTGCACTCGGCGACGAAGTACCTCGGCGGTCACTCGGATGTGGTCGGCGGAGCGCTGGTGATGAACGACGACGCGGTCGCCGAGGGGGCGAAGTTCCTGCAGTTCGCCGCGGGTGCCGTGTCGGGCCCGATGGACGCCTTCCTCACGACGCGCGGAATCAAGACCCTCGGCATCCGGATGCAGCGGCACAGCGCGAACGCCGCGGCCGTCGCCTCGTTCCTCGAGGCGCACGACCGTGTCGCGCGGGTCTACTACCCGGGGCTCCCCTCGCATCCGGGGCACGAGCTGGCCGCCCGGCAGATGTCGGCGTTCGGCGGCATCGTCTCGCTCGCACTTGCCGACGGCGCCACGGCGCGGCGCTTCGCCGAGTCGACCCGGCTGTTCCAGCTCGCCGAGTCGCTCGGCGGCGTGGAGTCGCTCGTCAACTACCCCGACGAGATGACGCACGCATCGGTGCGCGGCACCGAGCTCGCCGTGCCCGAGGAGGTCGTGCGCCTCTCGGTCGGCATCGAGAGCGTCGACGACCTGATCGCCGACCTCGAGCAGGCGCTCGCCGCGCTCTGAGCTGCCGGGCGGGTGGCTCGAGCGTGCCGGGGGCCTGGGCACGTGCCGCGATCAGTCAGTCGGGCAAGGGCAGCTCCCGGGCCGCGATGCGAGCCTCTTCCCGCAGCAGTCGCTCCGCGCGCTGGTACAGCACCATCGCCTGCGCAGGCGTGTCGCCGACGGCGGTCATGCCGATCCGCCCCTGCTCCGTGAGCGCGCTGATCATGTGGAACACGATGCCGGCCTGACGAGCATGGTCGAAGTGCAGTCCGTGCCTGGCCACCGCATCGAACAGGTCGCCGATCGATAGCGCCTTCAGCTCGTCCGACTCGAGGTGGTCGGTCGCGACGAGGTGCTTCTCGTTCCCCTCGCGCGTGACGAATCGTCCGGACGCCGCGTCGTAGCTGCCGTCCGTCAAGAACTGCAGCGTCAGGAACGGATGCGTGGTGCCCCCCTTGCGGAGGTTCAACTCGATCGCGTACGCGGACCAGTTGCCCGCGGCATCCCGCACCACCACGAAGTCGACCGCGAAGCGCCCGATCACGCCCTCGCGAGCGAGGCGTTCGCCGATCGCCGCGGCGGGCTCGCCGATCAGCCGGGAGTATGCCGGATCGGCGGGGAAAGTGCAGCCGAGGTAGCTCTGCCCGCTCGCGCCGCCGAGCAGCTGGTCGTGGGTCGACAGCAGCTCGACGCTGCCGTCCGGACGCACGCGCAGCTGCACGCTCGGGCTCAGCAGGTCTTCGCCGACGATGCGCTCCTCGACGATGCCGCCGTCGGCCTCGAGCCTCGAGACGTACCAGTCCAAGGTGATGTGGGGCGCCTCGAACTGCATCCGCCGCACTCGCTCGAGGATCGCGCTGCGCCGGTCCGCGTCGCGCAGCTGCGCGACACCGGCGAGCTCCACGACAGCGTTTCCCGTGCCGGAGACCCCGTCGTTGAGCTTCACGATGACCTGGCCCATCGTCGGCCGTGCGACGAGCATGTCGTCGATCGCCGCGGCCACCTCGTCGAGGCTGTGCAGATCCTCGGCTCCGAGCGGATACTGCACGCCGACCTCGCCGAAGAGCCGCCGGCATCCGGTCTTGGTTCCGAGTGGCGCGAGGCGGGGATCGGCTCCGTACATCGGGATCCCGAGGGTCACGGCGATATCGCGTTCGAGCTCCGTCGTGTTGTACGGGATCAGGTGGCTGTGGTCTCGATTCGGGATGCGGTCCGCGATGCGCGCGAGAAGCTGGGGACGCTCGAGCAGCTTCGCGCTGAGCGGTCGGATCGTTGCGTCACCGACGGACATCAGCGTCAGCCGCGCGAGCGCGTGGCTGGGGATGACGCCGGGCAGGAGGGCGAGGTAGTACTCGACGATGCGCGGGTCGATGGGCATCGACGTGACATAGATCATCCGAAGCCTGGGCTGGCGGAGGAGGAGCAGGAGGAACAGGAAGCGCTCTTCGTAGGCTTGCGTCAGCGTGCCGCTCGGAACCCCGCTCGGAGAGACCGAAGGGATGACCACCACCGATTCGTCGTCGAGATCGAGCTTCATCGCGTCCCAGACCGACACCATCTGCTCTTGCAGTCGCCGGAACCTCGCGTCTCGTGCACCGCTGTCGAGCCCCGACAGCGTCACGACCGGCGCTCCTGCCGCGAGAGTGGTCATGGCGTCACCTTCACTTTCGTCTGGTCGATGCCGGTGACATCGAAAGCGCGGACGGGTCTGCTGAAACCGCGCAGATCGAGGTCGCCGGCCGGCTCGCCGACCGCGAGCCCTTCGATCGCCGAGAAGACGCGCTGTGCGACCAGCACCTGCCCCGACCCTGCCGTCGCGCACAGGCGTGCAGCCAGGTTGGTGACGCTTCCGATCGCCGCGTAGTCGAAGCGTCCTTCGAAGCCGATGCGGCCCAGTGTGGCGTAGCCCTGGGCGATTCCGATCCCGAACCCCAGGTCGTGGCCGCGCCGGCTCCACCCGACGGCGAGGTCGGCGACCCGGTCGCGCATCGCCACGGCCATCGTGACAGCTCGCTCAGCGGCGTCGTCAACGGGCAGCGGATCGTTGAAGAAGACCATGAGTCCGTCGCCGGTGAACCGCTCGAGGGTTCCCTCGAACCGGTAGATGAGCTCACCGAGCGCGGCGTGGTACTCCGCGAGCACACCCATGACCTCTTCGGGCTCGCTCGACTCGGCGAACGGAGTGAACCCGCGCAGGTCGCAGAAGACCACCACGATCTCGCGGCGATGGCTCGAGAGGAAAGCCTCGTCACCCGAATCGATCACGAGGTCCACGAGCTGTGGCGAGAGGAACCTGCGGAGGCGGTTGACCCGCTCCAGTTCGTCGACCTGGGCGCTCACACGCGCTTCGAGTTGTGCATTCCACTCCGCGAGCTCGGCGGACTGACGCTCGATCGTGTCCTGGTAGCGCTTCACCCTCGCGAGCGATGCCACGCGGGCGAGCAGCTCGCCTTGGTTCAACGGCTTGCTCACGAAGTCGTCGGCTCCCGCCTCGATCGCGCGGACCTTCTCCTGATCGCCGCTCGCGGTGATCATCACGACCGGCAGGAACTCGAAACCCGCGGTCGTGCGGATGCGGCGGCAGACCTCGTAGCCGTCGATCCCCGGCATCAGGATGTCCAGCAGCACGAGGTCGGCGCCCGAGGCCGGCAGCATCTCCAGCGCCTCCTCGCCGGAGTTCGCCGTCAGGACGCGATAACCCCGCGGGCTGAGCACGGCATCCAGCAGCCGGAGGTTCTGCGGCAGATCATCGACCGCGAGGATCGTGATCTGCTGCTCGGACAGCGCGTCACGGGACATCGGCCCGTCCGTTGCTCAGGAACTCGCTGATCTGCGACGGCAGGGCGCGAACGCTGATCGGCTTGCCGAGGTATCCGTCGAAGCCCTCGCGAGAGGCCCGCTCCCGGTCTTCGCGCATCGCGAAGGCGGTCACCGCCACGACCGGCACGGCATCCAGTCTCGGATTCTGCCGCAGCAGTCGAAGGGCCTCGTACCCGTCCATGCCCGGCAGCTGGATGTCCATCAGCACCAGGTCGGGCTCGCACGTGCCGGCCAGGTTCACGCCCTCCTCACCGGAAGGGGCGGCCACGACCTCGTAGCCGGAGACGGTCAGCACGTCACGGACCAGCTTGAGGTTGAGCGGGTTGTCCTCGACGACCAGGATGCGACCGGAGGTCATCACGTCACCTCCCGCGCCGCGACCGGCGCTCGGTCACCGTCACCGCCGTCGGGCGGAACGGCCGGCACCGCGCCGACGCGCCGCAGCGCGCCGACGAGCGCCTCGCGCGCGACCGGCTTGATGAGGTACTCGGACGCACCCAGCGCCATTCCGCGGTGCTTCTCGTCGAGGATCGACACCACGATGACCGGCACCGAGCGGGTCGACTCGTCGGCGCGCACCCGGGTGAGTACCTCCCAGCCGTCGATGCCGGGAAGGCGGATGTCGAGCACGACCGCCGCCGGCGCGAGCGCGCCGATCAGCTCGAGCCCCTCGATCCCGTCGCGTGCCAGCGCGATCCGCACGCCGAGCCCGTCGAGATACGCGGTGATCAGGTCGAGCGACGCCCGGTCGTCTTCGACCACGACGACGACCGGGAGTCCGGCATCCGCCGCGGGTGAGTCCTGGGATCCCCCTGTCGAGACTTCGAGCGGCACGGTGAAGCCGAACGTGCTCCCCACCCCCAGCTCGGTCTCCAGCCACATCGTCCCGCCGAGCAGCGCGACGATCCGTCGGCACAGCGTCAGACCGAGTCCGGTTCCTTCCTCGCTCTGCGCGCCACGCCTGCCCTGCTGGAACGACTCGAAGATCCGCTCGCGATCTTCGGACGGGATGCCGATGCCGTCGTCGGTGACGGTGACCGCGATCTCGCTCCCCCGGCGGTGAGCCGCCACCTGCACATGTCCGCCGTCCGGAGTGAACTTGACCGCGTTGCTCAGCAGGTTCAGCAGCACCTGCTTGAAGCGGAGCTCGTCCGAGTCGAGCGTGTCGACGTCGTCGTCGATCTCGAGCGCGACATCGATGCCGTGGCCGGCGGCCCGCTCGCGCACCAGCGAGATGCCGTACTCGAGCGCGCCGCGCACCGAGAAGGTCGACGGCTCGAGCTCCATTCGGCCGGCCTCGACCTTCGACAGGTCGAGGATGTCGTTCAGCAGCTGCAGCAGGTGCTTGCCCGAACTCAGGATGTCGCGGAGGTACTCGTCCTGGCGATCGTTGAGCTCGCCGAACATGCGCTCGAGCAGCACCTCGGAGAAGCCGATCACGGCGTTGAGCGGTGTGCGCAGCTCGTGCGACATGCTCGCCAGGAACTCCGACTTGTGCTGGCTGACGACCTGCAGCTCGGCGCTCTTGGTCTCGAGCTCGCGGAACAGCTGCGCGTTCCACACCGCGAGCGCGGACTGGCCCGCGAAGGTCTCGAGGAATTCGACCGTCTCGTCGGAGAACCCGCCGGTCGTCCTCCGGCGCACCACGAGCGCTCCGATGATCCGCTCGCCGCGCAGCATCGGCACCGCGATCATCGAGCGCCAGCCGTCGTCGTAGAGCAGCTGCAGGTGCGGGTCGAGGTCGACGACGCCCAGGTCGGGCACCGCGATCGGATGCCCCTCGCGCGCCGAGCGACCGACGAGCGTGGTCTCGAGCTCGACCCGGATCGTGCGCAGCCTGGCCAGCAGCTCGGGGCTGCTGGCGTAGGCGCTGCGCACCGAGAAGCAGCGCTCGGCCTCGACGTACTCCATGATCGAGCCGCCGTCGCAGCCCGAGAAGCGCACGGCGTTCATGATGATGTTCGAGAGCACTTCGTCCAGCACCAGGCTGGAGCTGACCAGGCCGCCGACCTCGCTGAGCGCCTCGAGCTGGTCGACCTTGCGGGCGAGCTCGCTGCCGCGCTCTTCGAGTTCGCGCACCAGGTGCACGTTGCGCACCACGATCGCGGCCTGCGCCGCGAAAGCGCCGACGAGCGCGAGCGCGCGATCGTCGAAGGGATCGACCTCTGTGCGAACCAGCGAGATCGCGCCGACGACCTCGTCGTCCAGCAGCATCGGCGCAGCCAGCACCGTGCGGAACCGCACGATCCGCTGGACGTCCTGCCTGCCCGTACTCCGGGTCGGCCAGCACATCGGGGATCTGCTGGATCTTGCGATCCGTGGTGACCCGACCGATGCAGCGAGGCGCGATCGAGCCGGAACGGGTGGTCGCTGACGTGGCTTACGTAGTCGTTCGAGAAGCCGACCGATGAGGACAGGACGAAGTGGTCTTCCTCGATCAGCATGATCGCCGCCGCCTCGCAGCGGCAGAGGCGCCGGGCGCTCTCGACGATCGTGTCGAGCACGGCATCCGGATCGGACGCCGACCGCCCGAGCGCGATCGAGCACCTCGTTCATCGCCGCGAACTGCTCGGTGGCGTCGACGTAGTCGCGCCGGAGGCTCTGATAGTCCTCCTCGCTGACCGCTCACCGCGCCCGCTGATGATGGCCTCCTCTCTAGAGACCGTTCGCCGGCTGCCGAATTCATGCGCCCCATCCGGCGAATTCAGCCCTCATTGTCCTCGCGGGATTTTGGGCGCGCAATAGCCTCGCGCGCGGGCGCGCCGGCGAAGGCTCAGCGGGTTCTGAGCCCGTCCAGCGCGATGCGCAGCACATCGTCTGCGAGCTCTGCGGCGCCCTCCGGACCGGTCGGCCGGTACCACTCCACGATCGAGTTGACCATGCCGAACACGAGCCGGGTGGCGACGGACGGATCCACGTCCACCCGCACCGTGCCCTCGGCCTGGGCGTCGCGCACCAGGTCGGTGATCCGATGGTCGAACGCGCGACGGCGCTCGAGGGCCTGCCGCTCGACCTCGCTGTTGCCGCGCACGCGCAGGAGGAGCGTCACGTACGGCAGGCGGTCCACGAGCACCCGCACCGCCCCGCGGAGCACGTGCTCCAGCCGCTCGCCGGCGCTGCCTTCGCGGGCGCCGGGTTCGGCCAGCACGCCTTCGAGCCCGCCGAGCGCCTCGTCGAGCGCGACGCCCAGCAGATGCTCCTTCGAGTCGTAGTGGTGGTACAGCGCCGACTTGGTCAGCCCGAGCCGCTCGGCGACCGCCGCCACCGAGGTCGCGTCGTAGCCGTGGGCGATGAACAGCTCCACCGCCGCCGCGAGGATCTGCTGCGGGTCGTAGCCCGGCCGGCCGCGGCGCGCGGGGGTCGCGTCCGACGGCGGTGCGGGGGTGGTCACGCCCCCAGTCTGGCATCGGCCCACGGGTTTGCCCGTGCGGCATCCGATTGGCATACTGATTTCCTGAACGCTCGGTTGGTAAATCGGGCGCCGTGCGCACTCGACACCGTGGTCAGGAGGAAGCGAATGGATGCCGGTCCCCTGCTGCTCGAGCGACGCGCCGACCGCGTGGTGGCCACGCTCCACCGCCCCGACAAGCGCAACGCGATCGACCAGGCGATGATCGACGCCCTCCACGCGCTGTGCGACGAGCTCGAGGCCGAGCCGCGCACCCTGATCCTCACCGGATCCGGCGGCACCTTCGCCGCGGGGGCCGACATCGCGCAGCTGCGCGACCGCAGGGCCGAAGATGCGCTGCGGGGCATCAACGCGACCGCGTTCATCCGCGTCCACGAGCTGCCCATGCCCGTGATCGCGGCGATCGACGGCTACGCGCTCGGCGGGGGCGCCGAGCTGGCGTACGCCGCCGACATCCGGATCGGCTCCCCGACGCTGAAGATCGGCAACCCGGAGACGGGCCTGGGCATCATCGCCGCCGCCGGCGCGACGTGGCGACTGCGCGAGATCGTCGGCGACGCCCGCGCGAGCGAGCTGCTGCTGACCGGCCGGGTGCTCGACGCCGACGAGGCGCTGGCCTGGGGCCTGGTGTCGAGCGTGCACCCCGTCCGACCGGCTGCTGGCCGCGGCCCACGCGATCGCCGACCGCATCGCCGCGAACGACCCGCTGGCGACCCAGTACACCAAGCGGGCGCTGCGCGCGCCCCGCGACCGGCATCCGGCGATCGACGGCGAGCTGCAGGCCGAGCTGTTCGAGAGCCCCGAGAAGCGGCGGCGCATGACCGCCTTCCTCGAGAAGCGAGCGGCCCGATGACCGCCCCGCGCACGGTCGGGGTGCTCGGCGGCGGCCGGATGGGCGCCGGCATCGCGCACGCGTTCCTGCTCGCCGGCGCCGAGGTCGTCATCGTCGAGCGCGACGAGGAGGCAGCGGATGCCGCCGCCTCTCGAGTGCACGACGCCATCGCGCGTTCGCTCGAGCGCGGCACCACGACGCGGACGCTCGCCGAATTCGACGCCGCCTTCTCCACCGCGACGGATGCCGCCGCCTTCGTCGACTGCGAGCTCGTGGTCGAGGCGGTGCCCGAAGATCGCGCCCTCAAGATCGAGGCGCTCGCACGCGCCGAGCGGGCGATGCCCGCGGCATCCGTCCTCGCGTCGAACACGTCGTCGATCTCGATCGACGACCTGGCGGGTCACCTCGAGCGCCCCGACCGATTTCTCGGGCTGCACTTCTTCAACCCGGTTCCCGCCTCCGCCCTCGTCGAGGTCGTGCTCGGCGCCGGAACCTCACCCGAGGTCGTCGAGGCGGCGCGGGCATGGATCGCGGCGATCGACAAGACCGCGATCGTCGTGCGCGACTCCCCCGGCTTCGCCTCGAGCCGGCTCGGGCTCGCGCTCGGGCTCGAGGCGATCCGGATGCTGGAGGAGGGCGTCGCGAGCGCCGACGACATCGACGCGGCGATGACGCTCGGGTACCGGCATCCGGTCGGTCCCCTGCGCACGACCGACATCGTCGGGCTCGACGTGCGACTCGGGATCGCCGAAGAGCTGGCCGCGCACCTCGGCGCGCGCTTCGAGCCCCCGGCGCTGCTGCGCCGCATGGTCGCCGAGGGCAAGCTCGGCCGCAAGAGCGGCGAAGGCTTCTACGTATGGAAGGACGAGCGATGACCGACATCCTGCCCAGCTATGTGGAGGGCGCGTGGTGGACTCCCGCCGCCGGATCGGAGGCCGCCGACGTACGCGACGCCTCGACCGGCGAGCTCGTCGCCAGGGTCAGCACCTCCGGGCTCGACCTCGGGGCGGCCCTGGAGTACGCGCGCACCGTCGGGCCAGCGCAGCCTCGGCGCGCTCACGTTCCATCAGCGTGCCGTGCTGCTCAAGCAGTTCGCCCTCGCCCTGACCGAGCGCAAAGACGAGCTCTACGCCGTGTCGGCGCGCACCGGAGCGACGAAGGCCGACTCGTGGGTCGACATCGACGGCGGCATCGGCGTGCTCTTCTCGTACTCGGGCAAGGGCCGGCGCGAGCTGCCGAACTCCCAGGTCTACGTCGACGGGCCGGTGGAGCCGCTCTCGAAGGACGGCTCATTCCTCGGCCGGCATATCTACACGCGCCTGCCCGGCGTGGCCGTGCAGATCAACGCGTTCAACTTTCCGGTGTGGGGGTCTCTCGAGAAGTTCGCCCCCGCCTTCCTCGCCGGCATGCCGACGCTCGTCAAGCCCGCCACCCCGACCGGGTACCTCGCCGAGGCGTTCGTGCGCATCCTCGTGGAGTCGGGCCTGCTTCCCGAAGGATCGCTGCAGCTGGTGAGCGGCAGCGTGCCCGACCTGTTCGACCACCTGCGCCTCGGCGACATCGTCGGGTTCACCGGGAGCGCATCCACCGCCGAGAAGCTGCGCGCGCACGACTGCGTGCAGACCGGCGGGGTGCGCTTCACGAGCGAGACCGACTCGATCAACGCCTCGATCCTCGGCGCGGACGCGACGGCCGGCACCCCCGAGTTCGACGCGTTCGTGCGCCAGCTCGTCACCGAGATGACCTCGAAGGCGGGGCAGAAGTGCACCGCGATCCGGCGGGCGATCGTGCCCGCGGCATCCGTCGACGCACTGGTCGACGCCGTGCGCGCGCGCATCGACGAGCGCGTCGTCGTCGGCGATCCGCGCGCCGAGGGAGTCACGATGGGACCCCTGGCCTCCGCCGCGCAGCGCGACGAGGTGCTGCGGCAGGTCGCGAAGCTCGAGGCCGCCGGCGGCGAGGTCGTGATCGGCTCCACGGGAACGCCGCACGTGACACGCGCCGACGGATCGGTGGGCGAGTCCCCCGACGGCGCGTTCGTCACGCCCCTCCTGCTGCGATTCGCGGATGCCGCCGCCGACGCCGTGCACGAGGTCGAGGCGTTCGGCCCGGTGGCCTCGGTGCTGACGTACGGCTCGACGGCCGAAGCGGCCGACCTCGTCGCGCGCGGCGGCGGCTCGCTCGTGACGAGCATCGCGACCCACGACCCGGCGATCGCGGTCGAGCTCATCGGGCGCATCTCCGCGTTCAACGGCCGGGTGCTGCTGCTGGACCGCGACGACGCGCGCTCGTCGACCGGTCACGGTTCGCCCCTGCCGAACCTGGTGCACGGCGGACCCGGCCGGGCCGGCGGAGGCGAAGAGCTCGGCGGCATCCGTGCGGTTCTTCATCACATGCAGCGCACGGCGATCCAGGGTTCGCCCGACATGCTCACCGCGCTCACCGGGGTCTGGCACGCCGGGGCGGTCTCGCAGCCCGGCGGCGTGCACCCGTTCCGCAAGTCGCTCGCCGAACTGCGCATCGGCGACCAGATCGTCTCGGCCTCGCGCGAGGTCACCCTCGCCGACATCGAGACGTTCGCGCACTTCACCGGCGACACCTTCTACGCGCACATGGACGAGGCCGCGGCATCCGCCAACCCGTTCTTCCCCGGTCGGGTCGCGCACGGCTACCTGCTCGTCTCGTGGGCGGCCGGCCTGTTCGTCGACCCCGCCCCGGGCCCGGTGCTCGCCAACTACGGCCTGGAGAACCTGCGCTTCATCACTCCGGTCTCGCCGGGCGACGAGATCCGCGTCGAGCTCACGGCGAAGCAGATCACTCCGCGCGAGACCGACGAGTACGGCGAAGTGCGGTGGGATGCGGTCATCCGCAACCAGAACGACGAGATCGTCGCCCAGTACGACGTGCTGACCCTCGTCGAGAAGGAGCTCGCCGCGGTCTGACCCGGTTCGCGTGGCAGGTGCCACCCGCTTCCGCGATGCCGAATTCAGGCTGCGCAAGGCGACCCCGCGGCAGAAACCGCGCGAATGCGGCCACCCAACGCCCGCAGCCGGATTCTCAGCCTGAATTCGGCATCGCACCGCGCGTAGACGATACCCGTGGCGGCTCAGCGCGGAGGAGAGCGTGCGGTCGGTCGTGAGCGAACGGCCGCGCACCTCGGCGACGACCTCGCCCGTCTCGTCGGTGACCGTGACGTCGTACAGGCCCGATCGGCCGCTGCGCGCACGCCGGACGGCGGTCGCGGTGAGGGTCTGCCCGGTGGTCGTCGACTTCAGGAACGTGATGTCGGCGCCCTGGGCGACCGTGATGCGCTCGTCTTCGTTGCACGCGATCGCGAACGCGGTGTCGGCGAGCGCGAAGACGAGCCCGCCGTGGGTGATGTGGAATCCGTTCGTCATGTCGTCGCGCACGCGCATCGACACCACGGCATGACCGGGTTCGTCGCGCTCGACGACCATGCCGAGGGCCGCGGAGGCGAGGTCGCGCTCCATCATCGCTTTCGTCGGGCGTTCCATGTCTGCAATAATATCTGAACGATCGTTCTGTAAAACAGCCGGAGTCGAAGATGACCGCATTTCCCACCGAGATCTCGGAGCAGGAGCGCTTCGACGAGATCATCGCCGCCGACTCGCGCATCGAGCCGCGCGACTGGATGCCCGAGGCGTATCGCAAGACCCTCATCCGCCAGATCTCCCAGCACGCGCACTCCGAGATCATCGGGATGCAGCCCGAGGGCAACTGGATCACCCGCGCCCCGAGCCTGAAGCGCAAGGCGATCCTGATGGCGAAGGTGCAGGACGAAGCCGGCCACGGTCTCTACCTGTACTCGGCCGCCCAGACCCTCGGTATCACGCGCGACGAGATGATGGACCAGCTCATCGACCGGCAGGGCGCGGTACTCGTCGATCTTCAACTACCCCACCCCGACGTGGGCCGACATGGGCGCGATCGGCTGGCTCGTGGACGGAGCCGCGATCTGCAACCAGGTGCCGCTGTGCCGGGCCTCCTACGGCCCGTACGGCCGCGCCATGGTGCGCATCTGCAAGGAGGAGTCGTTCCACCAGCGCCAGGGCTTCGAGATTCTGCTGGCCCTCATGCAGGGCACGCCCGCGCAGCAGGAGATGGCGCAGGATGCCGTGAACCGCTGGTACTGGCCGAGCCTCATGATGTTCGGCCCGCCCGACGAGCAGTCGCCGAACTCGGCCCAGTCGATGGCGTGGAAGATCAAGCGGTTCTCGAACGACGACCTGCGCCAGCGGTTCGTCGGGATGCTGGTTCCGCAGGCCGAAGCCCTCGGCGTGACCCTGCCCGACCCGAACCTGCGGTGGAATGAGCAGACGCAGCAGTACGACATGAGCGAGATCGACTGGACCGAGTTCCACGAGGTGCTCGCCGGCCGCGGCCCGATGAACTCGGAGCGCCTGCGCGCACGGCGCCAGGCCCATGAGGACGGCGCCTGGGTGCGCGAAGCCGCAGCGGAGTACGCGCGCAAGCGTGCCGCGCGCGACGTGAAGGCGGTGGCGTGATGGCCACGCCCGGCGGCTCGCCCGAAGAGACCTGGCCCCTATGGGAGGTCTTCGTCCGCGCGAATCGAGGCCTGAGTCACGTGCACGTCGGCTCTCTCCACGCGCCCGATGCCGAGATGGCGGTGCGCAACGGCCGCGACCTGTACACGCGCCGGGGCGAGGGAGTCTCGATCTGGGTCGTGCCGGCCGAGGCGATCACCACGAGCGACCCCGACGCGAAGGGCGCCTTCTTCGAGAGCCCCGCGGGCAAGAACTACCGGCACGCGGTGTACTACACCGCGTCCGAGGGGGTGCCGCACCTGTGAACGGGCTTCGATCCGAGCCGGTCGCAGGGAACCCAGCCGAAACGGCGTCACCGCAGCCTCACGGTGCACATCTGTCACATGCCACCCTGCAACCGGCACCGATGGGACCCGCCGACGGGTTCGACCCGCACGGCGATGTCACC
Source organism: uncultured Actinomycetota bacterium (assembly GCA_963792285.1). Taxonomy (GTDB): domain Bacteria; phylum Actinomycetota; class Actinomycetes; order Actinomycetales; family Microbacteriaceae; genus Microbacterium. The sequence continues at coordinate 101,669 of CAWBVS010000013.1, read as the reverse complement.
GTCGACGAACTCCGGCTCGCCGACGAGCTGACCGGGGCGGATGCCGCGGCCACGGCATCCGCCGACGTCGCCGAGTACGCGCTCTGGCTGGGCGATGACGCCCTGATCCTCGCGCAGCAGCTCGGCGGGTGGATCGCCCGCGCGCCCGAACTCGAGGAGGACGTCGCGCTCGGCAACATCGCGCTCGACCTGCTCGGGCACGCGCGCTCGCTCCTGCACTACGCCGGGACGGCCGACGGGCGCAGCGAAGACGACCTGGCCTACTTCCGCGACGAGCCGGAGTTCCGGAGCGCGTGGATCGTCGAGCAGCCCAACGGCGACTTCGCCCAGACGATCGCGCGCCAGCTCATCGCGTCGACCTACATGTTCGAGCTGTACAGCGCCCTGCGCGGCTCGCAAGACCCGACGCTGGCCGCGATCGCCGAGAAGTCGCTCAAAGAGGTCGACTACCACCGTGATCACGCGATCCAGTGGACCCTGCGGCTCGCGGGCGGCACCGACGAGTCGCGCGCGCGCATGATCCGCGCGATCGACGATGTGTGGCCCTACGTCGACGAGCTGTTCCGCGACGAGCCCCTCGTCGACCGCCTCGAGGGTGTCGCGGTGCGTCCCTCCACCCTGCGCGCCGGATTCGACGCGGTGATCGAGGTCGTGTTCGCCGAGGCGGAGCTGGAGATTCCGACCGGCTTCACGTCGTCGGGCGGCGGGCGGCGCGGCATCCACTTCTCGCATCTGGGCTTCGTGCTCGCCGAGATGCAGGTGCTCGCGCGGCAGCATCGGGGCGCGACATGGTGACCCGCGCTCACGCTCCCGCGCGGTCCCAGGCCCACGCGTGGGCGGTCGCTGCGACCGTGACCGACCCTGAAGTGCCGGTGCTCACGATCGAGGACCTCGGCGTGCTGCGCGCGGTCGAGGTCGACGGAGACCGCGTGACGGTGACGCTCACACCGACGTACAGCGGCTGCCCGGCGATGGACGCGATGCGCGACGACGTCATCCTCGCCCTGAACGCCGCCGGCTACGCGCCGGTCGAGGTGCGCATGGCGCTCTCGCCCGCCTGGACGACGGACTGGATGACGGATGCCGGCAAGCGCAAGCTCACGACGTACGGCATCGCCCCGCCGTCCGGCCGTGCGGCGCTGCAGCAGGGAATCATCCGCCTTCAGCTGGCCGTGAAGTGCCCGCGGTGCGGTTCGCTGCGCACCCATGAGGTGTCGCGCTTCGGCTCGACCTCGTGCAAGGCCCTGTTCGAGTGCCTCGACTGCCTCGAGCCGTTCGATCACTTCAAGGTGATCTGATGTCGACCGCCACTCCGCCGATCACCACCCGGCGCCGCGCGCGCTTCCACCGGCTCGAGGTCGCCGAGGTGCGCCCGCTCACCGCCGACAGCGTCGAGGTCACCTTCGCCGTGCCCGCCGAGCTGCAGGGCGAGTACGACTACCTTCCCGGCCAGTACGTCGCGCTGCGCGCCGAGCTGGACGGTCACGAGGTGCGCCGCAGCTACTCGATCTGCCGCGCTCCGTCTCCCGGCCGCATCAGCGTCGGAATCAAGCGCGACCTCGGCGGCCAGTTCTCCGAGTGGGCGAACACGCACCTGAAGGCCGGCGACCGGCTCGACGTCATGAGCCCCGAGGGCACCTTCACCACGGGCCTCCCCGACCTCGACGGCGCCCACCTCGCCGGAATCGCGGCGGGCTCGGGCATCACTCCGCTCATGGCGCTCGCGGCGCACGTGCTCGCGGCATCCGACACGTCGCAGTTCACGCTCGTCTACACGAACCGCGCGACGCAGGACGTGATGTTCCTCGAAGAGCTCGCCGACCTGAAGGACCGCTACCCGGCTCGGCTCGCGCTGCACCACGTGCTCTCGCGCGAACAGCGGGCGGCGCCGCTGCTCTCAGGACGCATCGACGCCGAGAAGCTCGATGCGATCCTCGACCGGCTCGTGCCGCCGGCGACCGTGACGGAGTGGTTCCTGTGCGGTCCGTTCGAACTCGTGGCGCTGTGCCGCGACACCCTCGAGCGGCGTGGGGTACCGGCATCCCGCGTCCGATTCGAACTCTTCACGACGGATGCCGATACCCCGCGTGTGGACCGCGGGAGGCCGGTCGTCACCCGTGCGGGCGACAAGACCGTGGAGATCGAGTTCACCCTCGACGGGCTGTCGTCGCGGGTCGAGTCGCCGGTCGCGGCGAACGAGGCGATTCTGGATGCCGCCCTGCGGGTGCGGGCCGACGTGCCGTTCGCGTGCGCCGGCGGGGTCTGCGGCACGTGCCGCGCGCGACTGATCACCGGCAGCGTGCACATGACCGAGAACTACGCGCTCGAGCCCGACGAGCTCGAGCGCGGCTACGTGCTGACGTGCCAGTCGCACCCGACGAGCGAACGGGTCGTCGTGGACTACGACGTCTGACCATCGAGGAGGTCTCATGATCCAGCTGACGATCGACGGAGCCGTTGCACGGGTCGCGCTCAACGCGCCCGACAAGCGCAACGCGCTCGACGAATCGGCGATCGCCGAACTCGCCGCCGCCTACGACGAGGCGGAGGCCGCCGGAGTCCGCGCACTGATGCTGAGCGGGGAGGGTCCGGCGTTCTGCGCCGGGCGCGACATCTCGGCCGTCGACCCCCGCGACGACGACGTGATGGGCTATCTCGACGGCCTGGTCACGCCCCTGCTGCAGCGCATGTCGCGGTTTCCGGCGCCGACGTTCGCGGCCGCGCAGGGCGCGTGCCTCGGTGTCGGACTGGGGCTGCTCATCGCGACCGACGTCGTCTACGTCGCCGACTCCGCGCGGATCGGCTCACCCTTCGCGGCTCTCGGCGCCACGCTCGACTCCGGCGGTCACGCGCTCTTCTACGAGCGCCTCGGCGCGCACAGGACGCTCGACCTCATCTACACCGCTCGGCTCATGAGCGGCACCGAGGCCGTGCAGTCAGGGCTCTTCTCCCGCGAATTCCCGGCCGACGAGCTGTACGACCGTACGCTCGAGGCCGCCGAGCGTGCGGCATCCGGCGCCACCGAGGCCTTCGTGGCGAGCAAGACCCTGATCGGCCGGCTTCGCGACGAGCGCATGGGGCTCTGGGACTCGGTCGCGATCGAGAACGCCGCCCAGGCGGCGCTCTGCGACACCGACGACTATCGCGAGGGCTTCGAGGCCTTCCAGCAGAAGCGCGCTCCGCGCTTCACCGGCGGACGCGCCTGACCATCCGGTCAGAACTTCTCGACCCACTCCGAGCGCCACTCGGGTGCTTCGAAGGCCTCGCTCCAGTACGCGGTCTCCTTCGTGATCTTGCCGTCGCGCAGCTCGAAGATGAACACCGTCTCGTACTTCGGCCCGGCGTAGTCGAGCGTCGCCTCGGCGATCACGATGTCGCCCGCGCTCAGCATCCGTCGCGGCGTGATCGTCGGCAGCTGAGGGAACGAGCTGTAGATCGCGCGCCGATTCGCCGCGCCTCGGACGCGCTCCCGGGACTGCGGCCAGTCCATCGTCGCGTCGTCGTGGAACAGCTCGTCCATGACGGCGATGTCGCGATCGTTGATGCAGGCGATCAGGCGCTCGATCACCGCTTCATTCGTGGTTGCCATGGCAGGCTCCCTTGATTGCTCGAATCTCGGCGATCACAGGGTAGACCCGAACGGATGCCGCGGGTAGAGCCCTCCGGTCGTCGGCTGCTACAGCCGCCCGACGGTCTCGATGTCCTCCCAGAACTCCGCGGCGACCTCGGCCGAGACCGTCGCGCGCGTCGCGGAGATCGCCGCGACGTAATCGTCGATGAACGGCCCTTCGGGATCCTCGGCGCCCGAGTTCACCGCGTTCTCGAGCGCGGACTGCGACGCCTTGCGCGCGGCGTACTCGATGTCTGCGGGCGAGAAGCCCTCGGTCATCTCGACCAGCACGTCGCACGTCGATGTCGACGGCCGCGGCAGGGATGTAGCGCTCCCAGATCGCCTGCCGCGCCTCTTCGTCGGGCAGCCCGATCGGGATGACGTAGTCGAAACGGCCGTGACGGAGGAAAGCGGCATCCAGCGCCCTGATGAAGTTCGTGGCGCAGATCAGCAGCCGGCCCGGCTGCTCGCGGAACGCGGGGATGATCTTCAGCAGCTCGTTCGTGACGCCCTGCGTCGGCGAGGGCGGCTCGCCCTGCCGGTGCGACGCGATCTCCTCGACCTCGTCGATGAACACGACGGCGTGCTCGAGCTCGGAGATCTTCGTGAACGTCTCGCGCAGAGCCCCCGCGAGACCGCCGGGGTGCGACGCGAGGCGCGACGGGAAGACCTCGACGAACGACCACTCCAGGCGTGAGGCGATCGCCTTCGCGAAGGTGGTCTTGCCGGTTCCGGGCGGACCGAACAGCACGATCGCGCGCGGCGGCACGACGCCGAACCGGTCCGCGAGCTCGGCTTGTGCGAGCGGCATCACCACGCGTCGCTCGAGCAGATCCTTCTCGGCGGTCATCCCGCCGACGCCGTCCCACAGCCCGCGCGGGAGCACCCGCCCGCCCAGCTCCGGCGAGGATCTTCAGCTCCTCGCGCTGCACCGGGATGTGCCGCTCGAAGTAGTGCAGGTCCTGCTTCAGCGCGAACCCCTGATGCAGGAACGCGCCGACGCGGGTCTCGGCCGCCGGCATGAGCGCCGACAGCTTCGAGATGCCGACCGCCGCCATCCGCGCCTCGAGCGCGGCGAGCATCGACGAGCCGATGCCCGTGCCGCGCACGTGCGCGGCCGTCGCGAGGAACACGACCCACCCCTGCGCGTGCGCGGCGCGCCCGATCGCCGCGCCGACGACCTCGTCGCCGATCACCGCGACGACGGCGTGGTCTTTCGCGCACGAGGCGAGCACATCCGACAGCCCGTAGACGGGCTCGGCGTTGACCGCGAGCATCTGCTCCCACAGGCGCAGGATGCCGTCGACATCGTCGGCGTGGTAATCGCGAATGCGCCAACCGGTCATCTCGTCTCCTCCAGACTCCGCGGCCGGCTACCCGGTCGCGGCTGTGCCCACGCCCTGATGCTTCCGCGCCCGACGGTCTTTGACCGCTTCGACCGCGTACCAGACGAGCGTCGCGACGGCGATGCCCTCCAGCAGTCCGGCGATCACGTCGCTCAGCCAGTGCGCGCTGAGGTAGGTCCTGCTCCAGAACATCCACACCACCCACACGATGCCGATCGTCCAGACGTACCAGCGCCGCAGCAGCAGCCCGAGGGTGATCACCACGGTCGTGGCGACGGCGGTATGGCCCGACGGGAACGACGTGGCGACCTGCTCGGCGAGTGAGGTCTCGGGGCGCACGCGCGCGATCAGGGCCGCCATCGGCGCTCCGATCGCGACGACGATCGCCAGGGCGATCGCGAAGTTGGCGGCATCCCACCATCGCTTGCGCAGCAGGAAGAGCCCGACGATCACGATCGCCGTGATGATCATGCCCAGGATGCCGCCGCCCCAGCCCGGGATCCAGGCCATCACCAGCCAGAAGTCGTTCCTGCCCGACACCATGAGGTCGTTCCACCACACGTCCATCGCGAGCGGCTTGTGATCGTCGATCGCGACGACGAAGCGGACGATGGCGAAGGCGACGGTCGCGGCGATGCCGACGACGAGGGCGATCATCCGCCGGGCATCGGGTTCGACCGGCTCGATCGGAGGGAGCTGCTCTGCGGACGTCGGCTCGGAGGTCACCCCCGCACCTCCTTGTCGTGGGATCGCCGTGCGCCCGGGATCGCATCAGCTCTTCAGCGCCCACCCTACGACAGCGCCCGCCGCCGGTGTGCGTGAGCGTCCCCTCTATCGCCTCACCGTGGACTGGTGTACCGTGCCGCTGTCCGCGCCGTACCCGCGGTCAGCGGACGCCCGGGGAAGAGGACCGCGCGGCCTCTCCCGTTCATCCCGGCTTAGGCTTCGAGGATGGCGGCTCTGCAGCGATGAACGACTTCGGGTATCGGATGATGAACCGGTTCCACCGCGCACTCCTGGCGGTCTCCCGCGGACGCATCGGCGCGGCCATCGGGTCGATGCCCGTCGTCGAGCTGCACACCGTCGGACGCTCCTCGGGCAGGCGCCGCAGCACCGTGCTCACCTCACCCGTTCACGAGGGCGGACGGTACGTGCTCGTCGCCTCCAAGGGCGGCGACCCCCGGCATCCGTCGTGGTACCTCAATCTGGTCGCGCACCCGGAGGTGGAGCTGACCGTGAAAGGGCGGACGATCCCGATGCGCGCCCGCACAGCGACTCCGCCAGAGCGCGCCGAGCTCTGGCCCCGCATCACGCGCGAGTATCAGGGATACGCGGGCTACCAGCGCAAGACGACGCGCGAGATCCCCGTGGTGATCTGCGAGCCCCGCGCGGGCTGAGCGTCGAGCGAGACCGTTACGCCCGTGAAACGGGCCGGACGCACCGCATCCGTACCTTCTGGATCAGGACCCTTGCCATGTGGCACGAGGGACATGATGCAGGGGGAACTTATGAGTGGGAATGCCGTCCGTCGTGAAGCCATCAGAGACGTCGAGGCGTTCGTTCCTCCCGCCGTCACCTTCGACGAAGCCGAAGCCGCCGGAGAGATCTTCGGCGCGAACGTGTTCAGCACGATCGTGATGCGCCAGCGCCTGCCGAAGCCGATCTTCAAGTCGGTGATGGCGACGATCGAGCACGGGGCGAAACTCGACCCGCTCGTCGCCGATGCCGTCGCCTCGGCGATGAAGGACTGGGCCCTCGAGCGCGGCGCCACGCACTACGCGCACGTCTTCTACCCGCTCACCGGTCTCACCGCCGAGAAGCACGACAGCTTCTTCGAGCCCGCGGGCGACGGATCGGCCCTCGCGGAGTTCGCCGGGAAGACCCTCATCCAGGGCGAGCCGGATGCCTCCAGCTTTCCGAACGGCGGGCTGCGCAACACGTTCGAGGCCCGCGGCTACACCGGGTGGGACGTCACCAGCCCGGCCTACGTGCTCGAGAACCCGAACGGCAACACCCTCTGCATCCCGACCGTGTTCGTCTCGATGACCGGAGAAGCGCTCGACCACAAGACGCCGCTGCTGCGCTCTCAGCAGGCGATGGGCGAGCACGCCGCAGCGCATCTTGCGCGCTGTTCGGCCACGTCAACGGCGCCAAGGTCGTCTCGTTCTGCGGCCCCGAGCAGGAGTACTTCCTCGTCGACCGGCACTTCTTCCTCGCGCGCCCCGACCTGCTCAACGCGGGCCGGACGCTCTTCGGCACGAAGCCGCCGAAGGGCCAGGAGTTCGACGACCACTACTTCGGCGCGATCCCCGAGCGTGTGCTCGGGTTCATGATGGACACCGAGCGCGAGCTGTTCAAGCTCGGGATCCCGGCCAAGACCCGCCACAACGAGGTCGCCCCCGGGTCAGTTCGAGATCGCCCCGATGTTCGAGCGCGGAAACATCGCCGCCGACCATCAGCAGCTTCTGATGACCACGTTCAAGACGATCGCCAAGAAGCACGGTATGGAGTGCCTGTTCCACGAGAAGCCGTTCCAGGGCGTCAACGGCTCCGGCAAGCATGTGAACTTCTCGCTCGGCAACAGCGAACTCGGCTCGCTCCTCGTTCCTGGTGACAACCCGCACGACAACGCGCAGTTCCTCGTGTTCTGCGCTGCCGTCATCCGCGCGGTGCATCTGCACGCGGGAGTGCTCCGCGCCTCTGTGGCATCGGCATCCAACGATCACCGTCTCGGCGCGAACGAGGCTCCCCCTGCGATCATCTCGATCTTCCTCGGCGACCAGCTCGCCGACGTGTTCGAGCAGATCGCCCGGGGTCCGGCGACCTCGTCGAAGGGCAAGGGATCGATGCAGATCGGCGTCGACACGCTGCCGATCCTGCCGACGGATCCGGGCGATCGAAACCGCACGAGCCCGTTCGCATTCACCGGCAACCGCTTCGAGTTCCGTGCGCCGGGATCGATGCAGACCGTCAACGGGCCCATGGTGACGATCAACACGATCATGGCCGACTCGCTCGACTACGCCGCGACCGAGCTCGAGACCGCCGTCGCCGCAGGCACCGACTTCGACACCGCCGTGCAGGACCTCCTGACCGAGATCATCACCGAGCACGGCGCCGTCGTCTTCAACGGTGACGGCTACGGAGAGGCGTGGCCGATCGAGGCTGAGAAGCGCGGACTCGCGAACCTGCGCACCACGCTCGACGCCCTGCCCGAGCTGATCACCGAGCAGGCGCTCGCGCTGTTCGAGAAGTACAAGGTGTTCAACCGTCGCGAGATGCACAGCCGGTATGAGATCGGTCTCGAGCAGTACGCGCTGAGCATCGGCGTCGAAGCACGCCTCACCCTCGAGATCGGTCAGACCTCGATTCTGCCCGCGGTCGTGCGCCAGCAGACCGAGCTCGCTGTCAACGCCGGCGCGCTCAAGGCCGCCGGGGTCGACCCGACCTCGAGGCGCTCGCCGAGGTCAGCGCCTCCGTCGCCGAGTTGCGCTCCGCACTCGCGGCGCTGAAGGCGGCCCTGGCCGACGAAGTCGGTCACGACACCCTCGCCGAGGCAGAGCACGCGCGCGATGCTCTGCTGCCGACGATGAACGCCGTCCGCGCGGCGGCCGACAAGATCGAGGGCATCATCGCCGACGACCTGTGGCCGCTCCCGACCTACCAGGAGATGCTGTTCATCCTGTAGGTCGCCCCCGACATCCCGACTGACCCGGACGGTTAGGGCCCTCCGGGTCAGTCGGGGTGATCGTTCCTGCTTGCGTCGCGTGTAGCGCTGCACCGGCGAAAGGTCAACCCCGGCGACCGCAACCGGAAGCGCGCCTACCTTGGTCGCCATGACCGAGCAGATGACCGATCCCCGTTCGAAGCACCACTCCGACGGATTCCCCGCGCAGGAGCAGAACCAGCCCGGACTCACCGACGCCACCGCGCCGACACCCGACCACGGCGAGGACTCGTACGTGGGCCATGACCGGCTCCGCGACCGCCGCGCCCTCATCACCGGCGGCGACTCCGGCATCGGGCGCGCCGTGGCGATCGCGTTCGCCCGCGAGGGTGCGCATGTCGCGATCGCACATCTGCCGGAGGAGGCGACGGATGCTGTGGACACCCTGGCCCAGATCGACGCCGCGGGCCGGAAGGGCATCGCTCTCGAGGGCGATCTGCGCGACGAGGCCTTCGCGGCATCCATCGTCGACGACACCGTGACCGCGTTCGGCGGCATCGACATCCTCGTGCTGAACGCCGCGTACCAGAAGGATCGGGACGGACTCGAGAACCTCACCACCGACGAGCTCGACCGGGTGTTCAAGACCAACCTCTACGGCCTGATCTTCTCGGCGCGCGCCGCGATCCCCCACCTGCGCCCGGGGTCGTCGATCATCGTGACCTCGTCGATCCAGGCGTTCAACCCGTCGCCGGGACTGATCGACTACGCGATGACCAAGGCCGCTCAGGTGGCGTTCGTCAAGGCGCTCGCCGAGGATCTCGGACCGAAGGGGATCCGCGTGAACGCCGTGGCACCGGGCCCGATCTGGACCCCGCTCATTCCCGCGACCGGGTGGGACAGCGAACGCCTGTCGACGTTCGGCGATGACACTCCCCTCGGCCGCGCCGGGCAGCCCGCCGAACTCGCCGGCGCCTACGTCTATCTCGCGTCGGAGGACGCCTCGTACGTCTCGGGTGCGGTGATTCCGGTCACCGGCGGGAAGGGGCTCTAGCCCGGCGCGGCCGCGCCGCGCAGGCGCTTGCGGAGATAGACCTCCTGCACGCCGTCGCCCTTCTCGACGCGTTGCGTCTCGACGTACCCGCAGCTCTCGTACAGGCGGATGTTCGCCTCGCTCAGGCTGCCGGTGAACAGTTCGGCCTCGCCTACGCCGCTGTGGCGCTCGGCCGCATCGAGCAGCGCCTGACCGATGCCGAGGCCCTGCACGTCGGGCGCGATCGCGATCCGGCCGATCAGCAGCAGGCCGTCCGACTCCCGGCAGCGGATCGCGCCGACCAGCCGCCCGTTCAGCCGCGCGACCCATCCGTCGCTCTCACGCAGCTCCGCCTCGAGCTCGTCGAGAGTCTGGGTGAGCGGCGGCATGTCCACCGAACCGTAGATGAGCGCCTCCGACACGAACGCGGCGCGCTGGATCGTCAACACCTCGCCCGCGTCGTCGACCGATATCGGCGAGAGGGCGACCGCATCATCGAGCCGCGAGGGGTCGGGCGCGAGCTGGGTCATGACGCCTCCCGCTGTGACAGCCGCAACGCGTCGCCGAGCCGCAGCATCCGCGCCTGATCACGCAGATAGCCGGCGTACCCGCCCGGCGTGCGCCCGACGAACCGGCCCGAGGTCATCACTTCGGCCGCGTCGCTCGCGACGATCGTCGCCCCGCGCCGGCGACACGCGTCGACCAGTCCGACGTCCTCGTGCTCGCCGCACGGGCTGAATCCGCCGACCGCGAGGTAGGTCGCAGCGCGCAGACCCAGGTTCGCTCCGTGGGTGTGCCCGTTCGGCAGGCCCGGCGTGTGCGTGTCGAGCCAGTGCTGCCGATGCCCGGGGCTCAGGTCACCGAAGTCGGGCCGGACCGTCCCGACCACCACGTCCGCCCCCGCATCGGCTGCCTCGACCTGCACGCGCAGCCAGTTCGCCGGAACCACCGAGTCGGCATCCGTATTCGCGATCCACACTCGGTCTGACGGCACGTGCGCGAGTGCTGCCAGCGCCTCGGAGACGCCGGCCGCCCGCGCCGCGCCGACGGCGCTCTCTTCGACATGGACGACGGGGAACGGATGCCGCGCCGCGACGGCCGCGGACGCATCGGTGCACGCATCGAGCACGACCCGCACTTCGCAGGGGAGTCCGGCGAAGGCGATCGCCGCCGCGAGCGAGGTGAGACAGGGGTCCAGCAGCGCGGCCTCGTCGTGCACCGGCACGACGACCACGACCGCCTCGATCGGGCGAACGGTCACCGGAGTCCTTCCCGATGGGCGACCGACACCGCGGGACGCCGGCAGAAGACCTCGAGCACGAAGTCCTCCTCCTCGTGGAGGGCGAGCGTGTCCCACGCCGCGACCGCGCGCAGAGCGCGATGGACGTCGTCGCCCGAGAGGGGGTACTCGGCGACCGGATGCCGCCAATGACACGCGACCAGGAAGCCGGCATCCGCCAGAGAGGAGTCGATCAGATCGATCGTCCGCTGCAGGTCGCGCGCGGACAGGTAGTACCCGACCTCCGAGAGCACGATCGCGTCATAGGTGCCGGCGGGCCAGTCCTCGGGCACCGCTCCGCGCTGAAGCGCGACGGCGGGATCGTCGCCGATGCGCGAGCGCGCGGCATCCAGCGCGGCGGTCGAGGCATCCAGCGCGAGGACGGTGTCGGCACGCCCCGCGAGCTCGCGCGTGATCAGCCCGGTCGAGCAGCCGATCTCGAGCACCTTTCCGAGTGCTCGCGAGGGCAGGGTCGCGAGCAGGATCGCCCGCTTGCGCTCTTCGTACCAGCGCGACTCGAAGCCCCACGGATCGTCGTGGCGCGCGTAGAAGTCGTCGAAGAACGCGGCCGGGAGGGTCTCCTGCGCCGTGTCCGCGGGCGCGCTGTGCGGCGTCTCGATGAAGTAGAGCTCGGTGTCGCGGTCGAAATGCGCCTGCATCGTCTCCGAGACGATCGCCTCATCGCCGGGCGCATCCGACAGCGGCCGCATCTGAGACGCGTGGGTGCGCAGCGCCCGCGCCTTGATCGAGCGCTCACCCGGAGTGAGGGCGAGCGCCACCCCCGCATCCCACGGCACATCATCCGGCCGGCCCCAATGCCACAGCCAGATCGGGTAGCCGAGATGGCGGATGCCGCGCTCGCTCGCCAGCCGTGCGACCGACTCCGCGGTGACACGGTGATCGCGATGCCCGTCTCCTGACCACGGCGCGACCACGACGATCCGCGATGCGTCAGCCGGAACGCCGTCGATCGCCGCGGCGACGGCGTCGTCGAGCGCGCGCGTGTTCTCGCGCAGGGCACCGTCGGGCAGCCCGAGGAAGTGCACGCGGGCGCCGGGTGCGAGCGCGTGGACGGCGCGCAGCACCTCGACGCGGCGGATCGAGCTGAGATCCGTGCGGGTGTGCGACGCGGACTGCGGGTGGGAGGCCTCGCCGTCGGTGGCGACGACGACCGTGACGCCCCCGCCGCTGACGTGCACCCGGCGGATGAGACCGGCCGCGCCGAGCGTCTCGTCGTCCGGATGCGCGGCGACGACCACGAGCTCGTCGAGATCGACATCCAGCAGCGGAGCGGTCCGGATGCGCTCCTCCGCCCGCCAGACCTCCTCGGAGGTCCCCTCGTCGAGATGGCTGAACGTCGTCATCGCTCGTCCGCCTCGGCGGCCAGCTCGCGTCCGATCCGCGCGGTATCCCTCGGCCCGTGATGCTGGCGGAGGTACAGGTGCAGGTCGGCGACGCGGCGCGCGTGCGCCTCATCGGAGACGAGCGGCGCCGGGCCCAGCGCGGCATCCGTTTCGGCCAGCGTGAGGGTCGCCGCGTCGACGACGACACCGCGCACCCGTTCGGCCAGCAGCCGGTCGCCGATCGCCGGTGACTCACCGGCATCCACGAGATCCGCGGCCTCGGCGAGCACGGAGCGGGCCGCCCACAGCGCGGCATCCGCTCGTCCGAGGTGCACCTGCGCGAGCTGATCCGCCCGCTCCGAACGCGCGGCCGCCCGCAGGGGTTCCGCGATGCCCACGGCCGCTCCCCACCAGCACGCCGCGACCGTCATGCCGCCCCAGGCGAATCCGGGCCGGGTGAGATACCAGCCGGCCTCGCCGACCGCGAGCGCGGGCACGTCGTCGAAATCGACGTCGGCGCTCACGACGCTCTCCAGACCGCGCGCGAACCAGGGTCCGTCCTGCGGGCGGACGCGCGAGTCGCGCAGATCGACCGCGAACAGCCGCCGGTCTCCCCCGTCGACGGATGCCGTCACCAGGGCGTGAGTGAGGTGCGCCGCCAGCGAGCACCAGGGCTTGGTGCCGCGCAGTCGCCAGCCGTCGCGATCCGGTACCGCCTCGAGGCGCCGCCCGGTCGCTTCGGCGGCGTAGACGCCCCATGTCGACCCGGCGCGGGCGCGCACGCGCTCGAGATCCGGCGAGTCCTGCTCGAGACCGGACTGGTGAAGGATGCTGAGCGCGTCGAGGTGCGGTTCGAGCATGCGCGCCGCCGAGACGTCGAGGGCGGCGACGGCGGCCAGCAGCTCCCAGAGCTCGCGCGTCCGGCCCTCGCCGACGCGCGGGGCGCGCTTGCCGACATCGATGCACCACCCCAGGGTCGCGGCCACGTCGGTGCCGAATCCGGGGGTCTTGCGGGCGGTGTCGAGCGCCCATTCGATCAGCGGCGTGGGCGGGCTCAGAGGATCGAGCGCCGTCCGCGAGGTCTGGGTGCGCGGAAGTGCGCGTCGAGGCGCGTCGGCGAGCGGCGGCTTGGTGATCGTGAGCGATGTCATTGCCATGAGGGAGCCTCCTGCGAGGAGAGTACGACGGCCCTGCGGGAGGCGACCGAGCCTTGACAAACGCCGCCGGGGCGTGGCACGAACGCTTCTCAGCGCAGGTAGGCGTCGACGAACAAGGGGCCGCGGATGTCGCGGAGCACGTCGATCAGACGGTCGACGCCGCGACGGCCGACCGACGACAGCTGCACGTCGTACGGGCCGATCTTCTCGAGCTTGCCGGTGCGGATGCGCACGACCTCCCACCGCGCCGCCCTCAGCGCACGGTCCTTGCGCCGGTCGGCATCCTCCCGCTTGCCGACGTGCTCGAGGCCGTGCCTGCCGGTGCTGTCGTACTCCACTGCGATCCGCAGTTCGGGCAGCAGGATGTCGGGCCACACTTCGAGGTGCGAGAAGAACGGCCGCGCCACCCGCACGGCGTTCAAGCCGGGGGTGACGCCCAGCCGTGCGAACAGGTCGGCGCGCAGCCGGGCCTCGACAGCGGATGCCGGCTTCGGCGCGCACCGGCTGACGAACGGCTCGCCGACCGGCAGGTCGGGCGTCTTCTCGCAGAGCGGCAGGCCGGGTCGCGGGATCGCGCTGTGCGCGCCTCACCACCGGGGCGGATGCGGGAAGGCTTCGCGAGCACGGCGCACTCGGGGCACCACGCCGATCTGCGCCGCTCGCGGCCGGGACGGGCACGCTGCTCGGAGGGGGTCGCGACGAAGATGTGGCCGCTCTCGCACTGCCAGACCAGCAGCACATCGGCAGCCGGCGGGATCTGCGTGAGCGTGATGCCCGCATTGAGCTCGGGGTGGTACTGGCGGATCAGCATCGGGAAGGGCGCCCACGCGTCGCGATACGTGCCGACCGGGTACGGCACGTCGAGTCCGCGCGAGAACTGCCGACGCGCCCACCACGCCTCCACCCGCTCCGCCATGCAGAGCACGGTACGCGGGGCCTCCCCCACCGACGGGCCGCGCGACCGATCAGCCCGCCGCCTCGTGGACGTCGCGCGCCTTGAGGGTGCGGAACGTCGTGACCATGTGCGTGCCGATCAGCACCTTGCCGCGCGAGTGCAGCTTCTGCAGATCGGCGTAGGCGTCGGAGATCTCCTCGAGCGGGTAGAGGCCCGAGATGAGCAGAGTGAAGGCGCGCTTCTGCGCGAGATCGGCCAGACGGCGCAGCAGGGAGGTGCCGTAGGCGACCGACTCGGGGTCATCGCGCAGCAGGCGCAGCTCGGTGTCGCGCCGGTCGGCGCTGGAGCGATACCTGCTCGCGGGCACGCCGAGCTCGTCGGCAAGCGCCCGGCCGTCCTGCCCGAAGTTGTCGATCAGCGCCGTCACCGGACCGCCCGCGGCGTAGCGGATCCGCTCGGCGATGCCGTCGCCGTAGCGCACCGGCTTGATGCCGAGCTGGCGCAGATAGTCGAAGTTGCGGTCGCCGCACGTGCCGATGACCTTCGCGCCGCGATGCTTCGCCAGCTGTGCCTCGATGCTGCCGACCGCGCCCGCGGCCGCTGAGATCACGACGGTGTCGGCCGCGCCGATCTTGAGCTGGTCGAGGGTGTCCAGCGCCGTCGCCCCCGCGAGGTAGAGGCCGCCCGCAGCCTCCCAGCTGAGCCCCTTCGGCTTGGGCACGAGAGCTGCGACCGGCACGGTGAGGTAGGTCGAGTGGGCCCCGGATCGCACGTGGCCGATGACCTCCGCGCCGACGGCGAATCCGTTCGAGCGATCGCCGGTCGCGATCACGACCCCGGCGAAGTCGCTTCCGGAGCGCCGCGGCCACGGCTCGTCCCACTCCTCCTCCTGCCCCCCGCGGATGAATCCGTCGATGTGGCTGATGCCGGCGCAGATCACTTCGACGGTGACCTCCTGAGGGCCGGGCGGCGGAAGCGGCCGCATCCTGCGCTCCAGCACATCGATCTCGCCGACGCTGTCGTACTCCACGCTCATCGCCTGATCCGGCTTCTTCGCCATGTCGCGACGCCCTCTCGCTCGGTGAGACGCGTCCGCTCAGCCCGGGAGGGCGCGCGGATCACGCGGTCTCACCAAGTCATTCCGTGCGAGAGGGCTTCTTGGATGCAGCGACCCCTCGAACCGGCGGCTGCGCCTCAGCGCACGCGGATGGCGCCGGGCTGGATCGACACCGTGAACGACGACGTCTCGCCGATCTCCTCGCCGTCGATCTCGAATGCGCGCGCCTCGGGGAGTGTGACGGCGAGCGTCTTCGCGCGGCCGTGGTTGACGGCATCCGTGCTCGTCACATCGTCGCTCTTGGTGATCAGGCGCTTCAGGCCGTTGTCCCACATCATCGTCTTGAGAGTGCCCGCCCACTCCGCGAACCCTTCGGCGCTGAGGACGAGATAGTCCAGCTCGCCG
Source organism: uncultured Actinomycetota bacterium (assembly GCA_963792285.1). Taxonomy (GTDB): domain Bacteria; phylum Actinomycetota; class Actinomycetes; order Actinomycetales; family Microbacteriaceae; genus Microbacterium. Next base: position 85,877 of record CAWBVS010000013.1, on the reverse strand, counting down.
TCGTCCGGAACGGCGTCCGGCAGCAGGGTGAGGCCGCCCTGCAGGCTGCCGCAGTTGGCGATGAGAAGCGTGTGGCCCTCTTCGTCGTGACCGGGCTGATCGTCCTTCGTGATGTGGAAGGGCACGACCTCGCTCGCGGCGAGCGCGCGACCGAGCGATTCGACGTACGCGAGCCACCCGGCCTTGTCCTTGAGCTCGTCGTTCGTCTCGGCGATCATGTGCGCGTCGATGCCGAACCCCACCATGACGGCGAAGGCATGACGCTCGGTGCCGCCGGCGAGCTCCACCTCGACCCACCCCACGTCGATGGAGCGCGCATCGCCGTCGAGCGCCCGCACGAAGGCGGCCGGGACGTCGTTGATCGGCACGTCGAGGTTGCGCGCGAGCAGGTTGCCGGTGCCGAGGGGGATGATCGCCAGCTGCGCATCGGCGGAGGCGTCTGCCAGATGCTCGGCGGCGGCACGCACGGTGCCGTCTCCCCCGGCGACGATCACGAGGTCGGCGCCCGCGGCGAGCGCCGACTCGGCGGCACCCTGACCCGGGTCTTCCTTCGTGGTCTCCCACCAGCTCACCTCAGGCGTCGCGCCCTCCGCGATCGCGGCGGTGAGACCTGCTTCGAGGGTCTCCTTGTCCGTCTTGGACGGGTTCCAGACGACGGCGATCTTGGTGGTCATCAACGGCTCTTCTCAGTAGGGACTGATAGAACAATATGCCCGTCAGGGACGGATGCCGCGGGCTTGACAGGTGCCGGCCCAGGCGGGGTCGCATGACACGGACTTCCGGATCGCACAACCCCCTCCCTCCGAGTGATGCGTACTCCCACGATGGAGTCATGATGACTTTGCATTACACAGGCGGATCCGTCCTGATGGCCGATGACGTGTGCGAAGCGCTGATCCAGTACGCGCGGGTCCTGGCGGCCGCGCAGGCCTCGGACGTGCTGATCGTTCCCGTGGTCGACGAGAACGGCGAGCTCGCCACGGCGGAATTCCTCATCGGACCCGCCAGTCAGCTGCTCGCCGTCCCCGCCGACAGTGCCCAGGAGTGCGGTCGAGACCAGGACGTGATCGACGACATCGAGCGACGGACACGTCTGCTCGACTCACCCGTCGCCGTCTCCCGGGAGTCGGTCGACTCGGTCGTGGACTTCGATCACGACAGCTCCTGACCTCTCGGCGCCGGAGCTGGCCCCGGCTCAGGCCGGGACGTCTCCGCGCCAGGCGCCGGTGGCGGCGCCCTGGGCCTCGATGAACTCCTTGAAGTTCTTGAGGTCCTTCTTCACGGCGTGCGAACCCGCGCCCACGAGCGCGCCGACCTTCTCGAGGAGGCCTTCGGGCTCCCAATCGAGCTGAACGGTGACCCGGCTGGACGTGTCGGACAGCTTGTGGAACGTGACGACACCGGCGTGGTGCGTCTCGCCTCCGGTGCTGTTCCAGGCGACGCGCTCGTCGGGATGCTGCTCGGTGATCTCGGCGTCGAACTCGCGCTCGACCCCGCCGACCTTCACCTTCCAGTGGGTGTGGGTCTCGTCGAGCTGGGTGATGGACTCGACCTCGTCGAGGAACTTCGGGAAGCTCTCGAACTGGGTCCACTGGTTGTAGGCGGTGCCGACGGGAACGTCGACGTCGATGGTCTCGATGATCTGCACCATGGGGATGCTCCTCGCTGATCGTTCGGGTGGTGTACTCGACTCATTCAGCCCGACCCGGCTGTGATCGGGCAGGGGGGTTGACAGATCGGTCCGGAAAGCAATTTCAGCCGACCGGCGCCGTTTGTGCCCGATCACCCCATAATTGCTATGTCCATAGGTGTTGTCGCGATCGCGGGGGTCACAGAGATGCCGTTTCGGAGCATGAGCACGCTGCAGTCGTGGCTGGAGGAGTTCCAGGAACTCGGCTATCCGATCGCCGAGTCGGCGAAGGTCATCCCGCAGGACGGCGACGACGGCGCCGACACGGGGCTCGTCGTGTTCCAGCTCGTCAACGCCCCCACCCTCGCGTACCTTCAGCCGGACATGGCGGCGCTCGAGTGGCGCGTGACGATGGAAGCGCGCGAGCGGCCGTCGACGATGAATCCCGCGACCGTGATGAATCTGGCCTTCGAGCTGTCGGTGCTGTCTGCTCTGGGCGCGTTCCTTCAGACGAAGTCGCGGGACTTCATGCAGCAGACCATTCACTGACGCGCCTTCGCGCCGTCGGCCGGGCCGTCGAGGTCAGGCGCGTGCTGCGGATGCGGTGAAGGCGTCCAGCGCGTCGGCGAACGTGCCCGCATGCTCGAGGTCGGCGTCGACGACGGCGGAGGTGAAGGCGTCGTCGAACCGGGTGAGCACCGACCACGGTTCGGCGCGCAGGTCTGCGATCACGGTGAGGCGGCTGACTCTCCGGTCATCGGGGTCGACGTCTCGGCGCACGGCCTGCCTGCTCGACGAGACGGTCGATCAGGGTCGTCACGCCAGCGGCGGTGATCCCGAGGTAGTCCCGGAGGTCGCCGGGACGGGAACCCTCGTGGGCTGCGATGTAGAGCAGAGCGCGCGCGTCGAGTTCGTTCACGCCCAGTTCGTGCCGGGCCGAGAACGAGCGCCGCGTTGCGTGCCTCCACGTAGCGATGGAGTGCTGCGGTGAGTGGCGAGGAGAGAGTCATCGGGTCTCCTCCTTCCCGTGTCAACCGCCACGGTACCAGGTTTCGATTAGATGTTCTTAATGTTAGATAAATTATCTAGATTTGCGAACTAACTGCTACAGTCGGAACGTCGATTGGGGTCGACACCAGGTCAGCACAACAGAGAGAACACCGATGGGCCACCTTTACTACGGCAACACCGCCGAGCCGATCGAGATTCCGGACCGGCTGCTCGCACACATCAAGGTCGTCGTCGCGACCAAGCTTCGGCGCAGCGAGAGCTTCACGCTGTCATGGCGCCACCCCGAAGACATCCCCGGCGGCCGCTCCACGATCTGGATGCAGCCCTCGATCCCGCTGCGCTTCGTGTTCCAGTCCGAGTCGGACGGCGGGCTCGACCGCGAGCTGCTGGCGCGCCTGGCTGCGGCATCCAACACCTCGAACGGTCTGTTCGTCGACTTCGACATGCTCGAGGAGCCCGCACGAGTGGGAGCCAAGGTCGGTCTCGCCGCCTGACGCTCGTCGTCGTCCGTCTGCGGCGGTGATCACTGCCGCAGATGACGCGCTTTTTGTCCTGCGTGCAGCAATGCGGGATACTCATGACGCACCCGCACCTCCCGTTGCCGAGGTGCGCGAATCCATGAGCCACACTCTGCAGAGCCCGCGTCGCACCGTTGCGACTGCGGCCGTCGTCGGCCGCGGTCGGCTCGGTCGTGTCACGGCGCGCGCTCTCGCTGCGGCCGGAGTGCAGGTCATCGGCCCGATGGGGCGAGATGGCTCCTTCGAGCACGCCGATGTGGCGCTGCTGTGTGTTCCGGATGCCGAGATCGCCGGCGCGGCAGCGGCCCGGCGGGGCAGCGCCGGACTGGTCGGGCACATGTCGGGCGCCACCCGGCTGGCCGACGTCGACGCCGACTTCGGTCTGCACCCGCTGCAGACCTTCCTCGGCACCGAGGGACCCGAAGCCTTCCACGGCATCGGGTGCGCCGTCGCGGGGCGGACTCCCGCCGCGCTCGAGGTCGCCTCCGAGCTCGCGACCCTCCTCGGAGCGCGCCCGTTCCCGCTCGATGACGACCAGCGTGCCGGCTACCACGCCGCGGCATCCATCGCCTCGAACTTCACGGTGACGCTCCTCGCCGCCGCGGAGCAGGTCGCCGCCGCGGCGGGCCTGGCGCCGGCCGAGGCGCGCAGGGTGCTGGCGCCGCTCGTGCGCACGACCGTCGAGAACTGGGCGCAGCATGGTCCGGAGGCGGCGCTCACCGGCCCGGTCGCGCGCGGCGACGTCGAGACGGTCGCGCGTCAGCGAGAGGCGATCGCCGCGCACGTGCCGGAGCTGCTCGAGCTCTTCGACACGCTGAGCGACAGCACGCGGCAGCTCGCGGCGAGAGGCGGCGAGCTCCGATGAGGATCGTGCGCAGCATCGCGGAGGTTCGCGCCGCGGTCCGCGATGCGCGGATGACCGGCCGGACGATCGGACTCGTCCCCACGATGGGCGCCCTGCACGACGGGCACCTCTCCCTGGTGCGCGCGGCGCGCGAGGGCGACGACCTCGTCGTCGTGTCGCTGTTCGTCAATCCGACGCAGTTCGCGGCGAACGAAGACCTCGGCGCCTACCCGCGCACCGAGGAGCGCGATGCCGAACTCGCCCGCGCTGCCGGCGCCGACATCCTGTTCGCTCCGTCCGTCGACCAGATCTATCCGGACGGCTTCTCCACCCGCATCCACGTCTCGGGCATCACCGAAGTGATGTGCGGCGCGCACCGCGGCCCCGGTCACTTCGACGGGGTCGCCACAGTCGTCACGAAGCTCTTCCAGATCGTCACCCCCGATGCCGCCTACTTCGGACAGAAGGATGCGCAGCAGGTGCTGGTCATCCGCCGGCTGGTGCGCGATCTCGACATGCCCGTGCGCATCGTGGCGTGCCCGATCGTGCGCGAACCGGACGGGCTCGCGATGAGCTCGCGCAACGCCTATCTCGATCCCGCGTCGCGGCAGCGGGCGACGGCGCTCAGCCGCGCGCTGGATGCCGCCGAGGCGACGGTCGCGAGCGGCGAGACGAGTGCGGACGCGGTGCTCGCCGCGGCACGCGCGGTGCTCGTCGCCGCCGGCATCGAGCCCGAGTACCTCGAGCTGCGCTCCCCCGACGACCTCGCCGCACTCGACCGTGTCGGTGACGCTGCGCTGCTCGCGGTGGCCGCCCAGGTCGGTCCGGCACGATTGATCGACAACCGAATCCTGGAGGCGCGCTGATGCGACCCATGAGAATCGAGCAGGCCTCGTGAGCACGCGGCCGCTTCCGTCCGTGACACCGCGCCCGCGCCCGCGCACGACCTTCGCGAGTCTGGCGGCGCAGAAGGCCAAGGGCGAGCCGATCGCGATGGTCACCGCGTACGACTACCCCAGCGCCCAGATCGCCGAGGCGGCCGGGGTCGACATCGTCCTGGTCGGCGACTCCGCCGCGATGACCGTGCTCGGCCACGACAGCACCGTCCCGGTGACCGTCGACGAGATGCTCATGCTCGCCTCCGCCGTGCGCCGCGGCCTGACGACCCCGCTGCTGGTCGCCGATCTGCCGTTCGGCTCGTACGAGGTCTCCGACGAGCAGGCCGTCGCCACCGCGCAGCGGTTCGTCAAGAGCGCCGGCGCCGACGCCGTGAAGATCGAGCGTGGCGGATCGTCTGTTGCGCGCGCTCGGGCGATCATCGCGGCCGGCATCCCCGTCATGGGCCACGTCGGCCTCACCCCGCAGACGGCCGCGACCCTCGGCGGCTACCGCTCGCAGGGCCGCACGGCCGAAGAGGCTCTCGCCGTGTACGACGACGCACTCGCTCTTCAGAACGCCGGATGCTTCGCCATCGTGTTCGAGGCGATCCCCACCGCCGCCACCGACGCGATGATGCCGGCGCTGCACGTCCCCGTCATCGGGATCGGGGCGGGCCCCGGCACCGACGGACAGGTGCTGGTCTTCCACGATCTGCTCGGCATCTACGACGGCCACGCCGCGCGCTTCGTGAAGCGCTACGCCGAGCTGCGCGCACCGATGATCGCCGCGGTCACCGCGTATGCGGAAGACGTGAGGGCCCACCGGTACCCCCAGCCCGAGCACGGCTACGGCATGTCCTCCGCGGAGGCGGCGCACCTGACCGGTCTGATCGCGGAGCGCCGCGAGCACCCGCGACCGCGGGCGATCTGACCACTGCGCGCGCACCGATCGAGGCGATCACGTCATCTGATCGGCGATGATCGCGCCGACGGCCATCGCCGCCGCGGCCGGGCCCCGCACGGGGACGCGCGGCAGAAGCGACGTGTCGGCCACCCGCAGTCCTTCGATTCCCCGGACGCGCCCGGCGCCGTCCACCACCGCGAACGGGTCGGCATCCGATCCCATCGGCGCCGTCCCGCAGGTGTGCGCCGCGCTGCCCAGCCGGTCGGCGATCCACTCGTCGAGCCGCCGGTCGTCTGCGAGCACGGCATCGTCGAGGTCGACGAGCCTCTCCACGAGTCCTGCGAACGCGTGCGACGACAGGAGCTCGGCGGCACGGCGAACACCGGCGCGGAGGGCTGCCCGGTCGGTCGGGTCGGCGAGGTAGCCGTAGTCGATCCTCGCCGCGGCGAGCGGGTGAGCGGATGCCGCGGCCACGGTTCCGCGCGCCACAGGTCGCTGCAGCCCGACGATGACACCGAACGTGCTCGGGTCGGACGAATCGCTCACCGCGATCTGCGGAGGAAGGATGCAGGCGAGGATCTCGAGGTCATCCCCTTCTCCGCCGTCGGTGCCGAGCTGCAGCGCGAGCGGAAAGGCGCCGTGAGCGGCTTCGGCCGCCGCGTCGTAGCCCGAAAGCGCGGCCGTCGGCATCCATTCCACCCACACCGTGGGGTGGTCGCTGAAGGCCGCACCGACACCCGGCAGGTCGGCCACCGGGTCGAGGCCCGCCGCGCGGAGCTGGCCGGCGGGCCCGATGCCCGAGGCGAGCAGCAGTCGTGCGGTGCCGAATCCGCCGCCGCACAGGATGACCTCGTCGGCCGGGATCACTTCGCGCACCCCGCTGCCGTCGGCGACATCGACCCCTGTGGCGCGGCCGTCGTCGATCACGATGCGCAGGGCACGGCAGTCGCTGCGAACGACGACCGGGGTCGATGGACCCGTGAGGTAGAGGTCGGCGACATTGCGCGGCACGCCATCGGCGAACGTGGTGTGCAGCGGCAGCAGCCCGCCCGCGCAGCCGAGGTCGGCGGCGCCCGCCGCGAACGCCTGCGCGATCGGGTGGGACTGCGGCGACGGGCGCACACCGAGCCTCTCGGTGATTTCGGCAATGTGCGACAGCACGCGCTCCGGCTCCCACGCTGCACCGCCGGCCGCATGCCACAGCTGGAGATCCGTAGGGTCTGGTGCCTCGAAGTAGCCTCCGTTGACGACGGAGGAGCCGCCCACCGCCCGCCCCGGAGTCGCCTTCCACGTGCGCGTCTCCGTCAGCTGCGCAGGAAGAGACCACGTGGGATGCGTTCCTGATTCGGCCAGACCGCGCCGGGGATCGAGCGGCTGCACCCCGCGCCCCGCCTCGATCACCACCACGTCGTAGCGGCCCGCGAGTCGGGCGGCCAGCACCGAGCCCGCACTGCCCGCGCCGACGATCACCGCGCGCGGCCTCATCGCTCACCCCACCGCTGCACGCATCCAGGGTGGCACAGCGCGTGGCTCACCCGAGCGCGTGGTCGTGCACGGCAGAGCTCACGGTCACGCCGTTGAGCTCGAGATAGAGCCGACGTTCCGTGATCGACAGGCTCATGGTGTTGCGCCGCTCGAGGGCGGCGACGGCCGCGTCGATGAACCCCGGGTCGAAGCTGTACAGCGTGATCGCATCGGCCTGATGGATCTTCTTCCCCGACCACGCGGCCAACAGCTTCGCGGGGTCGCGATGCGTGTACACCGCCGTGCGGTCGGCCAGCTTGCTTCCGTGATGCAGGCGATCGGCATCCGGTGCGCCCACCTCGATCCAGGCGGTGAGCCTGCCGGTGAGGTCGCGCACGAGGACGGCGGGCTCGTCGGTGGAGGAGATGCCCTCGCTGAAGGCGATGCCCTCCTCGAACTCGAGAAGGTACGCCAGCACCCGCGTCATCATGAACGCATCGGTCTCGGACGGATGGCGGGCGACGCGCAGGGTGACCTCTTCGTACACACCCCTGTCGACGTCGGCCAACTGCACCGCGAAGGTGTGGATCACTGCTCCGGATGCCATAGCTGTCGAGCCTACGGGCCGTCGGCGATCCCACACTCGTCCATCGCGACCGTCGGGGGTATCGTGAGCGCACACCGCTTCTCCGGGAGACCGCAATGACGCATGAACCCCCCGCCGCCGAACAGACGATCTCCGAGATCGTCGAGCGACTTCGCGTCCGGTTTCCCGACGTGCCCACCAGCACGATCCACGAGGTGGTGACCGAGTCCTACGACGAGTTGAAGGACGCCCGCGTCCGCGACTTCGTCGAGGTCCTCGTCGAGAAGCAGGCGAAGAAGCGGCTCAAGGCCCTCGTCGCCTGACAGGCCGCGCACGTCACGCGCGACTTGTCAATGCCCCATCGCTCGGCTCCTGACGCGGGGAGAATCGTCAGATCACCTCGCCGACTTGCCATCAAGAGGAGACCGAGATGAACAGACGAGAGACCGACGGCGACGTCGTCGCCCCCTGGGCAGAGGCGGACACGGCCGGCGAACTCCGCGATGACGCGGACGATTTCGAGGACGCACTGATCGCGGAGATGCGCGGGCGCGGCGTCATCGGCGCACTGTAGGGGGCGCCGTGGCCGACACCTCCACCCGGCGATTCGCACTGCAGCGGGTCGATGAGAGCTCGTGGGTGATCACCGACATCCGCAATCCGACGTACGCCGCCCACCCGGTGGGTCACGCCTTGGTGACCGACGACGATCGGGTCGAAGTGACGTGGGATGCGCCGGTGCCGCTTCCGGTGCTGTTCGCGACACTCGCCGACGTGCTCGAGAGTCTCGAGACGTGGGCGGACCGCCCGCGCGGCTCCACCAAGCCGATCCCCATTCCGCACTTTCCGCCGCCGACGCACTGATGCACTGCGCGGCACTCGCGGTCGACCCGCCCCGCCCGTAGGCGAACGCCGCGGCGGATGCAAGGCCTTGCCGGTGCCGAGGCCGTCGTCAAGACTCGAAGGATGGTCTTCCTCGGTTACCACGCCTCCCATGAGCAGCTTCCTCCGAGTCGTCTGCTCGCCGCCGTCACCCGAGCAGAGAGCGCCGGATTCGACGGCGCGATGTGCTCCGATCACCTCGCGCCGTGGGGCATCCGCCAGGGCGAGTCGGGCTACGCCTGGAGCTGGCTCGGCGCGGCTCTGGCATCGACCTCGTTCTCGTTGGGACTGGTTACGGCCCCGGGCCAGCGGTACCACCCGGTCATCACTGCACAGGCCATCGCGACGCTCGAGGAGATGTTCCCCGATCGCTTCTGGGCGGCGCTGGGCAGCGGCGAAGCGGTGAACGAGCACGTCACTGGCGACCCCTGGCCGCCGAAGGCCCGTCGCAACGCCCGTCTCGAAGAGTCCGTGCAGGTCATCCGCCGGCTGCTGGCCGGCGAGGAGGTGTCGCACAGCGGCGAGATCGAGGTGCACCGCGCGCGCGTCTGGAGCCGGCCGGCCACGCCGCCCCCGCTGCTGGCGGCCGCAGTCACCGCCGAGACCGCGGGATGGGCGGCGGGCTGGGCCGATGGACTCGCCACCGTCGCGCAGCCCCGCGAGAAGCTCGAGCGCGTCGTCGCGGCGTACGCGGATGCCGGCGGTCGCGGCCCGCGCGTGTTGCAGGTGCACGTCGCGCTCGAGGACACGGAGAAGGAGGCGCTGCGCGTTCTGCGCGAGCAATGGCGCCACGCCGCCATCACCGGAGTGTCGCTGTGGGACGTCGAACAGCCCGAGGATTTCGACGCGCTCGCCGGCGACCCCACCGATGAGCAGCTGCGCACCGGCGCGCTCATCGCGGACGACGCGAGCGCACTGGCCGACCGCATCGCCGACCTGGCCCGCGTCGGTTTCGATCGCGTGTACCTCCACGGTGTGGGCACCGACCAGACCGCTTTCCTGGAGCGCGCGGAACGCGATCTGCTGCCGGCACTGAGGAGGGCGCTGTGAAGATCACCGACACGAGCGACCTGTGGTGGAAGTCGGCGGTCATCTACTGCCTCGATGTCGAGACCTACATGGACGGCAACGACGACGGCATCGGCGACTTCGCCGGCCTCGCCCGCCGCATCGACTATCTCGCCGACCTCGGGGTCACGTGCCTGTGGCTCATGCCGTTCTATCCCTCGCCCGACCGCGACGACGGCTACGACATCAGCGACTTCTACGGGATCGACCCGCGGCTGGGCAACCACGGCGACTTCGTCGAGATGATCCGCACCGCGGAGGACCGCGGCATGCGGGTGATCGTCGACCTCGTGGTCAATCACACCTCCGACAAGCATCCGTGGTTCGTCTCGGCGCGGCGCAGCCGCACGTCGCCGCACCGCGACTTCTACGTGTGGCGCGACGAGCCTCCGAAGGACGCGCAGCCGACCGTGTTCCCCGGTGAGGAGTCGGGCGTCTGGGAGTACGACGAGCGGACGGAGCAGTACTTCCAGCACGTCTTCTACAAGCACCAGCCCGATCTGAACGTCGCCAACCCCCGGGTGCGCGACGAGATCGCCAAGACGATCGGCTTCTGGCTGGCGCTGGGCGTGTCGGGCTTCCGCCTCGATGCCGTCCCGTTCTTCATCGAACCGCCCAAGGGCGTCGACATCGGCGATCCGCACGAGCTTCTGCGCGACCTGAAGCGCTTCCTGCAGCGCCGAGTCGGCGATGCGGCGCTGCTGGGCGAGGTCAACCTGCCGTTCGCAGAGCAGCTGGAGTTCTTCGGCGGCGAGCGCGGCGGCGAACTCGACCTGCAGTTCGACTTCATGTCGATGCAGGCGCTGTACCTGTCCCTCGCGCGCAACGATCCCGCGCCGCTGATCGCATCGCTCACCTCGCGGCCGGAAGTCCCTCCGGAGGCGGGGTGGGCGAACTTCGTGCGCAACCACGACGAACTCACGCTCGACAAGCTGACCGACGCCGAGCGCGAAGAGGTCTTCGAGGCCTTCGCCCCCGACGAGGCGCAGCGCGTCTACGGCCGCGGCATCACCCGCCGCCTGCCCCCGATGCTGGCGGGCGATCCTCGCCGCATCCGTATGGTCTACAGCCTGCTGTTCAGTCTCCCCGGCACTCCCGTGCTGTTCTACGGCGAGGAGATCGGCATGGGCGAGAACGTCGAGATCGAGGGCCGTCAGTCCGTCCGCACCCCCATGCAATGGACGGACGGCAAGAACGGGGGCTTTTCGCACGCGGCCCCGTCGCGGCTGGTCGCGCCCCTCCCGGGAGACGGCTACGCGCCCGAGCACGTGAACGTGCAGCAGCAGCGCAACGACGACGATTCGCTCCTGCACTTCATCCGCGGGCTGGTGAGCCGCTACCGCGTCTCACCGGAGATCGGCTGGGGTCGGCTGCGGATCCTGGAGCATGACGGCACCGGCGTCCTCGCGCACGAAGTGAGCTCGGACGTCGGTCGGATGATCGCCCTCCACAACTTCACGGAGGTGCCCGTGCGGCTGAAAGTCGAGCTGGGCGCCGTCGAGGACGGCACGGCCCTGCTCGACCTCCACGGTCCCGACCGGATCGCTCTTGATCCGCGCGGGCGGGTCGATCTCGAACTGGCCCCGTACGGGTTCCGGTGGCTCCGGGTCTCACCTCCGGGCGACACCCGCATCGGCTGAACGCTGCCCCCGAACGCTCGTCCCGTCGACCGCCGTGCCGATGCGGTCAGGCGGTCTGTCCGGAGTGCCGGCCCTCGGCGATCTCCTCGATGACCTTGGCATTGAACGCGGGCAGATCATCGGGCGTACGGCTCGTGACGAGACCCTCATCGACGACGACCTCCTCGTCGACCCAGGTCGCTCCCGCGTTGCGCAGGTCGGTCCGAAGGCTCGGATAGCTCGTCAGCCGTGCGGCCCGCGACGACCTCGGCTTCGATGAGTGTCCACGCCGCGTGGCAGATCGCCGCGACCGGCTTGTGCTGCGTGAAGAACGACTTCGCGAAGGCGACGGATGCGGCATCCATCCGGAGATGGTCGGCGTTGACGACGCCGCCCGGCAGCACGAGAGCGTCGAAGTCGCCCGCATCCGCTGCGCCGGAGAGCAGATCCACTTTCTGCACGTGGCCGTTCTTCCCGGTGATCGTGCCGTCCTCGGGGGCGACCAGTGTGACGTCGGCGCCGGCATCCGTCACGGCATCCCACGGCGAAGTGAGTTCGCTGTCTTCGTACCCGTCCGTCGCGAGGAACGCGACGCGCTTGCCATTCAGTTCGGTCATTCCTGCACGGTACGAGCCCTGCATCCGAGCGCTGGAGGGGGTTGACAAGCGGCCGATCAGACCGAGGCGCCGTGCGCGGCGCCACCACCGCAACGGCGGGAAATCCCGCGCCAATGAACGGCGATCGTATGGAATCCGCGGAAGAAGCGCTGCCGGAGCGAGCTCAGGCTGTCGAACGGCCGCGGCGACATGCTCATCGTCGACCCGCGAAGGCAACCGATGCGGCTGGAATAGCCGGCCCGCAACCATAGGCATCTGCCCACGGCTCCCGTACTGTCATCACATGACCACCCCCGGGGTTCAGAACAACGTCCGGCAGACCGAGCTCAAGCGGTCGATCACCGTCAAGCAGCTGTACTTCTACGTGGTCGGCGACGTTCTCGGGTCGGGCATCTACGTGCTCGTGGGCCTGGTCGCGGCCGCCGTCGGCGGGGCCTTCTGGATGGCGTTCCTCGTGGGAGTCGCCATCGCGACCATCACCGGCCTCGCCTACGTCGAGCTGGTGACGAAGTATCCGCAGGCCGCCGGAGCATCGCTGTACGTGAACAAGGCCTTCCGCAGCCCCGTCCTCACGTTCTTCATCACGATCTGCATGCTGTCGGCCAACATGGCCGCGGTGGGATCGCTGGCATCCGGCTTCGTCCGCTATTTCGCGGATCTCATCGGCCTGCCCGACGACGCGATCTGGGTGGCATGTGGCATCGCCCTGGTCTTCGTGGCGATCATCACGATCATCAATCTGATCGGGATCACCGAGTCGGTGGTGGCGAACGTCATCATGACGTTCATCGAGCTGACCGGCCTGGTCATCGTGATGATGATCGGCGTCATCGCCCTCGTGCAGGGCGTGGGCGACCCGGCCGTGCTGCTGCAGTTCAGCGTCGACGGGGGCGGAGGATCGGAGATCCTCGCCGTGCTCGCCGGCGTCTCGCTGGCCTTCTTCGCGATGACCGGCTTCGAGAACGCCGCCAACGTGGCCGAAGAGACGATCGACCCGTCCCGCGCGTACCCGCGGGCGCTGATCGGCGGCATGCTCACCGCGGGCGTCGTGTACGTTCTGGTCTCGATCGCCGCGGCCCTCGCCGTGCCGATCGACACCCTGGCCGGCAACACGCTGCTCGAGGTGATCAGAGCCGATCTCTTCTTCATTCCGGCATCCATCATGCTGGTCGTCTTCGGCCTGATCGCGATGATCGCCATCAGCAACACGACGCTGGTGACCGTCGTCGCGCAGTCTCGGATCCTCTACGGCATGGCACGGGAGGACGTCGTACCCGCGGTGTTCGCGAAAATCCTCCCCAATCGGCGCAGTCCCTATGTGGCCCTGATCTTCGGCGCCGTGATCGTCGGCGGCCTGCTCGTCGTCGGTGCCGCGATCAAAGCCAGTCAGGCCGGCCTGCCCGAAGACCAGCAGCTCGACATCGTGGACCGGCTCGCCACGATCACCGTCGTGTTCCTGCTGTTCATCTACGCGCTCGTCATCGTGTCGTGCCTGAAGCTGCGCGGCAAAGACGAGCGACCCGACACGTACCGGGCGAACACCCCGCTGCTGGTGGTCGGGATCATCGGCAACCTGACAGTCCTGGCGTACACGCTGATCGACGACCCCGAAGCCCTGTGGTGGGTGGCGGGCCTGCTCGCCGTCGGCCTCGTCCTGTATCTGCTGGAGCGCTTCTTCGGAAAGAAACGGCTGCGGCCCGCGGGCACCGAGCCCTTCGACCCGGATGCCCCGGCTCAGTCCGTCGCAGACAAGGAGCTCTGAGCAATGCACGCGATCGTCACCACCGACGGGTCACACGCATCCCTGGTCGGGGCTCGGCAGTTCAAGTGGATCGCCGACTCCCGCGAGATCACCGACGTGACGATCCTCGCGGTGGTGAGTCCGTATGCCGCCGTGCCCTTCGCCAACGAGCTGGGTCCGCAGCGCCCCACGCCCGTCACCGCGCTCAGCTTCACCGACGAGGCACGGGCCGCGGTCGACGCCGTCGCCGCGGAGTTCGACGGATGGGGACCCCGCGTCCACACCGAGATTCGCAGCGGCTCTCCCGCGCAGGAGATCATCCGTGCCGCCGAGGACCTCGACGCGGATCTGATCTCGATGGCCGCCGGCGGCCGGGGACTGTCGCGGACGATTCTGCTCGGCAGCACGGCGTCCCGTGTTCAGCATTCGGCTCCGTGTCCGGTGCTCGTGTGCCGGCCGACAGCCAAGAGCGAGCGCGCCACGGCCTGAGCCGCACCCAGGCCGGAGCCCATCTGCAGTTTCGGGGCCGCCGACCGCTCATGTCGCCGGTGCGTGGGACGATCCGCTCGACGGCGATCGGCGGGAGGGCGGCATGCGGGGCGAGGCGACCGTGCTGCACGCCGATCTCGACGCCTTCTACGCCTCGGTCGAGCAGCGCGACGCGCCGGCGCTGCGCGGGCGGCCCGTCATCGTCGGGGGCGGGGTCGTGCTGGCGGCGAGCTACGAGGCGAAGGCACGCGGAGTGCGCACCGCGATGGGCGGTCGACAGGCGCGCGAGCTGTGCCCGGATGCCGTGGTCGTCCCCCCGCGCATGGAGGCCTACTCCGCCGCCAGTCGAGACGTCTTCGCGATCTTCCGCGATACGACGCCGCTCGTGGAGGGGCTCTCGATCGACGAGGCGTTCCTCGAAGTCGGCGGTCTGAGACGCATCGCGGGCACGCCCGAGCAGATCGCGGTGCGCCTGCGTGAGCGCGTGCGCACCGAGGTCGGCCTCGCGATCTCGGTCGGCGTCGCGCGGACGAAGTTCCTCGCGAAGGTCGCCAGCGCGGTCAGCAAGCCCGACGGGCTGCTCGTGGTCGAACCCGATCGCGAAGAGGCGTTCCTGCTGCCGCTGCCGGTCGAGCGGCTGTGGGGGGTCGGTGCCGTGACCGCCGAGAAGCTGCACGGGCTCGGCATCCGCACCGTCGGTCAACTGGCCGAGCTCGAAGCGGCGACCGCCGAGAGGCTGCTGGGCAAGGCGACCGGCGCGCACCTGCACGCGCTGGCCCGGCTGCGGGATCCGCGCCCGGTCGACACCACGCGCCGTCGCGGGTCGATCGGCTCCCAGCGCGCCCTCGGCAGCCGCCCGCGCTCCCCCGACGAGCTCGACCTCATCCTCACCCAGATCGTCGACCGCCTCGCCCGCCGCCTGCGCGAGCGCGATCGCGTGTGCCGCACGGTCGTGCTGCGCCTCCGCTACGGCGACTTCGCCAAGGCGACCCGATCGCGCACCTTCCGCATTCCGACCGACCGCACCGCGATGCTGCTCACCGTCGCGCGAGGGCTGCTCGCCGCCGCGGAGCCGGAGATCGCCGCGCGCGGCATCACCCTCATCGGCGTCTCGCTCTCGCAGCTCGGGCGCGCCGACAGCATGCAGCCCGAGCTGCCGATCGACTGGGACGACGGCGAACGCCTCGACACGGTGCTGGATGCCGTGCGCGATCGCTTCGGCGCGGCTTCGGTCGCGCGGGCCGCGCAACTCGGACGGGATCCGGGCTGGTCGACGCCGGTGCTGCCGGAGCACGAGTGACCCGCTTGCGCCCGACGTCACGAACCGCCCGCAGTGTTCTGCGGGCGGTTCGGAGTCTTCGCCCTTCGCGGGCGCCTCGGACCAGCTAGGCGTCCTCACGCAGTTCGCGGCCGTGGACGATCAGAGCGTAGATGACCAGCACGTCGATCGCGATCAGGATCACCGACCACCACGGCTGGGCCGGGATCAGAAGGAGCGCGCCGATCGCGTTGAGGATGACCAGGATGACAGCGACCACCCGTGCCCACGTCTGTCCGGCGAACAGCGCGATGCCGGTGAGGACGAGCAGCAGACCGATGATGAGGTTCCACCATCCCCAGCCGGTGACATCCAGCAGCCACAGAGATCCCTCCGTCACCACGTAGTAGCTGCTCGGCCCGATCAGGGCGACGAGGCCTTGAATGGCACTGAAGATGCCGATGACCATGAGAATGACGCCGGCGAAGACGACCCATCCGGTCCAGCCGGTTGCCTTGGGTGTACTCATTTCGAACTCCTTCTTCTTGGATACTCAGTGGGATTGAATGGAGTGAAGTGGCTGCCGGTCATGCAGCCGCCCGACTCTCGCGCGTTCGTCGCACGGCCCCGACGAACACCCGGATGCCCGCTCCGAGCACGAGCAGATTCAGGATCATCTGCACCGTGACGAGGACCCTCGCCGCCTGACTTGCAGCGGAGATGTCTCCGAATCCGACGGAACTGAACACCGTCACCGCGAAGTACAGCGTGTCCATGCGCGTCAGCCCGGCGGCATCGAAGCTCGCTGCGTCCTGCAGGGACATCGCGTAGTACGCGCCCGCGAAGACGAGGATGTACAGCGGCACCGTGATCGCGAGCGCTTCGACGCCGCGCAGTCCGGGATGGGGGGATGCCGTGATCGCACGGACCTGCCACGTGCCGATGCCCACGACCAGGGCCACTGCGACGGCGAGCGTGATGGCGAGAGGAACCCCTCGCAGTCCGTCGAGGGGGCCGAGGAAGTAGAAAACCAACAGCACCACCATCGACAGCAGTGCGCGCAGCAGACTCCACATCACCACGGTGCCCGGCACCGTCGAGGGCGCCGCACTCGCCTCCTCATCGGCGTTGCTCATCGCACTCCCTTGCTCCGTCGGGGCCACCGGCGGGTCGGGTGAAGTCAGGAGCCGAGTGCCTCGACGATCTTCTCGTCGCCCTCGTTGACGGCCTTCACCACGGCGTCGTAGTCGCCCTTGTCGATGGCCTTGCTGATCTTCTTGCCGGCCTGCTCGAACGCGTCGTCCACGCGATCCAGGTACAGATCGTCGACGACGGCGACGATGGCCGAAGAATCGACCGGGAGCCACTCCTGGGCATCGACACCGACCTTCTTCTCGTCATGGTGCTTCGCGATCGCGCCGACGCCGGCGCCGATCCCCGCCCCGACGACTCCCGCCAGCAGCAGGGGCGGGGCGAACAGCCCGACGACGAGGCCGCCGACGGCTCCGAGCGCGGTGCCGCGTGTGATGAGACCGCCACCGTGCTCCTTCACTTCCACCTTGCCTGACTCGTCGCGGGACAGGACGACCGCGGCGACGACGACGAAGTCATCGAGTTCTTTGATCTCCTCGAAATCCTTCTTCGCGGAGGCCTCGTCGTCGTATGCGGCGACGAAGAGTGTGTAGTTCCGGTCTGCCATGATGTGGCCCCTTCCGTTGCCTTCATCATTCGCCGGCCGGTCGCGGCGCGGTAGGGCACTTGGTCCCCCCGCCGCGGCGCCGTGCAACGGGGCTCGGTCCGCCACTCGACCCGGTTGGAGCTAGCCGATCACGACAGACTCGTCAACCCTCTCGGCCGGAGGCGCGCTCGCTACGAGAGTGAAGCCGTCGACGAGTTTCACGCCGCGTTCAGCGAAGGGAGAGCATCATGTCGGACTTCACCCCCGAAGAAGCAGGGACCTACGCAGGCGAGCGGATCGTCTTCTGGGTCTGGATGAGCATCGTCACGGTCGGACTGGTGACGATGCTCACCGTCGCGCTGAGCGAGCTGTGACATGCCGCGCGCCATCCGTGACAACGGGCTCAGCATCCTGTTCCTGCTGTTGTTCGTCTTCGCCATCATCGGCCAGTCCGTCGCCGGCTTCCTCGAGAACAATCAGCGACTGGCGCAGCACGCTCAACCGACCGAGAGCTTCCTGGCGTTCATCTCCTCGTCGGAGTTCGTCGTGGACGTGGCGGAGAACTGGCAGTCGGAGTTCCTCCAGTTCTTCCTGTTCATCGCGGCCACCATCTGGTTCGTGCAGAGGGGTTCACCCGAATCGAAGAAGCCGGGCGACGAGGGTCCCGGTGACGACGAAGAGCAGAAGGTCGGCGAGTTCGCCGAACCGGATTCTCCGGACTGGGCTAAGCGCCGCGGTCTGCCGCAGGTGCTGTATTCCAACTCGCTTCTGCTCGTCATGGGCACAGTGTTCGTGCTGTCTTGGTTGGCGCAGTCGCTGGCCGGAGTAGTGGTGTACAACGCGGAGAGCGCCGAGCACGGCCAGGCCGCGATCGCGTGGGCGGGCTACCTCACCACGCCCGACTTCTGGAACCGCACCCTCCAGAACTGGCAGTCCGAGTTCCTCGCGGTCGGCGCGATGATCGCGTTCTCGATCTTTCTCCGGCAGCGCGGTTCGAGTGAATCAAAGCCCGTCGGCGCCCCGCACCACCAGAGCGCCGAGGAGGCGAAATGATCACGCGTCGGCGACGGTGAGCTTGCCGATCGAGAGCTCCTCCATCTTCACTTTGCCGACGGACGCGACCGCCTCCACGGCCGGGTCCGGCTCGTCGGGCTCGAAGTACTCGGCGACCAGCGTGATGCCGCCCGACGTGTTCGCGGAGTGCGCGAGATCCTCGATCCACGCACGGTTCAGCACCGGTGATTCGGGCTCCTCGAAGACGAAGCGCAAGGGGATGGAGGGATGCAGCCAGATCGTACTGCGACCGGGCACCTGATCCGCAGGATGCTGCCACGACAGGGTGAAGCTCTCGCTGCGCCGAAGTTTGGTCGCGATCACGACCTTCAGGTGCGCGAGTGCGCGGTCCTCGATGTGGATCGGCGTGGCTGATCCACCGTAGAAGATGGTTCCCACGACTCAAGGGTATTCCGGTCCCCCCGAGCTCACCAGTGCCCGCGCGTCTCAGACGTCTATGCCGACAAGGAGGAGCACCTGCTCGCCAGCTGGCCTATCACCCCGCTCGGATGATGCGCCCCGGCACAACCGAGGGCCAGCATGAGGCGAGCGGGTTGATCCCGTCTGATCGTGTGCACTCATTCACGGGGAGATCATCGTGGCCAAGGAATTCGCAGGGAAGATCGCGCTCGATATCCGGGACTCGGTCCCCGACTGGGAACCGTACCTGGCACCGAAGGCGCCGGCCGAGGCGCCGAACGTCGTCTTCATCGTCTGGGACGACGTGGGCTACGGAACGATGGACAGCTTCGGCGGACCGGTGCGCACGCCCACGATGACCCGCATCGCGGACAACGGCGTGAAGTACGGCAACTTCCACACGACCGCGCTGTGCTCGCCCACGCGCGCCTCACTGCTGACCGGACGCAACGCCACCTCGAACGGCATGGCGACGATCGCCGAGTTCTCGTCGGGGTTTCCGGGCATCTCCACGCGCATCCCGTTCGAGAACGGCTTCATCTCCGAGGTGCTCGTCGAGAACGGGTACAACACGTACTGCGTCGGCAAGTGGCATCTCACCCCGGGCGAGGAGACCGGCATGGCGGCGTGGAAGAAGCGCTGGCCCCTCGGCCGCGGCTTCGAGCGCTTCTACGGATTCCTGGGTGGCGAATCCAGCGGATGGTTCCCCGACCTCATCCACGACAACCACCCCATAGACCCGCCGGCCACCCCCGACGAGGGCTATCACATCGCGAAAGACCTGTCGGATCGGGCGATCGAGTTCATCCAGGACGCCAAGTCGGTCGACCCCGACAAGCCGTTCTTCCTCTATTTCTCACTGGATGCGGCGCACGCGCCCCATCACGTGTTCAAAGAGTGGGCCGACAAGTACAAGGGCACGTTCGACGAGGGCTACGAGGCGATCCGCGCCGGCATCCTGGCCCGCCAGAAGGAGCTCGGACTGCTGCCGGAGGATACCGAGCTGTCGGGCATCAACCCGCACGGCGAGCCGGGTGCCACCGGCCCCGACGGGCAGCCGTGGCCGATGCTGGACACCGTGCGGCCCTGGGCCACGCTGAACGATGACGAGAAGCAGCTCTTCGCCCGCATGGCCGAGGTGTTCGCCGGGTACGTCGAATACACCGACGACCAGGTCGGCCGCGTCGTCGACTTCCTCGAGAGCTCAGGCCAGCTCGACAACACGATCATCGTCGTCATCTCCGACAACGGCGCGAGCGGCGAGGGCGGACCGAACGGCACGTTCAACGAGTGGCGGTTCTTCAACGGCGCGCCCACTCCCACGGAGCTGACCTTCCAGCACATCGACGAGCTCGGCTCGCCCGCGTCGTACAACCACTACAACACCGGGTGGGCGTGGGCCTTCGACACCCCCTTCCCGTACTGGAAGCGGTGGGCCGGCTACGAGGGCGGCATCGCCGACATGTGCGTCGTGTCGTGGCCGGCCAAGATCGAGCCGTCGGCGACTCCGCGGTCGCAGTACGTGCACGCCGTCGACGTCGTGCCGACCGTGTACGACCTCATCGGCGTCACCCCTCCCGACACGATCAACGGGTACACGCAGAGCCCGATCGAAGGCGAGAGCTTCGCGGCGTCGCTCACCGATGCCGACGCCCCCGCGAAGAGCATGCAGTTCTACGCGATGCTCGGCCAGCGCGCGCTGTACGAGGACGGCTGGCTCGCGGCGACGCTGCACCCGCCGCTGAGCGGCTGGGGCAGGTTCGAGCAAGACGTGTGGGAGCTGTACCACGTCGAGACCGACCGGTCGCAGTCGACGAACGTCGCCGACGCCGAGCCGGAGCGGCTGAAGGCGATGGTCGCCCGCTGGTTCGAGCTGGCCGAGGAGTACAACGGACTGCCGCTCGATGACCGCACCGCGCTCGAGCAGACCCTCGCCGAGCGGCCGAGCGGCGCCCCGAAGCGCGACCGCTACGTCTACTACCCGAACTGCGCGTCGGTACCCGAGCAGTCAGCCGTCTCGATTCCGGGCCGGTCCTACACGATCGCCGCCGGCGTCGAGGCCGGGCCGGATGCCGAGGGCGTCGTGTTCGCACACGGCGGGGTGGCCGGCGGGCACAGCCTGTACGTCCAGGACCACCGCGTCACGTACGCGTTCAACTGGCTGGGCACGTCGCTGCAGGTCATCACCGCCGATCGCGACCTCGCGCCCGGCGCGCACGTGGTCACCGCGGAGTTCACGGCGACCGGACGCAACGCCGACCCGGCCATGCCAGGCGCACGCGGCACGCTGTCGCTCTACGTCGACGGCGACGTCGTGGGCTCATCCGAGATCGTCACCCAGCCCGGCCTGTTCTGCGCGGTGGGCGACGGCCTGTGCGTCGGCCGCGATGACGCCTCGCCCGTGACGCCGGCCTACACGGCGCCGTACCGCTTCACGGGGGGCACGATCGACAAGGTCGTCGTCGACGTCTCGGGCGAGCGCTTCGTCGACCACGAGGCCGAAGTGCGGGGCTGGTTCCTGCTCGACTGAATCGCGGCGAACGCAGCTACTTCTTGCCGCGTCCCGGCGGTGTCGGGGTGGGCGTCGGTGCGGGTGCCGGCTCTTCCGGGGCAGGCGCCGGCGTCGGCTCGGTGGGCGCGACGACGGGTTCAGGGGCGGGCTCGGGGGCGTGCGGGGCGGGTTCCGGAGCGGGAGCGACGATCGGGGGCGCGGCGAGCGTCGTCGCACTCGTCGGCGCGACGTAGCCGTCGCTGCGCACGCGCAGCGACCGGAACGCGGCGCTGCCCGCAGCCACCATGACGCCCGAACCGGCCGTCCGCCAAGGCCGCGTTGTAGGCGCGGGAGAGGACGAAGGCGCCGTTGAGCATGAGCGACACCGACGCGCCCTTGATCGTGACGAGCATCGTGTACGCCGTCCCGGCCACCAGTGCCCGGCTGACGAGTCTGATCGATCACGGTGCGGCCGCCGGTCACGTGTCCGAACACGACGGTCTGGGCGGCGGCATCCAGCACGATGAACTTGTACTCGGAAGCGCTGTAGAAGTCGTAGACGACTCCCGCGCGCGCCCCCGCGCGCCAGCACGAGGGTGGTGGTGATCTCGAGGTAGGCGTTCGCGGTCGAGCGTGGTGCCGATGTCGGCCAGCGCCACGGCGGGCTGAGCGCCCGTCGGCACGGTACCGGTCAGCGCGCCGGCACCCGTCGCCCAGTTGCCGCGCACGACGGTGCCGCACCAGTCCGGCGCCGCTGTCGAACTCCTCGGTCACGTCGAGGGTGATCGCCGGCGGCAGCACCTGGACCGAGATGTTGTCGAACGTGCCGCGGGCCCGATCAGAGCCGACGCCGACGAAGCCCTTGTTCAGCCCGACGGCGACGCCGTCGAGCATCCGCGGCGCGAACGTGTGCGTGAAGGCCGCCCTGCCGTCCAGCAGCACCGTCACGGTGGTGCCGTTGACGGCGACGAGCATCGAGTACCAGGTGTTGTACTTCACGCCGCCCGACACGGACGCCTGCACGTCGACGATCCAGCCCGCCGCCGTCCGGCGGCCCATGACGAGCTTGTTGGTCGACTGGTCGACGCCGGCGAACTTGAAGTCGGTGGGGGTGAAGTAGTCGAAGATCACGTACGCGTTGGCCTTCCAGCCGCCCGTCGGCTTCGTCAGGTTGACCTGCGCGTGGATCTCGAAGTAGATCGGCAGGTACTGGTCGATGTAGTAGACCGCTGCCGAGTCCCCGCTCGTCGAACTGGCGGTCACCGTCAGCGCGCCGCCCTGCACCGCGAACACGCCGGAGTCGGCGAAGAACTCCTCGCGACGTGCCCGTGCTGAACGCCGCCGAGCGCAGCACGTCGCGCTTGCCGCCGGGCACGTTGCCCGGCTGCGGGTCGCGCGGGCCGCCGGTCTGGTCCTGCCAGAAGTCGTCCTTCTGCGTGACGACGGCCGATCTCGCCGTACGGCTCGCCGTTGCGCGGGATGTACATCGCACCCGACAGCTGCGCGATCGTGAAGTCGGCGCCCTGGGCGGCCGAGAGCATGTAGAGGAACTCGTACAGCGCCGGCGGCACCTGGCGGCTCACCGTGCCGAGACCGAACGGGGCGAACGGCACGAGGTAGCTGTTGAACTCGCCCACCCAGTCGATCAGGCGGTCGCCGCCGGTGTTGGCGATCAGCACGTCGAGTCCGGCGCCGCCGAAGGCGCGGTCTTCGTAGGACGACGTTCGTGTCGGGCTGGTTGTTGAGCCCGCCGTTCGTGGTGAGCACGTCGTCGGCGTTCAGCAGGTCGTTGCCCCAGCCGCCCCAGAGGGTGTCGCGGCCGGTGCCGCCGACGATCCAGTCGTTGCCGTGGTCGCCGAACAGCGCGTCGTCGCCGTCGGTGCGCGTCGTGGTGGCGACCGTGTCGAACCGGCCCTCGGTGTGCATCGAAGTTGAGGAACCACTCGCCGCCGCCGCACGAGGATCTTCACCATCGGCGCGTACTCGTCGTAGAGGGTGAACTCCCCCGCGTGTCGGCGTCGAACCCGAGCAGCGTGCCGTCGTTGAACGGTCGGGCGAAGTCGCTGCGCACGCCGCCGACGCCGTAGCCCATCGTCGCGGCACTGGTGCCCGCGAGCGCCTCGGCGCCCGAGATCGCGTCGTCGCCCGAGCCGCCGTGGATGAAGTCGCCGTCCCAGCCGCCGAAGATCACGTCGTTGGCGTAGCGGCCGCGGTACAGCGGGTTCGAGCGGGTTGCCGTTCACCGCGAACGGGGTGAGGTCGACCCGCTTGTTCAGCTTGCCGGCCGGGAAGAGGATCGCGACCTGCACGCGGCCGGGTGTCGCGATCTCGACCTGGACGCTCGCCGTGGTGACGCCGTTGAGCAGCTCGGTCGAGCCGTTGCGGCTGGTGAAGATGCGGCCGTCGTCGCCGAGGATGCCGTCGACGCCGGTGCCGCCCGAGATCCAGTCGTGGCCCCAGCCGCCGATCAGGTCGTCGTCGCCGGCGTCGCCGAAGATCACGTCGTTGCCGGCGCCGGCGTACACGGTGTCGTCGCCGCCTCGCCGTGGATCTCGTCGGCGCCGCCGACGTCGCCGGTGAGCGCTGCCGGGACGCAGGTCGGGCCGCCGGGGGTGTAGTCCAGCAGCTGGACGGCCCGCGGCAGCAGCCGGACGCCTCGCCGTGGAGCTGTCGTAGGTGAAGGTGCGGTAGGCGGTCGCGGCGCCGGTGACGGTGACGATGCGGAGGATGTTGCCGTTGTCGCCGACGATGTTGTCGGAGTCGCGGCCGTGCAGGCAGTGTGTCGTTGTTGCGGCTCGACCTCGGTGCCCGGCGCCGCCGAAGAGGATGTCGGCGCCGTCGGGCCGCTGGGCCGTCGTCGCCAGCGAGAACAGATCCGAGCTGCCGCCGATGATGTCGTCGCGGCCGAGGTTGCCGAAGATCGACGTCGGTGCCCCCGCCGCCCTCGATGTAGTCGTCGCCGTCGGTCGCCGCCTCGACGGACGCGGTCGAGCACCAGGATCGCCGGCCGCGTCGCGGGCCGCGCCGCACGGCCTGCGTCGATCGACCCGTCGCCCTGGATCACGTCGTCGCCGAGCTGGCCGAAGATCATGTCGTCGTGCGCGCCGCCGGCGATGTAGTCGGCGCCGAACCGGTCGGCCGCAGTGTCGACGGCGTGGTCGAGGAACGTGATGCGGTAGTCGCTCCACGCCGTCGCGCCGGCCGGGCTGTTCTGCCAGGTCGCGGTCACGAGGGCATTGCCCGCGGTCAGCAGTTCGGTGCTGTAGATCTGGGTGCCGCTCAGCACGCGGAAGCGCGGGCTGGTGTGGTCGCCGAAGCTGACCGAGCGATCGAGCGAGACGTTGTCGCCGAAGATGAGGTCCTGCTCGGTGCCGCCGTCGATGCGGTCGGCGCCGGTGCCGCCGATGAGCAGGTCGCGGCCGGCCTGCCCGCGGATCACATCGTCGCCGCCGGTCGCGTTGTCGGTCACGGTGACCGTCACGACGTGGAGCGCGGCCGCCCGCACGGCGAGCGTCGAGGCGTGGTCGCCGAGGACGGTGTCGTCATCGCCGCCGACGCGATCGTGTCGCCCGCCGCGCCGCCGAAGACGAGGTCGATGCCCGCGCCCGACGTGACGAGTCCGCTCCGCCGAGGCCGGGTCGTCGTCTCGAGCGACCCGCGGTGAGGGCGAGCGCGCCCCACGCCGGGGTCGGGGTCAGCGGCCGAGTGGCGGTGAAGCGTCCGTTGTCGCCGACGACGACGTTGCGGCCGTCCGAGACCGCGATCGTGTCGCCGCCCGTGCCGCCGATCACGAGGTCGTCGCCGCGACCGGTCGTGATCGTGTCGGCGCCGCCGAACGCGGGTCGATCGACCACACGCGGTCGATGTCTGCCGGCGGCAGATCCAGGCTCGCCCAGTCGATGAGCCCGTGGTCGCCGAACACGATGCCGCGGGCGTCCGGGGCGCCCGCGGTCTCGCCGCGGTTCGTCGTGATCGTGTCGCCGCCGCGCCGCCGAGCACGATGTCGGCGCCGATGCCGGTCGTGATCACGTCGGCGCCGCCGATCGTCGGGTCGACCGTCGTGACGCAGGCCGAGCGGACGCACCGCGCCGTCGGTGAAGTCATCGACGCCGCCGTTGCCGGACTGCGCGACGACGATGCCGGCCGCATCGACCCACTGCACGAGACCGCGGTCGCCGAAGACGATGTCGCCGCCGGTGCCGCCGTTCAGCTGGTCGGCGCCGATGCCGCCGAAGATCACGAGCGGGAGGGTCGAGGTCTGGCCGTTGACGATGTCGTCATCGGTCGTGCCGATCGGCAGGATCGCACCGTGCCGGCGGCATCGTCGAACTGCCTGGCTAGCCGAGCGGGTGACCTCGACGACGACGTGGGCGGGCGCGCCGTCGCGCTGCGTCGGGTGCGGCGAAGGTGAGCGTCGCCGCCGACGACAGGGTGATCTCGGATGCCGCGAGCAGGCGCCCGTTGACCCAGACGCGGTAGCCGACGAGATCGGCGGTCGAGCCGAGGTCGAACGTGCCGGTCGGACTGCACGGTCCACGACGTCAGGTGCAAGGTCGACGATCACGACGTCGCCCGGCAGCGAGCGAGTCGAACAGGCCGATCGTGTCGAGCCGCGTCGAGGTCACGTACCGCGACGGCCGGGACGAGCACGCCGTTCACCGCGCACCTCGGTGACGACATCCGCCCGCACCGGCTCGTCGCCGTCATCGAGGTCGGCGTGTCAGGTCGAGCACGTTGTCGTTCGGGCCCTGGGTGTTCAGGACGAAGAAGCCGTCCTGGCCCGCCTGCAGGTCGACGGTCACGGTGTCGTTGCCGAGGCCGGTGTTCAGCCAGGTCGTCGTGCGCACGCCGGCGCGGTCATGTGCGTGCCGTCGATCGCGATCGTGTCGGCGAAGCCGCTCGTCCAGATGCGGATGCCGTCGGCGAAGGTGCCGGTCGCGGCCGCCCGCCACGAGATCGCCGCCGTCGCCAGGCCCGACGACGAAGATCTCGCCGCTCGCCGCGAGCGCGGCGTCGCGAGCTCGGGCCGGAGCGGCCGACGTCGGTGATGAGCACGTTCGCGTCGCCGGCAGCCGCGCGCCCTCGTCGCTCAGCAGCAGCGTGTGCCGCCCGGTGCCGAGGTCGAGGTTGAGCGTGCCGTCGATGTCGTCGAGGTCGCCCGCGAGGAACTGCGGCTTGCTCGGCGAGTCGCGACATCGGCCTGCGAGGAGATGTACACCCGGTCGTCGCCCGTCACCGAACGAGACGTTCGTGACCGGCAGCGTGCCGCGGACGTTCAGCACGTCGCTGCCCGAGCCGAGCGCGAGGTTCAGCGTCTCGAGGCCGATGTAGCGGATGCCCGCGTGCTCGAGGCGTCGGTCGCGGCATCCGTCGCCGTCGCGCCGAGCGCGGCCAGCTGGATCGTGATCGGCGACGCGGCGTGCTCTCGTTCACCTCGCCGCGGAAGCCGATGAGGAAGGTGCCGCCGACGAGCCACACGTAGACGCTCGCCGCGCACCGCGTGGCATTCCGCTCACCGCAGGTCATCGAGACGCCGGGGTCGGCGCCGGCGGTCTGCGGGAAGAGCAGGGCTGCAGCGCGGCCCGCACCTCTTCGGCGGTCGCGCCCGGCGGCGAACGTGACGGCGCCGATGCCGGTCGCCGACGCCGTTCTGCACCTGCGAGAGCATGATCGTGAACGTCGCGCCGCGCGGGCGTGACCGAGTAGAGACGGTCGAGCGGGCGCCCGAGCTCGTCGACGACCGGTGCGCGGGGGCATGTCGAGCCCGGTGAGCGTGTCCTGCGTGAGCCAGCCGAGGTTGCCGTTCGTGTCGCCGACGTCGTTGAGGTTCGCGACGTCGGTGCCCACGCCGCCGTCGAGCACGAGGAGGGCGGCGAGCAGATCGAGCACGCCGGATGCCGAGCCCACGTGGAACGTGTCGTTGTCGGTGTTGCCGAGCAGCGGTGTCGCCGCGCTCGCCGGGCCGCCGATCACGCGGGTGTGACCGTCGATCGTGCGGATCGTGAGCACGGTCGTCGCCCGGGCCCGGCGTTGATCGTCGTGGTGCCGGCGTGCGTGTTCTCGACGGTGAACGTGTCGTCGCCGTAGCCGAGCAGGATCGTGAGGTCTTCGAACTGCGCGTAGCGGATGCCGCCGAGCACGGGCCGGCCGGCGAGCGACGTAGTCGCCGGCCATGCCGAGGCCGGTGATGCGGTCGCGCGTGAGGACGCCGACGTCGTTCGCGGGGCTGTCTTCGTTGTGCACGACGAGGGTGTCGACCTGAGCGGTCTCGATGGCCTCGGCCGAGCTCGCCGTGACCGGCAGCGGGCTGCCCGAGCTCTCGCCGGGCAGCACGATCGGCAGGTAGCCGTCGAGTTCGAGCGCCACCGGCGGGTTCGGGTCGTCGCCGCCCGAGACGTACAGCGGACCCTGGATGAGGTGGAGCCGGCGCGCGGCATCCGCGAACTCCTGCACGTCGCCGCCGTCGATGCGCGGTGTCGTCGATCGCGCGGATGCAGCGACGGTCGCGCTCCGTCGACCAGTTCGTCGGCTCGGTGAACGTGAGGGTGAGCTGGCTGACCCAGGCCGAGCCGTTCCAGAACTCGAGCTGCGGCGCGTGGCAGCCGTTCGGCAGGCCGCAGTTCGGGCCGCCCGATGTCGAGCGTGAACGACGCGATCGCGTTCAGCCGCACCGTGACCGTCTCACCGGCGGCGGGCGCCTGCGTGAGGCGCACCGTGTAGGTCGCCGTCGGCGCCGAACTGCGCGCCGGACGGCGCCCTCGACGAGACGGATGTCGCCGCCGACCGGCGTGATGACGACGCCGGGGGTGTCGCCGTCGTGGACGAGGACGCTGACGCGGTCGACGACCGCGCCGGGGAGCTCGGCGACGTAGACCTGGCGCGCCGACCGTGAACGTGCGGCGCCCCACGCGTCGACGACGGTGATCGTCGTTCGCCGTGTTCGATGGCGATCGTGCGGTAGGTGGCCGTGCCGTTCGCGCCGACGAGTCGCAGCAGCGCGCCGCTGAGGCCGCCGCCGCGACGGGCAGGGCACGCCGGTGAGCGTGACCGTGCGGTCGGTCGGCCGAGATCGCCGTGACGGTGCCGACGAGCTCGGTCTGCGTGATCGGGGCGGTGTAGCCGAGTGATCGTCGAACGGTCGCCGGTCGAGCGGGCGCGACATCCCACTCGCCCTCGATCTCGATCATCGTGCCGGTGTTGTTCCAGATGCGGCGCACCTGGCCCGCGCCGGCGCCGCTCGTGATGCGGATGAGCTGGCCCTTGAGCGACGCCGGCGGCGGCGGCGAAGCCGGTGAACGCGAACTCGTTCGCCAGGCCGCCGGCGCCGGCTGACGGTGCCCGATGCGACGGTCGGCTCGAGGTGATCGACCGCGGTGATCGCCTGCACGTGCTGGCCCTCGACGATCGCGTCGTCGATCGCGCGCACCTGCACGGTCTGCGCGCCGGCGCGCGGTGAAACGTCAGAGTCAGCGCTCGTCGACCCACGCGGCGCCGTTCGACGAGATCTGCAGGCCGGTCGGGCGCGGTGACCCGCACGGTGACCGGTGCCGAGCGGGGTCGACGTGATGCGCACCTCGTACGCGGCCGTCGTGCCGCCGATGCCCGCCGCGTTCCCGGCTCGATCACGCGGATGCCGCCGTCGGGCGATCACGACCGGCACCTCGGGAGTGTCGTCGTCGAGCACGCGCACGAAGGTCGTGGCGACGAGCGCGCCGGCGTAGTCGCCGCCGGTGACGATCGCGTCGATCGGGGCGAACCACTCGCCCTCGGCGGCGAGGTCGGCGATCGCGCGGACGAGCACGGTGCGCTGCGCGGTGTCGCCGGCGGCGAAGTCGAGCGTCACCGAGGTCCGCCAGGTCGCGCCGTCGTCGATCGAGAGCTCGATGTAGCGGGCGCGGCTCGTCGAGGTCGGGTCGATCGCGGGGCCGACGAGCGTCACCTGCACGGCCGTGAGCGGCGTCTGGGTGAGCCGCACGGTGACCGACCTGGGCGCGCCGCCCTCGGTGAGCACGAGCGAGCCGCCCACCGGCGCGACGACGACGGTCGGTTCGTCGTTGTCCATGATCTCGGTCGCGATGCCGTCGACCGGCAGCAGCGCCCACGCGCTGTTGGCGACGGTGCTCTCGACCGAGTGGCGGATCGAGGCCGGTGTGGCCGAGCAGGTCGTTGGCCTGCACCGCGGGCGCGGCGCTGCCGACCTCGACGCGGTCGGAGCCGAGCCCGCCGAAGATCGACAGCTCGACGCGGGGTTGGTCGAGAGCACGTGGAAGACGTCGTCGCCCTCCATGCCGTAGATCGAGACCTTCTCGACGTTGACGAAGCGGATGACGCGGCCGGCGCCGTAGACGCCGCCCGAGGTGATCACGAACGTGTCGTTGAACTCGGTGCCGATGATGACGACGAGGTCGTAGCCCGAGCCGCCGTCGATGTTGACCGGGGCGTTGGAGGCGTACTGGATGAAGTTGCGGCCCTCGCCGGCGTTCAGCGCGGTGAGCTCGGACTCGCCGACGAACGAGCGGATGACGAAGGTGTCGTCGCCGGCGTCGCCGTACAGGTTGAGGGTCGCGACGTTGCGGAAGACCTCGAAGATGTCATCGCCGCGTGCCGCCGAACACCGACGCCGTGAACGAGACACCGCGCGTGAGCTGGCCCCGCGTCGAGGACGAAGAACTCGGATGCCGGGAACTCGGCGTCCGGCCGATGTAGTCGGTGTAGAGCTGGCCGAAGCGGAAGCGGTCGTTGCCCGAATCGCCGTTGACCGCGAGCACCGAAGCGGTGTCGTCGAACGCGAAGGTGTCGTCGCCGGCGCAGACCGTTGACGATGACGCCGCCGGTCATCTCGGTGCCGTAGGTCACCTTCTCGACCGCCCCGAACTGGCCCGGACGTCGCGGCGCGGCTGCTGAGAGCAGCGCGATGAGCGCGCGCGTGGCGTTGCGGCGGAACAGGAAGGTGTCATCGGCTGCCGAGCCGTTCACGACGAGCACGTTCGTGCCGCCGTCGGCGATGTCGATCGTGTTGATCCGGCTGCTGCCGACACCGAACAGGTCGATCAGGAAGTAGTCGGAATTCGCGCCGCCGTCGAGGTTCAGCAGCTGGCCGGCCATCGGGTTCGACGCCGGCCGGGCCCGGGAACGGCATTGACGACGAGCCAGTCATCGCCCGCCTGACCCTCGATCGTCGTGGTGCCCGACGAGCGCCTCGACGAAGACGCGGTCGTCGCCGTTCGCGGCGTGCACGAACGTCGTGCCGGACTCGTGCGTCGAGTCGACGTTCAGCACGTCGGAGCCCGATCCGAGCAATGATGTCGAGCGTCTCGAACAGGCCGTAGTCGATGCGACCGTCGGTCATCGCTGAGCACGTCGTCAGTGCGTGACGGGCGCGCCTCCCGCACCAACGAGTGGGTAGCCGGCCACTGCCGCGACGGTGATCGTGCGCACCCGCCCGACCGCGCCCGCGAGGGCTCCGGCCCACGCGATCGTCCAGCGGGTGCCCGCCTTGGTCACGACGACGTTGCCAGCGCCGACCCGGGGAGCGCCTCGAGCGCCGCCTGCACCTGCGCGGCGGTCGCGTCGAACGCGAGCTGGCCGGTGGTGCCGAGCCCCGCGACCGTGAGCGCGAAGCGTCCATCGACCGCGCCGCTGCACCGTGACGACCTGCACGAGGCTCGGCGTCGGACGCGCCGCCGGTCATTCCGAGCCCGGTGACCGAGCGTGCCCGTGACGACGCCGATGCGGTCCTGCAGCGGTCGCCGCGTCGTCGAGGTACAGGATGTCGGTGCCCGTGCCGCCGCTGATCGTCAGCGGTAGCGGCGATGCCGATGAGCATGCCGCCGAGCCGGTCGTCGGAGCTGACGCGCACCGTGTCGGCATCCGCCCCGGTGTCGACGGTCGTGGCGCCCGGCGACCGTGCGGATGATCACGGTGTCGGTGCCGCTGTTGGTGGTGAGCGCGGTCGTGCCGGTGTGGGTCGAGTGGATCGTGAACGTGTCGCCGCCCGAGCCGAGGTCGATCGTGAGCTGCTCGACGTTCGCGTACCGGATGCCGGTGCTCGGGTCGAGGCCGAGACCGGTGATCCACTCGGAGGTCAGTGCGCCGGTGTTGGCTGCGCGTGTCGCCGGTGTCATCGATCGCGAGCAGGTCGGCTCCGGTGAGCGCGCCGGGGCCGGAGCCGCCGTCGACCACCAGCAGTGCGCCGATCGCGTTGACGTTGCCGCCCGTGTTGGTCCACACCGTGTTCGTCGTGCCCGACTCGGCAGCCCGCGAGCCGACGGCGATGCGGTCGGTGTGCTCGCCGGTGAAGATGCGGTGCTCGACCGCGATCGCGCGCACGGCGACCCGGTCGCCGCCGGTGAGGGTGCGGATCTCGACCAGCTCGACGCCGGAATGCGTGATCGTGCCGAGCGTGCGTCATCGACGCCCGGCACTGTCGAACGCGACACGACGGATGCGGTTGCCCTCGGTACCCGCGTCGGCGGCGCGGCCACGATGTCGACGATGAGGTCATCGGGCGCGGTCGAGCCCCAGACTTCGAGCCGGTCGGCGCCCGAGAGGTCCTTCACGTGGACGGCGATCCCGGTGGAACGCGTGAGCTCGATGCGCACGAGGTCGGCGCCGGGTCCGGCGTCGAGGAACGCGGTTCCGCGTCCATGGGTTTGCGGCGCGAGCGAGGAGCCGCGCGACGAGAACCGCGCCGTCCGCGTCGCCGACGAGGATCGTGGTCGCACCCGGCGCGGTCGAGGTGAGCCGGGCGATCTCGAAGATGCCGAGCAGATCCTCGGCGACCGAGCCCACGCCGAAGTCGGTGCCGACGACCAGTCCGACGACGAAGAGGTTGTTGTAGAGGCCGAAGTCGCCGGCGGCGAAAGACTCCACCAGAGTGTCGATGCCACCGGCATCCGTGAAGGTGTCACGACCGAGGCCACCGGTGACCGTGTCGTTGCCGGTGCCCGAATCGAGGATGTCGTCGAACGACGAGCCGACGAGGGTGTCGTCGTCATCGCCGCCGCGCAGGGTGAGTGCGAGCTGGT
The DNA here is from genome assembly GCA_963792285.1 of uncultured Actinomycetota bacterium. Classification (GTDB taxonomy): domain Bacteria; phylum Actinomycetota; class Actinomycetes; order Actinomycetales; family Microbacteriaceae; genus Microbacterium. The sequence goes on along the minus strand of CAWBVS010000013.1, from coordinate 53,699 downwards.
CGGCGCTCATCGTCGCGGCCGAGATCGTGTCGTCGCCGCCGCGACCGTCCACGACCAGCGCGTCGCCCTGGCTGCGCACGCCGCCCGAGATCAGCGCGGTGTACGAGTTCGCAGTGTCGGCGGGCACTGTCGAGCGCACGACCTTCGTCTTGCCCGCCTCGGTCGAGATGACGAACGCGTCGGCCGCGCTCGTCGAGCCGAGGACGGTCACGATGTCGGCGCCGCCGGCGCCGACCGCGATCTCGACCGTGGCCAGGCCCGAGGCGTTGCCGGTCACGTCGTCGAGGGTGATCAGGTCGGAGCCCGCGCCGGCCTCGATGACGAGGTTCTCGATGCCCGAGCTCGTCTTGGTCGAGCCCGCCGAGGGTGTGGCTCAGGACGCCGGTGGACGGGTTCGCGACCGTGAGCTGGTCGGCGTCACCGCTGAGCACGAGGGTGAGGCGGTCGGTGCCCGCTCCGCCGTCGACGACCTGCGTGGCGGCGGAGGTGAAGACCGCCGCTGTCGCCGTGATGAGGTCGTTGCCCTCGCCACCGCTGTAGCTGCGCGCGAGGCCCGACAGCGTGTCGTCGTCGTCGCCGCCGTTGAGCACGTCGGCGATGAGGCTGCCGAAGAGCCGATCGTTGCCGGCGTCGCCGTTGAGCGTGACGGCTCCGTTGCCGGTGTGGCGCAGCGTGTCGTCGCCGTCGCCGCCGTTCACGGTCGCGGTGCCCGATCCCGCGACGGTGATCGTGTCGTTCTCCGTGCCGCCGCTCAGGCTGCTGCCCGATCCCGAGCCCTGCAGCAGGATCGTGTCGTTGCCCGAGCCGCCGTCGATCGTGACCGGCACCTGCACGCTCGGATCGATGATGACGCTGTCGATGCCGTTGCCGAAGGCCGCGTGGATGCGCTGGACGTTCGCGTAGGTGCGCGTATGGCCGAACGCGGTGATCTTGATCGTCGCGAGCCCGTTGGCGGTGAGCGGCGCCGATCTGCTCGATGTAGACCGTCTCGTCGATGACGCTCTTCCGAGACCTCGCGGGCGCCGGCGCGCGCGCCGACGTTCACGTAGAGGTCGCGGTCATCGAGTGTCCACGCGCGATCGTTGCGGAAGGTGTTGGTCGTGTAGACGACGTTGTTGCCCGCGAGGTAGGGAACGACCGGGAAGGTGACCGACCCCGAGGGTGATCGTGGCGCTGCGCGAGTACCACGAGCCGAGCACCTTGAACCGGACGGTGACCCTGAACTCCAGCGGCGACACGCCGTTGACCGCGTACCGGGAGTCTGCGGTGACCGACAGATCGAGGCCGACGCCGATGCTGATCTCGAACAGCTTGAAGTCGAAGTACACCTCGACGCTCGCCGAGCCGCCGATGAACAGCCGGTACCACTTGATGCCGTCTTCCTCGAACGAGCGGAACTCCACATCGCAGCGAGAAGCTGCCGCGGATGCCCATGAAGCTGCCGCCGAGCGTCATCCGTCCCGGAGAGAGACGAGGTCGAAGTTCGCCGTCGGAGTTGAGGAAGATCGATCCGGACAGGTCGAAGCCGAAGAACGACAGGCCCGCGTAGGCATCCATGTACCAGTCGCCCGCGGCGTAGCTGCGTGTCACCAGCGGAAGTCTTGCCGACCTCGATCGTGAAGCCGGCGTTGAAGCTGAAGAGCTTGAGCAGCGTGACCGAGCCGGTGAGCTGCAGCTTGAAGCCGGGGTCGACGCCGTTGCGGGTCACCCCGACGGTGTTGATGCGCAGCAGGCCGCTCGCGCTCAGGCTGAAGACGAAGGCATCCGCCGAGGCGCTGACCGCCACCGACATCACGAAGCCGTCGCTGTAGATGCCCGCGACGCCGCTGGCGCGGAACGTCAGCCCGGCGAGGTCGAAGTCCACTCCGAACGACATCTCGAACGCGCTCGCCGCGATGCGGATCTCGGCGAAGCCGCTGCCGCGGGCGAAGCCGAGGAAGCTGATCGACCCCTCGAGGCGCAGCAGGAACCCGGGCGGCACCTGGGTCGAGCCGAAGAGTCGCCGTCGCTCCGGTCGTGTTGATCTCGAGCATGGCGCTCACCGAGAAGCCCAGGCCGATCGATTCGCCGAAGCTGTTGTCGAGCGACAGGTCGATGCGTGCGACGAGCCCCTGGGCGTTGATGCGGAACCCGCTGTCGCGCAGCACCACATCGCCGAACGGGGCGAGCGTCGCCCCGCCGTTCACGAGCAGGCTCACTTCGCCCGCGCTGATCGTGAGCACGACGTGCGCGTTGACGTTCGAGCACGTTCATGATCGTCAGATCGCCCGACATCTCGAGGCGGAAGCCCGGCGACCACCCCGAGCGTCTGGTCCGCTTCGATCAGGCGGCCGTTCACGCCGGCGGAATCCGCCGAACACGGTGACGCCGTCGACGACTCGGGTGTCGATCGCGAAGGTGCGTGACGGTCTGCACGCTGTTGAACGTGTTGATCTCGAACAGGAACTGGCCGTTGAGCGACAGACCGGGAATCGCGTTGGCGGCACGCGTGAGCTGGATGCGGCCGACGACCCCGGTCTTGGCGCCGACGTACACGGTGAGGTTGATCGCCCCGCTCAGCGACCCGAAGAGGGGGATGTTGACGCCCACCATGCCGGTGAGCACGAAGTAGGCCTGGTTCGTGCCCGGCTGCACAGCGGTCTCGATGCCGATGAAGCCGGTGAAGGTGAGCAGACCGCCGATCGTGAGCTCGGCCTCGATGCTGGCGACGATGTAGATCGAGCCGGTCGTCGCGCTCGAGGTCGGGCCGACCGTCGATGCCGGGCGGCGCCTTCGGAATGACGATGACCGGCGACTGGCCGGGCAGCAGCAGCGGCAGGAACGCGTCTGGGCACCGTCGAACGTCTGGTCGGCGAGCGTGGTGTTGAAGATGATCGTCGACCGAGCCGGTCGCGGAGAACAGCGAGCCGATGTCGGGCAGTCCGATGCCGACACCGCTCGAGACGCGGATGCTGCCCGCGACGCCCGGGATCTCGGTGCGGATGCCGCCGACGACGGGTCCTACGCGCGTGGAGATCATCAGCACGCCGGTGACCGAGCCGTACTCGAGCCGCGCCGAGCCCGAACCGAACGACAGGCTGCCCGTGAGGAAGAGGTCCATCGACGGCTCCGACGAGTCGGCGGAGATGTTGAGGTAGAGCCCGCCCTGCACCCGCATGAGCTCGGTGCCGCCGGGTGCGACGATCGCCTGGCCGATGATCTGGAAGCCGAAGCTGAACGGCTGCAGCACGAACGTCTTCGGTGAGGTCGGTCCCGCCGGGGCCGACGCCCGGCAGCGTCAGGGTCTCGGTCTTCACCTGGTTCGTGAGGTTGATCCGCAGCTGGGCGGAGCCGCTGAGGTACAGGCCGTAATCGCGGAGCTTCTCGAAGTTCGTCTCGAGCGATGCGACGCCCCAGAACTGCGGCGTCGGGTACATCGGGTTGGTGGACTCGTCACCGACCATGAGGACGAACCGGCCCGCCGCGGCGCCGATCGTGCCGAGGCCGATCACGTCCATCTGGCCCGAGAAGGTGAGGATGAACACCAGCCGCGCGTAGTCGATCTCGAGGATCACCTCGGCGCGGATGTGCATGAGCGGCTCGTCGAGGAAGTCGCCGGCCTGCAGCATGATGCCGCCCGACAGTTCGATGAAGAACGAGGTGCCCTGCTCGATGAGGCGGAAGGCTCTGGCTGCCGGCGGCCGACTGGTTGCCCGCGGTGTCGGCCCAGCCGCCGGCGGCGAACGTCACCGTGACGGTGCCGGCGCTGAGTGCCGGCGGCGAGGGTGTACGGAGTAGCGCGCGAGCCCGTCGGCGTACTGAGCACCGAGTCGAACGAGAGCGCTTGCGTGCCGCCGCCCGAGAAGGTGAGGTCGTTCGGCGCCGAGGGTGGCGACATTCACCTGGGCGCCGGCGGTCGGGGTGAGCCGCACGCCCACCCAGGTGCGCGGGCCGATCGTCGCCCAGGTGAGGCTCGGATTCGGGCGATGGCGGCGCCGGTGTGGGTGGCGGCGGCGAACGGCGATGCCGTCGGTGCTCTGCCAGCTGCCCTCGATGAACGTGATGACGAGGTCGCCCGAGAGGTGGCCGGAGAAGAAGTAGCGGTAGACGCTGGTACCGGCGATGAGATCCTCGCTCACGAGCATCGCGGCGCCGATGACGATCAGCTCGACTCCGCCCGGCGGTGATCGTGATCTCGGCGTCGGCATCCGTGATGCTCGCCGGGTCGAACGCGATACTCGCCGAGGGTCGCCGAACGTGATGTCGACCCAGCCGCGACCGGCGAAGTCCTTGACGTCGATCACGGAGCCGGGCGTCGGGTCGATGAGCGCCGCGGTCGGGGCGGTGAGGGTGAGCGCTCTCGGTCTCGGTGGAGTTGAGGCGCCCGCCGAGGTCGGCGAAGCGGCCGGCGAGGAAGGTGATCGTGTAGGTGCCGGCGGCGAGGGTCGCGGTGAAGCGCGTAGCGGTAGATGTCGCTCGTGCCGACGCGCACCGGGGCGGAGAGGGCGATGAGGTTGCCCGCGCGCGTCGCGGAACTCGATCTCGTCGCCGCCGATGCGTGGTGTGGTCGATGGCGAAGCCGGCCGAGCCGCGGAAGCGGATCTCGAGGTACTTCAGGGCATTCAGGAGGTCGCGGCCGATGCGTGGCGCCGGCGAGCGGGTTCGGTGGCCGACTCGTCGACGGCCGGGGTGGCGGGGTTGTCGGGCACGGTGCGGACGACATCCGCCGGTGGCGCCCACGACCTGGAAGGACTGGGTGAGCGTGGTGCCGGCCGGCGGCCCGCGGTCCGGGTTGACGATGAAGGCGGTGAGGTCGAAGACGACGTCGACGCGACCGGCCGAGAAGGTGCCGCTCAGCAGGTACCGCCACGTCGTTGCCGCCGAGGTGCACCGACTCGAGGATCTGGAGGCCGCCCGCGCCCGGGCCGACGAGGACGAACTCGTCGATGCCGATCGAGCAGCGGATCGATCGCGTACACGGTGCCGCCCACCGAGACCGGCGGGATGAAGGTGACGTCGAGGTACGACATCGCTGCGGTCGGGCACGGTGACCGGCTCGGGCACGCCGGGAGTGGTCCCCGCGCTCGGCTGGGCGCCGGAGTATGCCGTCGTACCGTCGAGCCGCGTGTACGTCATGGCGCCCGCGGCCGCCAACGTGACGGTGACCACGTCGCCGGGCAGCAGTGGCGCGCTCAGCGTGTAGCGCACCCAGGTGATCCCGTCGACGGTGGTCAGCACGACGGCCGCAGTCACCGTGATCGTCAGCACGGTGGTGCCGCGCGTCACGGAGAGCGTGAACTCGTTCAGGCCGAGCAGGGAAGCCGGGTTGATCAGCAGCCCGGTCGGAGTCGTGAACGGCACGTCGATGAAGTCGCGTGCGGCGGCGGTGAAGCTGTTGCCGCCGACCGCCGTCACGACGCCGATGCCGGCGCCCGCGGCATCCCGCAGCAACACGGACGTTGCTCCGAGGCTGATCGTCGCCGTCGTGGCGGTGCTCGCGTCGTCGCGGAAGATGTCGACCGGGATGACGAAGGTGTGGGATGCCGCGCCCTGGGTGATCGCCCGCGAGCGATCGACGATGACGGTCCACCCCGCTGCCGAGGCGGTGAAGGTGAGTCCCGAGAGGAACGCGGCGGACAGCATCCGCGGGTCGAACTCGAACCCGGCGGGGGCGACCGGGAAGGTGACGGTGAGCGGTGGTGCTGTGCTGGAGCGTCGCGCCGGCGTTGAACACCGGGGTGAGGGGTGCCGCCGCGACCGGGCTCAGGTACGACCAGCTCTGCGCCAGGGGCGAGAGGGTGACGGTGTGTCCGGCGTCGAACTCGCCGGTGAGCCAGAAGCGGAATCGCAGCATGCCCGCCGGAGCACGCCGGCGTGAGCTGGAGCGGAGCGCGCGCGGCGTCGAGCAGGATGCTGCCGAGTCCCTCGCCGAACAGCTCGAACTCGGGCGCGAGGTCGAGGATCGAGGCGAGGTCGAGGGTGACACCGGCGGCCGTGGGCTGCGCGAAGTCGACGTCGATGTACGCCGTCGGGGTGATCGTGAGGATGTCGCCGGGCTGCGAGCCGGCGACGACCGCGCCGCGGTAGCCGAGCGTGCGCGCCGTTCAGCGTCGCGGTGACCGGGCCTGTGCCGACCGTGGTGACCATCACCGGGATGCGGAACTCGCCGGGGGTGTCGGTGGTCGTGATCGGGGCCGTCATGTCGCGCGCGAGCGCCCACCCGGTGCCGCCGAGGGCGAGCTGGGCGGCGAGGAGGCGGCCGATCACCGAGTCGGGGTCGACGGTGAAGCCTGCCGGAAGGCCGAGCTGGCCGCCCGCCGGGAAGAGCACCCCGATGCTGCCCGCGCCGGTCTCGGTCGGCGCGTCGGTGATCGTGAGTGCGCCGCTGAGGGTGAACAGGTACGACCAGCTGTTCGCGAGGTAGGTGATGTTGACGGCGCCGGTGTCGGCGAAGCGGCCGGTCAGCCAGTAGCGGTAGGTGGCCGTGGTGGCCGTCGAGCTCACGAGCTGCGGGGCCTGGGTGCCGTCGAGCTGGATCGTGCCGAGTCCGGGGCCGGACAGCTGGAACTCGGCTGCGAGATCGGTGATCGAGGCCGGGTCGATCGTGAACAGGGTCGGGTTGGTGAAGGTGACCGTGATCCAGGCGCGGCCGTTGATCACGTTGATGTCGACCGACGCGTTCGGTGTGGGGTTGACGACGGTGGCGGTCGCGCCGACCACCGTGAACGCGAGGGTCGTGGCGGCGCTGCCGGCGCCGACCGTGGTGCCGGCATCCGTCGTCAGATCGGTGTTCTTCACCGCGCCCGCCGCGAAGCGCACCTCCCAGCGGCCCATGCCGAGATCGTCGGCGCCGATCGCGTAGCGGAACCGGGTCGTGCCGGTGATCCGCACCGCGGTCTCGAGCAGATCGCCCGATTCGAGGTCGGCGACCAGCAGCACGTCCACGCGCGTCGCGTCGAGCATGTAATAGGCGCCCGTGGCGTCGGTGCGCAGCTCGACGAACACCATTCCGCCGGCGGTGGTCACCGCGACGATCGGCACCGGCTTGCCGGTGATGGTGGTGCGCTGGGTCGCCGCCGTACCAGAGCGTGAACTCCTGGCCGCTGTCGAGGATGCCGGCGATGTCGAGACTCGCTCCGGCCGGCGGCGTGTACGAGATGTCGAGGTGCTTGACGACCGCTGCGCGCCGTTGACGACGCCGACATCGACCGTGCCGCCGTTCGTGGTCGGCGCTCCGATGCCGACCGTCGGTGCGGTGCCGGTCGCGATCGGGTCGGCACCCTCGACGACGTCGAACGTGACCTCGTTGCCCGACGAGTTGCGGAAGCCCATCTTGAGCTTGCCGTAGAGGGTGAGCAGGCGCACCTGATCGGGGAAGTCGGCCAGGAACAGGATCACGACCTTGCCGCTGGCGACCTGCGACAGGTCGGCGTAGAGCCGGCCGCTGATCGAGATGTTGTTGTCGGCGAAGTTGAGCGTGCCGACGATGAGGATCTTGCCGTCGGTCGAGATCTTGACGATGACCTGCCCGTTGAAGACGGCCTGCGACGTGTAGATCGAGTAGATCCGCGCCGAGCCCGTGATCACCATCGGGCGAGCTGAAGGCCGCGGCGAACCCGCTCTGACCGGGGTTCTGCGAGATCGTCTTGGCCTGCAGGGCGACCTGCTGCTGCAGCCCGAGAAGCCACTCGGCGGCCGTCAGCACGGTGGGCAGCTGGAACGCCGACGAGCGCAGCGCGAGCGGGTCTTCGATCGAGGGCAGGGTCTTGAAGAACTCCACGCCCCCGGCGAAGTCGTTGATCGTCAGACCCGAGAACGGCTCGAGCAGGATGCCGCCGGGCACGCTGACGTTGAGGTACACCTGCAGCGGGCCGAGCTCGGACAGGCCGATCCGGATGCCGAAGCCCGCGAGCCCGGCGATCGAGATCGTGCCCTCGAGGCCGAGGTAGAAGACACGCTGGGCGACCGGTGTCGTGGTGTCGAACACGCCGATCACGTTGTAGGCCGAGTCGAGCTTGATGATGCCGCCGACGAGACTCGCCGACACCTCGCCGCCGAACATCTTGCCCTTGACCGTGACGCCGATCGCGTCGATGCCGATGATCGGGAACTTGCCCTCCAGCAGCAGCGACGGCTGGATGCGGATGCCCTGCGACCGCGCCGGTGATCTCGCAGACCCGTCCAGACCCTGGATGCCGGTGACGCTCGCCGAGAGGATGAGCACGAAGTCCTCGGGCGCGCTCTCGACGTCGTCCCACTGGATGCCGATCGCGTCGATGCGCACGGGCAGGAAGGTCGGCCACTTGAACGAGTCGCCGGTGGCCGAGCCGACCGAGAGGAAGACGCCGAATCCGGGGAGCGCCTTGAAGGAGCCGTCGCCGAGGATCGCGAAGTTGCGGCCCTCGCCGCCGAGCACGAGCGAGCCGATCGTCACCTTCGCGCCGACCGCACCGAACTGCACCATGATGTCGGAGCCGGTGGCCCCGGTGTCGAGGCGGAAGTCGCGCGCGGTGAGGGTGACGTAGGTGCCGAGGCGGATCTCGAGCGTGTCGACCGTGAGCTGGAAGGCATCCACCTTGCCGTCGGCGAACGTGAGCGCGATGCGGAACGCCTCGTCGTCGAGCGTGCCGTCCGGGCCGCTTGTCGTCGGCGGTCAGGCGGTCGGTGAGCGTCGCGCCGTAGGCCTTGCCCGGGAAGAGCTTCGCGCCGCCCGTGGCGATGTAGATCACGCCCGGTGAAGCCGGCCGTGTCGGTCGCCGCGGCGCCGTCGGCGGGGAAGCGCACGTCGAGTCCCGAGATGCCGATGCGGATGTCGTCGAGTTCGAGGATGCCGCCGAACGTGATCTTCTTGTCGGGCGCCGTGGGCGTGAGCGCGTTGGGGTCCGGGACGCTGCCCGGCGGGCGTCGGCGCCACGCCGTAGGCGAGTTCGGCCGTGCCGAGCCGGAAGCCGTTGCCGTAGACCGTGAGGCCCGGGAATCACCCCGACGCCGAGAACCTCGATCGTTGTTCTTGGGGATGTTGGACGACGTCGCGGGGTCGTACGGCCGGATCGATCCGGTGATGCCGAAGCTCGGGAAGGTGATCGTCGCGGTGTTGACCTTCACGATCTCCTGATCGGCCGCGCCCTTGGGGTCGTAGGTGACCTTGATGCCGGTGGCCTGCAGGCGGGCGACATTCGGGATCTGGGCGTCGAGCGAGGCGACCTGCAGGCTCCACTTGCCGGTGAGTCGCACGTCGACGTTGCCGCCGAGGAGGCCGAACACGTCGACGGCCAATTCGAACGAGCCCATCACTCCGATGAGGTCGACGGTGATGCCCGAGTTGGTCTGCGCCGCCGAGGTCGCCCCCGTCGTCGGGCTGCCGCCGAAGGCGAGCGAGGCGCGCTGCACCCCGACGATCACCGAGACGAGCACCTTGCCGTCGGCGAATCCGAATCCGCCGAGCCCGACGGTCGGACCCTGCAGCGTGAGCGGGCCGAGCGCGATCGGGCCGCCCTCGGTGCGCTCCCCCACCGGGCTCGGCGGACACGGCGAGCGTCAGCGACTGGGCCTGGTTGGTGACCGGTGTGCCGCCCGAGCTGGCCGCGATGCGGCCCGCGGTCATCGTGATCGTCACGTTGCCCGTGCCGCTGAACAGCCCGAGCGTGTTGCCGGGGTTCTTGTCCTTCAGGAAGTAGCGGTAGGTGACAGCCGTCGCGTTCGCTGCGGCGCCCGAGATGAGCAGCGGCGTGCCGATCAGGATCGGGACGCCCGTCGCCGACACCGCGAGATCGCCGATGAGTCCGGAGATCTGGAACGGCGCCGTGGTCGCGGTCTCGATCGACGACTTGAGGATCGGGTCGGCGCACTCCACCGGTGGTGGCAGGGAGTGACGTGTAGGTGATGTCGATGTAGCCCTGCGCGTTGAGCTGTGCCTGGCTGACACTCGTGACGGTGAGGGAGGCCAGGGGTCCGGGCTTGGGGCCGGCCGGGGTCGGAGTGAAGACGTAGAACTTCTCCTCTTCGCCGACCAGCAGCGCGGTCAGGCCGGCACCGTGGGTCGCCGTGATGCTGCCCTCGATGAACTTGACCGTGACGACTCCCGTGCCCGGCAGCGCCGGCCCGGAGACGGTGTACGTCCACGTGTTCGCTTTGCCCACGACCGCAGTCGGAACGCCACCCACGACCCACGCACCGGTGGAGCCGGCCACGGACACCGTCGATCTCGGCGGCGGCGTCGGTGACGCTCAGGAGGTTGATCGTGCCGGCCGTCGGCGTGAAGACGACGGTGATCGTGGTGAGCGTCGCGGCGGCGAGCACCGCGTTCTTGCAGCGGGGTCACGAGGTCGGCGGTGACGATCACCGGGCACGGGGTCGCTCGTCGGCGAGACGACGGGTGCTGGTCGGGACGCAGCTGGAAGTCGGTGACCCGGAACGAGCCGAGCTGGAACCCGGTGGCCGGCGAGATCGAGAACGTCGCGAAGCCGGTGATGCTCGACGATGTTCTCGCCGCCGCACGGTGACCATGGCGGTCGCGTTCCACAGCGAGATGCCCAGCGTGCCGTCCTGCTCGCGGGTGAGGCGGATCGAGCCGCCCAGGGTGACGGCGCTGCCGGCGGTGATCACGACGTCGGTCGCGGTGAAGCTGAACACGCCGGGCGCCATCGCGCCGGTCATGCCCACGCCGAGGCTCGCCGGGGTTGAGGGTCTGCGAGTCGGAGGCGTTGACCTGGAACGCGACGGTGCCGCTGATCCCGAGCCCGTCCAGGCCCAGCAGTGCGATCGTGCCGACGGCGCGCATCGCCCAGCCGCGAGCCGGCTCCGGTGCCCTTGATGAAGGTGATCGAGGCGTTGCGGATGAGCACGCCGATCGCGGCGGGGTTGATGTCGCCGTTCTCGAGCTTGGACGGCCCCGAGCCGATGAAGATCTCGAGCCCCTCGCCCGAGAACGAGTCGCCGCTGAGCGCGAACTGCCCGGCGCGGATCTCGAGGATGTCGCCGAAGTTGAAGTCGAGGTCCTGCACGATGAACACGAACCGCGCTCGCCGTCAGGTCGAGGACGATCTCGGTGCCGCCGACGTCGACGGTCTGATCGACCGCGACGCCGGTCGTGTTGATCGCGAAGCCGACACTCGCGCTCGCGGGCGAACGTGCCGCTGCCGGCGTCGACCTTGCCGGTGAGAATGCCGGCGACCCCGCCCGACGGTCGTGACGCGTGTCGGGGTCGGTGCTCGCATCGGTGACGGCGTTGCGGGGGAAGACGACCAGCACGCCGGAGGCCTCCTTGAGACCCGGGTTGTCGGAGCCGATGTTCTGACCAGTGGCGATGCTCGCACCGACGAACGCGATCTTCGTCACCTGCTGAGCGGGCGTCGGCCCCGAGCGCTCGAAGGCGATGCCGTCGACGTGGATGGTCACGGTGGTTCGCGCCGGTGAAGACGACGTCGATGTCGGATGCCGCGACGCGCAGGAACGGCCCCTTCGGGCAGCGACAGCACCCGCACGTTCGGCTGGAGCGACCGCCTGGTTGCCACGGCTCTCCCACTGCACGATGAAGTCGCCGCCGTCTGCGGTCACGGTGACGAGGTCGGTGCCGGCATCCGAATCGAGAAGCGCCTCGATCGCAGCGTCGACGACCGAGGGCGTCCGCGTCGAACGCGATCGGAGCGCTGATCTCGCTCGGCTCGAGCGCGCCGTCCCTGTCGACGTCGATGCGCGAGGGTGAACGTGCCGGCCGGCACTCCGACCGCGATCGTCTGCACCTCGGCGCGGGTGGCGTGGCCGTCGGTGGTGGTGATGACCGTGACCCCGGCGAACTGGAACACCTCGTTCACGACGACGCCCTGGCCGCGCGACCAGCAGCGTGTTCACCTGCAGCGTGAGCGACGCGGTGATCTCGATCGGCAGGCCGCGCAGGTCGACGTCGCCCGAGACCTCGCCGGCCATGCCGGTGGGGGTGATGATGAACGCGCCGTTGCCGTCGGAGAGGTACAGGCCGACGTCGTCGGGCTCGATGCCGCCGGGATCGGCTTCGGTGGCATCGTCGATGCTGCCGTCGGCGCCCTGGTCGCCGAGGAAGAGCGACACTTCGGTGAAGGCGAGCCGCACGATCTTGGTGCCGGTCGGCGGTCTTGCGCTGTTCGAAGATCGCGACGCCGCGAGGGTCTGGCCGAGGATGCCGATCTCGGCCGGGTGCACCGGGCAGCCCCACCTGCACGCGGAGCGTGTTCTTCGGGATCGAGAGCGTGCATGCTCGGTGCGGCCGATGTCGAACGAGCGCTCGATGTCGGTCGCGGTGTTGTTGATCTGCACGATCGCGTCGACGTTCGACCGTGACGCCGGGCAGCACGTCGGCGTTGCAGCTCGATGCCGGCGACGAGCGCACCGACGATGCCGGCGCGGGTCACGAAGATGACGCCGGACGCGATCGTGGCGGTGACGTACGTCTGCGTGCCGTCACCGAGTTCGAGCGTGACGTCCGTCAGCACGAGCGTGATCTCGCCGGTCGCCGTTCTTCGCGAACGCGAAGTCGCCGGTGAGACGCTGGCCCACGACCTCGAGCGTGATGTCCCGGCCCGCCACCGCGATGCCGGAGAGCGATCGGCGCACCGTCGACGGTCTGCGTCGCGTCGAGCGTGTTGAGCTGCACCTCGAGGGTGCCCGAGAAGGTCACGCCCGGGATGAGCAGCTCGACCGTGGCCTGCATGCGGCCCGCGATGCCGCCCGCGGTGCGTGCCGGCTCGACCGACGATGTCGAACGCGCCCGAGCCGTCGCGGACGATCACGATGGCGCGATCGGGAGTGCCGAGGCGCAGGCCGACGTTCGCGAAGCGGATCTTCTGGATGACCGACGTCGCCGGCGTCCAGTGCGCCGTTGGCGCCGAGGTCGGTCGACTTCTCGTACGACACGTCGGCCGTGAGCTGCTGGCCGGCGATCGTGAGCACGAGGCCCGTGACCGAGACCTTGAAGTACGGGCCGGCCGGCAGGTCGAGCGTGTAGGTCTCGCCGCCGACCACGAACTCTTCGGTCGACCGCGACCGGCACGACCTTGCCGCTGACCGTGCGGCGCATGTTGCTGATCTCGACGGCCGACCGTCGCGCGTCGCCTGCAGGCTGTCGCCGAGGCGGATGAACGCGGTCGCCGAAATCGCTCCGCCGAACCCTTCGCTCGTGAGCAGCAGCAGCGCGGTGCCGCCGGTGAGCCGCATCCCGATGTCGTCGGTCTCGTCGGCCGTGCGTGGCGTCGTCGCCGACGAACAGTGCGACCTCGGTGGCGGCGATCCGCAGCACCTTCACGTCATCGGTCGTGCCGACGCGTCCGTCGGCACCGGAGCCGGTGCACCTGCTCGAACAGGAACATGCCCGAGAGCGTCTGCCCGAAGACCGTGATGTCCGCCGGTCGACCTCGACGCGGACGAAGCGGCCGGCCGGCAGATCGAGAGTGAGCGCACCGACACGATGGTCTGCACGGCGGTGGGCGCGGTGTTGATCTGCAGCCGCACGACGATGCTCGGCACCGAGCGAGAACGGGATGTCGCCGAGGCCGACGAGGGTCGATCGTCGCGCCGATGTCGACCGCCATTCCGCGTGAGGTGAGCAGGAACGCGCCCGATGCCGCCGGTGAGCCGCAGGCCGACGTCGTCGGCGGTGCCGGCGCCCTTCGCGTCGCCGAGGAACATCGTCACGTTGGATGCCGAGACCTTGACGACGCGCGCGGTGCCGATCCCGGCCTGCGTCGAACGTGAAGTCTCCGCTCAGCTGCTGCCCCGCGATGTCGAGCGCGAGGTCCGGTGGCGGCGATGGACAGCAGTGAGGTGGCGGTGTTGATCGTGAGGGTCATCGTCGCCGACGCCGAGACCCCGGGGACCGTGAGCGCGACGGTGCCCGAGACCGTGCCGCTCATGCCGGCCGGGCAGCAGCGTGAACGACGCCCGCGCCGCCGGTGAGGGTGAGGATGTCGGTGCCGCCGTCGCCGATGCGCAGCGAGACGTTCGCGAGCACGATCGTCGTGGTGGTGCCCGCGCGCTCGAACGCGAAGTCGCCCGAGAGCGACTGCCCCGCGATCGCGAGCGTGACCCCGGTGCCGCTGACGCGGATGGCGAGGTTGCCCTCGACAGTCGAGTGAGACGGTGCGCCCGCCGACCGTGACCGACTCGGTGACGCGGCTGGCCGACTGGTTCATCGCGACGGAGAACGAGCCCGCGATCGTCACGCCGGCCGGCAGCAGCGCACCGAGGTCGAGCGTGCCGCCGATGCGCATCGCCATGCCCGCGGGCGTGAGGACGATGAGCCCGTCGACGCCGGTGAGGATCGGCGCGTCCGTGCCGAGCTTCGACCTCGCCGCCGCTCACCGCGATGACGGTGCGCGGGGTGCCGTTCGAGTTCGTGGCCTGCTCGAACAGCAGCGAGGCGGTGAGCGTGACGTCGCCGACGACGATCGCGATGTTCTCGCCGACGAGCCGCAGGTACGGGCCCGCCTCGAGGCGCGTGGCGTCGCTGTCGGAGAGCACGACGGCCTGCGTGGAGCGGTTGATCTCGAGGCGCAGTTCGTCCGCCTGGATGCTGACGCTGCCGCCGAGGTCGATGCTCGGTGCCGTCGATCGACAGCACGCCCGCGAGCCCGCCGGGGCCGATCTGCAGAGCGCCGACGAAGTCGATGTCGCCGATCGGAGCACCGAAGTCCGCCGTGGCTTCGACGGCGACATCGACGATCTTCACGCCCCCGACGGTGCGCTGTGAGAAGGTGACCTCGCCGTGGGTGAGAAGGAACCCGCCGATGTCGAGCGTGATGTCCGAACCGGCGATCTCGATCGACGGCGATCACGCCGGTGGTGAGGGTGACATCGAAGTCACCGCTGACGTCGATGCCCGGCAGCGTCACGGTGACCGTGCCGCTCACCGTACCCGCCACACCGTCCGCCGTGAGGGTGAACGCCCCGGTGCCGTTCGTGAGGGCGACGAACTCGGTCGTTCCGTCGCCGAAGGCGGCGCGCGCGTTCGTGATGGCGATCTCGGTCGTCGCGGTCGTTCCCGTGCCCGACTGCGTGAACGAGAAGTCGCCCGACAGGCGCTGGCCGGCCACGACGATCGCGACGTTCGCGCCGTCGACCCGCAGGTAGGGACCGCCCGGCAGAACCAGCACGACGGTGGTGCCGTCGAGCGCGAAGGTCTCGGTTGACCGCGGTGCCCGAGTTGACCGCGACGGTGAAGGTGCCGCTGAACTGCACCGCGTCGGTCTGGAGTACGAAGTCGATCGTGCCGCCGACACGGCCGGCGACTCCCGCCGCGGTCATGACGAAGACTGCCTCGCCGTCGGTGAGCCGCACGCCGGCGGTCAGTTCGCCATCGGCATCCGTCGTTCCGATCTCGAGCGTGAGAGCGGAGGCGATCAAGCACCGTCGTGCTCGGCGCCGTCGTGCCGGCGGGGGCACCCGGCGCGACCGGACCCGCGCACCTGCGAGAAGACGAAGACTCCGCTGAGGGTCTGGTCGGCCACCACCAGGCTCGCGGGGGTCGCGAGCGTGCCGACCTGCACGCGGACCGAGCCGGGCGGCAAGCACGATGCCGTCGACGGTGCGGGCCGTGGTCGCCGTGTTCAGCTGCAGCACGATGTCGCCGGTGAGGGCGAAGGCGGCGCCGGCGTTGAGGACGAGGGTCGCGGTGAGCACGGTCGCCAGACCCGTCGGGCGTGATCTCGAGCTCGCCGCTCGCGACCGTGGCGACCGCGACCCCGTCGCCGAGGTTCAGGGTGAGCGGCGTGCCGCCGTCGCGGGCGGAGCGCCGAACTTCAGGCGCAGCCCGCCGCCGGCGAGCGTCTCGATCGCGAAGGTGCCGGTGAGCTCCTGCCCCGCGACGCCGAGGGTGAGGTCGCCGATCACGAGGATGTGCGGTGCGGTCGCGGTGCCCTCCGCGACCGTGACCGCGTCGTCGCCGCTGCCGAGCACCTGCTCGATGGTCGTCTCGTTGAAGAACACCGACGCGGTGCCGCTGAGGGTGACTCCCGGAATGCCGACGAGTTCGACCGTGCCCGAGATCGCGAGCACGCGGCTGCCGGCGGATCCGCGTGACGAAGCCGTTGACGTTCGTGAGATACAGGCCGGTGGCGAACGGGTTGACGACGTCGTCTTCGACGAAGCCGGGGCCCTGGCCGACGAACACCGTGAGGTTCGTGACCGTGATGTCGGCCACCGGCGAAGCTCGATCGCGCCGATGATCTCGACGAAGTCACCGAGCTTGATCGAGCCCGAGACGAGACGGCGACGAACGGCGCCCGCCGGCGGTCGCGACCTCGATCGTCTGCGAACACGCAGCGGCACGCGACACCGCCGACCGTGATGGTCTCGTCGACGGCGCCGTCGTGCCGTTGTAGCGGACGGCGACGGTGGCACCGGCATCCAGCCCGCCGGCGCTGACCGCGATGTCACCCGAGAAGGTGCCGACGATGCCGCCGGCGGTGAGCAGGAACGCCCCGACGCCGTTCGTGATGCCGACCGGGCTCGTCTCCCCCTCGGGAGTGAGCGACACGGTCGACCTGGCTGAACGCGATCGTCGTGACGCGCCGCCGGGCCGGTGGTGCGGCTCAGGAGGAAGTTGCCCGAGAACGAGGGGCCGCCGGTGACGGCGAGCACGCCGTTCGTGATCGCGACGTGCAGGAACGGGCCGGCCGGCACGTCGATGCCGAGGTCGGTGCGGCGCACGGCCGCGGTGCCGGTGTTGATCGCGAGTTCGACTCTGCCGCCGCCGACGGTGATGCCGGGCAGGGCGAAGATGCTCGGTAGGGCGACAGTGCCGCCGAGGTCGCCCGAGAACGTGGCGGCGACGCCGGCGGGGGTGACCAGCAGCGCGCCCGTCCAGTGGTGCGCCGCGGTGATGTTCACGAACGTGCCGAGCTGCAGCGTGAGGTCGGTGACCGCGAGCGCGACCTCACCGTTGGGTGTGCGACTGATCAGGATGCCGGCTGCCCCGAGCGACTGCCCGGCGACCGTGATCGATCGCGCCGGTCACCTCGACCTTGAGTCCCGGCTGCACGGTCACCGCGCGCCGTGCCGGCGCCCAGGACCACGGCGGTCGGCGCCCGAGTTGATCTGCACCGTCGACGACGCCGGTGACCTCGAGCCCGGGATCGGTGACGTCGAGCGTCGCTCGCGACCGAACCCGCCATGCCGGTCGGCGGTGAGGCGGAAGGTTCCGGCGATCTCGGTCACGCGTGACCAGCGGCGAGCTCGCGGTGCCGAAGCGCGATGACACCGTTCGCGATCGTGAGCGTGAGGTCGGCGCTGTTCTTGACGACCTCGATGTCGCCGGTGATCGCTCTGCCCCGCGACCGTGATCGCGATGTCGGTGCCCGCGATCCGCAGGTATCCGAGCGCGCCGCCGGCGGGCAGGTCGACCGTGACGGTGCCGGCGCCGACGCGCACGGCCTCGAGCACCGCGCACGGCGGTCGTGTTGACCTCGACGGCGAGTGTGCCGGCGAGGCTCACTCCCGGCACGCCGGTGAGCGCGACCGTGCCCGACACCCGGCCGGCCAGACCGCCGGTCGCCCGGCAGGACGAACAGCGCCTCGCCGTCGGTGAGCGATAGCTGGGCCGCTCCGGCCGCGAGCGAGACCTGCACGTTCGCGAGCGCGATCTTCGTGACGATCGAGTCATCGGTGCCGCCCAGCACGCCATCGGCGCCGTACGAGGTCGCCCGCTCGAACGCGATGTCGGCCGCGGATCTGCTGCTGCAGAACGGTGAGCACGATGCCGGTGCCGGCCAGGCGCAGGTACGGGCCGGCGGGGACGTCGAGCGAGACGGTGCCCGCCCCGACCTCAGCGTCTCGGTCACGGCGACGCCGGTGGTGTTGACCTGCAGCTCGAGAGCCCCGGTGAGCGAGAAGGCCGCACCCGCAGCGACCGCGAAGTCGACCGCGAGCGCGCCCGCCATTCCCGGCCGAGGTGATGACGAACAGGCCGGTGCCGTTCGAGACGTTGAGCGGGCCCGAGCGTCAAGAGCGACACTCGGCGACGCCGACCCGGACGACCGACGCCGCCCGCCGTCGTCGAGACCTGCTCGAAGGTGACGTCGCCGGTGAGCGGACTGCCCCGACGACGTGATGGTGAGGTTCTCGCCGCCGACGCGCAGCAGCCCGGCCGCGAGCAGGTCGTCGGTCCAGCCGGCGACGGTCTGCGCGGTCGCGGTCGTGTTGAACGCGATCGTGACCGTGCCCGTGACCGCGACGTCGGGGATCGCCGAACGCGACGTCCACGGCGATCGCGCCGTACGAGCCGGCGGCGCGTCGAGCACGATCGTCGCGGTGGCGCCCGTGCCGGTGGCCGGCTGCGCGAGCGTGACGCAGCGGGCTCGCGCCGCCGAGCGCCAGACGGGTGTTGCGCAGCGTGATGGTCAGCGTCGCCCGCGCTGTCGACGACCTCGACATCGGTCGTGAGCGACTGCCCGGCGATCGTGAGCGTGACGCCGGTGCCGCGACCCGCACGTACTGGCCCGGCCGGCGAGCGACGAGCTCGAGCGTCTGGCCCGCGATCTGGAACGACTCGTCGACGCCGGTCGCGCCGGTGTTGAACTCGACGACGATCGCTCCGCTCGAGAACGCCACCCCGGGCACCGTCGAGCGCGAGCGTGCCCGCTGATCCGGCCGGCGACGGCGGACACGTCCGCGATCAGCAGCACCAGCGCGGTGCCGTTCGAGAGCGTGAGCACTCCCCCGCCGAGGCTGAGCTGCACGGCCGGTGGCCGCGATCCGCAGCACCGTCTTCGCCGGATCGGGCGACGCCGGTCACCGCGTTCAGCGGCGGTGACCTGCTCGATCGCGACGTTCGCACCGATCGACTGCTCGAGGACTGTGAGCGTGAGCCCGGTGCCCTCGAAGCGCAGGTAGGGCCCGGCGGCGACATCGAGTGCCTCGCACGGTGGTGCCGACGAGCGACGGATGCCGTCACCCGCGTCGCGGTGGTGTTCAGCGCGAGCGCGAGCGAGCCCGGTCGAGTTCGGCATCGCGCGCCGAGCTCGCACCGTGATCGTGCCGCTCGATGCGCCCGGCGAGACCGGTCGCGCGTGACGACGAGGATGCCGGAGCCGCTCGTGAGGCGCACACCGAGATCGTCGTCGACGGCGGTGGCGGTGCTGCCCGGACGTGCCGCCGTCGTCGCCGACGAAGAGAGAGACGTTGCGACAGCCCGACGACCGTGGTCGCGACGCCGCCCGAGGTGATGCCGCTCGACGGCGATGTCGGCGCTGATCGCTCTGCCCGAGGAAGTCGAGGCTCGAGGCCGGTGAGCGAGACCCGCACGTAGGGTCCGGCGGGAAGAGTCGTGGCGCCGACCGTGACGGCGGCGGGCGCGGTGTTGACCGCGACCGCGGCGACGACACCGCGTCGACCCCGAGTGCCGCGATCGTGACGCGTCGCGCTCAGCGAGCCGGCGATGCCGTCGGACCGCACGACGAGGTCCGCCGGTGATCTCCCCGAGCTGCACCGCGTCGCCGAACGCGATCGCGCCGTCGGTCGACGCCGAGCGTGAGGTCGGTCGCCGTCCCGGCCGAAGCTGAACGTGCCCGACAGGCGACTGCCCGCCGAACGCGAGGGTCGGCGTCGCTCACGACGAACTCGGTGACCACCGCCGCCGTGGCGAAGCTCGACGAGCACGCCGGGGTCGGTGCTGCCGGGAATCTCGATCGTCTGGGTCACGGCCTGACCCGTGGTGTTGACCCGCACGCTCGTCGTGCCGGTGACCGTCACGCCCGGAACGCCGATGAGGCTCACGGTGCCGGTCGCGACGAGCGCGTGAGCCGGTGCCCATCTCGATCAGACCGATCGAGGCACCCGGTCAGCAGCACGCCCATCGCGAGCGGGTTCGAGCGCGCCCGACGCGAGGAACGCCGGTCCGCGACCGAGGAAGATCGTCAGGCCCGTGGCCGCGACCACCCGCACCGGCACGCCGTCGATCACGGTGTCGCTGAAGGTCAGGCTCGCCCTCGATCGTGACGAAGTCGCCGATCGTGATGCGTGAGGTCGAGACCGAGAGGCTGAAGATGCGTCGGCGCCGTCGCCGGCGCGTCGCAGCTTGACGACGATGTCGGCACCGCCCACCGAGCACGACGGTGTCGATCGCGGCGGTGGTCGTGTTGACCTGGAGGAGCACCGAGCCGCTCGACCGACGACGCCCGCCGCCGCCCAGCGACGCCGACCCGGAGATGAAGCCCGGCGACGCCGTCGGTGCGGATGATGAGGGCGCCCGTCCCGTCGAACAGCGACGGGTTCGGCGTCGGCCTACGTTGATCTTGACGGCGACCCCGCTCATCGCGACGACGGTCTCGGCGAGCCGATCGAGCGAGCGTGAACGCGAAGTCGCCGACGATGCTGCCGCCGGCGATCATCGCGGTCGAGGTTCGACACCTCGACGCGCAGGTACGGGCCCGGCGGGAAGGGTCACGCCGCCGCCGAGATCGACCGGGCCCGGTGTGGTGTTGACGGCGACGGTCACGGCCGTGCCGATGACCGAGACGAGGTCGGGAACGGCGAGATTCGCCGTGGCGCTCACGTGCCGGCGACACCGGCGGCCGTGATGAGCGAATGCGCCGGTGATGCCGACTGACGGTCACGTACGGCGCCGAACGCGACCGTACCGCCCGTGATGTCGATGCGGTACGACGGCATCGCCGCCGCGTGTCACGCCGTCCGCTCGAACCAGATCGTCGCCGGTGATCGTCCACGCCGGCGACGCGATCGTGAGCTCGTCGCTCCCACCCGCACGGTGCCTGCGATGAGGAGCGTCGTGGTCGGCGGCATCCGTGTTGATCTCGACGGTGAGGGAGGCCGCGTTCACGCGTCACGCCCGGAAGGCGAGCGCGGCGCCCCCGTCGAACGTGCCCCAGACGCCTCGTCGCACCGACGGTGAACGTCGCCGCGACGCTCCGTAGAGTCGCGATGCCGTCGCCGAAGATCGAGCGACCCGTTCGCCACCGTGACCGTCGTGGTGCCGGAGCTCTTCTCCACCGTGACCGTGCCGGTGAGCCGCTGGCCGGCGACCACGAGCACGACGTCGGTGCCGGTCAGCTGCAGGTAGCTGCCGTCGCCGGCCGGCAGGACGAGCGCGATGTCGGTGCCGCCGACTGCGACCGTGGTGTCGACGATTCGCGTCGGTGGTGTTCAGCCGGACCGCGAGTGCGCCGGTGAACGACACCTGCGGCAGAGCGACCGTGACGGTGCCGCTGAGGGATGCCGCGATCCCGGTCGCGGTGACCAGCAGCGCGCCGGTCGCGCCGGTCACCGGAAGACGGTGGTCGTGCCGGCGACGAAGACGAGCGAACCGTTCGCGAGCGCCGCCGCGGACCACGGTCGTGCCCGCGGCGGTCACGCCGCGCTCGAACGTGATGTCGGCGGTGAGCAGCTGGCCGCCGACCGTGATGGTCGTGCCGACCGCCTCGACGCGCAGGTACGGTCCCGCGGGCAGATCGCCGACGGCGGCGCTGCCGGTGTTGACCGCGACGCCGACGGTCGTGGCGAACGCGAAGCCCGTGATCGCCGTCGTGATGCCGGCCGAGAGGATGCCGGCGACGCCGAGCGGAGGTGATCGTCAGTCGATCCGGTGATCGCCGAGAGCGAGAGCAGCGATGTCGCGCCGGAGGTGATCGCCAGCGTGCCGCCGGCGACGGTGATCCGCGTGCTGCGCGACGCCGGCGTCGACCGTGCGGGCGACTGCGAAGTCGGTGAACGTGATCGCCTGCCCGGCGAGGGTCGAGGCTGACCGCCGAGCCCGTGACGCGGACGTGCGTCAGCGGCTGCGGTGCTGATGTCGAGCGTGAGGCGCGCCGGTGAAGGCGAGGCCGGGGACGGTGATCTGCAGGGTGCCGGCGAGCGCCGCGGTGACGTCGTCGGCCGCCATCGTGAGCGTGCCGCCACCGGTGAACCGGGCGACGGTCGCCACACCGTCGCCGAACTGCAGGCGAGGTTCGTCGCGGTGACGGTGAAGCCGTCCGTCGTGCTCACGAAAGCGAGATCGGCCGTCAGCGACTGGCCGAGCACGGTCAGCGTGAGGCCCGTGCCGCTGAACGACGTCGTCCTCGCCCGCGGTGAAGGCGACGATGACATCGCCCGACCCGTCGGCGAGTGCGATGGTCTCGGCGACCGCCCGGTGAAGCCGTTGATCCGGGCGCGGAACGTGCCGCCCAGGCTGACGTCGGTCGTAGCCGGTGAGCGTCGACGGTGCCGGTCGCATCGAGTGCGATACCGGTGCCGCCGCCCGTCGCCTCGACGTACAGGCCGACGACCGCGTCGGACAGCGCGAGCCCGCCGCCGAGGTCGAGGGACAGGTTGCGGGCTGCGACCGCGACCGAGGTCGTTCCGGTGGCGGCATCCACCGCGAGCCGCCCGGCGAGGGTCGCGGTGACGATGCCGGTCGCGACGACCGTCGCCGAGAGCGTTCCGCTCACGCCTGCCGCGCCGAGCACCAGGGTGCCCGCGCCGTCGGCGAGGGTGACCGGTCTGCTCGCGAGCCGGCGGTGAGCGTGGTCCGCAGGCCCGACACCGCGAGGGTCGTGACTCCGGCGACGTGGGTGAGGCGCGCCGCGCCGGTGAGGGTCGTTGCCTGCGACCAGCAGTTCGAGATCGGCGGCGAGGGCGAGCCCGTCGGTGCCGTTGTAGCTGACGACCGCGTTCGGTGAGGGTGAGCCCCGGAGACGCCGGCGCTGAAGGAGACCGTTCCGTCGGTCAGCTCGAAGTCGACGTCGCCGGTGTCGTCGCGCGACACCAGGCGCAGCGTTCCGCCGGTGATCTGCACCTTGTCGCCGAAGGTGGCCGAGACCCCGATCGCCGTGAGCGTGAGGTCGGTTCCCGACTGGCTCAGGGTCGCAGATGCGAGAGTCGAGCACCGCGACCTCGGTGCCGCCGGAGGTGACCGTGATGCCGAAGGTCGAAGCCGGCGAGATCGGGCCGAGGGTGATCAGCAGCGATCCGCCGTCGAGGGCGGATTCCTCGGTCCAGGGTGTAGGTCGCCGAGACCGCGGTGCTCGGCGGTGATCGCGAGGCCGCCGACGGTGAGGGCGAGCTGCAGGCTCGCGGTGAAGGTCGCGGAGCCGGTGTACGGGGCCGCCGCCGAGACCGATGCGATCGTGAGCACGATGTCGGTGAGCGTCAGTGCGCCGCCGAGACTGTGGGTGCCGAGGTTCTGCGTGTACGACGCGTTCGCGAGGTAGGCCTGCAGCTGAGCGACGATCAGCCCGACGAGGCCGGCGAGCGGCGAGCCGGCCACGTAGTCGGAGAAGTGCGGGAGCGCGGCGGTGATCGTGCCGGCGGCGGTGTCAGCGGTCGTCGCGATCGCCTGCACCGAGCCGTCCGGGGCGACGTACCAGATGCGAGACGAGGCAGCGGCGGCACCCGACCGCGATCGTGAGGACCGGATCGATCAGGAACGTCGTGATCTCGGCGCCGGTGCGGGCATCGTAGGCGCGCAGGTCGTAGACCGACGAGGTGGTCAGAAGACCTGTGACGACTCCCCCGCGCGGGCTGATCGTCGACCCAGGCATCGGCGGGCAGCGCGCCGGGTGCGAAGGTGAGAGTCGCCCCGCCGAGCGAGACGGTGCCGCCGTGGGCGGCCGAGATGAGAACTGCTCCGGCAGGCGGCGTGATCGCCGGCGTCTGCGCGGGGTTCGAGAGGGTGAGCGTGCTGCTCGGGTCGAGAAGGGTGATCGGGGCATTGAGGTGGACGGTGGGAAGTGCTGTCGTCGCTGCCGGCGACCGGAGGCCCGCGGCCCGCCTGGATGAGCACGTCGTCCCCGGCGAAGACCGGGACTGTTCACGTCGACGACACTGATGAAGCGAGGCGAGCGGCAGCACCTGCACCTGATCGATCGCGAGATCCTGACCGCGCCCGCCGGCGGAGTTCGAGCCGGTCGTGACCGCGGAGAGATCGACCTTGCCGCCCGCGCGCAACGGGAAGTCGCCGGCGAGTCCGCCGCCGAGCGCGGTGGTCACCCGCGCGAGCACGACCGTGGCGGCGACCGCGTGCACCTGGATGGCGGCCGCGACGGCAGCGGCGGCGTGCGCCCAGCGCCCCGCCGAGAGCGGCCAGCAGCTGCACCGCAGCTGCCGCACCGGCGACCGCGAGCGTCGCGGGCGCGGCCGAGGCGGCCGTGTCGGAGCGGCCGATCGCGGCGAGCGTCACGGATCCGCCGACCGTCGCGGTGCGATCCAGCGCGACGCCGACCTCGTGCACGCCGAGGACGAGCGCCGCGCCCGTGCCGGTCGCGCGGGCCACGGCATCCTGCGTGGCGGTCATGGTGAGGTCGCCCGCGAGCGCGAGGGGCGCGCCGGGCTCGACCTCTGCGGTCGTCGTGGGCAGATGACGACACCAGCGCCCAGCCGTCGGCACCGTCCGCCACGGCCGAGTGGCCGGTGGTGGCGCGCAGCTGCAGGTCGCCGGCGCCGGTGATCTCGGCGCCTCGGGCGAGTGTGCTCGCGGCGACGTCGCGCACGAGAAGGGCGGCCACCCCGTCGGCCGCGACGCTCGAAGCGTCGACGGTCGAATCCGCCTGCACGCTGACATCGGCGGAATCGACGGCGAGACGCGAATCAGACGCGAGCTTCGCGACGGTCTCGAGCAGCGCTCGTCCGACCGCGATCGAGCGCGCTCCCGGCGCCGCGGCGAGTGCGAGGGCGGTGAGCTCCGGATGCCGCGGGCGCGGCGCCGCTCACGCCCGAGGCGCTCACCCGGAGTGACCCCGATGCCGTGGCGAGGAGGCGCAGCCGTGAGGCCGAGATGCGCTGGTCGCCGTCGACGACCGCGAGGGTCAGTCGGGTGAGGTCGACTTCGGCGAGCGCGACGCCGATCGCGTTGGTCGACACCGCGATCACCGACGGCGGCGTTGCGCGCCTCGATGAGCACCGCGCCCGGGGTCGTGATGGCGGAGCTTCCCGCCATCCGGGTGACGGCGAGTCGACGAGCCGCCCGCGAATGCCGCAGGGCCGGATGCCGAGAGATCGGCGACCGAATCGCTGCGCAGCGTCACATCACCGCTCGCGACGATCGTCGAATTCTGAAGTGTCACCGTCGCCGCCGAGCTCGCGCGGGCCGCCGTCAGGTTCGCCGACTCGGCGATCAGACTGACCGCGCCGCCGAACAGGTGCGCGCCGGTCACGGTGACGGATGCCGCGGCATCCGTCCGGCCGGTGCCGACGTCGGACGCGGCGAGCGTGATCGTCACCGTCGCGATCGGCGCCGCGCGTGTCGAGCGTCGTGCCGGCTTCGACCGTGATGCTGCGACCGCGGACGGTGAGGTCGGCACCCGCGAGGGTCAGCGTGCCCGACATGGCGATCGAGCCGGAGCTCTCGACGAGTGCGGCGAGGCGCGGGGCGAGGAACGTCAGGCTCGCGACGAGCGAGTCCAGGCGCAGGCGCGCGCCGTCTCCGGAGAACAGGACGGGCTCGGACAGACCCATCACGCGGAGGGAGTGCAGCGCCGCCTCGATCGCGAGCGCGAGGCCGGCGATGCCGGTGAGATCGACCGTGAAGGCGGCCGTGCCGTCGGGCCCGCGGACCACCACGGCGGTGAGCCCCGCGGCGTCGACGCCGAGGGGATCGCGTGCCCGCCGAGGTGAACACGAACCGGCCATCGACGAGACGCAGCGTGCCGGTGGCCGCATCGTCGGGTGCGAGCGTCAGCGTGGCGGTGGAGCCGGCGATGCTCCAGCCGACCGCGTCAGCCTCTGCCGACTCGGGTGACGCGTCGGGCCCGGTCGCATCGGCTGCCGCGGTCGGCGCGGCGGGCTGCGGCGGGCTGCTCGGCGGCGGGTCCAGCCGGAGTCTCGGCGGCGGGCGCGGATTCGGCGACGCAACGGGCTCAGCGGGTGCGGGCTCAGGGGCCGGCGCGGGCTCAGGGGCCGGGAGCACGGAGGGATCGACCGACCACGATTCGCCCGGCAGCGAGCGTCGCCGACATGAGCCCGGCACCGTGTTCCGCGCCGAGCGCGTGGCCGATCTCATGACGGACGACGGTGAGCAGGTCCATCGCGGACCATCCCCACCCGGCGGCATCGTCGTCGATCGCGATCGAGCGCCCGGAGGTCTCACCGAGAGTCGTCCCGGCGAGCGGAGTGACGTACGCGGAGATGCCCGACGTGTCGGCGCCGACGGCGGACCACTCGGCGAGCGCCTGGCGCGACGGCACCCGCGAGGGCATCCGCCGACAGCAGGCCCTCGGGCCCGACGGGAGCGTCCGGCAGGCTCGCCGCGCTCATCGGCTCCGCGTCGTCCGTCGGTGCGACGGTCGCGCTGGGGGTCGGGGTGGTGCTCGGGGTGGGCGAGGGCTGAGGCGTGACCACGACGTTCTCGTCGCCCACGACGGTGGCATCGCCGTCTTCCATCGGGCACGAGATCGATGCCGGCTGTCCGTTCGTGCCGCCGACGGTCGTGCACTGGCTCGTCGACAGCGCCTTGGCGAGCGCGGCGAGCGCCTCCTGCAGCTGCGCGTTGGCCGACGCCTGTGCGTCTGCCACCTCGATCGCCGCGGCCATCTGAGCGTCGAACTCGGCTTCCGCCTGGGAACGCGTGGTCTGCGTGCCGCGCTGAGCCTCCTCGCGCAGGCGCTGCTCCTCGGCGGCGAAGAGGGCATCGAGGGCGGCACGGGCTTCGGCCGGCGAGAGAGTGTCGACGACGAGGATCTCGGCATCCCGCAGGTGCACGACCGCGGGTTCGGCGGGCTCGGAGCGCGCCGGGCGCGGCGGCCGGGACCGCGCTCTCGGTCGGCTGGTTCGGCGGTGGTGACGGCACTGGCCGGCGCCACGCCGAGCGTGACGATCAGCGCCGTCGCGACGACGACCGAGATCGCCGCGGCTCCTCGACGCGCGGGGGTGCGGAGGGTGCGGTCAGCGGCACCCTGGCGCGATGCGCCACGGCCGATGAACCCCAAGATCGGCACCAGGTGTCCCCACGTCGAGCGGACGGCGCCCGGAGGGTCGAGGTGTGCATCACCGGGCGTCGCTGAGATCGCGAGTATGACACCGTTCCGCGGCCGTGTACAGCGATTCGTTCATCGTTGGACTCGACTCGTGTCGCGCCGCCAGGCGCGGCACAGCCCGCGGACTCAGGATCCTCCGCGGGCGAGCGCGCAGCTGTTCGCTCCCACCGTCGGGGTGGCGGTGTCGGAGATGACGATCCCGAACGGGACGTTCTCGCACACCGTGCCGGTGATCGATCCGGCTGAGCGGCCGCCGAAGATCACCGCCGCCGAGCTGGTGCCGCTGACCCTGACGCAGATCGATGACCGGAACGGCATCGGCATCCAGCTGCATCCCCACCGACCCTCCCGAGATCGTGTTCGAGAGCCACGTCGGCGTCGCCGAACCGCTGGCCGCCAGCGCCACCCGGTTGTCGGTGAAGGTGCTCGCACTGACCGAGCCGCTCGCGGAATCGAGGAACAGGATGCCGACCTCGCCGTTGCCGGCGAAGACCGCCGATCGGATGCTGACGCGATGCCCACCGGCGACGGTGATGCCCGCCCACTGATTGCGCTCGAAGAGCGCGTCGGTCACTTCGAGGGTCGTTCCGCGCCCCGATCCCTCGTCGCCCTCGGCCGAGAGGTACACCCCGGCGCCGCCGACGCCGTCCGCGGCCGCGACCGCGCCGGCCACCCGCACCGTGACGAGCGACACGGATGCGGAGGGCCCGGCGACCAGGCCCGACGCGGCCTGCTGTCCGGCCAGCTCGAGCGTGAGGTCTTCGAGCCGGACCAGCCCCGCGGTCGCGACGATGACCGCCGCGTCGGGCGCGGTAGATCGGATCGTGGTCGCGTCGCGACCCGCGCCCTTGAGCGTGACCCCCTGCAGCAGGACGAGCGTCTCGTCGAGCTCGAGGGTGCCGGCGGGGAGGACGATCGTGGTCCCCTCCGCCGCCCGTGCGACCGCGTCGTGCAGATCGGCGCCCGGTTCGAGCGCCCACTCGCCCGCCTCCTGGCGGACCTCGCCCAGGAGCGACGCCGACAGCCGACGCCAGATCGCGGCGGGGATCGCGGACTCGGGCTCGATCGCGTCGAGACCCTCCTCGAGCGACGCCTGGAACGCCGGATCGTCGCAGCCGAGCCGCTCCCTCGTCTGTCGCGCCGTCTCGACGGCATCTCCGAGCGGGTCATCCGACGGGTCGGCCGACCCTGACGGCGTCGGCTCGACCGCTCCGGGCTCGGGGGATGGTTCCAGGCGCGGCGCCGGACGGCTCGTAGTCCTCGACGAGGTCTTCGACGGCGGCGACGATCTCGGCGGCGGCCTCCGCGCACAGCTGCGCGCGCGTCTCGTCGGTGACGATCGTCGGCGTCGGCTCGGGCGACGGCTCCGACACCGCACCCGGCGAGAAGACCCACCACGCCCAGGGCGGCGATCATCCGCAGCGCCTTCACACGCGGAGCCTACCGCGCAGGTGCGGCGGTCCGCCCACGGGTGGACGTGCGACCGGCGGCATCACGAACCGCCCGCAGTACTCTGCGAGCGGTTCGGAGTCCCGGGTTCAACCGAGGGCGGATCTGTGCGGCATCCCCCCGAATGCCGCACAGATCCTGGAGGCGCGCAGGGCGCCCTGTGCGAGGGCCGACTCAGCTGTCTTTCAGTTCGCGGCCGTGGACGATGAGCGCGTAGATGATCAGCACATCGAGCGCGATCAGGATCAGCGACCACCACGGCTGCGCGGGGATGAGAAGCAACTGGCCGACGGCACTGAGGATCACCAGGATGACGGCGACCACCCGCGCCCAGGTCTGTCCGGCGAACAGCGCCACCGAGACCAGGACCAGAAGAAGCCCGATGATGAGGTTCCACCAGCCCCATCCGGTGACATCGAGCAACCACAGCGATCCCTCGGTGACCACGTAGTACGTGCTGGGTCCGATCAATGCGACGAGTCCCTGGACGGCGCTGAAGATGCCGCTCACCATGAGGATCACGCCGGCGAAGACGACCCAGCCGGTCCAGCCGGTTGTCTTGACTGTGCTCATGTCACATTCCCCTTCTCTGCGATCGCGCGGTCTTTCTGCCGGTTCGGCGGAAGCGACCCGTCACAACATCAGTGAAGAGCGAGCCGCCGGCATCCACATCATCCGCGTGGGGTGAGAAGTGCGTCATCGTCCGAGAAGACCGAGTTCTGCGGCCTTCTCCACCGCCGCGTCGCGATCGGCGACGGCGAGCGGCGGTGACGGTCGGATTTGAACCCTCATGTGCGGGCGTCACCGCGGCTGCACTCGATCTCAAGCCCTGCGATGTCCTGCAATCACGCGGGAGACGAGTTCCCCATTCCTCCACCCGGCTGCGCCCACGCCGCGGCTGGGACAATCGAGCATGAGCGTTGAGTGGCCAGCCCTCGGTCCTGCCCATCCCGTCGACGGCTTCGTCGAACCGATGCAGTGGGGTGCCGCGCGGTACACGGTGATCCGGGTGCCTCATGAACTGGTCGACGCGGCGCGTGCCTTGGGAACCAGGCGCGTGGCGGGCGAGCTCGAAGGGGTGGGAGTCAATCTCGCCTTGACCCGCGCCCCGGTCTTCACCGGCACGTTCGTGTGGGCGGGTGCGTCGCTTCTCAGGCGGCTGCGCCTCGAAGTCGGAGATCCCGTCAAGGGGCATCTGGCGCCCGTCGACCCGGATGAGGTGCCCGTCCCGTCAGATCTGGCGGACTCCCTCGCAGTTGCAGGGTTGCGCTCGGCGTGGGACGCCCTACCGCCTGCCGCGCGGCGTCGGCGACTTGTCCCCGTGGACGCAGCGGTCACCCCGGCAACGCGGGCCGGCCGCATCCAGGCGATCCTCGACGATCTATAGCTGGTCGCTCGAAGATCGACCTTCGGGGCGACAATGGACTGTGCGTGTGCTGATCGTGGCAAACGACACCCGCGGGGGTGTGGAGCCGTACGCGCACCTCGCGCACGGGATGCTGAGCGCCGGGCATTCGGTGAGTGTGGCCGCGCCCGGAGACTATGCGTCCATGTTCCGGGGGGTTGACGCGTTCGTCGGTTTGGCTGGGACAGAACGTGCGGAGATCGAGGCCGTAGCGACGAGAAGCTCTCTCTGCGCGCGATGGGTGCGCTTGTCAGCGATCGTGCGCGCGTATGGACGAGGCAGGCCCGGGAGGTCGCCGAGGGTGTCGACATTGTGTGCGGCGGAATCGGCGGAGCGATGATCGCACAACCGGTCGCACAATCAGTCGGAGCACGCTTCGTCCGGACGCACCTGCAGCCGATCGACGCGCCGAGCAGCCGATACCCCGGGCTGCTCACCCCGTGGCTGACCCCCCTCGGCTCGCTCGGCAACCGGCTCGGCCACGCCGCCTCCCGAGCCATCATGCAGACCGCGCTCCGTCCGCCGATGAGGGCCGCCCGCGCCGAACTGAGCCTGCCGAGGAGGCAGGATCCGCCGCATCCGACCATCCTTTACGGATTCAGCCCGCACGTCGTGCCCGTGACGTCGGACAAGCGAACCCGACGGGTCGCAACCGGATACTGGACAGGCATCATCGAAGACGAGTACAACAATCCCGAGCTGGATGACTTCTTGCGGCGAGAGGGCCCGGTGGTCAGCATCGGGTTCGGCAGCATGCGCAGCGTCGACCCGGAACGATTGCGCGCGGTAGTCCTGGCGGCTTTACGGCAGGCCGATGTGCGGGCGGTTCTGCTCAGCGGGTGGGGGGCGATCGGGAGCGGCGCAACGACACGTGATGACGTCTTCACGGTCGACTCCGTTCCCCACTCGTGGCTGTTCCCGCGGGTCTCAGCGACCGTCCACCATGGAGGCGCCGGAACGACAGGCGCCGCGCTGCTGGGCGGTGCGCCCTCGGTCGTGGTTCCGTTCGGCGCCGAGCAGCCGTTCTGGGCGGCCCGAACCCACGACCTCGGCGTCTCACCCCCACCCATTCCCGTTCGGCGTCTCGCCGCCACGCGCCTCGCGACCGCGATCAGGATCGCCATTGACACGCCGAGCATGCAGTCCCGCGCCGCCGAGTTGTCGACCAGGATTCGTGCGGAGGACGGTGTCAGCGCGGCCGTCGGAGAACTGGAACTCATCGGCGGCTGACCTCTGAAGTGCGACCTCCGCGGCCCATCCGAAACCGTCTGAGCGCCATCTCCCCGACCATGCCCCGGCGAACGACTTCCGGTGACCGCGCTGTGCACTCACGTGCGCTCGGCCTCCTCATTTGTTCACGCGATTGTTCACACCTCGCCTGCCGTCCGACGATGGCGGAGGTGGTCGGGCTTTCAGTCATCGCGGTTCTCTTCGATCCTTCACTGATGGCACTGACGGCGCAGGGAGCTGCTCCTCGACGCGTACGCGAAAGGGCAGCGCGGGGATTCCAGCGGCGTTGCGGAGTCCGACGTAGTAGTAGCCCGTGGTGGCGAACGAGATCACCACGCTGGCAGGAAAGTCACCCACCAGTTCGATGAGCTCGGGTCCGACCCGAATGCTGTTGGGCAGGATCTCCTGTCCAGCTTCGTCATGCACGGTGAGGGGCAGGGGTTGATCGTCGTGGTGAAGACCGTCAGCGTGCTGAAAGTGGATGCTGATGCCGTCATCGGTGTGCTGCGCACGAACCAGGGTGGGCGCGTCGCAGAGTAGGTCCTCCCCGTAGACGTGCCCGCGGGCGAGGAGGGCGAGTCGCGTGCCGATCGGCTTCTTTTGCTTGGGGTGAATATCGCGCTTCAAACCGACGTCTGAGCTGCTGGCCATCCACACGCCCGGAATGGTTGCAGCAACCGTCGCCTGCTGCATCCTCAGCGTGGGGAACAGGTCCCCATTTCCGAAAAGGTTGGCGCCGAACGGTGCGAGCTGGGTGATCAAGAAGGTCAATTCGGGGTCGCGCCACGCTTCGCGCCAGCTTTCGATCAGTATCTGGGGTCGGATGTGCGTCGCATGGCGTACGCCGCCGAACTCAAAAGTGACTACCTGACCAACGTGTACCTCTGGGACTCTGCCACCCGGGGGCGATTCGACATCGACACGATCTGGGAACGACTGCCAGCGGATGCTGCCGTCTACGCGTGCGGACCTGAGAGGCTCCTCACGGCCCTGGAAACATCAGCGGTCGAGCGCGGCCGCCTGGAGGACCTCGTACTCGAACGCTTCGCCCCCCGCGACGAAGAACACGCTCCCAACACGCCCTTCGAAGTCGAGGTCGCGAGCACCGGCGAAGTCCTCCAGGTGCCGGCTGACCGCAGCGTCCTCGACGTCATCAACGGGGCGGGAGCGGGAATCCTCTCCACCTGCCGCGAAGGTACATGCGGAACGTGCGAGGTCCGTGTTCTCGCAGGCATCCCAGAGCACCGCGACTCCGTCCTCGACCCGCGCGAACGTCTCGCGAACGAGACGATGATGACCTGCGTCTCACGCTGCCACGGGAAGCGACTCGTCCTGGACGTATAAGCACAGCCCGTAACACGATCGTCGTCCACCCGATGCCGAGCGGGGCGGCGATGCGCGTGTGCATCGGCCGCCTGGCCGATCGGTCGAGTCTCGTAGCCATGCGCGCCGCCTGTGTCGCGTCCTCAACGGCAGCGCAGACTGTGGGTGATGTTACGAGCGCCAACACGCCGGGTGGCGAGGGTCGAACCCGAACGTCACCGGTCCGTAAGACCTGACCCGTGCGCTCGTCGAGGAACGGGTGTCTGATGGGTCTCGTGACCAGAAGGTGTCGGATTCCGGTCGCGCGTCGCGGTGGCCCGCATGATCTCCCGCGATCGACGGGACCCGCGCTCGCCGTCCTGCGGATCGCGCTGGGCGTGCTGTGGGTGCAGAACGCGGGGTGGAAGGTGCCGCCCGATTTCGGGCAGCAGGGTGATCGCGGCCTGTACTTCTGGGCGAGTCAGGCCGTCGAGTATCCGGTGTTCGCGCCCTACTCGTGGTTCGTCGAGCAGGTGTTCCTGCCTCAGATCGCGATCGTCGGCTGGGGCGTGCTCCTCGCTGAGGCCGCGCTCGGGGCGTTCCTGGTGATCGGCCTCGCCACGCGCCTGTGGGCCGCGGTCGGCATCCTTCAGACCATCGCGATCGCGCTCTCCGTCTTGAACGCACCGCACGAATGGCACTGGGGCTACTACCTGATGGGGATCGGCCATATCGTTCTGCTCATGGGTGCCGCCGGACGCACGTGGGGCATCGACGGACTGCTGCGGCCCGCATGGGCACGATCGCCCGGCCTGGTGTCACGGTTCTTGGGGGCGGTGTCATGAGCGCCGGCTGCGATCGGCGGCGGGAGCGCCGTCCCGATGGAACAGCGATTCGCCCGGGCCGCCATCGTGCTCGGCATCGCCTCGGTCGCTTCGGCCGCGTTCGTCTTCACGCCGGCTCTTCCGGAGTTCATCGACCTCGTCGACGTGTCCCCCGCGGTGGCGGTGGTGTTCGTCGTTCTCGGTGGGATCGCGATCATCGGCGGGGTCCGACGCAGTGTCCTGATCTGCGCGATCGCCGGGGGCGGCTTCCTGGTGGCGGCCGCGGTACAGCTCGTGCAGCTCGCCACCGGCATCCACATCCTCGGTGGCGACGCCTCGGCGCTCGCCCTCTTCGGGGCGTGGGGTGTCGGACTGCTCAGTGTGTGCTGGGCGGATCGCAACACCCCCGTCTCTCCACCACCCCACCCCTGCGAAAGATGGATAGCCGCATGAATGCTCCTCTGCTGGTCGGCGCGGTCGCCTACTCGCCCAACGTCGTGCCGATCTGGGAGGGGATCCGCGAGTACTTTGCGGGCACCGACACCGAGATGGACTTCGTGCTGCTACTCGAACTACGGCCGACAGGTCGACGCGCTGATCGCGGGTCAGATCGACGTCGCGTGGAACACCAACCTCGCGTGGGTGCGCACCGTCCTGCAGACGGACGGCCGGATGCCGGGCGCTGGCCATGCGCGACACGGATGCCGTCTTCCAGACGGTGCTTCGTCGCCCAGGCCGGTGCAGGCCTGAGCGGTCTCGACGACCTGCGCGGTCGCCGGCTCGCGCTCGGGTCGCAGGATTCCGCGCAGGCGGCGATCCTTCCCGTGCAGTTCCTCCTCGACGCGGGGATCGCCGCCGATGATGTGGAGCTTCTCCGCATCAACAGCGACGTCGGCAAGCACGGCGACACCGGGCGCAGCGAACTCGACGCCATTCGCGCGGTGCTCGCCGGCGAAGCGGATGCCGCGGCGATCGGCATCAACACGTGGGAGGCGATCGGCCGCGACGAGCTCATGCCCGGCGCGCTCGAGGCGTTCTGGACCTCGCCGGTCTACAGCCACTGCAACTTCACCGTGCTGTCGTCGACGGCGCCGGAGCGCTACGAGGCGTGGGTGGACCGCCTCATGCAGATGGACTGGGAGAACCCCGCGCACCGCCCGATCATGGAGATGGAAGGGCTGCGCGCGTGGGTCGCCCCGCAGCTGGACGGCTACGAATCGCTGTTCCGCGCGGTGCGCGAGCAGGGGATCTCCCCGCGATGGTGAGCCACGCACTCGTCCTCGACCTGGTGCAGGCGACCGGTCGGGTCTCGCGCGGGACGACGGTCACGGTCGGCTTCGACGGAGATGCGCAGGATGCCGCATCCACCGCCCGAGCATGGTGCGAGCGGGTGGGCCACGAGTTCGTCTCGGCGTCGGATGCCGGCGTCGTCGTGCGCACCGGACGCCGGGCCGACCCGCTGGCCGACCTCGCGCCCGACCAGCGGCCGGGGACGCGCGTGTGGATGTACACGAACTTCGACTGCAACCTTGCGTGCGACTACTGCTGCGTGCGCTCCTCACCGCGCACCGAGCGCCGTGCCCTCGGCGAGGATCGCGTGCGGCGCATCGCCGACGAGGCCCTCGACGCGGGGGTGTCCGAGCTGATCCTCACCGGCGGTGAGCCGTTCCTCCTTCCCGACATCGACGACCTCGTCGCGGCGTGCACGCGCCGGCTTCCGACGACGCTGCTCACGAACGGGATGCTGCTCACCGGCACGAAGCTCGAGCGCCTGCGCCGGATGGACCGTGACCGTCTGACGCTGCAGATCAGCCTCGACTCTCCGACGCCCGACGTGCACGACGGGCACCGCGGCCGTGGGTCGTGGGCGCGCGCCGTCAAGGGGATCCGCACCGCGCAGGACGAAGGATTCGCGGTCAAGGTGGCGGCGACGGTGCCGGTCGCGCACATCCGCGAACTGGACCCGTTCCACGCGTTCCTCGACGAGCTCGGCATCGCGCCGGATCATCAGGTGATCCGCGCGATCGCCCATCGCGGCGTGGCCGAGACCGGGGTGGAGCTGACGGTCGACTCGCTCATCCCCGAGGTGACGATCACGGCCGACGGCGTGTACTGGCACCCCGTCGCCGCCGACCACGCCGACCAGTTCGTGATGGCCGAGATCTTCCCCCTGAAAGACGCGATCGACGAAGTGCGCAGGCGGTTCGTCGAGCACCGGCTGCGGGCCGCGGCGGCCGCCGAGTGGTTTCCGTGTTCGTGAGTCGCGGAGTGAGTGCCGCGGTCGATGTCGTGTTCCCGTGCCTCGACGAGGCTGCGGCGCTGCCCGACGTGCTCGCGGGGCTCCCCGCCGGGTTCCGCGCCATCGTCGTCGACAACGGGTCGACCGACGGCTCGGGCGATGTCGCCGCCGCGCACGGCGCGCTGGTGATCGTGGAGCCGCGGCGAGGCTTCGGCGCGGCGGCGCACGCGGGGCTCCTCGCCGCGGACGCCCCGATCGTGGCGTTCTGCGACGCCGACGGATCGTTCGACTCGGCCGAGATCTCGCGGGTCACCGCGCCGATCGCCGCGCAGGAGGCCGACCTCGTGCTCGGGCGGCGCCGGCCCGGAGTCGTTCGGCGCGTGGCCTCTGCACGCCCGCGCCGCGAACGCGTATCTCGCCCATCGACTGCGGCGCATCACCGGAGCGCCACTTCACGACCTCGGTCCGATGCGCGCGGCACGCCGGGAGCCCTTGCTCGCCCTCGCGCTCACCGACCGGCGCAGCGGCTACCCCCTCGAGATGGTGCTCGCCGCCGCGGGTCAGGGCTGGCGCATCCGCGAGGTCGACGTCTCGTACCGGCCTCGCGTCGGGCGGTCGAAGGTGACCGGCACCGTGCGCGGGACGGCGACGGCGATCTCCGACATGTCGCGCGTCCTCCGGGAGCGCGCCCGATGACCACGATCGTCGTGATGGCGAAGGAGTGCCGGCCCGGGGCCGTCAAGACGCGGCTGTGCCCGCCGTACACCCCGAGCGAGGCCGCACTCATCGCCGAAGCGAGCCTGCGCGACACCCTCGACACCCTCGATCGCGCACCTGCAGCCCGTCGGGTGCTGTGTCTCGACGGCGCCGTCGGGTTCGACACCCGGGGTGGGAGGTCGTTCCCCAGCGCACCGGGGCGCTCGACGAACGCATCGCGGGGGCGCTCGACGGATGCCGGGGGCCGACCGTCGTCGTGGGGATGGACACGCCGCAGCTCACCGCCGCTCATCTGCGCGCCCCGCTGGAGCAGTGGCCCCCCGACGTCGACGCCTGGTTCGGACCGGCGACGGACGGCGGCTTCTGGATGCTGGGGCTCCGCGATCCCGACGGCGACCTGGTGCGCGGCATCCCCATGTCCCTGTCCGACACCGGCGCCCGCCAGCGCGAACGACTCGTCGAGGCGGGCCTCACGACACGCGACCTCGACACCCTCACCGACATCGACACCGCCCGCAGCCTCGACGAGGTGCGGCCGCAGCTGCCCGACGGGCACCTGACACGACTGCTCGCGACGATGCGGACGGGTCGCCCGCCGGTGACACGGATACCGGACAAGTGACAAGCTCCGCGGGCGCCTCCCGCGGATCGGACTGAGAGGCGGCAGCGTGCAGAACACCGGAGAAGTGCGGGTCGGGATCATCGGCGGTTCGGGCGTCTACGAACTGCTCGACGACCCGCGGACGATCACGATCCCCACGCCGTACGGTGCGACATCGGGTCCGATCGCGATCGGGCGGATGGGCGGCGCGGACGTCGCCTTCCTCGCGCGTCACGGTGAGGGCCATCGCCTCGCACCCCATCGCGTGCCCTACCGCGCGAACGTGTGGGCGCTCGCGTCGCTCGGGGTGCGCGCGATCGTCGCGTCGTCGGCGGTGGGCGGTCTTTCGCCGAGCACGCCGACCGGCTCGTTCGTCGTTCCCGACCAGCTGCTCGACCGCACGCGCGATCGTGACGATACGTTCTTCGACGGGTCGCTACGACGAAGCCGGGCGTGCAGCACCTCGGGTTCGCCGACCCGTACTGTCCGGTGCTCCGCGAGGCGATGATCGCGGCCCTGACCGACGCCGACGAGCAGTTCTCGCCGGTCGGGACGACCGTCGTGATCCCCGGGCCGCGATTCTCCACCCGCGCCGAGTCGGACGCGTGGCGGGCGGCCGGTGCGCACATCGTCAACATGACGCAGTACCCCGAAGCGGCGCTGGCCGCCGAGCTCAACGTCGGCTACGTGAGCCTCTCCTTCGTGACGGATGCCGACACCGGTCACTCCGTCGACGACGAACCGGTGACCGCCGAGGCGGTCTTCCGTCGCCTCACCGAGGCGAAGCCGCGGATCGCCGCAGCGATCGAAGGCACGATCGAGCGGATTCCGCAGGACTACGCGCCGCGCGAGCTGATCGACCCGGCGGCGGTCGGCATGGTGCTCGCCCGCAGCGCAGAGGACTGAACCGATGAGCGGCACGCTGCTGGTCACCGGCGGAGCGGGATTCATCGGATCCCACGTGGTGAGCGCGGCACTCGAGCGCGGGTGGCGCGTGCGGGTGATCGACAGCCTGCGGGCCGACGTCCACCCGGCCGCTCCGGCGGTCTCCACCCGCGACGACGTGGAGTTCATCCACGCCGACCTCGCGGATCCGCTCGCGCTGGCGGCGGCCGTCAGCGGAGTCGAGGTCGTCTGCCACCAGGCCGCGAAGGTCGGACTCGGCGTCGACTTCGCCGACGCGCCCGACTACGTGCGCAGCAACGACCTCGCGACCGCCGTGCTGCTGGCCGCCATGACGAGTGCGGGTGTGCGGCGCCTCGTGCTCGCCTCGTCGATGGTCGTCTACGGCGAGGGGCGCTACCGCGACGCGCTCGGTCCTGTCGCGGCCCCGCCTCGGGCCGAGGCCGACCTCGCGGCGGGCCGGTTCGAACCGGTGTCACCGCGCACCGGCGAGCCGCTCGAGCCCCTGGCGATCAGCGAAGAAGACCCGGTCGACCCGCGCAACGTCTACGCCGCCAGCAAGCTGATGCAAGAGCACCTATGCGCGGTGTGGGCGCGGGAGACCGGCGGCTCCGTCGCGGCGCTCCGGTACCACAACGTGTACGGGCCGGGAATGCCGCAGGCGACGCCCTACGCCGGCGTCGCCGCGATCTTCCGCTCGTCGCTCGAGGCCGGGGCGGCACCGCAGGTGTTCGAAGACGGCGGCCAGCGCCGCGACTTCGTGCACGTCGCCGACGTCGCCGCCGCGAACCTGGCGGCCCTGCAGTGGACGGCGACGACCGCTCCGCGGCACGTTTCGGCCGTTCAACGTCGGCAGCGGCGAGGTGCACACCGTCGGGCAGATGGCGCACGCGCTCGCGGCGGCCTTCGGCGGACCCGCACCACAGGTGACCGGTCGGTTCCGGCTCGGCGATGTGCGTCACATCACCGCGTCGTCGCAGCGCATCGAAGACGAGCTCGACTGGCGGGCGACGGTGGGCTTCGAAGAAGGCATGCGACAGTTCGCCGCCGCACCCCTGCGACCACCCGCCGCGCGGACGCGATGAGCGCACCGGTTGAGACTGCGACGCTCGATCGCGAGCGGGCCGTCCGCCGTGCCGCTGCGATCGGACTGACGGTGAGCGTCGCGCTCATCGTCGCTGCGCTCGCGATTCCGCGCCTCACCGCATGGGACGTGCAGGTGCGCTGGTTTCCGCCGCTGCACGCGGAGTGGATGCCGCGCCTCGGCCCCGGCACCCCTGCAGTGCTCGCTCTCGCCGTGCTCGCCGTCGTCCTCGCTCCGCGCATTCAGAACCTCCCCTGGCGGCGCCTCCTGCTCGTGGTCTACGTCCTCGGCCTCGCCTGGATGCTGGGTCTGGCCACCGTCGACGGACTCGACGGAATCGGCGTGATCCTCGACACTCAGTATGAGTACCTGCGCACCGCGCGAGCCGTGACGGACTTCGGCGAGACCCTGCGCATCTACATCGACCGCATCCCGCTCGACAGCGAAGACAACTGGCCCGTGCACATAGCCGGCCACCCGCCCGGTGCGCTGCTGTTCTTCGTCGTGCTCGTGCGGGTCGGGCTCGGAAGCGGACTCGCCGCGGGGCTCGTCGTGACCGTGATCGCCGCGTCGACCGCCGTCGCCGTGCTGCAGACCGTCCGCCGGCTGGGTGCGGAAGACTTCGCCCGGCGCGCCGCGCTCTTCCTCACGGTCGGACCGGCCGCGATCTGGATGTCGGTCTCGGGAGATGCCGTCTTCGCCGCTTTCGCCGCATGGGGGATGCTGGCCCTGGCGATCGCCGCGACCTCGGAGGGTCTGCTGCGGCAGGCGGCCTGGGGCCTCCTCGCCGGCATGCTCCTCGGGTACTGCGTGATGCTCTCCTACGGGCTGCCCCTGCTCGGCGTCCTGGCCGTGACGATCCTCTTCCTCGCCCGGTCGTGGCGGCCGCTGCCATGGGCCGTGGCGGCCGCGCTCGCGGTCGTCGGGGCGTTCGCCCTCGGTGGCTACGCCTGGTGGGAGGCGTTCCCGGTGCTGCAGCAGCGGTACTGGGACGGTGTCGCCAGTCGGCGGCCCGCGGCCTACTGGATGTGGGCGAACCTCGCCGCCGTGTCCATCAGCGCTGGGCCGTGGGTGGGGACTGCCGTCGGTGCCGCGGCGGCGACCGTCCTCCGGCGAGGACCGACCTCCTTCCCTGGCCGGCCTGACGACGGCGAACGGATTCGACGCATCGTGGCCTGGGTGGCGCTCGCCGGCGCAGCGATGTGTCTGTTCGCTGACCTTTCTCAGATGAGCCGCGCCGAGGTCGAGCGGATCTGGCTTCCCTTCATCCCCTGGATGCTCATCGGCACCGCCCTCCTTCCGCCGCGATGGCGTCGGATCGGGCTGGGAGTCCAAGCGGGATTCGCCATTGTGACGCAACATCTGCTTGCCACGGGCTGGTAGCCGCGGAAACACTCGCAATGTCCGAATCCCAGTGTCACAAGACCGTAAGACACCCCCATTGCCGTGGACCCGCGCGCGCCCTTGACTGTATCCGTCACCCTCGGCATCCCGTCGCGTGATCCGACCGCGGAATCTGAGACGCCTCACCTCGGGTGATGTCTTCTGACTGTCAACGAAAGGCTGACCGAATGGACCTGCACGATCGACTGGAACCCGTCCTCGCTGTCGCACGCGCCCACGCCGCAGAGGTGGATCGCGATGGGCGCTTCCCCGACGAGGCGATCGCTGCCCTCCGCGAATCCGGGCTCATGGGGTTGACCCTTCCGACGGAGGTCGGCGGACTGGGCGGCGGTCCCCACGAGCTGGTTGCAGCACTCGACGCGATCGCCGGAGCGTGCGGCTCGACGGCCATGATCACGCTCATGCACTTCGCGGCATGTGCACCGCTCTCGGCCTCACCTCCCTCGGGGCATCCCGGCATTCTCAGCGATATGGCCTCCGGACGCGCGCTCGGAACTCTCGCGTTCTCGGAGGCCGGGTCGCGATCACACTTCTGGGCCCCGGTGTCGCGCCCTGAAGCCGAAGCGGCCGGGTTAAGGGTGAGTGCGAAGAAGAGCTGGGTGACCGCGGCCGGGCACGCCGATGTCTACGTCATGTCGACGCAGACTCCCGACGGCGCCGGCGTCGATCTGTATGCCATTCCCGCGGGCACGCCGGGAGTCGATGTCGCCGGCACCTTCACCGGTCTGGGCTTCCGCGGGAACGCCTCCAGCCCGATGACCTTCGAGCTCATGCTCGACGACCGCTCCCGCCTCGGCGAGAGCGGTGCCGGGACCGACCTCATGCTGTCTGTCGTGCTCCCCTGGTTCAACCTCGGCAACGCCTCCGTCTCGCTGGGGCTGAGCCGTGCAGCGGTCGAAGCGGCGATCACGCACACGACGGGTGCGCGCCTGCAGCACCTGGACCAGACGCTGTCCGCGCTGCCCACCATCCGCGCTCAGCTTGCGAAGATGTCGATCGACCTCGAAGCGACCCGCTCATATCTCGACCGAGCGGCGGCACGGGTCACGGAGCCGCAGGACGATACACCTCTGTTCGTGCTCGGCAGCAAAGCGGCGGCCAACGATGCCGCGTTGAGGATCACGGATGCGGCGATGCGCGTCTGCGGCGGTGCCGCGTTCTCGCACCACCTGCAGGTCGAGCGATACTTCCGCGATGCACGCGCGGGCCACGTGATGGCGCCCACGGCCGACGCACTGTACGAGTTCTACGGTCGAGCGATCACGGGCAGACCGCTGTTCGACCCCCCTGCCGTGCCGGCGACGACAACCGTTGAGGGCGACCGAGCCGCCGTGGATGCGGCAGCGTGAGCATCGCGAGGTAGAGCAGAACCGGCGCCCGGTTTCCGCGCCGGTCTACCGGCTGCTCGGCATCCCTGGGCGGTACGCCTCGAGGGTCTCCGCCAGTGCTGTCGCGATCGGGGTCGCTCGGGCTCCGAGCTCGGCGATGTCGCGGGAGTCGACGATAAAGGGCTCCTCGAATTCGTAGGCCATTTCCGCGAGCTCGCGGACGGTGGGATTGAACAGCCCGACCACTCGAAGAGCCCCGGTGGAGACGCGGCCGATGCGCGGGGTCGTTCCCGCGAGCCGGAACAGCTCGAGCGTCATCGCGCGGCTCGTCCATGGCTCGGGGTCGTTCGGCAGATGCCACGCGCGGCCGGTGACGCCGCTGGTCGTGCCGAGAACGGCGAGGCCCTCTCCGATGTCGGGAATGTAGGTGTAGCTGTGCGGCAGATCGGGATCGCCGAAGAGCGACGCCCGCTTGCTCCTAACCACCGCCTCGAGTACCCGGTCGCCGAGCGGCGATGCGGCCCCTCCGCCCGGCCCGTAGTAGTCGGACGCCCGTCCCGACACCGCGTCGACGCGACCTGCCGCGTGGGCGCCCCACACCTCCCTCGCCATCCGAAGCCGGACTTGTCCTTTCCGTGTGGTGGCGTTCTCGGCGGAACGTTCGTCGAGCACGCGTCCGT
This sequence comes from uncultured Actinomycetota bacterium, assembly GCA_963792285.1. Lineage (GTDB taxonomy): Bacteria > Actinomycetota > Actinomycetes > Actinomycetales > Microbacteriaceae > Microbacterium. The sequence goes on along the minus strand of CAWBVS010000013.1, from coordinate 11,624 downwards.
CGGGGTGTCCGTAGGAGTAGACGTTGTCCATGCTGACGAACCGCGCTTGAGCGGCTTCGGCCCCGGCCAGGACACCCCGCTGCAGCGGGGGGAAGTCCTCCGCCCACCGGTGGTACTCCGGGTTCAGGGTCTGGTAGACCGCCTCAGCTCCGCGTGCCGCCGTTGTGGCGAAACCGGCATCGGTCGCGTCGCCGCTCACGACTTCGATCTGATCCCAGTCGTCCGCCGCGGCATCCCGGGGGATGCCCGACTTTCCGCGTCGATTCACGAGCCGCACGTCCTGACCTCGGTGCAGCAACGCGCGCGCGGTGGCGCGCCCGACGGGGCCGGTTCCGAACACCACGTGCAGGCTCATGCGCGGGACGCATTGGCGCCGGCCGTGCGACGAGCATTCCTGGTGAGCGCCCAGAGCGCAGCACCGGTCAGTGCGGTGGCGACGAGAGCGCCGGTGGCACCGAACACCGCGAACTGCTGGTCGACGCCGACGCCGGCCAGCGTCGTGACGGTCCACCCGATGGCCAGGATGAGGGAAGTAGCGGCAGCCCAGAGCACACGCGGCGTGATGCTCGGGGCCAGGCTCCGCGGCAGCGCGATCCCCTGAGCTGCGCCGAGGACGAGCCCGGTCACGGCGCCCATCGCCGCGAGGTCTTGCAGTGACGTCCCGTAGCCGACGGCCGCCGCGCCTGATGCAAGTCCCAGCCCCATGCCGATCGCGGTCGCCATCGCCCATCGCCCGATCGGCAGCGCTCGCGAGGGATCCAGGGCGCGACTTCCGAGCGACTGCGCGACGCCGACGACAGCGCCCACGACGGTCCCCCCGATCAGCGCAGAGCCGACATCGTCGACGGCGCCGACGATCCCCATGGCGATGAGTCCGCCGACGGGAAAGGCGACGAAGGTCGTTCCCCAGACGAGGGACCGGAGAGCCGGATGCCGACGCGCGGGTGTGGTGATTGATTTCATATCTCTTCCTATCTCTGTACAGTGTTCGTTATTTATCAATGTACACTGTTCAGAGATGGTGATGCAAGGGGGAAAGAATGCCGGGACCGGCTCGACGGCTCACACATGGCGACATCCTGGACGCGGCGTTCGCCGTGCTGGCGGCTCGCGGCTCGGCGGCGCTGTCGTTGCGCGCGGTCGCGTCAGAGGTCGGGGTGGCCCCGACGGCGCTCTATACGTACTTTCCGAGCAAGAGCGCGTTGATGGGCGGAATGGTGGAGCGGCTCCTCGAACCGATCAAGGAGGAGTCGTCTGGAGAGGGCTCCACACCCCGGGAAAGACTGCACGCCCTGGCCCGCTCCACGCACCGCGCCGTCTCGGATCGCCCGGGCGCCGCGACGCTCCTGATCAGCGGGCCTCTCGACGGCCGCGAAGCCCTTTCTCTCGGAGAGCGCCTCATCGGTGATTTCGTCGCCGCCGGCCTCGACGAGATGGATGCCGCACGCGCGAGTTACGCCTTGCAGGTCTACGTCCTGGGGTCGGCGATCCTCTCATCGGTCGGCGCAGAAGCGGCGGACACCCACAGCAATGCCATCCCGGATGACGTGACTTCCGAGTTCCCGCTGACGCACGCGACCGCGGCGGTCGCGGCGCAGTACGACTCTTCCGAACAGTTCGAGTGGGGACTCGCGGGGGTTCTGGACGGGCTGCTCGCTCGCCACGAGTGAGACGCTGCCGGGCCGGTATTGCTTCGCTCCCACGGTTCGGGGCGCGGTGGGGGGACGCACCCCTTGACCGTCGATCGCCGCGGGGCGCCCGAGTACTGCTCACGGAGGCTACGACGGCACCCCTGCCCGCTCACGTCATCTCCATCCACGTCGGTCGTAAATGAGGATGTCAGCGATCGAGTTGCATGGTCCGCCACGCTTCCGTTCAACGGAAGCAAGAAATGCCATCTGATCACGTATTCATGGCGGTGACGGTGGGATTTGAACTCACATCCAGTGACCTTTACCCGCTGTGCGGGGCTTTCCTCGCGTGTGTTTATGCGGGTTCCGTCCTTTCGTCGATGTGCAGACCGGGACCGGATGCGACACGTTCTTTCTCACGCTTTACCCAAATCGGAAACGCGGCGGCAGTGTCTCAGGGTTCAGCCCGATTCACCTTCCGTTGGGACGAAATCATCAGCAGGACATCGCCCTCGCCGGCCCGTGCGTCTTCAGTACGCCCGATCCGGCAACAGCGCGCCAGAGGTGAACTCGGGCGGGAGCGGCAGCTCTCCCGGGCGACCGTTGCGGGCGGAGTGGATGCCGAGTTCGCGGGCCACCGCTGCATTCAGCGGTGCCTCGAGCCCGTAGAGGCGCGCGATGAGAGCGACCTCACCGCTGAGGTAGTCGACTTCGCTCGTCGTGCCGCGGGCGAAGCTCTGCCACGTTGAGAGGTGACCAGGCTCGTGGCCGGGCACCGGGTCGACCTCGAGGCGAGGCGCATCCCATGCCGCGGGCGCCACGCGCAGTCCCGCTTGGGCGAACACGCGACGCGCTTCATCGGCCAGAGCCTGCTCGGCGTGCTCCTGCTGTTCGATGGTGGCGCCGAAGACGTCGACGATGTTACGCAGATTGGAGATGAGCTTGCGACGCTTGGCTGCGACGATGTCGGGCTCGATGATGGCGGCGAATCCGGCGCGTGCGAAGGCACCTCGGTGACGCTCCTCCTCGCTGGGGATCGAGCGAGGATAGCCGCCGATCCAGGCGACTCCGACGACCGGCCGACCGGGCGAGACGATCACCCCCGGCTCGAGGTGACTCGCGGGGATGCCGACCGATACGCCGATGACCCTCTCGAAGCGCCGCAGCGCGAACTCCTCGGTGGCAAGCCCGTTCTGCAGCGTGAGGATCGGAAGATCCGCCACGACACCGAGGCCGTCGGCCAACTCAACCCAGGCGATGTCGGCGATGACACTCTCGGCATCCTGGGACTTGACCGCCAGGACGATCGCGTCGTTCAGACGGGGACGGGCCTCTGCGACCGACCCGACGATGTCGACCTCGATCACTTCGTCGCCGCTCGGGCGACGCACGCGGACGCCGTCGCGTTCGATGACGTCGAGTGCTCGTCCGCGCCCGACGAGCGTGACGGGCACGCGTGCGATCGTCCACTGTGCTGCCAGCAGCGCGCCGACAGCCCCCGCGCCGATCACGATGTACCGGCTCATGCGCCCGACCCATCTCGCGTGCGCGCGGAGGCCGCGCGGGCGGAGGGTGTCGAGTGGAGCATGCGTGGTCCTGTCGGTGGGGTGGTCACGTCAGACTATGGACGCGAGCGACCAGGCGAGGACGAGATCGTCGCAATATGTCGCCCGGTTTCAGCAACACGCTCACAAAGCTTCCGGAGCACCCGGCGAGAGCGCTTTCGTGTCGCTATGTGTCGAGGTCCGTGGACTCCAGCTCGGTGATCCTCTCGCCCGCCTCCACGCGAACGCCGAGTCGGTTGCCCGCGGGTGGCAGGGGGCAGACGTACTGGTCGCTGAACGCGCAGGGCGGCAGGAAGAGGCGGTTGAAGTCGATCACGACGTTCCCGTCGGCATCCGGCGGGTCGATCGGGAGGAACCGGAACCGGTAGGCGTCCTCGCCGCTCGTGGCATCGGAGATGACGGCGCTGAAACCTCTCCCGCTGCGCGACACGGTCAGATGCACGGGCTGGCCGGCGACCTCGAGCGCGACGACACCGACCGCGGGTTCCTGGCGTTCGTGGCCGTCGACACTGCGCACGACGCGGCTCTCGCCGTCGGATGCCGCGACGAACGCGCCCTCGATCACCCAGTCCGGGTTCCAGGGAAAGGAGTGGATGCCGCGCAGCCGGGTGCGGGAGGGCGATTCGGGGTCGAAGACGCGAAGCGCGAGTGCGCCGTCGCGCTCGATCGCGCGAAGTTCGAGGTCTCCGAGCACGGCGGTCTCACCGGGCGCGAGCGCGACTTCTTCCGTGGCGGCATCCGGCACGCGCCGCACCGATCCCACCACCTTCCCTGCTCGCGCCGCCCACGTGCCGGGGGCGTGGGCGTACGTGCGGGACTCCGTGGTCCAGCCAGTGAGTGTGCCGCAGCGAGGCGATGCCGTGTGGGCCGGCAACGGCATCCCAGCGCACCTGCCGTCGCGTATCGATGTCAATCGGGGCGGAGGTGAGGCTCATGCGCGTTCCCTTCTGTCGCGGGCCATCATGCGGTCACCGCGTCGCGGGACGCGTCGTGCTCGGCAACGAGGTCATCCAACGTCAGGCGGGCGCGACGCCATTCCGCGTCCAGCAGCGGGTATGCCTGCTCGATCAGGACGCGGGCCTTCTCGACGGCGACGGGAATCGTGTAGCGACCGGGATGCAGCCCCAGCACCAGCTCGTCCGAGAGGGCGAAGGAAGGGTCTGCCGTGAGGTCGGCGACGAGGTCGTCGACCGTGCCCCAGGCCACGTTGTCGGAGATGAGCTCTTCCGCCGGGGTCAGGCCCTCGGGAAGCCGGCCGACCGATCGGGCGAAGTCGTTCCACTCACGGGTGGCCGCAGCCACCTCTGCGAGCGCCTGGCTCGGTCGTCTCCGCCGGCCAGGCGGAGCGCGACAGCACCACGTGTGGTGTGCGCGTACGCCCCCACGCGCGAGTGAACTCCGACCGGTACTCGAGGATCGAGTCGGCCTGGCGACGTCTGGAACGCCGACCGGTTCTCGGGTGTGCGCTCGTCGCCGTTGCCGAACCGCTCCAGAATGAATCCGTCGCCGAGTTGCGCCGCGCGGCGGATCGTCGACCACGTGGAGGTGCCGTGGTAGATGCGGCCGCGGACGTCGTGGTTCGGGGGGTGGATGCGCGCCTGGGAGTCGGGTATCTGTTCGCCCTGGAGCGCCCAGTGGAGCTGCTCGACCTTGCTCAGGTAGTCGTTGTCGCGTTCGTTACCCCATCGGGCGAAGACGTGATATCCGGTCGAAGGGACGCCCTTGCCGAGTCCGAGTTGCAGTCGGCCACCGGAGAGGTGATCGAGTACCGACACCTCTTCCGCCAGACGCACGGGGTCATCGACGATGATCGGCACGACGGCGGTGCCGAGCGTGATGGTGGAGGTGAGCACCGCCGCGGCCCCGTAGAACGCGAACGGGCTGGGCAGGTTCGCCCACCCGGAGTGGAAGTGGCGTGTGGCGACCCAGGCGCTGTCGTAGCCGAGACGCTCGAGTTCTTGGATGAGCTGGAGGTTCTCCGCGTAGACGCGGTCGAGGTCGTCGGTGTGGTCGAGGTGGGTGATGAAGCCGAGGCGCAGGTGGCGATCGGCGGCGTTGTCCACCGGGTGGTGGGTGCGGGGCAGTTCGTTGCTCATGTGCGGGTTCCTTCCTCAGGCCGAAGCGGCCAGGTCGGTGATGGATGCCGGGCTGGCGGCCTGGAGGCCGGGCAGCTCGGTGGAGAAGAGCTCGATGGCTCGGAGGACGTTCGCGTGGGAGACGCCGGGACCCTGGAACTGGATCGCGGTCTGCTCGGTGCCGTCGAACTGGGCGGTCCAGTCCCAGATCTTCTGCGCGACGTCGCCGGAGGTGCCGATCGCGAAGCTCAGCCGTTCGGCGATCTCGTCGAACTGCGCACTGTCGGGTCCGCCGGTCCACTCGAGCTTGAGGTAGATGCGGGCGTACTCGCGGAGGAACTCGACGGCATCGCGCCGTGCGCGTCTCCCGGGTCTCGGCGACCAGACCGCTCCGGAGGTGGATGACTTCGCCCGACTCGCCCGTGACAGCGCGGTACTCGCGGTTGAAGCGGAGGCGCTCCTCGAGGGGCAGCGGCCGCGGGATCATGAGGCGATAGCCGTGCTTCTCCGCGAGCGGGATCGCGTTGCGGCCGGCAGCGGCCCAGATGAGGTCGCGTGCGGGTCGGTCGGCTGGCGGTGAGATGACGACGTCGGTGAAGTCGTAGTACTCGCCGTGGAAGTTCACCGTTCCGATGTCGATCGCCTGGCGGAGGATCTCGAAGACCTCGGCGGCTCGTGCCGAGGAGTCCGCGCGCGATACGCCCCACACCGAAAGGAACCGGTCATCGCCGACCCCGGAACCGACGCCCGAGATCCAGCCGTCCGCCCGAAACGGCGTCGAGCAGCAGCGCCGACTCTGCCAGGCGGATCGGGTGGTAGAACGGGGCGCACACGATCGAGGTGCCGAGTCGGATGCGGCTGGTGGCACCGCTCAGTCGGGCGAGGAAGAGCAGCGGGTCGGGGATCTCGCCGCGCATGTCGAGGTGGTGTTCGGTCACCCAGACGCCGTTGTAGCCGAGCTGGTCGCCGAGCACGACCTGCTCTTCGATGTCGCGATACAGTTCCGCGGCCGACTGGCCGGGCGAAGTGTCGCCGTAGTAGAAGAGGTCAATCCTGGGCATCGAGGATCCTTTCCGAGGTGGTCTCCCGCGGCGGGAGGGTCGGCAGCGACGCGAGCAGCTGCTGTGTGTAGGGGTGGCGTGGCGCGGTGAAGACGTCGTGGACGTCGCCCTGTTCGACCACTCGTCCGTCCTTCATGACGAGCACGCGGTCGGCGATGTGATGGATGACACCGAGGTCGTGCGAGATGAACAGGAGTGCCACCCCGGTTCGGTTGCGGAGGTCGGCGAGCAGGTCGAGCACTTGCGCTTGCACCGACACGTCGAGCGCGGAGACCGCCTCGTCGCAGACGATCACCTCCGGTCGGGTCGCGAGCGCACGCGCGATCGCGACCCGTTGGCGTTGGCCGCCGGAGAGTGAGGCCGGTCGGCGTGCTGCGGTGTCGGGCGGGAGTCCGACGCTGATCAGGAGCTGTTCGACCTCGCGGGCGCGGTGTGCGCGCGGCACTCCGACGCGGGCCAGGGCGTCGGAGATGATCGCGCCGGCGCGCTGGCGGGGGTCGAACGAGCCGAGCGGGTCCTGCGAGATGTGCTGGATGCGCGGGCGGCGGGCGCGGCGGTTCGACTCCGGAACACCGGACCATGGGTTCCCGAGGAACTCGACGAGCCCGGCATCCGGGCTCGGTCAGGCCGAGTGCAACACGCGCGGCGGTCGACTTGCCCGACCCCGACTCCCCCACGACGCCGAGGATCTCGGAGCGGCGGAGCTGGAACGACACGTTGTCGAGTGCGATCGTGTCATCTCCGCCCGGAGCGCGATACGTCTTGCGCAGGGACTCGGCGCGCAGCACGACCGGCACCGTGCTCGATGGGCGGGGGGCGGCGTCGGGCGCGTGGTCCGAGAGACGGCGGCCGCGAGAGTCAGGGCCGGGGACGGCGTCGAGCAGTCGACGGGTGTACTCGTGCTGCGGGCGAGTGAGCACCTGCTGGGTCGGTTCCCTGTTCGACCACGACGCCGTCGTGCATCACCAGCACGCGGTCGGCGATCTGGGCGACGACCGCGAGGTCGTGGCTGATCACCAGGAGAGAGGTTCCCCCGGCCTTGAGGTCGGCGAGCAGGTCGAGGATCTGAGCCTGGACGGTCACATCGAGTGCGGTGGTGGGCTCGTCCGCGATCACGAGTTCGGGTGCGCCGGCGAGCGCCGACGCGATGAGCGCGCGCTGGCGCAGCCGCCGGACAGTTCGTGCGGGTACTGGCGGGCGCGCACGTCCGGTCGCGGAATCCCGACGCTGGTCAGCAGCTCGCGCACCCGGTACCGCCGGTGCGCGCGCGGCAGGAGTCGGTGCACGGCGAGCGGTTCGGCGACCTCGGCTCCGACCCGGCGGAGCGGGTCGAGAGAGCTGAGCGCGTCCTGCAGGACGAGCGCGATGCGGCGGCCGCGGATGCCGCGCCACTGCCGTTCGGTGAGGCGCCGGAGATCGACATCGGCCCAGCTCAGCTGCTCGGCGGTCACGGTGGCGTCGGCTCCGGCGACGCCGAGCAGGGCGCGAGCGGTGACGCTCTTTCCCGATCCGGACTCGCCGACGATCGCGACGGACTCGCCCGGCGCGGATGTCGAAGGACACGCCACGCACGGCGTGAATGGGCCGCGAGTGGTGGCGGAACGTGACCTGGAGGTCGCGGACGCTCAGCAGCGGAGCGCCGGCGGCGGCATCCGGAGTCGGTTCGGGTGACTCGGACACCGGGGTGACGCGTGGGGCGAGGGTGCTGGTCATCGCTGACCTCCGATCGGGCTGACGAAGCGTCGTTGCAGCCAGCGTCCGATCACCGTCACGGAGATGACCGTGGCGGCGAGGAACACTCCGGGCCACAGCGCCAGCCAGGGGGCGAGCGTGAGGTAGTTGCGGCTGTCGGAGAGCATGAGCCCCCATTCGGGGGTCGGGGGCTGGGCGCCGAGGCCGACGAAGCTGAGCGCGGAGCCGAAGATGATGGCGGTGCCGACCCCGATCGTGGCGAGCACGAGCGCCGGGCCGATCGAGTTGGGCAGGACGTGTCGCCACGCGATCAGTGCCGGATGCTGCCCCAGGGTCACGGCCGATTCGGCGTACCCGGAGGAGCGCACCTGCAGCACTTGCGAGCGCAGCACGCGGGCGTAGCTGGGGATGGATCCGATGCCGATCGCGATCAGCAGGGTCGAGAATCCGGTGCCGAGCACGGCGATCGCGATGATCGCGAGCAGCATCTCGGGGAACGCGTAGAGCACGTCGATGACCCGCGACAGCACACGGTCGACCCAGCCGCGCGACAGCCCGGCGAGCAGACCGAGGACGAGTCCGGCAGTGAGCCCGATGAGCGTCGCTCCGAAGCCCATCCCGAGGCTCAGCTGGGCTCCGTAGATGACGCGGGCGAACTGGTCGCGTCCGAGTTGGTCGGTGCCGAAGAGGTGCTCGGCGCTGGGCGGCTGGAAGGAAGCGAGCGGGTCGGTCAGCAGCGGGTCGACATCGGTGAACAGTCGCGGGGCGATCGCCATCACGACCAGCAGCAGCAGGACCCCGCCGGCCAGGATGAAGCCGACCGGCACGTCCGTGCGAAAGAGGCGCGCCTGGCGTCGGGGCAGGGGCACGTCGAGGGTCACCATGAGCCCACCACCCCCGACTGTGCACGGGTACGCGGATCGACGAGGAGATAGAGCAGGTCGACGACGGTGTTCACGATCAGGAACACGATCGCGGAGAAGATGACCACGCCCATGATCACCGGCGCATCTTTCGACATCACCGCGTTCAGCAGCACGCGTCCCACGCCGGGACGGGAGAAGAGCGTCTCGATGACCGTCGTTCCCACCAGGAGCGACCCGATGATGGCGCCGGAGACGGTCAGTGCGGGGATGACCGAGTGGCGCAGCCCGTGCCGCACCCGCACGCGGGATGCGCCGGCGCCTCGGGTGCGGGCGGTGAGGGTGTGCGGCTGCTCCAGCGTCTCGTCGAGCCGCTCGCGGAGGATCTGCCCGAGCACGCCCGCGAGCGGCAGCGACAGGGTCAGAGCCGGCAGGACGAGCGACGCGAAGCCGTCGGCGCCGGTCGAGGGGAACAGCGGGATCGTGAACGCGAAGACGCTGAGAAGGATGAGTCCGATCCAGAACGACGGGACGGCGATCGCGATGAGTTCGAGTCCCTGCGCGACGAAGCGGGCGACGCGGCCGCGCCCGGCCGAGACGAGCGCACCGACGAGCGCGAACACGATCGCGAGCAGCATGGCCAGACCCGGTGAGCGCCGCGGTGGGCGGCAGAGCGGCGGCGATGATCTCGGTGACCGGCTTGCGCTGCTGATAGCTCAGCCCGAGGTCACCGGTCAGCAGACCACCGACGTAGTGGATGTACTGCAGCCAGACGGGTCGTCGAGTCCGTACGCGGCGGCGACGTCTTGCGCGCATCTCGGGGGTGATCTCGAACGTGCCGCGCAGGAGGGTGTCGACGGGGTTGCCGGGCATCAGCTGGAGTGTGACGAACGACAGCGTCGCGGCGGCGATCATCACCAGCACGATGTCGATGGCGCGGGCGCGGGCGAACCGGAGGGCGACGGCGGCGTTCGTCCGCGTGCGGGCAGTCGTTGCGCGGCTCGGGCGCGCGGGGTGCATCGATCAGGGTGTCCGTCATGTGCTCGCCTCCTTCGTGGTCGGTGCGGGGTGCGCGGGCGGGGCGTCAGCTGCCCCGCCCGCGCGCGGTGTCAGTTCGTGATCTGCACGTCGTAGAACGCGGTGGGGTAACCCACCGGGTCGAACGCGATCCCCGAGACCGAGTCCTTCGAGGCGACGAGGAACGACTGGATGTAGATCGGGATGATCGACGCCTGCTCGTTCACGCGCTCCTGGATCAGGCGGTACAGCTCGGCGCGGCGCTCGGGGTCGGCCGAGGATGCCGGCCTCGGGCACCCACGCGGCGAGGTCGTCGTCGGCGTAGCGCGAGTAGTTGATGCCGTTGGGCGCGATGCCCTTCGGGTTGGTCGCTGAACCGAAGACCGCGGCATCCGACTGTCCCCACGACTCGGCCACGATCTCGTAGTCGCTCGAGGCGACCCGGTCGAGGTACGCCGACGTGTCGAGCTGCTCGATCGTGATCTCGATGCCCGCCTCACGGGCCTGCGCCTGGACGGCCTCGGCGACGACGTCGCGCTGATCGCGGATGTCGCTCGCGTCGCTGATCCACCGCAGGACGAGGCGCTCGCCGTCCTTCGTCAGGTACCCGTCCGCGTCGGTCTCGGTGTAGCCCGCGTCCGCGAGCAGGGTCGCCGCCTGCGTCGGGATCGAACGTCGAAGCTGCCCTCGATGTCGGCGTTGTACGAGCCAGCCGGTGCCGTGGTGGGCGCCAGCGGCGTCCACGCCCGGTCGTAGCGGCCCTTGTAGATCGTCTCGACGACCGCGTCCCAGTCGACGGCCGCGCGCAGCGCCTCCCGCACGCGCGACATCCGCGGTCGGTCCGTCGGTCGTGTTCAGCGGCGCGACGAACGGGACGCCCGTCGCGGGGGCGCTGGCCAGCACGAAGCCCGGCCTCCTCCACGGCGTCGGCGTTCAGCGGGGGCAGGCTCGCGATCGCATCGGCCGAGCCGCTGGTCAGTGCGCCGATGCGCACCTGCGCCTCGGGGACGAACTGGATCTCGACCTCGCTGAGGTAGGCGGGCCCGGTGTGCTCGGCGAACTCCGGGCCCCACTCGTAGTCCTCGTTGCGCTCGAGGATGCAGCTTCGCGCCCTGGTCGTACTCGACCGGCACGAACGGGCCGGTGCCCGACCAGCGCGAGCGGGTCGGCGCAGCGGTCGCCGTCGTCGAACTCCTCGAGGGAGGCGAGCGACAGCACGGGGTAGTCGGGGTTGGAGCAGCTGCTGCAGGATGTTCGCGGTCGGCTGGGTGAGGGTGAGCTCCCAGGTCAGGTCGTCGATCGCCTGCGAGGACGCGTACCAGCGCGGGGCGCTCAGCGTGCTGCCCTCGGCGACGAAGCGGGCGAAGCTCGCCTGCACCGCTTCGGCGCTGAGCTGCTCGCCGTCGTGGAAGGTCACGTCATCGCGCAGCGTGAACGTCCACACCGTGCCGTCGTCGTTCGACTCCCACTCGGTGGCCAGGCCCGGGTAGAACGTGCCCGGTGGCGTCCTGCCGCACGAGCGGGTCGACGATCTGGCGGATCACGTTGTAGTTCGCGAGGTTCTTGTACGCGGCCGTGTCGAAGCAGGTCGGCTCGAGATCGCTGAGGTACACGAAGCGGGAGGATGCCTCGGCGGACGGTGAGGTGCTGGCGCCGCCTCCGGCGCACGAGGCGAGGAGCAGCGCCGCCGGCAGGACGGCGGCGAGGGCGATTCGGCGTT
>CAWBVS010000012.1:0-323597 GCA_963792285.1 uncultured Actinomycetota bacterium | reverse complement strand
CAGCTGGCGGAGGTCCATCGAGGTGCCGGTGAAGGCCACCGCCGGATGCACGGCGAGCGGGATCGCGCCCTGGGCCGCTGCGGGTGCGAGCACACCGGCGCCGTAGCCGGGATCGGTGTGCAGGACGAGCTGCCCCGGCTGCCACGCGCCGAGCTCGGCGAGACCCGCGACGAGGCCGGGAAGCTCGTCGTGGGGCACGGCGATCACGACGAGCTCGCTGCGGCGGACGACCTCGAGGGCGTCGAGCACCGGGACGCCGGGAAGGACGGCCTCCGCGCGCTCCTCGTCGGATCCCCGGGTGATCCCGACGATCGCGTGACCGGCACCCCCGAGCGCGGCACCGATGACGGGGCCGACGCGGCCGGCGCCGATGATCCCGACGCCGAGACGTCCGTCGCGCCTCATCGCGGATCTCCGGACCCGGATGCCGGTCCCTCGACAGGCTCGGGAGCCGGGGCCCCGAGCTCGGGAGCCAGGACCCCAGCCTCGGGAACCGAGGCCTCAGGCGCCGCTGCACCGTCCTCGGGACCACCCTCCCCGGCCCAGCGGTGGCTGTGGTCTCGCGACGCCGCGGCGAGGGCAGCGGCCTCGACTCCCTCGAACGCGCCGAGCGCGGCATCCCGATCGAGGATCCCCAGCCCTCCGGAGACGCGCCCCGGAATGGTGTGGGCGCGGATGCTCGCGACCGACAGCGCGCGGTCGATCGGGCCCTGCTCGATGCCGATGCTCTGCAGTCGCGCGAGCGGGAAGATCGCGAGCTTGCGCCAGATCGCGCCGCGGCGCAGGAGCAGGGCATCGGGCAGGAGCAGCAGTCCGTTGCGCTTCCACGACAGCGGGCGCAGCACGCGCGCGCGGCGCGGGGTGTTCGTGTAGGGGTCGTCGGGCTTCGGGCCGAGCAGTCCGTGCTCGAACACGAGCGGCCACTCGCTCTCGGGCAGGTCCGGCATGAGCAGTCGCAGCACCCGCTCGACGTCCTCGCGCGTGCCGACCGGCAGCACGGTGGCGAACTGGTCGGCGGCGCCGTCGGCCAGCCCGCGGCCCGACAGCCGGTTGACGGTGACCTCCCACCAGCCCGCGGGCCGCCAGAGCACCGACTGCGACACCTCCACGGCATGCACCCGCCCCGGAGGGAGGATCTCGGTGATCGTGGTGAACAGGCCGAACGTGATCCGCACACCGCTCGGCGTCGGAGCGATCGAGTACCGCAGCGAACGGGTGATCGTCCGCACCCAGTACGCGCCGAAGCCGATCAGGGCCGGGACGAGAGTGAACAGCACCCACGGCGTGCCGGCGATCGACCCGACGACGATGGCGACGATGATCGCGATCAGCCAGAGCGTGGACGTGCTCAGCAGCCGCGAGAAGATGAGCCGGCCGACCGGGATGTGCACGACCGACTCGGGCTCGCTGACCGGTTCTTCGGCTCCGGCGATGAGTCCGTTGATGCCCGCGCTGACGACGGATGCCGCCGCCGATCGCCGCGTCGCTCCCGCGGCGTCGGCCGAGCCGGTTGCGGCGGCATCCGCCCGCGCTTCGGCCAGCCGCCTTCCCGAGGCGAGCCGCAGGATGTCGGCGCGCACGGCCTCGGCGTTCGACGTGGAGAGGTACTCGAGCTTGACGTTGGAGTCCAGCCCCGCGCCGACGACCTCGAGCTTGGCCATGCCGACCAGTCGGGCGAACATCGGCCGCGTGAGGTTGACGCCCTGCACGCGGTCGAGCGGCGCGCGACGATGCGTGCGGAACAGCACCCCGCTGCGCACCTCGACGTCGTCGCCGGTGATGCGGAACGTGTGGAACCGCCACGACAGGTAGAACAGTCCGATCAGCACCAGCAGGATGCCGAGCAGCGCGAGCCCGGCGACGAGGTACAGGTTGTTCGCGATGATGAAGTCGATCGGGTCGCCCCCGCGGAACTCCTCCACGTCGATGTCGACGTCGATGTCGTCGTCGAGCCAGGGGAGGAAGAGGTACACGAGTCGATCGCGCAGGTTCGCGATCACGATGCCGGCGACCACCACCAGCACGAGGCCCCCGCGGAACAGCGGGGTCAGCGGATGCAGGCGATGCCACTCGCCGTCGCTCAGCTTGGGCGCGACGCGCGGCGGCTCGGCGGGCGCGTGGGCGGCGCCTGACGGCGGCGATGCGGGGGGAAGCTCGCTCACAGACCGGTCCGGCGGGCCTCGGCGACATCGACCAGCGTGTCGCGCAGCTGCTCGGCGGCCTCCTGCTTCAGGCCGGGAATGACGACGCCGGTGGATGCCGCGGCGGTCACGAGCTTGAGCTGCGCGATGCCGAACCCGCGGTCCAGCGGTCCGTGCGTGATGTCGACGAGCTGCATCCGCCCGTACGGGACGGCGACGACGCGCTGCCACAGGATGCCGCGGCGGAAGACGAGGTCGTCACGGCGCAGCTGATAGCCGTATGCGCGCGCCTGACGGGGCGTGATGATGATCGTCCAGATCAGGATGCCGAGGAAGATCCCGCCGGGGATCCACGCCCACCACTGCCCCCACACGAGCGTGACGAACAGCACCGCGGCGAGCACGATGAGCGCGATGACGCCGGTCGAGATCAGCTGCACCCACACGTACTGCCGCGCCAGCTGGTGCCACGTCCCGTCGCCGAGCGGAAGGCGACCGGCGGAGCGGGGCTCGCGGATCGCGTCGTACGTGTCGCGGTCGAGCACGTCCGAGGGTGCGCCCGGCTCGACCGGCTCGACCGACGCGACCGGCTCGACCGACTCGACCGCGGAGCCTTCAGTGATCGTGGGTGGTGAGTCCGGAATCTGCTCCGGGCTGTTCGTCATCATCGTCCTTCCGAATCGTGCAGAGATGCTCGGCGTACAGCCCGGCCGCCACGAGTGCCGCCCCGCAGATCGCGGTCGCGATCACGGCACCCATCGAGCCTATCGAGGGCGGCACGGGGCGGGTCAGCAGGAACAGCGCGAGCCCGCCGGCGAGCCCGGCGACGGCGGCACCGACGATGCTCGACGCCTTCGCGAGGATCGCGATCCGCAGCGCCCAGAACGGGTTCACCGGCGCCGCGACGGGGCCGCGCGTGGCGCGGCGGATCGGGAGGGCCAGCGCCACCGTGATCGCGCCGAGGAGCACGAGGAAGATCGGCAGCGAGACGGCGGGCGTGAACGTCGCGCGCCCGGCGGAGGTGAGCGCCTGGTCGAGCGCGAAGCCGGCCGCGACGCCGATCACGGCGGCGACGATCAGGATGCCGGGTCCGGTGCGCCTCACGATGTGTCGCTCAGCCGTGCGAGCAGAGCGTCGACCCGCCCGGCGCCCGGCAGTTCGGCATCCGGATCGATCGACAGCCACGGCACGAGCACGAACTCCCGCTCGGCCGCTCGCGGGTGCGGCAGGGTGAGCACGTCGTCGCGGCTGACCACGTCGCCGTAGGCGATCAGATCGAGATCCAGTGTGCGGTCGCCCCACCGCTCGCGACGCTCACGGCCGTGGCGCAGCTCGATCGCCTGCAGGTACGTCAGCAGCACCGAGGGCGCGAGCCGGGTGGTCACCAGCGCCACGGCGTTCAGATACGCGGGCGCGGCGGCATCCGGCCCGTCCGGCTTCACGGCCACCGACTCGACCGCGACCGAAGCGCGCACGTCGTCGACGAGCGGCAGCCGCTGCAGGTCGGCGAGGGCGGCCTCGAGCGTGGCCGCGCGATCGCCCAGGTTCGCACCGAGCGCGACGACCGCGCGCACCGGCGGGCGGTGTGCGGGGGCGGCATCCCCGGAGAATCCCTCCGCGAGCCGGCGGTTCATGCGCCACCGCGCCCTGCGTCGGGGTGCGCCCGGCGGATCGTGACCGCCACGTCGGCGAACTCGAGGTCGATCGGCGCATCGGGCTTGTGCACGGTGACGGCGACCATGCGCACCCCCTCGTAGGTCAGCAGCGCGTCGGCGATGCGCCCGGCGAGCGTCTCGATCAGATTCACCGGCTCGCCGCCGACGATCGCCGCGATGCGCTCGGCGGCTTCGCCGTAGTGCACGGTGTCGGCCACGTCGTCGCTCGCCGCCGCGGCCGCCGTGCTGACGTACAGCGTCGTGTCGATCACGAAGTGCTGACCGACCCGCCGCTCGTGTTCGAACACCCCGTGCCGACCGAAGACGCGAAGCCCGGTCAGCGTGATCTCGTCGACGAAGTCCATCGCTCCTGCCCTTCCCACTGCTCGCTGATCCGCAGCGCGTCACGCGTCGCGATGACATCGTGCACCCGCACGGCCCACGCCCCCGCCTGCGCGGCCAGGACGCTCGTGACCGCGGTGGCGAGGTCGCGCCGCCCCTCGGTCACCGTCGGGTCGTCGTCGGAGCCGTCCGTGGCGAGCGCCTCAGCGAGGAAGCGCTTGCGGCTCGTGCCGACCAGCACGCGATGACCGAGCCCGGCCACGCGCGGCAGGGCGCGGAGCACGTCCCAGTTCTGCGCGCCCTTCTTGCCGAACCCGATGCCCGGATCGACGATGAGGCGGGCAGGAGGGATGCCGGCGGCCGCGGCCGCCTCCACCCGCTCGGCGAGTTCGCGCAGCACGTCGCGGACCACGTCCGCGTAATCGGCGCGCGCGTACATGTCGGCCGACGGACCGCGCCAGTGGCCCAGCACGAGGTCGGCGTTCGTCGTCGCCACGGCGGCGAGCATGTCGGGGTCGGCCAGCCCCCCGGAGACGTCGTTGACGATCCGCGCGCCGGCCGCCACGGCGGCGAGTGCCGTCGAGGCGTTCATGGTGTCGACGCTCACCGCGGTGCCCGCTTCGGCCAGCGCCTGCACGACGGGGAGCACGCGCTCCTGCTCGACGCGCGGGGCGACGCGCTCGGCGCCGGGCCGCGTGGATTCGCCTCCGACGTCGAGCAGGTTCGCGCCCTCGGCCCGCAGCCACAGCCCGTGCGCGACGGCGGTGTCGGGATCGATGTAGCGCCCGCCGTCGCTGAAGGAATCCGGGGTCACGTTGACGACCCCCATGATGAGGGTCGTCATTCGCGCGACGCTCCCAGCAGCGCGATCAGCTCCGCCCGCGCGGCGGGTTCGGCGAGCTCGCCGCGTGCGGCGATCGTCACCGTGGAGGCGGCCGACTGGCGGTCGCCGCGCATCGTGACGCACTCGTGCACCGCATCGAGCACGACGAGCACGCCGCGCGCGTCGAGGGATGCCGCGATCGTGTCGGCGATCTGCTCCCCCAGCCGCTCCTGCACCTGCGGCCGCGACGCGAGGATCTCGACGACCTTCGGCAGGGCGCCGAGGCCGACGACCTGCTCGCCGGGGAGGTACGCGATGTGTGCGCGGCCGCGGAAAGGGAGGAGGTGGTGCTCGCACACCGAGCGGAAGCGGATGTCGCGCAGCATGACCGCGCCGGACGGGAGCGTCTCGGGCGCCGGCCCGCGCGCGACCGAGATCGTGTGGGCCAGCGGTGCTGCGGCATCCGCCCCCACGCCGGAGAAGAACTCCGCGTAGGCGTCGGCGACGCGGTCCGGGGTCATCCGCAGACCCGGGCGCTCGGGATCCTCCCCGATCGCCACGAGCAACTCGCGGACGAGCGCGGCGACGCGCTCACGGTCGACGGCCACGGGCCGAGCCTACGCGGTCGCGGGTCGCGTCTGACCGGTGGGGCGGCGCTTCGGAGCCTTCTCGGCGGCAGCCTGCTCGGCCTCGACGCTCGCCGCGATCCCGGCCGGCTGCGCGCGCCGCGGCACCTCGACCGGCGGCTGGTGCGAGACGGGCCGATCGTTGCTGGAGAGCCACTGCGGCCGCGGCGGGAGGCGCTTGACGTCCTTGAAGATCTCGGCGAGCTCGAGGTGATCGAGGGTCTCCTTCTCGAGGAGCTCGAGAGCGAGGCGGTCGAGCACGTCGCGGTTGTCGTTGAGCACCTGGTACGCCTCGTTGTGCGCCTGCTCGATGAGCGCGCGGACCTGGTTGTCGATGCGCTCCGCGACCTTCTCGCTGAACTCGCGACCGTGGCCCATGTCGCGGCCCATGAAGACCTCGCCGCTGGCCTGGCCGAGCTTGACCGGGCCGACCTCGTTGGTCATGCCGTACTCGGTGACCATCTTGCGGGCGATGCCGGTGGCCTTCTCGATGTCGTTCGAGGCGCCGGTGGTCGGATCGTGGAAGACGATCTCCTCCGCGACGCGGCCGCCCATCGCGTACGTCGAGCTGGTCCTGCAGCTCGTTGCGGGTGACCGAGTACTTGTCGTCCAGGGGGAGCACCATCGTGTAGCCGAGCGCCTTGCCGCGCGGGAGGATCGTGACCTTCGTGACGGGATCGGTGTTGTTCATCGCCGCCGCCGCGAGCGCGTGGCCGCCCTCGTGGTACGCGGTGATCAGCTTCTCCTTGTCGCGCATGACGCGCGTGCGCCGCTGCGGGCCGGCGATCACGCGGTCGATCGCCTCGTCGAGGGCACGGTTGTCGATCAGCTGCGCGTTCGAGCGCGCGGTCAGCAGCGCGGCCTCGTTCAGCACGTTGGCGAGATCGGCGCCGGTGAAGCCGGGCGTCTTGCGCGCGACGACCTCGAGGTCGACGCCCTCGGCGAGCGGCTTGCCGCGTCCGTGCACCTCGAGGATCTTCTTGCGACCCTTCAGGTCGGGCGCGTCCACACCGATCTGCCGGTCGAAACGGCCGGGGCGCAGCAGCGCCGGGTCGAGGATGTCGGGGCGGTTGGTCGCCGCGATGACGATGACGTTGACCTTCGGGTCGAAGCCGTCCATCTCCACGAGCATCTGGTTGAGCGTCTGCTCGCGCTCGTCGTGGCCGCCGCCCATGCCGGCGCCGCGGTGACGGCCGACGGCGTCGATCTCGTCGATGAAGATGATCGCGGGCGAGCTCTCCTTGGCCTGGTTGAACAGGTCGCGCACGCGGCTCGCGCCGACGCCCACGAACATCTCGACGAAGTCCGAGCCCGAGATCGAGTAGAACGGCACGCCCGCTTCGCCGGCGACGGCGCGGGCCAGGAGCGTCTTGCCCGTTCCGGGAGGGCCGTACAGCAGCACGCCCTTCGGGATGCGCGCGCCGACGGCCTGGAACTTCGAGGGGTCCTTCAGGAAGTCCTTGATCTCCTGCATCTCCTCGATCGCCTCGTCGGCGCCGGCGACATCGTCGAAAGTGACGGTCGGGCTCTCCTTGGAGACGAGCTTGGCCTTGGACTTGCCGAACTGCATGACCTTGCTGCCGCCGCCCTGCGCGCTGGAGAGCAGGAACCAGAACAGCAGACCGAGCAGCAGCAGCGGGAGCATGAGCGAGAGGAATCCGTCGAACCAGCTCGGGCGCGGCACGGCGTCGTTGAAGCCGTCCGACGGGTTCGCGGCGTTGATCGCGTCGACGACCTCCGCGGCCCGCGCGGTGACGTAGTAGAACTGCACGTCGGATGCGCCCTCGTACGGCTCGGAGAGCTTCATGTCGACGCGCTGGTCGCCGTCGGTGTTGAGCACCTCGGTGACCGTGCTGCCGTCGAGCAGTTCGAGACCCTCCTGGGTCGAGATCTGCTTCGCACCGCCCAGGCTCGAGATGAGCGAGAACCCGACGATCAGGAAGATCCCGATCAACAGCACGTAGAAGAGCGGGTTGCGGGTGATCTTCTTGAAGTCCATGGTGCGGGCGGCGCCCGTTCCCTTTCGTCGACGATCCGTTCGCGCAACGGCTCCAAGCCACGGCAACGGTGAAATCAGGGTATCGCGGGCCCGCTATGGGGAGCCTGTGCATTCGCCGTCGGCGTAAGCCGACGGCGAATGGGCTGGCCGTCGGCGCCAGCCGACGGCCAGCCGGTTGTCGAGTAGCGAGCGCCAGCGAGCGTATCGAGACACGCCCACGGCGTTCAGCTACTGGTAGACGTGCGGGGCGAGGATCGCCACGTCGCGCAGGTTGCGGTACTTCTCGGCGTAGTCCAGGCCGTAGCCGACGACGAACTCGCTCGGGATCTCGAACCCGACGTAGCGACAGTCCACGTGGACCTTGGCGGCGTCGGGCTTGCGCAGCAGCGCGAAGACCTCGACGGATGCCGCACCCCGCGACGCGAAGTTCTTCAGCAGCCAGCTGAGGGTCAGTCCCGAATCGATGATGTCCTCGACGATCAGCACGTGCTTGCCGTGCAGGTCGGTGTCGAGGTCCTTGCGGATCTGCACGACGCCGCTGGACTGCGTGCCGGCGCCGTACGAGGAGACGGCCATCCAGTCGATCGGAACGAGGGTCGGAAGGGCGCGCGAGAAGTCCGCCATCACCATGATCGCGCCCTTGAGGACGCCGACCAGAAGCAGGTCCTTGCCCTCGTAGTCCTGCGGCGACCTGGGCCGCGATCTCATCGAGCTTCGCGAGAATCTGCTCCTCGGTGACGAGGACCTTCGTGATCTCACTCTGGACGTCGGCGGCGCGCATAGGGGAGAGTCTAGGCTTTCGCGCCCACGGGCGACGCGGCCCGCCGAACGAGGGGGTTCTCTGTGGCTGGTATGGACGACATTCTCAAGGCTCTGCCGATCGATCAGATCGCTTCGCAGCTCGGGGTGGATCCGAGCGAAGCGCAGCGCGCGGTGCAGGAGGGCGGGGCGACGATCCTGAGCGGCCTGAAGGCGAACGCGCAGACGCCCGAGGGAGCCGCCGCGATCGAGAAGGCGCTCGGCCGGCACGGCAGCGAGGTCTCCGGCGGGAAGGTCGACCTGAATACGCTCGACACCGCCGACGGGCAGAAGATCCTCGGTCACATCTTCGGCGGCCAGGAGCAGGCCGTCGCGCAGAAGCTGACCGACGAGCCGAAGACCGCCGGAA
The DNA here is from genome assembly GCA_963792285.1 of uncultured Actinomycetota bacterium. Lineage (GTDB taxonomy): Bacteria > Actinomycetota > Actinomycetes > Actinomycetales > Microbacteriaceae > Microbacterium. Next base: position 314,843 of record CAWBVS010000012.1, on the reverse strand, counting down.
TCGACTTCGGCAAGCTCCTGCCGATTCTCGCGCCCATCATCATGGGCCTGATCGCCAACAGCCAGAAGGGCTCGGCGCCCGCCGCGGACGCGCCGGCTCAGGGTGGCGGCGGCATCGGCGACCTGATCGGCGGGCTGCTCGGCGGCGGGGCTGCCGGCGCGGGCGGCGCCTCACCGGGCGGGATCGACATCGGCGGGCTGCTCGGGGGCCTGCTCGGCGGGAAGAAGTAGTTCCGCCGGAGAATCAGGATGCCGTGAACTCGATACGTCCGCCGAGGCGACGGGCGCGGCATCCGGGCAGGTCGATCGGCCCCTGACCCGACCAGTCGGTGACGAGCCTGGCCACTTCGAGGGTCTGCGCGCGCGTGAGGCTCACGCCGAACTCCGAGGCGACGACGTGCCGGATGATGCGGTGACGCAGTGCCGCCGGGTTCGCAGCCAGCGCCGCGGCCGAGACCGAGATGCCCGCTTCGGCGTGCTCGACGATGTCTTCGATCGTCTCGTCGATCATCTCGTCGAACGCCTCTGCGTCTTCGCGCAGCTGCGCGGCCGTCCGCGCGAGCGCGGCGGCGATGCCGGGGCCGAGCTCGGCTTCGAGCACCGGCAGCACGTTCTCGCGCACCCGCACGCGGGCGAAGCGCGGATCGACGTTGTGCGGATCGTCCCAGAACCGGAGGTGCTCCGCGGCGCACGCGGCGCGCGTCGTCTCGCGCCGAACCTCCAGCAGCGGGCGCACGAGCACGACCCCCGGCGCGAGCTCCGAGATCGGAGCCATGCCCTGCAGGCTCGTCGCGCCCGAACCGCGGGCCAGGCCCAGCAGCACCGTCTCGGCCTGGTCATCGAGTGTGTGGCCGACGAGAACCGCTCGCGCATCCAGGGCGGCCGCCTCGGCCGCGAGGGCTCCGTACCGCGCGGAACGCGCAGCGGCCTCCGGTCCACCGTCCTGTCCCACCGCGACCCGCACGACGCGCGCCTCCAGTCCGAGGGCGCTGGCGAGGGCTGCCGCGGCGGCGGCGGCATCCGCTGATCCGTCCTGCAGCGCGTGATCGACGGTCACGGTCACGGCACGGATACCGAGCTTCGGTGCCTCGAACGCGACGGCGGCGGCGAGCGCCACCGAGTCGGCCCCGCCGGAGAGCGCGACCAGGACAGTTCCCGCAGAACCGCTCGCCACAAGCGCCGCGCGGACGGCGAGGCGCACCTCGGCGACGGCCGGGTCGAGGGATTCACGGTGAGCCACGGCCCTACGCTAGCCCGGCCGCCGGTCGCGCTCATCGCGCCGCGTCGTCGGCGAGCGCCTCATCGAGGAACAGCACCACCCGGGCGCCCCATTCCAGCGGACCCGCGGAGATGGCACCTACGTGGCCGGCGCCGGGTACGACCCAGACGTCGACGCGGTCGGGCGCGACTCGGCGCAGGCGATCGGCGACGAGCTGTTCGTCCACGACCTCTCCGGCGGCGATGAGCAGGAACGGGGTCGGTTCCGTCGCGGCGATCGCCGAGGAGAGACTCATCGGCGGCGCGACGGCGGTCATCGCGTCGACGAAGCCGTACGTGAGGAGGTCCAGCTGCTCCTGCACCACGCCGGCGGCTCCGTACTCGTCCGACAACCACTGCTTGTCCTCGGCCGTCCGACCGGTGGCGCCCTCGGCGACGACCGCGCGGATGCGCTCATCGTCCGCGGCGGCGCCGATCGCCTCCTCACCGCCCATCGAGAGCCCCAGGACGGCGATCCGAGCGGGGTCCACCTCCACTCGACCGATCAGATAGTCGACGGCTGCGCGCGTGTCGAGCTCGCCGTACCAGCCCAGGTCCATGCCTCGGCCGGCGCTGCCGCCGTGACCGCGGGCGTCGGTGATCAGAACTCCGTATCCGGCCCCCACCAGAACCTCGGCATGCTCCAGCGCGTCCGCTCGGGTCGAGCCCGCTCCATGGCGCACCACGACCGCAGCGCCGTTGCGCGTGGGGAAGTACCAGCCTTCGAGGGTCACTCCGTCGACCGTGAGCATCGCGACGACCTCGGCCCCCGCCGGAGTCGGCGCGTCGAGCGACGGTCGCGGCGGAACCACGGCGGCGAGGGCGATCGAGAGGGAGAAGGTGAAGACAAGCACGATCACGAGCCACGGGCCGATGATCAGCCGCCCCCACCCGCGCGTCGCGCGGACGAGCCCGACGACCGCGATCACGAGCAGCGCGATCCCGCACGCCAGCGCGATGGCCGCGCCCGTGCCGGCGACGGGGAGTCCCTGCGCCCAGCGCGGAGCTCCGACGCCCACCCCGACCGAGACCAGGACCCAGCCGGCGAGGGAGCCGACCGCCGCGATCGCCGCATCCCCAGCGCGGGGCGATCCGCGCCGGGCACCGCCGGCCGCCGGATCATGCCGCACATCCACACCTCGACGGTAGGCACCTGCCGTGGTCGGCACCCGGGCCAGAGGTCCCATGAGCTGTGAACACGGCCGGTAGGCTGGTGCGCGGCATCCCACCCCCGTTCGTCAAGGAGCACAACCATGGCCGCACACGACGCCGTCATCGAGATCCCCCGCGGCAGCCGCGTGAAGTACGAAGTCGACCACGGCACCGGCCGCGTGTTCCTGGACCGCGTGCTGTTCACGCCGATGGGATATCCCGCCGACTACGGCTTCTTCGAGAACACCCTCGGCGAAGACGGCGACCCGCTCGACGTGCTCGTGCTGCTCGATGTCACCCTCTTCCCCGGCGTGATGGTGAACGTCCGGCCCGTCGGCGTGCTGAAGATGAAGGACGAGGCCGGCGGCGACGACAAGCTCGTGGCCGTGCTCACCAAGGACCCGCGCTGGAGCCACATCCAGGACCTCGACGACATTCCCGAGTTCACGAAGCGGGAGATCGAGCACTTCTTCGAGCACTACAAGGACCTCGAGCCCAACAAGTGGGTCAAGGTCGACCAGTGGGCCGGCAAGGACGAGGCCGAGCGCCTCCTCGCCGAGTCGATCGTGCGCTTCGAAGAGCACGAGGGCCAGACCAAGACGCAGGGTGAGGGCGAAGCGCCCAAGACCGTCTAGATCACATCTAGACCGAGATGCCCCGCGCCGCCATGAAGTTGATGGGGTTGACCGGGCTTCCCCACTCGTAGGTCTCGAAGTGCAGGTGGCAGCCGAAGGAGTTGCCGGTGTTGCCTTCGCTCGCGATCAGCTGCCCGGCGTTCACCCACTGGCCGTAGCCGACGAAGATCCCGCCCGGCCGGATGTGCGCGTAGCCGGTGCCGATGCCGCCGCCGTGGTCGATCTTGATGTAGTTGCCGTAGCCGCCGTTGTACCCGGCGTACACGACGGTGCCCGCCGAGGCGGCGTAGATGCCCGCGCCGCAGCCGGCCGCGAGGTCGACGCCGTAGTGGTAGCCGCTCGAGCAGTAGCCGTTGCCGCACTGGACGTAACGCGGGCCATAGCCGGACGTGCGTCCGCCCGAGGACGGTCGCGCCCAGCCGGTTCCGACGACGGCTCCGCCGTTTCCACCGCCACCGCCACCGCCACCGCCACCGCCGCCGCCACCGCTGGGCCTGGCGGCCGCCGCCGCGGCGGCCAGCCGGGCGGCCTCGGCGCGTTCGGCGGCCTTGCGCTGCTCCTCGGCGATGCGCGCGGCCTCCACGCCGGCCTGGTAGTCGGCGATCGTCTTCGCGGTCGTGTCCTGCAGCGCCGCCAACTGAGCCTGGAGCTCGCCCAGGTGCTGGGTCTGCGCGTCGAGTGCCGCCTGGGCCGCATCCGCAGCCGCCTGGGACTCGACCATCTTCTGCTCGGCGATCTTCTGAAGGCGATCCCGCTCTTCGCGGGCGACGACGGCCTGGTCGCTGAGGCTCTGAGCCGAGTCGCGCGCGGTCATCGCGTCGGCGTACACCGCCTGGTTGCGCTCGATGAGCTTGTCCATCGTGCCGAGGCGCGCCAGCAGGTCGTCTGCCGTGGCGGCTGAACCGGAGAAGAACAGCTCCATCGACGTGTCGTCGCCGCCGTTGCGGTAGAGCTGCGCGGCAACGCGCCCGGCCTTGTTCGCCGCGTCGAGTGCCTTCGCGGCTTCGGCGTCGGCCTGCGACTGCAGCTGATCGGCTCGGTACGCCGCGTCGAAGTACTCCTGCTGGGCCTTGTAGAACGCGTCCGCCGCCTGCTCGGCGAGCGCACGCGTGCGGGCCACTTCGCTGGTGAGACTCTCGATGAGTCCCTGGATCCTCTGCACCTCGGCGGCTTTGGTCGCTTCGTTGGCCTTGGCACGCTGCACGTCATCCCACGAGGGATAGGTTGCTGCGAAGGCGGCCGGAACGAGCGGGCCGGCGAACGCGCCGAGGGCGACGACGCCGAGGGCTCCGAGGCCCAGCGCGCTCCGACGGGTCACCGCGGGCCAGAGCGTGCGGCGCTCGGCGGGTGTCGGCGCACAGCCGCACTCGTCGAGGGTCTTCTCGGCCTCCACGGATCCTCCCGTCGCGTAGTCGACTTCCCTCACACTAGCAACATGAGTCACATGCGCAACGGAAACCGGACGCTGGAACCCATCTTGCTCCTCTTCTCCGCACGGCGCACCCACTCTTTTCGCGGCCCTGGAGACTGGCGGGGGCGGGGCGATCGCGCCGCCGATTGGCGGATGCGGAACGGATTGCGTATGCTTGAGCGTCGGTAACGGTGAGCCTCCGGGTTCATCCGGCCCCATCGTTTAGCGGCCTAGGACGCCGCCCTTTCACGGCGGTAGCACGGGTTCGAATCCCGTTGGGGTCACTCCCGGCATACAATTTCATACGCATGGCCCTGTAGCGCAGTTGGTTAGCGTGCCGCCCTGTCACGGCGGAGGTCGCGGGTTCAAGTCCCGTCAGGGTCGCTCCACAGCGACGGGCCCTTTTTTCGAGAAGGGCCTTTCGTCTCGGACGCGGCATTCGCGGATGCCGTGAGGCTCTGTAGCTCAGTTGGTAGAGCGCACGACTGAAAATCGTGAGGTCACGGGATCGACGCCCGTCGGAGCCACTGAGACCCTCGTGAGGCTTCTACTCACGGGGGTTTCTTCATGCCCGGACGCCTGCTGTCGCAATGACGCGACCGACCCCCATTGACGGCGGATGCCGGAGTTGCGATTCTGACCCCTGACAGGGAGGTCGAAATGACCATGTCCAAGCGAGCGGTCAGGGCGAAGTCCTCCGTCGACCGCGTGACGGAGTTCTTCTCGCGCATCCAGGCGGTGGCGCAGGATGCCGACGCGCTGGATTTCACGTTCGGCAATCCCCACGAAATCGCGCTGACCGGCCTCACCGACGCCATGCGCGCCCAGATCGAGCCGAGGTCCGTCGACTGGTACGCGTACAAGACCAATGAGCGTCCGGCGCAGGAAGCGGTGGCGGAGGGCCTCCGCGGCGAACTCGGCCTCGACTTCGCGCCCGACGACATCGCGATGACGCAGGGCGCGTTCGGCGCGATCGCTCTCGCCCTCGCGCTGCTCGCCGACGCGGGCGATGAGGTCGTCATCCCGGTCCCGGGGTGGTTCTGCTACGAGCCGATGCTCCACCAGGCCGACCTGGTCCCTGTTGTCGCACCGCTGGATCCGACGGACTTCTCTCTCGATGTGGATGCGATCGCCCGCGCCCTCACCCCCCGCACCCGGGTCGTGATCGTGAACTCGCCGTCGAACCCGACCGGTCGGGTCTTCTCGCGACAGACGTGGGACGAGCTGGCCCTCGTGCTCGAGGAAGCCTCGCGCCGGCACGGACGCCGGATCTGGCTCCTCTCCGACGAGCCGTACCGGCGCATCCGCTTCGACGGCATCGGGTTCGCCAGCCCGGTCGGCGCCTACCCGTGGACGATGATCGACTACAGCTACGGCAAGGTTCTTCTGGCCCCCGGCCAGCGGCTCGGCTACCTCGCCCTGTCGCCGCTGCTGCCGGCCGCCGAGCGGAACGAGCTGCGGGAGGCGTTCATGCCGCTCCAGCTCGCGATCGGCTGGGGCTTCCCGAATGCGCTCATGCAGCACAGCGTGCCCGCGTTGGAGAGCGTGTCCATCGACATGACGGAGCTGACCCGCAAGCGCGACCGGCTGTACGGCGCCCTCACCGACGCCGGCTACGTGCTCACCCGCCCTGAGGGCACTTTCTATCTGTGGGGTCGTGCGCCCGGCGGCGATGCGCAGGCGTACTGCGATGCGCTGGCGGCGCAGGGCGTCTACCTGATGCCCGGCACGATCTTCGATCGCCCCGAGCACTTCCGCATCTCGCTCACCGCGACGATGGAGATGATCGAGCGCGCCCTGCCGACGCTCGTGGCCGCGGCATCCGCCCCGAAGTCCTAGCCCGGCCTCAGGAGCCGAGGGTCACGTCCACCTGGATCTCGGCGGCGAGCTCCTCGATCGCCGACTGCACGGTGTCGACCTCGACGGATGCCGGCACCGTCGCCACGATCGTCGCCTCGAAGAGCCGCCCTCCGGCCATCGCCGCATCGCGCGTCTCGCTCGACATCCGCTCGATGCTGAGCCCGTGCGCACTCAGGGTCGAGGAGATCTCGCGCACGATGCCGGGGTGGTCGTTGCCGAGCACGCGGAACGCGAACTGACGCGCTGCCGCGGCATCCGCCGTCGACGCGTCGCTCGCGTGGACCGTGACGGTCAGCAGCCCGTCCAGCGCAGCGAGCGCCGTGCGCAGCTCGTCGACCCGCTCGGCAGCGACCGACACCTCGATGATGCCCGCGAACGCGCCTGCGAGCTCGGCGAGTTCGCTGTTCTCCCAGTTGCCGCCGTGCGCGTCGACCGCATCCGCCACGGCTGCGACGAGCCCCGCGCGGTCGGCTCCGACGACGGTGAGGACGAGCGTTGTCATGTGCGACAGCGTACCGAGGAGCGTGCGCGCGCGCTTGCCTCCCGGGGGCGATCAGGCCCGCCGGTTAGGATCTTCCCGACGCCGTCCAGGGGGCCGGCATCGAGGGAGATGCGGAATGGACTCCAATCGGGGCGAGGTCCGCACACGTCGCGTGTCCGCGCGTGTGCGCAGGCGCCGTGCACTGGTGGCGCTGATCGCGGCCGTCGTGCTCGTGGGCGGCATCGGCGTCACGGTCGCGGCGATCGCGCTGTCGCAGACGGATGCCGCGGCGCCGGCATCCGCCGATCCGGCCGAGTCGCCGACGCCCACGCCCCGTCCGACGCCTCTCACCGCGTCGCAGGAGCTGCTGGCGACGACCGACGACCCGAACGCGTGCGCCGTGAGCTTCACGGGCGACGGAGTCGCCGACGAGCCGATGCTCCAGACGCAGGGGGCGCTCTACAGCGCCCTGCCGATCCCGCAGCGCGACGGACTGGTGTTCGCGGGCTGGTACGCCTCGCAGGCGGATGCCGCCGCCTTCACGGTGGCGAACCGGGTGAACGGCTCCGAGCTCGTCGCGTGCACCGACCGGGAGACGACGCTGTTCGGGTCGTGGAAGACGCCCGAGGAGAACGTCGCCGAGAACGCGCGGATCCCGATCATGATGTACCACCAGTTCACGACCCGGCCCGAGGGCGAGGACGGCTGGCTCCGCGGCAACTACGCCTACATCGGCGACTTCGAGGCGCACATGAACCACATCGCCACGACGGGCTTCTACCTGCCGACGTGGGACGAGCTGAGCGCGTTCATCGACGGCCGCCTCTTCCTGCCGACTCATTCGGTGATCATCACGGACGACGACGCGGATCAGACGTGGTTCGACTTGGCGGCACCCGTGGTCGACAAGTACAAGCTGCTGTCGACCTCGTTCATGATCACCGCGTACCGTCAGGATCCGCCGCCGAATGCGTACGTGCTGCGGCGCTCGCACACGCATGACATGCACCAGGCCGGCGCGAACGGTCAGGGCCGGATCGTCAACTGGAGTGTTCCGGAGATCGTCGCCGACATGGAGACCTCCGCCTCCGTCCTCGGCGTCAAGGAGGTCATGGCGTATCCGTTCGGCCACTACAACGACACGGCGAAAGAGGGTCTGCGCCAGGCGGGCTTCGAGATGGGCCGGACGATCGAACCGGGCTACGTGACGATCGGCACCGACAAGCTCGCCCTCCCGGTGGTGCGCGTCAACTACGGCATGGGGCTCGAGTCGATCATCAGCCTGATCGGCTGACCGGCCATCTCCCTGGGCGTGAGCCTCTACAGCTCGCCCGGCGACATCGCCTGCTCGTCGAGCTCCTCGACGAAGTGCCGCGCGCGGCTGACCGGAGCCCCGGGCTTGCGCGGAGCGTAGACGACCAGCGAATGGAAGACGAAACGCACGATGAAGGCCACGACCAGAGTGATGGCGGTCGCGATCACGACGGAGATGTGGCCGGCCGAGACCATGAGCGCGACGATCGGGATGCGGATGAGCAGCTCGGCGTTGTTGAAGGTGAAGGATTTCGCGAAGCGCGCCCAGACCCCCGCGGCCTCGCCCTTCATGTCCTGGAAGACGAAGCGCTCCTGGAGGAGGAAATTGCCGATGATCGTCGCCTCTGACGCGATGATCGCCGCGGCGATGTAGTTCACGCCCAGCTGCGTGAGCGCCCACACGATGGCGATGTTCGCGATCGCGCCGAGCCCGCCGATCACCGCGAACAGCGACATCTTGCCGAACCGCAGCGCGGTGAGCTGCGTGAGGAAGTGCATCCCCTGCCGCACCGACGCCTTCGACTCCCCCGCGTGCCGGCCGGCGAAGTCGAACGGGATCTCAGCGACGCGCAGGTTCTGTCGCGCGAGGATCTCGAGGAGGATCTTGAAGCCGCGCGGCTTGAGCGTTGCCGTATCGACGGCCCTGCGATCGATCAGGAAGAATCCGGTCATCGGGTCGGAGACGTCCTTGAGCCGGATCGGGAACATGGCGCGCGTGAGTGCTGTCGATGCCTTGGACACGAGCACGCGGGTGCGATCGGCAAGGCCGGTGGATGTTCCGTCGCCGGCATAGCGCGAGGCCACGACCACATCGACGTCGCCCTCGGCGAAGCGCGCGTAGATCTCGCGGATCTCCTCGGGCGGATGCTGCAGGTCGCCGTCCATCACGAGACACGCATCGGCGCCGGCCGCGGCGATTCCCTCGAGCACCGCCCCGCCCAGACCACCCGAGCGGTGGTCGCGATGGATGAGGCGGACGGGCATTGCCGCGGATGCCGCGACCTCGCGCACGACTTCGGGCGTGGCATCCGTGCTGTCGTCGACGAAGATGAGCTCCGCGTCCATCCCTGCGGTCTCGGCCGAGACACGCCGAACGAGCTCCGCGACATTGGGAGCTTCGTTGAAGGTCGGGACGATGATCGACAGCTGCATAGAGGCTCTATCGTCCCATGTCGGAACGGGTGCGGACATGCCGATGTGAACAGCGGGCGCGGTCGCATCCGGCGAGCGTTCAGCATCCATGCGGGAGAATCGACGGATGACTTCCTCCCCCTCGACCATCACGGTGTTCGGCGCCGACTGGTGCCGCGACTGCGTGCGCACCAAGAACCAGCTCGCCTCGCTCGGCGTGAACTACGAATACGTCGACCTCGTGGCCGACCCGGCCGCCGCCGACGTCGCCCGCGAGATCTCCGGTCGCACGAACATCCCGGTCGTGGTCTACCCCGACTCCTCGCACCACGTCGAGCCGTCCAACGCCGACGTCGAGTCCAAGCTGCGGGAGCTCTCCCTTATCTAGGCGCGCACCGCTCAGTAGTCTGAGCACGTGAGCGAAGGCGCAGCGTGACCGACGGCGTACAGGGCAACACACGGGCGATCGAGGGCTCGGTCGTCACCGACTTCTCGGACCGCATGAGCTACGGCGGCTACCTCGAGCTGGACACCCTGCTGGCCGCGCAGCATCCGCTCAGCTCACCCGAGCACCACGACGAGCTGCTGTTCATCATCCAGCACCAGACCACGGAGCTGTGGCTCAAGCTGGTGCTGCACGAGCTGTCCGGCGGCGTGCGCGTTCCTCCGCGAGGACCGGCTCGCCCCCGCCCTGAAGTGCATCGCCCGGGTCAAGCACATCCAACGGACCCTCACCGAGCAGTGGTCGGTGCTCGCGACGCTGACCCCCGCCGAGTACGCGCAGTTCCGCGGCGTGCTGGGCAACGCGAGCGGCTTCCAGTCCGCGCAGTACCGCGCCGTGGAGTTCACCCTCGGCAACAAGAACGAGGGCATGCTGCGCGTGTTCGCGACCGACCCGGCGGCCGAAGCTCTCGTGCGGCAGGCCCTGGAGGCGCCGAGTCTGTACGACGAGTTCCTGCGTCTGCTCGCGCGGTCGGGCTATGCGATCCCCGACGAGGTCCTCGAGCGCGACGTGACCCGGGCGTGGACGTTCACGCGCGAGCTCGTTCCCGTCTTCGCCGCGATCTATGCGGATCCGCAGGCGCACTGGGCCGCGTACGAGACGTGCGAGGAGCTCGTGGATCTGGAGGACAACTTCCAGCTCTGGCGGTTCCGGCATCTCAAGACCGTCGACCGCATCATCGGCTTCAAGAAGGGCACGGGCGGATCGAGCGGCGTGCCGTTCCTGCAGAAGGCCCTCGAACTCACGTTCTTCCCCGAGCTCTTCGCTGTCAGAACCGAGATCGGTCAATGGTCGACGCGGGACGGATGCCGCACCACGACCCTTCCTGCTGCGCGAGCTTCTCGGCCCCGAAGCGAGGCTGTGCCGCCGCGCGCTGAGCGGTGAGCCGGGCGTCGCGCTGCCGCCGCTGATCGACCACCATGTGCACCTCCACCTGATCGACGAGCACCGGCTCGCGGCCGGCGGGGTCGCGGGAGTGCTCGACCTCGGTGGCGACCCGGTCGCGCTCGCCCGACGGCCGCACGACGCCATGCCGCGCGTGGCATATGCCGGCGCGTTCCTGACCGCACCCGGCGGCTACCCCGTCGGGCAGGTCGTGGGCTCCGGCGTCGATCACGCACGAGGTAGGCGACGCGTCGACGCACCCGGGCGTGCCGGGCGGTGCGGCCACCGCCGTCGATGAGCAGGTCGCGTGCGCGGCATCCGTCATCAAGGTCGCGCTCAACCGGGATGCCGGGCCCGTCTTCGATCTCGGCACGCTCTCGGCGATCGTCTCCTCGGCGCATGCCCGCAACCTGCCGGTCGTCGCGCACGTCGAAGGCGAGGGGATGCTGCGCCTCGCGCTCGACGCGGAGGTCGACGCGCTCGCGCATGCTCCGTTCAGCGAGTGGGCGGACGGAGCATCGATCGCGCGGGCGCGCGCGACCGGTCAGCGGTGGATCTCCACCCTCTCGATCCACGACGGCGTCGACGCCGAACGCGCGGCGATCAATCTGGCGACCTTCGCGGCGGCGGGAGGCCGCGTGCTGTACGGCACCGATCTCGGCAACGGCGAGCGCCCGGTCGGCATCCAGCCCGACGAGCTGCGGTCTCTCGATGCCGCCGGCATCCGCGGTGCCGCACTGATCGCGACGCTCACCGATCCCTGGCCGCTCGCCGAGTCGCCGGCCGGCGTGTCGACATTCGTCCCCGGTGCCCCGCCCGCCGACCTCGACGCCGTCCCGGCCTGGCTCGCCGGAGCGAGCGTCGTCCCGACCGAGGAGCTGATCCACGATGACCACAGGTGAAGACAGCGCTGTGACCGAAGCGCGCCGCGCCTTCGCGGCCGAGGCCGCCGCTCTCGACGCCGCCGACCCGCTCGCTGCGTCTGCGTTCGGAGTTCATCGGCTCGGAGACCTCGCTGGTGTACTTCGACGGCAACTCGCTCGGGCGCCCGCTGCGCCGCAGCGCGGAGCGCCTGGAGCGCTTCGTCCACGACCAATGGGGCGAGCGCCTGATCCGCGGGTGGGACGAATCGTGGATGAGCCTTCCGTTCGAGATCGGCGACGCCATCGGCCGGTCGGTGATCGGCGCGGCAGCCGGTCAGACCGTGATCGGCGACTCCACGACGGTGCTGCTCTACAAGCTCATCCGCGCCGCGTTCGATGCGCAGCACGCCGATGACGCCGCCCGGGTGGAGATCGTCGTCGACACCGACAACTTCCCGACCGACCGCTACCTGGTCGACGGCATCGCCGCCGAGCGCGGCGGCCGGGTGCGCTGGATCGAGGTCGACCGCTCGTCCGGTGTGACCGCAGATGCGCTCCGCGCCGCCGTCGGGCCGCAGACCGCCGTCGTGGTGCTGAGCCAGATCGCGTACCGGTCGGGATTCCTCGCCGACGCCCCGACCCTCACCCGGATCGCCCACGACGCCGGCGCGCTGATCCTGTGGGACCTCTGCCATTCCGCCGGCTCGGTCGAGATCGCCTCGGATGAATGGGGCTTCGATCTCGCGGTCGGCTGCACGTACAAGTACCTCAACGGCGGTCCCGGCTCGCCCGCGTTCGCCTACGTCGCCGATCGGCACCAGAGCGCGCTCACCCAGCCCATCCAGGGGTGGATGGGCAGCGCGGACGTGTTCGCGATGGGGCCGGAGTACACACCCGCCCCGGGGATGCGGCGCTTCCTTTCCGGGACGCCGCCGATCGTGGGGATGCTGGCGCTGCAGGACACCCTCGCCCTGATCGACGATGTCGGCATCCCTGCGATCCGGGCGAAATCGATCGCGCTCACCGAATTCGCCATCCGCGTCGCGGACGAACTGCTCGGTCCGCTCGGGGTGACGGTGGCCTCGCCGCGGAACGCGACCGAGCGGGGAGGGCACGTCACGCTGCAGCATCCGTCCATGCGCACCGTGACCGCGCGCCTGTGGGCGCAGGACGTGATCCCCGACTACCGCGATCCGGGCGGACTGCGCATCGGACTCTCACCGTTGTCGACGAGCTTCACGGAGACCCTCGACGGCATGAACGCCGTCCGCGCGGCGGTCGTCGCCGAGGCCCGCTGAATCCGAGCCGCCACACCCGCGGGCTGAGATCCCGGCGCACTCAGGATGGGACTGGGTGCCACCACGTAAGCTTGAGGCTCCCGCCCGAAGGAGAGCGCAGTGACGCCCATCGCGAAGTCCGCCCCCGCTGCCGAGTCATCCGCTGCGAAGGCCCGGAGCGCGGCGCAGGCCGTCGCACTGCCCGAGGCCGATCGCGAGAGGCTCGACGACGCGATCGCCGACCTGCGCACCGGGGCGCGCGCCTGGGCGCACCTGACGCTCGGTCAGCGCGTTCGGCTCTTCGACCGGCTGCACGCGTCGACGGCGGCGAACGCACAGGAGTGGGCCGAGACCGCGGCACTGTCGAAGGGACTCGAGCCCGGGCATGCGCTGCGGGGAGAGGAATGGCTCAGCGGACCCTACGCGGCGCTCGTCGCCCTCGAGGCCTACCGCGCGAGCCTCGCCGCGCTCGCGAAGGGCGCGAGTCCGCTGGACGGCGTGAAGACGGAGCCGCCCCCGGCGGCAGACTGCGCGCGCACACGTTCCCGCGCACGCGAATCGACGGTCTCCTGCTGTCGGGCTACACGGGTGAAGTCTGGTTCGAGCCGGGCGTGACCGAGGCCGAGGCGCGCGCCTCGGCCGGCCTGGGGCAGCTGCAGCCGACGCACAGCGGCGGCGTGGGGCTCGTGCTCGGCGCCGGCAACGTGACCGCCATCCCGGTGCTCGACGTCCTGTACGAACTGCTGGCGCACAACCGAGTCGTGATCCTGAAGGTGAACCCGACCCAGGATTCGCTCGTGCCGGTCTTCGAGCGCGCGCTGGCCCCGCTCATCGAGCCGGGATTCCTGCGGATCGTGCGGGGAGCGGGCAGCGACGTCGGCGCGTATCTGACCGGCCACCCCGGCGTGGACCACGTCCACATCACCGGCGCCGCGCCGAGCTTCGACGCGATCGTCTGGGGCACGGGAGCTCCCGCCGCGCGCCGTCGGCGCGAGGGTCGCCCCGCGCTGAAGAAGCCGATCACGGCCGAGCTCGGCGGAGTGTCGCCCATGATCGTGGTGCCCGGTCGCTGGAGCGACGCCGACCTGCGCTACCAGGCCGCAGCACATCGTGACGATGCGGCTGCAGAACAGCGGGCACAACTGCATCGCCGGCCAGGTCGTCGTGCTCAGCGCGGATTGGCCGCAGCGCGATGCGTTCCTGGCCGAACTGCGCGCCGCGTTCGCGAAGGCGCCGGCGCGTCCGGTCTGGTACCCGCACAGCGGCGACAAGCTCGCGGCGGCGGCATCCAGCTATCCGGGGGCGACCCGTGCCGGCGACGGCACCCGACTGCTGGTGGAGATCGGCCCCGGCGACGACCCCGCCGCGCTCGAGACGACCGAGTACTTCGCGCCGGTGCTGGGCGTGGTCGCGCTTTCCGGCAACGGCCAGGAGTTCCTCGATGCCGCCGTGGCGTACGCCAACGACAGGCTCGTCGGAACGCTCGGCGCGAACGTGCTGATCGACCCCGACACGCAATCCGCGCTCGGCGACGGGTTCGACCGGGCGATCGCCGACCTCCGGTACGGCGCGATCGCGATCAACTCGTGGACCGCGTTCGGCTTCCTCACTCCCACGCTCACGTGGGGCGGCTACCCCGGCGGCACGCTCGAGGACGTCGTGAGCGGCATCGGCGTCGTCCACAACGCGCTCCTGCTCGATCGGGTCGAGCGCTCGCTCACGCGCGGCCCGTTCCGCCCCTTCCCCCGCTCGATACCGCGGATCCTCAGCACGAGGAGCCTGTCGAAGGGCTCGGTGCTGCCGAAGCCGCCGTGGTTCGTCGACTCGCGCACCGGAGCGAGCGTCAGTGAGGGCTTCACCCGGTACCGCATGGACGGCAGCCTCACGCGTCTGGCCCGCACGCTCGTGCAGGCTTTCCGCGCATGAGGCGCCCACCCAAGGACCTCACCGCGGACTACATCGTCGTGGGCGCGGGCTCTGCGGGCGCGGCGCTGGCCGCGCGGCTGACCGAGGACCCCGCCGTCAGCGTGCTGCTGCTCGAAGCGGGCGGGCCCGACGCGGCGCTGCCGCTGCATGTTCCGGCGGCGTTCTCGAAGCTGTTCCGCGGTGAGTACGACTGGAACTACGACACGGTGCCGCAGCCCGCCCTGGAGAACCGCACGATCTTCTGGCCGCGCGGCAAGACCCTCGGCGGCTCGTCGTCGCTCAACGCGATGATGTGGATCCGCGGCTTCGCCGCCGACTACGACGAGTGGGCGGATGCCGCGGGTGAGCGCTGGTCGTGGGCCGCTCTGGTGCCCTACTTCCGCCGCGTCGAGCGCACTCAGGATCCGGTCGACCCGACGCAGGGGACCGACGGCCCGCAGGCGGTCGAGCATCAGCGAGACCCCCGGACGCACACCGCCGCCTTCCTCGACGCCGCCGTCGAGGCAGGGCACGCGGTGACTCCGCCGAACCTTCCGGCCGGTCAGGGCTTCTCGCAGACCATGGTGTCGCAGCGCCGCGGCGCGCGCGCGTCGACCGCGGACGCCTACCTGCGCCCGCTCGCGCGCCGACGGAACCTGCGCGTGATCACGCGGGCGTTCGTCCGTCGCGTGACCTTCGCCGCTCCTGCCGAGGGTGTCCTGCCCCGGGCGACCGGCGTGTACGTCGAGGTCGACGGCATCACCCGGCAGGCGACGGCGCGTCGCGAGGTGATCCTCGCCGGCGGCGCGGTCAACACTCCCCAGCTGCTGATGCTGTCGGGCATCGGTCCCTCCGAACACCTGACCGCCCACGGCATCCCGGTCATCGTCGACAGTCCCGATGTCGGTGCGAATCTGCAGGACCACCTCGTGGCGGGCCTCGCCCCGGCCGCGCACGGAGGCACGCTGTTCGGCGCCGAGAAGATCGGCGAGCTCGCGCGCTACCTCACCGCACGCCGCGGGATGCTGACCTCCAACGTCGCGGAGGCCTACGGGTTCGTCCGCACCGAGGTCGCCGATCGCACCGGGATGGCGGCGGCGCTGCCCGACATCGAGATCATCTTCGCCTCGGCGCCGTACGTCGGCGAAGGGCTCGTGCCGTTGCCCGCCGAGGGCATCACCGTCGGGGCGATCCTGCTGCGTCCGCGCAGCCGGGGCACGATCCGGCTGCGCTCGTCCGATCCGGCCGACAAGGCCGTGATCGATCCGAAGTATCTCAGCGATCCCGACGGCCTCGACCGGGCGACGATGCTCGCCGGCCTCGCCGAGTGCGAGCGCCTCGTGGCGACCGATGCCCTGCGCGCCGTGACGACCGGAGGCTGGGTGCAGCCGGAGGGCGGCGAGTCGATGTCGTCCCTGGAGCGCGCCGAGCTCTCGCTGCGGCGCTACTCGCACACGCTGTACCACCCGGTGGGAACGGCGCGCATGGGGTCGGATGCCGCATCCGTCGTCGACCCCGACCTGCGGGTGCGGGGGGTCGACGGGCTGCGCGTGGCGGACGCCTCCGTGATCCCGACCCTGATCCGCGGGCACACGAACGCCCCCGCGATCGTGATCGGCGAGGTGGCCGCCGACCTGATCCGGGGCCGCTGAGGCTAGGCCGCGAAGCGGTCGGTCGCCGCGACGAGCGCAGCGGCGATGCCCGGCTCGCTCGCCGAATGACCGGCGTCGTCCACCACGATCAGCTCGGCTTCGGGCCAGGAGCGATGCAGGTCCCACGCCGTCATGATCGGGGTGCAGACGTCGTAGCGGCCCTGCACGATCACGCCCGGGATGCCGCGGAGCGAAGGGGCGTCCTCGATCAGCTGCTGATCGCGGAACCAGCCGTCGTGGAGGAAGAAGTGGTTCTCGATGCGGGCGAACGCCGTCGCCGCTGCCGGCTCGGTCATGCCCGCGACGAGTGCGGGGTCGGGGCGCAGCGTCAGCGTGGACGCCTCCCAGCGCGACCAGGCCACGGCGGCCGGCACATGCACGGCGGGATCGGGGTCGTTGAGCCTGCGGTGGTACGCCTCGATCATGCGCGAGCGCTCCAGCACCGGGATCGGGGCGATGAACTCCTCCCACAGATCCGGGAAGATCGCCGACGCGCCGCCCTCGTAGAACCACTCCAGCTCGTAGCGGCGCAGCGTGAAGATGCCCCGCAGGACGAGTTCGGTGACGGCATCCGGATGCGTCTCGGCGTACGCGAGCGCGAGGGCGCTGCCCCACGATCCGCCGAACACCTGCCAGCTCTCGATGCCGAGGTTGCGGCGCAGCAGCTCGATGTCGGCCACGAGGTGCCACGTCGTGTTGAAGCGCATGTCGGCACCCGGGTCGCTCGCGTGCGGGGTGCTCCGACCGCAGCCGCGCTGGTCGAACAGCACGATGCGGTACTTCTCGGGATCGAAGAAGCGCCGATGCCACGCGGAGGTGCCCGCGCCGGGACCGCCGTGCAGGAACACGACCGGCTTGCCCTCGGGGTTGCCGCTCTGCTCCCAGTAGAGGCGGTGGCCGTCGCCCACCAGCAGCATCCCGGACTCGTACGGCTCGATCGCCGGGTACAGGCAGTCGAGTTCGTTCGGATCGCTCACAGGGCGCTCCCCGGCACCGAGAAGGTGTCGCATGCGTTGACGCCGCCCTCGAGGCCCGCGTTGAACCAGCGCGCGCGCTGCTCGCTCGAGCCGTGGGTCCACGTCTCGGGGTTCACCTGGCCGCCGGACTGCTGCTGGATGTGATCGTCGCCGACGGTCTGGGCGGCGTTGATCGCGTCGTTGATCTGCTGGGGCGTCGGCGGCTCCAGGTACGGCACGCCGTTCTCGTCGACCGTCTCGGAAGCGGCAGCGACCCACGCTCCGGCGAAGCAGTCCGCCTGCAGCTCGATGCGCACGCCGTTGCTGTCCTCGCCGGTGCCGTTGTTCGGGTTCTGCTGCATGATGCCGGTGATCTGCTGGATGTGGTGGCCGTACTCGTGGGCCAGCACGTACAGCTGCGCCAGCGGGCCGGCGGTCGCATCGAACTGCTCGCGCAGGAGGGCGAAGAAGGTCGGGTCGACGTAGATCCCCTCCTCCGGCGGACAGTAGAAGGGGCCGGTCTGGTTGGAGGCGGTGCCGCACTGCGTGCTCGTCGAGCCGTCGACGATGATGAGCTGCGGCTCCCGGTAGCCTTCGACGTTGCTCGCCCAGAACTGGTTGATCGAGAGGGATGCCGCCGCCAGCCGGCAGTCATCGCTCGCGTTCGCGTCGGCTCCGGTTTCGCAGTTGGCGATCTCACTGCCGGTGTCGGCGGGATTCGGCACGCCGCCGCCGCCCAGCAGACCCGAGATGTCGGTGCCCGTGAACAGCTGGAACAGCAGGACCGCGATGGCACCGAGGCCCGCGATGCCGCCGCCCGCAACGGCGATGCCGCCACCGCGGCGCCGCGCGGTGTTGCCGCCGACGCTCGCGTTGTCGTTGAAAGTCATGCGTTCACGGTACCCGTCTCATCGTGGGCCGACGGGGACATTCCGCACCGGGCACACGATTGCTATGCTCGTGGATCCGGCTCAGCCGTTCATGTTCGCTTCGAGCATCTCCGGGTAGACCTTGTAGAGCTCGAGCAGGCTCCTGCTCGAGTCGCGTCTGCAGCGCGAGGAGATCGGACAGATACGCGCGGAACGCGGCCTTGCCGCGGTCGTCGAGTCGCCAGGTACGAGAAGTCCTGCATCATCGGCGATCGACGGATGTTGAGACCGAAGTCCGCGTTGATGAGCCGCTGGTAGACATCGACCGGCTCCGATGAGCCGTCGACGGCGACCCGGATCGGCTGCACCTGCGTCCACGGCTGGTAGTTCCACAGCAGCGTGCCGTACGCCTCGTGCTGGTACGACACGAGGTGGATGAGCGAGCCGATCAGGCGGGATGCCGCCTCCACCGTCGTGGTGTCTCCGATCGCGCCGACGCCGTTCGGGACGAGCCGATCGAGTTGAGCGAACCACCGCTGCACATCGACGTCGGCGGCCAGGGCGGCATCATCGGGATAGTAGGCGCGCAGGTAGCGCTCCGCGTGCGCGCACATGACCTCGTGGTGGGCGATCGAGTTCTCGAGCACCGGAAGCTCGAGTCCTCTGCCGGCGATGCCGCGCTTCTCGGCATCCCGCTGCGGGTCGATCACCGTCGCGTCGAACGCCGCATGCGTGTCGTCGAACAGCCGCAGCAGGGAGTCGCGCGTGAAGCTGAAGATCGCACTCGAAGTCGCCGCCCTCGCTCAGCTGGCCGACGGTCGTGACCCAGTTGCTGAACTGGGTGCGGAAGATGTGCGGCCACAGCAGCCGCTTCACCGGGTGCGCGGCCGGCAGCGCGCTCCGCGTCGCGATCGCGAAGGCCGCGCCCGGGGTGAGGTGGACCCAGTTGTAGTGGCGGACCAGCGAGGTGTGCGTCGTGACCGCGCACAGCGCGAGCCCGACCGAGCGCTCCCAGTCGGCATCCCCCGGCGCGACCGTGCCGAGCGCGCTGGCGATCGAGGTGGCCCGCAGGCGCGTGCCGTCCTGCACGAAGCTCACCGACACCCCCAGCCGCACCAGCCCGGGGTGCACGGCGTAGTCGCCGAGCCCACGCAGATCCCACTCGTACGTGTCGGGCCCGGTCGCTGTCAGGTAGTGGGCGTACGGACTGGCGGTCGCCAGCACGCCCAGATCGGGGTGGCGGTACTCGTCGGGAAGGACAGGGGCGGGAAAGAGCCGCCGATGCGCGTCGGTGTAGGCCTCCGCGAGGGCCGTGTCGCGATCTCGGATCGACCGGCGGGAGCCCCGGAGACGTGCGGCCCGAAGGTGCGGAACAGGCGCGCCATCACCCGGTAGAACCTCTCGGCCCGCGCGTCGTCCTCATCGACGGGGATCCGCTCCGCGACGAGCACATCGTGGATGCCGATGCCCGGGAACCGGTTCGAGAGGCGAACGGCGCGCACGGGCGCCTCGTCGCCGCCGGGAAGCGGGATGTCCACCACCTTGGAGCCGGCGAACTTGAGGACCGCGAGGCGGTTCCAGAACGACCGCCGAGCGGCCCATGAGTTGACCATGGACGGCACACTATTCCTCCGGCCCGCCGCGCGCCATGGGATCCCGCCCTGTGCCGCCGCAGGCACGGGAATAGGCTCGGCTCATGGCGACCACATCCCGATCTGCGACGACCGTCACGATCACCGGCGCGGGAGGGCAGATCGGCTACGCGCTGCTGTTCCGCATCGCCGCGGGACGAGATGCTCGGCGCCGATCGCCCTGTCCGGCTGAAGCTGCTCGAGATCCCGCAGGGCCTGCGCAGCGCCGAGGGTGCCGCGCTGGAGCTGCAGGACTGCGCCTTCCCGCTCCTGCACGATGTCGAGGTGACCGACGACCCGCGGGCGGCGTTCGACGGCTGCAGCATCGCGCTCCTGGTCGGCGCCCGCCCGCGGGGTCCGGGCATGGAGAGAGCCGACCTGCTCGCCGCCAACGCCGGCATCTTCGGGC
The DNA here is from genome assembly GCA_963792285.1 of uncultured Actinomycetota bacterium. GTDB lineage: Bacteria > Actinomycetota > Actinomycetes > Actinomycetales > Microbacteriaceae > Microbacterium. The sequence goes on along the minus strand of CAWBVS010000012.1, from coordinate 294,654 downwards.
CCCAGGGCGCGGCGCTGAACGCCGGCGCCGCCGAGGACATCCGCATCGTGGTGGTCGGCAACCCGGCCAACACGAATGCGCTCATCGCCGCGGCATCCGCCCCCGACATCCCGGCGGATCGATTCACCGCGCTCACCCGGCTCGACCACAACCGCGCGCTCGGCCAGCTCGCCGAAGCCCTCGACGCCCGCCCCGACGAGATCGAGCATCTGGCGATCTGGGGCAACCACTCGGCCTCGCAGTTCCCGGACGTCTCGCACGCGCTCGTGCGCGGCGAGCCGGTGGTCGCTGCGCTCGCCGCGCGCCTGGGCGGGCCGGCGGAGGCCGCCGCCTGGCTCGACGACGTCTTCATCCCGCGGGTGGCGAAGCGCGGCGCCGAGATCATCGAGGTGCGCGGCTCGTCGTCGGTGGCGTCGGCCGCCAACGCGGCGATCGAGCATGTCCGCGACGAACAGGCAGGCACGGCCTGGACCTCGGCGGCGGTGGTCTCGCGCGGCGAATACGGAGTGCCGGAGGGTCTGGTCAGCTCCTTCCCGGTCTCCTCCGACGGCACGGGGTACCGCGTGATCGAAGGGCTGCCGGTCGACGAGCGTGCGCGTGCGCGCATCGACGCGTCCGTGGCCGAACTCGCCTCCGAACGCGACGCGGTCAGGGCGCTCGGGGCGCTGTAGAGGCGATGGAAGCCCTCGTCGTCGCGGTCATCGGCGTGGTCGTGGTCGCCCTGGCGACCGCGCTGGCACCGCGCGTCGGGATCGCCGGCCCCCTCGCCCTCGTGGCGATCGGGATCGGCGTGAGCCTGCTGCCGTTCTTCCCCGCGTTCGAGGTCGACCCCGAGATCATCCTGGTCGGCGTCCTGCCGCCCCTGCTGTACTCGTCGGCCGTCTCGCTTCCCGCGATCGAGTTCCGGCGCGACTTCCGCCCGATCGCCGGCCTGTCGATCCTGCTCGTGCTGGTGAGCACGGCGGCGCTCGCGCTCTTCTTCGTGCTGGTCATCCCCGGAATCGACCTGTATCTCGCGATCGCCCTCGGCGCGCTGCTCAGTCCGACGGATGCCGTGGCCACGTCGATCGTGAAGAGACTCGGGATCGCGCCCCGCGTCGTGACGATGCTCGAAGGCGAGAGCCTGCTCAACGATGCGACCTCGCTCGTGCTGCTGCGCACCGCGATCGCCGCGATCGCCGTCGGGAGCGTGTCGATCGGCGAGGCCGTCTGGGCGTTCGTGTGGGGCGTGATCATCGCCGTCGTGATCGGCGCGCTCGTCGGCCTCCTCGCGCTGCGCGTGCGCGCGTGGGTCGCGCACTCCGCCGCCAACACGGCGCTGAGCTTCGTGGTGCCCTTCGTCGCCTACCTGCCGACCGAGCAGCTCGGCGGCTCGGGGCTGGTCGCCGCGGTCGTCGCCGGGATCGTCACCGGCCAGGGCGCGGCGCGCTGGTTCACCCCGGAGCAGCGACTGTCGGACGAACTGAACTGGCGCACCGTCGAACTCATGCTCGAAGGCGCGGTCTTCCTCGTGATGGGTCTCCAGCTCAAGGAGATCGTCCGCGCCAACATCGAGGACCACGAGGGACTGTGGCACGGCACCTGGCTCGCGGCATCCGCCATCGCCATCATCCTCGTCGTCCGCGCGGGGTACGTGGCGATCCTCGTCCTGACGCAGGGAAGACGGGCGAGGCGCCTGGACCGTCAGCGCCTCGAGGACCTCACCGTCCGGCTCGACGAGATCGAGGCGGGTGCGGACCCGGGAGGCGGCAGTCGGCGACGCGGCCGACCGAAGAGCCCCGCAGCGCAGGAGCGGCGGCATGCGCCAGGTACGTGGTCGCGTGTCGCGGATGCTCGCCGACCTCGACTACTACCAGGCCTCGCCCCTCGGCTGGAAGCACGGCACGGTCATCGTGTGGGCCGGCATGCGCGGCGTCGTCACCCTCGCCGCAGCCCAGACGCTGCCCGACGGCCCCCTCGAGGCGCTTCTGGTCTTCGTGGCGTTCCTCGTCGCGGTCGGCAGCCTCATGCTGCAGGGCTTCACCCTTCCCGTGCTGGTCCGCTGGCTGAAGCTCGAGGGGACCGGGGGATCGGGGCCTTCGGCAGAGGAGCAGCGACGCCTGGACGAAGAGATGCGCGCGGCGGCGGCATCCAGCCTCACCGCCGGCGGCCTCACCCGCCGGGACGGCTCCTCGTTCTCACCCGCGATCATCGACGTCGTGGGAACGCGGATGACCCAGCCGCCGGACGACGACATGACCGCGTACGGCCACGAAGTGCTCGAGCTGCGCCTTGCGCTGATCGGGGTGATGCGGGGGCGGCTCAACGACCTCTCGCGCGACGGGTCGTTCAGCACGGCGGCCCTCCGCCACGCACTCGCCGAGCTCGACGCCGACCAGCTGAGTCTCGAGCTGCGGCTCGACGACGACTTCTGATCACGGTCGGGATCGGGGGGCGGCCGGTATCGGGAACGGCTGCGGACGGGTGAGAATGGACAGATGAGCGAGACGACGGATGCCGCGATGACGCGCTCGGCCGCGCTCGATGCCGATCCGCACAGCCAGACCAGCCCTCTGCACCTGCCCCATCAGGCCGCCGACTGCCCGAAGTGCTTCACGGAGCTGCAGAGCAACCATGACTGGTGGCTCGCGCGACCGGCGGGTTCTCGCCTGGTCGGGCTCGTCATCTCGCGCGACGACATGCCCAGCGTCACCGAGCAGCGCGACGAGCTCACGCGTTTCGGCGTGCCGATCGAGGGGTTCCGGCATCCCTCGCCCGAGACGCTCGAGTCGTGGGAGGAGCGCCTCGTCCGCCTGTTCGGCACGCTCCGCACCGGCGACGTGCTCGTCGTGGCGACCGTGCATGCGCTCGGCCGCGACATCGACGAGGAGACCCGGACGGTCGCCGAGCTGCATCGGCGCGGTGTGGTGGTGAAGGTGCTCAGCCACGGCGGGCGTCACCTCTTCGACGCCGGGCGCTGATCACCTCACCACACGAGCTGGTCGCGACGGCGGGCGAGATACCCCCGCTCGGCCGGGTTGCCCGCGAGGTGGATGGCTCGGTCGTACGCGGTCCGCGATTCGGCGCTTCGTCCGACCCGCCGCAGGAGGTCGGCGCGCGCGGCGTGGAAGGCGTGGTACCCCTCCAGGGCGTCGCTGAGTCGATCGATCTCGGCGAGCGCCACGTCGGGGCCGTCCAGTTCGGCGACGGCGATCGCACGGTTGAGTCGCACGATCGGGGAGGGATCGAGCCCCACCAGGCGGTCGTAGAGGACGACGATCTGCGACCAGTCGGTATCGCGTGCGGTCGGCGCATCGGTGTGAACCGCGCTGATCGCGGCCAGGAGCTGATACCGCCCGGGTGGCTCCGCGCCTCCGGCGACCGCCGCGATCCGCTCGCGGACCAGCGCATGGCCCTCGATGACCAGGGTCTGGTTCCACGCGGCGCGGTCCTGCTCGTCCAGGGTCACCAGCTCACCGGTGCGTGAGACACGCGCCGCGCGCCGCGCGTCGGCGAGGAGCATCAGGGCGAGGAGGCCGGTCACCTCGCCCTCATCGGGAAGGAGTGTGCGCAGAAGGCGACCGAGGCGGATCGCCTCGTCGGTCAGGTCTGCACGGACCGGATCGTCGCCGGAGGTGGCCAGATATCCCTCGTTGAAGATCAGGTAGATCACGGCCAGCACACCGGTGAGCCGTTCCCCGATGTCGGGCGCCGACGGCACGCGGTAGGGAACGTGCGCCGCCTTGATCTTCGCCTTCGCGCGGGTGATCCGCTGCGCCATCGTGGTCTCCGGCACCAGGAAGGCGTGGGCGATCTCGGCGACGGTGAGGCCGCCGAGCAAGCGCAGGGTCAGCGCGACGCGGGCCTGCATCGCGAGGGCGGGATGGCAGCAGGTGAAGACCAGCCGGAGCCGGTCGTCCTCGACCGGTCCGGTCGGCGCGGGAGGAGTGTCGTCGGAGAGCATGTGAGCGGCCTGGTGCTTGTCGCTCGCGGCGCGACTCGCGCCGGAGCCGGTCGATCGCCTTGCGGGTCGCGGTCGTGGTGAGCCAGGCGCCGGGGTTGGGCGGAACGCCGTCGCGCGGCCACCGCTCGACCGCGGCGAGGTATGCCTCGGCGGCCGCGTCCTCGGCGAGGTCGAGATCACCGAACCGGCGCGCGAGCCCGGCCACCACCCGTGCCCACTCCTCGTGGTGGGCACGGGCGATGGCCTGCTCGACCGGGGATTCGGTCACGTCACCCCGCGGGTGATTGCCGTTCGATGATCTCCGAGATGTCGGAGGGGAATCGGTGCACCTCCTGCGGCCAGTCCAGTGAGACGGCCACTCGTCCCGCCCAGTAGCGCGCGGCCTCATCGTCCGGCACGTCCACGACGGTGAATCCGCCGAGGTGCTCCTTGGTCTCGACGAACGGCCCATCGGTGAAGATCGCCTTGCCGTCCTTGCTCACGACGCTGAAGACCGCGGTCGAGGCATCGATTCCCCCGTCCGCGTAGAGGAAGACGCCCGCCTCCTTCATGTCGGCGAGCACGGCCTCCGAGGCCTCGCCCTTGGCGAGCAGTTCGTCGGGGGTGTGCGCGGGCACCCACTCGTCGTTGAATGCGATCAGATACTTCGGCACTGCCGTCTCCTCTCATCGGAACCAGAGCCATGCCGTGGCTCCTCGGTTGCGGCGACCCGGAAGGGGTCGCACACCTCATCCACGAACGGCGAGAGTCGAATACGACACTAGCTCCGAGACATTCACGGTGGAATGTCCGCGCGCATCGGGCAATCAGGCGCCGACGTACGCCTTCAGGTGCTTCGCCGTGAGCGTGTCGGCCTTCGCGATCAGGTCGGCCGGCGTGCCCTCGAACACGATCGTGCCCCCGTCGTGGCCGGCTCCGGGACCGATGTCGATGATCCAGTCGGCATGCGCCATCACCGCTTGGTGATGCTCGATCACGATGACCGAGTTGCCCGCCTCCACGAGGCGGTCCAGCATCCCGAGCATGTTGTCGACGTCCGCGAGGTGCAGGCCCGTCGTCGGCTCGTCGAGAACGTAGATCGCACCCTTCTTCGCCATCGAGATCGCGAGCTTCAGTCGCTGTCGCTCACCGCCCGACAGCGTGTTGAGCGCCTGGCCCAGGGTGATGTAGCCGAGACCGACGTCGATCATGCGCAGCAGGGTCGTGTGGGCGGGGCCCTTCTTGAGGAAGTCGGCCGCCTCCGCGGCCGACATCCCGAGCACTTCGGCGATGTTCTTGCCCTCGAGCGTGTACTCGAGCACCTCGTCGCTGAAGCCCGTGCCCTCGCACAGTTCGCACAGCGTCTCGACCGTCTGGGTGAACCCGAGCGTCGTGATGATCACGCCGAGCCCGCGGCATGCCGGGCAGGCGCCCTCGGAGTTCGCGCTGAACAGGGCCGGCTTGACCCCGTTCGCCTTCGCGAACGCGGCGCGGATCGCATCGAGGATCCCGGTGTAGGTCGCGGGGCTGCTGCGGCGCGACCCCTTGATCGGCGCCTGATCGACCACGACGACGTCGTCGAACGCCGGCACGTTGCCGTGGATGAGCGAGGACTTGCCCGAGCCGGCGACGCCCGTCACCACGGTGAGGATGCCGAGCGGAATGTCGACGTCGACGTTCTTGAGGTTGTGCTGGCGTCGCCCCGCGGATCTCGAGCGCACCCTTCGCCGCGCGGGTGGAGTCCTTGAGCTTCGCGCGGTCGTCGAGGTGGCGCCCGGTGATCGTGTCGGAGGCGCGCAGACCCGCGACATCGCCGGTGTACTGGATCTCGCCGCCCGGCGCGTCCGGCGCCCGGGCCCAGGTCGACGATGTGGTCGGCGATCTCGATGACCTCGGGCTTGTGCTCGACGACGAGCACCGTGTTGCCCTTGTCGCGCAGGAGCTTCAGCAGCGCGTTCATCCGCTGGATGTCGTGCGGGTGCAGCCCCGCGGTGGGCTCGTCGAACACGTAGCTGATGTCGGTCAGCGCCGATCCCAGGTGGCGGATCATCTTCGTGCGCTGCGCCTCACCGCCCGACAGTGTGCCCGACGACCGGTCGAGCGACAGGTAGCCGAGTCCGATCTCGACGAACGAGTCGATCGTCGTCGCGCAGGCCCTGCATGAGCGGGGCCACCTCCGCGTCGTCGACCGTGGCGAGCCAGTCGGCCAGATCCGTGATCTGCATCGCCGCGGCATCCGCGATGCTGATTCCCTTGATCTTCGAGGAGCGCGCGCCCTCGTTGAGGCGCGTGCCGTGGCAGTCCGGGCACGCGGTGAACTTCACGGCGCGGTCGACGAACGCGCGGATGTGCGGCTGCAGACTGTCGCGATCCTTCTGCAGGAAGCTCTTCGTGATCTTGGGGATGAGCCCCTCGTAGGTCATGTTGATGTTCTGGATCTTGACCTTCGTCGGCTCCTTGTAGAGGAAGTCCTGCACGCTCCTGCTCGGTGTAGTCCTTGATCGGCTTGTTCGGATCCATGAAGCCCGACTCGGTGAAGCCGCGCACCATCCAGCCGTCGACGTTGTACCCGGGGATCGTGAGAGCGCCGTCGGCGAGCGACTTCGAGCTGTCGAAGAGTTCGTCGAGGTCGACGTCGCTGGCCTCGCCGAGACCCTCGCACCGCGGGCACATGCCTCCGGTGATCTCGAACGAGCGGCGCTCCTTGACCTTCTTGCCGCCCTTCTCGAACGTGACGGCCCCGGCGCCCGACACCGAGGGGATGTTGAACGAGAACGCCTGCGGCGAGCCGACGTGGGGCTGCCCGAGTCTGCTGAAGAGGATGCGGAGCATGGCCTGCGCGTCGGTGGCGGTGCCGACCGTCGAGCGGGAGTTGGCGCCCATGCGCTCCTGGTCGACGATGATCGCGGGGCTGACGTTCTCGAGCGCGTCGACCTCGGGGCGGTTCAGCTGCCCCATGAACTGCTGCACGAACGTGGGGTACGTCTCGTTGATCAGGCGCTGCGACTCGTTCGCGATCGTGGCGAACACGAGGGAGGACTTGCCCGAGCCGCTCACCCCGGTGAAGACCGTCAGGCGGCGCTTCGGGATGTCGACGCTGATGTTCTTGAGGTTGTTCTCCCGCGCACCGACGACGCGGATCATCTCGTGCGAATCGGCGATGTGGGTGCTCGGATGCCTCGGGCATGGTGTCCTCTCGATCGGGCGACCCTTCATTGTGCCGACAATCGCGGACACCGCGCTTCCTCGATCCTGCTCGGGCGACGGATCAGGGGATAAGCGCGACGACTTTCGCCCCGCTCGGCACGGCGGTGGTGACGATGCGCGCATCGAAGGTCGCCAGCAGGGCATCGTTGGACGCGGCCAGATGGAGCAGGTAGGTGTCGGTGACCTGCGAGCTGGCCAGCAGCCGCTCGGTGTGCACCGAGCCGTCCAGGAGGCTCACCGAGTCGGCGAGGAAGACGTGGCCGTCCCGCGCCGCGAGGCTCGCCAGGCTCGCCAGCACGATCGGGGCGGGCTGGGTGTTCGGATACTTCGGGTGGCTGATCACGCGCACGACGCCGTTCTGCACCGTGGGACTCGTGTGCCACGCGTCTGCGCCACGGGATGCGAACCAGAGATGGGCGCGATCGTGCTGCACGTGGAGCGGGTCGATGAGGGCGATCACCACGTTGACATCGAGCAGGTGCCGCGTCACGACGGGTCGTCCCGCAGCGCGTTCACGTCTTCGAGCGAGGCGTGCACCGCGCTTGCGGGAGCAGGAAGCAGGACGATGCCGTTGCGGGTGTCGAATCTGCGCCGCTCGGTGAGGGTCGCCCTCGCCAGCTGCGACAGCGCCTCGCCCAGGGTGAGGCCTCGTGAATCGGCGAACTGCTTGGCCGCCGCGAGGACGTCGTCATCGATCGTGAGCGTGGTGCGCATGCATCAAGCATCACGCATCACGCATCAGGGGTCAACGATCGTCCGCGCGCCAGCAGCCCTCGACGTGGTCATCCACCATTCCGGCGGACTGCATGAGCGCATACATCGTCGTGGGGCCCACGAAACGGAAGCCGCGTTTGCGGAGGCTCTTGCTCATCGTCTCCGACTCGGCCGTCACCGCCGGCACATCGGCGAACGACGCGGGCCGCGGGCGGCCGGATGCCGGGGCGAACGACCACAGCAGGGCGTCGAGCTCGCCGTCCTCCATGCTCAGCACGAGGCGCGCGTTCGAGATCGTGGCCTCGATCTTGGCCCGATTGCGGATGATGCCGGCATCGGCCATGAGACGTTCGATGTCGTCGGCGCCGAAGTCGGCGACGACCATGGGATCGAACCCTGCGAACACCTCGCGGAAGCGCGGGCGCTTGCGCAGGATCGTGATCCACGACAGGCCCGCCTGGAACCCCTCGAGCGACATCTTCTCGAACAGCGCCCGGTCGCCGTGCAGAGGACGACCCCACTCCTCGTCGTGGTAGCGGCGGTACTCGTCGTCGTCGCCGACCCAGGCGCAGCGCGCGATGCCGTCGGCGCCGAGGCGGGTGTCAGTGCTCATCCGGCCAGGATAGGCGCGGATGCCGACAGTGGCTCACGGTGTGAGGATGACGTGACCGGCCTTGCCGCGCGCCACGTGCTCGTGCGCCGCTCGAGCCTCCGCGAACGGATAGACGCCGTCGACGACGGGCCGGATGCGGCCGGCCTCGACGAGCGACCGCGTCGCGGCCAGGTCGGCCCGCACGGCCGAGGCCTTTCGCAGGCCGGTGAAGGCGATGCGCGAGCGCCGACCTCGCGAACCGAGCGTGAGCAGGTGCCAGGCGAGCGCACCGAACGTCGGAACGGTGATCAGGTAGCGCCCGGCGGGCGTCAGGATGCGGCGAGCCTGCCGATAGCCCAGGTTGCCGAAGACGTCGAAGACCACGTCGTACCGCTCGGGGAGCGTCGTGACATCGACGGCCCGGTAGTCGTAGGCGTGCGCCGCGCCGAGCTCGCGCACGAGGTCGAGGCGCGGGGCGCTGCAGACGGCCGTGACCTCCGCGCCCGTGTCGACCGCGAGCTGCACGGCGGCCGTGCCGACCGCACCCGAGGCGCCGTTGATCAGGATCCGCTCTCCGCGCTGCAGCCGCCCGGTGTCGCGCAGGAACGACATCGCGGTGGCGTCGACGAGGGATGCGGCATCCGTCGGCGTGAGATCGTCCGGCCGCAGCGCGACTGCGCCGTCCGCGTCCACGACGACGTACTCCGCGTGCGCACCCATGGCGGCGTTCGTCGCACCCCACACGCGGTCACCGACGGTGAAGCCGGTCGACATCGGCGCCGACCGCGTCGACGACCCCGGCGAACTCGCTGCCCAGCACCGTGATGCGAGGACGCCGCAGACCGGCGAAGACGCGGGCCGCGAACGGCGAGCCCGATCGCAGGGCCGCATCGGCGGCGCTGAGCGTCGGCCGCTTCGACGCGGACGCGCAGCTGCCCCGCCCCCGGCACCGGATCGGGAACGTCTGCGACGTCGATGACCTCGGGGCCGCCGTAGCGGCGATTCACGACTGCGCGCATATCGATCTCCAGGATGTAAAGGATTCTTGACACCGACACTACGGTCGCTCTCGCCAGGATGTCAAGAATCCTTGACATGCCTGCCGTACCGCGCCGTGAGACTGCAACGGGTGGTCGAGACTGTGGGGTTCACCCGCAGTCTCGACCACCCGTTGCAGTCTCAGCGTCGAAGGAGCTACTTCTTGTTCGCGACCTTCTCCGAGATCGGGGCTTCGCCGGACTCGGCGAGGGCGCGGTAGTACTCGCGGGCCTCGTCCTGGCGGGCCTGCTCGGCGCCCGACGCGATCGGCGCGCGCAGGTGCTCGGGGGCGTAGCCGAACGCGTCGACGAGGTCCTGCGCGTGCGGGCGCAGGCGCAGGCAGAGCCGGTCGATGTACGACGACACCGCCGCCGCGCGCTGCGACGAGAGGCGCCCGTTGATGAGGTACCAGGCCAGGTGCTTCTCGATGAGCCCGAGTCCGAACAGGTCGCGCAGCCAGGTGAGCACGCGCTTGGTGCCGTCGTCGGAGACGCCGTTGACGGCATCCGTGAACGCCTCCCACTGCAGCAGCTCGGCGTGCGCACGCGCCGCCTCGATCAGCTCGGACTGGTTCGCGTTGAACAGCGCGGCCGCCTCGGCGGGCGAGAGGCCGGATGCCGGGCGCAGGCGCGTGGCGACGTCGGTGACCATCTGCTGCACCCGTCCGGCCAGCAGCTCGTGCTGCTGGTCGGCGCGCAGTCCCCGCTCGACCGCGCGTGCGGTGGAGCCGAAGTCGGTCACCGCCTGGCCGAGCTGACGGAGGCCGGCGCCGTGGAACACCTTGCCGGCGGTCTGGCCGACGGCGTAGGCGGCGAGCGCCTTGGCGTCCTTGTCCTTGAACTGCTTGCCGAAGTCGCTGAGCAGGCGCTTGCCGACGAGCTGCAGCAGCACGTTGTTGTCGCCCTCGAAGGTCACGTAGATGTCGAGGTCGGCGCGCAGCCCGACGAGGCGGTTCTCGAAGAGGAACCCGTTGCCGCCGCAGGCCTCGCGGGCCTCCTGCAGCGTGTCGAGCGCGTGCCAGGTCGACAGCGGCTTGAGCGCCGCCGCGAGGGTCTCGAGGTCTTCGCGGTCGTCATCCGTGTCGGCCGCGCCGCTGAAGACGGCGTCGAACTTCTGCAGGAACTCGTCGTGCGCGAAGATCGACGCGTACGTCGTCGCGAGCCGCGTGAGCAGGCGGCGCTGGTGCTTGCCGTAGTCGAGCAGCACGACCTCGTCGCTGCCGGCGCCCGAGTCGAACTGGCGGCGCTGGTTGGCGTAGGTGATCGCGATGTCGAGCGCGAGCGCCGAGGCCCACGACGCGGCGCCGTCGAGCGACACGCGACCCTGCACGAGCGTGCCGAGCATCGTGAAGAAGCGGCGGCCGGGGCTGGAGATGTGGCTCGAGTAGGTGCCGTCGGCGCGCGACGTCGCCGTACTTGTTGAGCAGGTTCGTGCGCGGGCACGCGCACGTGGTCGAAGTGCAGGCGGCCGTTGTCGATGCCGTTGAGGCCGCCCTTGAGCCCGTCGTCCTCGCCGCCGATGCCCGGGAGGAAGTCGCCGTTCTCGTCGCGCAGCGGCACGTAGAAGCAGTGCACGCCGTGGTTGACGCCGTTCGTGATGAGCTGCGCGAACACCGTCGCCGCGATGCCGTGCAGCGCCGCGTTGCCGAGGTAGTCCTTCCAGGCGCCGCGGAACGGCGTGTGGATGACGAACTCCTCGGTCTCGGGGTCGTAGGTCGCGGTCGTGCCGATCGCGGCGACATCCGAGCCGTGGCCGGTCTCGGTCATCGCGAACGCGCCGGGGATCTCGAGGCTCATGATGCCGGGGAGCCACTTGTCGTGGTGCTCCTTCGTGCCCAGCTGCAGCACGGCCGAGCCGAACAGCCCCCACTGCACGCCGGACTTGATCTGCAGGCTGGGGTCGGCCGCGACCAGCTCCGCGAAGCCGGCGATGTTGGCGCCGTTGTTGCTCCGCGCCGCCGTACTCCTTCGGGAACGCGCGGTGCACGCCGCCGTTGCTCGACGAGCAGGTGCATCTGGCTGAGCACGCGCTCGCGGTGCTCGGCCATGCTCAGGCCGTCGACGCGCCAGAACGCGGGGTCCTTGATCATCTCGCGCGCCTCGCGGCGGGTGTCGGCCCACGTGCCGAGCAGCAGGTCGGTCACCTCGTCGACGTCGATGCGTGCTTCGGATGCCTCGGCGGCGGTGTGCGGTGCGGTCGGCGCACCGCCGGCGGGCGTGCGCTTGCTGGTGGCGGGCTTCTTGGAACGGACGGCGGCGTCGGCCATAGCGTCACCTTTCGGTGGGAGGAGGAGTCACTAAGACGGTAGGACTCCCACAAGCGCGGGCAAACTCCATTGGACGATGTACACAAGGGAATCGGAGGTCGCGGCCGAGCGGAATTGTGCGCTCCCGACAGGCGGGCGCTCGCAGCGGGGTCCGTGTCGGCGGTGGGCACGAGAATGGCCGACGACGAAAGGCAGGATGCCGTGACACTCGACGAGCCCGATGCATCGCCGCTCGATCTTTCAGGGCGCACGCCCGACCACGACGAACGGTTCGATCAGGGCGCGCTGGACGAGTCGCGATGGTGGCCGTACTACACGCCGCACTGGTCGTCGCGCGCGGCATCCGCTGCCCGTTTCGACCTCGGCACACGGGCGGTCTCACGCTGCGCATCGACGCCGACACTCCGCCGTGGTCTGCCGGAGTACGACGGCGAGGTGCGCGTATCGCACCTGCAGACCGGGCAGTTCTCCGGGCCCGTCGGGCAGCGCGGTCGGGCAGCACCGATTCCGCGACGGGCTCGTCGTGCGCGAAGAGCAGCCCGAGAGGCGGCTCTGGCTGCCGCACTTCGGAGTGATCGAGGTGCGGATGCGGGCGATCCGGCATCCCGATGCGATGGTCGCCTTCTGGCCGATCGGCTTCGAGGAGCGCCCCGAAGACTGCGGCGAGATCTGCATCGCCGAGATCTTCGGGAGCGAACTCGACGACACGGGCGGCTGGGTCGGCGTCGGAGTGAAGCCGCAGCGCGACCCGCGGCTCACGCTCGACTTCGAGAAGATCCGCGTCGAGGGCGACCTGACCGACTTCCACGACTACGCCGATCGAGTGGGACGAGCACCGCATCCGCTTCTTCATCGACGGCCGCTGGGTCAAGACCGTGCGCCAGCGCATCGACTACCCGGTGCAGCTGATGCTCGACGTCTACGAGCTGCCGAACGACGCGGGACGGCGGGACGCCTCGGCGCACCCCCTGCGGTTCGACGTCGCGCGTGTGCGGACGTTTCCACCGCTCTGACAGCTCGCGCGGCTGCGTGCTCCCGCTGCGACGAGAGTGAACCCGAAGTCACGGTCGGCACACAGCTGACCTGCACCTACGCGGACGACAATGGCGATACGCCCGCCGGACCAGCCGACGCGAGCGGCGGCCTCATCGAAGCTGGAGGCCGCCCTCGTGTCGGTTCCACTGCGGGCCCCGGGAGTATCCTCGCTCGCATGAGCGACAGTGCCGTCCGCCTCGCCGCGGTCGAGGAGGCCGAGACGGCTGCTCGGCTGCTCGATGACTTCAACGCCGAGTTCGACACCCCGACTCCGGGCGTCGCGGCTCTCGCGACCCGATTGCGGACGCTGTTGGCGGAGGATTCCACGTTCGCGCTGCTGGGCGGGGACCCGGCCTGCGCGATCGCCCTGGTCACCCTGCGGCCCAACGTCTGGTACGCCGGACCCGTGGCACTCCTCGACGAGCTGTACGTCGCCCCCGGCCGGCGCGGACAGGGGCTCGGCACCGCGATCGTGCGGCTCATGGTGAGCGAATGCCGGCGGCGCGGCGTCGCGCTGATCGAGGTCAACGTCGACGAGGGCGACGTCGACGCCCTTCGCTTCTACGCCCGCCACGGCTTCCTCCTCGACCAGCCCGAGACCGGCGAGCGTGCGTTCTACCTCTCGCGGGAGCTGAACTCACCCGGCGGAGAGTGAGCCGCCTTGGCCAAAGGCTCAGACCGGAGGATCGCGCTTGGTCTTGCCGTCGACATTCGCCGATCGCGTCAGAACAGCCCACGATGCGGCCGTCCTCGTCCACGTCGATCGTCATCGCGGCCGGCACGGCCGGCAGCCCCGGCATCGTCATGATGTCGCCGCAGACCATCACGATGAACCGCGCCCCGGCAGCCAGCCGCACCTCGCGGATGTCGACCGAGTGCCCCGACGGCGCTCCGCGCAGCTTCGGGTCGGTCGAGAACGAGTACTGCGTCTTGGCGACGCAGACCGGATAGCCGCCGTAGCCCTCGTCCTGGAGTCGCCTGATCTGCGCGCGCACCGCCGAGCTGGCGGTGATCGCGGATGCCCCGTAGATGCGCGTGGCGATCGCGTGCATCTTGTCCCACAGCGATGCCTCGTCGGGATAGGTGAACCCGAGCTCCGACGGTTCGTCGCAGAGCCGCACCACCTCGCGGGCGAGCTGCTCGGCGCCCGCCCCGCCCTCGGCGAAGTGCGTCGCGACGACCGCCACGGCTCCCGCGCGCTCGACCGCGGCCACGAGCGCGTCGGTCTCGGCATCCGTGTCTTCGGCGCGGTGATTGATCGCGACGACCGCGGGCAGCCCGAACGTCTCGCGGACCGTCTTCAGGTGCCGGGCGAGGTTGACCATGCCGCGCTCCACCGCCGCGACGTCCTCCGTCGGCAGGTCGGCCACCTCGACGCCGCCGTGGTACTTCATGGCGCGCACGGTCGCGACGATGACCGCTGCGGAGGGGCGCAGCCCGCTCGTGCGGCACAGGATGTCGATGAACTTCTCGGCGCCCAGGTCGGCGCCGAACCCCGCCTCGGTCACGACGTAGTCCGCGAGGTGGAGTGCGGCATCCGTCGCGAGGAACGAGTTGCAGCCGTGCGCGATGTTCGCGAACGGCCCGCCGTGCACGAACGCGGGGGTGTTCTCGAGTGTCTGCACGAGGTTGGGGGCGAGCGCGTCGCGCAGCACCGCGGTCATCGCGCCGTGAGCGCCGAGCTCGCGCGCGAGCACGGCCCGCCGGTCACGGGTGTACCCGATGACGATGTCGCCGAGGCGCTCCTTCAGGTCGCGCAGATCGGTGGCGAGGCAGAAGATCGCCATGACCTCGGAGGCCACGACGATGTCGAAGCCCGACTCCCGCGGATATCCGTTGCCCGGACCGCCGAGTCCGATGACGACGTCGCGCAGCGCGCGGTCGCTGACATCGAGCACGCGGCGCCACGTGATCCGGCGCACGTCGATGCCGAGCGCGTTGCCGTGGTGGATGTGGTTGTCGATCATCGACGCCAGCAGGTTGGTCGCCACCGCGATCGCCGAGAAGTCGCCCGTGAAGTGCAGGTTGATGTCCTCCATCGGCACGACCTGCGCGTACCCGCCGCCCGCGGCGCCGCCCTTCATGCCGAAGACCGGACCCAGCGCGGGCTCGCGCAGGCAGATCATCGCCCGCTCGCCGATGCGGGTGAGCGCGTCGCCCAGGCCCACGGTCGTGGTCGTCTTTCCCTCGCCGGCCGGTGTCGGCGAGACGGCGGTGACGAGCACGAGCTTGCCGGGCGGGCGGTCGCGGATCGACGCGAGGTAGTCGAGCGCGACCTTCGCCTTGTAGCGGCCGTAGGGCTCGAGACTCTCGTCGGGGATGCCGAGGCGCTCGGCCACGGCCGTGATCGGCTGCATGTGCGCCGCCTGGGCGATGTCGATGTTGCTGAGGCTCATCGTCGAATCTCCTTGCGCGCACCGCCGTCGGGGCGCGTTCGGTCAGCCTACGATGCGGACGCCGCGATCACCCCGAGCACCGCGGCGCCGTACTGCTTCGCGCTTCTTCGCGCCGATCCCGGTGATCCCGTCCAGGTCGGCGAGACTCGCCGGCCGGTGTTCGGCCAGAGCGCGCAGCGTGGCGTCGCCGAAGACGATGTAGGCCGGCATCCCCTGCTCCTTGGCCACTCCGGCGCGCCACTCGCGCAGCGCCTCGAAGACCGGCCGGTCGCCCGCGCCCAGCGACTCGGATGCCGCGGCCTTGCGCGCCCGGGAGGATCCTCCGCCAGACCCGCCGCGCCCGAGCACGTCACGCCGCAGCGGCACGGGTGCCTCACCGCGCAGGACTGCTGCCGCCGGCTCGCCGAGCGCGAGGGTGCCGTACTCGCCCTGCGGCACGAGGATGCCGCGTGCCAGGAGCTGGCGGATGACGCTGCGCCAGTCCTGGTCGGTGAGGTCGGCGCCCAGACCGTAGGTCGACAGCGCATCATGACCCTGCTGGCGGATGCGGTCGGTCGAGGCTCCGCGCAGGATGTCGACGAGGTGGCCGGCCCCGAACGCCTGACCGCGCTCGCGCTGCAGGCGCACGATCGTCGAGAGCAGCTTCTGCGAGGGCACCAGCCCGTCCCACGTCTCGGGGGCCTCGAGGCACGTGTCGCAGTTGCCGCACGGCCCGGATGCTTCGCCGAAATAGCCCAAGAGGTTCTGGCGGCGGCATCCGACCGTCTCGCACAGCGCGAGCATCGCGTCGAGGTGCTGGCCGAGACGCATCTTGTACGACCGCTCGCCGGGCGACTGGTCGATCATGCGGCGCTGCTGCACGACGTCGCCGAGGCCGTACGCCATCCAGGCGACCGAGGGCTCGCCGTCGCGCCCGGCGCGGCCGGTCTCCTGGTAGTACCCCTCGACCGACTTCGGCAGGTCGATGTGCGCGACGAAGCGCACATCGGGCTTGTCGATGCCCATGCCGAACGCGATCGTGGCGACCATCACGACGCCGTCCTCGCGCAGGAAACGCGCCTGGTTCTTCGCGCGGATCGAGGCGTCGAGACCCGCGTGATAGGGCAGCGCGTCGATGCCCTGCGTGCGCAGGTACTCAGCCGTCTGCTCGACGCTCTTGCGGCTCAGCGCGTAGACGATGCCGGCGGCACCCTGCGGCTGCGACCGGATGAACGCGAGCAGCTGCTTGCGCGGCTCGACCTTCGGGTCGATGCGGTACTGGATGTTCGGGCGGTCGAAGCTCGCCACGAAGTGCTGCGCGTCGGGCAGGCGCAGGCGCTCGGTGATCTCGCGGTGCGTCGCATCGGTGGCCGTCGCGGTGAGTGCGACGCGCGGGACGCCCGGGAACTGCTCGCCGAGATCGCCGAGCATGAGGTAATCGGGGCGGAAGTCGTGGCCCCACTGCGACACGCAGTGCGCTTCGTCGATCGCGATGACGCTCAGGGTGCCGCGCTGCAGCAGAGCGCGCGTGGAGGGACTCGAGAGTCGCTCGGGGGCGACGTAGATCAGGTCGAGCTCGCCCGCGAGGTATGCGCGCTCGACGGCGGCACGCTGGGGCGCGGCCTGCGTGGAGTTGAGGTAGGCCGCCCGCACGCCGTTAGCGACGAGCGCGTCGACCTGGTCGTGCATGAGCGCGATCAGCGGGCTCACCACGAGGCCGGTGCCGGGGCGGACGAGCGCGGGGACCTGATAGATCAGGCTCTTGCCGCCGCCGGTGGGCATCAGCACGACGGCGTCGCCGCCGGCGATGACCTGGTCGATCGCGGCGGCCTGGTTGCCGCGGAACGCGTCGTACCCGAAGACGGTGTGCAGCGCGTCGAGCGGGGTCGCGAAACGCGACGGTGCTGCCTTCGGGACGGCGGGCGGGGCGGATGCCGGAGCCGTGCTCGGCGGCATCCATTCATCGTCCGGCGGAGGAGCCCAGCCGTCGTCGGCGGGCGGCGTCCAGAAGTCGTCGGGCGGGGGCTCGTCGTCGGCCCACACCGCATCGGCGTACGGGTCGGCGGACGGGATGCTCATCGCCTCAAGGGTAGCCCGCGGCGCTGACACCCCTCGGCCACGACCGGGGGTTCGCGCTCAAACGGCGACGCGACGCACGAAATCGCGCAGCAGGAGGTTCACCTTGACCGGATCCCTCGCCTGGGGCAGGTGCCCGCCGCCCTCGATGATGACGTGCTCGCCGCCCGTGATCTCGGCCAGGCGGATGCTGCGCTGCGGGTTCTGGCACATGTCGAGGGACCCGGTGATGACGAGCACGGGGCACCGCACCGCCTCCGCGGCCGCGACGGTGTCGGACTCGTTGCCCGGGTAGGGCGGCGAGTAGCCCGCCAGGATCATCGCCTCGGGCGTCGTCTGCATCGCCCACCCGACGCAGTCCTCGACCTGTTTGGTCGAGTGCGGCTCGGGGAACATCTCCTCGAAGAAGAACTGCGCGAAATCCGGCCAGTCCTCCAGCCAGTAGTGGCGGTTCATCTTCTGCCAGCCCTCGTACGACTCCCGCGGTGCGTCGAAGTCGAATGCGACCTTGTGCGGCAGCGGCGGGCTCAGCTGAAGCCCTGGGTTGATCGCGCAGATTCCGAGCACGCGCTCGGGCGCCTCGGCCGCCATCAGCACGACATAGCCCGCGCCGGTGCACAAGCCCACGAGCACCGCCTGCTCGGCACCGACCGCATCGAGCACCGCCCATGCGTCGTCGATCATCAGGCGATCGGCATATCCCTCGTGAGCGTCGGGCGTTCCGCTGCCGCCCGTTTCCGCGCGGGTCGCTCACGACGACCCGGAACGAGCCGGGCCAGGAAGGGAATCTGCGCCTTCCACCCCCGGCTCTCCACGATCGTGTCGGGCATCAGCAGGTACACCGTCGGCGACCCGTCGCCGTAGACCTCGTAGTGGATCGCCACTCCGTCCCGATCGACGAAGCCACTCTGCACCGGCTCGAGCGCGCGCATCAGATCAGCTCCGCCAGCATCGCGGCCGCTCGCGCGGCGCCGTCCGTCTCCACCGGTCGGTAGTTCACGTCGCGCCCGACCTCGGCGACGAGGGCGTCGGCAAGCCCCTCCGGGTCGGACGCCTCGGTGTACCGGATGCAGCGCCCGGCGCCGTAGTTGTCCAGCCGGTGACGCACGTGGAAGTTCTGCTCGAAGTGGTTCTCCAGGGGCACGTAGAGGAAGGGCCGCCGGGCGGCGGTGAGCTCCATGCAGGTCGTGAGCCCGCCCTGCACGATGGCGACATCGCACGCCGCGAGGGTGAGGTACAGGTCGCGTACGAATCCGCGCACGGTCGCCCCGCGTCGGCGCGGCAAGGATGCCGGGTCGATGCGTGGGCCGGTCACCACGAGGAATCGAAGCTCGGGGCGCAGACGCCGAGCGATCGGGATCGCATCCATCACCCGGTGCAGCAGCGCATCGCCGACGCCCGATCCGCCGACGGTGACGACGCACAGCAGGTCGTCTCGGCCCGAGGCCCAGTCGCGCGCGCACGCGCTCGCGCGCTGCCTCGTCGCGGCTGCGCGAAGCCGGTGACGTAGCCGGCGAAGTCGTAGTTCGCCGTCGTCCAGTCGCGGATGCCGGGCAAGCCCGGGTCCGAAGGGCTCGTCGATCGACGTCCTCGGGGTTGCCGACGAAGATCGACCGGTCGCGCAGCCGGCGGTACCGCGCCCGCTGCTCGAGCATCTCGGCGTTGTAGTCGGCGGTCAGTGCGGCCTCGGCATCCCCGCCGCTCGGCATCGGCAGCCACCCCACGAAGTCGGTCATCCACGCGAACGCGAACCGTCTTGAGCTCCGGATTCTCGTGCAGGAAGTAGTCGACATCCCACGCCTCGTCGCCGATCACGAGGTCGTAGTAGGTTTCGTCGACCACGTCGTTGAAGACCATGAAGTTGTTCACCAGGATCTCGTCCATGCGGCGAATCGCCTGGAATGCGTGCAGGTCGTGATCGGCCGACTCGTCTTCGATGTGGGCAGACTCGTTCGCCAGCCACGCGGACGCCGGATGCACGGTCTCTCCGGCATCCGCGAGGACGCGCGTGACGGGATGCTGCGCGAGCCAGTCGATCTGGAGGTCGGGCTGGAGTCTGCGCAGCTCCTGCGCGATCGCGACGTCGCGACGCGCATGGCCGAGGCCGATCGGCGAGGAGAGGAACAGCGCCCGCCTGGGCCGGCGCTGTGCCCGGACCCAGGTACGGCTCTGACCCGACATCGTCGCCATCACTCCAGTGTGCTCCTGCGATCCGTCCGTGTCAGGGGCGGACTTCGAAGACCCGGTTGAACGGGGTCTCTGCCACGCTGCGGAACCGCGTGAAACCGCCCGCTGCGGTGACGTCGCGGATGCGCGCCGGCCCGGCCTGCGTGCCGAGCGCCAGCCCGACGTCCTGCGACAGCGACGACGGCGTGCACAGCAGCGTCGAGAACCCGTAGTACGCGCGGCCGACCGGGTTCAGGTTGTCTTCGACGTGATCTCCGGCCATGGGCTCAACGACCATCCAGGTGCCGTCGTCGGCGATGACATCGCGCACGCGCCGCGCAGCGCCGACCGGGATCGCCCATGTCGTGCAGGCAGTCGAACATGGTCACGAGCTCGTAGCCGGTCTCGCCGGGAGTGCCGCCGAACTCCTGCGCGGAGGCGACCTCGAAGCGCACGTTGCGCACACCCGCCTCCGTCGCGCGGGAGCGTGCGGTGTCGATGGACGCGGCGTGGTAGTCCGACCCGACGAAGATCGAGTTCGGGAACGCCTGCGCCATGAGGATCGTGGACGCTCCGTGACCGCAGCCGACGTCGGCGACGAGCGCGCCGTCGCGCAGCTTCTGCTCGACCCCGTCCAGCGCGGGGATCCACGTGCTGATGAGGTTCGCGTGGTAGCTCGGGCGGAAGAACCTTTCGCATCCCACGTGCACGTCGGTGTCGTGCTGATGCCAGCCGTAGCCTGCTCCGCTGCGCGCGGCATCCACGATGTGCTGCGTGTCATGGACGGTGCCCAGCGCGATCTGGAAGAAGCCGGGCAGGAACGCGGCGCTGTCGGGGTCGGTCATCGCGAGCGCGTGCTCGGGTGGCAGGGTGTACCGCTTCGTCGAAGGGTCGTACGTGACGTAGGCGCCGGCGGCCTGCGCGTTGAGCCACTCGCGGGCGTACGGCTCTGCCGTGCGAGTGCGCTCGGCCAGCTGCGCGGGGGTGCTCGGGCCGTTCTCGGCCAGGTCGCGGTAGTAGCCGAGCTTGTCGCCCATGACGACGAGCGCGGCGTTGAGGGTGGCGCCGACCTCGTCGACGGCGCGGAAGACGAAGCTCATGAGCTTGTCGGTGTCGATCTCGGTGGCTTGGGCGGTGATGGACATGGAATGCTCCTTCTTGCTTCGGGGTCGATGGTCGTCCCGACCGTACGAAAGAGGTGAGGAATACCGCATCCGGGGACCCCCCTAGTCCCTTCGTCCGCGGCGAGGCCGCGCCCGCCCGGAGGAGATACGCGAAGAGGCTGGATGCCGCGGATCCGGTCCACCCGATGGCCTCCCACCGGCGCGGTCCGCGCGAGCGACCTAGACTCGGCACATGCTGGTGGGTCGGCAGGCCGAGCAGCAGGCGATCGAGCGGCTCGCGGCCGCGGCTCGCCTGGGGATGAGCGGCGTACTCGTCGTCTCGGGCGAGGCCGGTGTGGGAAAGAGCGCGCTTCTTGACGACGCCGTCTCCCGCCTGGCCGATGTGCGGGTGCTGCGCGCGACCGGGCTCGAGTCGGAGTCCGAGATCCCCTTCGGCGATGCTGCTTCAGCTGCTTCGGCCCGCCCTGGGCGTGCTTGAGGGGATCCCGGCAGTGCAGGCGGACGCGCTCGCCTCCGCGCTGGCGCTGCCCCGCGCGCGCGGCGCCGGCGACGGGCCCGACCGGTTCACGATCGGCGCTGCCGTCCTGAGCCTCATCTGCAGATACGCGGAGGACGGCGCAGTCGCGGTCGTGGTCGACGACCTGCATCTGGCCGACACCCCCTCGGCGGGCGCGCTCGTCTTCGCGGCGCGGAGGTTGGCGGCCGACCCGGTGGTCGCACTCTTCGGCGTGCGGTCCCCGGAGGGCGATGCCGTGGGCGCGGGACTCCCCGAGCTCGTCCTCGGCGGGCTGGACCTCGAGTCGGCGCGCGCGCTGATGGCAGGTGAGGCGGTTCCTGATGAGAACGTGCGGATGCTGCACCGGGCGACCGCCGGCAACCCTCTCGCTTTGCTCGAACTGCGCGCCGCGGACGTGCAGGTGATCGAGAGCGTCGAAACCGGCCTGCCGCTGCGCGTGCCACGGGCCGTCGCTGAGGCGTTCGGGCGGCGGCTCGAGGATCTGGAGGCCGACTGCCGCACCGCCCTGCTGGCAGCGGCGGTGTGCGGCACCGACCTCCGGCTCGTCGGCGATGCGTGCGCCGCCGTGGGTGTGGATGTCGAGAGCCTCGGCGCGGCGGAGGATCGAGGGCTGGTGTCGGTGCGCCGCGGTCGGGTGGGGTTCCGCCATCCGCTCGTGCGCGCGGCGGTCTACTCGGGCGCGTCGACACAGGAGCGCCGCGCGATGCACGGGGCGGCAGCCGCTGCGACGCCCGCGACGGACCCGGACCGGCGCGCCTGGCACCTGGCCGAGGCGACGTGGCATCCCGATGCGGCAGTCGCCGACCTGCTTGCCGATTCTGCAGAGGGTGCCGTGGCGCGTGCCGCGTACGCCGTCGCCTCTGGGGCGTTCGAGCGGTCCGCGCGGCTGACCCCGGGCACCGATCTGCGCCGTGAGCGTCTTCTCCGCGCAGCCGACGCGGCGTGGGCTGCCGGCGGCGGCGGGCGGGCACTCCAGCTGCTGGACGAACGGGCTCGCGATGCATCGGCGGAGGCGGGGGAGCCGTGGGATGCACGAGAGGTCGAGGTGCGGGCATCGATCGCAGCACGCACCGGCTCGCTGCGGGAAGCGCTGGATCTGCTGTTGGTCGCCGCCGACCGGGCGGACGCGCCGGACGATGAGACGCTCGCGCTCGCGGATGCCGTCCACGCCACCTACTACCTCGGCGATGCTCGCACGGCGTCCGGCCTGGCGGATCGCCTCGGGACCCTGGAGATGTCGTTGACGCAGAACCACGCCAAGGCGCTCGGGCTCATGGCGACCGGTATGGCGAAGGTGCTCGCCGGCCGCGGCGGGGCCGATGACATCCGTGCCGCCGTCCCGCTTCTGGCGACCGACCCCGCACTACTGCATGACCCGCGGAGGCTGTCATGGCTGATGCTCGCGCCCCTGTACCTTCGCGACGCATCAGGCGGGGCACAACTGCGCGCGCTCGTCGACGAGGTGCGCGACAGGGCAGGGGTAGGCGCCCTGCCGGCGGTGCTCTTCCACGTCGCTCGCGATCAGGCCGCATCCGCACAGTGGGCGCGGGCCGAGGCGAACTATTCGGAGTCGATCCGGCTGGCGACCGAGACCGGGCAGACGACGGAACTGGCGATGTCACTGGCCGGACTCTGCTGGCTCGAGGCACGCAGCGGCAAAGCCGATGCCTCGCGCGCGCACGCCGCGGAGGCGCGAATCCTGTGCGAGGCACGCGACATCCACATCGGCGAAGCCTGGGTCGAGTTCGCCCTCGGCGATGTCGAGCTGTCCGTCGGAAACACCGAACAGGCGGTGCAGCACTTCACGGCGCTGATCGACCTGCTCAAGCGGCTGGGGTTGCATGACGTGGACCTTTCCCCCGCGCCCGAACTCGCCGACGCGCTGCTTCGCCTCGGCCGCGGCCCGGAGGCGCTGGAGCTGGTCGAGGATGTACCGCGAGGACGCGATCGGCAAAGGACAGCCGTGGGCGCGGCCCGCGCCGACCGGGCGTGCGGCCAGGCGGCCCGAGACGGCGAATTCGACGAGTGGTTCAGGTCGGCCCTGGCCAGGCACGAACAGACCCTCGATCGCTTCGAGTCGGCTCGGACCCGGCTCGCGTATGGTGAGCGCCTGCGCCGCGCGGGCCGCCGGGTCGATGCACGCGGGCAGCTGCGCACCGCACTCGATGACTTCTCCGATCTCGGTGCGATCATCTGGAGAGATCGCACGGCCGTCGAGCTCACTGCGACCGGAGAGCACGTCCGCACGACCGCGGTCGACGCGGTCGACCGCGCTCACCCCACAGGAGCTTCAGGTGAGCATCATGCTCGCCGAAGGACGCACCACCCGCGAGGCCGCCGCCGCCCTGTTCCTCAGCCCGAAGACCGTGGAGTACCACCTGCGCAAGGTCTATACGAAGCTCGGCATCAGCTCGCGCGCCGAGCTGTCCGATCGGCTGTCGCACCGGGAACGGCCGAGCTGACTGCGCGCACGTCTCACAGGCGCAGCACCTCGGTGATCCGCACGACCGCGGCGCCCTCCTCCTCGGAGGCGGCGAGGTCGACCTCGCCGCGGATGCGCCAGTCGTGATCGCCATCGGGGTCGTCGATCGTCTGCTCGACCTTCCAGACGCCGGATGCGGCGGCATCCGTCTCGTCGACCGTGACGAGCCGCGGCGAGCGCGCGGGCCCGCCGGTGAGCATCTCGTCGTGCTCGTCGAAGTAGGCGTCCAGAGCGGCGGACCAGTCCACGTCGGGGTCGAGTTCGTTCAGCTCGTCGTCCTTCTGCAGCGCCGCGAGGCGCACGCGGCGGAACAGCTCGTTGCGCACGAGCACGAGGAACGCCCGGCGGTTCGTGAGCACCGACGGCGGTGCGGGCGGCACGACCGGCGCGGTCGGGTCGGCGACCGGGTTGATCAGGCTCTCCCACTCGTCGACCAGGCTCGAATCGACCTGGCGGACGAGTTCGCCGAGCCACGCGATGATGTCGAGCAGCTCGGGCGTCTGCGCCTCGGTCGGCACGGTCTGACGGATGGCGCGGTACGCGTCGCTCAGGTACCGCAGCACGAGGCCCTCGCTGCGGGCGAGCTGGTACACCTGGATCAGCTCGGCGAACGACAGCGCCCGCTCGAACATGTCGCGCACGACCGACTTCGGCGACAGCTCGAAATCGCGCACCCACGGCTGGCTCGAGGCGAACACCTCGAAGGATTGCGCGAGCAGCAGCTCGAGGGGCTTCGGGTAGGTGACCTCTTCGAGCAGCTCCATGCGCTGGTCGTACTCGATGCCCTCGCGCTTCATCGCCGCGACGGCCTCGCCGCGCGCGAGGAACTGCTGCTGCGACAGCACCGGCCGCGGATCGTCGAGCGTCGCCTCGATCACGCTCACGACGTCGAGTGCGTAGTGGCCGGTTCCCGCCGCGTCGGGTGCGTCTCCCGGATCGAGCAGCCCGATCGCGGCGAGCGCGAACGGCGACAGCGGCTGGTTCAGCGCGAAGTTCGGCTGCAGATCGACGGTGAGACGGATGCCGCCGGTCACCGGATCGGCCACGACCACCTCGGCCGCGACCAGGGTCCGGAAGATGCCCAGCGCCCGACGCGCGAGTTCGTATCTGCGGGGGCGCGACTCGTGGTTGTCGAACACGAGGGAGCGGACGTTCTCGAACACGTCGCCGCCGCGCGCGATCACATTGATGAGCATCGCCGCGGTGAGCTGCAGGTGCGGCTCGAGCGGCTCGGGTTCGGCCGCGACGAGGCGCTCGAACGACGCCTCTCCCCAGTTCACGAACCCCTGCGGTGCCTTCTTGCGCACGATCTTCTTCTGCTTCTTCGGGTCATCGCCCGCCTTGGCGACCGCGCTGGTGTTCTCGATCTCATGCTCGGGCGCCATCACGACGACCGTCCCGGCGGTGTCGTAGCCGGCGCGCCCGGCACGGCCGGCCACCTGATGGAACTCGCGGGCGCTGAGCTGCCGCATCCGCTGCCCGTCGTACTTGGCGAGCGCGGTGATCATCACCGTGCGGATCGGCACGTTGATGCCGACCCCGAGGGTGTCGGTGCCGCAGATGACGCGCAGCAGCCCGCGCTGGGCGAGCGTCTCGACGAGCCGTCGGTAGCGCGGCAGCATCCCGGCGTGGTGCACGCCGATCCCGGCGCGCACGTACCGCGACAGCGTGCGGCCGAACGCGGTCGTGAAGCGGAAGCCGCCGATCGCCTCGGCGATCGCGTCCCGCTGCTCGCGGCTCACGATCCGCACCGAAGAGAGCGCCTGCGCCCGCTCCATCGCCGCCGCCTGCGAGAAGTGCACGATGTACACCGGCGCCTGGCCGGTCTCGAGCAGCTCCTCCACGGTCTCGTGCACGGGGGTGCGCGCGTAGGAGAAGTGCAGAGGAACGGGCCGCTCGACGCCCGTGATCGTCGCGGTCGGCCGGCCGGTGCGTCGCGACAGGTCGGCCGCGATGTCGGTCACATCGCCCAGGGTCGCCGACATGAGCACGAACTGCGCGCGCGGCAGCAGGAGCAGCGGCACCTGCCACGCCCACCCGCGGTCGGGGTCGCCGTAGTAATGGAACTCGTCCATCACGACCTGGTCGACGTTCGCGTCGGCGCCCTGGCGCAGCGCGAGGTTCGCGAGGATCTCGGCCGTGCAGCAGATGATCGGCGCATCGGGATTGACCGACGAGTCGCCCGTGACCATGCCGACGCTCTCGGCGCCGAAGATGTCGACCAGGGCGAAGAACTTCTCGCTGACGAGCGCCTTGATGGGGGCCGTGTAGTACGTCCGCCCGCCGCGCGCCAGACATGCGGCGTGCGCGGCGATCGCCACGAGCGACTTGCCCGTGCCGGTGGGCGTGGACAGGATCACGTTCGCGCCCGAGACGATCTCGATCGCCGCTTCGTCCTGCGCGGGGTACAGCGACAGACCCTGATCGGCGGCCCACGTGACGAATCCGTCGTAGATCGCGTCGTCGCCGGACCCGCTCGGGATGCGGTCACGCAACGATGTCGACACCACATGAGTCTGCCAGGCCCGGCTCGGAGCGAGGCTTCCGCCGGGAGCGCTCCGCCGACGGTGGCGGAATGCCGTCGCCGCCCATACGTTGAACAGAGGTGACGAGACTCAGGCACGAAGGGAACGACATGACCACGCAGCCCGAAACGAGCCATACTCCGGAGCCGGCCACCGACGCCGAGCCCCGCGTCGAGCGCAACGACGAAGAGGGGCGCTACGAGATCTGGCTCGGAGAGGTGCTGGCAGGCTTCACGGAGTTCACCCCCGATTCGCACGGCCGACTCGTGTTCCCCCACACGGTGGTCGATCCGGCGTTCAAGGGACGCGGGCTCGGCGGAATCCTGGTCGGCCGCGCGCTGGCCGATGTCGCAAGCCGCGGCGAGACCATCGTGCCGCGCTGCCCGTTCGTGGTGCGCTACCTGCGCTCGCACGACGTGCCGGGTCTGCTCATCGACTGGCCGAACACTCCGGACTTCGTGCGATGACACGACTCGACGCCGACGAGGCGGTGGTCGCCGAGTCGGGCACTGCGTGCGACGGCCCCCGCGCGCTCCTGCTGGAGTCCCGCGAAGTGCCGCTCGGCGGCGTCCGCGCGATGTCGGTGCACCGGTCGCTCCCGCAGCGCGACCTGCCCCTGGTCGGTGCGTGGTGCTTCCTCGACAGGTTCGGACCTCAGGTCACGCGCATGCGCGTGGAGCCGCATCCGCACATCGGCCTGCAGACGGTGACCTGGCCCTTCGCAGGGGAGATCCGTCACCGCGACACGGTCGGCAGCGACGTCGTGCTGAGCCGCGGCGCACTGAACCTCATGACGAGCGGCGAGGGCATCGCGCACTCCGAGTACTCGGTCGGGGAGGATGCCGTGCCGCTCGATGCGCTGCAGCTGTGGGTGGCCCTGCCCGAATCGCGCCGCCACGGAGCACCCGCGTTCGAGCGGCACGAAGAGCTCCCGTCGGCGCACCTGACCGCACTGTCAGGGCCACCGGTGACGGCGACCGTCGTGCTCGGTGAGCTGGCCGGCGTTCACTCCCCGGCGACCACCTACACGCCGATCGTCGGCGCGGAGATCCGGATGCCGGCAGGCGCGCGCGTCGAGATCCCCCTGAAGCCGGAGTGGGAGTATGCGCTCGTCGGCGTCGAAGGTCTCACGGCGGTGAGCACCGGCATCCCGTCGATCGAGCCGGTGATCGACGTGGACCGGCACCACCTGCTGTACCTCGGCACGAACCGCGAGTCGGTCGAGATCGCCGCAGACGCCGATGCTCTCGTCTTCCTGATCGGCGGAGCGCCGTTCGAGGACGAGATCGTGATGTGGTGGAACTTCGTCGGCCGGACGCACGAGGAGATCGTGGACGCGCGGGAGGCGTGGGAGGCCGACACGCTGCGCTTCGGCCACGTCATCGACCACGGCGATGAGCGCGTGCCCGCCCCGCCCCTGCCCGCGGTGCGTCTCACCCGTCGGCGACGTCGCGTCTGACGCGCGGGCGTCTGACGCGCGGGATCACTCGACGACGAACCCCGAGAGTCCCGTCGCGCCGTCGATGCCGACGGTGCCGGCATACTCGGCGACCACGACATGGATGCCGGGCGACTGCGCCGGGAGGGCGAAGGTCACCGTCCCGTCGGCGAGCGTGCCTGTGTACTCCGCGCCGTCGACCCACACCGAGACCGAGCCGGTCGCCGGCTCTCCGCGCGAAGTGGTCACTGCGACGGTGACCGCGTACTGCTGCTGCGTCGTGCCGCGATATCGGTCCATCGTGACCTCGACACTCGCGCCGGTGTTCACCACCACGTCGTCGCTCACCGCGGTGCCGGGATTGACGTTGCCGCGCTCGGTCGCGATCACCTGTGCGGTCAGGGTCGTTCCCACATCCGCCTCCCTGATGCGGTAGTCGAGCTCGGTGGCGCCCGCGATGGGCTCGCCGTCGCGCAGCCACTGGTAGGCGAAGAAGACCTCGTCGGGACTCCACTTCCCCGGATCGACGCTGAGCAGGGCGCCGACCTCGGCGTCTCCGGTCACGACGGGTGCTCCCTCCGCGACGGGAGGCTCCGCACCGGCGTCGACCTCGACGACGGTGCGGACGGCGGATTCTCCGTACGTCACGACACCGAGGTAGCGCGTGTCAGCGGCGAGCCCGTCCCACGACAGCGCGTAGCGCTCGTCCTGCCCTGATATCGCGTTCAGCGACTCCGGTTCGACCGAGAGCGATCCCGTGCCACGCGGGCCGACCACGGCGGAGGTGAGGTCCCATGTCGTCCCTTCCGCTGCCGCGCGCACGTTCGCGACCACCAGGTACGACCCGGCCGTCGGGTCGGTCAGGGTGATCTGCTCGTCCGCCCCAGACGTGGCCGACATCCAGCGCTCGTAGTAACGGGCGTCGGTCGCGCCGGCGACCCGGTAGACGGCGAGGTCGAGATCGCCCTCCTCGGACCCCTCGAGCGTGAACCGTGCCAGCAGCGACCCGGTGGGCACATCGACGACCCACGCGACGTCGCCGTTCTCGTCGCCGGAGGTCGCATCACCGGAGTGGCCGGGGGCAGGCTCCTCGGGGTCGACGAGCAGCTCGACCGGGGCGAGCCCGGCGACCTCCACGGCGATCGGTCCGGTCAGTCCCGGCGTGATCGACACCTCTTCGCTGCCGGCGATGCCGTCGCCGGTCACCAACGCCGGGGCATCCGTCGTCACCGGCCGCACGGCCAGGGGCGAGCGCACCGCCGTGCCGTCCTCGCCCGTCCACGTCAGCAGTCCGGTCGCCCATTCCTCGACGGGCGCGGTGTCGTTCTCGAAGGAGACGGTGAACTCCTGCGTGTCACCGGGGCCGGAGAACGCCAGTGTCACGGGAGTCACCGACACCTCGACCCCCGGGATGTCGGCCGCGACCTCGTAGGTTCCGGCGCGCGTGGCGGTGAGGGTCCGGGTGACCGTCTGCTGCTGAGCGAGGGTCGGGAGCGCGATCGAGGGCAGGTTGAGCTCGGTGCCGTCGAGCGAGGTGTCCTCGAGTGAGGTGTCGTCCGGCGGCAGGTGGCCCAGTGCCCGGAGATAGCCGGCCCACTGACTCGGCCCGCTCACGTACAGCAGGCCGGGGTCGGTCACACGGGCCGCGTCCACGTGGCCGGCACCCTGAGCGAACGGATCCAGACTCGCCGAGCCGTCGGCGGCCACCGTGTTCGAGGCGGTGGTCATGAGCGCCGACTTGATCTCGTCGGGGGTCGCGGCGGGGTTCTCGGCGAGATAGAGGGCGGCCAGCCCCGCGACGTGCGGGGCGGCCAGCGACGTACCCGACGCGATGGACCACGTGGGGTCGCCGCTGCCCGTGTCGTTCGCCGCAGCCAGGATCGCCACACCGGGGGCGGCGACGTCGGGAGTGAGGACGTCGGCGCCGACGACGAGCGGGCCACGGCCCGAGAATCCCGCGATCTGCGGGGCGGGGATGCCCTCGGACAGGGCGTTCTCGCCGATCAGCGTCGCGGTCGCGTCGGGGCTGCTCGCCAGGTCGGCCAGCAGTGCCTCGCGATCGGCGGCGTCGATGTGCACGGTCGGCACGTCGTGGAAGTCGGCTTCGAGCGAGTCGGGTGTGACGTTCACGAGGATCATCCCGACGCCGCCCGCGTCCTGCACCTCTTGCGACTTCTCGGTGCGGGGGTTGGTGCCCCGGTCGCAGACGACGATGCGGCCCTCGACCGCCGCGGGGTCGAGGGTGCCGAGGTAGCAGAGGTTCGCATCGGCGGAGCCCGGCAGCCCCGCATCCCCCGCGTAGACGACCGGCGCCGTCACGGCATCACCGGGCGGCACCGACACCGAGACCCCGGGGGCGGCGAAGCCGGTGGACAGCTGCACGGTGCCTTCGAAGGCACGCACCGTCGCGGCCGCGACGGTCGTGTACCAGGGCGCACCGCGCTGCACGGTGGACGGGCCCGGGCCCGCATTGCCGGCGCTGGCCGCGATGAAGACGCCGGCGACGGCCGCGTTGTAGAACGCGATGTCATCGGCGGCCCAGTCGGAGGCGGCGGCGCCGCCGCCCACGGAGTAGCCCACGACGTCCACGCCGTCGGCGACGGCGCGGTCGAGTGCGGCGAGCAGGTCGCTGCCGACGCACACGTCGTCGGTCGTGACCGCAGGATCGCCTCCGACGAAGCAGGCCTTGTACGACGCGATCTTCGCCGCCGGCGCCACCCCAGAGATGACGCCGAGGTCGACGCCGTCGATCTCCACGTCGACCCCGCTCCGCCCGGCCGCAACGCCCGCGGCGCGCGAACCGTGGCCGTCGCTGTCCAGCGGCGAGAGGACGTCGTCGGCGAATGAGAAGCCAGAGGTCTCCGCGCCCGTGGAGAAGTACTGAGCTCCCACGAGGGTGGTCGAGTAGTCCGACAGGCCCCACCCGTCGCCGGTGACGCGGGCGCTGCGGAACTGACGGCCGTCGGCCTTGTCGAACACGACGTCATCGCCGGAGAGGTACGGCGCGGCGCTGCGCACCGCGCGCAGCCGCTCACCGGCGAACGAAGGATTCTCCGGCGCGATGCCCGTGTCGATCACGCCTACGACGACTCCCGCACCGTCGCCGGCCACCTGCGCGCGCTGCGACTCCAGACCCCCGATCGCGGCCCTGGAGAGCGGCGTGCGCATCCGGCACCCCGTCGGGCCGGAAGATCTCGTCGGCGTAGACCGCGAGCACCCCGTCGGTCGCAGCGACGCGAGCGGCGGCATCCGGAGTCATCGCGGCGCTGAAGCCGTTGAGGACGATCTGATAGGTCGCCGACGGCTCGACCCCCGCGTCGCCGGCGATCTCGCGCTGACGCTCCCGAAGGTGTTCGGTGTAGTTCCTCACCTCGGGCGAGCGGGGATCGAGCTTCTCGCCCTCGTCGGGCATCGTGGCCGCGAGCCGCCCCTGCCCCCCGTCGTAGGTCGCCGCGGGGGGCTCCTCGAGCAGCACGATGTACGACCCGGTCGGCGAGTCGATCGGCACCGGTACGACGAGATCGTCGACCGAGGTCGCGCCGAACGCCGCGCCGCCGGTGAGGGCGACCGATCCGCTCACGAGCGCGACAATCGTGACGCACACTGCCGCGCGCATCACTCGCAGACCCATGACGGACTCCCGGTGGGGTGGATCGGGTGCCGAACGGTGTCGGGGCACCCTTCCGCCAACCTAATCCTCCGCCTGCCGTGGGGAAAGGGCCCGAAGGGATTGCGGCCGGAGACCGGCACTACGCTGGGCTCGTGGCCTCGGCATCCCGACTTTCGACGAGCGTTCTGCTCACCTGCGCGGCGATCGGCGTCGCCACCGGTGCGCTGTCGGCGGGGGCTGGAGCCATCAGCGGACCGGTCTCGGCCGCCGTGCCGATCCTCTACGGCCTCGTCCTCGGCGTGCACGTGCTCCCCGGCGTCATCGCCCAGGAGCTTCTCCGTCGCCCCTGGGTCGCGCTGATCACCCACCTGATCGCGGCGCTGGTCGCGAGCGCGGTCGTGCCCCTCTGGATCGGACGCTACATCGGCACCGCGCTGCTGATCGGAGCGCTGCAGGAGGGGATCGCCGCGCTCGGACGCTACCGCCGGTGGGACGCGTGGCGCTTCTTCATCTCGGCGATCGTCGTCGGCATCGTGATCGCCGTGCCGATCTGGTTCGCCGCAGACGTCTCGCGGTTCCCGCTGTGGGGGCAGATCGTCTACATGGCCCTGTTCATCGTCGGCCCGGTCGCGTGGACCGCCGTCGGTCTGGCGATCGGAGCGGCGCTGCGCCGCGCCGGAGTGGCGCGGACGAGCCGCCGCTGAGCGAGTAAGGGTGGGCTAAGTTAGGTATGACTTAGCAACCACCCTGGGAAGACCCGTGACCGCACTCGAGCGCGATCCTTCCGCCTCGGCGCAGGCCCGGCCCGGCGGCGCTCCGGCGCCCCTCCTCCGCGTGCGCGATCTGGCCATCACCCACGTGGGAGAGGATGCCGCCACCCCGGCGTCGGTGAGTTTCGACATCGCCGTCGGCGAGGTCGTGCTGCTGCTCGGGCCGAGCGGATCCGGCAAGTCGACGCTCACGCTCGCCCTCGACGGGCTGATCCCGCAGGCGATCCCCGCCGACGTGCAGGGAACCATCGAGGTGGCCGGCCGCGACGTCGCGACGACGACGGTCGCCGAGCTGAGCACGCATGTCGGCATGGTCTTCCAGGACCCCGATGCGCAGCTGGTGACCGGCACGCTGCTGGACGAAGTCGCCTTCGGCCCGGAGAACCTGCGGATGCCGGTGGCCGACGTGCTCGCCAGAGCCGAGTCCGCGCTGCGCCGCGTGGGGCTGTGGGAGCGCCGCGCCGAGAACCCCGACCGGCTGTCGGGCGGCGGGCGCCAGCGACTCGCGATCGCGTGTGCGCTCGCGATGGGCTCCCCCCTGCTCGTGCTCGACGAGCCCACGGCGAACCTCGATCCGCAGGGGATCGAGGAGGTCTACGCCGCTCTGCGCGAGCTCGTGGCGGCCGGCGACCGGGCGATCCTGCTCGTCGAGCACAACCTCGACGCCGCCATCGGATTCGTCGATCGTGCCGTCGTGCTCGACCAGGAGGGCCGGCTCGTCGCCGACGGCACGGTGGATGCGGTGCTGCGCGACCGTGCGGACGAGCTGCACGCGATGGGGGTGTGGCTGCCGACCTCCGCGCTGGCCGCGCTGCGCCTCCGGCGCGCGGGCTTCGTGCTCGACCCGCTGCCGCTGACGCCCGACGAGCTGCGCGCCGCGCTCGAAGAGGCGCCGGCCGCGGCATCCGCCAGCGTCGCGAGTCCACACATCCCCGGCCGAACCCACACATCCGCGTCGCCGGAACATGTGGACTCGCACCCCGATGTGTCGACTCGACCCGATGCCCCCCTCATCTCGGTGCGCGGGCTCACGCTGCGCCGAGGGCGCACCGAAGTGCTGCACGACGTGGATCTCGAGGTGCGCCGCGGCGAGTTCGTGGCCGTCGTCGGCGCGAACGGAGCCGGCAAGACGAGCCTGATCCAGGCGATCGCGGGGGTCGTGCCACCGCCGCGCGGCACGGTGCACGTCGACGGGCTCGACGTCGGGCGCACCGACACGCGCACCCTGTCGTCGCGGATCGGCTTCGTCTTCCAGAATCCCGAGCATCAGTTCATCGCGAACACGGTGTTCGACGAGCTCGCGCACGGCCTGCGCCTCCGGCGGCTCCCCGAAGACGAGGTCCGCGAGCGCACCGCGGCGCTGCTGGCGCGCTTCGGCCTGACCGCCAAAGCCCGGACCCACCCGTTTCTGCTCTCGGGAGGGCAGAAGCGCCGGCTCTCGGTCGGCACCGCGCTGGTCGCCGGGGCCCCCGTGCTGGCGCTGGATGAGCCCACCTTCGGCCAGGATCGCGCCCGCGCCGACGAGCTGCTCGCCCTGCTGCGGGAGCTGAACCGCGAAGGCACGACGATCCTCGTCGTCACCCACGACATGCAGCTGGTCGCCGAGTACGCCGACCGCATGGTCGTGATGGCGGACGGCAGGGTTCTCGCGCACGCATCCACCGCGGAGGTGTTCGCCGACGCGGAGCTCATCGAGCGGGCGGGCCTCGCGCTGCCGCCGCTCGCGCGCGCGCTGCGCGGCGTGACGCGGCATCCGGCCCTCTCGAGAGTCACCCGCCTGAGCGACCTGCCGGGAGGTGCCGCGTGACCACCACCGGACCCGTCCTTGCCGCACAGGTGCCGCGCATGAGGTTCGACCCGTACGCGGATGCCGTCACCGCCGCCCCGGTGAGGTTCTTGTACCGCCTCAACCCGCTCGCGAAGCTGCTCGCACCCGTTCCTGCGATGGTGCTGCTGGTGTTCGTGCGCGACGCCGCGACACCGCTGGCGTTCCTGCTGCTGTCGTACGCGGTGCTGCTGGTCGGCGTGAGCTTCACGCGGCGGCTCGCGCTCATTCTTCTGCTCGCGCTGCCGATCGGCGCAGCGGCGATCGGCTTCGGCTTCTCGCTGTGGACCGATCCGTCGCGGGTGGATCAGAGCATCGTGGTGTGGCAGATCGGGTCATGGACGCTCTACGGCGGCGCGCTCGCGGTCGGTCTCGCGACCGGCCTGCGCATCGCCGCGATCGTCGCGCTGGCCCTGATCGCGGGGCTCAGCACCACCGGACCCGACCTCGTGCGCTCGACGGTGCAGCAGCTGCGCGTTCCGTACCGCATCGGCTACACGGCGCTGGCGGCGTTCCGGTTCGTGCCGCGGTTCGGGCACGAGCTCGAGGTGATCCGGCAGGCGCACCGCGTGCGCGGCGCTCACGGGGGCCGCGGACCCTTCGCGGCGATCGCCCGATGGAGCGGCTACATCGTGCCGCTGCTCGCGGGCGCGATCCGCCACGCCGAGCGCGTCGCGCTGGCCATGGACGCCCGCGCCTTCGGCGCCCACCCCGACCGCACCGAGCGGCACATCGTGCCGTTCCGTGCCCGCGACGTCGTGTTCATCGTGCTGTTCGTGGCCGCATCCGGCGTGATCTTCTGGCTCTTCTTCCCCTGTGGTGACAAACCACTTTCAGCGCGAAACATCGCGCGGCGCGTGGTTTCTCGCCGCTGAAAGTGGTTTGTCGCCGAGGAGGGGAGCGAGGCGAACGGGTCAGCGCCGTCCGGCGATCTGGCGGCTGACGATCTCGCGCATGACCTCGTTCGTGCCGCCGTAGATGCGGTGCACGCGGGCGTCGAGGAACGCGCGGGCGATCGGGTACTCCATGATGTAGCCGTAGCCGCCGTGCAGCTGCACGCAGATGTCGAGGATCTCCCACTCGCGCTCGGTCGTCCAGAACTTGACCTTCGCGGCCTCCTCGGCCGTCAGCTTCTTGTCCTTGTAGAGCAGCATCGCGCGGTCGACGTAGGCCCACAGCACGTCGACGGTGGTCGCGACGTCGGCGAGCCGGAAGCGCGTGTTCTGGAAGTCGATGATGCGCTCGCCGAAGGCCTCGCGGCTCTTCGTGTAGTCGACGGTCCACTCGAACGCCGCCTCGGATGCGGCCGCGGCCGCGACTCCGATCGAGAGGCGCTCGAGCGGCAGGTTCATCATGAGCTGCACGAAGCCCTTGCCCTCTTCGCCGCCGATGAGGTTCTCGTCGGGTACGAAGACGTCGCTGAACGACAGCTCGGCGGTGTCGTGGCCGTGGAAGCCCATCTTGTGCAGCTTCTTGCCGTGGTCGAAGCCCTCCATGCCGTTCTCGATGAGCAGCAGGCTGAACGCGTCGGCCTTGTTGCCCTCGCCGGTCTTGACGAAGGTCACGATCACATCGGCGGTCTTGCCGCTGGAGATGAACGTCTTCGCACCGTTGACGAGGTAGCCGCCGTCGACCTTCTTCGCGGTGGTCTTCGCACCGCGCAGGTCGCTGCCGGCGCCCGGCTCGGTCATCGCGAGCGCACCGAGGATCTCGCCGGTCGCCATCCCCGGCAGCCACTTCTCCTTCTGCGCCTGCGTGCCCATGTGCACGAGGTAGGGGATCGCGAGGTCGTCCTGGATGCCCAGCGCACCGGCCAGCGACCCGAGCCCCGCGCGGATCGTCTCCTCGCTGACGACGGAGCGGAAGCGGTAGTCCTGCAGCATGCCGGCGCCGCCGAACTCCTCCGGGAACGCTCAGTCCGAGGATGCCGGACTCGCCCGCTGCGAGCATCGTCGCGCGGTCGATCTCGCCGTCGGCATCCCACTGCTCGCGCTTCTCGTTCGTCGCGTAACGCTTGACGAACTCCTTCACGACGTCGCGGAACGCCTCGTGGTCCTCGTCGTAGATGTCGCGCTCCATGTGCGCCTGCCCTTCTGTCCACATCGGTGGCGGGGCCGGATCTTCGAAGTGCCGTGCGCGGCCGCGTCGCCGCTGGCGATTCTATGGCACGCCGGAGGACGGATGCCGAACCCCTGTGACATTGCATCCCATGAGTCGCGGTACTGGGTACCGCGTTTGTCGGATGCCGCCACCCGGCTGCGCGCGCGGCTACGGCACGTAGGTCGGAGCAGGCGGCAGGCCGAAGAACTCCTCGAGGGTGTGCCAGCCGCCCTCGTGGTACGCCCGCGCGAGGTCGGGCCCGATGTAGCGCAGGTGCCACGGTTCGGGACTGTAGCCGGTCGTCGGCGTGTAGCCGTCTTCGTAGCGGGTGATCCACCCGTACTCCCACGCGTGCGCGGCGACCCACTGCCCCTGGGGGGTGGCCGCGAGGTCATCGAGCGTGCCGCACGTCTCGCCGCACGCCACGACGTCGCCCGCGAGACCGGACTGGTGCTCGCTGAAGCCGGGCCGCGCGCTGGAGAGGTCGGCCAGGTCGACTCCGCGCGCGTTCACCTGATTCCGTAGCTGGTCTCCTGGGTCGTGTACGAGCGGAAGCCGCTCTCGAGCGCGATCTCGCCGACACCCGCCGCCGCGGCCGCGCCGACCATCGCAGACAGGGCGGCCGCGGCATCCGCCCGCAGGGCACCGCCTTCGATGCTGCGCACGCCCTCGGGCATCGCGAGTTCCGCGGGCCGGTAGTCGAGCGGAGCGTTCGGACGCGCCTTGTTGATCACGACCCACACCCGCGCGGGGTCGCCGAGCGCGACGCACGGCGCCGTCCCGCTCGCGACCGCCGCACGGAAGGCCTCCGCTCCGCCGGCGGCGGCGATCGCGGCCGCATCGTCGCCCGCCGCGAGCGCGGCCGCGACGTCGGGCATGGCGCACAGCTCGAGGGCCGCGGGCGTCGCCTCGACGGTCGGCGCCGGGATCGCCTCGGCCTTCGCGGGCAGCGGCACGCTCAGTCGTGCCGCCGGCGCGGGTTCGGCCACCGGATCGCTCACCTCGGCGGTGCTCTCTTCGGCGACGCCGAACAGCGGCTGACCGGTGACGGCGGCCGTCACCGTCGCAGCGGAGCCCATGACGAGCGAGGCGACGACGGCGAGGCCGGCCACCACTGCAGACGCGCGCGACACGGCGCGCACGCGCGTGGCGCGGTGGCGCGTCGCGCGGATCCATCAGTTCGGCGGTCCGGGCGGCGCGGCGGGTCGCCGCGGCGGCGGGTCGGCTGGCGCCGACGCGGGTGGGGGTCGGCGCGGTCGTGCGCCGCCGGGGCGATCGCGTCGGCAACGGCGCGGGCTCGGGGTCGACCGGCGGAAGGCCGCCGGGCGAGGCGGCATCCGAGGGGAGGTCGATGACCGGCAGGGGCATGGTGCGCGGCAGAGCATCGCGCGGCGCGACGTCAGCGATGGGGTCGGCCACCGGGCCGATTTCCGAGGAGACCTCCGCCTCGGCGGCACGCCGAGCATCCCGCTCGCGCTGCTCTCTGGCGGCACGTCGAGATGGAGGGGGGTTGTGCGGTTCGGGTGCCGTCACTCGCCCCATTCTTCCCTGCGACGGCGCTCGGGTCGAGTGCGTACGGCATGTCGCTTGCGTTCTTCGTCTTTTTGTACGATACGAGCTTGACTTGAATTCGTATTTCTGTTCCCATGGATGCATGCGATGGCAGGGTCAGGAGCTGGGTGTGGCGGATGCCGCCGCCCTCCCCGGCCTGGAGCAGCTGAACGGCCTCGTGCGATCGGTCACGACGCCCGACTTCGCCGACATCACCTTCCACGAAGTCATGTGCAAGAGTGCGCTCAACCACGTGCCGGGTGCGTCGGCGATGCCGTTCGACTGGACGGTGAACCCGTACCGGGGATGCAGTCATGCATGTTCGTACTGCTTCGCCCGGGGCACCCACGAGTACCTCGAGCTCGACGCGGGCCGCGACTTCGACACGCAGATCATCGTCAAGATCAACGTCGCCGACGTGCTCGAGAAGGAGCTGCGCCGCGGGACCTGGATGCGCGACCCGGTCATGCTCGGCACGAACACCGATCCGTACCAGCGCGCCGAGGGTCGCTACGCGCTCATGCCGGGCATCGTGTCGGCGCTCACCGAGTCGGGCACGCCGTTCTCGATCCTCACCAAGGGCACGCTGCTGCGCCGCGACCTGCCGCTGCTGCGCGAGGCAGCGGCATCCGTTCCCGTGTCGATCGCGATGTCGATCGCGGTCTTCGACGACGAGCTGCAGAGGCTCGTCGAGCCCGGCACGCCGTCGGCGGCCGCGCGTCTGGCCACCGTGCGCGCCGCGACCGACGCGGGATTCCGGGTCACCGTGTTCCTGATGCCGATCCTCCCCCACCTCACCGACTCGATCCCGGCGCTCGATCACGCGCTGGCGCAGATCAGGGATGCCGGGGCGGTGCGCGTCGTGTTCGGCGCCCTGCACCTGCGACCCGGCGCGAAGCAGTGGTTCCTGCAGTGGATCGCGCGCGAGCATCCGGAGCTCGTCTCGTCGTACCTCGGCCTGTACCCCG
The DNA here is from genome assembly GCA_963792285.1 of uncultured Actinomycetota bacterium. GTDB lineage: Bacteria > Actinomycetota > Actinomycetes > Actinomycetales > Microbacteriaceae > Microbacterium. The sequence continues at coordinate 256,353 of CAWBVS010000012.1, read as the reverse complement.
GAGCGTCGGCGACCGCCCCGAAGGCCTACCGGGCGTGGCTGTCGAAACGCGTGCGGCCGCTCCTGCGCGTCCACGGGCTCGACGGGCGGGCCGAGGACGACGAACCGCGGCGCTCGGCGGTGCCCGGGCTCGCGACGCGGCCGCAGTTCGTCACGACGTCGCGCGGGCGCGCGGCCGAGAGCGAGTCGCGCCTCTTCTGAATGCCGGGGCGACCCTGTCCCACCGGCCGCCTGGGCGACACAATGAGGGCAGGAGGTCGCGATGGCCACGTTCCTGCTCTCGGCGATGCCCTTCACGGGTCACATCGGGCCGATGCGCGCCGTCGCGGGGGCGCTCGTCGATCGTGGACACGACGTGCGGGTCTACACCGGTGGGGCGTTCCGCGAGCGCGATCGAGTCGGTCGGGGCGAGGTTCGTGCCGTGGCGGGCGGCCCCCGACTTCGACGAGAACGATCTGCCGGCGACCTTCCCGCGACTGGTCGGCAAGAAGGGGATGGGCCAGCTGCTCATCAACGTCCAGGACGTGTTCATCAACACCGTCCCCGCGCAGATCGCCGACCTGAACGCCGAGTGGGCGCGCGAGCCGTGGGACGCCATCGCGGGCGACGACGTGTCGGTGGGGGCGGCGCTGCACGCCGAGCTGACCGGGAGTCCGTGGGCGACCGTCTCGATTCTGCCGCTCAACATGATGGGATCGCAGGGCCCGCCCAGCGGGATGGGGCTTGCTCCCGGGCGCAATCCGGTGACGAAGCTGCGGGATGCCGCGCTCCGCGCGGCCGTGCCGATCCTCTCCCGGCCGCTGCGCGCCCCGCTCGCCCGGGCGCGCGCAGCGGTCGGGCTGCCGCCCTCGTCGCGGACCTTCGACCGGATCGTCTACTCAACGCGGCTCGTCGTCGCCAGCGGCTCGCCGATCCTCGACTATGACCGCCGCGATCGCCCCGAGACGCTGCGCTTCGTCGGTCAGCTGACGACGACGCCCGCACCCGCGGCGCTTCCCGAGTGGTGGGGCGAGCTCGAGGGTCGCACGGTGGTGCACGTGACGCAGGGCACGCAGAACATCGATCCGTCGGATCTGATCCGGCCGACGCTCGAGGCGCTCGCCGATCGCGACGTGCTGGTCGTCGTCGCCACCGGCGTCCGCGGGCGGGATGACCTGCCCTTCGCCGTTCCGGCGAACACGCGGGTCGCCGGGTTCCTCCCCTACGCCGAGCTGCTGCCCGAGGTCGATGTCGTGATCACCAACGGCGGCTGGGGCGGCACCCTCGCGGCGCTGAGCCACGGCATCCCGCTCGTGATCGCCGGCGGAGACCTCGACAAGCCCGAGATCGCCGCGCGCGTGGCCTGGGCGGGGGCCGGCGTGAACCTGAAGACCGGCACGCCGACCGCGGCCCAGGTGGCGCGCGGGTTCGACCGGATCGCCGAGGACCCGTCGTACCGGGATGCCGCCGCCCGCGTCGGCGCGCAGCTGAACGCGCTGGGCGGGGCGCCGCACGCGGCGGAGCTGCTCGAGACGCTCGTCTGAGGGCAGTGCGGGGCCGGTCGTCGGGAGCGCGGGGCATACGGCGCCACAGGCGCCCCGTGCGTCACTCGCGTCACAGCACACCCTGCGACCGGCTCGGCATGCTCGCCCGGAAGCGACGAACGGCCCCGGTCGCGGGACCGGGGCCGTTCGCAGCGGACTGGACTACGCCGTGAGCTCCGCGGCGGTCGGCACGCGGCCGGCCAGCTCGTCGATCGTGTCGTCGCCGGGACGCACGTTCTGGTACGGCGCCTCGATCTCGGCGCGCTCGAGCATCTCGGCCATCTTGCGCTGGCGCTGACGCGTGATGAGCGTCACCACACGACCGGTCTTGCCCGCGCGGCCGGTGCGGCCGGAGCGGTGCAGGTAGGTCTTGTACTCGTCGGGCGCGTCGGCCTGGATCACCAGATCGATGTCGTCGACGTGGATGCCGCGGGCGGCGACATCGGTGGCGACGAGCACGTTCACGCGGCCCGAGGTGAGGCGCTCGAGGTTGCGCGTGCGGCGCTGCTGGTTCAGGTCGCCGTGCAGGGAGACCGCCGGGATGCCGACGTCGGCGAACTGCTCGGCGAGCATCTCGGCGTAGGCGCGGGTGCGGGCGAAGACGAGCGTCTTGCCCTCGCGGTCGACGAGCTGGTCGAGGATCTGCGCCTTGTCGCGGTGCTCGATCACGAGGATGCGGTGCTCGATCGTGCTCGAGGCCTGGTCTTCACCGGCGACCTCGTGCACGGACGGGTTCACGAGGAACTCGTCGACGAGCGCCGAGACCTCGCGGTCGAGCGTCGCCGAGAACAGCAGCTTCTGCGAGCCGTCCGCCGTCTCGCGCAGGATGCGCTGCACGGGCTCGAGGAATCCGAGCTCGCACATGTGGTCGGCCTCGTCGATCACGGCGACCATGACCTCGCTCAGGTCGAGCTTGCGCTGCGTGATGAGGTCTTCGATGCGTCCGGGGGTGCCGATGATGATGTCGACGCCCTTCTTGAGCGCACCGACCTGGCGGGCCTGGGGCACGCCGCCGTAGATCTGCGTCGTGAACAGGCCGACGCTGCGGGCGATCGGCTGGATCGTGCGGTCGATCTGCAGCGCGAGCTCGCGCGTCGGAGCCAGGATGAGCGCCTTCGGCTTGCGGCCGAACTCGCGCTTCTTGCCGGCACCGGCACGCAGCACGTTCTCGACGAGCGGAGCGCCGAAGGCGATCGTCTTGCCCGAGCCGGTGCGACCGCGGGCGAGCACGTCGCGGCCCGCGAGGATCTCGGGGATCGTCGCGGCCTGGATCGCGAACGGCGCCGCGGCGCCGAGGTCGGCGAGCGTGCGGACGATGTTGTCGCCGAGTCCGAGCGAGCCGAAGCTCACGCCGTCGACGTCGGTCGCCTGGATGGCCTCGGCCTGCAGGCGCTCGTGGACCACGTCGACGTGCTGCTCGTGCGCCTGGGTGCGCTGCGCGCGGAGCGTTCCAGTCGGAGCGACCGGCGGGGCGGGTGCCGCGGGGGCGGTCGTCGTTCGAGCGCTGCGGACGGTCGTTGCCGTACGAGCGGGCCGGGCGATCGTCGTACGAGCGCGCGGGGCGGTCGTTCGAGCGAGCCGGACGGTCGTCGTACGAACGCGCGGGGCGGTCGGCGTTCGAGCGCGCGGGCGGTCGTTGGTGTACGGACGCGCCGGGCGATCGTCGTACGAACGCGCGGGGCGATCGTTCGAGCGAGCCGGACGGTCGTCGTACGAACGCGCGGGGCGATCGTTCGAGCGCTGCGGGCGGTCGTTGCTGTACGGACGCGCCGGGCGGTCGTCGTACGAACGCGCGGGGCGATCGTTCGAGCGAGCCGGACGGTCATCGTACGAACGGGCCGGGCGATCGGTGTTCGGGCGCTGGCGGGCGGTCGTTGCCGTACTCCCGGCGGGCGGGGCGCTCGCCGCCGCCCTGGTAACCGCCACGAGCCGGACGGGCGTCGTTCGAGCGCGCCGGACGGTCATCGTACGAACGCGCGGGGCGGTCGCTCGCGGAGTGGGTGCGGATGCCGCGGGCCTCGTCGCGGCCGGCGCGCTGCGTCGCCGTCCACCGCGTCTTCGGAGCGGCGGTGCCGGCGCCCTCTTCGGCGGCGCGGTAGCCGCGGTGGTTCGGGCTCTTGCTGCCGGGCTTCTGGCCGGACCCGGTGCGGGTGCGGTCGTGGAACGAGGTCTTCTTCTCGCCGTAGCGCGGCTCGAAGTTCTTGGCCGGGCGTCCGCCGGCGGGCTTCTTGCTCTTGGGCATGGTGATGTCCTTCTGGGTTGTCTCAGCTGAGAACAGCACTCCACGGTTCGCGCGCAGACGTCACCCGTGCAGACGGAACTGCACAGATGTCACTGCCGCGATCGCCGCACATGCGGCACGGAGTTGCCCGGACTGTCGTCGGCCGGGGGCCATTCAACGTGATGGTCGCCGGAGCGGATTCGCTCCCACCATCGGCCCCTTGGACTCACAAACCCATCCGCACGACATGTGCGGTGTCCAGAGCCGACCCTTCACCCTAGCGGATGCCCCGAATCTCACCCTGAGAGGATGCCGGTCGCCGCGGCATCCCGGCTCTACACTGGCGCCATGACGACCAATGCTGTGGCGCCCCACCCCGAGGGCGTCGCTCCCGCCCCCACGCTCCGCGCCGAGTCCGAAGCGATCTACGCGGCGAGCCGCGGCCGGCGCGCTCGGGGCGATCTACGGTCTCATCGTCGCCCTCATCGCGCCCGACATGCCCCTCGGCGACGACACCGGAGCCTTCGGTCTCTTCGCCGCGATCGGCGCGGCGCTGGTCGTCCGTCGCCGCATCGATCACCGGCTACTGGCGCTCGCGCAACCAGCCCGGACAGGAGTGGCGCAAGAGCCTGGCGTCGTGGAAGTTCACGGTCAACACGATCTCGGTCGTGATCGTGCACTCGGCGCTGGCCTTCCTCGCGGTGCTACGCCGGCTTCCGCCTGCTCGCTCTGGGATTCATCGGCCTGCCCGTCATCACGTTCTGGGCGATCATCCTGATGACGGTGACACTCGGACTGACGGCCTACATCGTGTACCTGTCGGTGTCGCGGATGACGACGCAGCGGATGTCGTCGCTGCTGATGGCGTTCATCGTGATCGGCACGCTCACCGCGATGATCACCACTTCCGATCCGGAGTGGTGGAAGGTCCACTTCAGCCAGCTCGGCACGTTCGACGATCTGTCCTGCTGGGTGTTCAACGGCACGCTCATCGCGGGCGGTCTGCTCGTGACCACGTTCGCGGTCTACATCGCCAACGACATGGAAGCCCTGATCGAAGCGGGCGTCCTCGAGAACAAGAAGTCGCCGCGCACCGTCTCGACGCTGTTCGTGATCATGGGCATCATGCTCGCGTGCGTCGGCATCTTCCCGGTGGACTTCAGCCTCCTGCTGCACAACCTCTCCGCCACGGGCATGGCGGTGATGTTCCTCGTGCTGCTGATCGGCGGGCCCCGCTGCTTCCGCGGGATGCCGCGCACGTACTTCCTCTCCGCGTGGGCGTTCCTCGCCGCCACGATCGCGTCGGTCGTCCTGTTCGTGGTCACGTACTTCTCGCTGACCGCGTTCGAGATCATCGTGTTCGCGCTGATCTTCGGCTGGATCGCGGTCTTCATCCGCTTCCTGGGCGTCAGCGGGCAGCACGAATAGCACGGATTGCGTCGATTCGATTCGGCGCAAGTCGCGCGGAGCGGATACCCTCAACCCAAGAACGGTTGCTGCTTGGGGTGCACAACGTCTGAGCAGCGCTGACGATCCGGGGGGTAGGCGGCTGCGGCCTGGAGTATCTCGCAGGGCGAGAGCGCTGCCGCACTCCGCCTCACGAAAGGCCCGTCGTCCCCAGTGGCCCTCCTCGCCGACGCACCTGCGCTCCCCCGACCCGACGTCCTCGCGCGCACTCTGCTGCGTGACAGCACGGCCTCGCAGATCGGCTTCGCGACCGCCGCCCTCCTCGCGGTCGGAATCCTGATCTCGATCGTCACCACACCCGACCCGCTCTGGTGGCAGCTGCACTTCAGCCGGCTCGGAACCTTCGCGACCTTCTCGGGCTACGTCTTCAACGCGACCATCGTCCTGACCGGCGCCGGCGTCGTCGTCTTCGGGCTGCGGCTTCGCCGCGAGATGGTGCGCCACGCCGGCACGCCCGTGCTGACCAACCGTCGCGCGGCGACCGTCGTGCCGATCCTGGTCGCTCTGCTCGGCATCCACCTGTCGTTCGTCGGCTTCATCCCCGTCAACAGCAACGAGTTCCTGCACGACCGCAGCTCGACCGGCGCCGTGTTCTGCTTCGTCGCTGATCCTCGTCTCGAGCCGGTGGATGCTGCGCGGCATGCACCGGGTCATCTCCCGCGCGAGCCGGTTCGTCGGCATCGGCCTGGTCGCGACGCTCGCTGCCGTACATCGGCGGATTCATCAACCTCGCGGCGTTCGAGCTGATCGTGTTCGGCCAGGTCTTCTGGTGGCTGCTGCTGTTCGCCCGGACGATCGGGCGGCCCGCCGACGAGCCCGCCCGACCGGCCCCGAACCGCACCGGAAGCCTGCATCGCACGGTCGTCGTGGCGCCGCGCGCGCACGCCCCGCACGTCGCGGCGGTTCACACCCCGCTGCCGGCGCACTCGGCACTCGCGCGCGGCGACGCACCCGACCAGGACGCTGCACGTCCGCCGGGTGGCGAGCCGCGGCGACACCTCGCAGCGACCGCGATCCGGCCCACCACCGCGCGCGCGGCGGCCGCACCGAGGTCGACATCACCTAGCGCGGAGCCTCGCCCCGACGACTACGCGCGCTGCTCCGGCGTCGTCATCGCCCTCGGGGTTCGGCGGTCTCCGGCACCTCGATGTCGGGCCCTCGGCACTCTCGGGCACGCTCGATCGTCGGGGCCCTCGGCGCTCTCCGGCATCTCGATGTCAGGGCCCTCGGCGCTCTCCGGCATCTCGATGTCAGGGCCCTCGTCGATCGGGGGCACCTCGACGTCCGCTCCGGGAGCAGGCGTCGCCGCCGTCTCACGCGCCCGCAGCTCACGGCGCGTCAGCACGGCCTCACCGGCGCCGACCGCACCCGCGCCGACCAGTGCCGGCTCGAGTGCGCCGGCGGCGGCATCCGGTCCGTCTCCCCGTCGCGCGGCGCGACGCTCCTTCGCGCCCTCGACGAGGTTGTAGAGCGTCGGCAGCACGAGCAGCGTCAGCACCGTCGACGACACGAGACCGCCGATCACGACGATCGCGAGCGGCTGCGAGATGAAGCCGCCCTGACCGGTGATGCCGAGAGCCATCGGGGTGAGCGCGAAGATCGTCGCGAGCGCGGTCATGAGGATCGGGCGCAGACGTCGCGACCCACCCGCGATCGTCGCGTCGTACGCCGAGAGACCCTTCGTGCGGTACTGGTTGACGAGGTCGACGAGCACGATCGCGTTCGTCACGACGATGCCGATCAGCATGAGCACGCCGATGAGCGAGGCGACGCCGAGCGGCACGCCCGTGATGATCTGCAGCAGGATCGCGCCGGTCGCCGCGAACGGCACCGAGACCAGCAGCAGCAGCGGCTGGCGCAGCGACTTGAAGGTCGCGACCATCACGATGTAGACGATCAGGATCGCCGCGAGCAGCGCGAGGCCGAGCTGCGTGAACGCGTCCTGCTGCTGCGAGATCACGCCGCCGAGCGAGGCGTCGGCCGCGTCGGGCAGCTCGACGTCGGCCAGCGCCGTGTTGACCGAGGCGGATGCCGCGGTGAGGTCGTCGGTCGACGGGGTCACGGTCACCGTCGCGGTGCGCTGCCCGCCGACGGTCGTGATCGACGTGGGTCCTTCGCTCTCCTCGACCGTCGCGACGTCTTCGAGCGGAATGGGTCCGGTCGCGCTGGGCACGGTGAGCTGTCGCAGCTCGTCGATCGTCGCGGGGGTCTGCGACGCGGCGAGGTAGACGGTCAGCGTGGTGTCGTCGATCTCGACCGTGCCGATGCTCTGGGGCTGCATCGTGTTCGACACGAGCGCGCCGACCGCGACCTCCGACAGGCCGAGCGAGGCGGCCTTGTCGCGGTCGACGACCACGGCGATGTACGGCAGCGAGGCCGAGAGGTTGCTCGAGACCTGACCGATGCCCTCGGCGCCGGTGACGGCATCGACGACGGCGTCCGTCGCCTCCTGCAGCGTCGCCGAGTCGGGCGCGGTGACGTCGATCTCGATGTCGCTCGACGCCGAAGCCGCCGCCGCCGCCCGCGATCGTGATCGTTCCGACGTCGTCGAGCTCGGCGACCGCGGCCTGCACCTCTTCGCGCAGGGCGACCTGGTCGGCAGCCGGGTCGGTCGTGATCGAGTAGGTGATGCCGCTGCCGCCGCCGGTGAACGCGTCGCGCAGCGCCGAACCGCTCGAGCCGATCGAGACCTGCACGGTCTCGATGCCGTCGATCTCGAGCAGCACGGCCTCGACCTCGGTCGACGCGGCGTCCTCGGCCTCGAGGCTCGGCGCGGGGCCGATGTCCTGGGTCATCGTGAACGTGTTCTGGCCCGAGTCGCCGAGGAAGTTGGTCTTCATGAACGGCGCGGCGGCGACGGTGCCGCGCCAGCACGAGCACCGCGAGCGACAAGCGTGACCCACGAGTGCTTCAGCGTCCAGCGCAGGATCGGCAGGTACGACTTCTGCAGGCGGCTGGGCGGGGCATGCGGGATCCTCCGGGTCGATCTGGCGACCCTGCGCGTCGAGGAGCGGCTTGCCCGGGCGCAGGAACCAGTAGGCCAGCACCGGCACGATCGTCAGCGCCACGAACAGCGATGCGATCATCGCGATCGTCACGGTCAGCGCGAACGGCCGGAACAGCTCGCCGGTGACGTCGCCGACGAAGGCGATCGGCAGGAACACCGCGACGGTCGTGATGGTCGACGCCGTGATCGCGGAGGCGACCTCGCGCACCGCGCGCAGGATCGAGGGCAGCTTGTCGGCGTCGCCGACGTAGTGGCGCTTGATGTTCTCGATCACGACGATCGAGTCGTCGACGACGCGTCCGATCGCGATCGTGAGCGCGCCGAGGGTGAGGATGTTCAGCGAGTAGCCGAACGCCTGGATGCCGATGAAGGTGATCAGCACGCTCGTCGGGATCGAGATCGCCGTGACGAGCGTCGCGCGCACCGACATCAGGAAGACGAGGATCACGAGCACGGCGAAGAACAGGCCGAGCAGGCCCTCCTTCGCGAGCGTGTCGATCGACTCCTGGATGTAGGGCGCCTGGTCGAAGACGACGGTGAACTCGGCGCCGCCGAGGCTGTCTTCGAGGTCGGGCAGGACGGCGAGCACGCCGCGCGACACGTCGACGGTGTTGGCGGACGGGAGCTTCGTGACCGCGATCGTCAGGGCGGGCTCGCCGTTGACGCGCGAGATCGTCGTCACCGGATCCTGGTTCTGCTCGACGGTCGGCGACGTCGGCGATCGTGACCGCGCCGGACTGCGAACTGCGCGGCAGTCCGACGGCACGAGCGGAAGTGCGGCGATCTCGTCGACCGAGGTGATCTTCGAGCCGGTCTGCACCGTGAGCGTCTGGTCGTCCTCGGTGATCTCGCCGCCGGGGAACAGGACGCCGTTCTGGTCGAGCGCGTCGCGGATCGCCTGCTGGGTGTAGCCGGCGGCGGCGAGCGCCGCCTGATCGGGCGTGATCGTGACGCGCTGGCCGACTGCCGCCGACGATCTGCGCGGCGTTCACCCCGTCGACGTCCTCGAGCTCGGGGACGACGGTCGACTCGAGCTGCGCCTGGATCGTCTCCTCGTCGTCGTAGCCGGTGACGGCGAGCTGGATGACGGGGAAGTCGTCGATGCTCGCCGAGATGACGTTCGGCTCGACGCCCTTCGGGCAGCTGGCTCGTGATGCGGTTGATCGCCTGCGTGATCTTCTGCTCGGCGGTCGCCAGGTTGGTGCCGTACGTGAAGGAGGCCTGGATGATCGACGCGTTCGTCGTGCTGGTCGCCGAGGTCGACTCGAGCCCCGGGACGCCCTGGATCGCCGTCTCGATCGGGATCGAGACGTCGTTGCTGACCACCTCGGGCGACGCGCCCGGGTAGGTCGAGACGACGACGAGCTGCGGGAACTCGATCGACGGGATCAGCTCCTGCTTGAGGCTCGTCAGCGCGAGCCCGCCGAAGACCGCGGCGACGATCGTGATGAGGGCGATGAGCGCACGGTTCTTGAGGCTCAGGACGGCGAGATTCGACACGGTGGCCTTCGCTGTGGTGCAGTCGGATGCCCGGGTGAAGCGCCGGGTCGGGATGCCGCGCAGGTCGCCCGCGCGGATACGTGAATGTATCGGGGTCTCAGTATCCCATGGCGCAAACCCCGCGTTCGCCGTGAATCCGCGGGTGAATCGCCCGCGGACGAGGCGTCAGAACAGGCGCCCGATCGCGAGTCCGGCCGCGGCCGCGGCGACGCCGACGACGAGCGTGCCGGCGGCGTTCAGCCACCCGCGCCGCGTCTCGCCGCTCTGCAGGAGCAGCACCGACTCGACCGAGACCGTGCTGAAGGTCGTGTACCCGCCGAGCAGGCCCACCCCGATGATCCAGGCCGCGTCGGTGCCGACGATGCCCGCGCCCAGCCCGGTGAGCAGGCCCAGCGCGAACGAGCCCGTGACGTTGACGACGAGGATGCCGAGCGGGAAGCGGCTCGGCCTCGCCCCGATCACGAGCACGTCGACGAGGTAGCGCAGGCCCGCGCCGATGCCGCCGGCGAGGGCGGCGGCGAGCGAGCACCCACGCGTTCATGCGGCCGCCTCCGTCTCGTGCCGGCATCGCCCGCCGCGCCGCGTCAGGCGCACGCCGAGCGCGGCCGCGGCGAGTCCGAGCAGCACCGAGACGACCGCGAGCGCGACGCCCGACCAGCGGCGCCGAGCCGAGCAGGGTCGCGGTGTGCACGGCGAAGGCGCTGTAGGTGGTGAACCCGCCGAGCACGCCGGTGCCGATGAACGCGCGGGCGAGCGGATGCCGGTCGCCGAGCGACCCGATGACGATGCCGAGCAGGAACGAGCCGAGCACGTTGACGCCCATCGTCGCGGTCGGCAGCACGAGCGAGGTCGCGGAGGCGGCGGCATCCGTCGAGAAAGGCAGGAGCAGCAGCTCGCGCAGCGCGACGCCGATGACGCCGCCGGCGACGACGGCGCCCAGCATCCGCGCACGGAAGACGGGTGGGCGCGGCACGCCCTCACCCTAGTGCGGCAGCGAGCTCCTGCAGCCCGAGGAGCAGCCGCTGGATCGCGGACTCCGGCGACACGTCGAGCGCCAGCAGCTCGCCGCGGTCGTAGGCCGTGAAGACGCCGGGGTCGATGTAGCTGCTGCGCGCGACCGCCGGGGTGTTGCCGAGCGCCTCGGCGGTGGCCCGCACCGCGAGCGTCTCGGCGCGCTTGCGGTCCTTCGCCGTGTCGACCGTGCCGATGCGCGCGAGCGTCTCGGCGGCCATGATCGTGCCGCGGAGCGTGCGGAAGTCCTTCGCCGTGAACGCGCCGCCGGTGAGCGAGCGCACGTGCGAGTTCACGTCGGCCGGCGTGAGCGGCACCCGGCGGTTGCCGCGCCGGTACGCCAGCAGCGGCGAGCGCGGCCGTCCGGCGCTCAGCTCGGCCATGACCACCGCGAGATCCTCGTCGTCGATCTCGATGAGCGCGCGCTTGCCGCTCTTGCCGGGGAACGAGAGCGTGATGACGGATGCCGCGACCGAGGCATCGCGTCGCTGCAGGGTCGTCAGCCCTCGGCTGCCGTGCTGCTCGAGGTAGCGCGCCGAGCCGATGCGCGGAGCGGCCTTCGTCGAGCAGGCGGAAGGAGGCCGCCAGCACCCGCTCGCGATCGAGCTCGTCGCGGCGCAGGGCCGTCGTCACCCGGCCGCGAGCGCGCGGCAGCGCCGCGGCGAGCTCGAGCGCGCGCGAGAACTTGCGGCGGTCGCGCCGTTCGCGCCAGCGCGGGTGGTAGAGGTACTGGCGCCTGCCGGCGTCGTCGACGCCGACCGCCTGGATGTGCGCGCGCGGCTCGACGGCGATCCAGACGTCCTCCCACGCGGGCGGGATCACGAGATCGTGGATCCGCTCGCGGTCGGCGGGCGGTGCCGCCGTCGCCGCTGATGTCGACGTAGCGGAATCCGCTGCCCGAGCGGACGCGGCGGAACCCGGGGTCTTCTCCCGGGCGCACCCGGACCAGTCTTGCCACGTCGTCTCTCGTCCTGAGTGCGTATCGGGTGGTGCCTCAGTGGCCCACGGTATGTCGATGCCGGCCGCCGACCGAGGGGCTTGACACGCCCTGACGGCGCCGATACCCCCGGATGCCGGCCTGAATGGCGTATCACCGCAGATCGCGACGCGTCAAGCCCCTCCCCGGAGACTGCCAGGCGGTGCCATCCTCGTAGACGTGCCCCCCGAGGCATCCGGGTCGCAACCACCTCGCAATCCGGCGACAGAAGGAGAACCCTCCATGAACCTCGCCCTCATCATCATCATCGTCATCGCGGTCATCCTCGCGATCTTCGGCGGACTGAACTCCGCGCTGAGCTGGCTCCTCTGGGTCGCGCTCATCGTCGGTGTCATCGCCCTGATCGTGTTCCTGTTCCGCGTGATCAGCGGCAGCCGCCGCACCTGATACGTGTCAGCCATCCGGCTGACCCGCTCCCCCCGGAGCATGGATGCCGCGCCCCGACAATCGCGTCGGGGCGCGGCATCCGTCTTTTGCCGTCAGCGCGGCACGTGCAGCCTCAGCGGGCGCGAGCCAGACCGTCGTCTCGCCGGGGACGACCCCCAGCGGTGCATCGGCGCTCGCGAGCACCAGGTCGGCACTGTCGAGCTCGAACGGCTCCCTGCCGAAGTTGGTGACGACCGCCCAGCCGTTCGGGCGGGTGAACCACAGCACGTCCGGCCTGCCGGTGTCGACCCAGGTGAGCTCCTCGTCGGACTGCAGCTCGTGCCGCAGGGCGAGCGCGCGACGGTACAGCGTGAGCGTCGAGTCGGGATCGCCGTCCTGGGCCTGCACGGAGTGGGCGCGCGAACCACTGCGGCTGCGGCAGGTGCGCGCCGTCGGCGCCGAAGCCGAACGAGCTGCCCGTGCGCGTCCACGGCAGGGGAACCCGGCATCCGTCGCGCCCCATGTCGAGACCGGGGCTGCGGAAGAACGTCGGGTCCTGCCGATCGGCGTCGTCGAGTTCGGCGACCTCGTGCAGGCCGAGCTCCTCGCCCTGGTACAGGTACGCCGACCCGGGCAGGCCGAGGACGAAGAGGGCGGCGGCCCGCGCGCGCCGAAGTCCCCGAGCACGGTCGAGCTCAGGCTGCGTGCCCCCCGACAGCAGCCACTCGTTGCCGTGCTTGCGCGCGGGCCGCCCGTCTGCGTCCCGGCCGGGGTGCGGCAGGCCGTAGCGTGTCGCATGCCGGACGACGTCGTGGTTGGACAGCACCCAGGTCGTCGACGAGCCGGAGACGGCCGCGAGCTCGAGGTTCTCGGTCACGATGCGACGGAACTGGTCGGCGTCGAAGTCCGCCTCGAGGAGCTCGAAGTTGAACGCCTGACCGAGGCTCTCGGCGCTGGCGTAGAGCGGCACGCGCGCGCGGTCGACCCACGCCTCGGCCACGGCGGTGCGCGGCGGGTCGTACGAGTCGAACACCGCACGCCACTCCGCGTAGACCTCGTGCACGTCGTCGCGGTCGACCGTGGGGTGCAGTCCGTCCCGGGGCAGGGCGTCGAGCTCGCGCCTGCGAGGGCAGCGGCTCGGAGAGGTCCTTCGTGAGCATGTGGGCCACGTCGATGCGGAAGCCGTCGACGCCGCGATCCGACCAGAAGCGCAGCGTCCGCACGAAGTCGTCGCGCACCTCGCGGTTGGACCAGTTCAGGTCGGGCTGCTCGACGGCGAAGTGATGCAGGTACCACTGCCCGTCGGCGACCCGCTCCCACGCGGACCCGCCGAACAGCGAGTCCCAGTCGGTGGGCGGCTCTGCGCCGTCCGGCCCGGTGCCCTCGCGGAAGATGTAGCGGTCGCGCGCCGCCGACCCGCGCCCGGCGGCGAGCGCCTCCTGGAACCACTCGTGCTGGTCGGACGTGTGGTTCGGCACGATGTCGACGACGACGCGGATGCCCTCCGCGTGCAGCGCCGCCACGAGCTCGTCGAAGTCCTCCAGCGTGCCGAGCCGCGGGTCGACATTGCGGTAGTCGGCGACGTCGTAGCCGCCGTCCGCCAGTTCGGACGGGTAGAACGGGCTCAGCCACACCGCGTCGATGCCGAGCTCCGCGAGGTACGGCACGCGCGAGGTGATGCCGGGGATGTCGCCCAGACCGTCGCCGTTCGCGATCCGCGAAGCTGCGCGGATAGATCTGGTAGACGGCGGCCTGGCGCCACCATTCGGGGACGTCGAGGTCGTGCGCGCCGGCGGGAGAGGGGGACGCGTGGGTTGCAGTGGTCACGGAGACCGGGTTCCTTTCGATTCGATGAGGACGGATGCCGCGGGCCTCAGCCCTTGACGGCACCCTGGGTGACGCCTTCCATCACCCATCGCTGGGTGAACAGGTAGACGATGATCGCGGGCGCCATCGCCATCAGGTACGAGGCGAAGGCGACGTTGTAGTTGTTGCTGAACTGCGACTGGAACAGCGAGTTCAGCACGGGGAGGGTCTGCAGCGCCGGGTCGGCGATGATGAGCGAGGGCATCATGAAGTCGTTCCACGCGTACAGGAACGCGAAGATGCCGATCGTCGCGCTCATCGGCGCGAGCAGCGGGAAGATCATGTGCCAGAAGGTCTGCCACGTCGATGCGCCGTCGATGCGCGCGCTCTCCTCCAGCTCGAACGGGATCGAGCGCAGGAACGCCGTGAACAGCAGCACGCTGAAGCTCAGCTGGAACATCGTCGCGAGGATGATCACGCCGAAGGGGTTGGCGAGTCCGACCAGTCCGGTCAGCTGCACCTGCGGCAGGGCGACGACCGGGAACGGGATGAACATCGCCGCGAGCAGGTAGAAGAACGAGTAGCGGAAGAACTTGCGATCCCAGTTGCGGACGATCGCGAACGAGGCGAACGCCGCGAGGAAGATCGTCGCGACGACCGTGCCCGCGGTGACCAGCAGCGACATGGCGGCCCCCACCGGGAAGTTCGTGAGGTTCCACGCGGTGACGAAGCCCTCGACGCTGAACGGCGCGGGCAGCGAGAAGGCGTTGCCGTCGACGGCCTGCGCGCTCGTCTTGAACGCCATCGAGACGGTGACGTACAGCGGCAGCAGGACCGTCACCGCGCAGAGGATCAGGATGATGGTTCCCGACCAGTTGACCCGCTCCATGCTGAAGCGACCCTGGGCCGGCTTCGGGCGCCTTGCCCTCGAGGACTTCGGTGGCCTCGACCGTTTCGATGACCAGTGCTGGCTGAACAGACATCAGAGGGCGTTCCTTCCGCGCGTGATCGAGAGTTGGAGGACGGCGATGAGCACCGCGATGACGAAGAACACGGTGGCATTGGCCATCTGGTAGGCGTAGTCGCCGGTGGTGAGCCCCGAGACGACCGTCATCGCGATGCTGAACGTCGAGGTTCCCGGGCCGCCGCCGGTGAGGCCCTTGATGACGTCGTACGCGTTCAGGAAGCCCTTGAAGCCCAGGATCACGTTGATCACGATGTAGCCGAGCATGAGCGGCACCGTGATGCGCATGAGCTGCTGGAACTTGCTCGCCCCGTCGATGTCGGCCGCTTCGTACACCTCGCCGGGGATCGACAGGATGCCGGCGATGTAGATGAGCAGCGCGCCGGGGATCGCCTGCCACGCGGTGACGATGACGATCGCGAGCCACGCCCAGTCGGGGTTGGCGAGGATGCTCTCCTGGAGCCACGCGATGCCGGAGATCGTGCCGAACGCCGGCAGCGAATTGGAGAACAGGAACTTGAAGACGAACGAGATGATGATGGCCGAGATCACCATCGGGATCACGAAGATCGTGCGCAGCGGTGTCTTCAGCCGGATCCGCGAGGTCAGCGCCACCGCCAGGAGCAGCGCGATGATGTTGACCGCGACGACCGTGACGAGCGAGAACCCGAACGTGAACAGGTAGCTCTGGATGACCAGCGGGTCGCTGAACAGGGCGATGTAGTTCGTCAGCCCGATGAACTTCCACTCCCCGATGCCGATCGAGTTGGTGAAGCTGAAGAAGATGCCGATCACCGCGGGCACGGTGATCGCCAGCGTGAACAGGATCAGGGTCGGAACCAGGAACCAGTAGTAGATGGGCTCGACGCGCCGGCGGGAGCGCGCTTGTCCCGGCTCGCCGGGCACCCTGCGTGATCAGTGTCGACGTCGTCGGAGGGGTGCGTTGTCGTTGTCATGAGAAACTCCTTCGTTCCCGGATCACTGCTGACGGAAGGCGAGCCGCGCGTAGTCGGCGTCGATGTTGCTGAGGATCCGCTGCGGATCGCTGCCGAGCATCATGGCCTGCGCGTAGTTCATGATCGGGATCGCCCGGGGCACGAGCTGCGTCGAGCCCTGGTACATCTCGCCCGCGTCGATGTACTCCTGCAGGCCGAGGATGCGCTCGTCCGACACCGGCGGGGCGTCCTTCGGTCGGCGTGAAGCCCAGCTGCGACGCGTTGTACGCCTCGATGATCTCCGGCTGGTACAGGTACTCGAGGAACGCGCGTGCCGCCTCCTTGTGGCTCGACGCCTCGGGGATCCAGGCGGCGAGGTCCATGTTGATGCGCGCCTTGAGGTCGTCCGGGTCGTCGGTGACCGGCAGCGGGAACATCCCGAGCTCCAGGTCGGGCGCGGTCTTCGCGATCTCGCCGAACGCCCACGGACCCTGCAGGTACATCGCGGCTTCGCCGTTCGCCATCGCCGTGTTGCCGTCGCCGTAGCCGCGGCTCGCGGCGTCGGCGTTGACGTACTCCGACAGCTCGAGCATCTTGGCGACGGGCTCGGCCTGATCCTTCTGGAACGACACCGCTGAGTTCGGCCCGACGTTCACGCCTTCCTCGGCGAGCTCCTCGAAGAACGCGACCGTGTCGAGCATGCCGCCCACGGTGTAGTCGTACCAGCCCTGCCCGATCGTCCAGTTGTCGGCGAACGTCGCGTAGAACGGCGTGACCCCGGCGGCCTCGAGCGTCTCGCACACCTCGATGAGCTCGTCCCACGTGGTCGGGACCTCGAGATCGTTCTGCTCGAAGATCTCCTTGTTGTAGATCACCGCCGCGCCCATCACCGAGTACGGGATCGCGCTCATGCGGCCCTCGCAGACGCCGAACTGCTCCATGAACGGCGTGCAGGTCTTCACGCACGCTCTGGGCCGCCTCGGTGTCGGAGAGATCCGACATCGCGCAGCGCTGGATGAAGCGCGCCGTCTCCTGGTTGTAGTTGTTCAGGGCGATGTCGGGCGGATCGCCGCGGACGAAGCCCGCCGAGAACGCGTCGACGCCCGACGTGTCGAGCACCACGGTGACCTCGTCCTGCGAGCTGTTGTACTCCTGGACGAGCTCCCTCATGTAGGGGATCGCCTCGGGCTTGGCGAAGGCGAACTGGATCGTCTCGCGGCCGTCGGATGCGCACGCGGCGAGCGAAGAGCCGATCAGGCCGAGGAGCACTCCTGTCGCGAGCGCCTTCGTGCGTTCGGGGGGACGTCACAGCCACGTCGCTGTCCTCTCGTCGGTCCATCGTCGATGATGACAGTCTTGGTTCGGTGAGTAGATTTACTAGCCGAATCAACTCGATGTGGACAATAATGCAGGGAGACAGGCTGAAAGGTCAATACCCGTGTCCCAACCGATTTCGCCCGCGGCCTCCGTGCGCCGCGCGAGCCTCGGCGGCGTGCTGTCGTACGCGTGGGAGACCGGCGTCTTCACCGCGAGCGACGCGATGGCCGCCGTCGGACTCACGCGCTCGACCACGATCGACGTCATCGAAGAGCTCGTCGCGCTCGGTCTGCTGCGCGAACTGCCCAACGCCCGCGCGGTCGGCGACTATCAGAAGGGCCGCCCCGCCCGGCGGTTCGAACTCCGCGCCGACGCGGCGGTCGTCGTGGGCATCGACGTCGGACCGGACCACATCCTGACCGCGGTCGCCGATCTGCGCGGCGAGATCCTCGCCCTCGAGCACACCGCCACCGACCTCGACCACGACTCCCCCGATGAGCGCCGCGCGGCCGCGACATCGGCCGTCGACGACGCCCTGCGCGCGGCGGGCTGCACGCGGGACGACGTCCTCGCCCTGTGCGCGGGCGTTCCGGCGCCGGTCGACTCCGCCGGCGCCTCCCCGCCGCACCGCAACGGGTTCTGGCGCCGCATGAATCCGGATCTCGCCGAGCTGTTCGGCGCGTGGGTGCCGCTGGTGCGCGTGGCAGAACGATGCCTCGCTCGCGGCGGTCGCCGAGGGCTCGGTCGGCGCCGCGGTCGGCCTGCGCGATTTCGTCACGGTGCTCAGCGGCGAGTTCCTCGGGGCCGGCGCCGTCGTGGACGGAAACCTGCTGCGCGGCGCGCACGGCGGCGTCGCCGAGATGGTGGCGTTCGATCATGTCGTCGGCGTCGAGGATGCCGGGGGTCTCGCCGTCCGCCTCGGCCAGTGGGCGCAGGAGGCGATCGCCACCGGCGACGATCTCGCCCGACGGGGCGCTGGCCGATCCTGGCGCATGCAGCGGCCGACGGCAGCGACGGTGCTCGCCCTCGCCCGGGACGGCGACCGCGATGCGCGCGCGGCTCGTCGCGCGGGCGGGCAGGGTGCTCAGCATCGTCGCGGGCGTCTTCGGCAGCCTGTTCGACCCCCGGCGCGTGGTCCTGTCGGGCATGGCGCCCGACGGATGCCGCCGACCTGGTCGAGGCGGCGCGCGCGTCGCTGTCGCTCGAGCTCGACCTCCCGGCTCCCGAGCTGGTCGCCTCGAAGCTCGGCGGCGACGTCGTGTGCATCGGCGCGGTCTCGGCGGCGCTGGACGCCGCGCGCGCCGGCGTCCTCGACCTCGGAGCCCTGTGGCGCGACCGTGCGGCGGTCGCGGCCGCACCGGCCGCTTCGCGCAGCTGACGGATGCCGCACCCCGGCGGTCCGGCCGGGGTGCGGCATCCGTCATCGCGGTTTCGCGCTACAGGTTCGCCTCCGCGTAGACGCGGAGCGCGTCGCGGACGAACTCCGCGCCGGCCGCGCCGCCGTAGTTCGCGCCGAAGCGCTCGTCGGCGACGTACATCTCGCCGAGCCCGATGACGTACGCCTTCGCGTCCTCGCCCGGCACGGCGGTGGGCGTGCCCGGGATGCCGATCAGCCACTCGACGTGGCGCTTCGCGAGCGCCGTCGCCTCGGGGCTGTCGGGCGCGACGCCCGACTCGGCCGCCGCGACCCAGTCGCGCGTCAGGTCGGCTGACGCGCTTCTTCCACGCGGACTTCTCGTCGGCGCTCATGCCGCGCCACCAGCGGTCGCTGTCGGCGTAGGCCTTCTCGCCCCAGCGCTGCTGCGACCTCGTCCTTGTACTGCGTGTGGTCGAAGCCGTCGAACATGTCTTCTGCCATGAGTCGTTCACCTCCTCTCAATGCCTCGATGGTGAGCTGGACCGACACGATCTGCCGCTCCAGCCGGTCCTGCTCCTGCCGCAGCCACGCGAGGTGGCCGGTCAGGGCGTCTTCCTGGGATGTCTCGCGGTCGAGCACCTCGCCGATCTGCGGCAGCCCGAGCCCGAGTTCGCGCAGCAGCAGAATGCGCTGCAGCCGCACGAGAGACTCGCGGTCGTAGTGGCGATAGCCGTTGTGGCCGATGCTCGACGGCGGCAGCAGGCCGATGTCGCCGTAGTGCCGCAGCGTGCGGCTGGTCGTGCCGGCGATCTTCGCGATCTGCTGGATCGACCATTCCTCGGTGTCCATGTGCGCCTCCCTTTCGTCTGTCGTGGTGTGTCCTTCACGCTAGAGGTTGACGTTGCGTCAATGTCAAGACGGCCCGTCTTGACATACTCGCGATATATCGTGTTACCCTGGTCATCATCGCGATATATCGCGATGTGAGCAACCAAGAAGTCTGGAGTACACCATGACCCTCGAGAAGTGGATCATCCACCCGGGCGAAACGCGCGTCATCGACATCGAAGCCGTGCGCAAGCTCAAGATCGGCCTCGTCGGAGGCCAGATCGACGTCATCGGCCACGACGAGCCCGGCGCGCGCATCGAAGTGCACGGCGTCACGATCAAGGACCTCCGCATCGAGGTCACCGGCGACGTCGTCGAGATCGACCACCCGCAGCTGCGCTGGGACAACTTCCTCGAGGTGTTCCGCAACTTCGGCGCCGGCGGCCCCAAGGCCGAGATCAGCGTCGCGGTCCCCCGCGAGGTCGCGCTCAACCTCGGCGTGGTCAGCGCGAGCGCGCTGGTCTCCGGCATCCGCAACGACGCTCGCCTGAACACCGTGTCGGGCGACATCATCGTCGACGGGCTCGTCGGGCGACCTCACCGTCAACGCCGTCTCGGGCGACGTGCAGATCCGCGAGCTGGTCGGCGCGCTCAGCGCGAACAGCGTCTCGGGCGACGTCGCGGCCACCGGCACCCTGCGCAAGGCCACGATCGACACGGTCTCGGGCGCGATGCTCGTCGACTCGACCGGCGAAGCCCACCAGGTCGGCCTCAACACGGTGAGCGGCAACGCGACCGTGCGCCTCGACGACGGACTGCCCGCGAACTACGTCGTGCGCAGCGTCAGCGGCCGCGTGCAGGTCGACGGCGTCGTGCGCTCGGGCCAGGGCACCGGCCCGACCACGAACTTCAGCGGATCGGTCGGAGAGCTCAGCGGCTCGTTCGTCGACGTGCGCGCGAACTCGGTCTCGGGTGACGTCACCGTGCTGCGTCGGGCCGCCGCGCCCGCCGAGGCGCCGTCGGTCGCGCCGACGACGGATGCCGCCACCGACGCCGAATCGGAGTGGTGATGGCCCCCGTCTTCTCGCACGGCGACCTGCGCCTGTACCTGCTGAGCCTGCTCGATGAGGGGCCGCGCCACGGCTACGACATCATGCAGGCGCTCTCGGACCGCACGGGCGGCACCTACACGCCCAGCGCCGGCACGATCTACCCCCGCCTCGCGAAGCTCGAGGAGGAGGGCCTGGTCACCAAGACCGTCGACGGCCGCAAGACCGTCTACGAGATCACGGATGCCGGACGCGCCGAAGTGGCCGCCCGCGCCGGCGATCTCGAGGGCATCGAGGCCGGCCTCACCGACTCGGTGCGCCTGATCGCCGACGAGGTGCGCGGCAGCGTGCGCGAGGCGATGAAGAGCCTGCGCGCCGACCTGGCCGCGGCCACCCGCGACGAGCGGGCCACCGCGAACCAGACGCCGCCCGGGCGACGATCCGCGCACGGCCAGCCGCGAGCAGGTGCACCGTGCGGATGCCGCGATCAACGAGTTCCGCGCGCAGGTGCGCACCGATCTGCGCTCGCACGTGGCGCGGGGCGGCGAGCTGGCGGCATCCGTCATCGACGACCTCACGAAGGCGCTCGACGACATCGCCCGCGACATCACCCGGACGCTGCGGGGCTGATCCGCGCCCTTCTACTGAGACTGCAACGGCGGCTCGAGACTGTGGGGTTCACCCGCCGTCTCGAGTCGCCGTTGCGGTCTCAGCGCGATGTCGGAGGTGGTTAGTACATTTGTTCTATGACCAGAGCGCTTGATCTGCTTCCCGCGGAGGTCGATGCCGTGCGCGCGATCTGGTCGGGGTGCGGATGCCGGGGCGCTGAGTGACAGCGAGTTGATCGCGGTGAACGAGCGGTACTGCCGGATGCGGCGGATGCTGGATGCCGACCAGGTGGCGTTGGCGGCGGAGATCGCCCGCCGGTCCCGGCCCGAGCTGGGGTCGGAGGGGTTGGCGAAGACCCAGGGGTTCCGCAACCCGACGGCGCTGATCGCCGCGACCGGCGGCACCTCCACCGGGGATGCGGCACGGCTGGTGAAGGTCGGCGAGGCGACCGCACCCCGGCAGCTGCTCTCCGGGGAGAAGGCGCCGGCACGGCACCCGCACGTCGCCGCGGCTCTGGCCGCCGCGTTGCTGACGGAGCGGGCGGCGGGGGCGATCATCGCCCTGCTGGACCGGGTCGCGTTCCGCGCCGGGGCCGACGCTCTCGAGACCGCGGAGAAGACGCTGGTGGAGCAGGCGCCCGGGTTGACGATGGATCAGCTGAACCGGGTGCTGGTCCGCGCGGAGGCGTGGCTCGACCCGGACGGCGTCGCCCCGCGGGAGGACGAGAAGCGCGGCCTGGAGCAGTTCACCATGCGGGAGGTGGACGGGATGGTCGAGTTCACCGGCCGCCTCACCCCCGAACACGGCGCCCCGCTCAAGACCGCGATCGAAGCGCTCGTCTCCGACGAGATGCGCGCCACCCGCGATGCCGCCCGGGATGGCACCGCGGATCCGGATGCGCCGCGCCGGTCGGTGGTGCAGATGCAGGCCGACGCGCTCGTCCGGCTCTGCGAACACGCCCTCGGCTGCCCCGAGAACGACCTCCCGCTGCACGGAGCGACCGTCGTGGTGCGGATCGACCACGCCGACCTGGTCGAGGGGACCGGGTTCGCCACGATCGACGGGATCACCGCCCCGGTCTCGGTCGCCACCGCCCGGCGGATGGCCGCCGGCGGCGAAATCATCTCCTGCGTCCTCGGCGGCAACAGCGAGATCCTGGACTGGGGCCGCACCCGGCGGCTGTTCTCCCGGAATCAGCGCCTCGCCCTCCTCGAACGCGACGGCGGCTGCGCCATGTGCGGGGCACCACCCGGACACACCAAGGTCCACCACATCCGATGGTGGGCGCGAGATGCCGGACCCACCGACCTCGAACAACGGCGTGCTGTTATGCGAGTCCTGTCACCACCGCATCCACGACAACGACTGGGACATCCGCATCGACGGGATCGGCATCACCGCGAAGGTGTGGTTCATCCCCCCACCCCACGTCGACCCCGCCCGCACCCCCCGCCTCGGCGGACGCGCCCGCTACGACTACGCCGCCTGAACGCCGCGCGCACCTGCACCTGCGCGTGGCAGCGCTCGGCACCTGCCTGCGACGGCGTGCAGCTGCGGCGGCGACTCAGACCGGCCAGATCTCCTGGTCGTCCGGCACGGGCTCGCCGAGCGGGATCACGAGGATCGGACGCTGCTGCCGATGAGCCAGTCGCGCGGCGACCGAACCCGTGAAGAACTCGCGGATCGACTCGCCCAGCCCGCGCTTGCGCGTGCCGACCACGAGCAGCTTCGCGTCGACCTGATCGGCGAGGTGCTTCATCGCCATCGCGGGATCGCCGACGAGCTGGCGGACGCTCCAGTCGACGTCGTGTCCGTCCAGGATCTTCGTCGCTTCGGCCTCGACGACGGCGAGGTCGCTCTCGCCCGCGGTCACGTTGATGTCGATCGGCGCGGAGTGCACGTAGCCGTCCGGGTCCTCGTACGTCACGAACCGGGTGACGTCGACGTGCACGACCACGAGGGGCGCCTGCAGGAGCTTCGCGTAGCGGCCGGCTTCCTTGACCACGCGGGTCGGGAGGCCGGGCACGACGCCGACGATGACCGCGCCGTGCAGGGCTTCGGCATCGGCTGCGCCGACAGGCGCCGGGGCGCCTGCGGCATCCGCTCCGGGAGTGCTCTCGGATGCTTCGTTCGCCATGCGTCATCGCCCTTTCCGTGCCGGGTCGGAGCGGTCAGCGACCAGGGGCTCCGTGTTATCCTGAATGCTACTCTTACCGGCCTCGAGCCGGTTTCGTGAATGCCCGGGTCGACGCGGCGAACAGCCCCGCAGCACCCGTTACTCAGAAATGAGGGGGTCTCGCATGGGGCGTGGCCGTCAGAAGGCGAAGCACACCAAGATCGCTCGCGAACTCAAGTCGTACAGCCCGACCGTGAACTACTCCGCTCTGGAGAAGGAGCTGGGTCACCCGGACGACGAGCAGTACGTCGACAAGTGGGCGGATCAGTACGCCGACGAGTACGAGGACGAGAAGGCCTAGTACTCCCGTCCGGCGCGCTCGAGAGCGAGCGTTCTGGCTATGCGGTCGTCTCCTGCGCGGCACGCTGCGCGCGGCGGGCCTTCCACCACGCCCAGAAACGGTCGAGCTGCCGCTTGAGCCAGACGGCGATGCGCTTGGCCCAGCGCGAACTCGGTGCCGAGCACCGCGAGCCCCAGGAAGACGACGAGCCAGCCCGGTCCGGGCAGCGGCACCAGCAGCAGGCCGATGACGCTGAGCGTTCCGCCGAGGATGCCGACGGCCACGCGGTAGGCGTGCTCCAGCCGCGGATACCGCGCCACCCACGCGCGCGCCCGGCGCAGCATCCGTCGCATCGGGTGATCGGGGCGCTCGGCCTCGGCGATCTCGGCGCGGACCGTGCGCTCGAGGTCGTCCGAGAGGTGCTGCCCGCCCCACACGGCGGCCTGATCTGCGTGACTGGGCAGGGAGTCGTGGTGCATGCGGCGACGCTAACACGATATATCGCGAAATGTCTGGGAGTCGGCTTCGAGCTCACCAGGCGCCGTGGCGGCGCTCCCACACGTCTTCGATCGTCGCGCGCCGCGACACGATGACGCCCGCGGGGATCGCGGCCAGCATCACGCCCGCCAGCACGAGGAGCGGCCCGGTCCACGAGCCGGTCGCGTCGTGGAGCAGTCCGATGCCGACCGGGAACAGCGCGACGATCCCGTAGCCGATGCTCTGGACGAAGCCGCTCAGCGCGACCGACCCCTCGTGCGTGCGCGTGCGCAGTCCGAGCAGCACCAGCGTGAGCGGGAACAGCAGCGGCTCGAGGCCGAGCAGCACGATCCACAGCCACGGCGCGGCCTGCGGGGCGAACAGCAGGCCGGCGATGCCGGCGAGGCCGGTCGTGACGGCGACGCCGAACAGCACGCGCGTCGCGTGGTAGCGCGTCACCAGGAGGGGGACGAGGAGGGATGCCGGCAGCCCCATCGCCGCGAAGAGCGCGAGCAGCACCCCCGCGGTCGCAGGCGTGACCCCGGCGATGTCGACCAGCAGCTGCGGCAGCCACGCGAACGACACGTACGCGACGGTGCCGGCCGCGAGGAACCCCACCGCCAGCGCCCACGCGAGCGGCAGCCGCCACATCCGCCCGAACACCCGGGGGTTCGGCGCCTCGAGATCCTCGGCCGCTCCGCCGCGCTCGCGCACGAGCATCGCGATCCACGGGATGAGCGCGATCGCGGCGAACACCGCCCACATCCCGAGCGAGAAGCGCCAGGTCGACGCATCCGCGACCGGCACCGCGACGAGCGGCGGTGTCAGGGTCGCGACGGCCATCGTCGTCGAGTAGATCGTGGTCATCAGCCCGATGCGATCGGGGAAGTACTTCCGCACGAGCGGCGGCAGCAGGATGTTGCCCACCCCGACGGCCGCGAAGATCAGCGCCGTGCCCAGCAGCAGCGAGATCGAGTCGTTCGCGAAGCCGCGCAGCACCATTCCGATCGTGACGACGACGATCGCGATGACGGTGAGGCGCTCCAGCCCCAGCCGGCGTTCGAAGAGCGGGGTCAGGATGCCGAACACGGCGTAGCAGACCGGCGGCGCCGTGCCGATGAGCCCGATGATCGCCGCGGGCATCGCGAAGTCGAGCGTGATGTGGTCGATGAGCGGCGACAGCGAGGCCACCGCAGAGCGGAGCGAGAAGGCGAACAGCACGATGCCGATGACCGCGAGAGACCTCCCCTGCCAGAGCGGGCGCGCGGCTGGCCGAGCGGCTCCGGCGGGTGTGGGGGGCACCGGTTCAGCCTAGGGGCGACCGGGCGCCGGAATTGATCCGGCGCGGCGCTCTTGCCGTCGGCCCGCCCGAGCGCTGAGATAGGGCAACGGAAAGGGGCCGCGATGGAGCGACCGGAGTTCACCATGGGCATCGAGGAGGAGTACCTCCTCGTCGACCGCGACTCCCGGGCGCTGGGGGTCGCGCCCGAGGGCTTCATCGAGGCCTGCCGCGCCGACCTGCAGGATCAGGTCAGTCCCGAGTACAAGCAGTGCCAGGTCGAGATCGGCACCGAAGGTGTGCCAGTCCGTCGGCGCGGCGCGAGACGATCTGCGGCGGCTGCGCTCCACGATCTCGGAGCACGCCGCGCGGCACGGACTCGCGCCGATCGCGGCATCCTGCCACCCGTTCTCGGACTGGAAGACGCAGCACCACACCGACAAGGAGCGCTATCGCGGGCTGGAGCGCGACCTCGCCGGCGTCGCGCGGCGCCTGCTGATCTGCGGCTGCCACGTGCACATCGGCATCGGCGACAATGCCCTGCGCACCGACCTGCTGCGGCAGATGCCCTACTTCCTTCCGCATCTGCTCGCCCTGTCGACCTCGTCGCCGTTCTGGCAGGGCGAGGACACCGGGCTCGCGTCGTACCGCATCTCGGTGTTCGACAACCTGCCGCGCACGGGCCTGCCGCCGGACTACCAGAGCTGGGCGGAGCTGCAGCGATCGGTCGGCGTGCTGGTCGACCTCGGCATCATCGAGGACTCGTCGAAGATCTGGTGGGACATCCGGCCCTCGCACCACTACCCGACGCTCGAGACGCGCATCATGGACGTCTCGCCGCGCGCCGAGGACGCGCTGACCCTCGCCGCGGTCACGCAGTGCCTGATGCGCATGCTCTGGCGCCTGCGCATCCGCAATCAGCGCTGGCGCATCTACGACCGCTTCCTGATCGGCGAGAACCGCTGGCGCGCCCAGCGGTACGGCGTGACCGAGGGACTCATCGACTTCGGCGCGAACACGATCGTGCCCTTCCCGCAGCTCATGGCCGAGCTCGTCGAGATGCTCGCGGAGGATGCCGAGGCCCTCGGCTGCCGGGCCGAGGTCGAGCGCGTGCTGACCATCGCCGAGTCGGGCACGTCCGCGCAGCGCCAGCGCGCGGTCGCCGCGGAGGCGACCGCGGCGGGCGCCGACCAGGACGCCGCGATGACCGCGGTCGTGGACCACCTCATCGAGGAGTACCACCACGATCTGTGAGAGCCTCCCGCGCTGAGACCCGAAGTGCCAGGATGAGCGCATGGAAGAGTACCTGTGGGTTCTGAAGCGGTCCGAGCTCGACCTCATGCGCGAGATCGAGCCCGACCGCATGGCCGGGCTCGATGAGGACGCCCTGCTCGCTCTGCACCGCCGCATCCGGCGCGCGCGCAACAAGCACGTCACCAACTACCGCCGCAAGGCGGCGCAGGACCGTGACGGATGCCGGCGCCCGCGGCGCCGCGCACCCCAAGGGCGCGAAGGAGCGCCATCGCGCGGAGGCGTTCGAGGAGGCCCTCTCGCGGGTGTCGGCGCGGCTCGCCGAGGTCGCGCACGAAGAGGCGGAGCGACTCAAGACCGAGCGTCTCGCCCGTGCGCGCGAGGGCAAGTGGTCGGGTCCGGAGTCCTCGACGCAGCACGACGGCAAGGTCTCGTCATCGGGCCAGACCCGCTCGCACGAGAAGTCGACCGGCGGCATCAAGCGCGACGCGTCGAGTCAGGCGCAGGGCGCGAAGCGCCAGGCTTCACGCGACTCCCGCTAGCTCTCCTGCGAGCCCTCGACCCAGGCGAGGTACTCCTCGGTGACGGTGCCGGTGACGTACCGGCCGTCGAAGCAGCTCATGTCGAGGTCCTCGACGTCCGAGCCCTCGAGGATCGCGGCCTTCAGGTCGTCGACCTCCTGGTAGACCATGTAGTCCGCGCCGAGCTCCTCGGGCGATCTCGGGGATCGTGCGGCCGTGCGCGACCAGCTCGTGGCGCGAGGGCATGTTGATGCCGTACACGTGCGGGTAGCGCACGGGCGGCGCGGCGCTGGCGAACGTGACCGAGAGGGCGCCGGCATCCCGCGCCATCTGGATGATCTCCTTCGAGGTCGTCCCGCGCACGATCGAGTCGTCGATCAGCAGCACGTTCTTGCCCTTGAACTCGCTCGACATCGCGTTGAGCTTCTGGCGCACGCTCTTCTTGCGCACGGCCTGCCCCGGCATGATGAACGTCCGGCCGATGTAGCGGTTCTTGTAGAAGCCCTCGCGGTACTCGATGCCGAGCTTGCGCGCGACCTGCATCGCCGCCGGCCGCGACGAATCGGGGATCGGCATGACGACGTCGATCGCGCCCATCGGCGTGTACTTCGCGATCGTGTCGGCCAGCCGCTCGCCCAGGCGCAGGCGTGCTTCGTAGACCGAGATGCCGTTCATGATCGAGTCGGGACGCGCGAGGTAGACGTACTCGAACGAGCACGGCACGAGCTTCGGGTCCGTGGCGCACTGCTTCGTGTGCAGGTGCCCCTCGAGGTCGACGAAGACCGCCTCGCCCGGCAGCACGTCGCGCACGACCTCGAAGCCGCCGTTCTCGAGCACGAGCGACTCGGAGGTGACGATCCACTCGTAGGAGCCGGCATCCGTCTTGCGGGTGCCGATGATGAGCGGACGGATGCCGAACGGATCGCGGAAGGCGAGCAGTCCGTAGCCGGCGATCAGCGCGATCGCCGCGTACGAGCCCTCGACGCGCTCGTGCACGCGCGAGACGGCCTGGAACACCTGCTCGGGGTCGAGCTCGATGCCCGAGATCGAGGCCTGCAGCTCGTTCGCCAGCACGTTCACGAGCAGCTCGGTGTCGCTGCTCGTGTTGAGGTGCCGGCGGTCGGTGTGGAACAGCTCGTCGGTGAGCTCGCGCGTGTTGGTGAGGTTGCCGTTGTGCACGAGCACGATGCCGTACGGCGCGTTCACGTAGAAGGGCTG
This sequence comes from uncultured Actinomycetota bacterium, assembly GCA_963792285.1. Lineage (GTDB taxonomy): Bacteria > Actinomycetota > Actinomycetes > Actinomycetales > Microbacteriaceae > Microbacterium. Next base: position 228,195 of record CAWBVS010000012.1, on the reverse strand, counting down.
CGCCTCTTCTTCGCTGGATGCCGTGCCCTTGGTCGCGTAGCGCACGTGGCCGAGGCCGATGTCGCCGAGCAGGCCCCGCATGTCGCGGGTGCGGAACGCCTCGCGCACCTGCCCCTTCGCCTTGAAGAGGTGGAAGACGCCGTTGCGCTCGGCCGTCGCGATGCCGGTCGAGTCCTGTCCGCGATGCTGCAGCAGCAGCAGCGCGTCGTAGATCTCCTGGTTGACCGAGCCCTGCCCGACCATTCCGACGATGCCGCACATGGGTCTAGCTCGATTCGCCGTCGCTGAAAGTTCCGAGCAGGCGCACCGCGCCGCCGTCCACGCCCTTCGCGCCCTGCTCGAAGGCGCCGTGCGCGTCGTCGGGCAGCGCGCCGTCACGCACCGTCGCCGACCTGCCAGGCCGCGATGCCGTCCTGCCGCGAGCGCGGACGCCGCGGCATCCGCTCTGTCGGCCGCCACGATCGCGATGAAGCCGATGCCGAGGTTCCAGGTGCCCTCGGTGGACTGCAGGTCGAGGTCGCCGAGATCGGCGAGCACCCGGAACACGGGCGGCGGCGACCACGTCGACCGGTCGACCTCGACCCAGGTGCCCTGCGGCAGGACGCGCGCGAGGTTGGCGGCGATGCCGCCGCCGGTCACATGGCTGAGCGCGTGCACGCCGCCGTCGGAATCGGCACCGCCCAGATCGGAGATGAGGCGCAGCAGCGGGGCGGTGTACAGACGCGTCGGCTCGAGCAGGGCCTCGCCCCACGTCGTGCCGAACTCGGCGGCGTTGTCGCCGTACTGGATGCCGGCGCGGGTCACGATGTGGCGCACGAGCGAGTAGCCGTTCGAGTGCAGTCCGCTGCTGGCGAGGGCGAGGACGACATCGCCCGCGCGGACCCGGTCGGCGCCGAGGATGCGGTCGGCCTCGACGACGCCGGTCGCGGCGCCCGCGACGTCGTAGTCGTTGATGCCGAGCAGACCCGGGTGCTCGGCGGTCTCGCCGCCGACGAGCGCCGTGCCGGTCTCGGCGCAGCCGCGCGCGATGCCGGCGACGATGTCGGCGATGCGCTCGGGGAAGACCTTGCCGCACGCGATGTAGTCGGTCATGAACAGCGGCTTGGCGCCCACCACGACGATGTCGTCGACGACCATGCCGACCAGGTCGAGCCCGATCGTGTCGTGCTTGTCGATCGCCTGCGCGATCGCGACCTTCGTGCCCACGCCGTCGGTGCTGGTGGCCAGCAGGGGGCGGGCGTAGCTGCGCAGCGCGGACGCGTCGAACAGGCCGGCGAAGCCGCCGACGCCGCCGAGGACCTCGGGGCCGTGCGTGCGCCGCACGGCGGACTTCATCAGCTCCACCGCGAGGTCGCCCGCAGCCGTGTCGACCCCGGCTTCGGTATAGGGATTCACAGGCGCACTTCCTGACGAGGAAGAGGCGTCGCGGGAGGGTGAGGCCACGGCTCCAGCCTACCGGCGGGCGACTGGTCCGGATGCCGCACCTCCTGTCCGACCGGGAAGGGGAGGCCCGCCGTACACTGGACGGCATGGGCGGGACGGGCTCTCCAGAGTGGCTGATCCGCGAGGACGCGGGTCAGCAGGTTCTGCTTGCCCTCTATCTGCGCCAGGTCCTCGGCATCCGCTCTCCCGACGAGCTTCCGCATCTGCGCGGCATCCCGCCGCGGGTCAACGACCGCACCGAAGAGGCGCAGGCGCTGCTGGAGCGCCAGTGGCGCGAGTACTGGGCGATGACCGTCGAGCCGACGGCGCACCCCTCGCCCGTGCCGCTCGAGCTCGTGGACGGGTTCGAGACGCTGGTGGCGCTGCCCGCCGAGGGCTCGGAGGTGCTGCGGGACGCGATCCTGCCGTACGCCGGTGAGGCGCTCGCGTTCTCGCAGTCCGCGCACGAGCGCTACCGCAAGGACGCCGCGGCCAAGCCGGGCGTCTCGTATCGGGCGTACGCGAGCGCGATCGCCGAGCACGAGCGTCAGGTGGGCCGCCGGGCGCACTCGTTCGAGCTGAACGTGCAGGTGCTGCCGCTCACCCAGCGCGGGGTGTGGTGGATCGGGTCGCTCACGATCGCGGTCACCGACGGGCTGCGCGGCGACGTCGTCGCCTTCGACGCGGCGATCCACCCGATCATCGCCGAGCTCGCGTAGCGCCGCCGAGGTCAGTCCTCGATGCGCACGCTCTCGCGGTCGACCGTGACTTCGCGCGTGCGCTTGGCGAGCACCCGGTCGAGGATCAGTGCGGTGACGCCGCCCGCGACGACGCCGACCGTGATGAAGATGAGCGAGAGGAAGCCGAACACCTGGCTCTGCGTGTAGACCATGCCGGTGTTGGGGCTGATGCCGGCGGTGCCGTTGTAGACGAAGGTCAGGATCATCGCGACCACGACGCCGAGGCGCCGCGCCGGCCGCGAGGAAGACCGAGTACTTCGGTGCGCGCCGCACGCGCACGGTCTCGATGTGGTCCACGATGGTGGCCGGCCGCTCGGCGTCATCCGAGACGGCGGATGCCGCGGCATCGGTGTCGTCGGGGGTCGGTGCCTGTTCGGCCATGCCTCCATTCTCTCACCGGTGGGAGACGCGGGCGCCCGGGTCAGGGCCGCAGCGGCAGCACGTCGGTGAGATCGGCGCGGATGCCGGAGGCGAGGATGCGGCCGGCGGCGGCGGCATCCGCCCACTGCTCGTCACCCGTCGCGAGCGCGATCCACGTCGCGGGGTCGGTCTCGACGACGTTCGGCGGCGTGCCGCGCGTGTGTCGCGGACCCTCGATCACCTGCACGGCGCCGAACGGCGGCACGCGCACCTCGACGGCCCCGCCGGGCGCCTTCTCGACGAGCAGCTGCAGCAGGTAGCGCACGGCGGTGGCCAGGTCGGTGCGAGCCGGGGTGTCGGCCGGCCGCCGTCGGCCGCACGCACCGCGGCGAGCGCGGAGCGGCCCTCGTCCGTGGTGATCTTGCGCGGCATCCGTCCACGGTACGCCCGCCCGGCGACGGCCGGCGTGCGCTCAGCGGGGTCCAGGCAGGTCGTCGGCGTCGCGCACCCAGGGCGGCACGTCGTCGTTCGCCGGCGAATCGAGGTTCATCACGAGCGTCGTGGCGTGCTCGGCATGTGCGGCGCGCGCGCGTCTGAGCGACCGGCGATCGAGCGCGATCGCGAGCAGTCCCATCACGACCAGGCCGATGCCGACGCACACCGCGGCGTAGAGCGCGAAGACGCGCAGGATGCCGCCGGGCCCGGTCGACAGCGGGCCGCCGGGGTCGTCGTCCAGTCCGGACAGGAAGGTGAGGACGCCGCCGGCGATGAGGCCGACCACGATGCCGATGGCGAGGAAGCGGCCGTAGCGCGGCGAGGAGTGCACGACGACGGGCAGGAATTCCTGATCGACGACGTGCTCATCGTCGACGTTCTCGCCGGCGGGATCACCGCGCCTGGCTGCCATGAGTCAATTGTCCCACCGCTGGGCGCGGGTGGGACCGTCGGTAGGCTGAGAGGGTGAGAATCCTCGTCCTCGGCTCGGGCGCGCGCGAGCACGCCATCATCCTGGCGCTGCGTGCGGAGGAGGCCCCGCACGAGCTCTTCGCCGCCGCCGGCAACGCCGGCATCGCCCGCGACGCGACGATCGTCGACCTCGACCCGAACGACCCGGGCGAGGTGACCGACTTCGCGAACGAGCACGACGATCGACCTCGTCGTGATCGGCCCGGAGGCGCCGCTGGTCGCCGGAGTCGCCGACGCGCTGCGCGAGCGCGGCATCCCGGTGTTCGGCCCCGGCCGCGCCGCCGCGCAGCTCGAGGGCTCGAAGGCCTTCGCGAAGCGGATCATGGATGCCGCGGGCGTGCCCACCGGCCGGGCGGTCCGCGCGACGACGCTCGCCGAGATCGCCGCCGCGCTCGACGAGTTCGGCTCGCCGTACGTCGTGAAGGCCGACGGCCTCGCCGCGGGCAAGGGCGTCATCGTCACCGACGACCGCGCCGCCGCGCTCGCGCACGCCGAGGCCTTCCTGCCGTCCGGCGCGGTGCTGGTCGAGGAGTTCCTCTCCGGCCCCGAGGTGTCGCTGTTCTTCCTCAGCGACGGCGACCACGTGCTGCCGCTCAGCCCCGCGCAGGACTTCAAGCGTCTCGGCGACGGCGACTCCGGACCGAACACGGGCGGCATGGGCGCCTACTCGCCGCTGCCGTGGCTGGCCGAGCCGTACGGCGGCGAGCAGGCGTTCGTCGACCTCGTCACCCGCGAGATCGCCGAGCCGGTCATCCGTCAGCTGGATGCCGAGGGCACGCCGTTCATCGGACTCCTCTACGCGGGCCTGATCCTCACCGCGGACGGCGTGCAGGTCATCGAGTTCAACGCGCGCTTCGGCGACCCCGAGACCCAGGTCGTGCTGCCCCGGCTGCTCGACCCGCTGTCGCAGCTGCTCCTGGCCGCGGCATCCGGCACGCTCGAAGATCAGCCCCGGCCCGCGTTCGCCGACGCGGTCGCCGTGACCGTCGTGCTCGCGAGCGAGGGGTATCCGGCGGCGCCGGTGACCGGCCGCGCGCTGACCGGGCTGGATGCCGCCGCCGCGGTCGAAGGCGTCCACCTCGCCCATGCGGCGACCGCCGCGGAGGGCGACGCGCTCATCGCGACGGGCGGACGCGTGCTCAACGTCGTCGGGCTCGGCACGACCTTCGCCGAGGCCCGGGAGCGCACGTACCGCGCGCTCGCGCAGATCGGGCTCGAGGGCGGGCAGTACCGCACCGACATCGCCGCGCGCGTCGTGGAGGACTGAGCGTGACGGATGCGGGATCGACCGGCGCGACGAGCCGATTCGCCCGCGAGGGCGGACGCAACCGCTTCACCGCGCGGCGGGCGCAGGTGCTCCGCGTCGAGCGCGTGGCGCCGCCGATCGTGCGGGTGACGGTGTCGGGCCCGGACTTCGCCGACTTCACGAGTACGGGTCCGGCCGACCACGTGCGGATCTTCTTCCCGGATGCCGCCACCGGCGAACTCGTCGCCCCCACGCGCGGCGGGCCCGGGCGAAGACGGCATCGTCCGCCCCGACAGGGCGTCGATCTCGCGCGACTTCACGCCGCTCCCGCGCACGGTCGAGGGTGGCATCGAGCTGGACCTGGACTTCTTCGTGCACCCGAACCCGGCCCGGCTTCGGCGTGGGCGGAGGCGGCACGACCCGGCGATGAGCTCGTGATCGTCGGCCCGCGGGGGTCCAGGCGTGCCCCACAGCAGATCGACGGACTCGTGCTGATCTGCGACGAGACGTCGCTGCCCTCGGCGACCCGGTGGATCCGCGAGGTGCCGGCCGGCACCGCCGTGGAGGTCATCGCGGCGATCCCCGGTGCGGGCGACTGGGTGCCCGGCTACCTCGGTCACGTGCCGGGAGTCGACGTGCGCACTCACGTCGTGACGCCGGATGCCGCGGGCGCGGGCGTTCTCGCGGCGCTCGAGCGGACTCGCGCCGATCGGCGACGGCACCTTCGTCTGGGCCGCGGGAGAGGCCGCCTCGCTCGTGCCGGTGCGCCGCCACCTGCGCCGCACCCTCGGTCTGCCTCCCGCGCAGGCCCAGATCAGCGGCTACTGGCGACGGGGCGTCGAGGCGTTCGACCACCACGCCCCGATCGACCCGTTCGACCCCGACGAGTGATCCCGGCGCTGCGCTGCGCTGACGCGCGCTGAGCGTCAGGCTCGGGCGCGGTCGGCTTCCTCCTGCGCCGCCTCCGCGGCGAGCTCGGCGTTCGCCGCGTGCCACGCCGGCATTGCCCGACGCCTTCGGCCGGCGCAGGAACAGCACGGCGACGACCCCGATCAGCATGACCGCGGCCGGCAGCAGGATCGCCTGCGCCATCGCGGTGGAGAATCCGTCGACCACGAACTCCGGGAGCGTGCCCCCGTCGAAGCCTCCGGCCGCATCGCCCGCACCGGGCAGGTTGGCCTCGAGGCGGCTCTGCATGAACGCGGCGATCGCGGCGGACCCGATCACCGACCCGACGGTGCGCGTCGTGTTGTAGATGCCGGCGCCCGCACCCGCCTGGCTCATCGGCAGGTTCCGCGTCGCGGTCGTCGCGAGCGGCCCCCACATGCCCGCGTTGCCGATGCCCATCATCGCCGAGGGCAGCAGGAACATCCAGATCGGGGCATCGGTGTTCATGAGCGACGCGTACCAGACCAGCGAGCCCGAGACGAGCAGCAGGCCCGGGCACGAGCAGGAACCGCGGGTCGGTGCGGTCGAGCAGCTTGCCCGCGAACGGGGCGAGCACGCCGGTCAGCAGCGCCATCGGGACCAGCAGCAGCGCCGGCTGCGGTCGGCGTGAGTCCGCGCGCGAGCTGGATGAAGAACATGAGCGGCAGCGACATGCTCGTGACCGTGAAGCCGACCGTGGCGATCGCGAGGTTCGAGACGGCGAAGTTGCGGTCCCGGAACAGGTCGAGCGGCACGAGTGGTTCGCTCTTGGTGCGCGCCTGCGTCCAGATGAAGACGCCCATCACGATCACGCCGGCGATGATCAGCATCCAGACCGTGATCGGGCCCCAGATGACGCCCCAGTCGTAGTGCTCGCCCTCCTGCAGTCCGAACACGATCAGGAACAGCCCGATCGCGCTCAGCACGACCCCGAGCATGTCGAAGCGGTGCGGGTGGGTCGGGAGGTTCGGCACGAAGATCCACGCCATGACGAACGCGATGACTGCCGACCGGCACGTTGATGAAGAAGATCCACTCCCAGCCGAAGCCGTCCACGAGCAGGCCGCCCGCGAGCGGTCCGACGAGCGTCGCGACACCGGCCGTCGCGCCCCACAGTCCCATGGCCGCCCCGCGGCGGTCGGGCGGGAAGGTGCGGGTGATGACGGCCATCGTCTGCGGCGTCATGAGAGCGGCGCCGAGGCCCTGGACGGCGCGGGCGATGATGAGCATCTCGAGCGTGCCCGAGATGCCGCACCACAGCGACGCCAGCGTGAAGACGACCAGGCCGATCAGGTAGATGCGCTTCGGACCGAACCGGTCGCCGAGGCGTCCCGTGATCAGCAGCGGCACCGCGTACGCCAGCAGGTAGGCCGAGGTGACCCACACGACGTTGTCGAGGTTGTTCGTCGTCGGGATCGAGTGCGGCCTTGATCGCCGGGTTGGCGACCGAGACGATCGTCGTGTCGACGAGGATCATGAAGAACCCGATGACCAGCGCCCAGAGGGCCGGCCACGGGCTGCGCGCGTGGCCGGCGACCGCGGCGGGTGCCGCGCGTGCGGGCAGACGCCGTGCGGGTGTCGTCGGTCATGCTCTCTGGGCCTCTCGGAGGGAGATGAGCCTGCTGAAGGGTCTCGTTCGGGCATGATCGGCGATGCCCCAGGCATCGTCCGCGTCGGCGAGGCGAGCGCGCAGCCGGTCGAGCCAGGCGAGCTCGGCCTCGAGCAGAGCCGCTTCGCGGTCGACCTCGACGAGGTACTGCTCCGGCACGCCCCGCTCGGCGGCGTCCGCGAGCCCGCGGACGTGCTGTTCGAGGTTGTCCGCGAGTGCGGCCCGGCGCTGGCGTCGAGCAGCTCGACGACCTCGTCGCGCGGGAGGTTGTGCGCCTCGGCGAGCGCGACGCGGAACTCGGCCGGGCGGTCGATGCGCGGCAGCTCGCGCCGCACCCACTCGCCGACGACGTCGCGTCCGGAGTCGGTGAGCGTGTAGGTCGTGCGCTCGGGGCGGTTTCCGTCGCGATCCACGCCGATCTCGGCGAGGAGCCCTGCCCGCTCCAGGCGGCCGACCGTGTGATAGAACGTGCCGTTCTGGATCGCGACCAGCCGGTCGTCGCGGCGATGGCGCATCAGCCGCATCATCTCGTACGGATGCATGTCGCCCTCGCGCAGCAGCGCGAGCACCATCACACCGAGGGGTGTGAGCTTCGCGCTACAGATCCGTCACGGATGCTCCGTATCGATTAGTCCATATGGACTATAGCCGCTTGTCGGTGCGCGGCGGCTACTGTGGCGGCCATGACGAAGGATGCCGAAGCCGTTGCCCGCGGCCACGCGATCTTCGATCCGATCGCCGAGGGCTACCTCGAGCGCGACGGCGTCGACATCGGGTCGCATGTTCGCCTCCGAGGGCCTGCGCGTCCGCGGCAAGATCTTCGCCCTGCTCAGCTTCTCCGGCGACCTCATGCTCAAGCTGCCCGCCGCCCGCACGACGGAGCTCATCGACGCCGGCGATGCGGAGCGCGTGGAGATGCGCGGTCGCGCGATGCGGGAGTGGGTGTTCGTGCCCACGGAGAAGCCCGAGCTGTGGCGCCCGCTCGTCGCCGAGGCGTTCGCCTACCTCGACGAGATCACGCCGTAGCCGCGCAGGCCGTGAGGCCGCGGCATCCATCGCCGTCACGGGATAATGGGCGGGTGACCTCCCCTCTCACCCTGCCCGGCTGGCGACACGTCTACTCCGGCAAGGTCCGCGATCTCTACGTGCCCGAGGATCTGCCGGCGGACACCCGTGCCGAGCGGATGCTCGTCGTGGCGAGCGATCGCGTGAGCGCGTTCGACCACGTGCTCGAACCCGGCATCCCCGACAAGGGCGTGCTGCTGACCACGCTCAGCCTGTGGTGGTTCGATCGCCTGGCCACCGGCGGCGACGGCGAGCGCGGCATCCCGAACCACCTCGTCGCCGACCACGTGCTCGGCGCCGACGGAGTGCGCGAGCTGATCCCCGCCGAGGTCGCCGGTCGGGCGATGCTCGTGAAGAGCCTCGAGATGCAGCCGATCGAATGCGTCGTGCGCGGGTACCTCACCGGGTCGGGCTGGGCCGAGTACGAGCAGAGCGGCACCGTGTGCGGCATCCCGCTGCCGGCGGGCCTGGACAACGGCGACCGCCTGCCCGAGCCGATCTACACGCCCGCGTTCAAGGCGCCGATGGGCGAGCACGACGAGAACATCTCCTACGAGCGCACGATCGAGCTCGTCGGCGCCGAGCGTGCGGCGGAGCTGCGGGACCTCTCGCTCGAGATCTACCGGCGGGCATCGCGCATCGCCGAGGCCCGCGGGCTGATCCTGGCCGACACGAAGTTCGAGTTCGGCCTCGACGACGCGGGCGTGATGACGCTCGCCGACGAAGTGCTCACGAGCGACTCGTCGCGGTACTGGGATGCCGCGGCCTGGCGGTCGGGCACGACCCCGGCCGAGCGGATGGCGAGCTTCGACAAGCAGATCGTGCGCGACTGGCTCGCCGCCAACTGGGACAAGACCGGCACGCCCCCGGTGCTGCCGGCCGAGATCGTCGAGCGCACCGCCGAGCGGTATCGCGAGCTGCTCTCCCGTCTCACGTCGTGAGGAATGCCGGGATGCCGCAACACGTTGTCTATCCATATGAATGAAGTTCTCGCGGCTGCGGGCGACAGGCTCGCCGCCGACACCTCGATGGGGGCCGTCACGCTGCTCGTCGGCGATCTCGACGGCATGACCCGCTACTACCGCGACGTGGTGACCCTCGAGGTGCTCTCGTCCGAGGGCGAGGCCGTGACGCTCGGGCGCGCCGGCCGCCCGATCGTCGTACTGCGCCGCGAGCCCTCCCTGCGCCATGCCGATCCGGGCTCGGCGGGGCTCTTCACACGGCGATCCTCTTCGAGACCCAGGCTGCACTCGCCGCCGCGCTGTACTCCGTCGCCCGCCACGCGCCGCGGCACCTTCACCGGATCGGCCGACCACCTCGTCAGCCAGGCGTTCTACTTCACCGACCCCGAGGGCAACGGCATCGAGCTGTACTGGGACCGTGCACGCACCGAATGGTCGTGGGTGCACGGGCAGATCGAGATGGCGACGCTGTACCTCGATCCGAACGTGTTCCTCGGCGAGCACCTCACCGAAGAGGCCGCGGCGGGCGCGACCGCGCAGGATGCGGCATCCGTCGGTCATGTGCACCTGTCGGTGGGCGATGTCGCGACCGCCCGCGCGTTCTACGTCGACGCGCTGGGCTTCGACGAGACCGCGGGGCTGGGCAATCAGGCCGTCTTCGTCAGCGCCGGCGGCTACCACCACCACATGGCGATGAACGTGTGGAACTCGCGCGGCGCCGGACCCCGGATGCCCGCGCTCGGTCTCGGCCGGGTCGACCTGGCGCTGCCGGATGCCGATTCCCTCGGCGCGCTGGGCGAGCGACTGCGCGACCACGGCTTCGCGGTCCGCGACGACGGGCGGACCCTGTCGTTCGACGACCCCTGGGCGAACCGCATCCTCGCGACGGCCCTCGTAGAGGCCGCGCGGCAGGACCTCAGACGCTGTCGCGGACGACGAGCTCGGTGTCGAGCACCGTCACGTGCTGGGGATTGCGGCCGGCGAGCAGATCCAGCAGCACTTCGGCCATGCGCTCACCCTGCGCGAAAGACGGCTGGCGCATCGTGGTCAGCTGCGGCGAGACGGAAGTCGCGACGGGCGAATCGTCGAAGCCGATGATCGCGATGTCGTCGGGCACGCGGATGCCGGCACGCCCGAGCACCGCGAGCGCGCCGCGGGCCATCAGATCGCTCGCGATGAACAGCGCGTCGGGACGCTCGCCGGAAGCCAGGATGCGCGTCATCGCCGCCGCGCCGCCGTCGGCGGTGAAGTTGCCGTCCTCGACGTGCGTCTCCTGGAGCCCCGCCGCCACGATCGCGTCGCGGTAGCCCTGCAGGCGGTCGACACCCGCGGGCATCGTGAGCGGGCCGGTGATCGTCGCGATGCGGCGGTGGCCGCGTCCGATGAGGTATTCGGTGGCTTCGCGGCCGCCGCGCACGTTGTCGACGTCGACGTAGTAGTCGCGCTCACGCTCGCGCACCGGGCGGCCGCCGTAGACGACCGGGACGGCGGCGGCGATCCGGTCGATGAAGAGGTCGCTCGTGTGGTGCGAGACGATGATCGCGCCGTCGACGCTGCCGCTGCGCACGTAGCTGGTGGTCTTGTCCCCCGGGTCGTCGCTCGCGATGAAGAGGTTGAGCACGTAGTCCGAGCGGCTGACGCGGGCGTTGATGCCCGAGACGATCGCGGCGAAGAACGGGTCGCCGAAGAACCGCGTGGTGTCTTCGGGGACGACGAGCGCGATCGCGTGCGTCTGGCGGCTCGCGAGCGAGCGGGCGGCCCGGTTCGGCACGTAGTTGAGCTCTTCGATCGCGCGTCGTGACCGACTCGAGCGCGCTCGGGCTCACGGCGGTCGAGCCGTTCACGACCCGCGAGACCGTCGACCGTGAGACGCCGGCGGCCGCCGCGACCTCTTCGATCGTGGCGGCTCCGCCCATCGTGTGCGCGCGGTCGTCATGCCGTGCCTTTCGAAGGTGCTACGACCCGGGTCGCGTCGCGTCGCTGGTGTCGTCGAGCGCGCGCTCCGCGATGATGCGGGCGTACTCCCGGCCGCTGTCCTTGATCGTGCGCTCCTGCGTGTCGTAGTCGACTCGCACAATACCGAATCGCTTCTCGTAGCCCCACGCCCACTCGAAGTTGTCGAGCAGCGACCAGTAGAAGTATCCGCGCACATCGACGCCGGCCTCGACCGCATCGAGGATCGCGCCGAGGTGCAGGCGCACGAAGTCGACGCGCTCGTCGTCGTGCACGCGCACGACGCCGTCCTCGACGACCGGCTCGTCGTCGTACGCCGCGCCGTTCTCGGTGACGAACAGCGACGTGCCGGCCGGAGCCGCGTACTCGTCCGACACGCGCACGAGCAGCCGGGTGAGGCCCTCGGGCTGCACCTCCCAGTTCATGGGCGTGCGCGGCAGACCCCGCTCGTGCCAGAAGATGCCCTCCGACGAGGGGAACGGCGACTCGCCGCGCCGGTCGGTCGGGGCATCGCCCGGCCGTCGGCGGGCACGGCGGGCGCATGACCGCCGACGAACTCGCCGTGGTAGTAGTTCACGCCCGAGCGTGTCGATCGGGGTCGAGATCGCCTCGAGGTCGCCCGGGCGGATCGCCGCGCGCAGCGCGTCGTCGGCGATCTCGTCGAAGATGTCCTGCGGGTACTGCGCCGCGGAAGATCGGGTCGAGGAACCAGCGGTTGAACTGGCCGTCGATCCGGCGGGCGGCATCCAGGTCGGCCGGGATCGGTCGGGTCGACCGGGTCGGCGACCGTGAGGTTGAGCGTGATGCCGAGGTTGAGCGACGAGTCGCGCGCACGCAGCTCGCGCACCGCCTGGCCGTGGCCGAGCAGCAGGTGGTGGGCGGCCAGCATCCCTTCGCTCCTGCTGTAGTGCCCGGGCGCGTGCAGGCCCGCGGTGTAGCTGAGGAACGACGAGCACCACGGCTCGTTGAGCGTCGTCCACACGTTCACCCGGTCGCCGAGCGCGTCGTGCATGTCGAGCGCGTACTCGGTGAACCGCTCGGCGGTGTCGCGGACGGTCCAGCCGCCGCGCTCCTGCAGCGCCTGCGGCAGATCCCAGTGGTAGAGCGTGAGCCACGGCAGGATGCCGGCGTCGAGCAGCTCGTCGACCAGTCGCTTGTAGAAGTCGACGCCCTTCGAGGTTGAGCGCGCCGCCGTCGGGGCGCACGCGCGACCACGACGTCGAGAAGCGGTAGGTCTGCAGCCCCATGCGACTTCATGAGCGCGACGTCGTCGCGGTACAGGTGGTAGTGGTCGCACGCGACATCGCCGTTGTCGGCGTTGATCACGGCACCCGGCACCCGGCTGAAGGCGTCCCAGATCGAGTCGCGGCGACCGTCCTCGTGGGCGGCGCCCTCGATCTGGTACGCGGCTGTGGCCGCGCCGAACAGGAAGTTCGACGGGAACTCGCGAGCGCCGTCTTCGCGCGTGCGGAGGGAGGTCTCTCTGATGTCGGTGGTCATCTCAGCCCTTCACCGCGCCGGCCATGATGCCGCTGACGAGCTGCTTGCCGGCGAAGGCGAACAGGATCAGGAGCGGGATCGTGGCCAGCAGCACGCCGGCGAGCACGATCGAGTAGTCGACGAAGTAGTTCGACTGCAGGAGCGACAGCGCGACCGGCAGCGTCGGGCTCTGGCGGTCGAGCACGATGAACGGCCAGAAGAAGTTGTTCCACGCGCCCACGAAGGTGAACAGGAACAGCATCGCCGCGGCCGGCCGAGCGGCGACGACGCCGACGGTCCAGAACGTGCGCAGCTGCGAGGCCCCGTCGACGCGCGCGGCCTCGATCAGCTCGTCCGGCACGGACTGGCTGAGGTACTGCGTCATCCAGAACACGCCGAACGCGCTCGTGAGCGCCGGGACGATGACCGCGCCGATGTTGCCGGTCCAGCCGAGGTCGGCGAACAGGATGTACAGCGGCACGACGCCGAGCTGCATCGGCACGGCCATCGTGGCGACGACGAACGCGAGCAGCCACTTGCCGCCGCGGAACTTCAGCTTCGCGAACGCCCAGCCGGCGAGCGTCGAGAAGACGACGACGGATGCCGCGATCACGGTCGAGCTGAAGATCGAGTTCCACAGCGCCAGCCAGAAGTTGACGGCGGGGTCGTTGATCACCGACAGGGCGTTCGCGATGAAGTTGCCGCCCGGGATCCACGACATGTCGGGGTCGTTGATCGTCGAGGCGTCGCCCGAGCCGATCAGGAACGACCAGTAGTAGGGGAAGATCGCCGAGACGGCGACGACGCCGAGGCCGATGTAGACCCAGATGCCGGCGCGCGACGCCGCGGATCTTGGTCGTGCGCTGGTTGCGCCGGCGCGTCCCGGGCGTTCGGGATGCCCTCCTCGACGATCGCGAGGGGCGGAGTGCTGATGGAGGTCATCGCTGGATTCCCTTCCGTCGGCGCGGGTGCTGACGACGCCGCGGCCGCCCTCGTCGCGCACGAGGCGCCGGGTGATGAACAGATTGATCAGGCCGATCACGAGGATGATGATGAACAGGATCCAGGCGAGCGCCGCGGCGCGGCCGAAGTTGAACTCGCCCCAGCCGATGTTGTACAGGTACAGCGTGATCGTGAGCCACTGCTGCGCGGCGCCGCCCTGGCCGGTGTTGTCGAACATGCGCGGCTCGTCGAAGATCTGCAGTCCGCCGATCGTCGAGGTGATGATCACGAAGATCAGGGTCGGCTTGAGCGACGGGAGCGTGATGCTCCAGAACTGGCGGAACGCGTTCGCGCCGTCGACGGTCGCCGCTTCGTAGTACTCGCGCGGCACCGCCTGCATCGCGGCCAGGAGGATCAGGGCGTTGTAGCCGGTCCAGCGGAAGTTGACCATCGTCGCGATCGCGACGTGGCTCCAGAACGGGTCCTTGTGCCACGGGATCGGGCTCGAGCCCGATGTTGCGTGAGGATGTTGTTCACGAGGCCGAAGTTGTCGCCGAACATGTTGCTGAAGATCAGCGCGACGGCGACGGGCGCCATGACGAAGGGGAGCAGCACGCTCATGCGCCAGAAGGTCTTGGCGCGGATGTTGCGGTCGAGCATCGCGGCGATGAAGATCGCGAGGATCAGCTGCGGCACCGTGGAGAGCAGGAAGATGCTGAAGGTGTTGCGCAGCGCCGTCCAGAACTGCGGGCTGGCTGAGGATCCAGATGTACTGCTCGAACCCGACGAACGTGCCGGTGTTGCGGACGAGGTCCCACTCCTGGAAGGAGATGACCGCGGTGAACACGATCGGGAAGAGTCCCGACGATCGCGAACAGGATGAAGAACGGCGAGATGTAGAGGTAGGGCGAGAACTTGAGGTCCCAGCGTGCTCAGCCTGTGGCTGAACGAGAGGACGCGTCGGCGGTCTTCGTCCGGGCGCGGAGGCGGCGACTCCGGTGACGTCCGGGATCGGGTGTCGGTCGCGGTCACGTGGGGCTCCGTATCGGCGGTGTTGACGGGTCGGGGGAGGGACGAGTGCGGGCCGCGCCGCTGCGTTTCGCGACGCGACGCGGCCCGCACTCGGTCAGATCATCAGAAGGCTTCGACCTCTGCGACCCAGGTGTCCCACGAGGTCTCCTGGTCTTCGAGTGCCGTCGAAGACGCGGTTGACCGCGTTCTGGAGCGCGTCGTGGTACTTGAAGTAGTCCGCGCTCCTTGTAGGGAGCGACCGTCACGGCCTCGGCGCGCTCGGCGAAGATCTCGCCGGTCGGGTGCGTCGTTGAAGTACGGGTTGACGAAGTCGCGTCAGCGCCGGGTCCTCGTACGCGCTCGAGCTGGCTCGGGAACGTGCCGGCCTCGACGAACGCCTTGATCTGCTGCTCGGGAGCGGTCAGCCAGTCAGCGAGCGCGAGCGCGGCGTCGACGTTGGCGCCGTTGGCCGGAACGGTCAGGTACGAGCCGCCCCAGTTGCCGCCGCCGTTCGGGAAGACGTCTGGCGACGTCCCAGCCGGTGACGTCGGGCGCGTTGCCGCGAGATGACACCGAGCATCCAGCCCGGGCACAGCATGGCGGCGAACTCGCCGTTGGTCATCGACGCGTTCCAGTCGTCGCTCCACTGGCCGGAGTAGGCCGAGTTCGGGATGGCGCGCTCGACGACGAGGTTGTACGCGTCCTCGATCTCGGGGTTGCTGGTCGCGATGACGGTGCCGTCGGGCTCGTCGTACGTGTACTCCATCTGGTTGACGATGCCCTGGAGCACCGAGTTCGCCGAGTCGATCATCGGCTTGCCGGTGGCGGCCTTGTACTGGTCGGCGACGTCGAAGAAGTTGCTCCCAGTCGCCGTCGAACAGCGCGGCGACCTCGTCCGGGGTCGGTCGGGAGGCCGGCGGCCTCGAACAGGTCGGCGCGGTAGCAGATGGCCTGCGGTCCGATGTCGGTGCCGAAGCCGACGAGACGGCCGTCGGGGTCGGTCGCGGCTGCTTCCTTCCAGTCGAGCCAGCGGCCCTTGACGTCGTCGGGCACCTCGGCGCAGCAGGTCGGAGTACTGCATCGCCTCGGCGAACCAGTCGATCTCGACGGCCTCGATGTCGGCGAGGCCTTCCTTGCCGAGCTTCTGGAAGTAGTTGGCGCGGGCGTCGCCGGACTCGGCGGCCTTGTTGTGGACGATCGTGACGTTCGGGTTCTCGTCCATGTACTCCTGGAGGAGTTCATCGGTGTAGCCGAAGTTGTTGAACGTGGCGATCGTCAGGGTGATCTCCTCGTTCGGGTCAGCGGACGGCGTGGAGCCGCTGCCGCCGGCGCAGCCGGCGAGGACGATGGCGGAAGCCGAGAACGCGGCGACGGCCGCGGCGCTCCTGCGGAAGGCACGTGAGTTCACTGTCACTCCTTTGTGTTGTCAGGGTAGATGTGTTGCTGTAGGTGGTGCTGGTGGGTGTGCGAGCCGGGTGCCCGTTCCCTCGGTGCCGTGGGAGCGTTCCCACCGGACGTGAGACACGCTATGGGATCGCTCCCACGAAGTCAAGGGAGCGCTCCCACGAATTCGTCACGGTTCGGTCACGAGCGCGTGACGATCGGCCGCCGAGGCAGGGATGCCGCGGCCGTAGACTGGACGGACACGCCCGCCCGCGACATCCGGAGCCACCATGCCCACCATCGTCGTCGACGTCATGCCCAAAGCCGAACTTCTCGACCCGCAGGGCAAAGCCGTGTCGGGTGCGCTCTCCCGGCTCGGGGTCTCGGACTTCAGCTCCGTCCGCATCGGCAAGCGCTTCGAGCTCACCGTCGAGGGCGAGGTCGGTGAGGACGTCCTGGCGAAGGCCCGCGAGATCGCCGACGAGATCCTGTCGAACTCGGTGATCGAGGACGTCGTGGGCATCGAGGTCGTGGAGTGACCACGCGCATCGGGGTCATCACGTTCCCCGGTTCGCTCGATGACCGCGACGCGCAGCGCGCGATCCGCATCGCCGGCGCCGAGCCCGTCGCCCTCTGGCACGGCTCGCACGACCTCGAGGGCGTCGACGCCCTCGTCCTGCCCGGCGGCTTCAGCTACGGCGACTACCTGCGCGCCGGGGCGATCGCCGCGCTCGCGCCGATCATGGCCGACGTGAAGGATGCCGCCGCGGCCGGGCATGCCGATGCTCGGCATCTGCAACGGCTTCCAGATGCTCGTCGAGGCCCAGCTGCTGCCGGGCGGGCTCATCCGCAACGCGCACCAGCAGTTCGTCCGCCGCGACCAGCGGCTGCGCGTCGAGAACGCCGTCACCGCGTGGACCTCGGACTTCACCGAGGGCCAGGAGATCGTCATCCCGCTCAAGAACGCCGACGGCGGGTACATCGCGGCCGAGTCCGAGCTCGACCGCCTCGAGGGCGAGGGCCTGGTCGCATTCCGCTACCTCGGCGTCAACCCGAACGGGTCGCTGCGCGACATCGCGGGCCTCACGAACGCACGGGGCAACGTCGTCGGCCTCATGCCGCACCCCGAGCACGCGGTCGAGGAGGGCTTCGGCCCGAACACCCCGGCCGCGATGCGCTCGGGCCTGGACGGCGTGCCGTTCTTCACCTCGGCCATCGCCGCCGTGGTCGGCGCCGCCGCGTAGCCTGCGGCATCCGCTCTCGCCTCTCAGCCTCTCCTCCCGCGAGACTGCATCGGGACGTCGAGACTGAGGGGAATCCCCTACGTCTCGGCCTCCGATTGCAGTCTCGCGATCAGAGCACGGCCGACGACGGGGCGGCGCGGTCAGGTGCGTGGAGGCGGTCTCGATGAGCTGCAGGATGCGGGCTGCCACGCTCACCGCGATCGAGGCGGGGGCCTTGCCCTCCACTTCGGGGATGCCGATGGGCGTCGTCACGCGCGCGAGCGCGGCATCAGCATGCCCGAGCTCGCCGAGCTTCACGCGGAACCGCGCCCACTTCGAGCTCGAGCCGATCAGCCCGATCGATCCGAGGTCACCCCGCCGCAGCGCCTGATCGGTGATCGCGAGGTCTTCGCCGTGATCGTGCGTCATGATCAGCACGTGCGCGCCCGGGGGGAGGTCGGCGAGCGCGGCCTCGGGCACGGGAGCGTGGCGCACCGACACGGTCGCGACCGCATCGGCGAACAAGCCGCTCGACCCCGGAACACCCACTCGATCGGGATGCAGCATCTCGGCTCGCGCATCGATCAGGTGCAGCTCGAGCTGCTGGCGCGCGAGGATGCGGGCGAGCTCGAGACCCACATGCCCCAGACCGAAGATCGCGACCGACGGGATGACGCGGACCGGTTCGAGCAGCATCGTGACTTCTCCTCCGCAGCACTGCACACCGTAGTCGGTCACGGCCTTGTCGCTCAGGGCGAGCGTGAGCAGCCGTGGTTCGTCTTCGCCCTCAGCGAGCATCTCGCGCGCCAGGTCGACCGCGGTCGCCTCGAGGTTTCCGCCCCCCACCGAACCGAACAGCCGTCCCGGCGAGACGACGAGCTTCGCCCCGCCGTTGCGCGGCGCATGCCCTCGCACGGCCGCGAGGGTCACGAGCACAGCGGGCGTACGCGCCTCGCGCAGCCGCCGGAGCTCGTCGACCCAGTCCACTGCCGGCCGCTCTACCGTGCGCCGGTGGCGAGCTCGGCGACACCGGTCGCCTCGCGCGCCGCCTGGATCGCCCAGAACACCGCCTCCGGCGTCGAGGGCGACGCGAGCACGACCGAGTGACCCGGGACGCCGAAGGCGCCGACGGCTTCGCGGAGCGCTTCGCGAGCGCTGAAGGCCAGCATGAGCGGCGGCTCGCCGACCGCTTTCGACCCGTAGACCGCGCCGTCCTCTCGAGCCTCGGCGAAGAACCGCACGGTGAACTCTTCGGGCATCTCCGAGAAGCTCGGCAGCTTGTAGGTGCTCGCCGACGTCGTGAGCAGGCGCCCCCGGCCGGGGCCGTCGGTCGTGTCCCACCGCAGCTCTTCGAGCGTGAGCCACCCGACGCCCTGCACGAAGCCGCCTTCGATCTGGCCGAGGTCGATCTGCGGAGACAGCGAGTCCCCCACGTCATGCACGATGTCGACACGGCGGAAGCGGTACTCGCCCGTGAAGCCGTCGACCTCGACCTCGGTGGCGGCGGCACCGTACGAGAAGTACTTGAAGGGCGAGCCGTGCATGCGCTCGGCGTCCCAGTGCAGTCCCTCGGTGCGGTAGTAGCCGGCGGCGAACAGCTGCACCCGCGCGAGGTAGGAGGCCGCGACGACCTCGGCGAACGTGACCGATCGACCCGGTCCGGGCGCGGTCACGAGGCCGCCCGGAGAACACGACGTCGGCGGCGTCCGCGCCCAGCAGATCGGCGGCGACCGGCCTCATCCGCTCGCGGATCTGCTCGCAGGCGTTCTTGACGGCTGCCCCGTTCAGGTCGGCGCCCGCCGACGCGGCCGTCGCCGAGGTGTTGGGCACCTTGTCGGTGCGCGTCGGCGCGAGCCGCACCTGTGCGAGCGGCACACCCAGCGCTGTCGCGGCGACCTGCAGCATCTTCGTGTGCAGACCCTGGCCCATCTCCGTGCCGCCGTGGTTGACCAGCACCGACCCGTCCTTGTAGACGTGCACGAGCGCACCGGCCTGGTTGAACGCCGTGAAGTTGAACGAGATCCCGAACTTGATCGGTGTCATCGCGATCGCGCGCTTGACGTGCTCGTGCTCCGCGTTGAACGTCGCGATCTGCGCCCGGCGTGCGTCGATGTCGGCTTCGCTGCGGACCCTGTCCCAGATCGCGGGCATGCGCTCGGCATCCTTGACGATCTGCCCGTAGGGCGTGATCTGACCGGGCAGATAGAAATTGCGCCGGCGCAGGTCGATGGGGTCGATGCCCAGTACCGGGGCCGCCCGACCGAGGATGTCCTCGATCAGGAAGACGCCCTGTGGGCCGCCGAAGCCGCGGAAGGCCGTGTTCGAGGTCTTGTTCGTCTTCGCGACCCGACCGACCAGGCTCACGTGCGGAATCCAGTACGCGTTGTCGACGTGGCACAGCGCCCGGCTCAGCACGGGCTCCGACAGATCGAGGCACCACCCTCCGTCGGCGGTCAGGGTCGCCTCGAGCGCGAGAACGGCTCCGTCCGCGGCGAAGCCCGCCCGCCACGCGATGTGGAACGGATGCCGCTTGCCGGTCATCGTGATGTCCTGCGTGCGGTTCAGCCGCACCCGCACGGGGCGACCGGTGAGGCGCGCGCCGAGAGCGGCGATCGCCGCCAGCCCGTGGGGCTGCATCTCCTTGCCGCCGAACGCGCCGCCCATCCGCAGCGCCTGCACGGTCACGCGGTGCGACGGGATGCCGAGCACGTGGGCGACGATCTCCTGGGTCTCGCTCGGGTGCTGCGTGGAGGACTCCACGAAGTACTGGCCCTCCGAGTCGAGGTGCGCGAGCGAGGCCTGTGTCTCGAGGTAGAAGTGCTCCTGCCCGCCGAACTCCGTCACTCCCTCGAACACGAAGGGGGCGGTGCCCAGCGCCTCGGCGGCGTCGCCGCGCACGACCGTGCGCGTCGCGCCCTGGTACGAGCCGGCGGCGATCGCCTCGGTCACGGTGACAAGACTCGGCAGCGGCTCGTAGTCGACCGTCACCGCGGCGGCGCCCTGCCGGGCGGCTTCGGGCGTCTCGCCGAGCACCCACGCGAGGGCGTGGCCGTGGTACATCGCCTCGGACGGGAAGAGCGGTTCGTCGTGCTTGACTCCCGCGTCGTTCTCACCCGGGACGTCCTCGGCGGTCAGCACCCGCACGACGCCCGGCACGCGGTACGCGCCCGAGACGTCGACCGTGACCTTCGCATGCGCGCTGGTGGACTGCACCGGCCAGGCCGTCAGCACTCCGGCGGTGCGGCCGGCCAGATCGTCGGTGTACATCGCGAGTCCGGTGGCGTGCAGGGCGGCGCTCTCGTGCACGACGGCGAGGCCCACGACGGGGTCGGCGGGGCGCGCGGCGAGCTCGCTCACGCGACCGCCTCCTCGCTCGGGTGCGGGCGCCGCGCATGCAGCTTGCGCAGGGCGTTGCCGAGCATGAGCGCCCGGTACTCCGCGCTCGCACGGTGGTCGGACATCGGCGTGCCCTCCCCGCCCAGAACGGCGGATGCCGCGCGGATCGTCGCGATGCTCCACTCGCGGCCGATCAGAGCCTGCTCGGTCTCGCGCGCGCGGATCGGCGTGGCCGCGACACCGCCCAAGCCGATGCGGGCATCGGTCACGACGCCGTCGCGGATGCCGAGGGCGAAAGCGACCGCGACGCTCGAGATGTCGTCGAACCGGCGCTTGGAGATCTTGTGGAAAGCGGTGACCCCGGCCAGCGGCAGCGGCACGCGGACCGAGCGGATCACCTCGTCGGAGCGGCGCACGCTCCGGCGATAGCCGGTGAAGTACTCGTCGAGCGGGACGACCCGCTCACCGCCCGCCGATGCCAGCACGACGCGGGCGTCCAGCGCGAGGAGCGCGGGGTTCACGTCGCCGATCGGCGAGCCGGTGCCGAGGTTGCCGCCGATCGTGGCGCGATTGCGGATGAGCGGCGACGCGAACTGCGGGGCCAGCTGGGCCAGCAGCGGCACCCGACCGGCAAGCAGGCGCTCGATCTCGGCGATGCTCAGCGCGGCGCCGATCTCGATCTCGTCGTCGCCGACGGAGAGATCACGCAGTTCGGGCAGCCGCTCGATCGCCACGACGAGCGATGCGCGCGCCGCCCGCAGGTTCACCTCGACGCCCCAGTCCGTCGCTCCGGCCACGAGCTGCGCATCCGGCTCGTCGCGCAGCAGGCCCAGCGCCTCGGCGAGGGTCGAGGGCCGCACGAACCGCGCACCGTCGAGGGTCACGTCGGTCGCCACGGGGCCGGGCGACGGATGCTGCCGCCGCTCCGCGAGCGGATCGGCGGGATCCGGCATCCCGAGTCCATATGCCGCATCGCGTATGGGACGATAGCCGGTGCACCGGCAGAGGTTGCCGCTGAGCGCGTGCAGGTCGAAGCCGTTCGGGCCGTGGTGCGCGTGCGGGTCGTCGATCGCCTCGGGCGCGTCCGGCGCGTCGGTCTCGGCATCCGCCGGGCGACGGTCTGATCGGTAGAACTCGCCGGCCATGCTGCACGCGAAGCCGGGCGTGCAGTACCCGCACTGCGACCCGCCGCCCTCCGCGAGGCTGCGCTGCACCGGGTGCAGGTCGTCGGGGGTTCCGAGACCCTCCGCGGTGACGACCTCCTGCCCGACCAGCGCGTACGCGGGCACGAGGCAGGAGTTGACCGAGGTCCACGCCGTGCCGCCGTCGGGGGTGGGCGTGGCCAGCAGCACCGCGCACGCTCCGCACTCGCCTTCGGCACAGCCCTCTTTGCTGCCGGGCAGGCCCGTCGCGCGCAGCCAGTCGAGGGCGTTCGTGTGCACCGCGACGCCGGCGAGCGAGCGCGGTGTGCCGTTGACCGTCAGGGCGGTGTCACCGAGAGGATGCTCCACCTTCGCGATTGTACGTGCGGGATGTTTCCGCCGGTCGCATGTGGGCCGCAGCAGGCCTCACGACGCGGCGTGCTCAGACCGTGCCGGCGGGCGGCCAGAGTCCGATGATGAGCGCCATGACCAGCACCGTGACGACTTCGTGCGCGATGTTCAGGAGCGTGAGCGACGACGGTCGCCCTTCGAACACGTCGTGCGTGATGAACCGCGCCGCCGTGAATCCGGCCCACAGCGCGACCGCCGTTGCGACGGCCGAGATGAGGAAGCCTCCGCCGTAGAAGTGCCACGCGATCGCCGTCGCCCCGGCGAGCACCCACGCCGTGATGAAGCTCACCAGCACCGTGATGAGGATGGGCACGATCGCCGTGGCGCCGGGGCGATCCATGTCGACGTTCGCGAGCTTCGCCCAGCGGGTGCCGAACACCTTCGGGGTGTACCAGATCGAGCCCACGACCATGCTCGACGCGGTCGCGATGAGCACCGCCCAGTAGTTGATCTCGGGAACCATGTCGCCTCCTCGTGCGCGCGTCGCGCTGGGCCCGACAGTAGCGCCGACGGTCGCCGCCCGCCACCGGCGCGGAGGCGCGGGGCGGCACCTCGCGTAGCGTGGACGCATGACCCCCGGCATCCCGAACATCGTCGTGTCCGTCCCGACCGAAGAGCTCGCCGACGCGCTGCGGCCGTACCCCGCGGGTGTCGAGATCCTCGTCTGGGCGATGGACTCACCGCCGCCGCGCGGGGCGATCGACCTGGTCGTGCCGCCGTACATGTCGGTGGAGAAGCTCATGCCGCGTCTGGCCGAAGTGCGCACCCGGCTCGTGCAGAGCCAGTCGATCGGGTACGACGGCGTCGACGAGCAGCTGCCGCCGGGGCACGTCTTCGCGAACGCCTCCTCCGTGCACGAAGCCTCCACGGCCGAGCTGGCGGTCGGGCTCGCGATCGCGGCGCAGCGGCGTCTGCCGACGTATGTGCGTGCTCAGGACGAGGGCCGGTGGGCGCCGGAGTTCTCGGAGAGCCTCGCCGACCGCCGGGTGCTGCTGCTCGGCTACGGCGGGGTCGGCAAGGCCGTCGCGACGCGACTGGCCCCGTTCGAAGTCGAGCTCACGATCGTGGCCTCGCGCGCGAGGTTCGAAGACGGGATGCCGGTGCACGGCGTCGAGCGCCTGATGGAGCTCCTGCCCGAGGCCGAGATCGTGATCGTGACGCTTCCGGGCGGCGAGAGCACCCACCACATCCTCGACGCGGCTGCCCTCGCGGCACTCCCCGACGGCGCGCTGGTGGTGAACGTCGGGCGGGGTCCGCTCATCGACACCGACGCGCTGGTCGCCGAGCTCGAGCGCGGACGCCTTCGCGCGGCGCTCGACGTCACCGACCCCGAACCTCTGCCGACGGATCACCCGCTGTGGTCGGCACCTGGCGCGCTGATCGTGCCTCACGTGGGCGGCGCCTCGAGCGCGATGAAGCCGCGGACCGTGAAGCTGATCCGCACGCAGATCGAGCGGATGCTGGCGGGCGAGCCTCCGCTGAACGTCGTCTACGAGAGCTGAGCCCGCCGTCACTCTGCCGCAACTCCAGGGAGCACGCATGACCTCACCGCACCTCGACGTCGACGGACTCCGTGCCGACGAGATCCCCTACCTCGAGCACGCCATCCGGCTGGCCTTCGCGGCGCGCGAGCGGGGCGACCATCCTTTCGGCGCGATCCTGGTGACGCCGGACGGGACGATCGTCGAAGGACTCAACTCGGTCGAAACCGACCGCGACCCCACCGGCCACGCCGAGACCAACCTCGTGCGGGCGGCATCCCGAGCACTGCCGCCCGATGTCGTCGCCGCCTCGACGCTGTACACGAGCACGGAGCCGTGCGCGATGTGCTCGGGCGCGATCTACTGGGCGGTCATTCCGCGGGTGGTATATGCGCTCGGCTCGGACGAGCTCGACCGCATCGTCGATGCGCACGACGGCGATCAGAGCCTCGCGCTCGCCTCGCGCGAGGTCTTCGCACGAGGCGGTCGTCCCACCGCCGTCGTGGGCCCGGTGCCGCTGCCCGGCGCGAGCGACGTGCACGCCGAGTTCTGGGGCGCACGCGGCGACTGAGACCCGGTCGGCGGCATCCGCCCGCGACGAACCGACGAACCGTCACACCGTCGAAACACCCGGATCGACGGTGCGAAACGTGGGAGCCATAGCGTCGGCCTGATCACACTGCATCAGAAGGGATGCCAACCCGATGGCAACACACAGCACACCCTCCCGGCGCGTCGGCACGATCGCCGCCGCCGTCCTCGCTTCAGCCCTCGTCCTGGCCGGCTGCGCATCCGCGGGCACCGCGCCCGCGGCATCCGGCGGCAGTGAGGAAGCAGCCTCCTACGGCGAGGTCAGCGTCCAGTACTCCTGGATCAAGAACGAGGAGTTCGCGGGCGAGTTCTACGCCTACGAGAACGGGTACTACGACGAGGCGGGCTTCTCCGATGTGGTCGGCATCGCCGGCCCCGACACGGGAGTGGCGAAGCTGCTCTCGGGGACGGTGCAGTTCGCGCTGAGCGACGCAGCCTCGGTCGGCGCGGCGGTGGCCGAGCAGGACGCCCCGCTCAAGATCATCGGCGCCACGTTCCAGAAGAACCCCTTCACGATCCTCTCGCTCGCCGACGGCGGCGACATCGCGACCCCCGAAGACCTCATCGGCAAGAAGATCGGCGTGCAGGACTCGAACGCCTCGGTGTTCGCGGCGCTGCTGGCCGCGAACGACATCGACCCGAGCGAGGTCGAGATCGTGCCGGTCGACTTCGACCCGACTCCGCTCATCAACGGCGAGGTCGACGGCTTCATGGCCTACCTCACCAACGAGGCGATCACGGTCGAGATGGCGGGCTACCCCGTCACGAACCTCGCCTACGCCGAGAACGGCCTGCCGTACGTCGCCGAGACCTTCACGGTCACCGACCAGTACCTCGCCGAGAACCGCGACCTCATCAAGGCGTTCCTCACGGCCGAGATCAAGGGCTGGACCGACACGTTCACCGCAGCCGATCGATGACACCGTCTCGCTCGTGACGAAGTACTACAACGAGTCGGCCGCCGCGGGTGACCTCACGTTCGGAGAGCTCGACCCCGCCAAGGTCGCCGCCGGCATCGAGGCGCAGGCGCTGCTGATCGCGACGGAGGAGACCGAAGCCAACGGCCTGTTCACGATCTCCGACGACCTCAAGGAGCAGACGCTCGCTTCGCTCGCCGCCTCGGGCTGGGACCTCGCCGCCGACGATCTGTTCGACACGACGATCATCGACGAGATCTACGCCGAGAACCCCGACCTCATGGACTATCTGCCGT
This sequence comes from uncultured Actinomycetota bacterium, assembly GCA_963792285.1. Lineage (GTDB taxonomy): Bacteria > Actinomycetota > Actinomycetes > Actinomycetales > Microbacteriaceae > Microbacterium. The sequence goes on along the minus strand of CAWBVS010000012.1, from coordinate 202,733 downwards.
AGAGATCATGACCATCGCGACACACACGGATGCCGGTGCCCAGACGGGCACCGGCATCCAGATCTCCGGAGTATCGAAGTCCTTCGCCCTGCGCGGAGGCAAGTCGCTGCTCGCCCTGCAGGACACCGACCTGCACACCGACAAGGGCTCGTTCCTGGCCCTCCTCGGTCCGTCGGGATGCGGCAAGTCGACGATTCTGCGCATCCTGGCCGGCGCTCGAACACCCCACCACCGGCACCGCGCTGGTCGACGGCGAGTCGCCCGACCAGATGCGGGCGGCCAGCGAACTCGGGATCGCCTTCCAGGACCACGCGCTGCTTCCGTGGCGGAGCGTCCGCAAGAACATCGAGCTGCCGTTCGAGGTGGCGGGCAAGCCGGTCGACAAGGCCTACGTCGACGAGCTGATCTCCCTCGTGGGCCTCGGGGACTTCGCCTCCGCGAAGCCCGCTCAGCTCTCCGGCGGCATGCGGCAGCGCGCGTCGATCGCGCGCGCGCTCGTGCTCAAGCCCTCGGTGCTCCTCCTCGACGAGCCGTTCGGCGCACTCGATGACATGACCCGCCAGAACCTCAACCTCGAGCTGCTGCGCATCTGGACCGAGAAGCCGGCGACCACGCTGCTGGTGACGCACGGCATCAGCGAGGCGATCTTCCTCGCCGATCGCGTCGCGGTGATGTCGCCCCGGCCCGGCCGGGTGAAGGAGATCATCGAGATCGACCTTCCGCGCCCGCGCACCCCCGACATGATGCGCACGCCCGAGTTCCACGCCTACGTCGATCGCGCGTCCGAGCTGCTGTTCGGATCCGACGGTCGCGCCGAAGCAGAGGCGTGATGCGCACGCTGCGCATGCCCACGCTGGCTGGCCGCGATCGTCGGCGGCGTCTCGCTCATCGCGCTGTGGTGGCTGCTGGCGGTGCTCGCGTTCCGGCCGCAGGAGGGCACGACCTTCACCCCGGTGCCCACGCCGTGGGCCGTCTTCGAGTGGCTCTTCGTCGAGGGCAACATCGCGGGCGCCTGGAGCGTGTTCCAGCCCACCCTCACCGCGGCCGCGATCGGCTACGTGTGGGGCAACGGCATCGCGCTGCGTCCTCGCGGCGTTCGTCCTGGTCTTCCCCAAGACCGAGACGGTGATCACGCAGATCGCCGTGGTGAGCTACTGCCTCCCGATCGTCGCGATCGGCGGCATCTCGGTCGTGGTGCTCGGCGGCGCGAAGACCCCGGGCGAACCGTCGGCGACGGCGATCTTCCTCGCCGCGCTCGTGTGCGTGTTCACGACCGTCGTCGGATCGATCCTCGGCTTCAAGTCGGCCGACAAGGCCTCGCTCGATGTCGTGCGGGTCTTCGGGGGCAACTCGTGGACGCAGCTGCGCAAGGTGCGGCTCATCGCGGCGCTGCCGGCGATCCTCAACGCGCTGCAGATCGCCGTGCCGACCGCATTCCTCGGGGCCGTCCTGGGCGAGTACCTCGGGGCGATCACGGCGGGCGTCGGCCCGACCCTCATCCGCCTGCAGGGCCAGCTCGACGCCGCCGGCGTGTGGTCGGTGTTCCTCCTGTGCGCCGTGTTCGCGCTCGTCGCCTACGGTCTCGTCGGCCTGCTCGTGCGGTTCGTGACGCCCTGGGTCTCGGGGAGCGCCCGATGACGCAGACGCAGACGGAGCTGACGGCGCCCACCGCAGATCCGACCGCCCAGGCTCAGCTGAAGGCGGATCGCCGGCGGGCGCTGCGCCGCACGCTCGGCCGCTCGCTCGGCAACGCCGCCATCACGTTCGCGGTCGTCCTGCTGCTGTGGCAGGCGATCGTCAGCTTCTCGGGAATCTCCCCGTTCGTGGCGAAGGGGCCGCTCGACGTGTGGGCCTTCCTCTTCACGGACGAGGACGCGGCCGAGCACCGGGCGCAGATGGCTCCGCTGGTCACGCAGACCCTCGTCGACTCGCTCATCGGCTTCGTGTTCGGCATGACCACCGCCGTGATCCTCGCGATCCTGTTCAGCCTCTCCAAGGCCGTCGAGGCCGGCGTGATGCCGCTCGTGCTGCTCCTGCGCACGATTCCGCTCGTGTCGATCGCTCCCGTGATCATCCTCATCACCGGCCGCGGCACGGTGACCTCGGTCGCGGTCATCGGCACGATCGTCGTGCTCTTCCCCGCCCTGGCCAGCATCCTGTTCGGGCTGAGCCGGGCGAGCCGCCAGAGCATCGACGTCGTGCACGTCTTCGGCGGCGGGCGGCTCACGGCCCTGCGCAAGGTGAGCATCCCGGGCGCGGGCCCCTCGCTGTTCGCGGCGGGCCGCGTGTCGGTGCCGGGTGCGGTCACGGGCGCACTGCTGGCGGAGTGGCTCTCGACCGGGCAGGGCATCGGCGGATCGATCCTGAAGTTCAACGCCCAGGCCCAGTTCACGCAGCTGTGGGCATCGATCGCCCTCATCACCCTCATCACGCTGCTGCTCTACAACATCGTGCAGATCGTCGAGAACGTCGTGCTCGTGCGGATGGGGATGACGCCCGCCCAGCGCTGACGCGCCCGCGTCCCCGCGTCCGCGCATCGCGCCGATCGCCGAAACCGAGGATTTCGCCGAGACCGAGTGGTGTGCGCCCCGGTCTCGACGGAATCCCTTGTTTCGGGATGTCCGCGGGGCGCGGAGGGGTCAGCGCGGCTCGGCGGCGAGGTGCCGCACCGATTCGGCGAGGGCACGGATGCCGAGCGACACGTCTCCGGTGCTCACGGCCTCATCGGGGTGATGGCTGATGCCGTCCGGATTGCGCAGGAACAGCATCCCCACGTCGGTGATCGCGCCGATCGCCATGCCGTCGTGGCCGGCCCGGCTGAAGATCGTGGCCGGGTCGTCGGCGCCCTCGGGGAGAGTGGCGAGGATGCCCTCGCGCACGACGTCGCGCAGGAGCGGCGCGCACATCACGGCCGGGGCGTTGTGGATCTCGCGGGCGTGCCAGCGCAGGCCGCGACGACCCATGATCCCCTCGAGTTCGTCGACGATCGCGTGCCACACGCGATTCCTCGACTCGTCGAACTCGCCGCGCAGATCGAGACTGAGGTGCGCTTCGCCGGGGACGATGTTCACCGCGCCGGGGAAGGCCTCGAGCTGACCGACCGTGCCGATCACGTGGTGCTCGCCGCGGCAGATGCGCTCGACCGCGAGCGCGGCCTCGCTCGCTCCGAGCAGGGCGTCGCGGCGCATGTCGTAGGGCGTGCCGCCGGCGTGGCGCGCCTCGCCCTCGATCACGAGCTGGAACCGCCGCGCGCTCGCGATCGACGAGACGACCGCGAGCGATTCGCCGCGGCGGTCGAGCTCGGGGCCCTGTTCGATGTGCGCCTCGAGGTAGCCGACGAGCTCGTCCGGTCGTCGCGCCGCCTCGCCGATGCGGCCCGGGTCGAGGCCGAACTCGCGAAAGGCCTCCAGGAGCGTCGTGCCGTCGGCATCCGTCAGCGTCCACCACTCGTCGTCCCACGTGCCCGCGACGGCGGAGGAGCCCAGCAGCGCCTTGCCGAACCGGGTGCCCTCCTCGTCCGAGAACGCGACGACCTCGAGCGCGAACGGCAGCGGAGAGACGCTGCCGTGCCCGTCGGGCCCGGGGGCGCGCAGCAGGCGCACCACCTCGAGCGCCATCAGCACGCCGACGATCCCGTCGAAACGACCGGCATCGGGCACCGTGTCGAGGTGCGAACCGAGCATCAGGGCGGGGGCGTCGGGGTCGGATGCCGCAAGACGGCCGATCTGGTTGCCCGCGGCATCCTGCCGGGTGGTCATGCCGACCTCGCGCATCCACTCGGCCGCGAGCCGGTTCACGCGCGCGTGCTCGGTCGAGAGGTAGACGCGCTCGATCTCGCCCGGCGTGGCCGTGACCCGGGCGAGCTCGTCGCAGCGGGCCATCACGCGACGCGCCGCCGTCTGATAGACGTCGGGCGTGAGCTCCGGCAGGCGGGTGCGCATGCGCCTAGTCGCCACCCGGGTGCGCGCCGTAGACGTCCATCGCCGCATCCACGCCCCCGCCGGCCGGCACCGAGGCGCCGTACCGGCGCAGCACGGTCTCGAGCGACGCGAGCGTGACGAGCACGGCGTCCTTGCGGGCGTTGTAGCCCATCGTCCCGATGCGCCAGACCTTGCCGTGCAGCGGGCCGAACGACGTGCCGATCTCGATGCCGAAGTCCTGCAGCAGCGCGCCGCGCGCGGCATCCCCCGGCACTCCTTCGGGAATCTCCACCGCGACGACGTTCGTCATCTTGTGGGCGACGTCGCCGAAGACGGCAAGGCCCAGGCCCCGCACGCCGGCGAGCATCGCATCGCCGTGCAGGCGATGGCGCTCGATCGTCTCGTCGCGGCCCTCGAGCAGCAGCACGCGGGCGCACTCGCGCGCGGCGTAGAGCATCGAGGTCGCCTCGGTGTGGTGGTTCAGGCGCCGCGGACCCCAGTAGTCGAGGATCATCCCGAGGTCGAAGTAGTTCGAGCGGATGAAGTCCGCCGCATCCACGTCGGACTCCTCGCGGATGCCGGCCTCGACCTTCGTGCGCGACCGGATGACCTCGACCGCCCGCTCGGACAGCGTGATCGGCGCCGATCCCGACGGACCGCCCAGGCATTTCTGCAGGCCGGCGGTGGCGGCATCCAGTCCCCACGCGTCGGCCTCGAACGGGTTGCCGCCGAGCGAGGCGGTCGCGTCGCTGTAGAACAGCACGCCGTGCTTCGCGCAGATCGCGCCGACCTCGTCGAGCGGCTGCAGCATCGTCGTGGACGTGTCGCCCTGCACGAGGCCCAGCAGGTGCGGCTTGACGCGCACGATCGCCTCTTCGATCACCGACACCGGGAACACCTGCCCCCACGGCACCTCGATCGTGTGCACCTCGGCCATCGCGCGCTCGGCGATCTCGGCCAGCAGGTGCCCGAAGCGGCCGAACACCGGCACGAGCACGCGGTCGCCGGGGCTGATGAGCGAGACCATCGCAGCCTCGATGCCGGCGCGCGACGTGCCGTCGATCAGCAGGGTGGCGTCGTTCGTCGTGCCCCAGACACCGCGGTAGAGCTCCTGCGTCTCGGTCATCGTCGCGGTCATGAACGGGTCGTACTGCCCGACGAGCTCGGCCGACATCGCGCGCAGCACGCTGGGGTACGCCGAGATCGGGCCGGGGCCCATGAGCAGGCGCGGAGGCGGGGAGATGGGGCCGGGGATGTGCGTCATGGCGTCTCCGATCGAAGGGCAACAGCGTCGGCGAGGCGGCGGGCGAGGCGCACGAGCGCGATGTCGGTGCCCGAGCGGGAAGTCAGGCAGACTCCCACCGGCGCCGGGCCCAGGTGCGAGCGCACCGTCAGCAGCGGCGCCGACAGCGACGGCAGACCGGCGATCGCGGCGGGCGTGGTCATGCGCAGCGTCGCGACGCGCACGGCGTCGACCCGCTCGCCGACGGCGGTGCGCATCGGGCGCCGGGCCCGGCACGGTGGGCATGAGCAGCACGGCGTCGGTCACGAGGGCGTTCACGCGCTCGGCGAGCGGCGCGAGCGCGCGGCGCGCGGCCGTCTCCTCCTCGGCGGTGACGACGGATGCCGCGCGGAACCGCTCGGCCACGGCGGGGCCGAGCGCATCGGGGTGCGCCTGCACCCACTCGCCGTTGTTGCGCCACGCCTCGGCGCCCTGCACGGTGCGGAACGGCACGAAGTAGTCGTCGAGATCGCCGATCGACACGGTCTCGACGGGTGCGGCATCCGTCGACGACGCGAGCGTCTGCAGCAGCGCCTCGAACGCGGCCCGGGTCTCGGGCTCGACCGCGGCCAGCACCTCGGCCGGCACGACGAATCGCCACGGCAGATCGTCGTCCGACTCGCCGTACACGTTCTCGGTCGACTCCGATCCGTCGTAGCTGAGGCACCAGTCGACGACCCGCTGCAGGGTCTCGCCGTCGCGGGTGAGCCACCCGATCGTGTCGAACGACTGCGCGAGCGGCAGCAGTCCCTGTCGCGGCACGAGCCCGTGCGTCGTGCGCAGTCCCCAGAGGCCCTGGTACGACGCGGGCACGCGCACCGACCCTGCGGTGTCGGTCGCGAGGCCGATCTCGGCCTGCCCGGTGGCGACGGCGGATGCCGGACCGCTCGACGATCCGCCCGGCAGCGCGCCCGGCAGCGCGCCGTTGGGCGGGGTGCCGTAGTGCGCGTTGTCGCCGGCGATGCTGTACGCGAACTCGTCGGTGCGCGCGATGCCCCGCAGCGACGCTCCGCCGCGCAGCAGGTCGGTGACCGCCGCGGCGGTCGTGGTCTCGGCGCGCGCCTCGGCGAGGAACGTCGGGTTGCCGGCGCCGATGCGGTAGCCCTTGATCGCGAAGAGGTCCTTCACCGCGACCGTGAGGCCGGCCAGCGCCCCCTCCCACGCGCCCTGCCACAGCGGATCGCCGACCGTGCGCCACACCGAGCGGTCGAGGGCCTGCGCGCGCGGGCTGACGTGTGCGGCGGTGATCAGCCAGCGGCCGTCGATGCGCTCCCACACCTGCGTCTGCAGGCCCGTGCCGCCGCCGGCGAAGCGCGAGACCGAGACGAGCAGCGCGACATCCGGGGCGAGCGCGCGGTGCTCGATGCGCTCGATCACGCGGGGCGGCACGCCGCCGCGCACGCCGCGGAAGGCGCTGATCGCGTCATGGCCGACGAGCAGGCCCGCGGCATCCCCCCGCATCGTGCCCTCGCCCGGCGCGAACGAGGCGTCGAGCACATCGAGGTCGTTCGCGAGGATCGCCCGCTCGTACGCGGTGAACGCCTCGAGCAGGTCGGCGGGCACGGTCTCGGCGCCGGGGATCGCGTGCTCAGCCATCGGGCGCTGCCCTTCCGGCGAGCGGCCGCGGGCACGGTCGACCGCGGCGAAATCCGACTCGCGGATGCGGGCGTGCACGCCGCAGACGATGTCGACGACCTGCGAGATGTCGAAGTCGGTCGCCGCGCTCAGGTACGCGTACGCGAGGTGCTCCTGCACGCCCCAGCGCGCCTCGATGAGGTTCAGCGCCGAGCGCACGCACTTGCGCATCGCCTCGTTCAGGTCGGGGTCGAGGCCCGTCGGCACGAGGTACTCCGGCGTGCGCACCATCGGACCGGTGACCTCGCCGAACTCGGCGAGCGCCTCGGCGCGCGGAACCACGTCGAACCGCAGCGTCGCCCGCAGCGACGCCTCGAGCGCGGTGAGCGCGACCTCGCCGTCGCCCTGCGCGAAGTGCGGGTCGCCGACGTACGCGAGCGCGCCCGACGACCTGCACCGGCAGGTAGAGCACGCGTGCCCTCGACGAGCAGGTTGATGTCGATGTTGCCGCCGTGCGCACCGGGCGGCACGGAGTGCGGGCGCTCGTCGCCGGTGACCGCGACGCCCATCGTGCCGAGGAACGGCGCGAGCGGGAACGCGATCACGCGCTCGCCGTCATCGACGACCGGAAGCAGGCCGACCAGGCGCCCGTCGCGCTCCTCGACCGGCGTGAACACGCTCACGTGGTAGTCGCCGCGCGGCAGTTCGCCCACAGCGCGCCCTTGCCGTGGCGGTTCGAGATCACGCCGTACGGCACGCGCGGCACGAGGCGTCTCGACCGTGATCCGCAGCAGGTCGCCGGGCTCGGCGCCCTCGACGAAGATCGGGCCCGGTCACGACGTGCGGTCCGTCGACGGCGGGATCGCGCGAGAGCGCGCGCGGCGATCGCGATCGCGTCTTCGAGCACCGCCTCGGCCGCCACCCCCTGACCCGTGAAGTAGCCGAGCGGGTCCTTGCCGTGGTCTTCGAGGATGCCCTCGTGGCTCACGGTGTCGATCGTCACGGACTGGCCCGACCGGATGCGCAGGACCGCGGCATCCGTCTCGCACGGCAGTCGTCCCCACAGCACGGTCTCGGGCGACGAGCGCAGGTAGTGGTCGCCGGGGATGTCGCCGACGCCCGGCTGCAGGATCTCGAAGTCGGCCGGCATGCCCCCATCCAACTGCATCAGCGGCCCGCGCGAGCCGACAGCAGGCGTCCGCGCGGCTTGCCGCGGAACCGCGGCGCCTCGCCGGGACCGCCCTCGGTGACGTTGTAGATCGCCTTGCCGTGCAGCCAGGTGCGGCGGATCCTGCCGCGTCAGCACCCGATGGTCGTACGCCGTGATCGGGTTCTTGTGCAGCAGCGCGGCCGCGTCGATCGGGAACGGGTCGTCGAGGCCGAAGACCGTGAGGTGCGCGGGGGCGCCCGGCTCGATGACGCCGGCGCCGGTCGAGTCCGGCGACCGACGCCGGACCGGTCGTGAACAGCGGAAGAATCGCTCTCGAGCGGGATGCCGCGGCTTCGCGCCTCGGTCCACACCGCCGACAGCCCCACCTGCAGGCCGGCGATGCCGCCCCACGCGAGACCGAAGTCGCCCCCGCCGGAGCGCTTCAGGTCGACCGTCGACGGCGAGTGGTCGCTCACGATCGCGTCGATCGTGCCGTCGACGATGCCCTCCCACAGCAGGTCGCGGTTCGAGGCGTCGCGGATCGGCGGGCAGCACTTGAACTCGCTCGCGCCGTCGGGGATCTCCTCGGCGACGATCGTGAGGTAGTGCGGGCAGGTCTCGACGGTCAGCGCGACGCCTTCGGCCTTGGCCGCGCGGATGGCCGGCAGCGACCCGGCGTCGCTCAGGTGCAGGATGTGCGCGCGGGCGCCGGTGCGCCGCGCCTCGGCGATCACCGCGTCGATCGCGGAGGCTTCGCTCGCGGCCGGGCGGGAGGCGAGGAACGCGTCGTACCCGCGGCCGAGCGCGCCGTCCGCGGCGAGCAGCGCCGGGTCCTCCGCGTGCACGATGAGGCGCGAGCCGAGCGCCGCGATCTCCTCCATCGCCGCGCCGAGCTGCGCGCGGCTCAGGTGCGGGAACTCGTCGACGCCCGACGGCGAGAGGAAGCACTTGAATCCGAAGACCCCGGCCTCGTGCAGCGGCGCGAGCGCGCCGAGGTTGTCGGGCACCGCTCCGCCCCAGAAGCCGATGTCGATGTAGGCCGACGGCGCCGCGGCCGCCTGCTTGATCGCCGAGCGCCTCGGCGGTCGTCGTCGGCGGCAGGGAGTTCAGCGGCATGTCGACGATCGTCGTCACCCCGCCCGCCGCCGCGGCGAGCGTCGCCGAGCGGAAGCCCTCCCACTCGGTGCGGCCCGGCTCGTTGACGTGCACGTGCGAGTCGACGAGCCCGGGCAGCAGCACGGCGTCGTCGGGCACGAGCACCGTGTCGCGCGATGACCCGATCGCGCACGCCGACGATGTCGACGATGCGCCCGTCTTCGATCACGACCGCCGCAGGCCGGAAGGACCCCCCGAGGAAGGTCCTTCCGGCGCGGATGACGCGGCGCTTGTCCGCCATTCAGACTCGCGCTTCTTCGGCGATCGGCTCGGCGGGCACGTCGGTGCCGGCATCCGCCGCATCGCCCTTCGGCCGGTACGACCACATCACCGCGATGTAGAGCACCGCCCCGAGCACGGCGCCGATCACCCAGGCGAACCCGCTCAGGCCGCTGAGCACCGGCACCCACACCGCGGCGATCGAGAAGATCGCGGCGATGCCGATCGCGATCAGCGCGCGCGTGTTCCAGCCCTTCTGGTAGAAGTAGCGGCCGCCCTCGTCCATCGAGAAGAGGTCGGCGACCTTGATGGATCGCCGCTGCACGATGTAGTAGTCGGCCACGAGTACACCGTAGAGCGGTGCGAGGATCGCGCCCAGGGTGTCGACGAACATCGGCAGGCCGATCTGGCTGATCGTCGCGACCCAGAGCGCACCGACGATGAAGCCGAGTGCGGCCGTGAGGTAGCCGCCGGTCTTGAAGCTGATGCGCTGCGGGTCGAGGTTCGACAGGTCGTACGCGGGCGGGATGAAGTTCGCGACCAGGTTGATGCCGATCGTCGCGATCACGAACGTGATCGCCGCGATGATCGTGAGGAACACGTTGCCGACCAGCCCGACGATCTCGGCGGGGTTGGTCAGCGGCTCGCCCTCGCCGCCCTGCAGCACGATGTACGCGCCGGCGGTCGTGAACAGGCTCAGGAACGTGAAGAACGTGAGGCTCACCGGCAGTCCGAAGAAGTTGCCGCGCCGCATCGCCTTCTCGGTCTTGGAGAACCGCGCGAAGTCGCCGAAGTTGATGATGACGGCCGAGAAGTACGCGATCATCGTGCCGATCACGCCGAAGAACGCGCCGACGGCCGCCCAGCCCTCGACCGAGCTGTTGTTGAAGATCGAGCCGACCGCGGGCAGCAGCCGGTCGCCGGCCTGCACCCAGATCGCCACGAGCAGCGCGATCATGACGACGTAGACGGCGGGACCGGCGAAGTTGAGGAACTTCTCGATCCACGCGATGCCCTTGAGGAACAGCACGACCTGCAGCGCCGCGACGAACACGTACGACACCCAGTCGACCCACGTCATGCCCATGAAGGTCGCCTCGGGCGGGCGTGACGAGGATCGCGTTGATCGCGAGGGCCACCGCCGTCGAGGCGAAGTAGGTCTGCGCGCCGTACCAGAAGATCGCGACGATCCCGCGGATGAGAGCGGGGAACTGCGCGCCGCGCACGCCCATGCTCGAGCGGGCCATCACCGCGTACGGGATGCCGTACTTCACGCTCGGCTTGCCGGTGAGGTTCACGAGGAAGTTGACGAAGAAGCCGGCGAGGATGATCGCCGCGAACACCCACCAGCCGTTGATGCCGGCCGTGATGAACAGGCTCGCCGCGAGCGTGTAGCCGGCGAGGCTCTGGACGTCGTTGGTCCAGACGTTGAAGAACTCGAACGCGCCCCAGCGGCGCTTCTCCTCCGGCAGCGGAGCGAGGTCTTCGTTGTACAGGCTGGGGTGCGGGTCGCTGCCGGCGTGCGTGTCGAAGTCGCCGGCGGGGAGTGTGACGGTCATGCGGGAGCCTCCAGTGTGTGGGTGGAACTGGATGGAGCGAAGACGGCATCGTCCCACCGCGCTGTTGCCCGCGAACGCGTCGCCCGTTTCGCCGATGTAAAACCGGCGCGCCCCGCCGCGTTCGACCGCGAGACGTAATCGGGCCGAAATCAGCGGCGAGTACCGTGGCGCCATGCTGCTCGACGAGTTCAACCGCGCGGATGCCGCGGCTGCGGCATCCGTCGTCGGCGTGTGGGCCGCGATCCCGCGCGTGGGTCGACGCCGTCGTCGCCGGGCGGCCGTACGCCTCGGTCGACGCGCTCACCGCGCACGCGGCCGCGCTCGCCGACGCGTGGACCGCCGCCGATCTCGACGCGGCCCTCGCCCACCACCCGCGCATCGGCGCAGCGCCCGATCGGAGCGGGGGCCGAGGCCGCGGCATCCCGTCGCGAGCAGGCGTCGATGACGGATGCCGCCGCCGGCGTCGCCGACGCGATCGCGGCCGGCAACGCCGCGTACGAAGAGCGCTTCGGCCGGGTGTTCCTGATCCGCGCGGCGGGCCGCTCGCCGGAGCAGATCCTCGCCGAGCTGCGGCGCCGGCTCGGCAACGACGACGACGCCGAGGCGCGCGAGGCCCTCGGCCAGCTCGCCGAGATCGCGATCCTGCGGCTGCGGGGTTCGGTCACCGAGGTTACGGAGCAGGTGCCCCGAGCGAGAGGATCGCCCCATGACCCACCTCACCACGCACGTGCTGGATGCCGCGACCGGAGCCCCCGCGGTCGGCATCGTCGTCGCGCTCGCCGCACTGCCGCGGCGGCGGCCCGGTCGGATCGCCGGGCGTCACCGACGCCGACGGCCGGCTAGCCTCGGCCCCGAGCGGCTGCCAGCCGGGCATGTACACCCTGACCTTCCGCACCGGCGCGTACTTCGCCGCGCGCGGCGTCGCCACCTTCTACCCCCTCGTCACCGTGACCTTCACCGTCGAGATCGCGACGACGGCACGAGCCGGCACCTCCACGTGCCGCTGCTGCTCAGCCCGTTCGCCTATTCGACCTACCGAGGGAGCTAGACCATGAGTGACGTGTCCGTCAGCCTGGGCGCCAACAAGTACGGCAAGGCCGAGAACCGCGTCGTGCGCATCTACCGCGACACCCCGCGGCACGAGATCGTCGACCTGAACGTCACCTCGCAGCTGCGCGGCGCGGCGCTGGTCGACTCGTACCTCACCGGCGACAACGCGCTGGTCGTGGCGACCGACACGCAGAAGAACACCGCGTTCGCGTTCGCGAAGGAGCACGGCGTCCGCTCGCCCGAGGAGTACCTGCTGAAGCTCTCGGAGCACTTCGTGGGCGGGTTCGACTGGATCGAGGGCGGACTCTGGCAGGCCGAGCAGTACGAGTGGGAGCGCATCCTGGTCGACGGGCAGCCGCACGACCACTCGTTCGTGCGCAAGGGTCAGGGCACGCGGCTCGCGGCGGTGCAGGTGATCGACGGCGCGACCCACGTCACCGGCGGCGTGAAGGACCTCACGGTGCTCAAGTCCACCGGCAGCGAGTTCGCCGGCTTCCCCCGCGACCGGTACACGACCCTCGTCGAGACCGACGACCGCATCATGGCGACCTCGGTCACCGGGCGCTGGCGGTTCCTCCCCGAGGCCGTCGAGGCCGGCATCGACTACAACGGCCTCTACGCCGAGGTGTCGGCCGTGCTGCTGTCGACCTTCGCGACCGTGCACTCGCTCGCGCTGCAGCAGACGCTGTTCGCGATGGGCAAGGCCGCGATCGAGGCGCGGCCCGAGATCGCCGAAGTGCGCTTCGCGATGCCGAACAAGCACCACTTCCTCTCGGACCTCTCGCCGTTCGGGCTCGAGAACCCCGGCGAGGTCTTCTACGCCGCCGACCGCCCGTACGGCCTGATCGAGGGCACGATCACCCGCGACGGCGCCGCGCCCGCGCCCGACGCCTGGCTGGATCTGCCCGCGTTCGTCTGATGTGACGACGGCGGGGCCCGAGCTTCTCCGGTCGCTCGGGTCCTCCGCCGTCGTGCGGTCAGAGGGCGGTGCGCTGCCTCCGACTCCGCTCGGACGCTGGCAGGTCTGCGGACGCCCGCACCTCACTCCTCCGAGGGGCGGCGGTATCCGGAGCTTTGCGGATCCGAGAAGTCTTCATGTCACGTGCTGTTCCGTGCCGGGCTCCGGGGTCCTCGGCCGGGATCGACGACGCGTCGACCGGCATCCCGTCGCCGCCCTGCTCGGCGGCCAGCTCGTCCGAGAGCACCTGCGTCGGGATGAGCCCCGTGCCCTCGGCCTGCGGGTGCACGAGGGCGGCCGCCGCCGGCCCGCGCACCGCGTCGAACGCGCCGATGTTCGGGTCAGCCGACGCTGCTGCGCCGCATCTCGTCGGAGTTGAGCAGCAGGTTCAGCAGGATCGCGGCGATCGCGCCGGCGCTGATGCCCGAGTCGAAGATGAGCGTGAACCACTGCGGGAACTGGTCGTAGATCGTCGGCGCCACCGTCGGCAGCAGCGCGACGCCGACCGAGATCGCCACGATCAGCACGTTCTTGTTGTTGAACTTCACCTTCGCGAGGGTGCGGATGCCGGATGCCGCCACCATGCCGAACAGCGCGATCCCGGCGCCGCCGAGCACGGCGCGCGGCACGCCCTCGACGACCGCCGAGATCTTCGGGATGAGACCGAGCACGACGAGGATGACGCCGGCGGCCGTCGCGACCCAGCGCGACTTGACGCCGGTGAGCGAGACGAGCCCGACGTTCTGCGCGAAGGCCGTGTACGGGAACGTGTTGAAGACGCCGCCGATCACGGTGCCGAGTCCGTCGGCGCGCAGCCCGTCCGCCAGCTGCCGGCGGGTGACCGGCTTCTCGACGATCTCGCCGACGGCGATCATGTCGCCGGTCGTCTCGGTCATGATCACGATCCCGACGATGAGCATCGAGACGACCGAGGCCACCTGGAACGTCGGCAGGCCGAAGTGGAACGGGGTCACCAGCGCGAACCAGTCGGCCTCGCCGACGCCCGACCAGTCGACCATCCCGGGCACGAACAGCGCCGCGACGTGCCGAGCACGAGGCCGAGCAGCACCGACACGCGCTGCAGCGCCGGCGGCGCGAACCGCTCGATCAGGACGATCAGCAGCAGCGTCCCGAACGCGAACGCGACGTTGATCGGCGGCGCGCCCTCCTCGGATCCGTCGACGATCCAGCCCGCGGCGACGCGCATGAGCGAGAGCCCGATGATGAGGATGACGGTGCCGGTGACGATCGGCGGGAAGAAGCGCAGCAGCTGCGAGAAGAACGGCGCGATCGAGGATCATGAACAGGCCGCACGCGATCGTCGCGCCGAACACCGCCTGGATGCCCTCGCTCTGGCCGATCGCGATCATCGGGCCGACCGCGGCGAACGTCACGCCCTGCATGAGCGGCAGGCGCACGCCGAACCGCCAGAAGCCGACGGACTGGATGATCGTGGCGATGCCGGCGACGAACAGGTCGGCGCTGATCAGGAACGCGAGGTCCTCGGCCGAGTAGCCGAGCGCCCCGCCCACGATGAGCGGCACGGCGACGGCGCCGGCGTACATCGCGAGCACGTGCTGCAGGCCGAGCGGGAACAGCCGCGCGAGCGGCGGGATGCCGTCGACGGTGTTCGCGCTGCGCTTCGCGGCCTTCGCTGCCTTGCGCCGCCTTGCGCTCGGTGACTTCCGTTGCGGCCATGTCGCCCGCTCCCTTGATCGAGGAGGGCGGCGCCGGCACGGACCGCCCCGTTGCTTGCGGGCAGACTATGCTCGCCGGGAGCGCCGTCGCCAGGCGGCGGGGCCAAGCGTTCCGCAGACTTAACGACGCTGTTACACGGCCGCAACGCCGGACTCGAAGACTCGACATCGGCCGCGGCCCGTGCGGACGCAGGCGCCCGGACGCCCGGAGGAGACGCCGTGACGATCTACCGCGGTCACCTGCTCCACATCACCGGCAGCCCCACGCTCGAGGACGCCGCAGACGCGCTCGTCTCCGAGCCGGACGGCGCGCTCGCCGTCGATGCCGCCGGGCGCATCGTCTTACTCCGGCGCGTGGACCGCGCTGCCGGCATCCCTCGCCGGCGACGAGGTCGTCGAGACCGGCGGCTGCCTGCTGCCGGGCTTCGTCGACACGCACGTGCACTACCCGCAGACGCTCACGACCGACGAGTTCGGCGGCGGAGAGCTGCTGGAGTGGCTCGAGCGCTGCGTCTTCCCCGCCGAGTCGCGGCTCGCCGACCCGGCCTTCGCCGACCTCGTCGCCGCCGAGTTCGTGCGGCGCCGCGTCTCGGCCGGCACGACCTCGGCCCTCGTCTTCGGCTCGGCCTTCCCCGAGGCGCAGGACGCGCTCTTCCGCCGCACGCTCGACGCCGGCCTGCGCGTCGTGAGCGGGCGCGGCATCCAGACCGTCGGCCCGGCGAGCGCGGCGGCGCTGCTCACGAGCGAAGACGCCGCGATCGGCGCTCGCACGCGACGAGATCGCACGCTGGCACGGGCAGGATGCCGGCGGCGCGGCATCCGACCCGCGCAGCGCGCTCGCGCAGGTCGCGGTCGTGCCCGCGCTTCAGCCTCGCCGTGACGAGGGAGACCCTGTCGCGCCTCGGCGACCTGTACGCCGATGTGCGCGAGGCCGGGGTGTACTTCCACTCCCACCTCAACGAGAACGACCGGCCCGGCGACGGCGAGATCGCCGCGGTGCGCGAGCAGTACGACGTGCAGACCTACCTCGACACGTACGACGGGCGCTGCCTGCCCGGGTCGCGCACGAGCGGCGAGAGCCTGCTGGGCCGGCGCAGCATCCTGGCCCACGCGGTGCACTGCACCGACCGCGAGCTGCACCGCCTCGCCGAGACGGGCTCGTCGATCGCGCACTGCCCGACGTCGCAGCTGTTCCTCGGCAGCGGCACGATGCCCTGGCAGCGCACCGTCGCGTCGGGCGCGACGATCGCGATGGGCACCGACATCGGAGCGGGCGACGAGTGGCTCATCCCGCGCGTGCTCAACGACTGCTTCAAGGTGCACATGAGCGAGCCGGGCGACCGCTCGACGGCGATCGATCCCGCGCAGCTGCTGTTCCTCGGCACGCTCGCCGGTGCCCGGGCGCTCGATCAGGAAGACCGCTTCGGCAACCTCGACGCCGGCAAGGACGCCGACTTCGTGATCGTCGACCCTGCGGCTCAGCCCGGCTTCGAACTCCTGCTGGATGCCGCGGCCGACGCCGGCGCGCGATCGCACCTGTTCACGCTGCTCATGGGCATGCGCGAGGCCGCGATCACCGGAGTCTTCGTGCGCGGGCGTCGCGTGACCGCGCCCGCCGTCGACGCGTTCTGACCCTCGGCGACCGAAGCACCGACGACGCCTCGAACACGCTCAGCGAACGAGAGCCTCAGGCCCGGAACACCGTGTGCACGTCGCCGACGACAGCGCGACCGCCGAGCGCCTCGAGCTCCATCAGCACGGCGGTCCCGACCACGTCGACGCCGAGCTCGGCGAACAGCCGCTGCGCCGCCGCGAGCGTGCCGCCGGTCGCGAGCACGTCGTCCACGAGCAGCACCCGCGTGCCGGGCGCGAGGTCGTCGTGCACCTCGATCGTCGCCTCGCCGTACTCGAGCGCGTACGAGACGGATGCCGCGGGCCGCGGCAGCTTGCCGGCCTTGCGCACCGGCACCATGCCCGCACCCGCGGCGATCGCCATGGCGCCGGCGAGCAGGAAGCCGCGCGCCTCGACCCCGGCGACGACGTCGAACCGGCCCGCGAACGGCGCGATGAGTCGCATCGATCACCGCGCGCAGGGCCGCGGCATCCGCCAGCAGCGGAGTGATGTCGCGGAACAGGATGCCGGGTTCGGGGTAGTCCGGGATCTCGCGGATCAGCGACTCGGCACGGGCGAGGGCGGCGGCGGTGGGCACGCGCCCACCCTAGCGGCGCCGTTCGGTCGCCCAGATCCGCCGGTCACACGCACAGGCGGTGCAAGCGCTTGCAGTATCCTGGAACGATGACTTCGCCCGACACCGACCTCGCCGAGCACCCCTTCGACCTCTCCTCCCGCCCCGGAGCCGAGTGGTGGCGCACCGCCGTCATCTACCAGATCTACCCGCGCTCGTTCGCCGACAGCTCCGGCGACGGCATCGGCGACCTGCCGGGCGTCACCGCGCACCTCGACGACCTGAAGCGACCTCGGCGTCGACGCGATCTGGCTCAGCCCGTTCCAGCGCTCGCCGCAGAAGGACGCCGGCTACGACGTGGCCGACTACTGCGACGTCGATCCGCTCTTCGGCACCCTCGCCGACTTCGACGACATGCTCGACGCAGGCCCATGGCCGCGGCATCCGCATCATCGTCGACCTCGTGCCGAACCACTCCTCCGACCAGCACGTCTGGTTCCAGGCCGCCCTCGCCGCCGGCCCCGGGCAGCCGCGAGCGCGCGCGCTACCTGTTCCGCGACGGCAAGGGCGAGAACGGCGAGCTGCCCCCGAACAACTGGGAGTCGGTCTTCGGCGGTCCGGCCTGGACCCGCGTCGATCGAAGCCGACGGCACGCCCGGCCAGTGGTACCTGCACCTCTTCGACTCGTCGCAGCCCGACTTCGACTGGTCGAACGAAGAGGTGCGCGAGGAGTTCCGCCGCATCCTGCGCTTCTGGCTCGACCGCGGCGTCGACGGCTTCCGCGTCGACGTCGCGCACGGCCTGATCAAGGCCGACGGCCTGCCCGACTACACGCCGCCGGTCGAGGCCGACTCGATGGGCGGCGACGAGCCCGACGTGCCGTACTGGGGCCAGCCCGGCGTGCACGACGTCTACCGCGACTGGCACGGCATCCTCGCCGAGTACGACGGCGACCGCGCGCTGTGCGCCGAGGCCTGGCGCCCGACGCCCGACGACACCGCGCTCTGGGTGCGCCCCGACGAGATGCACCAGGCGTTCAACTTCCCCTACCTGACGACCGAGTGGGATGCCGCCGCGCTGCGCGCCGTCATCGACGAGTCGCTGCGCGCCTTCGCCGCGGTCGGCGCGCCCGAGCACGTGGGTGCTGTCGAACCACGACGTCGTGCGCCACGCGTCGCGCCTCGCGCTGACGGCCGAGAACCCGCAGGGTCACGGCATCGGCCCGCTCTCGCCGGGCAAGCCGATCGCCGACCTCGGCCTGCGCCGCGCGCGCGCCGCGATCGACCGTCATGCTCGCGCTGCCCGGCTCGGCCTACATCTTCCAGGGCGAAGAGCTCGGCCTGCCCGAGGTCGTCGACCTGCCCGACGACGCGCGCCAGGACCCGACGTGGTTCCGCACCGCCGGCGAGCGCTACGGCCGTGACGGCTGCCGCGTGCCCGTGCCGTGGACCTCGACCGAGCCCGCGTACGGCTTCAGCCCGACCGGCGAGTCGTGGCTGCCGCAGCCCGCGTCGTGGGCGGCGCTCGCCCGCGACGTGCAGGACGGCGACACGCTCCTCGACGCTCTCGCTCTACCGCACGCTCCTCGCCGAGCGCCGCACGCACGCGCTCGGCGCCGGCACGCTCGAGTGGCTCGACGGGTTCCCCGCCGACGTCCTCGCATTCCGCAACGGGAATGTGACCGTCGTGGCGAACATCGGCGACACGGCGATCCCGCTGCCGCACGGTAACGTGATCGCGGCGAGCGAGCCGATCGCCGGCGGGGTCCTGCCCGCCGACACGGCCGTCTGGCTCGAGAGCGACTGAGCCCGACCGCCGGAGGACGCGCTCGACAAGGAGGACGACGTGGTCAGCATCGATGAGGTCGCCCGCGCACGCGGGCGTCTCGACGGCGACCGTCTCGCGCGCGCTGAGCGGCCGCGGGCACGTCTCGGACGCCACCCGCGTCCGCGTCGAGACCGCCGCCAAGTCCCTCGGCTACGTCGTCTCCTCGTCGGCGTCGAGCCTGGCCTCGGGCCGCACGCGCAACATCGGCGTGCTCGTGCCGTTCCTGGACCGCTGGTTCTTCAGCACCGTGCTCAGCGGCACCGCCTCGGCGCTCATGCGGCGCGGCTACGACATCACCCTCTACAACCTCACCGCCGACCGCGAGCAGCGCCGCAGCATCTTCGAGACGTTCCTGCGCCGGCAGCGCGTCGACGGCGTCATCGCGATCTCGATCGAGCTCGGCGAAGAGGAGACCGAGCGCCTGCGCGAGCTCGACCTGCCGGTGATCGCGATCGGCGGACCCAACCCGCGCCTGTCGACCCTCACGGTCGACGATGTCGCCGTCGCGCGCCTGGCGACCGAGCACCTGATCGCCCTCGGCCACCGCGACATCGCGCACATCGGCGCGAGCCCCGAGTTCGACATCGACTTCCACATCCCCACCCAGCGCCGGCAGGGCTTCGAGCAGGCGCTGGCGGATGCCGGCATCCCGGCCCGGCCCGTCGCTGTACGAGCCCGCCGACTTCACGATCGAGGGCGGGTTCCGCGCGGCCAAGCAGCTGCTCGGGCCGCCCGGGCGAGCGCCCGACGGCGATCTTCGCCGCGTCCGACGAGATGGCGATCGGCGCACTGCTGGCCGCGCGCGAGCTCGGCTACCGCGTGCCCGAAGACCTCTCGGTCGTCGGCATCGACGGTCACGAGCTCGGCGAGTTCTTCCGCCTCACCACGGTCGACCAGTTCCCGCTCGGGCAGGGTGAGCGCGCCGCCGACGCGATCCTCGACGAGCTCGAGGCGACGGATGCCGGAACCCCCCGCGAGGAGCCGCGCCACCTGCCGTTCGAGCTGATCGTGCGCGGCACGACCGCCCGCCTCGACCACTGACCCAGCGGATGCCGCGGCTAGGCTCGACGCCATGACCATCGACCTCGAAGCCCTCTACATCGACCTGCACCGGCATCCCGAACTGTCGTTCCAGGAGACGCGCACGGCGGGAGTCGTCACCCGGCACCTCGCCGAGCTGGGCATCGAGTTCGAAGAGGGCATCGGCAAGACCGGCGTCGTCGGCGTCATCCGCAACGGCGAGGGTCCGGTCGTCTGGCTGCGCGCCGACATGGACGCGCTCCCGGTCAAGGAGCTGACCGGCCTCGAGTACGCGAGCACCGCGCGCGGCACCGACCCGGCGGGCACCGACGTGCCGGTCATGCACGCGTGCGGTCACGACATGCACGTCACCGCGCTGCTCGGCGCGCTCGAGCGGCTGCTCGCGACGAAGGACGAGTGGTCGGGCACGATCGTGGCGGTCTTCCAGCCCGCCGAGGAGTACGGCGCCGGCTCGCAGGCGATGATCGCCGACGGCGTGCTCGACCGCTTCCCGAAGCCCGACATCGTGCTCGGCCAGCACGTGACGCCGCTGCCGGCCGGCACGATCGGCGTGCGCGGCGGCACGCAGATGGCGGCATCCGACGGCCTCACCGTCACCCTGCTCGGACGCGGCGGCCACGGCTCGCGCCCGCACTCCACGATCGACCCGGTCGTGATGGCGGCCGCCACCGTCATGCGGCTGCAGACGATCGTCTCGCGCGAGGTCGACCCGCGCGATGTCGCCGTGGTCACCGTCGGCTCGATCCACGCGGGGCTGAAGAACAACATCATCCCGGCCGAGGCGAAGCTCGAGCTGAGCCTGCGCTACCCCGACGACGAGGCCCGCGCACGCGTGCTCGCGAAGGTCGAGCGGGTCGTGCGCGCCGAGGCGCAGGCCTCGGGCGCCGAAGAGGAGCCGGTGATCGACGATCGACCACTCGCTGCCGCCGACGATCAACGACGTGCATGCCACCGCGCGCCTCACGCTCGCGTTCGACAGCGCGTTCGGCGAGGGCACGGTCGTCGACCCCGGCATGTTCACCGGCAGCGAGGACGTGTCGTGGTTCGCGCGCGAGGCGGGCGTGCCGCTCGTGTTCTGGTTCTGGGGCGGCGTCGACCCGCAGAAGTTCGCCGACGCGAAGGCGGGCGGCACGATCGACCGCGACATCCCGACGAACCACTCGCCGTACTTCGCGCCGGTCCTGCAGCCGACGCTCGGCCGCGGCGTCGACGCGCTCGTCGTGGCGGCGCGGGAGTTCCTCGACTGAGCGCGCCCCGCGCGGACAGTCGGCCGTATGGATTCCGTTAGGACGCCCCATCCGGCGTGAATCCGGCGAGTAACATCGCCCGCCGTGACCACTGACAGCCGCGAGCCCGGCGCCGACTCGCCGATCGCCAAGCGCCTCCTCCTCGGCGATCCGCTCACCTCGGAGAAGCTCGACGAGCAGCTGCTCCCGAAGAAGATGGCGCTGCCGATCTTCGCGTCCGACGCGCTGAGCTCGGTGGCCTACGCGCCGCAGGAGCTGCTGATGATCCTGCTCACCGGCGGGCTGGCGTTCCTGGCCTTCAGCCCGTGGGTGGGCGATCGCGGTCGTCGTCGTGCTGCTGGTCGTGGTGATCAGCTACCGCCAGCTCATCAAGGCCTACCCCTCGGGCGGCGGCGACTACGAGGTCGCGCGCACGAACCTCGGCGAGATTCCCGGCGTCATCGTCGCGGCCGCGCTGCTGGTCGACTACGTCCTGACCGTCGCCGTCTCGGTCGCCGCCGGCGTGGACAACATCATCTCCGCGCTCCCGTTCCTCGCACCCGGGCCGGGTCGAGCTCGCGATCGGGTTCGTCGATCCTGATCATCCTGGTCAACCTGCGCGGCGTCCGCGAGGCATCGCTGCTGTTCGCGATCCCGACGTACGTCTTCATCGGCTCGGTCGCCGTCATGATCGTGGTCGGGCTCGTCCGCACCGCTCGCGGGCGACCCGCCCGTCGCCTCGAGCGCGGAGTTCGCCGTGCAGGCGGAGAGCCTCACGCAGGCCGCGGTCATCCTGCTCGTGCTGCGCGCGTTCTCGAGCGGCTGCTCGGCCCTCACCGGCGTCGAGGCGGTCTCCAACGGCGTGCCGGCGTTCCGCAAGCCCAAGGTGCGCAACGCCCAGATGACGCTCGTGCTCATGGGCGGCATCGCGATCCTGCTGTTCTCGGGACTGACGATCCTCGCCCTCGTCTCGGGCGTGCACTACGCCGAGAACCCCTGCCACCTCATCGGCTTCGACTGCGAGAACCAGCCGCAGCCGAGCCTGATGGCGCAGGTCGCGGCGGCGACGTTCGGCATGGGATCGATCCCGTTCTTCATCATCCAGGCCGCGACCGCGTGCGTGCTGCTGCTCGCCGCCAACACCGCGTTCAACGGCTTCCCCCTGCTCGGCTCGGTGCTCGCCCGCGACGGGTACGCGCCGAAGGCGCTCAACACCCGCGGCGATCGCCTCGTCTACTCGAACGGCATGATCATCCTCGGCGCGGTCGCGATCGCCGTGCTCGTGATCTACCAGGCGCAGCTGACGACGCTGATCCAGCTCTACATCATCGGCGTCTTCACGTCGTTCTCGCTCGGGCAGATCGGCATGGTGCGGCACTGGCGGCGATGCGCTGCGCGACGCTGGCGGCGGTGACGCCGGGTGCCGCGGCAGCGGCGTCCGCGGCATCCGAACGGCGATCGGCGCGCATCGGACTCGTGATCAACTCGCTCGGCGCGGTCATGACCGTCTTCGTGCTGCTGATCGTGACCGTCACGAAGTTCACCCACGGCGCGTGGCTCGTGTTCATCATGATCCCGATCCTCGCGATCCTCATGATCGGCGTGAACCGCTACTACCGCGACGTCGAGCACGAGATCACCGTCGACGACGTCACGCACTTCGGCGCGGAGGGCGACGTCGCCCTCATCCTCGTCAACCGCCTGCAGAAGCCCGTCGTGAAGGCCCTCGACTACGCCCTCGCGGCCAAGCACGACAAGACGTTCGCGCTGCACGTGTCGGTGTCGCCGGAGGAGACCGCGCGGCTGCGGGAGCAGTGGGCCGCCCACGACATCCCGGTGCCGCTGGTCATCATCGACTCGCCGTACCGGTCCTTCGCCAGCCCCGTGTCGACGTTCATCAAGAAGTACCGCGCCGAGCACGGCTCGTCGGTCGTGACCGTCTACCTGCCGCAGTACATCGTGGGCCACTGGTGGGAGTCGCTCCTGCACAACCGCCGCGCGCGGCGCATCGCGAACCAGCTCATGCTGATCCACGGCGTCTCGATCACGCTCGTGCCGTGGCTGCTCGATTCGAGCGAACTCATCTACGGACGCCGCTCCCGCCCGCTGCCCGGTCAGGAGCGCGCGGGGCTCCCGTTCCAGCCCGAGGCGATCAGCACGACGACGGCGGTGCGCTCGAGTCTCGAGCGCGAGGACTGACCCGGCGTCGTCAGCGCGTGCCCCGCGGCTCCTAGACTTCGGCTCATGACCACCGCCGAGCACAGCGCGACGGAGCGCCCGAGCCTCATCCAGCGCGGGTGGTGGTGGGCGGCCGACTACGCGTACGCCGCGCGTGCGCCAGCTCGCGATCGTCACCGCGCCGTGGACGCTCGGCCGGCCGCGCCCGGCGCCGCGCGCGTGGCGGTCGGGATCGGACGACCTGCCCGAGATCGTGCTGCTGCCCGGCGTCTACGAGCACTGGACGTTCCTGCGGCCGCTCGGCGATGCGCTCAACGCGGCCGGTCACCGCGTCAACGTCGTGCACGGGCTGGGCATGAACCGCCGCGGCATCGTCGAGACCTCCGAGCGCCTCGGTCGCGCGCTGGCGGCCAAGCCGCCGGCGGGCGCCGGACGCGTGCTGGTCGCGCACAGCAAGGGCGGCCTGATCGGCAAGCATCTGCTGGTCGCGTCGGGGGCGGCCGCGGCCGCGGCGATCGAGGCGGCGGCGGGCGGCGATCCGGCGGATGCCGCGGCCTCGGCGACCGCGCCGGCCGGCGACTCGTCCGGCCGCCCGCTCGGCGTGCTCGGCCTCGTCGCCGTGTGCACGCCGTTCCACGGATCACCGCTGGCCGGCCTGTTCTTCGTGCCCAGCATCCGGGCGTTCCTCCCCGATGACGAGACGATCGTCATGCTCGGCAACGACGAGTCGGTCAACGGCCGCATCGTGTCGGTGTTCGGCCGCTTCGATCCGCACATCCCCGGCGGCAGCGCCCTCGACGGGGCCACGAACGTGATCGTCCCGGCATCCGGCCACTTCCGCGTGCTGGGCTCGCCCCGCACGCACGCCGCCGTGATCGACGGCGTGCGGATGCTGTCCGCCGACTGATCGCGGCGGCGCGGTGCCCGCACGGAACCCGTGAGGGCTGAGCCGGCGGCCGTATGCATTCCGTGAGGACGGCGGCCGGCACGCGCTCGCGGGTGTTGCATCGAGAACTGTGCCCCTCGGCACCCGCGCCACAGCAGTCGCGCGGCCACCCGATCCGCTCCGCGGAACCTCAGGAGTCCTCGTGCTGGATGTCATCTACCTCGCCGCGACGCTCGCGCTGTTCGCGCTCGTCGGACTGATCGCGAGGGCGGTGGAGAAACTGTGATGGTCTTCTCGATCATCGCGGCCCTCCTCGCCGTCGCCGCGGTCGTCTACCTCGTCGTCGCGCTCGTGAACCCGGAGAGGTTCTGATGGATGCCGCGACCATCTGGCTCGGCATCCTGCAGGCCGCGACGGTCCTGCTGATCCTCGGGCTGCTCTATCGACCCGCTGGGCGACTGGATCGCCCGGATCTACACGACCGAGAAGGACTGGCGCGTCGAGCGCGGCCTCTACCGCCTCGTCGGCGTCGATGCCCGTTCCGAGCAGACCTGGCAGTCGTACGCGCGCGGTGTGCTCGTCTTCTCGGCGGTGGGCGTGCTGTTCGTCTACGCGCTGCAGCGCTTCCAGGCGGTGCTGCCGTTCTCGCTCGGCCTGCCCGCCGTGCCCGAGGGACTGGCGTTCAACACCGCCGTCTCCTTCGTGACCAACACCAACTGGCAGTCGTATTCGCCCGAGCTGACGCTGGGCTACACGGTGCAGCTCGCGGGACTCGCCGTGCAGAACTTCGTCTCGGCCGCCGTCGGCATCGCGGTCGCCGTCGCGCTCGTGCGCGGCCTCGCCCGACGGGGCTCGGCCACGATCGGCAACTTCTGGGTCGACCTCACGCGCGGCATCACCCGGCTCCTGCTGCCGCTGTCGATCGTCGCGGCGATCGCGCTGATGATCGCCGGGGTGGTGCAGAACTTCAACGGATTCACCGAGGTCGGCACGATCACCGGCGGCACGCAGCTGCTCCCCGGTGGTCCCGTCGCCTCGCAGGAGGCGATCAAGGAGCTCGGCACGAACGGCGGAGGCTTCTTCAACGCCAACTCCGCGCATCCGTTCGAGAACCCGGCCCCGTGGACGAGCGTGCTCGAGATCCTCCTGCTGCTGGCGATCCCCGTCGCCATGCCGCGCGCCTTCGGCCGCATGGTGGGCGATGACCGGCAGGGCTACGCGATCCTCGCGGTGATGGCCTCGATCGCGGTCGTCTCCATCGCCGCGGTGACCTGGCTCGAAGCGCTCGGCCAGGGCACCGCCCCGCAGCTCGCGGGCGGCGCGATGGAAGGCAAGGAGGTGCGGTTCGGCATCTTCGGGTCCACGCTCTTCGCCGGTGCCACCACGCTGACCTCGACCGGCGCCGTCAACTCGATGCACGACTCGTACACCGCACTGGGCGGCATGATCCCGATGATCAACATGATGCTCGGCGAGATCGCCCCCGGCGGAGTCGGCTCGGGTCTGTACGGCATGCTCGTGCTCGCCGTGATCGCCGTGTTCGTGGGCGGTCTGCTCGTCGGGCGCACGCCCGAATACCTCGGCAAGAAGATCGGGCCGACGCAGATCAAGCTCGCGAGCCTGTACATCCTGGTCACTCCGATCCTGGTCCTGACCGGCACCGCGCTGAGCTTCGCGATTCCGGCCATCCGCGCCGACATGGAGGCCGTCTCGATCTGGAATCCCGGCGTCCACGGCCTGAGCGAGGTGCTGTACGCCTTCACGTCGGCCTCGAACAACAACGGATCCGCCTTCGCCGGGCTCACCGCCAACACGCCGTGGCTGAACACGGCGCTCGGCGTCGCGATGCTCCTGGGCCGCTTCATCCCGATCGTGCTGGTGCTCGCCCTGGCCGGTTCGCTGGCCGCGCAGGGCGCGACACCTTCGACCACCGGCACGCTGCCGACGCATCGACCTCAGTTCGTCGGCCTCCTCGCCGTCGTCGCGGTCGTGATCACCGCTCTCACCTATTTCCCCGTTCTCACGCTGGGTCCCCTGGCGGAAGGGCTCGTCTGACATGTCCACCCCCACCATCACTCCCGTCTCCGGCACGGTCGCACCGTCCAAGAAGGCCGAGCGCGCTCGCGCCTTCACCTGGGCGCAGCTCGTGAAGGCCCTCCCGGGCGCCCTCCGCAAGCTCAACCCCGCCGCGCTGTGGCGCAACCCCGTCATGCTCCTGGTCTGGGTCGGCGCGGTGCTGACGACGGCGATCGCCGTCGCCGAGCCGTTCCTCGGCGGGCCGGAGCAGTCCGGTGGCGCCCCCGTCCCCTTCGGCTTCACGTGGGGCATCGCCGTCTGGCTGTGGCTCACGGTGCTGTTCGCCAACCTCGCCGAATCCGTCGCCGAAGGCCGCGGCAAGGCGCAGGCCGCGTCGCTGCGCAAGACCCGCACGAGCACGATGGCCCACCGCGTCGACGCGTACGACGCGGTGACGGATGCCGCAGCCGAGCGCTCGGCGACCTCCGAGGTCGCCTCGTCCGACCTGACGCTCGGCGATGTCGTCGTCGTGGCGGCGGGCGAGCTCATCCCGGGTGACGGCGACATCGTGCAGGGCATCGCGACGGTCGACGAGTCCGCGATCACCGGCGAGTCCGCACCGGTCGTCCGCGAATCGGGCGGCGACCGCTCGGCGGTCACCGGCGGCACCCGCGTGCTGTCCGACCGCATCGTCGTGCGGATCACCTCGAAGCCCGGCGAGACGTTCGTGGACCGCATGATCGCGCTCGTCGAGGGAGCCTCTCGTCAGCGCACGCCGAACGAGATCGCGCTGAACATCCTGCTGGCGAGCCTGTCGATCGTGTTCGTGATCGTCGTCCTCACGCTCAACCCGATCGCCTCGTATGCGGCATCCCCCGTCTCGATCCCCGTCCTGGTGGCACTGCTGGTCTGCCTGATCCCCACCACGATCGGCGCTCTGCTGTCGGCGATCGGCATCGCCGGCATGGACCGTCTCGTGCAGCGCAACGTGCTCGCGATGTCGGGCCGCGCGGTCGAGGCCGCCGGCGACGTCACGACGCTCCTGCTCGACAAGACGGGAACGATCACGTACGGCAATCGCCGGGCGTCGGACTTCGTGGGGATGCCGGGTGTCGCCGACGACGAGCTCGCCCGCGCGGCCGCGCTCTCGTCGCTCGCCGACCCCACTCCCGAAGGCGTCTCGGTCGTCGAGCTCGCCGCGGTGCGCGGCATCCACGTCTCGCCGCCGGCGGATGCGTCGATCGTGCCCTTCACGGCGCAGACGCGCATGAGCGGCATCGACCTCGCCGACGGCACCCAGGTGCGCAAGGGAGCGGGCACCGCGGTGCTGGCGTGGCTCGCGAGTGCGGACGCACCCGTCGCGGACGGCATGCGCGCGCACCTGATGAGCGAGACCGACGCGATCGCGCAGTCCGGCGGCACCCCGCTCGTCGTGGCGACCCTCGATTCGCAGAATGCAGGCACCCTGCTCGGCGTGATCCACCTGAAGGACATCGTCAAGGACGGCCTGCGCGAGCGGTTCGCCGAGCTGCGGTCGATGGGCATCCGCACCGTGATGATCACCGGCGACAACCCGCTGACCGCCGCCGCGATCGCGAAGGAGGCCGGCGTCGACGACTACCTCGCCGAGGCGACTCCCGAAGACAAGCTGGCGCTCATCACGCGCGAGCAGGAGGGCGGCAGCCTCGTCGCGATGACCGGCGACGGCACGAACGACGCACCGGCGCTCGCCCAGGCCGACGTCGGTGTGGCGATGAACACCGGCACGTCCGCCGCGAAGGAGGCCGGCAACATGGTCGACCTCGACTCCGACCCCACCAAGCTCATCGAGATCGTCCGCATCGGCAAGCAGCTGCTCATCACACGCGGCGCGCTGACCACGTTCTCGCTCGCGAACGACATCGCGAAGTACTTCGCGATCATCCCGGCGATGTTCATGGGGATCTACCCCGGTCTCGCGGCGCTGAACATCATGCAGCTGAGTTCGCCGGCATCCGCCGTCACGAGCGCGATCATCTTCAACGCCGTCGTGATCGTCGCGCTCATCCCGCTCGCCCTGCGCGGCGTGGCGTACCGCCCGGCGAGCGCCTCGCAGATCCTGAGCCGCAATCTCGCGATCTACGGCCTCGGCGGAATCATCGCCCCGTTCATCGGCATCAAGCTCATCGACCTCGTCGTGAGCACGATCCCGGGCTTCTGAGCCTCCGAAGGAGAGACGCACCATGTCCACCACACGCACCACCCTGCGAACGGCCGGAGTCGCCGTCCGCGCGATGCTGGTCTTCACGCTCGTGCTCGGCGTCGGCTACACGGCGCTGATCACCGCGATCGGCCAGCTCGCCCTGCCGTGGCAGGCGAACGGCTCGCTCGTCAGCGATGCGCGGCGACCCGGTCGGCTCGGCGCTGATCGGGCAGTCGTTCACGGATGCCGACGGCAACGCGATCGTCGAGTACTTCCAGTCGCGGCCCTCCGCGGCCGGCGCCGGGTACGACGGCGGCGCGTCGAGCGGATCGAACCTGGGCCCGGAGAACGCCGACCTGATCGCGGCGATCGCGCGAGCGCAAGGCCGCGATCGCCGAACTCGAAGGGGTCGACGAGTCGGAGATCCCGGCCGACGCGGTGACGGCATCCGCTTCGGGTCTGGACCCGCACATCAGCCCGGCGTACGCGCTGCTGCAGGTTCCGCGCGTCGCCGAGGCGCGTGGCCTGGCCGAGGGCGAGGTGCGCGCGCTCGTGGAGTCTAGGATCCAGACACGGGACCTCGGCTTCCTCGGGAGCCCCCGTGTCAACGTGCTCGAGCTGAACCTCGCGCTCGACGAGCTGCAGAACTGAGGACTGACCGATGAAGCGCGGGAGGCTGCGGGTGCTGCTCGGCGCCGCGCCCGGCGTCGGCAAGACCTACGAGATGCTCGAGGAGGGCCGGCACCTCCTCGCCGACGGCAAAGACGTCGTGGTCGCGATCGTCGAGACCCACGGCCGCGCCGCGACGGCCGCGCTCGTCGAGGGCCTTCCGATCGTGCCGCGGCACCTCGTGTCGCATCGCGGCGTCGAGCTGAGCGAGATGGACCTCGAGGCCGTGCTCGAGAGGTCCCCCGCGATCGCGCTCGTCGACGAGCTCGCCCACACGAACGCGCCCGGCTCGCGCAACGAGAAGCGCTGGCAGGACGTCGCCGAGATCCTGGATGCCGGCATCGACGTCATCACGACCGTCAACGTGCAGCACATCGAGTCGCTCAACGACGTGGTCGAGCAGATCACCGGCGTCGTGCAGCGCGAGACCGTGCCGGATGCCGTCGTGCGCAGCGCCGACCAGATCGAGGTCGTCGACCTCGCGCCGCAGTCGCTGCGCGACCGTCTCGCCGCCGGGGTCGTCTACCCCGCCGAGCGGATCGATGCGGCGCTGTCGAACTACTTCCGCCTGGGCAACCTCACCGCCCTGCGCGAGCTCGCCCTGCTCTGGCTCGCCGACGAGGTCGACAGCGCGCTGCGCTCGTATCGCGCCGAGCACGGCATCGACGGCACCTGGCAGGCGCGCGAGCGGGTCGTCGTCGCCCTCACCGGCGGACCGGAGGGCGAGACCCTCATCCGCCGCGGCGCCCGCATCGCCGCGCGCTCGGCGGGCGGCGAGCTGCTCGCCGTGCACGTCTCGAGCCAGGACGGCCTGCGCGCGGCCGCACCCGGTGCCCTCGCCGCGCAGCGCACGCTCGTCGAGTCGCTGGGCGGCACGTACCACCAGGTCGTCGGCGACGACATCCCGCGCGCGCTCGTGGACTTCGCCCGGTCCGTCAACGCGACGCAGCTCGTCATCGGCGTGAGCCGCCGCGGGCGCCTCAGCGCGGCGCTGGCGGGCCCGGGCATCGGCGCGACCGTGATCCGCGAGTCGGGCGACATCGACGTGCACATCGTCACCCACGCCGCCGCCGGCGGGCGGTTCGCGCTTCCGCGGGTGACCGGCGGGGCGCTGAGCCGCCAGCGACGTGATCCTCGGCTTCGTCGTCGCCCTCGTCGGCGGGCCGCTGCTCACGTGGCTGCTGTACGCGTTCCAGACCGCCGAGTCGATCACCTCGGACGTGCTGGCGTATCAGCTGCTCGTGGTGATCGTCGCCCTCGTCGGCGGCATCTGGCCGGCCCTGTTCGCCGCGGTGCTGTCGGGGCTCACGCTCAACTTCCTCTTCGTCGACCCGAAGTTCAACCTCACGATCTCCGACCCGCGCTATCTGTGGGCGCTGTGCCTGTACGTGATCATCGCGATGCTGGTCAGCTACATCGTCGACCAGGCCGCCCGGCGCGCGCGGGTCGCCCAGCGCGCGACGGCCGAGGCCGAGCTGCTGGCCGCGGTGGCCGGCAGCGTCCTGCGCGGCGAGAGCGCGGTCCCGGCACTGGTCAGCCGCACCCGCGAGGCGTTCGGCATGGCCGGGGTGCGACTGGTGGATGCCGACGGCACCGTGCTCGCCACCGACGGCGAGCCGGTCCGCGACGAGCGCTTCACCGCCGTTCCGATCGGCGCCGGGGGCACGGCCCGCGCGACGCTGGAGCTGCACGGATCGCCGCTCGATGCGTCGGAGCGTCGTCTGCTCGATGTCATCACCGCGCAGCTGGGGGCGGCCATCGAACGCACCGACCTCACCGAGACGGCCCGCGAAGCGGGCGCCCTCGCCGAGACCGACCAGGTGCGCAGCGCCCTGCTCTCGGCGGTGAGCCACGACCTGCGCCGGCCGCTCGCGGCCGCGGTCGCGGCGATCGGCGGCCTCCGCGCCGCCGGGTCGCACCTCTCGCCCGAAGACCGGCGCGAACTGCTCGACACCGCGAACGAGAGCCTCGCGACGCTGTCGACCCTCGTGACCGACCTGCTCGACGTCAGTCGCGTGCAGGCCGGGGTGCTCGCCGTGTCGCTGCGGCCCGTGGATGCCGCCGACGTGGTGCTGGCCGCGCTCGAGGAGCTCGGCCTCGGCCCGGCCGAGGTCGACCTGGCACTGGACGCCGACCTGCCGCCGGTGCTCGCCGACCCCGTGCTGCTGCAGCGCGTGCTGGTCAACGTGCTCGCCAACGCCGAGCGCCACGCCCCGGAGGGCACCCGCGTGCGCGTGTCGACCAGCCGGTTGGGCCAGACCGCCCAGCTCCGGGTGATCGACCACGGCCCCGGCATCCCGCTGGAACGGCGCGACGACGTCTTCGCACCGTTCCAGCGTCTCGGCGACACCGACAACTCCACCGGCCTCGGCCTCGGGCTGGCGCTGTCGAAGGGCTTCGCCGAGGGCATGGGCGGTACGCTCGCCCCGGAAGACACCCCGGGCGGAGGACTGACCATGGTGATCGAGCTGCCGGCGGCGAAGCCGTGAAGATCCTCGTCGCCGACGACGATCCCCAGCTCGTGCGCGCCCTGCGCATCACGCTCGCCGCGCACGGCTACGACGTCGTCGCCGCGCCCGACGGAGCCGCCGCCGTCGCCCTCGCCGCGCAATCGCACCCCGACATCGTCCTGCTCGACCTCGGGATGCCGCACCTGGACGGCGTGCAGGTCATCGAGGCCCTGCGCGGCTGGACCACCGTGCCGATCATCGTCGTGTCGGGACGCACCGGGTCGGCCGACAAGGTCGAGGCCCTCGATGCCGGCGCCGACGACTACGTCACCAAGCCGTTCCAGATCGACGAGCTGCTCGCGCGCCTGCGCGCGCTGACGCGCCGCGTCGGATCGGGCCCGGGCGAGCCGTCGGTGTCCTTCGGCGATGTCACGATCGACCTCGCGGCGAAGTCGGTCACGCGCGCGGGCGAGCGCGTGCACGTCACCCCCACCGAATGGCGGATGCTGGAATTCCTCGCCCGCAACCCCGGGGCCCTCGTCACGCGCCAGACGCTCCTCAAGGAGATCTGGGCGAGCGACCAGGTGAGCGACTCGGGCTACCTGCGGCTGTACATGTCGCAGCTGCGCAAGAAGCTCGAGGCCGATCCCGCCGACCCGCAGCACCTGCTCACCGAGTCGGGCATGGGCTACCGCCTGGTGCTCTGAGGCGCGGGCGGCCGCGGCGGCCCGGTCCGCCGGGCGGCGGCATCCCTCATCAGTCCCTCGAGTGCGGCACTTTCCTGCGAGCGCTGCAGTTCCCTGCCAGCCTGCGCGAGTGCGGCACTTTCCTGCGAGCGCTGCGTCGGGCGACGGCGCGGTCGCAGGTAACTGCCGCATCCGATCCTCCCCAGCCCGCGTGCTCGGCCGACACTCCACCGACCGCCCCTCTGGCGAGACTCCGGATGCCGCGACCCGCCATGGTCGACGCATGTGGCTGAGCGCTCCTCCTGTTGCGACCGTGTACCGCCGGCGTGAGAACGACGGCGAGCCCGTCAACGACCGGCGGCTGCGAGCCCGCGTCGACAGCGGCGCCATCACCAGGATCGCTCCGGGCTCGTTCGTCGACACGCGACCTGTGGGAGCGCCTCACTCCGCTCGCGCGGCACGCGCAGCGGGTGTGGGAGGCCGCGACGCGCTCGCGCGCGGAGACGGTGTTCTCGCACTGGTCGGCTGCGGCGCTGCACGGCATCGACATCCTCGGAGCCTGGCCGGCACACACGGACGTGAGCATCGCCGCCGCCGCAGGCGGGCGCTCGAGTGGCGCGATCCGGCGCCACACCCGCGACCTCGCCGAGATCGGCACGACCGGCTGGCAAGGGCACCGGGTCACGTCTCCTCTGCAGACCGCGGTCGATCTCGCGGCGTCGATGCCGTTCGTCGAGGCGGTGGCGGTCGCCGATCAGGCCCTGTGGGCGCGGAGGATCGGCGGCGCGCTCGTCGAACGCGATGCGCTCCTCGCCGCCGCGCATTCGCGCACCGGCCGAGGCTCGGCGCGCGCGACCCGAGCGGCCGATTTCGCCTCGCCGCTCGCCGACAGCGTGCGGGAGTCGCAGAGCCGAGTCCTGATCTCGACGATGGGCTTTCCCGAGCCGGAGCTGCAGGCCCGGTTCGTCCTCCTGGACGGACGCGAGGCCTTCACGGACTTCTTCTGGCGCGATCACGGGCACATCGGAGAGTTCGACGGCGCGGGCAAGTACCGCGACCCGGCGATGCTGAACGGAAGATCGCCCGAAGAGGTGCTGCTGGCCGAGAAGGACCGTGAAGACGAGCTGCGCAGGCAGGTCAGGGCGTTCTCACGCTGGCGGATTCCCGCGCTGAAGTCCCCCCGTCTGCTGTACGACATCCTTCACGGGGCCGGACTGCCGACGGCCAAGGGGCGTCCGGGGCGCTGAGCAGCGGCATCCGTCATCGCGTCCTCGAGTGCGGCACATTCCTGCGGGCGCTGCGTCGCGCGACGGCGCGGTCGCAGGAACCTGCCGCACTCGCGCTCGCCGACCAGCGACCCGGCGGCCGCGGACCGGCCTCAGCCCAGGCCCGCGCGCTCCTCGGCGGCCGTGGCGCCCGACACCGGCTTGCGCGAGAGACCCACGGCACCGGCATCCGCGCCCCTTCGACAGGGCCGCGGCGACCGCGACCGACTCGTCGACGTCGGGGTACTGCGGGCGCAGCTGCACCGCGTGCTGCTCGCGCTTCTCGCGCTTGGCCTTGCGGGCCGCGTAGATGAGGTTCAGCGCCTCGACGAGGATCGCGAACGCCATCGGCGCGTAGATGAGCGCCTTGTCGATCTTGATGCCGAAGCCCTCGGCGATCAGGAAGACGCCGATCAGCAGCAGGAACGACAGCGCCAGCATCTTCACCGTGGGGTGCTTGTTGACGAACGTGAAGATGAAGCGCGCCGCGAACAGCATGATGCCGAACGACAGCACGACGACCGTGATGATCACGACGAGGTTCTCGGTCATGCCGACCGCCGTGATGACCGAGTCGAGCGAGAAGACGATGTCCAGCAGCAGGATCTGCGTGATCACCGAGGCGAACGTGACCTGCGCGACCTTCTTGCCCGAGCCGTGGTCCTCCTCGGCGCCTTCGAGCTTGTGGTGGATCTCGGTGACCGCCTTGTAGACGAGGAACAGGCCACCCGCGATGAGGATGAAGTCCTTCCACGAGAAGCCCATGCCGAACAGGACGACGATGTCTTCCTTCAGCGTGATGATCCAGCCGGCGAAGAACACCAGGATCACGCGGATCAGCATCGCGAGGGTGAGGCCGAGGTTGCGCGCCTTCGCCTGCTGCTCCTTGGGGAGCTTGGAGGCGAGGATCGAGATGAAGATGACGTTGTCGACACCCAGCACGATCTCCAGGACGAAAAGGGTCACGAAGACGGCGATGAGATCCGGGGTGAAGGCGAAGGAGAAGTCCACCCAGCCATCGTAAGCGGGCCGGATGCCGCCCCCCGCCGGGCCTGCGACAGTGCGCGTAGCCTGGAAGGGTGATCCCTTCGACCGACACCCCGCGCGCGCTCGATCCGAACGCGCTGCGCGCGGACTTCCCGATCCTGAGCCGCTCGGTCGACGGCCACCCCCTCGTGTACCTCGACTCCGCCGCGACGAGCCAGAAGCCGCGCGCGGTGATCGACGCCGAGGTCGCGTTCCTCACGAACGAGAACGCCGCCGTGCACCGCGGTGCGCACACCCTCGCCGCCGAGGCGACCGAGCTGTTCGAAGACGCCCGCGTCACCGTCGCGGGCTTCGTCGGCGCCGAGCCCGAGCAGCTGGTCTGGACCAGCGGCGCGACCGCGGGCCTCAACCTCGTCGCGTACGCGATCGGCAACGCGACCCTCGGCCGCGGCGCCCCGGCGAGCGCGCGGTTCGCGCTGGCCCCGGGCGACGAGATCGTCGTGACCGAGATCGAGCACCACGCGAACCTCGTGCCCTGGCAGGAGCTCGCCGCCCGCACCGGCGCGGTCCTGCGGCACATCCCCGTGCACGACGACGGGCAGCTGGATCTGGATGCCGCGGCATCCGTCATCGGCGAGCGCACGCGCGTCGTCGCCTTCACGCACGTCTCGAACGTGCTGGGCATCGTCAACCCGGTCGCCGAGCTCGTCGCGCTCGCGCGCGAGCGTCGGCGCGCGTGACCGTGCTCGACGCCTGCCAGTCCGCCCCGCACCTGCCGCTGGACCTGCCCGCGCTCGGCGTCGACCTCGCGGTCTTCTCGGGGCACAAGATGCTCGGTCCCTACGGCATCGGCGGGCTGTACGGGCGCGCCGAGGTGCTCGAGGCGCTCCCGCCGTTCCTGACCGGCGGCTCGATGATCACGAAGGTCGGGCTCGACCGCACCGAGTACCTGCCGCCGCCGCAGCGCTTCGAGGCCGGCACGCAGCCGGTGTCGCAGGCGATCGGGCTCGCCGCTGCGGTGCGGTACCTCGACGCGGTCGGGATGGATGCCGTCCACGCGCACGAGCGCGCGCTCGAGCGCCGGCTGCGCGAGGGTCTGCGCGCGATCGACGGCGTGCGGCTGCTCGGCGATGCGCCCGAAGGTGTGGAGCGCGTCGGCCTGGCCGCGTTCGACCTCGACGGCGTGCACGCGCACGACGTCGGGCAGTTCCTCGACTCCCGCGGCATCGCGGTGCGCGTCGGGCACCACTGCGCGGCGCCGCTGCACGCGCGCTTCGGACTCACCGCATCGGTGCGCGCCTCGACCGCGCTCTACAACACGACAGACGAGGTCGACGCGTTCCTCGACGCCCTCGCGCAGGTGCGCCCGTTCTTCGGGGTCGGCGCATGAGCGGGCTCGAGTCGCTGTACCAGGAGCTCATCCTCGAGCACTCCAAGCGCCCGCACGGCAAGGGCATCGCCGAGGCCGAGGGCCCCACCGCGACCTCGCACCAGCGCAACCCGATCTGCGGCGACGAGATCACGCTGCAGGTGCGCATGAACGCCGACGACACGGTGCGCGACGTCACGTGGGACGGCGCCGGCTGCTCGATCTCGCAGGCGTCCGCCTCGATGCTCGCCGTGCTCGTCGACGACCGCGAGGGCGGGATGCCGCGGGCCGAGGCGACCGCGCTGATCGACGGCTTCCGCACCGCGCTGCGCTCGCGCGGCACGATCCCGATCGACGAGGAGACCTACGGGGATGCCGAGGCCCTCAGCGGCGTCTCGAAGTACACCGCGCGCGTCAAGTGCGCGATGCTCGCGTGGGTCGCGTTCGAGGACGCGCTGGCCCGCGCCTCCTGACGCCGCGCACGCAGACCCCGGACCGCGAGACTGCACCCGACGTCGAGACTGCAGGTTCACCTGCAGTCTCGACTCCGTGCAGTCTCGCGGCAGCGCCGGGTCAGACCGTCGCGAGCACGGACTCCAGACGCCGGTAGCTGGTCTCCATGCCGTCGGTCATCCCGGTCGCGAGCACCATGTCGCGCGTCTGGCTGTCGGGGTACTCGATCAGGAGCGTGATCAGCGTCGCGCCGTCCTCTTCGTACAGCGTCATGTCGTTCAGCGTCGACGGGAAGTCGGTGCCGGTCATGTGCTCGGTCGTGACCGCGCGCACGGGAGGCTCGGACAGCAGCGTCTCGCCGTCGAACCCGAACGGCTCGCCGGGTGCTCCCTCGACCGGCTCCCACGCGTAGCGGTAGCGACCGCCGACGCTCGGGTCGATCTCGCACACCGTCATGCGCCAGCCGTCGGGACCGAGGAGCCACTGCGTCATGAGCTCGGGCTCGGTGTGCGCGCGCCAGACGAGATCGCGCGGTCCGTCGATCAGCCGGGTGATGCGCACGTGCGTGTCATCGAGGATCTCGGTCTGCGTGCCCTTGCCGGCCGCGTATTCGCGCAGCCCTTCGAGCACGCGGTCGAGCTGGCCCATCGCGAGGGTCGAGCCCTCGATCGCGCCCATCGCGACGATCTGCTCGAGCGCCTCGGCCGAGTCGAAGTACGTCGTGTTGCGCAGCCGCGCGCCGTTCTCGCTCGGCTCGAACGAGAACACCATGCGCGAGGTCGGCAGGTCGGCCTGCACGTTCCCGTCCGCATCGGAGAACGAGTCCAGCGCGGTGAACGAGCGCGGTCCGTCGATCTCGAGGAACTCCCACACCCCGTGGTACTGCTCTCCCCGCGGGCTGGTCATGCGGTAGCGCGCACGTCCGCCGACCGACAGGTCGAACTCGGTGAACGTGGCGGGGTAGCCCGGAGGGCCCCAGAACCGCTCGAGCTGGCGCGGATCGGTGAACGCCCCCCATAGACGCTCGACGGATGCCGCCACTTCGGCGGTCAGCGTCATGGTGAGCGCTTCGGGGTCGGTCGTGACTTCGGTGACAGGCATTGTCAGTCCCTTTCGGTGTCGGTTCGATCAGGCGGATCGGCGGGGGTGCCGGGCGCTCCGGCGGGCTCGGCGAGCAGGGCGTCGAGGCGGTCGATGCGCGATCGCCACAGCTCCTCGAAGCGCGCCAGCAGCACACGGGCCCGGGCGATCATGACCGGGTCCGCCCGCACGAGGCGCTCGCGCCCTTCGGCGCGCTTGACGATGAGACCCGCCTCTTCGAGCACGGCGACGTGCTTCTGCACCGCGGCGAACGACATGTCGTACTCCCGCGCCAGGGCAGAGACCGAGTGCTCGGCCTCGATCGTGCGCCGCAGGATGTCTCGGCGCGTCGCCGCGGCCAGCGCGTGGAAGACGCGGTCGATGCGATCATCACTGAGCTCCAATTGTGCAACCATTTGGTTGTACGTTACGCCGGCCTGCGGCATCCGTCAATCCCCCCCAACTAGACTGAATCAGTCCGGCGTCCCCGAATCCTGGAGCTGAGCCGCGTGACCACCCCCGCCCGAAAGTCCCTGGCCGACACCGTCCAGAACGCCGCCGCGACCCCCGAGCGTGAGCAGCCGTACGGCGCCCTCGGACTCAAGGCCGACGAGTACGCGCAGATCCGCGAGATCCTCGGCCGCCGCCCCACGAGCGGCGAGCTGGCGATGTACTCCGTGATGTGGTCGGAGCACTGCTCCTACAAGTCGAGCAAGATCTACCTGCGCCAGTTCGGCGAGAAGGTCTCCGACGAGATGAAGACCCGCCTCATGGTCGGCATGGGCCAGAACGCCGGCGTCGTCGACATCGGCGAGGGCTGGGCGGTCACCTTCAAGGTCGAATCGCACAACCACCCGAGCTACATCGAGCCGTTCCAGGGCGCCGCCACCGGCGTCGGCGGCATCGTCCGCGACATCATCTCGATGGGCGCCCGCCCGGTCGCGGTCATGGACCAGCTGCGCTTCGGCGCGATCGACCACCCCGACACCGCCCGCGTCGTGCACGGCGTCGTCACCGGCATCTCGTTCTACGGCAACTGCCTGGGCCTGCCCAACATCGGCGGCGAGACCGTGTTCGACGCCGTCTACCAGGGCAACCCGCTCGTGAACGCCCTCGCGGTCGGCGTGCTGCGCCACGAAGACCTCAAGCTCGCGAACGCGACCGGCGCCGGCAACCAGGTCGTGCTGTTCGGCGCCCGCACCGGCGGCGACGGCATCGGCGGTGCCAGCATCCTCGCGTCCGACTCGTTCGACTCCACCGGCCCGACCAAGCGCCCCGCGGTGCAGGTCGGCGACCCGTTCGCCGAGAAGGTGCTCATCGAGTGCTGCCTCGAGCTGTACCGCGACGACCTGGTCGAGGCCATCCAAGACCTCGGCGCCGCCGGCATCTCGTGCGCGACGAGCGAGCTGGCCGCCAACGGCGGCAGCGGCATGCGCGTCGACCTCGAGAAGGTGCTGCTGCGCGACCCCTCGCTCACGCCCGAGGAGATCCTCATGAGCGAGAGCCAGGAGCGCATGATGGCGATCGTCGCGCCCGAGAAGCTCGACGCGTTCCTCGAGGTCGTCGGCAAGTGGGATGTCGAGACCAGCGTGCTCGGCGAGGTGACCGGCGACGGCCGCCTCGTGATCCAGTGGCACGGCGAGGTCATCGTCGACGTCGACCCCTCCACCGTCGCCGTCGACGGCCCGGTGTACGAGCGCCCCGTCGCCTACCCGACCTGGATCGACGCGCTGCGCGACGACTCGGCGGCCGCGCTCAGCCGCTCGGATGACCCCGACACGCTGCGCCGCCAGTTCACCCAGCTCGTCGCGAGCCCGAACCTCGCCGACACGTCGTGGGTGACCAACCAGTACGACTACTACGTGATGGGCAACACCGCCCTGTCGTTCCCCGACGACGCCGGCATGATCCGCGTCGACGAGCACTCCGGCCTCGGCTTCGCGATCGCGACCGACTGCAACGGCCGCTTCTGCCAGCTCGACCCGTACGAGGGCGCCAAGCTCGCCCTCGCCGAGGCCTACCGCAACGTCGCCGTCAGCGGGGCTGTGCCCACCGCGGTCACCGACTGCCTCAACTTCGGCAGTCCCGAGAACCCCGAGGTCATGTGGCAGTTCTCGCAGGCCGTCGCGGGCCTGGCCGACGGATGCCTCGAACTCGGCATCCCGGTCACGGGCGGCAACGTCAGCTTCTACAACCAGACCGGCGATCAGCCGATCTTCCCGACCCCCGTCGTCGGCGTGCTCGGCATCATCGACGACGTCGCCCGGCGCATGCCGAGCGGGTGGCAGGACCCGGGCGAGAACATCTACCTCCTCGGCGTCACCGCCGACCGAGCTGAGCGGCTCGGCGTGGGCCGGCACCGTGCACGGTCACCTCGGCGGCCGCCCGCCGGCGGTCGACCTCGGCAACGAGAAGAAGCTCGCCGACCTGCTGCACGCCGCGTCGCAGCAGTCGCTCATCTCGAGCGCCCACGACCTGTCTGCCGGCGGGCTCGCCCAGGCCCTGGCCGAGGGCGTGCTGCGCTTCGGCGTGGGCGCGCGCGTCTGGCTGCGCGAGATCATGGAGCGCGACGGGGTGGATGCCGCATCCGCGCTGTTCTCCGAATCCACGGGTCGCGTCATCGTGACCGTGCCGCGCGAGGACGACGTGAAGTTCCGCGGGCTGTGCGACGGGCGCGGCTATCCGGTGCTGCGCATCGGCGTGAGCGATTCGCCGGGGAACGGCGACGAGCCCGCCCTCGAGGTGCAGGACCTGTTCACGCTCTCGCTCACCGAACTGCGCGGGCTGTCGACCTCGACGCTGCCGGAGGCCTTCGGCGCCACGGTCACCGAGCCGTCACCAGTAGGCTGACGCCATGACGAACGACGACGAGTACGGCGACTACAACGAGACACGGCAGCGGCGGGTCAAGATCGTCGCGTGGGTCGTCATCGTGTCGCTGATCCTCGTCGGCGGCGGCGCCACCGTGCTCGCCCTCATCTTCGGCTGACGAGGAGCGCGTCAGCGCGCATCGAGACACGGCTGACCTGTCAGTGCGCTGACCACCCGGTCACGATCGCCGACCGGCGGCTACCATTGACGGGTGGAGATGTTTCTCCTGTTCGTCGAGAGCTGGTGGTGGGCGGCTCCGGCTGTTGCAGGTGCCGGCGCCGCGACGTACGTCGGCGTGACCGCCAAGGGTCGCCGTGCGCGGCGACTCGAACTCGACGCCGCCCGGCGCGAGGTGTCTCTCGCCTATCGGGCGCTCATCTCGGCGCGAGCGGGCGTCCGTGAGGCACAGGCGAACGTGCTCTCTGCGCGTGCCGCATCCGGAGCGCCTGCGCTCGGCTCCGCGTGGCTCGGCACTCCGGCGACGATCGAGGCGAAGCGGCGGCTGCAGGAGGCCAAGCGCGCCGAGAAGTCGGCATCCCTCGATCTGCGTGCCCGGCGTGCCCGGGTGCGTGCCACGACGGCGCAGTACCACGCGGCCTCGGCGGCCGACCCGCTGCCGATCGAGCGGCTCTTCGCCGCGCACGATGCCGTGGTCGCCCGGTGGATGGCGTACGAGACCGACGTCGCGAAGGCGATCGCCTATCCGCAGCTGAGCGACACCCGGCAGCCGGCCACGCTGGCGTTCTTCCGCGCGTACCGCGAAGCGCAGCAGCTGCGGCCGGCCTCGGCCCGCGAGCGCATCCCGCCCGAGCAGTTCCTGGCGTACCGCGACGCGGTGCGGGCGCTCGAGAGTGCGTTCGACGAGGCCGAGCGGCAGGCGGGCGCCGCCGAGCCCCGGCCGTCGGCCCCGCGCCAGGTGATCTGGCCGGTCCCGTCGTGGAACCCGCTGCGGCTGCCCACCGAGTGACCGGGCCTGCTGGCAGGGTGCCCTGAGCCGGACACGCGCCCGCGGGCGACGGTTAGCATGACAGGGTGGAGCCCTTCTTCACCTTCCTCGGCAGCTACTGGTGGCTCGTCTTCCCGCTCATGGGCGTGATGGGCGGCATCGGCAGTGCCTGGGAGCGCAATGCGCGCCGTCGGCACAAGCGCCGGCTCGAAGTGCTGCACGCGAAGGCCGAGCTCAAGGCCGCCGGCGCGCGGCGACGCGGTGGCCGCGGCATCCCTCCCCCCGCTCACCACGGCGACCGCGACGAGCCCGACCGCTCGCGCCGGCACGACGCAGGGCACGCAGCTCGAGCGCCTCTTCGCCTCGCACGA
Organism: uncultured Actinomycetota bacterium; assembly: GCA_963792285.1. Taxonomy (GTDB): domain Bacteria; phylum Actinomycetota; class Actinomycetes; order Actinomycetales; family Microbacteriaceae; genus Microbacterium. The sequence continues at coordinate 161,479 of CAWBVS010000012.1, read as the reverse complement.
CGCGGTGACCGCTCGGTGGCTGGACTACGAGCTCGACGTCGCGAAGCTCATCGCCTTCCCGGCGATGAGCGACGGGCGTCAGCCGCTGACGGCCGCCTTCCTGCGCGCCAAGCGCATCGCCGACGGCCTGCGGCCGGCATCCGCCAAGGCACGACTCTCGAAGGACCAGCTGACGGAGTACCGCAACGCGGTCGCCGACTTCGAGGTGGCCTTCGATGTGGCCGAGCGCGACGCGCGACGCATCAAGGACTCGTCGTTCTCGACCGGCGAGCGCAAGCGGCTCGACACCGCCAAGCAGCTGCTGACGATCGCGATCGACCAGGCCGCGACCCCCGCCGAGAGGCAGGTCGCCTACCGCCGCGTGCGCGAAGAGCTCGACGGCCTCATCTCGCTGTCGGACGAGGCGATCGAGGTGCTCGAGGGCAAGGTCTCCCTCGAACTCACCACCGGAACCGTGCCGCAGGCGCCCCCGACGGATATGCGCCGCCGCAGGCGACGACGACCGGATGCCGCGCCGGCGCGTCCCGACCCGGTCCGCGCCCCCGCGCCGTGGCCCGTGCCCGCGCGGTCCGCCGACACCGCACCCGGTCGCGTGGTGCGCCCGAAGTCGCACCCCTGACCCCGCTTCCGTCGCTCGCGACCGCTGGCGCAGACGAGGTGCCCGCGCCACAATGCACTCATGTGGCTGAACACGATGCCGCTGGCGATCGCGGTGCCTCTCTTCGTCGCGGTCTTCGTCGGAGTATCGCTGCTGGTCGTGATCGTGCTGCGGCGGTGGGTTCCGCGAGGCTCCGACCAGGCCGGTGAGTGGGACCGCGTGCTCGGCTACGTCGTGGCGCTGTACGGCGTGCTGTACGGCGTCACACTCGCACTCATCGCGGCCGCGTCGTACGAGAACTTCCGGGGCGTCGAGGAGATCGTCTTGGAAGAGACGTCGTCGATCTCGGTGCTGTACCGCGACGCGTCAGGGCTTCCCGATCCGACCAGGAGTGACCTGCAGGACCTTCTGCTGGAGTACACCGAGCATGTGATCGCGGTCGACTGGCCGAAGCAGGGCGCCGGCGAGATTCCGTCGGCCACGGTGGAGCAGGTCACCGAGATGCAGGAGGTGCTGTTCTCCTTCGTGCCGGCGAACGAGACCGAGTCGAATGTCCACCAGGCCACGATCCTCGCCTTCAACGACTTCGTCGCCCACCGCGGCGCGCGCGTGAGCGTCGCGGGCCTTCAGCTGCCGAGCATCCTGTGGATCGTCCTCTACGCCGGCGCTTTCCTCAACGCGGTCCTGATCGGGCTCGTCGAGGTCGGCAGACTTCGCACGCATCTGCTGATGGCGGGACTGATCGCCGCCTACGTCGCTCTGGTGATCTTCGCGATCGCGAGTTTCGACCATGTCTACGTGGGAGAAGTGTCGGTCGACACCACGGGCTTCGAGCGGCTGCGGCGATTCCTGTTCACCGATCCGGAGTGATCGAGGACTTCGCTATTCAGTGTTGCTATCTACCGGTACTCAGTGTTACTTTGTACTGGTAGTCAGCAACACAGAGTAGATCGGAGATGCCGTGGGCAATCAGATGACCGAGATGCTCAAGGGCACGCTCGAGGGCATCGTGCTCGCCGTCCTGTCCGTGCGCCCCGCGTACGGCTACGAGATCACCGCGCGGCTGCGCGAGCAGGGCTTCTCCGACCTCGCGGAGGGCACGGTGTACGCCCTGCTCGTCCGCGTGGAGCAGCGGGGCTTCGTCGACGTCGAGAAGGTGCCGTCCGAGAAGGGACCGCCGCGCAAGGTGTACTCGCTCAACGAGCGAGGCGGCGAACAGCTCGCAGAGTTCTGGAGGTCGTGGAGCTTCCTGGCAGAACGTATCGAACAGCTCCACCGCACTGATTCAGACCAAGGAGAGAAGTGATCATGGCCGCAAAGTGGATCGAGTTCCTCACCGGATCCCTCGACGACAAGAAGGCGTACCGGCAGTACAAGGCCCGCATCGCGGCGCTGCCCGAGCCGTACGCGAACGGCAGCGAAGGCCTTCGAGCGGTACTTCATGTACAACGGCGGGATCACCGACGGCGACCCCGCGATGATGATGACGATGCTGGACGACTTCGCCGACCTGTGGGAGCGGGCCGCCGCCGACGGCACGCCCGTCGAAGAGATCGTCGGCGACGACCCGGTCGAGTTCGCCGAGGCGTTCGCGGCCGCGTACTCGGGCAAGCGCTGGATCGACAAGGAGCGCTCCCGCCTGACCGAGACCATTCAGGGACTCAGCAAGAAGGGGGACGAGCCATGACCGCCGGATGCCGCCATCCAGGTGCGCGGCCTGGAGAAGTCCTTCAAGGACCTGCACGTGCTGCGCGGCGTCGACTTCGATGTCGCCCGCGGCAGCATCTTCGCCCTGCTCGGCTCGAACGGCGCAGGCAAGACCACGGTCATCAAGATCCTCTCCACCCTGCTCCGGCAGGATGCGGGCACGGCCGGCGTGAGCGGGTTCGACGTGGCCCGGCAGCCCCAGAACGTGCGCGAGTCGATCAGCCTCACCGGTCAGTTCGCGGCCGTCGACGAGATCCTCAGCGGGCGCGAGAACCTCATGCTGGTCGCGCGGCTGCGCCACCTCGAGAACCCCGGCAAGATCGCCGACGACCTGCTCGCCCGTTTCTCGCTGACGGATGCCGGGGGCCGCAGGGCCGGCACCTACTCGGGAGGCATGCGCCGCCGCCTCGACATCGCGATGAGTCTGATCGGCGACCCGCCGGTCATCTTCCTCGACGAGCCGACGACCGGTCTGGACCCGCAGGCGCGCCTCGAGGTGTGGCAGACGGTGAAGCGGCTCGCCGACGGCGGCACCACGGTGCTGCTGACCACGCAGTACCTCGACGAGGCCGAGCAGCTCGCCGACCGGATCGCGATCCTGCACGAGGGACGGATCATCGTCGACGGCACGCTCGCCGAGCTCAAGGCGCTGCTGCCGGCCGCGAAGGTCGAGTACGTCGAGAAGCAGCCGACCCTCGAGGAGGTCTTCCTCGCGATCGTCGGCGACGTGGCTGCGGAGCCGACTGCCGTGTCAAAGCCTGGGGACGAATCGACCCGAACGGGCTCGGAAGACCCAGATAGTGCCGATCCATCCCCGCGCATTCACGTCGAACGAGAGGCTGACCGATGACCACGCACTTCGCCGGCGACACCGCCGTCCTGACCGGGCGGTCGCTGCGCCACATCCTGCGCAGTCCCGACACGATCATCACCACGGCGGTCACGCCGGTGGCGATCATGATCCTCTTCGTCTTCGTCTTCGGCGGAGCGATCGACACCGGCTCGTACTCCTACATCGACTACATGCTGCCCGGCATCCTGCTGATCACGATCGCCTCGGGCATCGCGTACACCGCCTACCGGCTCTTCATGGACATGCAGGGCGGCATCTTCGAGCGATTCCAGTCGATGCCGATCGCCCGCTCGAGCGCGCTGTGGGCGCACGTCCTGACCTCGCTGGTCGCGAACACCATCTCGCTCGTGATCGTCGTGGGCGTCGCGTTCGTCATGGGGTTCCGCACCGGCGCCGGGGTGCTCGCCTGGCTCGCCGTGGCCGGCATCCTGCTCCTGTTCACGCTCGCACTCACCTGGCTCGCCGTGATCGCCGGGCTCTCGGCCAAGACCGTCGACGGCGCGAGCGCGTTCTCGTACCCGCTGATCTTCCTGCCGTTCATCAGCTCGGCGTTCGTGCCCACCGACACGATGCCCGCCCCGGTCGCGTGGTTCGCCGAGAACCAGCCGGTGACCCCGATCGTCAACACGATCCGCGATCTGTTCGCGCAGCAGCCGGTCGGCGATGACATCTGGATCGCGCTGGCGTGGTGCGTCGGCATCCTGGTCGTCGCGTACTTCGTCGCGATGTCGATCTACCGCCGCAAGATCAGCTAGTCGCCCGGCGGAAGGTCCGCCTCGTCGAGCTCTCGCCGCAGATACTTCGGGGCCTGCACCCGCCACGCTTCGGTCACGAGCTCGGCGAGGTGGTCGGGGTCGATGCGGGCCATGCGGAAGGCGACTTTGGGCTCGCCCCAGCCCGTCGTGCGCGGCAGGAACACATCGGGCGCCATCTCGACGAGCGCGAGCGCATCGACGCGGTCGGCGACCTTGACGCCCACCACGAGCTCGGCGGCGATGATCTCGCGGACCTCCGGGGGAATGCTCGGCCACGGGTGGCACTCCCACGCGTAGAGCTTGCCGCGCACGAACCAGGCCGCACCGCCGGTCGTGGCTCGTTCCTCGCTGCCGGGCAGTCGCGCCGCGGTGCGACGCAGGTCGTCGAGGCTGGCCACGACCACAGCGTAGGCGCCACCTGCGACAGCCGAAGTGTCACACTGTCTGCATGGCTGAACCGAAGACGAAGCCGACGGATGCCGACGTGCACGCGTTCCTGGAGGCGGCCGCGACACCGCGACGCCGCGAAGAAGGGCTGAAGCTCGCCGAGATCTTCCACGAGGTCACCGGTGCGGAGCCGGTGATGTGGGGGCCGACGATGGTGGGCTACGGCAGTTTCCGATACATCTCGCCGGCCAATCCGCGCACGCGCGGCAACTGGTTCAAGACCGGGTTCTCCCCGCGCAAGGCGCAGCTGACGCTTCTACGGACTGAACGATCTGCCGGAGGCGGCCGAGGTGCTGCCGGACCTCGGCACCTACACGCTGGGAGCCGGGTGCGTCTACGCGAAGAAGCTCGATGACCTCGATCTCGACGTGCTGCGCCGGCTCATCGCGATCGCATGGTCGCGAGAGGACAGCCCTGAGCCGCCCGCGTAGGCGGCGGTGGGGGATCGCGCTCGGCGTCGTCCTCGGAATCGTGCTGGTGGGGGCGGCCGTCACATCCCTGACCCCGTGGCCGTCGGCGATGCTGATCCGTTCCGTGTTCGAGCGCAGCGCGGCGGCGACCGTGGCGGAGATGACGCCCTTCGCTCCGGCCGCGGGACTGCGCGAGATGCACGTCGTGGACGACGCGGACGGGACCGACGCCACCACGCTGGACGTCTTCACCCCCGCTGCGGAGGGCGAGGTGCTGCCCACCGTGGTGTGGATCCACGGCGGCGCGTGGATCTCGGGGGCGGCGGCGAACGTCGATCCGTATCTGCGCATCCTCGCCCAGGAGGGCTACACGACGATCGGGGTCGACTACCGCGTCGGCCCCGAAGCCACCTACCCCACGGCCGTGATCCAGCTCAACGATGCCCTCGCGTACGTGCAGGAGCATGCCGCAGAGCTCGGCGTCGATGCGTCGCAGATCGTGCTGGCCGGCGACTCGGCGGGCGCGCAGCTGGCCAGCCAGCTCGCGACGCTCACCACGAATCCGCGGTACGCGGACCTGGTCGGCATCGAACCGGCGCTCGAGCCGGCCAGCTGGCCGGAGTGATCCTCAACTGCGGGGTCTACGACCTGCGGGCCATGGCAGAGCTCGACGGGCTCGCCGCGTGGGGGTTCAAAGTGGCGCTGTGGGCGTACACGGGCACGAAGGACTGGTCGGAGCAGCCGGCGGGCGCCACGATGTCGACGATCGAATTCGTGACGGAGGACTTTCCGCCGACCTACATCAGCGGCGGCAACGGAGACGGCCTGACGTGGCTGCAGTCCCTTCCGATGGCCCAGCGGCTCGACGAACTGGGGGTTCCGGTCACCGAGCTGTTCTGGCCCGCCCCGCACGAGCCGGCGCTGCCGCACGAGTACCAGTTCCACCTCGACCTTCCCGAGGCTCAGGAGGCACTGACCGCGACGATCGACTGGCTCGGCGAGACGACGAGCACCGACCGCTAGCGCGCCAGGTCTGTGTACGCGGCCACGCGGATGATCCCCTCCGCCGCGGCGGCGAGCTCCTCGTCATCGGTGACGAGGGCGTCCGCCTGCAGCGAGGCGACGGCAAGATACTCCGCGGTGCCGATGTCGTCCCAGCCGAGCGCCGCGGCGAGCTTCCACGCCGTGGCCCGCGAGACACGGTCGCCGAGCAGGCGGATCTTCATCTCCGCGACGCGCTCGAGCTGGCGACGCCCCTCCGCCTCGGTGATCGTGCCCGCGCGCACGTCTCGGTAGAGCGCGGCGAGGGCGTGGGACCTCAGCACCGCCGGCCCGACCAGCTGGTGCCGCCGGTCGGCATCCGATCCGTCGCGGATGAGGCGAAGCGCGATCGCCGCGTCGATGGCGTACCGAGTCATACGACGAATCGTGCCACGCTGCGCCGACACGACGACAGCGGTGTCTCAGTCGTGGATGCCGACCGAGCGTGAGAGCTCGCTGACCTCGTCCGTGGTCAGCTCGAGGTCCGCCGCCTTCGCGGAGTCGGTGATGGATGCCGGGCGGCGCGCGCCGGGGATCGGGATGACCTGCGGGTCCAGTGCGAGCTCCCAGGCCAGGACGACCTGCTGGGCGCTGACGCCGTGCCGCTCACCTGCCTCGCGGAATGCCGAGTAGCGCTCTCCCACTCCGCGGCCCGCGCCTCCGGTGCCGCCGAGCGGGCTCCACGGCAGGAAGGCGATCCCGTGCTCTCCGCAATAGCGCAGTTCGTCGATGCTGCCGGGGTGCTTCGGGGAGAACTCGTTCTGCACGCTCGCGAGGTTGCCGTCGCCGAGCACCAGCCGCGCGATCTCGATCTCCTCGACGCTCGCGTTGGAGATGCCGACCGCGCGGATCAGCCCCTCCTGCTGGAGCGTGGCGAGAGTGGCCATCACCTCGCCGTACACGAGCCAGCGGTCGGGCCGGTGGTACTGGTAGAGGTCGATCACGTCGACGCCGAGATTCTCGAGCGACTTCTCGACGGCCCCCCGCAGGTACGTCGCCGAGCCGTCGCGGCCCCATGCTTCGCCCTCGCTCCGCGTGATGCCGCCCTTCGTGGCGACGAAGATGCTCGAGCGGTCGCCGCCCCACGTGCGCAGGGCATCCGCGACGATGCGCTCGTTGTGACCCATCTGATTCCATGCGGGCGCGTAGATGTCCGCGGTGTCGATGAGCGTGACGCCGGCGTCGAGCGCGGCGTGCACCGTGGCGATCGCATCGTCATGCGACGGGAACTGGTTGTCATTGTTCATCGACAGGGGCATGGCGCCCAGCCCGATCGCCGAGACCTGCCGTCCGGCCAGAGTGCGCTGCTTCATCGTCTCTCCTCGTCGTCGCGTGCTTCCACCCTGCCAGGCGCGGCACCGTTGCGAGAGGCGCTTGACACGGGCAAGGGCTGCCGGCACGTAACCCGTGCCGGCAGCCCTTGTCGATGCTGCTGCCTACTCCAGCCAGTACCCGAGGTTGAAGAGGAGCTGATCGATGATCGGCAGCATCGCGGCCGACTGCTCAGCGGTCAGCTTCCCGTTGGCCGTGAACGCGTTCACCTGGTCGCGGAGTCCGGTCAAGACCTCCACCGCACCGGCGCTCTCGTCCTTCTCGACAAGCTTGAGCGCCTGGTCGAGCTTCACCGTGAGGGCGTTGGCGTTGCCCTTGTTCAGGCTCGTGCCGGCCACCGCGTTCTTCAGCTGGGTGATCTCATCGACCACGAACGCCTCCGGCTGCCACAGGTAGTCCCTCGCGAAGATCGTGAACAGCTGGTTCCACGCGTTGAAGTCGTGCGCACCGGCCACCACCGTGTTCTCCACGAAGGCCACCCGGTCGAGCGCGGCGACCGTGTTGGCGTTGGGAAGACCGAAGTCCCACGCCCCGCCGCCGTACTGGATGTACGGGGCCGCGAGGTTCGGCGTGGAAGCGGGGACGCTGATGCCGCCGCTCCAGGGACCCCAGTAGCCGAACAGCGTAGCGTCATCCCTGATCAGGTTGTTCGCGACGATGCTGCCCGCCGACAGGCCGGCGAACGCGCGATCGATCGCGTCGGTCGAGACGTTGTAGTTCGTCTCCACGAACGGGATCACGACGTTGCGCAGGTTCGGGTATGCGTCGCCCTGGACCGCCTGGTTGCCGACGGGTCCGAGGTAGTTCGTGTTCGCCGTGATGACGACCGCGGGCTCGGTGGTGCCGTCCTGGAGCAGGTTGTCCATGATGACCGGAACGTTGCCCATGTTCATCCAGTCGGACTGGTCCTGACCGCCGCCGTGCTGCATGTAGATCGTCTTGTACGGCTCAGCGCGGTTCGGGTCGTAGTCCGGCGGGAGGTAGACGCCGAGCGTGCGCGGGATGGTGCCGCCCAGCGGAGGCAGACCCGGGAGCTCGACGTAGCTCCACGTGCCCTTGGCCGAGTCCTCGCGCGGGAGCTCGATCTGGCGCGCGGCCAGAGGCCGCGAAGTCCTGCTTCGCGGCGTCGTACGGCACGAACACCTTGTTGAAGGCGCGCCGCGAGGGGAACGCGATGCCGTCAGGAGCGAAGAGGGGCGAGTTCGCGGGATCGGCCAGCCATGCGTTGGTGTTGTTGTTGACGTAGAACCAGTACTGGTTGGCACCTGCAGCGAGCGGCACGCTCGTGTACCAGCAGTCGTCGCCGACGTCCGTCATCTGCACGTCGTACCCGCCGCCGCCGCGCATCAGGCCCGGCTTGTACTCGAGAGGCGTGTAGACCTTCGTGTCCGCCGGATCCGCCCAATTGCGCAGCATGATGTCCGCGACGAATCGCACACTCGTCGCATCGGGGTTGCAGTATACGAAGTGCCCGGTGTAGCCGGTGGGCGAGTTCGGGTCGGCCACGACGGTCGGGCCGGGAGGGAAGTCGACATCGGCCGCGTTCGCCGCAACAGCGGACGTTCCGAGGACCATCGCCGATGCCAGCGCCAGCGCCGCGACGGGCCTTCCGACCCCGCTTCGCCGGCGCGTGCGGCGTGGTGGTGTCGAGACCATCTCGGTCTCGCCGGACGGTTGCAAAGCTCTCATCACAATTCCTCCTTGAATGGTCACCGAGCGCCGGGGGGTGCTCCGCGGCGCCAGGCTACGCTCGATTTACCACGTTGTAAAGAAATTCTTTACAACGTGGTATATCACGCACCGTCGAAGAGTCTTGACGCGGCGCAGCTTCTGTGGTTACTTAGTCAAGTAATTAACCAAGCAAGCGGGGGATGACGTGATCGAAGAAGGCCGAGCCCTCTTCCTGCAGATCGCCGAGGGCGTCGAGGACTCGATCATCGACGGCAGCCTGGCCGAAGAGGCGCAGGCACCATCGACGAACGAGCTCGCGGCGTTCTTCCGCATCAACCCCGCCACCGCCGCGAAGGGAGTGAACATGCTCGTCGACAAGGGCGTGCTCTACAAGCGGCGCGGCATCGGCATGTTCGTCGCGCCCGGCGCGCGCGAACTCCTGCTCGCCGAGCGCCGCACCGCTTTCGCCGACCGCTTCGTCGAGCCGCTGCTCGTCGAAGCCCGCAAGCTCGGCCTCGGCGCCGACGACCTCAGCCGCCTGATCCTGGACCACGCGAGCACCCGCGACGCGGCATCCGCCACCACGGAAGGAACAGCACGATGACCCACGTGATCGAGGTCAAGAACCTCACGAAGCGCTATCGCAGCGTCACCGCCGTGGACGATGTGTCGTTCACGATCGAGAAGGACACCATCTACGGTCTGCTCGGCCGCAACGGTGCCGGCAAGACGACCGTCATGTCGATCCTGACCGCCCAGAACTTCGCGACCGGCGGCCAGGTGAGCGTGTTCGGCGAGAAGCCGTACGAGAACGCCCGGGTGCTCTCGCGCATGTGCTTCGTGCGCGAGAGCCAGAAGTACCCCGACGACGCCAAGCCCACCCATGCGTTCCGCTCGGCGCGACTCTTCTTCCCGCACTGGGACGAGGCGCTCGCCACGCGGCTCATCGCCGACTTCCAGCTGCCGGTCGACCGTCGCATCAAGAAGCTCTCCCGCGGCCAGCTGTCGGCCGTCGGAGTGATCATCGGACTCGCATCCCGCGCCGAGATCACGTTCTTCGACGAACCGTACCTCGGCCTCGACGCCGTCGCCCGGCAGATCTTCTACGACCGTCTGCTGGAGGACTATGCCGAGCACCCGCGCACCGTGATCCTCTCGTCGCATCTGATCGACGAGGTCTCGAACCTCATCGAGCGCGTGCTCGTGATCGATCGCGGACGCATCCTCATGGACGAGACGACCGATGCCGTGCGCGACCGCGCCTCGACGATCGTCGGCGACGCCGCCGCGGTCGAGAGCTTCATCGGGCATCGCGAGGTCATCCATCGCGAGAGCCTCGGACACGTCGCCGCGGTCACCGTCCTCGGCAGGCTCGGCGCGGACGACCGCGCCCGTCTCGGGTCCCTCGGGCTGGAGGCCGCACCCGTGTCGCTGCAGCAGCTGATCGTCCGACTCACGCAGCACGCGAACGGCGACGCCCTCGATGCGTCCGCCCCGATCGAGGAGGTGGCCCGATGAACCGCACGCTCAACGTGGTCCGGCTGCAGCTGGTCAACAAGCAGACCTACATCTGGGTTCCGCTGCTGGTGCTGTTCGGTGCGCTGGCGCTCACGCTGGCGGTCTACGCGCTGATCAGGAGCGGCGGCGCCTCGGGGCCGATGTACGGCGGCGGCGCGCAGGCACCGCTGTGGTACTTCCTCGTCGTCGGCGTGCAGGCCCTCACCCTGTCCTTTCCGTTCTCGCAGGCGATGAGCGTCACGCGTCGCGAGTTCTACCTCGGCACCCTGCTCACCGCGGTCGTGACCGCCGCGATCCTCGCATCGATCTTCGTGGTGGGCGGCTTCATCGAAGTCGCCACGGGCGGCTACGGCATGGACGGGTACTTCTTCTACGTCGACTGGCTGTGGGATGCGGGGTGGTGGGTCGCCTGGTTCGCGTACTTCACGATCGCGATGCTCATGTTCGTGGCCGGCTTCTGGGCCGCGACCATCTACAAGCGCTGGGGATCGGTCATCCTCACGATCGTGCTCGTGGCCATCGGGGTGATCCTCGTCGGCGATCATGTGGCTCATCGGGCGCATGAACGCCTGGGGGCAGGTCTTCACGTGGATCGGGCAGCAGGGACCGGCCGGGCTCACGGCGTGGGGACTCCTGCTGGGCGCCGTGCTCGCGGCGATCTCGTTCCTCACCCTGCGACGCGCGATCCCCTGACCGCGATGACGGATGCCGTGGCCCGCGTGATCGCGGGCCGCGGCATCCGTCGTTCAGCGCAGGGGAACCTTCACGTCGATGCCGCCCTCGTGCGTGAGGCGGGCGCCCATCTGGACGAGGCTCGGCTGATTGACGAAGCCGCCGGCGAACAGCGCCTGGCCCTGGGTGAATGCCGGCGAGCGCTCGAGCAGCGACTCGGGCGCGTAGCCGAACACCTCCGAGAGATCGGCGAGGTCGCGGGGCGCGCTCATGCGCATCAGGGCGAGGTTGTCGCACTGCGACAGGGCGTTCGGGTGCACTTTCGACGGGCGCTGGGTGGACAGCAGCAGCCAGAGACCGTACTTCCTGCCCTCCGCGGCGATCTGCACGATGCGCTCGGTGAGCAGCTTCTCGACGGGCGTCGCCGGCTCCGGCGTGCAGAGGTTGTGCGCTTCGTCGATCACGATCAGGCGGCCGATGCGCTGCTCGCGGTTCTCCCAGAGATGATCGAGCACCGCGAGCGCAGCCGCTCGTGACTCGGCCTGCGTCGCGAACCCTCCCAGATCGACGACGGTCGCATCGGGATGATCGTCGATCTCGTCGGTGATGCTGCGCTGACCCCACGACCACAGCTTCCAGTCGGCCACACCGAGGTTCTCGAGCCGCATCGCGAGCTGGTGCCGGATGCGATCGGGGTGAGATCGGATGAATCCCACCAGGTCGTGGTCGGGCAGCAGATGGATGTCGGTCTCCATCCGCAGCATCGTGTTGTAGTCCTCGGGATTCTGCACCGGGTCGATGTGCAGGATCGCCGCGCGAGAGCGCAGCGGCATGGAGAGGAATCGGGCTCGCAGGGGCTCGGCCGCATCGACCGTGGAGCGACGAACACGGATGTCTCGCTGCGCGAGCTCCGCCGCTTCGGCGGCAGGCGCGTCCTCGCGCAGCTCGCCCAGCTTCACGAAGTCCGAATTGGGGTCCAGGATCACCAGCGGCAGCCTGGTGTGCAGCATGATCTGCTCGAGCGCCACGCCGAGCGCATACGTCTTGCCCGATCCGCTCTGCCCGCACCAGAAGGTGTGGCGGTTCATCTTCGACGCGAGCAGCCGTGCCGGCGCGGCGCTCTCCGATTCGAGCAGTGTGCCGATCGTCAGTTCATCGCCCATGTCGGATCCTCCTCGTGCCGGCCGCTGCTCAGCGGTCTTCGGCCAGTTCGACGTGGTGGCGGATGACCTCGGCCACCACGAACGTGAACCACTTCTGCGCGAACTCGGGGTCGAGCTCGGCATCGATCGCGAGCGAGCGCAGGCGTGCGAGCTGCTGCTCCTCACGGGCGGGGTCGGATGCCGGCATCCCGTGCTCCGCCTTCAGCTTGCCCACCTGCTTCGTCGCGCGGAACCGCTCGGCGAGGAGGTAGACGAGCGCGGCGTCGATGTTGTCGATGCTGCCCCGCAGACGATGCAGGGTCTCGAGCGCTTCGGCGTCGCCGGCGCCGGCGGTGTGATCGGTCATGGAGTTCCTCCTCGCTTCCCGACGATACCGGGCGGGAGGAGCGGAGCGCGGGCAATGCCCGGCATTCATCCTCGGCGGATGAGGGGCGGGATGCACCCGGGGACCTAGAGTGTGACGCATGATCGATGGCACACCCTCGCCCGTGCCCCTCGCGGCTGATCCTTCGGCAGGGACGGATGCCGCGGCACCCGGCACCGGTGCCGTGATCGCCGGGGCCACCGTTCCGAGCGATCGCGGCGGCAAGCCGCTCTGGGCACGCCTGGACAGTCCCTTCGGTGCGGGCTTCCTCCTCACTCTGGGCGGTCTCGCTGCCGTCGTCCTCGGAATCGCCATCGCCAACATCGCGACGGTCATCATCTACATCGCGCTCGCGATGTTCGCGGCGCTCGGCCTCGACCCGGTGCTGAAGTGGTTCGAAAGACACAATGTGAAGCGGGCGTGGGCGATCGTGATCGTCGCGCTGACCTTCACCGTCATCGGCGTGGGGCTTCTCCTGCTGGTGGTGCCGACGCTCGTCGACGCAGATCGGCGAGTTCATCACCGGTATCCCCGCGACGATCGCGAACTTCGAGACGACCGACACCTACGCCTGGCTCGAGGGCATCTTCGGTCCGGGCCTGACCACCCTCGTCGACGATATGCAGTCGTTCATCACGAACCCCGCGAACATCGCGGCCATCTCGGGCGGGCTGCTCAAGATCGGCGCCGATATCGCCGCCGCCATCTCGGGCGGACTCATCGTCATCGTGCTGACGCTCTACTTCGTGGCATCCCTCCCCGGCATCAAGGCGTCGCTGACGCAGTTCGCGTCGGCGCGCAACCGCGTGAAGGTGCGGAGCATGACCGATCAGATCACCGATTCGATCGGCAGCTACCTCATGGGAATGGTCATCCTGGCGTTCTTCAACTCCATCGTGGCGTTCCTGCTGCACTTCTTCCTGCAGCTGCCCGTACCCGCTGCTGATGGGCGTGCTCGCGTTCTGCATCACGATCATCCCGCTCGTCGGGCCCGTGCTGTACTGGATCACCGCCAGCGTTCTCGCGCTGTTCACCAGTCCCGTATCGGCCCTGATCTTCGCGATCTGCTACCTGATCTACATCCAGATCGAGGCGTACGTGATCACGCCGAAGGTCATGTCGAAGGCGATCTCGATCCCCGGCTCGCTCGTGGTCATCGGAGCGCTGATCGGCGGCACCCTCCTCGGACTGATCGGAGCGCTCGTCGCGGTGCCCGTCACCGCCTCGATCCTGCTGATCATCAAACAGGTGTTCATCCCGCGGCAGGACGCGAAGACCTAGCTCTTCGCCGCCAGCAGGCAGGTCGGCGACGGCACCTCGACGCGGTGCCGCACGCGTCCGGGCACGCCGGTGCGCAGGTCGAGTGTGAGCGAGGCGACCTCATCGGAGCGCTGTCCGGCCACCAGCAGGGTGTCGCGCACCACGACGTGGTGGCGCGGCCAGTCCACGCCGGCATCCACGAGCGCGACCGGGGCGAGCGCATCGCCCGCGCCCTTCACACGCACCGTAGCGATCGTGTTGCGTGCCGCGCACCCCGGCGTAGAGGAACTCCCCGTCGCGGGATGCCGCGAGCTCGGCCGCGGTGTCGTCGTCGAGCATCCCGGCGCCCAGCGACGTGCCCGCCACAATGCGCCAGTGCCCGGTCACGTCAGGGGCGAGCGCGAAGATCTCGCGGCTGAGCTCGGTCACGACATAGAGGTGGCCGCTCGGGTGCCACACCATGTGCCGCGGTCCGCTGCCGCGCGGCAGCACCACTTCCTGCACCGCACGCAGGCCCGACTCGGATGCGCGCCAGAAGCGGACGAGGTCCCAGCCCATGTCGGTGGTCGCGACGAGCCCGCCCGGGAGGAAGAGCGCCTGGTGCGCACGCGAGACTCGGGATGCCGCATCCTCCGCGACCGCGACCTGCTCGCTCACCGCCGGCTCGGCGTCGTAGTCCGGCACGAGGTGGCCGTAGTCTTCGCCGGCGGCAGCGCGCAGCGCCCGCGCCGCGTCGGCGAGGTCGGCGCCCCTGCCCAGGTCCACGCCGGTGCTGAGATCAGCGCCCCGGCGCGGGTCGACGCTTCCGGACAGGTCGACCGCCCCACGGAATTCCGCCGGCTCGGCGTCGGGACCGTACGGATCGGCGGTCGCGGGGGCGACGACGGGCGATGACGGCCGCCCCGCGGCATCCAACGGCATCCGCACGACGCGTCCGTCGCCCCAGCACGCGGCGACGAGCGACCCGCCGTCCGGCGCGACGGTCAGGTGACACACGGCCTCACCCGCCTCGACCGGACCCCCGAACGGCTCGAACGTCGCGAGCCCCGTGCGCCGGTACGCACGCACGGTCCCGGCGTCCTCGAGCGCGGCATAGAGCACCTCGAGCGTGGGATGCGCGCTCACCCAGGAGGGCGAGGCCTCGGCGGCCACTGCGTCGCCTCGGAAGCTGAGCTGCCCACCGGCGAGGATCTCATCGGCGCCGCCCGCGTCGAGGATGCCGATGCCCGACGCGTTGCCGTCCGAGCGCGCCGTGTAGCCGCCCGTCCAGAACCTCATCAGTCGACGAGGTCGTGGCGCACGATGACCGCGTCGCGCGAGGCGCCCACGCCGATCACCGAGATGCGGGTCGCGCTCATCGCCTCGAGGGCGAGGACGTAGTCCTGTGCGGCCTGCGGCAGCTCCTCGAACGTGCGGGCACCGGTGATGTCTTCCTTCCAGCCGGGGAAGAACTCCAGGATCGGCTTCGCGTGGTGGAAGTCGGACTGGTTGACCGGCACTTCGTCGAAGCGCGTGCCGTCGACGTCGTAGGCCACGCACACGGGGATCTCATCGAGCCCGGTGAGGATGTCGAGCTTGGTCAGCACGAGGTCGGTGATGCCGTTGATGCGCGTCGCGTACCGCGTGATCGGGGCGTCGTACCAGCCGACGCGGCGCGGGCGCCCCGTCGTCGTGCCGAACTCGAACCCTCGCGAACGCAGCCACTCGCCCTGCTCGTCGAACAGCTCGGTCGGGAAGGGTCCCGATCCGACGCGGGTCGTGTAGGCCTTCACGATGCCGACGATCCGGTCGAGGCGGTTCGGTCCGACGCCCGCCCCGGTCGCGGCGCCGCCGGCGGTCGCCGACGACGAGGTCACGAACGGGTAGGTGCCGTGGTCGATGTCGAGCATCGTCGCCTGGCCGCCCTCGAACACGACGACCTCGCCGGCATCCAGCGCCTTGTTCAGCAGCAGCGACGTGTCGCACACCATGTGCGCCAGGCGCGGCGCGTACGACAGCAGATCGTCGACGATCTCGTCGACCGTGATCGCGCGGCGGTTGAAGACCTTCACCAGCAGGTGGTTCTTCTGGTCGAGGGCGCCCTCCACCTTCTGGCGCAGGATGTTCTCGTCGAACAGGTCCTGCAGGCGGATGCCGACCCGGTTGATCTTGTCGGCGTAGGCCGGGCCGATGCCGCGACCCGTGGTGCCGATCATGCGCTTGCCGAGGAAGCGCTCGGTCACCTTGTCGAGCGTGCGGTGGTACTGCGTGATGATGTGCGCGTTCGCGCTGATCTTGAGCCGGCTGGTGTCCAGGCCCCGCGCGTTGAGCGCCTCGAGCTCGGCGAAGAGCACTTCGAGGTCGACCACGACCCCATTGCCGATCACCGGGGTCACGCCCGGAGACAGGATGCCGGAGGGCAGCAGGTGCAGCGCGTACTTCTCGTCGCCGATCACGACCGTGTGGCCGGCGTTGTTGCCGCCGTTGAACTTGACGACGACATCGGTGCGCTCACCGAGCAGATCGGTGGCCTTGCCCTTGCCCTCATCCCCCCACTGGACTCCGACGATCACGATGGCGGGCATATTCACTCCTCGGGAAGGATCCGACGGTACACCCCATCCTATCGGGGGCCTCGCCGGCGGCCGCGGTGATCAGGCCTCGGCGGTGAATCGGAGGGGGAAGCGCACCGGCCCGGTGTTGCCCGACACCGGAAGCCATTCGCCGGGCCCGTCGGCCACGGCATCCGGCATCCGCTTCGCAAGAAGAGGCAGCGCGACGCTCATGTCGGTTCGCGCCACGAAGTGCCCGAGGCAGTGGTGCGCGCCTCCGCCGAATCCGCTGTGCAGGGGGCGGTCCGCGACCGTGATGTCGAAGTCCGCCGCGTCGCCCATCGCCAGCGGATCGGTGCCCGCGGCATGGGAGAGCACCTGCACGATGCCTCCGCGCGGCACGTGGAGTCCGTCCAGCTCCACGTCCTCGATCGCTTCGCGCGTGACCCAGGTGACGGTGGGGTTGACCCGCATGACCTCTTCGACCGCGCGGCCGCCGAGTTCAGGATGCTCCGCGAGCAGCGCCCACTGGTCGGGATGAGCGAGGAAGGTCTGCAGGGCGAGCCCCAGCTGGTTGCGGGTGGTCTCCATGCCGGCGAACGCCAGGAAGACCAGGCTGACACTGAGCTCGCGGCGCGTGAGCGAATCGTCGTCCTCGTGTGCGGTCAGCAGCGTCGTGACCAGATCATCGCGCGGATGCGTGCGCCGATCGGCGATCACCTCGTCGATGTAGTCCGTCAGCCCCTGCAGCGCCGCTTCGATCCGCGGCAGGTCACTGCGCACATTGACGCCGAAGGACTTGCCGAGGTCATCCGCCCAGTGCGCGACCTGCGGCCACTCCTCTTCGGGCAGTCCCAGGAGCAGGCACAGGATGCGGGCGGCGTACGGCTCGGCGAACTCGCCGACGAACTCGACGCGGCCGCGAGAAGCGAACCGGTCGATCAGATCATTCGCGAGCGCCTGGAACTGCGGGCGCATCGCTTCGATCGCGCGACTGCGGAAGGCCGGACCCAGGAGGCGGCGCAGACGGGTGTGATCCGGCCCCTCGACGCTGAGCAGCGTCTCACCCCACCACTGCGACCACGGCCCGTCGTGGATCCCGTTCTGCTCGGGCCAGCGCGCATTGCCCTGCTGGAAGCGGCGGTCCTTGAGGATCGCGGTGCCCTGGTCGTAGCGCAGCACCGCCCAGCCGTAGGGTGTGCGGGCGTACCACCCCGTTTCTCGCGCCTCGTGCACGGCATCCGATGTCACATCGAAAGCCGGATCGGCGAGATCGAGGAAGGGTGTCGTCACACCGCGGATTCTACGCATCGCGCATCGACGCCGCCTCGCCCGCGCGCCGATAGGGTGGCGCCATGCTGCGCACTCCGCTGTGGTCCCTCATCTGGTCACTTCTCCGCCTGGCGATGGCCGTCGCCATCGTCGCGGCGATCGTCGCGCAGCTGGTGCAATCGGTCAGCGGAGCGATCGAGGCGGGCCGAGACGTCCTGACGATCATCGCCAACTTCTTCAGCTTCTTCACGATCCTCTCCAACACCGCGTCGGCCGTCATCCTGGCGACGGCCGCGATCTGGTACCTGTCCCATGGCCGGCGCGCGAAGGTGGAGCCCCGGTGGCTGGCCTTCCTCCTGGCCGCGGTGACGACGTACATGATCGTCACGGGCATCGTCTACAACACGCTGCTGCGCGGCATCGCGCTCGAACCGGGCTCGATCGTCCCCTGGTCCAACGAGATCCTGCACCTGATCGGGCCGCTCTTCCTGCTGCTCGACCTGTTCCTCGGTCCGTTCCGCCGCGCCCTGCCGTGGCGCACGGTGCTGGGCATCGTGGTCTTCCCGCTGCTGTGGGTGGCCTACACGCTGCTGCGCGCGCCGTTCATCATCAACCCCGGCACCGGCGACCCGTACTGGTACCCGTACCCGTTCCTCAACCCGAACAATCCGGGCGGCTGGGGCTCGGTCGTCGTCTACGTCATCGTGATCGCCGCGGCGATCATCGCCGTCGCGCTGCTCGTTGTGTGGGTCGGGCGTCGTCGCGGAACGCGTTTGTAGATCTCCCACAACCTTTCTGTCCCCCATTTGGGCGGCTTCGACCTTTGCGCCGCCAAGGTTTCCGCCGTGTCCTCGCCGCACCCGCTACACCTGTGTCATTGGGGATGACATTCACAGGGGGACAGAAAGGTCATCGAAATGCGTTGGTCATGGTTCAGGATCGCAGCGGCGATCACCGCGCTGTCCGGCATCGTCGCCGGATTCATCGTCAACATCGACCGTGCGTCGCGGGAGGCTCAGGATCTCAAGCTGGTTCTGAGCAACTACTTCAGCATGTTCACGATCGTCTCAGCGCTGCTGAGTGTCATCGCGCTGCTCGCGGCGGCGACGTGGGCTCAGCGGCACCCGGGCACGTCCCGAGAGCCGCTGGGCATCGCCCTCGGGCTCGCCGCGGTTGCCGGTCCTCTGCTGCTGCTGGGCATCGTCTACAACGTGCTGCTGCGGGGTGACCCCAGCGGCATCGCCCTCGGCGACACCGCGGGCATCGCGATGCTGGACGAGTACGCCGTCGAGGTCCTGCATGTCGTGCTGCCGGTCTACTTCGTGCTCGACCTGCTGTTCGCTCCGCGCCGGCGTGGACTCCCCTGGTGGTCACTGGCGACCTTCCTGGGCTACCCGATCGTGTGGATCACCTACACGATGGTGCGCGGCCTGCGTGTCGCAAATCCCGACGGGAGCACGGAGCAGTGGTACCCCTATCCGTTCCTCGACCCGAGCAACGGGGGGTACGGATCGGCGTTCGCCTACATCGCGGTCATGCTGGTCGCCTTCGTCGCGATCGGCGCGGTGATCATCGCGATCGGTCGCTACCGCGAGAGGCGGGCGGCGGTGCGGCGGCCCGCGGCTCCCGCGCCGGGACCGCTGGCGGTCTGACGCAGGCGACGGATGCCGGGTCGGCGCGTGCCGGCCCGGCATCCGTCATGTCATCCCGCGCGGGGCCGGCAGCACCGCCTCAGTAGACTCGAGGCATGTCGAAGGTCCTGCAGTCCCTCCCCGTCGGCGAGCGCGTCGGCATCGCTTTCTCCGGGGGCCTTGACACCTCCGTCGCGGTCGCCTGGATGCGCGACAAGGGAGCGATCCCCTGCACGTACACGGGTGACCTCGGCCAGCCCGACGAAGACGACATCGACGCGATCCCGGGCCGCGCGCTCGAGTACGGCGCCGAGATCTCGCGCCTGGTCGACTGCAAGACGGCGCTCGTCGAAGAAGGCCTCGGCGCTCTGGCGTGCGGCGCCTTCCACATCCGCTCGGGCGGCAAGACCTACTTCAACACCACGCCCCTCGGCCGCGCGGTGACCGGCACGATGCTCGTGCGGGCGATGAAGGACGACGGCGTCGACATCTGGGGCGACGGCTCGACCTACAAGGGCAACGACATCGAGCGGTTCTACCGCTACGGCCTCCTCGCCAACCCCCGCCTGCGCATCTACAAGCCCTGGCTCGACGCCGATTTCGTCACCGAGCTCGGCGGGCGCTCGGAGATGTCGGCCTGGCTGCTCGAGCACGGCTTCCCCTACCGCGACAGCGCCGAGAAGGCGTACTCGACCGACGCGAACATCTGGGGCGCCACGCACGAGGCCAAGACCCTCGAGCACCTGAACGTCTCGCTCGAGACGGTCGAGCCGATCATGGGCGTGCGCTTCTGGGACCCCGAGGTCGCAGATCGAGACCGAAGACGTGACGATCACGTTCGAGCTCGGCCGCCCGGTCGCCCTCAACGGCGTCGAGTACACCGACCCGGTCGCGCTCGTGCACGAGGCGAACCGCATCGGCGGGCGGCACGGCCTGGGCATGAGCGACCAGATCGAGAACCGCATCATCGAGGCCAAGAGCCGCGGCATCTACGAGGCCCCGGCGATGGCGCTGCTGTTCATCGCCTACGAGCGCCTGGTCAACGGCATCCTGAACGAAGACACCCTCGCGACCTACCACGAGCAGGGCCGCCGGCTCGGGCGCCTCATGTACGAGGGTCGCTGGCTCGAGCCGCAGTCGCTCATGCTGCGCGAGTCGATCCAGAAGTGGGTGGGCTCGACCATCAACGGCTCGGTGACTCTGCGCCTGCGCCGCGGTGAGGACTACACGATCCTCGACACCACGAGCCCGAACCTCTCGTACGCGCCCGAGAAGCTCTCGATGGAGCGGGTGGGCGACGCCGCGTTCGGCCCGACCGACCGCATCGGGCAGCTCACGATGCGCAACCTCGACATCGCCGACTCGCGCTCGCGCCTCGAGCAGTACGCCGGCCTCGGGCTGATCGGCGGCGCGACGGGTGCCCTGGTCGGTCGCATCACGGCCGGCCACGCCGACGAGATCACCGAATCCGCTGCGCCGACGGATGCCGCCGCCGAAGCCCTCGAGGACGCCATCGAAGCGGCATCCGACTCCGCGATGTACGACGCCGGCACCGACTGACGCGACCGGCCCTGCTGCGGATCCCGAGTGGGGTTCGGGGTTGCGGCGTGCTCGGGTTACGATTCCTGACGGTACCCGCGCCACCCGAAAGCGTGGGACTGAGGATCGCGCCGGATGACATCGCGTTCCCCACGCCTCCACTCGAGAGTTCCTTCAATGTCGAAGCCCGTCGCCGCGCCCCCCACGACTGCGGAGGATGAAGCGCCGCGCAGGACGATCGGTCGGACGCGTGATCGGCATCACGATGTTCAGCATCGTGGCGGGTGTCACGGTGATCGCGCTGATCGCCGCCGGCTTCGTCGTGTGGACGATCCAGCGGTCCTTCCCCCAGCTCGAGGGCACGGTCGCCGTCGAAGGTCTCGGCAGGGACGTCGAGGTGCAGCGCGACGTGCTCGGCATCCCCACGATCTCGGCATCCGACACGGACGACCTGTTCTTCGCGCAGGGATTCGTGCACGCGCAGGACCGCTTCTGGGAGATGGACTTCCGCCGCCACGTCACGAGCGGACGGCTCTCCGAGCTGTTCGGAGAGTCGCAGCTGTCCACCGACAGGTTCTTGCGGACGCTCGGCTGGCGAGAGATCGCCGCTCAGGAGGTCGAGGCGCTCGACCCGACGATCGCGTCGTACTACGAGGCGTATGCCGAGGGCGTCAACGCGTACCTCGCCGAGCACGACGGCGCCGACGCGTCGTTCGAGTACGCGGTGCTGGGGCTGCAGAACGCCGACTACGAGATCGAGCCCTGGACGCCCGAGGACTCGGTGGCCTGGCTCAAGGCGATGGCCTGGGACCTCCGCACCAACATCGAAGACGAGACCGAGCGTGCGCTCGTCGCTCCCGACTTCACCTCCGACGAGATCGCCGCAGCTGTATCCCGGCTACCCCTTCGACCGCCATCCGGTGATCGTCCCGACGCTCACCTCGGCGCAGCCGGCGAGCGCGGGAGCGGCATCCGAGTCCGGCATCGCCACGGCCTCGATCGAGTGGGACGAGGCCGACGGCGTGATCGAGGCGGTCAGCGCCCTGATCGGCGACGCCGGCGAGGGCATCGGCTCGAACTCGTGGGTCGTGTCGGGCGACCTCACCGAGAGCGGGATGCCGCTGCTCGCGAACGATCCCCACCTCGGTGCGGCGCTGCCCAGCGTCTGGCACCAGGTGGGTCTCAAGTGCCGCACGATCACCGCGAACTGCGCGTTCGATGTCTCCGGATTCAGCTTCTCGGGGGTGCCCGGCGTGGTGATCGGGCACAACGAACGCATCGCATGGGGCTTCACCAACCTCACGACCGACGTGACGGATCTGTACCTCGAGAAGATCCAGGACGACCAGTACTGGCGGGACGGTCAGCTCGTCCCCCTCCAAGAGCGCACCGAGACGATCGAGGTCGCCGGCGGCGACGACGTCGAGCTGCGCATCCGGTCGACCGAGAACGGACCGATCCTGTCGGGCCTGACGGCGGACTTCGACGCGATCGCGGCCGACCCCTACACCGGCACGGACGGCGCGATCGCCACGCCGACCGCGGCACCGGAGGGCGAGTACGCGGTGAGCCTGAAGTGGACCGCGCTGGAGCCGGGCACGACCGCGGCGGCCATCTTCGCCCTGAACGTGGCGCAGGACTTCGAGGACTTCCGCGCCGCGGCCGCGCTGTTCGACGTGCCCGCGCAGAACCTCGTCTACGCCGACGTGGACGGCAACATCGGCTACCAGACTCCGGGCGCGCCTGCCCATCCGCGGCGCCGGCGACGGCTCGATGCCCCAGCCGGGGTGGGACTCGGCCTTCGCGTGGCAGGGCTACATCCCGTTCGAGGAGCTGCCGACGTCGCTCAACCCCCCGGAGGGCTACATCGTGACGGCGAACAACGCGATCGTCGGCGCCGACTATCCCTACCTCCTCACGCGCGACTGGGACTACGGCTGGCGCGCCGCGCGCATCGTCGACCTCCTGGAGCGCAAGGCGGCGATGGGCGAGCTCACGGCCGACGACATGCGCGACATCCAGGCCGACAACCACTTCGCGATGGGCCAGCGACTCATCTCGGCCTATACCGACATCTCGACCGGACGCCGGGGACCGGATGCCGCGCTGGACCTGATGCGATCGTGGGACGCGCAGAACAACGCCGACTCGGAGGCGGCAGCCTACGCGAACGTGCTGTGGGACCAGCTGGTGCTCGACATCTTCGTGAACGGTCGCGAAGACCCGGCTCCGGTCACGGGTCAGGGCCGGCTGTTCCTCGTGGTGGACGCGCTGCTCGATGACCCCGACTCGGAATGGTGGACCAATGACGAACTCGGCGTGAGTGGACAGGCCGAGATGCTCGAGCACGCCGCGAACGAGGCCTATGACCGGCTCGTCGCGCTGCAGGGCGACAATCCTGCGAGATGGAACTGGGGGTCGCTGCACGCGCTGCCCTTGCGCAGCGACACGTTCGGCTCGTCGGGCATCGCTCCGATCGAGGCGCTCTTCAACCGGGGACCGTACGCGGTCGGCGGCGGCTCGTCCGTGGCCAACGCGACCGGATGGCAGGTGGGCGAGGGCTTCGCGACGGTCACCGTACCGTCGATGCGCATGGTGGTGGACCTGGCGGACTTCGACGCGTCGCGCTGGAACCACCTGACCGGCACGAGCGGGCACACGTACCACCCGAACTACGTCGACCAGACCCCGGCGTGGCAGCGCGCCGAGCTCACCCCGTGGGCGTTCACGGACGCCGCGGTGGATGCCGCGACGTCACGTGCCCGGCCGACGACCGCTGCGCGGCTGCATAGGGGCGGCGAGACTGCGGGTATTCCTGCAGTCTCGACCACCCGTTGCAGTCTCGCGGTGAGAATCGGTCAGCCGCCGGCGGCGGGTGGCGTGCGCTTGGATTCGGCGAGCTCGTCGACGTACATCGCGTTCTCGTCGATCGTGCCGTTGCGGTACGCGCGGCGGCCGATCATGTGCGCCGAGAGCGGGGCGGTCGCGAGCTGGATGAGCACGACCGGCACGAGGAAGGCGACCACCCCCCACGACCGCAGCGACAGCGCGATCGCCAGGCAGATGAGGATCAGCCCGAGCACTTGAGGCTTCGTGGCCGCATGCAGCCGGGTGGGCACGTCGGTGAAGCGGAGGAGTCCGATCGCCGCCGTCAGACACAGGATCGCGCCGAGGAGGATCAGCACGAGGACCGTCACGTCCAGGGCGGCATCCAGCGCGGAGACGGATTCGAGAGCGGGAGAGAGCTTCATTGCTGCACGTTGTCCCTTCTCGCCACGAACCGGGCGATCGAGATCGAGCCGAAGACGCCGACCGCGGCGATGATGAGCAGCACCGGGAGGCTCCGGGTGTGATGGTTGATCGCCATCTCGGCACCGAGGACGCACATGATCTCGGTGAGCAGCACGTCCGAGGCGACGGCGCGGTCGAGGATCGACGGACCGATCACGATGCGCCACAGCGTGAGCAGGGCGGCCAGCGCGAAGACGACGTAGATCACGATCAGCAGCGCGTTCATGCCGGAGCCCCTCCCCGTCGTGGCGTGTCGGTCTCGGCCGCACGGATGGCCTCGAGCTGCGCGAGCGAACCGACCGCGCGCACGATCCGCGCCTCCCAGCCGAGGACGGCGCTCTTCTGCTTCGCGATCTCCTCGTCCGTCGTCGCGCCGAGCACGTGCAGGTAGAGGATCCGTCGATCACGATCGGCCTCCACGATGAGAGACCCGGGGATGAGGGATGCCGTCACACCGGTGTGCGTCATGATCAGGTCGTCGTCCGTCCGCAGCTGCACTGCGATGATCGAGCTGCCCACCTGCGTGCGCACATCGATCACCTGCCACGCGACCAGCAGCGAACCGCGCACGAGCGCGCCGAAGAACGTGATCACGAACACCAGGCCGTACCAGAGGTTCAGCCGCCCCGACAGCTCCACCGGCGGCAGGCGGAACACGCTCGTGACGAACACCGCCACCACGAGACCGGTGACGAAGGCGACGATCGTGAACTGCCCCCACAGCAGCATCCACAGCGCGATCAGCCAGACGAAGAACGGCAGCTGGCGCCACAGCCTGGTCAGGAGGGTGCGCTTGCCGCCGGCATCCGTCGTCGTTCCGTCGTGCGCGGGCGCGGTCATGGGCTCACATCCTCTTCGAGCTGCGAGACGCTGACCGGCTCGAGGAGGGAGGCGCCGATGCGGGCGCACACGTCGTAGAGCGGGCCGGCGAAGATCGTCAGCGCCACCGTGATCGCGACCATCCCGCCCGTCGCGGCCGTCATGATGCGCGGGATGACGCGGCGCTCGGTCTCGACCGCGGCGGCGGGGGCGTCACCGAGGTACGAGATGCGCGCCTCGGTCTCGGCCGAGTCGTCCTCTTCGCGCCAGAATGCGAGGTTCCAGGCGCGCATCAGCGCGTACAGGGTCAGCAGACTCGTGACGATGCCGCCGACGATCAGCACCATCATGATCGGACTGCCGACTTCGGCCGCGGCGTCGAAGAGCGCGTACTTTCCGATGAAGCCGGAGAACGGCGGCAGGCCGCCGAGGTTGACGGCCGGGATGAAGTAGAGCACGGCGATCACGGGCGCCGCTTTCATCAGGCCCTTCACCCGCAGGATCGAGGTGCTGCCGGCGCGGCGCTCGATCAGGCCCACCGCGAGGAACAGCGTCGTCTGCACCACGATGTGGTGGACCATGTAGTAGATCGTCGCCCCGACCGCGAGCGGCGTGGCTATCGCGAGGCCGAACACCATGTAGCCGACATGGCTCACGAGCGTGAACGACAGGATGCGCTTCAGCTCGGCCTGCGCGACCGCGCCCAGCACGCCGACGATCATCGTCGCCAGCGCCACCACCAGCAGCAGGGTGTTCAGGTCGTTGTCGCGGAAGAGCTGGGTCTCGGTGCGGATCATCGCGTAGACGCCGACCTTGGTCAGCAGGCCGGCGAAGACGGCGGTGACCGGCGCGGGCGCCGTCGGGTACGAGTCCGGCAGCCAGAACGACAGCGGGAAGACGGCCGCCTTGATGCTGAAGGCCAGCAGCAGCAGCAGGTGCAGCACGGTCTGCGTCTCCTGCGGCAGCTCGGTCATGCGATCGGCGATCTGGGCCATGTTGACCGTGCCGAGCGCGCCGTAGATCACGGCGATCGCGGCGAGGAACAGGATCGACGAGACGAGCGAGACGACGATGTAGACCACGCCCGTGCGGATGCGGTTCTCGGTGCTGCCGAGCGTGATGAGCACGTACGACGCGACGAGCAGGATCTCGAAGCCGACGTAGAGATTGAACAGGTCGCCCGCGATGAACGCGTTGAAGATGCCCGCGGCGAGGATGAGGTACGACGGGTGGAAGATCGAGACGGGCGTCTCGTCGTCGCCGTCGGCCGCACCCTGGCCCACGGAGAAGAGCAGGACCGCCAGCAGCACGATGCTCGAGACGACCACCAGCAGCGCCGCGAGACGGTCGACGTAGAGCACGATGCCGAAGGGGATCGGCCAGCCGCCCACCGAGACCACGATCGGCTGGCCGCCCGCGTCGACGACGACCAGCAGCACGGCGGCGATCACGAGGACGACGGTCAGCGTCACGATCGAGACGGCCACCTGCGTGCGGCGGTGCCGGCCCGCGATCAGGTTGATCGCCGCGCCGAGCAGGGGCAGCGTCACCAGGAGGGGAACCAGCGCGTTCACTCGGGATCACCGTCCCGTCGTCGGTTCGCCTCGTCGGTGGGAGCGTCGTCGCGGAGGCCGCTGAAGTCGCGGGTGCCGAGCAGCGTGATGGGTGATTTCGCGAGCCCGACGAAGTCGGTGACGGAGTCGTCCGACTCGATGGCCGTGTCGTCGTCCATGGTGTCTTCGGCCTCGATGCTGCGGGCGCGCACGGCGATGTCGGCCGCGTCGTCCTCGACCGTGTCGGCCTGGCCGAGCTGCCAGGAGCGGTAGATCAGGGCCAGGAGGAAGGCCGAGATCGCGAAGGTGATCACGATCGCGGTGAGGGTGAGGGCCTGCGGCAGGGCGTCGGACATGTCTTCGGAGTCGCCGGCGCCGAAGAACGGCGCGATCCCGGGCTGACCCATCACGATCAGCAGCAGCAGGTTGGTGGCGTTGCCGAGCAGGAGGAAGCCGATGAGCACGCGGGTGAGACTGCGCTCGAGCATCGCGTAGACGCCGCAGGCGTACAGCACTCCCATGATCACGATGAGGACGAGCGACACATCCATCAGCCGTTCACCCCCCGGCGGCTCTGCTGCTGGGCCTGGCGGTCGACTTCGGCGCCGAGGCTGCGCAGCACGTCCAGCACGAGCCCGATCACGACGAGGTAGACGCCGATGTCGAACAGCGTCGAGGTGACGAACTCGACGTGCCCGACCACGGGCAGCTCGGCCTCGAAGAAGGCGCTCGTCAGCGGCGACAGCCCGAACAGCAGCGGCACGACCGCGCACGCGACGGCGATCGTCATGCCGACCCCCAGGAGCCGCCCGGCATCGGCCGGCGCCGCGGCGCCGAGCTCGTACCGGCCGCCCGCGATGTAGCGCATGACCAGCGCCATGCCGGCGACCAGCCCGCCCGCGAATCCGCCGCCCGGCAGGTTGTGCCCCGCGAACAGCAGGTACAGCGACACGATGATGATCGAGTGGAACAGCACCCGCACGATCACTTCGAGCAGGATCGAGCGGTTCTCGGGCCGCACCCGCTGCCCCCCGACCAGCCACGCCATCCGTTCGGGCCGGCCCGAGCCGTCGACGGGACGGATGCCGTCCTCGGTCTCCACGAGCGGCCGACGCGTCCGCGCCGCGGCCGCCGGCAGCGGCGCCGTGAACTTCGAGAGGCTGTCGGCGCGGTGGGTGACGAACACCAGCGAGGCGACGCCCGTCGCCGCCAGGATCAGCACCGACAGCTCGCCCATCGTGTCCCACCCGCGAAGGTCGACCAGCGCGACGTTGACGACGTTCTTGCCGTGGCCGATGTCGTAGGCGAGCTCGGGGAAGGTCTCCGAGATCGGCGGGGCGACACGGTCGGCGGTCGCGATGATCGCGATGAAGGCCATCGTGAGTCCCACGGCGGCGCCGAGCACCGCGCGCGCGATCGGCCAGACCGACGCGTTGTGGTCGCCCATGCGCGACGGGATGCGGCGCAGCACCAGCGCGAAGGCCACCAGAGTGACGGTCTCGATGAGGATCTGGGTGAGCGCGAGGTCGGGCGCACCGCTCGTGGCGAACAGCAGGACGAGCCCGAGACCGGTGACCGAGACGAGCACGACGCCGGTGTAGCGCTTGCGCGCGCGCACGGCGACGATGCCCGCCGCGATCATGATCGGCGCGACGACCAGCTGCATCGGGGTCTGGTACGCGTCCAGCTGGGCGCGCCAGTCGTCGCCCGCGAGCAGGGCGGTCCCCTCGGCGGCGACGAAGACCACGAAGATCGTGCCGACGTAGACCGGCAGCGACCCGCGCTGCGTGAAGCTCGTGGTCAGCACCGAGAGGCGGGCGACGCCCCGGAGGGCGGCGTTGTAGATGTCGGATGCCGTGAAGGGCAGCATCCGCCCGATCATGCGTCCTCGTGCCGTCGCGACGAAGATGAGCGCGCCGACCGCGATCGTCGCGAGCGAGATCCACAGCGCCGGCTCGAACCCGTGCCACAGCAGCAGATGCGCGGGGTACTCCGGGGGCTCGATGCCGGGGCTCGCCGCGGGCGCGAGGTCGGCGTACGGCGCGAACGCCGTGTCGAGGGCGGGCGCGGCGAATCCGGCGACCACCGTCAGGCCGGCCAGCAGCACGGGTGCGCCGAGGAAGCCGATCGGCGGGTCGGGCCACTCGGTGCGGGCGCGCTGCTGCCCGTCGGCCGTCTTCTTCGTCCAGAACGCACCCCACAGGAAGCGGATGCCGTACGCGGCGGTCAGCACCGACCCCAGGATCACGCCGACCAGGGCGACGATGCCCCACACCTCGCCCCCGGCTGCCTCGTGCAGGAGGGCGGTCAGCGCCCCCTCCTTCGCCACGAAGCCGACGGTGGGGATGATGCCGACCATCGAGGCGATGGCGATGAACGAGAACACCGCCATGACCGGCGCCTGCCGGCCGACCCCGCTGAGCTCTCCGATGTCACGCGTCGACAGCTGGCGGTCGATCACGCCGACCACCAGGAAGAGCGCGGACTTGAACAGCGCGTGGCTCAACAGCAGCGCGAGCCCGGCGAGCGCGGCATCCCGCGTCCCGTATCCGAGCACGACCGTCAGCAGCCCGAGCTGGCTCACCGTGCCGAAGGCCAGGATGCGCTTGAGGTCGGATTCGCGCAGCGCCTGCAGACCGCCCAGCAGCATCGTGAACGCGCCGAGGCCGATCACGATCGGTCGCCAGACCGGCGACAGGGCGAAGACCGGGGCGAGCAGCGCGATGAGGTAGATGCCGGCCTTCACCATGGCGGCCGCGTGGAGGTACGCGCTCACCGGGGTGGGGGCGGCCATGGCGCCGGGCAGCCAGAAGTGGAACGGGAAGATCGCCGACTTGCTCAGCGCGCCGACCAGCAGCAGCACGAGCGCGGCGTCCACGACCGGGCCGGTCGGAGCCGCGGCGAGGATCTGCGAAATGCTCGAGGTGCCGGCATCCACCACCATCAGCACGACGCCGATCAGCATGATCAGACCGCCCAGGGTCGTCACCAGCAGGGCCTGCAGCGCGGCGCGGCGGCTGGCCGCGCGGCGGTTGTAGAAGCCGATCAGCAGATACGACAGCACACTGGTCAGCTCCCAGAACATCACGAGCACGACGAGGTCGTCGGTGATGACGAGCCCGTACATCGCGCCCGCGAACGCGAGCAGCACCGCCGAGAACTGGCCGACGTTCTCGGTCTTGCCGCGGAAGTACCAGCGGCAGTACAGCAGCACGAGCGCGCCGACGCCGGTGACGATGAGCGCCATCACCCACGACAGGGTGTCCAGCCGCATCGAAAGCTCGATGCCGAGCGGCGGGATCCAGTCGAAGGACTCGAACGGGGTGTCACCGGCCAGGACCGCGGGAGTCTGGATCACCGTGTAGGCGAACGCCGCGATCGGCAGGAGCGCGGCGACGTAGAACGCGCGGGCTCCGATGCGGGCGACGAGCCACGGCAGCAGCATCGGAAGGAGTGCGAACGCGCCGAGAAGGGCCAGCATGCGTGGCCTCCTCGGGGTCGTCGGCCTTGCGCACTCCCACGGCCCGCTTGCTGAGGACAGCAGGGCGGCGGCTCGGGCGATCGGGGTGTCGGATCCAGTCTATCGGCGCATGTCGGCGCCCCGATCCGTCGCGGGGAGGCTGCTCAGGCCCGTGGCGCGGTGGTGTTGCCCACCCGGAAGACGCACGTGAAGCGGATGGATGCCGCCGCCTCGCCGGCCAGCATCGCCGCCACGGCCAGGCCGGCGGCGCGCCCCTTGTCGGCGGCCGGCTGCACGAGCGTGGTGAGCTCGTACGGGGCCAGGCCGTCCACGACGATCCCGTCGAATCCGGTCACGCTGACGTCGTCGGGCACCCGGAGCCCCGCCTCTTCCGCGGCGCGGATCACGCCGGCGGCCAGCAGGTCGCTCTGGGCGATGACCGCCGTCGGGCGCGCGGCAGCGTCGGCGAAGATCGCGCGCCCGGCGGCGAGGCCCTCGTCGATGAAGCTGCCCGCGGCGGCGTACGCCCTCGCATGCGGGAAGACGTCGCGCGCGCCGGCGAGCCGTTCGCGCGTCACGTCGATCGTGATGGACTCGTCGGCGTCGATCCAGCCGCGCTCCCAGCCGGCGCGCACCGGCAGCGTCGACGATCGCGACCTCCTCGTGACCGAGCGCCTTGAGGTGACTCGCCGCCTGCCTCTGCGCCTCGCGGTTGTCGAGGCCGATCTTGGGGATGCCCTCGCCGGCGTCGCCCTCGATGACCACGACCGGGATGCCGCGGGCCGTGACGACCGCGAGCGATTCGCGCAGCATCCCGCTGCAGCCGATCAGCACCGCCGCGTCGAGCGGGGCCGTCGTCAAGGTCGGCTCGGTGCCCAGCGGCGCCTGATCGCGCAGCAGGAGGAGGCCTGCCCCGAGCGATGCGACGCCGTCGGTCAGACCGTCCATCATGAGCGTCTTGACGGGATCGAGGAACGCCGCGCCGAGGTGCTCCTCGAAGACGACGCCCACGATGCCCGACCGCCCGCGGCGCAGCGACGCGGCGCGCGGGTCGGGGCCGGTGTAGCCGAGTGCCCCCGCGGCGTCGAGCACGCGCTGGCGCGTCGCCGCCGAGACGGCGGTCTTGCCGCTGAAGACCACGGAGGCGGTCGACGGCGAGACCCCGGCTTCGCGGGCGACATCGGTGATCGTGGGGCGGCGAGTGCTCATGACGACTCGATGGTACCTCGCGAGTGCCGTCGGGTCCGAATCGATTCGACGGAACTCGAATCGATTCGCTAAAGTATCGGACATGGAACTCGTCCTCACCCGCTCGCAGCTCGTGCGCTGGCGCACGGCGGTGTTCGCGATCTTCCTCGCGAGCGGCCTCAGCATTGCGACGTGGGCCTCGCGCGTGCCGGCGATCAAGATCGCCCTCGATGTCGACAACATCCAGATCGGCCTCATGCTCCTCGGCGCGGGGATCGCCTCGATCGCCGGGTTGTCGCTCGCGACCGTCGTTCTCGCGCGCTTCGGCGCCCGGACGGGAATGCTGGCTGCCATCCTCGTCTTCGCGGTCGGGGTCGCGCTGATCGGCGTCGGCACCGACGTGCTGCACTCGTACGCGTTCGTCGTCGCCGGGCTCGCGCTGTTCGGCCTGGGCAACGGCGCGGTCGACGTGATGATGAATGTCGAGGGTGCCGCGATCGAGAAGCAGGTGGGCAAGACGATCCTGCCGCTGTTCCATGCGTTCTTCAGCTTCGGCACCGTGATCGGCGCAGGTCTCGGAGCACTCGCCGTCGCGGTCGGTCTCAACGTCCTCGTCCACACATCGGTGATGGCTGTCGTGATCGCGGTCATCGCGTTCGTGACGCACGCGATGGTGCCCGCCCGGGAGATCACGATGGACCCCGTGGACGCGGCCGACAAGAGCCACTGGCGCGAGCGGCTCCACACCGCCCTGTCGGCGTGGCGCGAGCCGCGCACGTACGCGCTCGGCGTCATCATGCTCGGCATGGCCTTCGCCGAGGGCGGCGCGAACGACTGGCTCGCGCTCGGCATGGTCGAGGGCCACGGCACGACCCAGGCGGTCGGCGCGCTCGGCCTGACGGTGTTCTCGGTGAGCATGACGCTGGTCCGCATGATCGGCGGTCCGCTCGTCGATCGGTTCGGGCGCGTCGCCACGCTGCGCGTGCTGGCCGGCTTCGCCACGGCCGGGCTTCTGCTGTTCATCCTCGCGCCGAACACCCCGCTCGTGTTCGTCGGTGCGGCGCTGTGGGGTGCGGGCGTCTCGCTCGGCTTCCCGCTCGGCATGTCCGCCGCCGCGGACGACCCTGCGAAGGCCGCGGCACGCGTGAGTGCGGCCGCGACGATCGGCTACATCTCGTTCCTGTGCGGTCCGCCGATCCTCGGATTCATCAGCGAGAACATCGGCCTGCTGAACACCCTGTACATCCTGGTCGTCCTGGCCGTGGCATCCGGACTCGCCTCGGGCGCGGCCAAGCCGATCGCCGGCTCGACGGTGGGTGCCGGGCACCCCCGCGACCACGCCGACCACGCCGGCTGACCGAGCGCGCGGGACTAGGCTCGACGGGTGCGTCTCGTCATTGCCCGGTGCTCGGTGGATTACACCGGCCGGCTCAACGCGCACCTGCCACTGGCCACGCGCCTGCTCGTCCACAAGGGCGACGGCAGCCTGCTCGTGCACTCGGACGGCGGCTCGTACAAGCCGCTCAACTGGATGAGTCCGCCGTGCACCCTCACCCTGCAGGCACCGGACGAGGCGGATGCCGAGGACGGCGTGATCGAGCTGTGGAAGGTCACGCACGCCAAGACCGGAGACGCACTGCTGGTGCGCATCTACGAAGTGGTGCACGACACCTCGCATGAGCTCGGCATCGACCCCGGGCTCGTGAAGGACGGTGTGGAGGCCGACCTGCAGCGCCTGCTCGCCGAGCAGGTCGACGTGATCGGCGACGGCCTCACTCTCGTGCGGCGGGAGTTCCCGACCGCGATCGGTCCGGTCGACCTGCTGCTGCGCGACGCCACCGGCGGCACGATCGCCGTCGAGGTCAAGCGGCGCGGCGACATCGACGGGGTCGAGCAGCTCACCCGATACCTCGAGCTGCTCGGACGCGACCCGCACCTCGCCCCCGTCACGGGAGTGTTCGCCGCCCAGGAGATCAAGCCGCAGGCGCGGGTGCTCGCGGCCGACCGCGGCATCCGCTGCGTGACGCTCGACTACGACGGCATGAAGGGCATCGACTCCGGCGCCCCGCGCCTGTTTTGACGCGGGGCGAGACCATACGTCCGCGATCAGCCCTTCCCCGTCCGCGCCTAGGCTGTTGCCATGGGGAGCCGATCGCCGTGGACGTGCGTGCTGTGGGATGTCGACGGAACGATCGTCGACGCGTCGGACGGCATCCTGCGCCGGCTGACGATCACCCTCGAGCACTTCGGGAAGACCGCGCCCACGCGCGCTGAGCTCGTGCACTGGATCGGGCCGCCGATGTTCCAGTCCTTCCAGGTGACCGGCGGCATGAGCCCCGACGAGGCTGCCGAAGCCGTCGCCTACTACCGGGTACTGGGCAAGGCCGACGGCTACACGACCGGGGCGAAGCTGTTCGCCGGGGTGGGCGAGCTGATCGGGGAGGTCGCGGCAGCCGGCATCCCCCAGGCGACCGCCAGCTCGAAGCCCGAGATCCAGGTCGACGCCCTCATGGACCACTTCGACCTCTCGCCGTGGTTCACCGCGATCGTCGGCGCGACCTCCGACGAGCGCACCCTCGCCGCGAAATCCGACATCGTCGCCGAAGCGCTGCGGCGTCTGGATGCGGCCGGCGTCGACACCAGCCGCCCGGTGCTGGTGGGCGACCGGCATCATGATGTCGAAGGGGGCGCGGAACGCGGCGTGCCCGTGATCTTCGTGAGGTGGGGCTTCAGCTGGCCGCACGAGTCCGCCGGCGCCCAGGCGGCGGTCGACACCGTCGACGAACTGCGCGACCTGCTGCTGATTCGGGATGCCGATGGGTGAGGTCGTCGCCGGCATCCTGTCGTGGGTCATTCCCGCGCTGGTCGTCTTCGGCGTCACTGCTCTCGCGATCGCGGTGATCGCCTGGGCGATCCGCGCGTCTCGACGCTCCCCGCGGGCACGGGCGGCCGCCGATGAGCTGCGGGCGCAATCGGGCGCGACGCTCGTGCGCCTCGACGATGCCGTGGACGAACTCGATCTCGAGGTCGGGCTCTCCGGCGCCCTCTACGGAGGCGGCGCACCGGCATCGCTGCGCCGGGCCCGGCTGACCGCGCAGCACGTGCGCGACGAGTCCTTCGAGGAGTATCGCGTGATCTCCGCGCCGGATGCCTCCCCCGTCGAGATCCGCCGGATCTCGGCCCGCATCCAGCGCCGCACCACCGAGGCGCTCGCGACGATCTCCGCCGCGCGCGCCGAGCACTCCGACTGGGTGCGGGCGAACGTGTCGGCCGCCGCTCAGGTGGCCTCGGCGCAGAAGCGCCTCGACGCGCTGCGGGCCACGATGGGCGACCCCGCAGCCCTGGTGGCCGAGCTGTCGTCGCGCTTCGCCGAGGACGAGTGGACCGATGCCGCGCGCGCCGGCCGCGCCGCGGTCGACCACGCCGATGAGGCCGAGCGGTCGCTCGCGGTCGCGGCGCGCACCGCCGACGATCCGACGCGCACCGCGCTGACCGATCTGGCCGCGGCCGAGCGGGCACTGCGCCGCGCGGAGTCCGAGGCGCGCACGATGGAGGAGACGCACCGGCTGGTCACGCAGGCGGCCCAGGCCGTGCCCGGCGAGTTCGCCGCTGCCCGCACCGCCCTCCGCCAGGCCGTCCGTGACGCGCGAGCAGCTCGATCCGCCCGATGCGGCACGGCTCGGCGCCGAGCTGCGGGTCATCGAAGCCGAGCTGACGCAGCTCGAGACGGATGCCGCGCGCCGCCCGACCCGCACGATCGATCGCATCGCGCGTCTGCGCGACCGCCTCGACCTCGCGCTCGGCGATGCCCGCACCGCGCAGCAGCGCATCCGGGGGGCGCGCACCGCACTGCCCGGCACGCTCGCCGCTGCCCGGAACGCCGTCGCGCACGCCGAGGCGTCTGTGGGCCACGCGCGCACGAGCGCCGACGCCCGATCGCGGCTGATGTCGGCGCAGCGCGAGCTCGCCGCAGCCCGCCAGATGCAGGACCCGGTCGAGGCCCTGGATGCCGCACGACGTGCGATGCGGGATGCCGAAGACGCCCAGGCGCTGGCCGACTACGACCGCCGGGGCGGTCGCTGATCGGTCGAACGGCCCGCGGGCGTGCGTTCGGACCCGCCCGCACGCTCGCCGCTATCGTGAACCCATGAGCGACGTCGAGACCACGCCCCGGCATCCGATCGTCCGTGTCATCGCGAGGATTCCCGCGACCCTGACCCTCATCGCGGTGATCCTGGCTGTCGGCGTGGTGTTCGCGGGCCTGTGGAGCCCGTTCGAGGACAACCCGCTCTTCGAGACGGTCGCCTACGGCCTGCCCGCGCTCCTCGAGGGCCGGTGGTGGACGCCGGTCACCGGGACGTTCTTCGTCTCCCACCCGCTGGTCTATCTGTTCACGATCGCGAGCTTCACCGGGATGGCCTACCTCGAGTTCCATCGCGGGTCTCGGGTCGCCCTGGCCTACTTCGGCGTCGGTCAGCTCTTCGCCATCTTCGCGAGCGCCCTCCTGCTGTGGTTCTTCGCGTTCCTGCCGTGGCCGTGGGCGCAGGCCGAGGCGATGGCGCTCGACGTCGGCCCCTCGGGCGGCACCATGGCGTGCATCGCGGCGGCCGCCGGTCTGCTGGCCGCGCCGTGGCGGGTGCGCGCGTGGGTGATCCTCCTCGGATTCACTGTCGTGACGCTCTTCTTCTGGGGCTCGCTCGCCGATCTGGAGCACGCGCTCGCCGTCGGACTCGTCCTGTCCGTCGACCGGTCGCTGCGTCTGCAGCGCACCACGGTCCGCGAGCAGCGACTGATCGCGTTCGTCAGCGTGCTGGTGGTGCTGGCGATCGACATCCTCACGTTCCTGGTGCCCACCAATGGCCCCTTCGGGCCCACAGATGCGCGAACCGGATCGCTGCTGGACATCGGCATCGACGTCGTCGTCATCCTGATCATCGCGAACGGCCTGCGCCGAGGACGCCGCTGGGCCTGGGTCCTGGGAATCATCCTCGGCGCTTTCAACGTCTTCTCCGGCGTGCTGTTCGTGACGCTGCTGTTCGTGCCGGGAGCCGTGATCGAGACCGGCGTCGGCGACACCAGCGTCGCGATCGCGCAGTCCGCGATCTGGCTGGTCCTGCTCGTCTACCTCATCTGGGTGCGGGGCGCCTTCCGAGCCCGCCGCAAGGCGACGCTCGGGCTCGGCGACGAGCCCAGCCTCGACGAGGTCAAGGAGCAGCTCCACGCACACGGCGGCGGCACGCTGTCGTGGATGACCACGTGGGGCGGCAACAGCTACGCGCGCACGAGCAACGGAATCGTCGCGTACCAGAAGCGTGCCGGCGTCGCGATCGTGCTGGCCGACCCGCTCGGCCCCGAGGACTCACGCGCCGAGTCGGTCGGCGAGTTCATCGGCATGGCCGAGAAGCAGGGCCTGATCCCCTGCTTCTTCAGCGCGAGCGACGCGACGAAGGCCGCCGTCCCGGAGACGTGGCGCAGCATCGTCGTCGCCGATGACACGATCGTCGACCTGCCGGGCCTGGAGTTCACGGGCAAGGCCTGGTCGGCCGTGCGCACCTCACTCAACCGCGCCGGCCGCGAAGAGATGACCTTCCGCATGACCCGGCTCGGCGAAGAGACCTGGGGAGTCCAGCAGCAGCTGCGAGCGATCTCGGAGATGTGGGTCGGCGACAAGGGGCTGCCCGAGATGGGCTTCACCCTCGGAACGCTCGACGAGGCGATGGACCCCGAGGTGCGGCTCGCCCTCGCCGTCTCGGCGAAGGGCGATGTGGACGGATTCCTGTCGTGGCTGCCGGTCTACGGCGGCGACGGCAAGGTCCGCGGCTGGACGCTCGACCTCATGCGCCGCCGCGAGGGCGGCTTCGGACCGGTCATGGAGTTTCTGATCGGCTCGTCCGCCAAGCTCTTCTCCGAAGAGGGGGCCGAGGTCATGTCGCTGTCGGGAGCCCCGCTGGCGCACGACTACCCGCCGGATGCCGGTGCCATCGCGAGCCTGTCGGACTGGCTGGCGAACATGCTCGAACCTGTCTACGGCTTCGGTTCGCTGCACAGGTTCAAGGAGAAGTTCCACCCGCGCTACGAGACCATGTACCTGCTGTTCCGCGACGAGAGCGACCTCACGCGCATCGGCGCGGGCCTGACCCGTGCGTTCCTCCCCGATGCGACGCTGCGGCAGTTCGCGGGCGCGGGGGTGGAACTGGTGCGGGGCGAGCGCGACTGAGCTCTGCTGAACTCGTGTCGCGGTCGCCCCGCGGGGGCGCGACGCACGAGGCGCCGCGCGGTCGGTCTTAAGTCAGACCGGACGAATGTTCTCAGCCTGCAGGCCCTTGGGGCCCTGGGCTACTTCGAACTCGACGCGCTGGTTCTCTTCAAGCGAGCGGTAACCGCCCGACTGGATCGCGGTGTAGTGCGCGAAAACGTCAGCGCCGCCGTCATCAGGAGCGATGAAGCCGAAGCCCTTCTCCGCGTTGAACCACTTGACCGTGCCCTGGGTACTCATGTATTGCCGTTCTCTGTGTGCCCGCGCCATCTGCGTCGAGTCCCACTCAGGGTATCGAAACGCAGGAGGGGAAGGGGAATGTTCCGGAAAGAAGGTGACACAAACGTTGCAGACCCCATCGGACGCCCGGGCTGAGCAAAGACACTCGAAGCCCGGGCGTCGACGGATCCCCCCGGATAGGTCACGCCAGGCGTGACACGGCACACTCTACCGATATATCAGGCGTTCGGCGAGGATCCTCGCTGGCGAATCGGCCCGTGAATCCGTGAGTTCGCCGAGTGCGAACCACGCCGCGAACGCCGCTCCGACGGCGGCGCGCGCGAAGGTCTATGCAGGTGAATCGTCAGTCGTAGACTGTCACCCGTCATGACCACGCCTTTCGCCCCGCTGGAACCGCGCGGCGCCGTACTCGGCGACGAGGTCTACGCACTCCTCGGGGAGGCGATCCTCGACGGCCGTCTCAGCGCCGGCGAACGACTGCGCGACCAGGAGCTCGCCGAGCGGCTCGGCGTCTCGCGCACCCCGGTGCGCGAAGCGCTCCAGCGTCTCGAGCGCGCCGGCCTGGTCGAGGTCTCGCCGAACCGCTACACGCGCGTGTCCACTCCGAGCGAGCGCGTCCACGCCGACACGCACGAGTTCTTCATCCACCTGATGGGCAGCGCGGTGCGGATCGCCCTGCGCCGCTGCTCCGACGACGCGCTCGCCCACACCGTGGGTCATGCGGATGCCATCGTGGCGGCATCCCGCGACGACGACCACGCCGCGATCATGGTCGCCAGCGCCCGGTTCTTCGAGCACATCGTGGACGACACCGACAACGTCGTCTTCGTGCGCGTCATGCGCGAGGCCGAGATCGCGATCCGCCGCAACCTCGCGGGCTGGCATCCGTACGTCGAATGCACCGTGCAGCGCACCGCCGGCTACGAGGAGTTCCGGGATGCCGTCGCCCGGCGTGACGGCGCGCGCGCCGAGTCGATCCTGCGCGAACTGCACGGCGTGGCCTGATCGCTCTTCTGCACGTCGCCGCCGGTGGATACCGTTGAGCACGTGGGCCACATCGAACTGCGCGACCTGGACGACGACGATCTCGACGCGATCTTCGAGATGATGCGCGACCGCGAGGCGGTCGAGATGGCCGCGTTCACGGCCGCGGACCCCGACGACCGCGACGTCTTCGACGAGTGGATGGCGCGGCATCGGGCGGCGCCCGAGGTCTCGATGTTCGTCGTGACCGAAGACGGCGGCTTCGCCGGCACGGCCGCGGTGTTCTCGGTGGAGACCGACCGCGAGGTGACGTACTGGATCGCGCGCCACGCCTGGGGGCGCGGTGTGGCGACCGAGGCGCTGCGGGTGCTCGTCTCGCGCGAACCCGAGCGCCCGCTGTTCGCGCGGGTCGCGGCGCACAACAGCGCGTCGCTCGCCGTGCTCACCAAGGTCGGCTTCACCGAGGTCTCGCGCGACATCGAGTTCGCCCCCGGCGTGGGGCGCGACATCGAGGAGATCGTGCTGGTGCTCGTGCCGACGCTGGAGTGAGCAGCCGGAGACGAAGAATGGGCCCCCTTCGGGAGCCCATTCGTCGTTTCGTGCGCGAGGGGGGAGTTGAACCCCCACGTCCTTTCGGACACTGGCACCTGAAGCCAGCGCGTCTGCCTATTCCGCCACTCGCGCGAGATGCGGCATCCGAAGACGCGGTGCAACTCAACTTCCCGAGGATATCACGCAGCATCCCGCCCCTCGAATCGGGCCCGGCCGCGCGATCCACGGGCAACACAGACTAAGCAATTAGCATGTACCGACCGGCACAACCTGCCTGAGGAGTCGTGTGGGACTACTAGACAGTTTCGAGAAGGGTCTCGAACGCGCCGTCAACAGCGCGTTCGCGAAGACCTTCCGCAGCGGTATCCAGCCCGTCGAGATCGCGTCCGCCCTGCGCAGCGAGCTCGACAAGAAGGCCGCGATCGTCAGCCGCGACCGCATCCTCGCGCCGAACACGTTCACGGTGCGCCTGTCGCCGACCGACGACGAGCACATGCGCACGCTCGGCGGCGCCCTCCGCGAGGAGCTCGACACTCTCGTCCAGGCGCACGCGAAGTCGCAGGGCTACTCGTTCGCCGGTCCCGTCTCGATCACGATCGAGCGCGACGAGCAGCTCTGTCCACCGGCACGCTCCGCGTCGAGTCGACGACGGCCGAGGGGCGCGTCGCCTGGCGCGGCGTGCTCGACGTCGAGGGCAAGCGGCATCCGATCGTCAAGTCGCGCACGGTCATCGGGCGCGGCAGCGACGCCGACATCACGATCTCCGACGCGGGCACGAGTCGCAAGCACGTCGAGATCCTCTGGGACGGCGAGCGCGCGATGGTGCGCGACATGCAGTCGACCAACGGCACGATGCTCAACGGCCGCAAGGTCACCGAGGCCGCGCTTGCTCCGGATTCGACCGTCACGATCGGGCGCACCGACATCGTCTTCCGCGTCGTCGCGCAGGCTGCACCGCCCAAGCCCGCGATGGCCGCGGACGACGCCACGCGCGCGTACGACATGAGGAACGGCGGGCCGCTGCGGTGAGTGAACTGACCCTCCTGCTGCTGCGCGTGGGCTTCCTCGTGCTGCTGTGGTTCTTCGTCTTCGCGGTCGTCTATTCGCTGCGCGCCGATCTCTTCGGCGTGAAAGTGCGACGGATGCCGGAGCCGGCACCGGCCGCCGCACCCGCAGCTGCCCGCGGCGCCGCGACGGCACCGGTCGCGGCCGCCAAGCCCGCGCCCTCCGGAGCGAAGGGCGGGGCGGCCACGACCGCCTCGGTCTCGCGCATCGTCATCACGAGCGGCCCGAAGGCCGGACTCGAGCTGCCGCTGGGCACCGAGCCGCTGACGATCGGCCGCTCCAGCGAGTCGGGCCTCGTGATCCGCGACGACTACACCTCCAGTCACCACGCGCGCCTCGTGCTGTGGGGCGACCAGTGGATGATCCAGGACCTCGACTCGACCAACGGCACGTGGCACGACGGCGCCCGGGTCAGCGCCCCCGTTCCCATCACGGTGGGTGCCCCGATCAAGGTCGGCGCCACGACCTTCGAGCTGCGGAAGTAGCGGACCCTCCACACATGGTCTTCCAGGGCTCGAGCGCCGCCATCTCGCACACCGGCAAGGTGCGCTCCAACAACCAGGACTCCGGGTATTCGGGCTCGAACCTGTTCGCCGTCGCCGACGGCATGGGCGGGCACGCCGGCGGCGACGTCGCCTCGAGTCTTGCGATCGCCCGGCTGGAGCAGCTCGACCACCCCTTCGAGTCGACCTCGGCGGCCGAACGCGAACTGCGCGATGCGATCACCGACGCCGCGGGCGAACTGATCGACACCGTGCACGTCAAGCCCGAGCTCGCCGGCATGGGAACGACCGTCAGCGCCCTCGTCATGGTCGACGACTACGCGGTGATCGCACACATCGGCGACTCGCGCATCTACCTGTACCGCGACGACGCGCTCACCCAGATCACGACCGACCACACGTTCGTGCAGCGCCTGGTCGACTCGGGACGCATCACGCCCGAAGAGGCGCGCTACCACCCGCGCCGGTCCGTGCTCATGCGCGTGCTCGGCGACATGGACGCCGACCCCGAGCTCGACACCTTCATCATGCCGACCCAGCCGGGCGACCGCTGGCTGCTGTGCTCGGACGGCCTGTCGGGCGTCGTGGACGACGCCCACACGGCCAAGGCGCTCGGGCTGGGCCTTGCCCCCGGGCGCACCGCCGACAACCTGCTCAAGCAGGCGCTGGATGCCGGTGCCCCCGACAACGTGACGATCGTGCTCGTGGACGTCGGGGGGCAGCATCCGATCTTCTCGGGCACGCCCACGATCGTCGGATCCGCCTCGAACCCGCTCGGCATCGAAGTGCCGGCCGCGCGCTCGGGCCGCGGCGGCTGGCTGCACCCGAACCGGCAGGCCGCGAACGAGCCGAGCCACTTCGAGCCGGCCGCCGAGTTCCTCGAGGA
Organism: uncultured Actinomycetota bacterium; assembly: GCA_963792285.1. Lineage (GTDB taxonomy): Bacteria > Actinomycetota > Actinomycetes > Actinomycetales > Microbacteriaceae > Microbacterium. Next base: position 119,918 of record CAWBVS010000012.1, on the reverse strand, counting down.
GCTCATCGAGGAAGACCGCCGCCGGGCCAAGCGCCGCCGCCGCGGCTGGATCGTCGGCCTGGTGGTCGTCCTGGCGCTCATCACCGCCGGCCTGATCCTCGCGTACAACTGGACGCAGACGAGGTACTTCGTCGGCGCCGACGACGACACCGTCGTGATCTTCCAGGGGATCCAGCAGAACATCGGGCCGATCGCACTGTCCACGCCCTACGAAGACACGGAGATCCTCCTGGCCGACCTTCCCTCCTTCAGCCGGGCGACGGTCGAGCGCACGATCTCGGCCCGCTCGCTCGCGGACGCCGAGGCGATCGTCGACCGTCTGCGCATCTCTGCGGAGGGCATCCGATGACCGCGCCGACGAGCAGCACCGAGGCGATCGCCGCCGACACGGCGGTGATCCGGGCGCTGCGCCGCATCCGCGTTCCGCAGACCCAGCGCAACCGCGAGCTGTTCCTGCTGGTCTTCGCGTTCGTGATCAACGCGTCGTCCATCGCCCTCGTGCAGCTCGGCGCCCTCGGCGCGATCGACGCGACCTTCCTCTTCTACTGCGGCGGGCTCACCGCGCTCGTGTTCGCCCTGCACATCGTGCTGCGGCTGCGGGCGCGGGATGCCGACCCCTTCGTCCTGCCGATCGCCACGGTGCTCACGGGCCTGGGCATCGCGATGATCTACCGCATCGACATCGCCGTGGACCTGAACGGCTGGGACGCCTACTCGACCAAGCAGCTCGCGTGGGCGGGCATCGCGATCGTCGGCGCGATCGCGATCGTCGTGCTGCTGCGCAACTACCGCCTCCTGTTCCGCTACACCTACATCGCGGGCTTCGTCGGCGTCCTGCTGCTGATCCTGCCGATCGTCCCGGGCCTGGGCACCGACGCGAACGCCGACGTCTGGGTGTCGCTGGGCTTCTTCTCCTTCCAGCCCGGTGAGCTCGCGAAGATCGCCCTGGCGATCTTCTTCGCCGGCTACCTCGTGCGCACCCGCGAGAGCCTCACGTCGGTGGGCACCCGGTTCCTCGGGATGACCTGGCCGCGCGCGCGCGAACTCGGCCCGCTGCTGGTCATCTGGCTGATCTCGCTCGGGATCATCGTGATGCAGCGCGACCTCGGAACCGGCCTGCTGATCTTCGGCATGTTCGTGGCGATGCTCTACGTCGCCACCGGAAAGACCAGCTGGGTCATCATCGGCGTCGTGCTCGCCGCCGCGGGGGCGTTCCTCGCCTCGCGCGTGCTGCCGTACGTCGGCGGCCGCTTCGCGAACTGGCTGGACGCCTTCAACCCCGAGGTGATCGAGCGCGGCGGCGGCAGCTACCAGCTCGTGCAGGGCATCTTCGGTCTCGCGCAGGGCGGAATGATCGGCACCGGGCTCGGTCAGGGACGGCCCTACATCACCCCGCTGTCGCAGAGCGACTACATCCTGCCGAGCCTCGGCGAGGAGCTCGGCCTGGTCGGAGTCTTCGCGATCCTCTGCCTGTACATGGTCTTCGCCAGCCGCGGCATCCGCATCGGCCTCGCCGGCCAGGACGACTTCGGCAAGCTGCTGGCGACCGGGCTGTCGTTCACGATCGCCCTCCAGGTGTTCATCATGGTCGGCGGAGTGACCCGCATCATCCCGCTCACCGGACTCACCACGCCGTTCCTCGCGGCCGGTGGTTCGTCGCTCGTGGCCAACTGGCTCATCGTCGCCCTGCTCCTGCGCATCTCCGACGGCGTCCGCAGCCGTCCGCGGGTGGTGATCGGATGACCAAGGAACTCCGCCGTCTCAGCATCCTCATGCTGCTGATGTTCCTCGCGCTGTTCGCCTCCACGAGCGTGATCCAGGTCGTTCAGGCCGAGGCTCTCGCCGAGAACCCCCGCAACACGCGCGCGCTGTACGACTCGTACGAGGTGCAGCGCGGCTCGATCATCGCGAGCGGCGCGGCGATCGCGAGCTCGGTGCCGTCCGATGACGTCTACAGCTGGCAGCGGGTCTATGTCGACGGCGACATGTGGGCGCCGGTCACCGGCTACATCAACCCGGTGCTGGGGGTTGCCACCGGCCTCGAGCAGGCGATGAACCAGGAGCTCAGCGGCACGGCCGGATCGCAGTTCCTCGCGCGCATCGAGCGCATCCTCACCGGTCAGCCGCCGCGCGGGTCCAACGTGGAGCTGACGCTGGATGCCGCGGTGCAGCGTGTCGCCTACGACGCGCTGGGCGACCTTCAGGGTGCCGTCATCGCGATCGAGCCCTCCACCGGCCGGGTCCTCGCGATGGTGACCAGCCCGAGCTACGACACGAACCTTCTCGCCTCGCACAACACGGACGAAGTGAACACCGCCTACGACGCGCTCGACGCCGACCCCACGCATCCGCTGTTCAACCGCGCGATCGGCGGCGACCTGAACCCGCCCGGTTCGACGTTCAAGCTCGTGGTGGCCTCGGCCGCACTGGCCTCCGGGGACTACACGCCCGAGTCGACCCTGCCCAACCCGGCGTCGTACCAGCTGCCGCAGTCGAGCAACGTCATCTTCAACGCCAGCGGCGGCGCGTGCGGCCCGGGCGAGACGGTGACGATCGCCGATGCCCTGCGCCTCAGCTGCAACATCCCCTTCGCCGAACTCGCCGTCGAACTCGGCGACACCGCGATCCGCGAGGAGGCCGAGAAGTACGGCTTCAATGCGTCGTTCACGATGCCGCTCGCCTCGACGCCCTCGAGCTACCCCCGAGCCCTCGACGATCCGCAGACCGCACTCACGGGCTTCGGGCAAGGGCAGGTGACCGCCACACCGCTGCAGATGGCGATGGTGTCGGCCGGCATCGCGAACGAAGGAGTCGTCATGAACCCGCGAATGGTCGATCAGGTCATCGGCGCCGATCTGTCGGTGCAGCAGACCTTCGACGACACCGAATTCGGCCGCGCGCTGGACGCGGATCTGGCGAGGGAAATGGTCACCATGATGGTCGCCAATGTCAGTGATGGCGCGGCGGCGGGTGCAAGAATAGACGGGGTCGATGTGGGCGGTAAGACCGGCACTGCGGAGAACGGATCAAGCCAGCCGTACACACTGTGGTTCACCGGGTTCGCGCCCGCGGAGAACCCGGAAGTGGCGGTGGCGGTCGTCGTCGAAGACGGCGGAGGTCAAGGCCAGTCGGGCAGCGGCGACACGATCGCAGCGCCTATCGCGAAGAAGGTCATGGAGGCGGTGCTGGGACGATGAGACCGACGCAGGGAGTGACCTTCGGCGGCCGCTACGAGCTGGACTCGCGGATCGCCATCGGCGGCATGGGCGAGGTGTGGGAGGCGACCGACCACGTCATCGGCCGGACCGTCGCCATCAAGATCCTCAAAGACGAGTACATGGGCGACCCGGGCTTCCTCGAGCGCTTCCGCGCCGAGGCCCGTCACGCCGCGCTCGTGAACCACGAGGGCATCGCCAGCGTCTTCGACTACGGCGAGGAGAACGGCAGCGCCTTCCTCGTGATGGAGCTCGTGCCCGGTGAGGCGCTCTCGACGATCCTCGAACGCGATGGGTCGCTCTCGACCGACAAGACGCTCGACATCGTCGCGCAGACCTCGGCCGCACTCCAGGCGGCGCATGCCGCGGGCCTCGTGCACCGCGACATCAAGCCGGGCAACCTGCTGATCACTCCCGACGGCCGCGTCAAGATCACCGACTTCGGCATCGCCCGCATCGCCGACCAGGTGCCGCTCACCGCCACCGGTCAGGTGATGGGCACCGTGCAGTACCTCTCGCCCGAGCAGGCGTCGGGGCACCCGGCATCCCCCGCCACCGACACGTACTCGCTGGGAATCGTCGCGTACGAGTCCCTCGCCGGCAAGCGCCCCTTCACGGGCGAATCGCAGGTCGCGATCGCGATGGCGCAGATCAACGAGCAGGCACCCCCGCTGCCGCCGACGGTGGCCGTGCCCGTGCAGAACCTCGTGATGGCCATGATCGCCAAGAAGCCCGAGGAGCGTCCGGCATCCGCTGCGGCCGTCGCACGCGCAGCCACGGCGCTGCGACGGGGTGACGTCGCCGCCGCGGCTGCGGCCGTTCCGGCGATCGCGACCGGAGCCTCCACCGGCGACGACATGACGCAGCTGCTGGTTCCGGCCGGCGACACCATGGCCGCGACCCGTCTTCTTCCGGCCTCCGAGGAGATCGTCGAGGGCGACGCCGAGCCGAAGAAACGCAGCCCGTGGACGTGGCCGCTGATCGCCCTGATCGTCCTGCTGCTGCTCGTGCTGGGCGGCACCCTCTGGGCCTTCCTGGCGAACCAGCAGCCCGAGCCCGAACCCACTAATTCGTCCTCCACCCCACCCCCGACGCCGACCCCGACCCCGACGCCGACCGCGACGACGATCGCGGTCGACACGCTCGGACTCCAGGGGATGGACTGCACCGAGGCTTCGGCCACGGCGCGCGCGGCCGGAGTGGAAGCTGTGGACTGCGTCGGCGGCGACCCCGCCCCGACGGGCGACGACATCAACAAGGTGTACCGAGTGAGCCCGACGGGAAACATCCCGCCGTCGCAGCTGCTGACTCTGACGTTCTACGTCGACCAGGTCGCGATGCCGGCTCCGGCCGCTCCGACGATGGCCGGCACCGTCGTCGCCGGCCAGGAGACCCAGGTCTCGTGGGGCGGATACACCTGCCCTTCGGGCACCGGTTCGGTCAGCTCCTACAACTTCTCCGCCACCAACGGGACGTTCTCGAGCACCGGCCAGTCGACCGCGGCGTTCGGGCCGAACGATCGCAACGCCCAGATCCTCGCCAACGACAGCCCCGGCCAGACGATCATCGTCACGTACACGGTGACCTGCTCGGGCGGCACTGCCGGCCAGCGCGATTCCGGTGCGTCCGGCGAGGCGAACTCGCAGATCGAGGCGCCTGCTGCCGATCCGACACCGACCCCCACGCCCTAGCACGACATCCATCGTGCGAGGATCGTCTCGTCGCGTCCGTTAGGCTGACTCTGTTCCACCCAGGGAGTGACCGTGACAGCTGAGCCGCGCGTGCTTTCGGGGCGCTACCGCGTCGACGAACTCATCGGGCGCGGTGGCATGGCCACCGTCTTCAGTGGATACGACCTGACGCTCGGTCGCCAGGTCGCCATCAAGCTGCTGAACCGCGACCTCGCTAACGACAACGCGTTCCGCACGCGGTTCCGCCTGGAGGCCCAAGCGGCATCGCGGATGGCGCACCCCACGATCGTGCGTGTCTTCGACGCGGGCGAAGACACCGAGACGAGTCCCGACGGCACCGTGCGACCGGTCCCGTACATCGTGATGGAAATCGTGCACGGGGCGCTCCTGAAGGACGTCATCGCCGCGGGGCCGGTTCCGGTGGAGGATGCCGTCCGGTATGTCGACGGCATTCTCGAAGCCCTCGAGTATTCGCACCGTGCCGGAGTCGTGCACCGCGACATCAAGCCGGGCAACGTCATGGTGACCGATGACGGTCAGGTCAAGGTGATGGACTTCGGCATCGCCCGCGCGGTGTCCGACTCCTCCTCGACGGTCGCCGAGACGACCGCCATCATCGGCACCGCCGCCTACTTCTCACCTGAGCAGGCCAAGGGCGAGCCGGTCGACGCGCGCGCGGACGTGTACTCGTCGGGCGTCGTGCTGTACGAACTGCTCGCCGGGCGGCCGCCGTTCCGCGGCGAGTCACCGGTCGCTGTCGCGTACCAGCACGTGAGCGAAGCGCCGCTGGCACCCTCGGAGGTCAACGAGACTGTTCCGCGCTCGCTCGACACGGTCGTGCTGCGGGCCCTCGCGAAGGATCCGTTCCAGCGCTACCAGGACGCCGCGGCGTTCCGTGAGGCGCTGGATGCCACGGTCGGGGGCAAGGTCCCCTCCAAGCGCGCGGTCGGCGCCCTCACGAGCGAGCTGTACGGGCCCAATCCCAAGCAGGCCGCCGAGACCGCGCGGTCGCTGCGCCAGCTGAGCACCGACACGACGATGAAGCGCACGCAGGCCGGCCCTCCGGTCGCCTGGATCTGGGCGGGTGTGGCGATCCTCGCCGTGCTCCTGATCTCGGTGTTCTTCTGGGTGGTGTCGATCCGGCCGGGCGGCGAGGTGCCCTCCACCGCCCGCCTCGTCCCCGATGTCACCGGCATGACCTATGAACGCGCGAACACCGAGATCGGCGCGGCCGACCTGACGTCTTTCCGCGTGGACGAACCCAACTCCGACGTCGCCGTCGGCAATGTCATCCGCACCGACCCCGACGCGGGCGCGTCGGTCAGTCCGGGCCAGGAGGTGCGCGTCTACGTGTCGTCCGGGCAGGAGACCACGACGGTGCCGGCACTCGAAGGCCTCGGACAGGATGCCGCTGCGGCGGCCCTGCAGGCGGTCGGTCTCGTGCTCGGCTCGGTCACACCACGCAACGATCCGGCGCTCGCGGCGGGCACCGTCATCTCATCCGATCAGCCGGCCGGTGCGACCCTCCCGATCGGCGCGACCGTCAATGTCGTGGCGGCCACCGGGCGGGTCGTGATCATCGACGTCACCGGGTACACGATCGACGCAGCGACCCGCGAGCTCCAGGGTCCGGAATCTCAGCTCGTCGTCATCACCCAGGAGGACCCTGCCTGCGCGGCGACGAATCCTCCGATCGTGACGACGCAGTCGATCGCCCCCGGTGAGGCTCCCATCTTCTCCGAAGTGATCCTCACCTACTGCTCCGGACCCTGACCTCAGCGGCGCGGGTGCAGCAGGGCGCCCCGGGCCCCGGCATCCGCGAATCCCACCGTCTCGAGCCAGTTGCCCAGCAGGCGATGACCGCCTTCGGTCAGCACCGCTTCGGGATGGAACTGCACGCCGACGATCGGCGCGGTGCGGTGGGAGATGCCCATGATCACGCCGCCGTCGGTGCGGCTGGTCACCACCAGCTCGGGCGGAAGCGTCTCGGGCACGATCGCCAGCGAGTGATAGCGGGTGGCGGTGAAGGGGCTTGCCAGGCCGGCGTACAGCACGCTGCCGTCGTGCTCGACCTGAGAGGTCATGCCGTGCATCAGCTCGGGGGCGTGCGAGACGGTGGCACCGTAGGCTTCGCCGATCGCCTGATGGCCGAGGCACACGCCCAGCAGCGGGGTGCCAGCCGCGGCCGCTGCGCGCACGATCGCGATCGATGCCCCCGCCCGCGCGGGTGTTCCAGGTCCGGGTGAGATCAGCACGGCGCGGTAGGGCGCGATGACGGATGCCGCGGCATCCGTCTCGATCGCATCCGCCTCGACGAGATCCGTGTCGGCTCCCAGCTCGTGGAGGTAGCCGACGAGCGTATGGACGAAGCTGTCGTGGTTGTCGACGACGAGGATCGAGGCGGGCCGGCTGGTCATCGCGCGAACTCCGCCCGAGGCTCACTCAACGGTGACTTCCTGCGGGTTGACGAGCTGACTGATCCACGGGAACACGAAGAAGAACAGGCCGTAGAGCACCGCCGCGGCCAGCACCACGAGGATCAGCACCCGCAGCCACCAGGGTCCGGGTAGCACATGCCACAGCGCCGCATACATCAGGCCGCCACTCCTTCGGTCAAGGCGGAGGGCGGACCGGAGGCCCGGGGCGTGAACGACTCGAAGACGCCGTAGGCCACGATGCGCTCCGTCATCGCGAACATCGGACTGCAGCTGGTGAGGGTGATGTAGCGAGTGCCGGCAGGCGCGTTCTCGACCTGCGGAACGGGAAGGAGCACCTCGACCTCGCTGGGCGTCACGTACTCCAGCGTGCGGAACCGATAGGTGTACCAGCCGTCCGCCGTCTCGACCACGATGGCGTCGTTCACATGCAGCTCGGCGATCCGATTGAACGGGGCGCCGTACGTGGTGCGGTGGGCCGCCACCGCGAAGTTGCCGACCGCGCCGGGCATGGGCGTTCCCGGGTAGTGGCCGATGCCGATGGGATCCAGGGTGACCGACCGGGAGACCCCGCCGGCGATCTCCCAGGCGTAGTCTGCGCCGAACCGCGGAATCCGCATGACGGCGAACCGCTCTCCGTCGGCGGGCTCGGGAAGGAGGATCGGCTCGACCGGAGCGGGCTCCGCCGCATCGTCCGACGGCTCGGCCGGGGACTCGCTCGGAGCCGGCGCAGCGTACTCCTGCTCCCACTCCTGCGAGAGCTCCTGCCCCGCGGCGTTGCGCTGAGCGCCGTAGATCAGATCGCCGATCCACAGCTGCCAGCCCACGTAGAGGAGCGTGAGAACGCCGGCGGTGATGAGGAGTTCACCCAGAACCCCGATGACCGAGACACGGCGACGTGGACGCTGTCGCGCGGCGCGGCGGAGACCCGTCTGCACTCCCGCTCGTCGCCGCCTCCACACGTGGATTCTAGCCAGGGCGATCTCGTGCACCCTGACAGTCCACAGCCGCCGGGGCGGCGCCGTGGGTGGAGGGTAGGATGTGCGTATGGCACGACCCGGAAGAGACGACGACTCCCTCGTGGAGCGCAGCGAAGGCGAAGCCGCACCCAACCCGGTGTGGTTCAAGCCGATCATGATCGGCCTGATGCTGGTCGGACTCGTATGGGTGCTGGTCTTCTACCTCAGTGGCAGCAGGTATCCGATCCCCGGCATCGACGCCTGGAATCTCGTGATCGGCTTCGGGATCGCCTTCATCGGCTTCCTGATGACCACGCGCTGGCGCTAGCCCGCTTGCACTCGTTGAAAAGCCCCGGCATGACCGGGGCTTTTCGTTTGCGGGTGAGTTGTCAACAGATCCGTTAACAGGTGTGAATTACACCCGTGTCATTCATCCCCAGCTGTGGATAACTCTGTGGATAGATCGTGCCCGCGCGTCAGAAGTAGAACGCGGGCGGCACGAGCAGCAGCGCCAGGAGCGCGAGAGTGAGCGCGATCAGCAGCCCGATCTGCAGGCCGCGCCGGCGCACCGAACGCGTGCGGGCGTAGATGAAACCGACCAGCGCGCCGATGACGAGACCGCCCACGTGCGCCTGCCACGAGATGTTGAACCCCGGGATGAAGCCGATCACGAGGTTGACACCGAGGATGATCGCGATCCCGCCGATGTTCGCCCCGATGTGCCGGCCGATCACGATGAGGGCACCGAAGAGTCCGAAGATCGCGCCGGACGCGCCGACGACCGGAGTCGTGAACGACAGCAGCGCGACCGCGACCGCGCCGCCGAGCGCGCTCAGCAGGTACAGGATCAGGAACCTGGCCCGGCCGAGCAGCGGCTCGAGACTTCGACCCATCATCCACAGCGCGAGCATGTTCAGACCGACATGCCAGAATCCCGCGTGCACCAGCGAGCCGGTGAGCAGCCGCCACGGTTCGAAGGTGCCCGTCAGCTCGGGATACAGCGTGGGCGCCCAGAACAGCAGCGCGTCCTGCACGGTCTCGCCCACACCGGGGATGAGCCCGATCAGGAACGCCAGCGCGGTGACGGCGATGATCGCGTAGGTCACCAGCGGCCGCGAGTCGGACGCCGTGATCGCCCGCGGACGCGACCAGCGCCGCTCCGCCTTGCGCTGGGCCGGGGTCTGCGCCTTGGCCTGCTGGGCCAGGCACTCCGGGCAGATCACGCCGACCGCGCCCTGCGTCTGACACTCCGGGCAGATCGTCCGCAGGCAGCGCTGACACAGCACGAAGCTCTGCCTGTCCGGATGCCGGTAGCAGAAGTTGTCGCTGTTTCGCGCGAATTCGGGTGCGCTCACGGACGAACGGGCGTCCTAGACGGTGACGACGTCGACCGAGGTGATCACGACCGGCTCGATCGGACGGTCTCCCGCAGCCGTCGGCAGGTCGCTGATCGTGTCGACGACCGCCTTCGATGCGTCATCGGCCACCTCGCCGAAGATCGTGTGCTTGCCCTGCAGCCACTCCGGACCGCGACCGCCCTGGCCGGGGACCGTGATGAAGAACTGCGACCCGTTGGTGCCCTCGGGCTTGCCGGTGATCGCATTGCGTCGCAGGCCCGCGTTGGCCATGGCGAGCTTGTACGGCGCCGTGAAGGTCAGTTCGCCGTTGATCTCGTCGTTGAAGTTGTAGCCCGGTCCGCCGGTGCCCACACCGAGGGGGTCGCCACCCTGGATCATGAAGCCGGAGATGATGCGGTGGAAGACGACGTTCGTGTACAGGGCACCCTCGCCCGGCTTGCCGGTCGCGGGGTGGGTCCAGCTCTTGGTGCCATCGGAGAGCCCGATGAAGTTCTCGACGGTCTTGGGGGCCTGGTCTCCGAAGAGATTGACCACGATGTCGCCGTAGTTGGTGTGCAAAGTCGCTACTGCAGTGTGCTGAGGCATGTCAACCATTCTCTCAGAGTTCGATGGGAGTCCTCCCGTGCGGGGCGCCGTCTGGCAAGATAGGACGACTACAACCCCCGGCCTTTGGGAGGGCAACGTGAGCCTCAACCGCAAGCGCAAGAAGGAACTCCGCCGACTCCAGGTGCAGGCGAACAACCTGTGGGAGTCACAGCAGGTGCTGGTCGGCGAAGCGGCCAACGTCGCGCGTGAGGCGACCCGGCAGCTCGGTCACCTGAATCGGGAGTACGTCATCCCCGGTGTGCAGGCGAGCTACGGCAGGTACGCCGCACCGTACGTCGACAAGAGCAAGCAGTTCTCCAAGCAGGTGCTCTCCGACAAGGTGGTGCCCACCGCGGGCGCCGTCGTCGGATCGGCGCTGTCTGTGTGGGATGCCGCGAACGACACCCGCTCGCGCCTGGCCTCCGGCAAGGGCTTCGCCCTTCCCGACGCCGCGACGTACGCGAAGAAGGCCGACAAGTACGGCGCGCAGTACTCGAAGCGACTCGCAGACAAGCTCGTCATCCTCGACCCGCCCAAGAAGGGCATCGGAGCCGGTGGCGTGATCGCGATCATCCTCGGCGTCGCTGCGGCTGCCGGCGTGCTCTACGCGGCATGGCAGACCCTGCGGGCCGACGACGAGCTGTGGGTCGCCGACGACCCGCTGCGCGCGCCCGACGCCTGATCACGAAGTACCGAAGAGCCCCGCTGACCCGCGGGGCTCTTCGTCGTCGGTAGCCTGGACGGATGACGGCCCCTGATCCGACCGCACGCGTGAGGGATGCGGCATCGGCGCGCGGCCTCACCATCGAGATCCGCGAGCGTCCTGCGGCGGACAGCCTGCACGAGGCCGCGGAACTGCTCGGCATCCCTCCCGCCGGCATCGTGAAGACCCTGGTGGTCAAGCGCAGCGATGACACCTACCTGTTCGCGCTGATCCCGGGCGACCGGGCGATCTCGTGGCCGAAGCTGCGCGCCGTCGTCGGCGTGAACAAGCTGCAACTGCCCGACCCGGTGCGTGCGCTCGCGGCGACCGGTTACGAACGGGGCACGATCGTTCCCGTCGGCAGTTCGCAGGAGTGGCCGGTCTTCGCCGACGAGCGCATCGTCGGCGAGCGCATCGCGATGGGCGCCGGCGCTCACGGATTCAGCATGTTCGTCGAGGCCGATGAGCTCATCGCCGCCTACGGGGCGACCGTGGCCGACATCTCGCAGGCGATCGACTGAGTTCAGCCGCGCTCGGCCATCTTGAGCGCGATGTCGACCAGTTTGACCCGCTGGAGGGCGGACACGCTCTCGAGCGGGAACCACTCGGCGCGATCGGTCGATCCGCCGGTCTCATTCCGCAGCCGGCCGCCGATGACGCGGGCACGGTAGACGATGCGCAGCGCATGGAGGGGTCCCGTGGCATCCGTGGCGAGCCGGCGCCCGGCCGGAATCACCCGCGAGTGGATGCCGAGCAGATCGCCCACACTCACCCGGTAGCCGGTCTCTTCACGCACTTCGCGACGCGCCGCGTGCTCGGGGTCCTCTCCGGCCTCGAGCCCTCCGCCGGGCAGGGTCCATGCTGCGCGGCGCCCTTCGTTCCAGTGGGCCAGCAGGATGCGGTCATCCGCGTCGATGATGACGGCGTATGCCGCGACCCGCGTGTCCATGCGCTCGACTCTACCCATGACAGAAGCGCCGACCTTCTGGGTCGGCGCTTCCGGAGTGTGGAGCCTAGGAGATTCGAACTCCTGACATCCTGCTTGCAAAGCAGGCGCTCTACCAACTGAGCTAAGGCCCCGGGGCTGTGGTGGGGCTACCAGGACTTGAACCTGGGACCTCTTCATTATCAGTGAAGCGCTCTAACCGCCTGAGCTATAGCCCCTTCTCGTGACGGCGCGAGCGCCGTCAACCTCCAAGACTTTACCTGACGCGCAGGGAATTCACGAATCCGCACCGTCGGTTTTACACGGCGCGCCAGCGCGCATCGCGGCGGGCGGATTGGTTGACTGATGACATGACCACCGATGATCCGACGCACGCCGGCGAGGCGCACACCGGCGGTGTCGGGCAGCGTCTGAACTGGCTGCGCGCCGGTGTGCTCGGTGCCAATGACGGCATCGTATCGGTGGCCTCGCTCGTGGTCGGCGTGGCCGGCGCCACGACGGCGACGCCGGCGCTGCTGACGGCGGGCATCGCGGGGCTCGTCGGCGGGGCGATCTCCATGGCACTCGGCGAGTACGTCTCGGTGAGCAGCCAGCGCGACAGTGAGCGGGCACTCATCGCGAAGGAGACACGGGAGCTTCGCGAGATGCCGGAGGAGGAGCTCGAGGAGCTCGCTTCTCTGTATCGCGCACGCGGTCTCACGGATGCCACCGCCCGGCAGGTCGCGGTGGAGCTCACCGCGCACGATGCCCTCGCCGCCCACCTCGAGGTGGAGCTGCACATCGATCAGGATGATCTGGTCAGTCCGTGGCAGGCGGCCCTGTCGTCGGCGGTGGCCTTCACGCTCGGCGCGCTGCTGCCGCTGCTGACGATCCTGCTGCTGCCGCCGGAGCTGAAGATCCCGGTGACCTTCGTGGCGGTGATCGTGGCACTGGCGATCACCGGCACCGTCTCGGCACATCTGGGCGGAAGCGGCAAGGTGCGCGCGACCGTGCGCCTGGTGATCGGCGGGGCACTGGCCCTCATCGTCACCTGGGCGATCGGATCCCTGCTGGGAACGACCGGTGTCGTCTGATCGAGCCGGTCAGTTCGAGGTGAATCCGACCAGCAGACCGCCGGTCACCTTGACGGCCAGGTTGTAGATGCCCGCGATCACCGCGCCGAGCACGGTGACGACCACGAGGTTGAGGATCGCGACGATCGCCGCGAACGCCATCACCTGCGGCAACCCGAAGAACGATGTGATGGACACGCCGCCGTCGGAGAAGCTCTGGAAGAACTCATCGACCGTGCCGATGAGGCCCGTGGTCTGCACGATCAGGAAGGCGAGGAAGAAGCTGACCACCGTGACGATCGCCATCGCGACCGCCGCGAGGAACGAGAGCTTCACGGCCGACCAGAAGTCGATGTAGACCAGGCGCAGGCGCACCTGCTTGGCGCTCGTCTTGTGGCTGGACTTCTTTGCGAGCTTGTCGGCTACGGTGCTCATGCGTCAGTACTCTCTTCGGGGATCTCGGTCGAGGCCTCGGGTGTGCCGGCCGCTGGAGCTTCCTGCTCGGCCTCGGCTGCCTCTGATGTCTCGGCGAGGCCGCGCTCTCCGTTTCGGGCGATCGCGATGATGCGATCGGCGTCATCGGCGCGGGCGAACACGACACCCATGGTGTCGCGGCCCTTCGCAGGGACCTCGGCCACGGCAGAGCGTACCACCTTGCCGCTGGCAAGGACCACCAAGACCTCGTCGTCCTCTGAGACGATCAGCCCGCCCGCGAGGACGCCCCGATCATCGCTCAGACGCGCGACCTTGATGCCCAATCCACCGCGGCTCTGACCGCGGTACTGCTCGATCGCGGTGCGCTTGGCGTAGCCCCCGTCGGTGACGACGAACACGAAAGCACCGGCCTGGGCGACGGATGCCGACAGAAGGCTGTCATCGGCGCGGAAGGACATTCCCTTCACGCCCTCGGTCGATCGGCCCATCGGGCGCAGCGAGTCATCGGTGGCGGTGAAGCGCAGCGACATGCCGAGGCGGCTGATGAGCAGGATGTCGTCGTCCTCGTTGACGAGGAGGGCGCTCACGACCTCGTCGCCGTCCTCCTCGTCCTGACCGCGGAGCTTGATCGCGATCACACCGCCCTGACGGTTGGTGTCGTACTCCGTCAGCCGGGTCTTCTTGACGAGCCCGCCGCGCGTGGCCAGTACGAGATACGTCGCGACGCTGTAGTCGCGGATGTCGAGGATCTGCGCGATCTCCTCGCCGGGCTGCAGCGCCAGGAGGTTCGCGACGTGCTGACCCTTGGCATCGCGCCCCGCCTCGGGGACCTCGTACGCCTTCGCGCGATAGACGCGGCCCTTCGTGGTGAAGAACAGCAGCCAGTGATGGGTCGTCGTCACGAAGAAGTGCTCGACGACGTCGTCTGCGCGCAGTTGCGCGCCCTTCACTCCGCGGCCGCCGCGGTGCTGCTGGCGGTAGTTGTCGCTGCGCGTGCGCTTGATGTAGCCGTCGCGTGTGACCGTGACCACCATCTCCTCTTCGGGGATGAGGTCCTCGATGGACATGTCACCGTCGTAGCCGGCGAGGATCTGCGTGCGGCGGTCGTCGCCGAAGCGGTCGACGATCGAGGTGAGTTCGTCGCGGATGATGGTGCGCTGGCGTGCCGGGTCGGCCAGGATCGCCTTGAAGTCGGCGATCTGGGCTTCCAGGTCGGTCGCCTCGTCGATGATCTTCTGGCGTTCCAGTGCGGCGAGACGGCGCAGCTGCATCGCCAGGATGGCGTCGGCCTGGATGTCGTCGATCGTCCAGCAGCGACTTGAGCCCGTCGCGCGCGTCGTCCACCGTCGCGGAGCGGCGGATGAGCGCGATGACCTCGTCGAGCGCGTCGAGCGCCTTGAGGTAGCCGCGCAGGATGTGCATGCGCTCTTCTGCTTTGCGCAGACGGTACTGCGTGCGCCGGACGATGACCTCGATCTGGTGATCGATCCAGTGCGTGATGAACCCGTCGAGCGGGAGCGTCCGCGGCACGCCGTCGACGATCGCGAGCATGTTCGCGCCGAAGTTCTCCTGCAGCTGGGTGTGCTTGTACAGGTTGTTCAGCACGACCTTGGCGACGGCATCCCGCTTCAGCACGATCACGAGGCGCTGGCCGGTGCGATCGGAGGTCTCGTCGCGGATGTCGGCGATGCCGGTGATCTTGCCTTCGCGAGCGAGGTCGGCGATCTTGACGGCGACGTTGTCGGGGTTGACCTGATAGGGCAGCTCGGTGATCACCAGGCACGTGCGGCCCTGGATCTCTTCGACGTTGACGACGGCGCGCATCGTGATGGAGCCACGACCGGTGCGGTAGGCGTCCTTGATGCCGCGCGTTCCGAGGATCTGCGCGTGCGTCGGGAAGTCCGGGCCGGGAATGCGCTCCATGAGCGCTTCGAGCAGCTCCTCGCGCGTCGCGTCGGGGTTCTCCAGCGCCCAGAGCGCGCCTGCGGAGACTTCGCGCAGATTGTGCGGCGGGATGTTGGTCGCCATGCCGACCGCGATGCCGACGGAGCCGTTGACGAGCAGGTTCGGGAACCGCGCCGGCAGCACGACGGGCTCGCGCGTCTGACCGTCGTAGTTGTCCTGGAAGTCGACGGTCTCCTCTTCGATGTCGCGCACCATCTCGAGCGCGAGGGGAGCCATCTTGGTCTCGGTGTAGCGAGGGGCGGCCGCGCCCTGGTTGCCCGGCGATCCGAAGTTGCCCTGACCGAGTGCGAGGGGATAGCGAAGCGACCACGGCTGCACGAGGCGGACGAGAGCGTCGTAGATCGCGGTGTCGCCGTGCGGGTGGTAGTGCCCCATCACTTCGCCGACCACGCGCGCGCACTTGGAGAACGACTTGTCCGGTCGGAATCCGCCGTCGTACATCGCGTAGATCACGCGTCGGTGCACGGGCTTCATGCCGTCGCGCACGTCGGGCAGCGCCCGGCCGATGATGACGCTCATCGCGTAGTCGAGATAGCTGCGCTGCATCTCCGACTGCAGGTCGACCTGGTCGATCTTGCCGTGGTTGTGTGCGGGGGTCAGTTCCGGACGGTCTGCGTCAGTCATCAGTGTCGTTTCGTTTCGTGCCGGCGGTCAGGAACATCGGATCGGAGGATCAGATGTCGAGGAACCGGACGTCCTTGGCGTTGCGCTGGATGAACCCGCGGCGGGACTCGACGTCCTCGCCCATCAGGATCGTGAAGATCTCATCGGCCGCGGCGGCGTCATCGATGGTCACCTGCCGGAGGGTGCGGGTCTCGGCATCCATCGTCGTCTCCCAGAGTTCCTTGGCGTTCATCTCGCCGAGACCCTTGTAGCGCTGGATGCTGTTGTCCTTCGGGATCCGCTTGCCGCTCGCAAGCCCCTCGGTCAGCAGCGCGTCGCGCTCGCGGTCGCTGTAGACGTACTCGTGCGGGGCGTTGGACCACTTCAGCCGGTACAGCGGGGGCTGAGCCAGGTAGACGAAGCCCGCCTCGATCAGGCCGCGCATGTAACGGAAGAGCAGAGTCAGCAGCAGCGTCGTGATGTGCTGTCCGTCGACATCGGCATCGGCCATCAGCACGATCTTGTGGTACCGGGCCTTCTCGATGTCGAAGTCCTCGCCGATGCCGGTGCCGAAGGCCTGGATCATCGCCTGCACTTCGCGGTTGCCGAGGGCGCGGTCCAGCCGCGCGCGCTCGACGTTGAGGATCTTGCCGCGGAGGGCCAGGATCGCCTGCGTGTGCGGGTCGCGACCCTGCACCGCGGAGCCGCCTGCCGAATCGCCCTCGACGAGGAAGATCTCGCTGATGGCAGGGTCCTTCGAGGTGCAGTCCTTGAGCTTGTCGGGCATCGCGGCACTCTCGAACACGCTCTTGCGTCGGGCCGTCTCGCGCGCCTTGCGGGCAGCGAGCCGCGCGGTCGCCGCGTCGATCGCCTTGCGGATGATGTTCTTGGCCTGCACGGGGTTGCGGTCGAACCAGTCGCCGAGCCGGTCGCCGACGACCTTCTGCACGAAAGCCTTCGCCTCGGTGTTGCCGAGCTTCGTCTTGGTCTGACCCTCGAACTGCGGCTCGGAGAGCTTGACGGAGATCACCGCGGTGAGACCTTCGCGCACGTCGTCGCCCGAGAGGTTCTCGTCCTTCTCCTTGAGCAGGTTGTTCGCGCGGGCGTACTTGTTCACGAGCGTCGTGAGCGCCGCGCGGAACCCCTCTTCGTGGGTGCCGCCCTCGTGCGTGTTGATCGTGTTCGCGTAGGTGAAGACGTTCTCGGTGTAGCTCGTGGTCCACTGCATCGCGACTTCGAGTGCGATCTTGCGCTCGGTGTCTTCGGATTCGAAGTCGATGACCTCGTCGTTGACGTGCTCGGCCTTGCGGACGCGGTTGAGGTACTCGACGTAGTCGACGAGGCCGCGCTCGTAGAGGAAGCTGTCGTTGCGCTGCTGCAGGACGACCTGGCCGGGCTCGATCTCCTCTTCGTACGCGGATGCCGCACGCTCGTCGTGCAGATCGATGCGGAGTCCCTTGTTCAGGAACGCCATCTGCTGGAAGCGGGTGCGGAGGGTCTCGTACTCGAACTCGACGGTCTCGAAGATCGTGTCATCCGGCCAGAACGTGATCGTGGTGCCGGTCTCGGTGCTCGGCTCGGCGCGCTCGAGCGGAGCCTGCGGGACGCCGCCGTCGCGGTAGGACTGCCGCCACACGTAACCCTGGCGGCGTACTTCCACCTCGAGCCTGCTGGAGAGCGCGTTGACGACGGACGAGCCGACGCCGTGAAGCCCGCCGGAGACCGCGTACCCGCCGCCGCCGAACTTGCCGCCGGCGTGCAGGACGGTCAGGACGACCTCGACCGTCGACTTGCCCTCGGACTTGTGCATGTCGACGGGGATGCCGCGCCCGTTGTCGACGACCCGGACGGCGCCGTCGGGGAGGATCGTGACCACGATCGTGTCGCAGTAGCCGGCGAGAGCCTCATCGACCGAGTTGTCGACGATCTCGGAGACGAGGTGGTGGAGACCGCGTGGTCCGGTCGAGCCGATGTACATACCGGGACGCTTGCGCACCGCCTCGAGGCCCTCGAGGACCTGGATCTCGTCGGCGCCGTACTCGACGTGAGTCCGTTCGGCTGGCACCGGTTCCGCGGATCGCTGTTCGGGTCGCTCGGGCAGGCCGTCGGGGGTCTCGGACGTCATATTCTCGGTGCGCTCCACATCTGGCTCAAGGCGCTTCCAGTCTATCAAGGAACCGCTCTCAGACACGCCATGTGCGCCCCTGTGGCGCCCTGGATTCCGTTCGGATAGGACGGGAGGTATCTCACCCGTAGGTATCGCGCGGACCACGCCCTGGAGTCGTTCTGGGACCCCATTTCCAGGAGGGGACGTCAGGCCCGATGAAGCGGATGCCGTCGACCCCGGCTTCGGGGAAGCGCTGCACGATCTCGGAGAGGATCTGCGAGCGCATCAGCTGCAGCTGTTTCGCCCATGCCGTGGAATCGGCCTGCACCGTCAGCGTGCCCTCCGTGAAGGCGACCGGCGTGGTGTGCCGGGCGGTGTCTTCTCCTGCGACCTCGGCCCAGGTGCGCACGACGTCCTCTCGGGCCAGCTGCGAGTCCCACCCGGCGCTGCGGGTGAGATCGGCGAGCACATCGGCGACGCCCTTGGGGTCGCGCCCGGGGGTGAACGGGGCGTTCTCGTCGTCGGGTCCGCGCCGGCGGCGCTTGCGATAGGTGCGCGCAGAGGGCTCGAGCCCTCGAAGCCGCAGGTAGGTCGCGACGGTCTCGGGGATGGGCTCGGCAGGATCCGAGGCCTCGGGATCAGGCATCCGAGTCCTCCATGATCCGGCCCGCATCGACCCGGACCACCCGAGCGCGCAGGCCCACGGGAACGTCCTCCTCCACTGCCGCGGTCACGATGACCTGCTCGTAGCCGACGGTGAGGTCGGCCAGCCGCGCCCGACGATCGGTGTCGAGCTCGGCGAACACATCATCGAGGATGAGCACCGGGTCACCCAGCCGCGAATCGGCGCGCAGCAGCTCGGCGGAGGCGAGTCGCAGGCCGAGGGCGACCGACCACGATTCGCCGTGTGACGCATATCCCTTCACGGGCAGTCCGCGCACCCGCAGCAGGAGGTCGTCCCGGTGCGGCCCGACGAGCGTGAGCCCGCGATCGAGCTCGGCGGAGCGACGCGAGGCGAGAGCCTGTCGGAACTGATCGGCGATCGTGCTCGCCGACGTGCCGGCCGTCGACTCGGCGGAACCCTCTTCGGGATCGCCCCCCGTGACCGACAGCGCCCATTCGATCTGCGGCTGATGGTCGGCACCGGCGATCGCGGTGTAGGCCGCGATGAGCGGGGCGGTCAGATCGGCCGCGAGCGCGAGGCGGGCCTCGATCAGCTCGGTTCCGAGCGAGACGAGCTTGTCATCCCACACGTCGAGGGTCGACAGCTGCTCTCCGCGGATGCCACGGGCCTTCGCGGACTTCAGCAGCGCCGTCCGCTGCTTGAGGACACGGTCGTAGTCGGACAGGACGCCGGAGAAACGCGGCGAGCGCTGCACCAGGAGCTGATCCATGAAGCGACGGCGGGCCGAGGGGTCGCCGCGCACGATCTGCAGATCTTCCGGGGCGAACAGCACGACCTGCGCATACCGCGGAAGCTCGGCGGTCTTGGTGGGGGCACCGTTGACCCGCGCCTTGTTCGCGCCCTGTCTGATTCAGCTGCGCTTCGAGCAGCACACGACGGTCGCCGTGCGCGAGGCGGGCGCGGATGATCGCGGCATCCGCCCCATCGCGCACCATCGGCGCGTCATTCGACACCCGATGAGACCCGAGAGTGGCGAGGAACGCGATCGCTTCGGCGAGGTTCGTCTTGCCCTGACCGTTGCGCCCGACGAAGACATTCGGACCGGGGCCCAGCGAGACGTCGGCGACCGCGTAATTGCGGAAGTCGACGAGACTCAGGTGCTCAACGATCACTGTGCCACCCTATTCCGCGCATCCGACCTCAGATCCGCGGCGATCAGGCCAACGCGACCGCCACGACGTCGTCGACATCGGCTTCCCGCCCGGCCCGCCGTGCCTCATCGAAGCGCGTCGCCTCCGGTCCGGCCAGCACCCCTCGCAGGATCGGCTCGAAGAAGGAGAGTGGCGAGCGAGTCGGCAGGCCCTTCCGCTCGCGGATGGCCTCGGCTGCGCCGAGCATCCGGCCGGCGCGGTCGATGTCGCCCGACGCCGAGGCAACCGCGAACATGCCCTCCAGGGCGTCCGCGATCCCTTCGTCATGCCCGATGGTGGACGCAAGCAGCAGTTGCTCGGCGAAGCACTCGTGAGCGCGGTCGGGCTCGCCACCCACCATGCGGGCCCAGCCGAGGTGGCTGAGGGAAATCGCCTGGCCCAGCGTGTCGCGAATGCGGCGCGCCACCGACAGACTCTTCTCGAACTGCGCGACGGCCTCATCGACCCGGCCTTGTGCGAGCCAGAGGCGACCCAGCATCACCCCCACTACCGCGCACGCCAAGTCGACGTCGAACGCCTCGGCCAGGGCAAGAGCCCTTCGCGCATTGTCCTCCGCCGCATCGAGGTCGGGCGGCACCTGCTGGTACCCGGACACGGCCAGTGCCGCACGCACGAACGCCTCACCGCGCACGTCCTTCACTCGTTGGAAGTACTCGAGGCAGCGCGAGAGGGGCGGGACGACCGATTCCTCCGCGGTGCGCCAGTAGCGGATGGCGTTGAGGCAGTACTCGGCGATCACTCGCGACCGCTCGCTGAGATCGACGCCCGGCTGGAGGAGTCGGGTCATCCAGACCCGGATCTCTCCGGCGCGACCGCCACCCCACCAGAACGAGTAGAGAGGCCAGGCGAGTTCGGCCACCGCGTCGAATTGGCCTGTCGCGAGCAGGTGGTCGGCTGCCGCCCGCAACTCGTCCTGCTCGTCGAGCAGCCTCGTCACGCGCTCGACCTGGCCTTGCCAGGTCGAGGACGAACCGGCCTCGACGGCGAGGCCCGCGTAGAAGTCGGCGTGCAGCTTCTGGGCCTCGCCGAGCATTCCGCGCTCGGCGAGCACGTCCCGGCTGTACTCGCGCACCGTAGCGAGCATCGTGAACCACGGGCGGGAGCCGCGATCCTGCTCCCGCACGAGGCTGCCATCGACGAGTGCTCCCAGCGCCTCCACGGCGTCCGAGTGATCGAGGTGGTCGCACACCCATTCGACGGCGTCCAAGGCGAAGCCTGTGCGGAACACCCCGAGCCGCAGCAGGATCTCCCTTTCGGAATCGGAGAGCAATTGGGTGCTCCACTCGATCGTCGCGCGCAGCGTCCTCTGACGCTCAGGCAGATCGCGAGCGCCGCCGACCAGCAGGGGGAGCGCGTGGTCGAGGCGTTCGACGAGCGCGGCCGGGCTCAGGACCCTCAATCGAGCGGCGGCGAGCTCGATGGCGAGAGGAACGTTGTCAAGCGCTCGGCAGATGGCGATGACCTCTGCCGAGTTGGTCGCAGTGAGCTCGAAGTCCGGTTTGACCGCGCGCGCGCGGTCGGTGAACAGCTCAACGGCCTCCGACGATGGCAGAGGGCCGAGCGGAACGCTCTGCTCACCCCGCACACGAAGAAGGATGCGGCTCGTACCCAGAACGGACACCGAGGATCCGGCCAGCAGCGCGGCGATCTCGGGTCCCGCCTCGACGACCTGCTCGACATTGTCGAGCACCAGCAGGAGGCGGCGGTGGCCGATTGCCCCGATGAGCTTCTGGGTGAGCGGCCGGTCCCCTGTGTCACGGATGCCGAGCGCATTCGCGATCGCGGTCATGACGAGAGTGGCGTCCAGCACCGGCGCGAGGTCCACGAAAACCACGCCATCGGGGAAAGCAGCTTCTGATTCCCGCGCGGCGGCCACCGCGAGCCTGCTCTTGCCGATGCCACCCGGGCCGGTGATCATCACAAGCCGATGCCCCTCGTCGGCCAGCATCCCCGTAACGAGCGCGAGTTCGCGATCACGGCCGACGAGCCTGGTGAGCGGCGACGGCGGGCGCACCGGCTCCGTCGAGATGAACTCCGCGGCGGGTTCGCCGAGCGGCACATGCCGGCCGCCGGCCGCGTCGAACCGTTCGGCGAGCAAGGTCGCAAGGTCACCGGTGACGAGGTCGGAGACTTCCGCGGCGTCCGTGAACGAGACGTATGAAGCGGCGTCGTCGTCGCGGATTCGATTCAGGAGGTCGTCGAGGCGGCCCTGACGATGGTCGCTGCGCTTGATGTAGATGAGCTTGGGAATCGCCGGCGCGAGATTCCACTCGTCCTCGAGGCCGGACACCTCCTCTCCCGGCGCGATCCACCCGTACTGCTCCCAATAGACGCCGATGAAGATGTCGCTCTGTTCGAGATATGCGCGGTACAGCTCGCGCGGTGGATGGGGGCGCGCACCGAGTTCGAACATCACCGGAGCGAGCGAGAGCCGCTCGATCGAGGCGCGGATGGCACGGCGCTCTGCGGCCAATTCCTTCAGCGTCGAGCTCACGAAAACGCGCAGGCGCTGGTCCGGGGTTCGGATGCCGCCTACGGCGACCGTGTGCATGGGTCACAGTCTGGTGGCAAGGCTCACGGGGTGTCCAGCACCCCGTGAGCTCAGCGAAGGAGGAGGTTCGGCTGCAGCAGGTACTTGAAGGACTCGGCGCCGGCCTTGTCGACGGAGGTCTGCGGTGTGATCAGCACCGGGCTGAGCTTGTTCGCGTTGTCGCTCGAGGTGAACGTGATCCGCACGAACTCGCTCTTGACCGCGCCGAGCGACTCGAGCAGGTACTGCGGGTTCAGACCGAGGGTCACATCCTCGCCGACGAGATTCGCATCGACGGACTCGGTGGCCCGGGCCTGCTCGGTGCCCGAGGCGTCCATCGAGACGCTGTCGGTCGTGAACGTGAACCGCAGCGGCGCCGAGCGGTCGAGCACGAGCGAGACGCGGCGGACCGCTTCGGCGAGCTCGGCGGTGTTGAGCACCGCGTGGTGCTCGGTCTGCTCGGGGAACAGGCGCCGCACCGGCGGGAAGTTGCCCTTGATCAGCAGCGAGGTGACGGTCTTGTTGCCCGCCGTGAACGCGATGATCTCGCGGTCGCCCGAGCCGGAGAAGGCGATCGAGATGTCGCCGCCGTGCGCGAAGGTCTTTCCGACCTCGGTCAGGGTGCGCGCCGGCACCAGCGCGGTGGTCGGCTCGTCGGATGCCGTGCCCCCGCCGTCCCACGGGATCTCGCGGAGCGCGACGCGATAGCGGTCGGTGGCCACGAGGCTCAGCTGCGTGCCGGAGACCTCGAGCTGGACGCCGGTCAGGACGGGCGTCACATCATCGCGCGACGCGGCGAAGGCGACCTGCGCGATCGCGGTCGCGAAGTCCTCCGCCGGGACGAGACCGGTGTCGCCGGACACTTCGGGGATCGCCGGGTACTCCTGCACCGGCATCGACGCGAGCGTGAAGCGCGCCGAACCGCACGTGAGGACGATGCCGCCGTCGTCGTCGACCTCGACCTGGATCGGCGCATTCGGCAGGCGGCTGGCGATCTCGGAGAGGAGGCGCCCGTGCACCAGGATCGTGCCCGGGCTCATCGACGGTCGCCTCGATCGTCGTGCGAGCCGATGCTTCGTAGTCGAACGCTGCGAGGGACAGACCGGCGGCCGATGCTTCGATCAGCACGCCGGCGAGGATCGGCTGCGGGTTGCGCTGCGGAAGGAGCTTGACGACGAACGACACGGCTTCGCTGAACACATCGCGATTGACGTGGAACTTCACTGGTGCTCCCTCGACATCCTGTTGGGCTCTCCCATGCTAGTGCCCTGTGTCAGCCGGACCGTATGTCCGCTGGGACTGGAGCGCTCCTCGCCGTCAAGGTGATCGAACGGGTTTCATATGGATAGTTCTCTGTCTTCTTCTTAACGCCTGTGGGAACTGTGGATAACTCGGCCGATCCGTTGAGGGACACGGGAACTACAACCGTGTGAGATGTGGAACGGCTGCGGAACGCGTTATCCACAAGCGGGCGGTTCGTCGGGCTCCGGCATCCGTCATCCACAGGCTCAGCGCCGCTGCCCACAGAGTTTCCGCAGGGATTCAGAGTTATCCACAGGTTTTCCACACTGTGAAGAACCGGATGATGGCGCGCACGAAAGAGGCCTGTCAAGAGCGTTCTGCGGCATATTCCGGCGCGTGACGACGCGTCACGGCATATGACCGTGCAGAGAGCCGGGAGAGCCCGAGCGGACCTCAGCGCGAGTTGCGGCCGAGCTGTGCGGTGATCTCGGAGACCTGGTTGTAGATCGACCGGCGCTCCTTCATCAGGTCGCTGATCTTCTTGTACGCGTACATCACCGTGGTGTGATCGCGATTGCCGAACAGCTGGCCGATCTTCGGCAGCGACAGGCTCGTGCGCTCGCGGCAGAGATACATCGCGATCTGGCGAGCGGTCGCGACCGCCTGCGAACGGCTCGAACCGTAGAGGTCGTCGACGGTGAGCTTGAAGTACGCCGCGGTCGCCGTGATGATGTCGGTCGGCGAGATGACGTTCGCGTCGTCCTGGTCGACGATGTCGCGCAGCACCGTCTGGGCGAGCGACATGTCGAGCGTCGAGCGGTTCAGGCTGGCGAACGCCGAGACGCGGATGAGCGCACCCTCGAGTTCGCGGATGTTCGAGGAGACGACGGTCGCGATGTACTCGAGAACCTCGTCGGGGATGTGCAGCCGCTCGCTCTGCGCCTTCTTGCGGAGGATCGCGATGCGCGTCTCGAGGTCGGGAGCCTGCACGTCGGTGATCAGACCCCACTCGAAGCGGCTGCGCATGCGGTCTTCGAAGCCCGTCAGGTGCTTCGGTGGCACATCGCTCGTGATCACGACCTGCTTGTCGTGATCGTGCAGCGTGTTGAACGTGTGGAAGAAGGCCTCCTGGGTCTCGGCGCGACCCTGGAGGAACTGGATGTCGTCGATCAGGAGGATGTCGACATCGCGATAGCGCGCCTGGAAGGCCGATCCGCGGTTGTTCGCGATCGAGTTGATGAAGTCGTTCGTGAACTCTTCGCTCGAGACGTACCGGACGCGGATGCCGGCGTACAGGCTCAGCGCGTAATCGCCGATCGCGTGGAGGAGGTGCGTCTTGCCGAGCCCCGAGTCTCCGTAGATGAAGAGCGGGTTGTAGGCCTTCGCCGGCGCTTCGGCCACGGCCACGGCCGCCGCGTGGGCGAACCGGTTGGACTGGCCGATCACGAAGTTGTCGAACGTGTACTTGGGGTTGAGGCGCGTATCGCTGCGCGAGGCCGCGGATGCCGCATCGATCGTCTCCTCGATCGGCTGACGTGTGGGAGTCGACGGGCGTCCTGCACCGGGATCGGCGCCGTGAGGTGACTGTCGGCGAGTTCGGGATTGACCACGACGCGGAAGGCGGTGGCGGACGGATCGTGCTGCTGATCGCTGGTCGACCCGGGTGAGCGCCTCCATGATCGGAGTGCGCATGCGCTTGTTGATCTGCGCGGCGGTCAGGTCGTTGGGAACATCGAGATAGAGCGTCCCGCCCATGACGCCCTGCGGAACGGCGAGGCTGAGGAAGCCCTGCAGCTGAGGGGTGACGCGGTCGTCCCCGGCGAGCTCGTCGAGCACGGCTGACCAGACGGGAACATCTGGAACTTCGTGCGGTGACATGGCCCCCCCGGGAGAATTGGTGCACCCCAGGCTTCCCGACGGAGATCGTCACGTCGAACCTGTGGATAACTGCCCGAGCCACGCTAGTCAGCGGGCGTCACGGGAGCAAACTCCACTGTAAGTCCGCACCGCGTGTCATTGCCAGGAGTCTGAGGATCTCTCCCTGATAATGTGAGGCCCGATGTGCTCAGTTTGAGTTATCCGCCCCGGGAACGTAACCTTAATCGGTTGACTTATGCCTTGATGGCAGTCCCGTTCCCACGTCCCCGGTCTGAGCGTTCCGGCGACACCCTGATCCGGAAGTGATCTCATGACCAAGCGCACGTACCAGCCCAACACCCGCCGCCGCGCCAAGAAGCACGGTTTCCGCGCCCGCATGCGCACCCGCGCCGGCCGCAGCATCCTCTCCGCTCGTCGCGCCAAGGGGCGCACCGAGCTTTCGGCCTGACCCTCCAGCGGTGCTCGCGAGGCCGAACCGACTCACCCGCGGAGCGGATTACAAGGCCGTCGTCCGCCGGGGTCGCCGTTGTGCGAGCCGCGAACACCGTCACGTATGTGACGACATCCGGTGAAGACCGTGCTGCGCGCTTCGGCTTCATCGTCAGTCGACAGGTCGGCTCGGCCGTCGTGCGCAACACCGTGCGCCGTCGCCTGAAGGCGGTGTGCGCCGAAGCGCTCCCGGCCGTTCGACCCGGAGTCCGACGTCGTGATCCGCGCGCTGCCGAAAGCGGCGAGCCGCGCCTTTCGCAGACCTGCGCGACGAAGTCACGCGATGTCTGACACGGAGCGCCGCGTGAGCACCTCGACGCTCCCGATGGCCTCCGTCGGACGACGGGCACTTCGAAGCGGCCTCCGCACTTCGGTCGATTCCGCTCCTGCCTCGCAACGCCGTGTTGAGCTTGCTCCATGGTTACCGTGCGACGATCTCCCACGCGTATGGGGACGTCTGCAAGTACTACCCGTCGTGCTCGGCCTACGCGGTCGGCGCGGTGCAGCAGCACGGCGCTCTCAAAGGCTCTGTGATGGCGGCCGCTCGACTCGCGCGCTGCCATCCCTGGGCGAAGGGCGGCGTCGACGACGTCCCCCTGCACAAGAACTTCCGGTACGAACTGACCCCGCGGGGTTTCGTCGTACCTGTCTCCCTCAGAAAGGACTGATCCGTGCCGGATCTGATCGGAATCATCCTCTGGCCACTCAAGTGGCTGGTCGAGCTCGTGCTCGTCGCGTGGCACTGCCCTCTTCACCTTCATCGGGCTGCCGGCCGCCGCCGGCATCACGTGGGTGCTCGCGATCGTCGGCCTCGTGCTCGTGGTTCGCTCGGCGCTCATTCCGCTGTTCGTGAAGCAGATCAAGAGCCAGCGGAAGATGATGGAAATCGCCCCTGAACTGCGGAAAGTTCAGGAGAAGTACAAGGGCAAGAAAGACCAGCTCTCTCGTGAGGCGATGAGCCGCGAGACGATGGCGCTGTACAAGAAGCACGGGACGAGCCCGGTCTCGAGCTGTCTTCCGCTCCTCGTGCAGATGCCGATCTTCTTCGCGCTGTTCAGCGTGCTGAACGACGTGACACGTCACGCTCAGGCGGGCATCGGTGGCGTCGGTCTGCTCAACGCCGAGCTCACGCAGGAGTTCTACAACGCGAAGCTCTTCGGCGTCGCCTCGCTCCACGACACCCTCATCGGTGCGTGGGAGGCGCAGGCTCCCGGCTGGCAGGTCACCGTCGGCATCCTGCTCGTGCTCGTCGTGCTCATGATCGTCTCGCAGTTCTTCACGCAGCTGCAGATCATCTCGAAGAACCTGTCGCCCGAGGCCAAGACCGGCCAGGCGTACCAGATGCAGAAGATCATGCTCTACATCCTGCCGCTGGCCTTCATCTTCTCGGGTGTCTTCTTCCCGCTCGGTGTCGTCATCTACTGGTTCACGAGCAACGTGTGGACGATGGTGCAGCAGTTCGTCGTCATCCGCAACCTGCCCACACCGGGCTCCGAGGCGGCGAAGATGCGCGAAGAGCGCCTGGCTCGCAAGGGCAAGGCGCTCGACTCGTCGGGCAAGATCATCCCGATGGAGAAGTACCAGGCCGAGCAGCAGCGCCTCTTCGAAGAGGCCGAGCGTGCCAAGGCCGCAGCCCCCAAGCGCCAGCAGCCCGTCGGCAAGCAGCGCGCCAAGAAGCAGGCCCAGAAGCAGCCCGGTGACGGCGGTCCGAAGCCGGGTGGCTCCACCGACCCCGCGGCCGGCACCGCCGGCGCGGCATCCTGACTCCCTTCCTGCACACCGATCGAGTTCGAGGAACCGATGACCACACCTGACATCTCCCCCGTCCAGGACGCTCCCGTCGAGCGCGCCACGGCCACCGTCGAGCAGCTCGAGCAGGAAGGCGACATCGCCGCCGACTTCCTCGAGGAGCTCATGGACATCGCCGACATCGACGGCGATCTCGCCCTCGACGTGAAGTCCGGCCGCGCCTACGTCTCGCTCGAGTCGGAAGAGCCGGGATCGCTGGCGCTGCTGTCGGATCCCGACACGGTGCAGGCGCTGCAGGAGCTGACCCGGATCGCGGTGCAGAACCGCACCGGGCGCTTCTCGCGGCTGATCCTGGACATCGGCGGGTCCCGCGACACGCGTCAGCGCGAGCTCGAGACGCTCGTCGATCGGGCGATCGCGCGACTCGACGGAGGGCGCCACGCAGGCCTCGCTCCCCCCGATGTCGAGCTACGAGCGCAAGCTCGTGCACGACATCGTCGCCGACAAGGGCTTCACCTCGGAGTCGTACGGCGAGGGCGCCGACCGTCACACCGTCATCAGCCGCGGCTGATGTTTCACGTGAAACGGTGCGCGTCGGCATCACGGCGATGAGCGAGGTCGAGCCCGAACCGGCCGCTGCCGCGGAGATCTTCGGTGACCGCATCGATCTCGCCCGTCAGTTCACCGCAGGCGCTGGCCGAGCACGGCGAGGAGCGCGGGCTGATCGGGCCTCTCGAGCCGCCCCGGCTGTGGACCCGGCACATCCTGAACAGCGCGGTGACCGCTCCGCTGTTCTCCGGCCGTGTCGGTGACGTCGGTTCGGGTGCCGGTCTGCCGGGTCTGGTGCTGGCGATCGCGCGCCCGGACGTCGAGTGGATCCTGATCGAGCCCATGGAGCGCCGCGTCGCGTGGCTGACGGAGCAGGCGGAGGCGCTGGGGCTCGACAACGTCGAGGTCCTGCGCGCGCGTGCCGAGGACTGGCGGCGGGGACCGGTTCTGGATGCCGCCACCGCGCGCGCCGTGAGCGCGCTGCGCACCCTCGTGCCGCTGACGGCACCGCTCGTGCGCGACGGCGGCGAGCTGATCCTCCTGAAGGGCGCGAATGCGTCGGTGGAGATCGATGCGCGCGGACAAGCAGCTTCGCAAGTACCGTCTGAGCAACGTCCGGCTCGAGATCGTCGGTGAGGGGCTGCTCGAGGAGCCGACCCGCGTGGTGCGCGCGACCGTGCGCTGACGTTCGCGTCGTGCGGTGGTCGAGTAGCGAGCTTGCGCGCGTATCGAGCCAGCTCCCCAGCTGGTCACGCCTTCGGCTTCCGCAGCTTCTTGCTGAGTGGCCTGAGCTTGTGCAGCTCGCCTTTGATGAGAGCCAGCCTCTTCGCGCGACTCCATCGCTGCACCTGCTTCTCGCGCAGGAACGCGTTCTCGATGCGGCTGTAGTACTCGGAGTACAGGAGCCGTACGGGCAGGCGATGCCTCGTGTACTCGGCACCCTCACCTTCGTTGTGCTGTGAGAGCCGGCGGTCGAGATCCCATGTGCTGCCGACGTACAGCGATCGGTCACTGCACTCGAGGATGTACATGAAGGGCATGGTGGCGATCTTGCAGGCGTAGGCATTGCCGGGTTCAGTGTCTGAGCATGTCGGTGGACTCGTCCAGTGAGTCCGCTTCTGGGGAGGAACCTGGGGCGGGTCTCGATACGGGCCTGGCGGCCCTACTCGACCACCGGGCTGCGCCCCAGGCGGATGTTTCACGTGAAACACCGGACTCGGTGATCGAGTAGCGAGCTTGCGAGCGTATCGAGATCTGGGACGTGCTGGTGGTAAGGGGTCTCGATACGGGCCTGGCGGCCCTACTCGACCACCGGGCTGGGTCCGCAGGGCTGATGTTTCACGTGAAACGCCTGGATTTTGCAGGGTCTCGATACGGGCCTGGCGGCCCTACTCGACCACCGACGTGGGGCGGCGCGAGGGTGCGGCGGTGGGGCGGAGGCGGAGGCGCGACTAGAGTGGAACGCGATGTCCGTCGGTGCGCCACAGGGAGGCTGTTTCACGTGAAACATCCCGAGAACGCCGAATCTTCGGCATCCTTCTCGCTCGATGACAGCCCGATCGCACGCGAACTCGCCGATCTCACGGCTCGCCGCCGGGTTCTCGAGGCCGTCTCCGTTCGTCTCAGCGGCCGAACCCGCGTGATCACGGTCTCCAACCAGAAGGGCGGCGTCGGAAAGACCACGACGACCGTCAACATCGCGGCATCCCTCGCCTCCGTCGGTGCGCGCGTGCTCGTGATCGACCTGGATCCGCAGGGAAACGCCTCGACGGCGCTCGGTGTGCCGCACACCGCCGACATCCCGAGCATCTACGACGTGCTGATCGACGATTTTCCGATCGCGGACATCGTGCAGACCAGCCCGGAGTCGCCGAACCTGCTGTGCGCGCCGAGCACGATCCACCTCGCGGGCGCCGAGATCGAGCTCGTCTCGCAGGTCGCCCGCGAGCACCGCCTGCGCACCGCACTGGACGAGTACCTCGCCAACCTGGACGAGCGACTCGACTTCGTCCTCATCGACTGCCCTCCGTCGCTCGGTCTGCTCACGATCAACGCCTTCGCGGCGGCGCACGAGCTGCTGATCCCGATCCAGTGCGAGTACTACGCGCTCGAAGGGCTCAGCCAGCTGCTCGGCACCGTCCGCATGATCCAGAAGCACCTCAATCCGCGCCTGCGCCTGTCGACGATCCTCCTGACGATGTACGACGGCCGCACCCGACTCGCCCAGCAGGTCGCCGAAGAGGTGCGCACGCACTTCCCGGAGGAGGTGCTCAAGACGGTGATCCCGCGCTCGGTGCGGGTCTCGGAGGCGCCGAGCTTCGGCCAGACGGTGATCGCCTACGATGGGCAGTCGGCCGGCGCCATCGCGTACCGCGAAGCCGCCGTCGAGATGATCCGCCGCGACAATGCGGATGCCGATGCGAACGACCACGGGAACGCCAGCGCACCCGCGAACGAAGGGGGCTCCTGATGGCCAAACGAACCGGCCTGGGACGGGGGATCGGCGCGCTGATCCCCACGAGTGAGACCTCGTCGGAGGCGCGCCCGGTCGACGTGTTCTTCCCGGGAGCGCCGATCGAAGAGGCGGAGCAGGCCGAAGAGCTGCTCGAGGTGCCCGGTGCGCGGCTCGCGGAGATCGATCCGCACGCGATCGTGCCGAACCCGCGCCAGCCGCGCACCCACTTCGACGCCGACGATCTGGCCGAGCTCGTCCACAGCGTTCGCGAGTTCGGCGTGCTGCAGCCGGTCGTGGTGCGCGACGTGGGCGACGGGACGTACGAGCTCATCATGGGCGAGCGTCGCACCCGCGCGGCGCGCGAAGCGGGACTCACCTCGATCCCCGCGGTCATCCGCGACACCGCCGACGAGCACCTGCTGCGTGACGCGCTGCTGGAGAACCTGCACCGCTCCGAGCTCAACCCGCTCGAAGAGGCATCGGCCTACCAGCAGCTCCTGTCGGACTTCGGCATCACGCAGGAGGAGCTCGCGAGCCGCATCGGGCGCTCGCGACCGCAGATCAGCAACACGATCCGCCTGCTGAAGCTGCCCCTGCCGGTGCAGCAGCGCGTCGCCGCCGGAGTCCTCACCGCCGGTCATGCCCGCGCCATCCTGTCTCTCGAAGACCCCGACGCGATGCAGCGGCTGGCCGACAAGATCGTGAACGAAGACCTCTCGGTGCGCGCCGCCGAAGCGGCCGCGAAAGCGCCGGATGCCGGCCGTTCGCGACCCTCGAAACCACAGGCGGGTGCGCGCCGCGCTCACCTCGACGAGGTCGCAGAACGCCTGGGTGATCGGCTGAACACCCGCGTCAAGATTTCACTCAGTGCCAGAAAAGGCCAGATCAGCATAGATTTCGCCAGCATCCAGGATCTGAATCGCATCCTGGATGAGATCGGCGAGTCCGGCTACAGCTCCGTCTGATCCGGTCCGAGCGCATCGGCGCGTCGTCGCAGCACAGTGGCCTCGGCCTCATTGCCCGGCAACGCCGCGGCGGCCAGGAACTCGGCGGCGGCGGCATCCCTCTCACCGAGCTGCTCGAGCAGCTCGGCGCGCACCGCGTGCAGAGGACGGAACGCGTCGAGCTCCGCGGCGAGGTCGTCCACTTCACTCAAG
Source organism: uncultured Actinomycetota bacterium (assembly GCA_963792285.1). Taxonomy (GTDB): domain Bacteria; phylum Actinomycetota; class Actinomycetes; order Actinomycetales; family Microbacteriaceae; genus Microbacterium. The sequence goes on along the minus strand of CAWBVS010000012.1, from coordinate 87,979 downwards.
GCCGCTGCCGGACCGTCGATCATGCTCACGGCCACCGCACGATTCAGGCGCACCACGGAAGAGGACGTGAGGGACTCGAGCGCATCGTAGAGACGCACGATGCGCGGCCAGTCGGTGTCATCCGGGCTCGGCGCCACCGCGTGGCACTCGGCGACGGCCGCCTGCAGTCCGTAGTACCCGAGACCTCGTCCGAAGGACTGCGCCTTGGCGAGGGCGTCTCGGCCGCGAGCGATCGCGGAACGATCCCACCGCCGGCGGTCTTGGTCGGCGAGCGTGACCGGCAGGCCCTCTGCGTCGACGCGCGCACGCGAAGCGGGATGACTGGAACTCCATGAGGGCGATGAGCGCGGGCACTTCGGGCTCGGTGGGCATGAGGGCGGCGAGCTGCCGGGCGAGCCGCACGGCCTCGCGCGCGACGTCGGGACGGATCGGATGCCGGCCGTCGCCGGCTGCGTACCCCTCGGTGAAGAGCAGGTAGATCACCTGCAGCACGCTCGCCAGACGCACAGGGCGGTCGGCGCGGTCCGGGACCTCGAAGGGCACGTCCGCATCGGCGAGAGCCCGTTTGGCGCGCACGATGCGCTGCTGCACGGCAGGGACCGTCATGAGCAGCATCCGCGCGATCTGCTCCGTCGTGAGTCCGGCGACGGTGCGCAGCGTCAGGGCCAGCCGTGCCTCTGCGGAGAGCACCGGGTGGCAGGCGACGAACACCAGACGCAGGACGTCGTCGTCGATCCGGTCGGGATCGCCGAGCTCGGGAACGGCATCCCACTCCTCGAGGATGCGCAGATCGCCTGCGATGAGGCTCTCGCGCGCGGTCAGCCGCTCCCGGCGGCGCCAGCCGTCGATGGCGCGCCGCTTCGCCACGGCGAGCAGCCATGCGCCGGGATTATCCGGGATGCCGGTGCTCGGCCACTTCGCGATCGCCTCGAGCAGTGCATCCTGGGCGAGGTCCTCCGCCCATCCGAAATCGCCGGTGTGGCGGGTCAGTGCGCTGACGATCCGCGCCGACTCTCCACGCCAGACCGCCTCGACGGCGCGACGCGCGGGGGCCTCGGTCATGCTGCCAGCGTAGGCGCGGGACGAACCCCGATGCCCTCGTCGGGTCGTACGCTGGATGAATGGCGACGCACGACCAGGCCCCGCAGCGACGGGCCAGTCTCGAGCTTCTCCGGGCCGAGGCAGCCGACGAGCTGTCGGTCCTCGTAGACGAACGGCTCCGCGCCGGCGAGGATCCGTGGGAGTTCATGGAGGACCTGCCGAGTGTGGACGAACTCGTCGTCTTCATCCTGCGGGCGGAGAACATCGCCGCCGACGGCGGCTCGAGACCGAACGCGGCCCGGCACTACCGGGTGCTGCGGCAGATCGCCCTCGACTACCCACCCCTGACCAAGGCGGTGTGGCGGCTGATCGGCGACGAGAGCCCGCACCGTCGCTGGGATGCGGCGGTGCGCGTCGACGCGTCCTGAGCTCACGCCTGGGCTGCGCGCCACTCCTGGGCCTTCTGGAGCCATTCGTTCTCTTCGGGCAGGTCGATGTCGGAGAACTCGTTGACCCGGCGTACTTCGAGCGAGACGCCGGGGCCCAGCGGGCACTTCTTCGCCCAGTGCTCGGCCTCTTCGCGGCTTGCGACCTCGAGCAGCCAGAATCCCGTGAAGACCTCGCGGGCCTCGGCGAACGGCCCGTCCGTGACCACCGGCGGAACCGAAGAGAAGTCCACGCGGAAGCCGTCGCTCGCATCGGAGAGGCCCTCCGCCGACAGGAAGACGCCGGCCTTCTGCAGCTCTTCGTTGTAGGCGCCCATCACCGCGACCACCTGTTCCATGTCGAGGTCCTCGGCGGCGCGCGCGGCGGCTTCGGGATCGACCTGCATGATCTGCATGTAACGCATGCTCTTCTCCTTCACTGTGCGAGCCTCGGCCCGGAGCGGCTCGATCGCCTGCCTCACCCTGTACGTCGAACGACCGGGGCGCCGATCGACAGTCTGCGGCAAATTTCCTCGTGCGTCGATGGATGCCGATTCGGGCATACAACGAAGAATCCCCGGTGAGCCTTCAAAAGGCCACCGGGGATTCTTGTGAAATGAATGTCAGGCGAGGTACGCCGCGAGGTCCTGCTCGATCGCGTACTTCGGCTTGGCGCCGATGATCGTCGTCTCGACCTGACCCTTGTTGAAGACCTTCATGGCCGGGATCGAGGTGATCTGGTACTTCATCGCGAGGTCGGGGTTCTCGTCGACGTTGAGCTTGAGCACCGTGATCTTGTCGGGGTTGTCAGCCTGGATCTCATCGAGAACGGGCGCGACCATGCGACACGGTCCACACCACGCGGCCCAGAAATCCACGAGAACGGGGCCTTCGGCCTGCAGGACGTCCTGCTCCCAGGTCGCGGATGTCGTCGCCTTGGCGGTCATGTTCATTTCTCCTTGTTCGGAAGTCGTTGTTGATCGGAACACCACCCGTCGCCGGATTGTTCCGGCGCTCGGGCGACTCTCAGGCTGCTGCCGCGCCCGTCTCGCGCTCGTCGGTCGCGGGGTCGGGGGTGTCGGTGGCCACCTCGATGTCCTCGGCGACCTGCGCGTCGCCGGCGGCCTGCTCGAGCGCGGCGAGGAAGTGCTCGGCATCCAGCGACGCGACCGTTCCGCTGCCGGCGGCCGTGACGGCCTGCCGGTACGTCGGGTCGATGACGTCTCCCGCGGCGAACACGCCGGGCTCCGAGGTGCGCGACGAGCGTCCGTCCACCCAGATGGTGCCTTCGGGGGTGAGCTCGAGCTTGCCGTGCACGAGGTGCGTGCGCGGATCGTTGCCGATCGCGACGAACAGGCCCTCCAGCGGAAGCTCGCGCGTCGTGCCGTCCACGGTCGAGCGCAGCAGCGCGCCGGTGACGGCATCCTCGCCGAGGATGTCTTCCACCTCGGTGTTCCAGATGAACTCGATCTTCTCGTTCGCGAACGCGCGGTCCTGCATGATCTTCGAGGCGCGCAGCGAGTCCTTGCGGTGGATCACGTAGACCTTCGAGGCGAACCGGGTGAGGAAGGTCGCCTCCTCCATGGCCGAGTCGCCGCCGCCGACCACGGCGATCGTGCGCTCGCGGAAGAAGAAGCCGTCGCAGGTCGCGCACCACGAGACGCCGCGACCCGAAAGCCGCTCCTCGCCGGGCAGTCCGAGCTTGCGGTACGCGGAGCCGGTCGCGAAGATCACGGATGCCGCCTCGTGCACCGCGCCGCTGCCGAGCTTCACGGTCTTGACGGGGCCGGCGAGGTCGAGCTCGACGACGTCGTCGTACAGGATCTCCGCACCGAAGCGCTCGGCCTGCTTCTGCATCTTGTCCATGAGATCGGGGCCCTGGATGCCGTCCGGGAAGCCCGGGAAGTTCTCCACGTCGGTGGTGTTCATGAGCTCGCCGCCGACCTCGACCGAACTGGCGACGACGAGGGGTTCGAGGTTCGCGCGCGCCGCGTAGATCGCCGCCGTAAAGCCTGCCGGACCCGATCCGATGATGATGACCTGACGCACGTGCGTCCTCTCTTTCGTAGCTCCGGATGCTTCAACACATGGTAGCCGCGAGGAATTCCGCTCAGGTGGCCGGTTGCTGGGAGTCTCAGCGACCGCCGGGCAGGACGCGCCGGGCGAGGGCGATCGCCGGGCCGAGCTCGGGGGCGCGCAGCAGCGCGAGGAAGCCGGCGTAGACGATCAGCGAGACGATGCCGATGATGGCCGCCCCGACCGCTCCGAGGAGCTTGTCCGAGACGGTCCAGCCCTCGACTCCGCCCAGCAGGAGGAACGTGAGCCATCCGGCGCCGGCGGCGGGGACGGCGGCGAGCGCGAACCGTCCGAGCGACAGCATCCATGATCCGATGCGGAGTCCGCCCAGCCGCCGTTGCAGGAGCCAGGTCGCGATGATCACCTGGACGATGCTCGCGAACGACTGGCCGAGGGCGATGCCGGCGGCGAGGAACTGCACCGGCAGCGTCGAGGCGATGAGCGCGGTGACGACCACGAGCGCGCACTGCAGCAGCGTGAAGAAGAACGGCGTGCGCGTGTCGTTGTAGGCGTAGAACGTGCGCTGGATGACGAAGAGCACCGCGAGGGGCACCAGGCTCACCAGGAAGCACAGCAGGACGACCGCCGCGGCGACCGCTTCGTCGCGGCTGTCGGTGAAGATGCGCGATGCGGGAACCGCGGCGGCGCGCGAGGGCTGCCGTGGCGATCACGATGAACACGCCGAGGGTGCGGATGCTGCGCCCGATGTCGCCGCGGACGTCGTCGTCGCGCCCGGCGGCGGCGTGCTCGCTGAGCTGGGTGAAGTACGGCGTCCCGATCGACAGCACGATGATCGAGTACGGGAGCATGAACAGCAGCCACGCGTTCTGCGAGACGAGGACGCCGGGGTAGTCCTGGGCGGCCTCCGACAGCACGCGCGACTGCACGAGCCCCGCGAGCTGCCCGGCGACGACCATCAGGAACGTCCAGCCGGCCAGCCGTCCGAGCTGGTTGAGGCCGACGCCGCGCCAGCGGAAGTCGGGGCGCACGTGCAGGCCGGTGCGGCGCCAGAAGCTCAGCAGGATGACCGCCTGCACGACGATGCCGAGCGTCGCCGTGCCGGCCAGCAGCGCGATCATCGAGGGCGTCCAGGCGTCGACGACCGCGACGTCGGAGCCGAACAGCACGATGAACGACGAGGAAGCCCGCGATCGAGACGACGTTGTTCACGATGGGCGCCCACGTGAACGGCCCGTAGACGCGGCGCGCGTTCAGCGCTTCGCCGACGAGCGCGTACAGACCGTAGAAGAGGATCTGCGGCAGGCACCAGTAGGCGAACGCGGTCGCGAGCGCCTGCTGCTCGGGCGGGAAGCCCGGGGGCGTACAGCTGCACGAGCCACGGGGCGCGCAGATCGTGGCGAGCGCGGTCACCGCGAGCAGCACGACCGTGCCGAGCGTGAAGAGCTTGGAGACGAAGGCGCGCCCGCCGTCGTCGTGGCTCGCGGCCTTCACGATCTGCGGCACGATCACCGCGGTGAGCAGGCCGGTCGAGATGATCGCGTAGATGTTGTTGGGCAGCTGGTTCGCGATCGCGAACGCGTTGCCCGCGCCGGTCGTCGGCGCCGACCGCGGAGACGAGCACGACCGCGCGGAGGAACCCGGTCAGCCGCGACACGATCGTGCCGGCGCCGATCAGGACGCTGGCGCGGCCGATGCCGCTCACTCGGCGTCCGCCTGTCCGGTCGCGGGGGTCGCGGCATCCGTCGGCTCGTCGTCTGCCGACGGGGGCTCGGCCGCGCCTTCGTCGGTCTGTTCGCGCCGGGCACGCCGCGCGCGCAGCCGCAGCACGGTGCGGATGACGCCGAGCACGAGGAAGCCCCCGACCAGGATCGACATCACGATGAGGCCGATGCCCTCCCAGTCGGCGCGGACGTTGACATCGACCACCTGCGGTGCGCCGATCGGCTCGAGCGTGCGGCTGCGCAGCTGCAGCTGCACCGACACCTCTCCGTTGCCGACCCGGGCCTGCACCGGCACCTGCACACGGGTGTTGCTCTGCGGGCCGGCGGTCACCTCGGTCGCCTGCGCGACATCCAGTCGCAGATCGTCGGGGGTCGCGTAGAGCACGACGTTCACGGGGTAGGGCAGGTCGTTGCGCACCCAGATCGGGATGGGCGCTCCCGCGCTGAAGAGGTTGATCGGGCTGGGCGGAAGGATGCCGACGCTGTCGAGCGTGGTCGCAGAGCCCGCTCGATGCAGATCCACGGCGGCCTGCCACGCATCGGGATCGGGCAGCCAGGCGAGACCGAGCAGCTGCAGGATCTCGGCACGCTCGGGTCCGGTGAGCAGCGTCACGTCGTCGAGGATCGTCGCGAACCGCGTGAGCGACGCTTCTTCGGCGCTGAGGGCGGATGCCGCATCCACGCGCGCCTGATCGGGCGCGGCATCCGCGATCTCGACCGTCGCCGGGATGCGCGCGGTGACGCCGCCCAGCGTCAGGGGCGTGACGCCGGGCGCCTGCGATGCCGAGGTGATCGCGGTGCGCAGCGCCACGCGGGAGCGATCCACACCGCGATCGAGGGTGACGACGATCGGTTCTCCGCCGCTCTCGGCGGCGGCGAACGCGAGATAGGCGGCGGCCGCGGTGAGGGGCGCTCCGCGCACCGCGGTCTCGGTCGTGACCGAGGCGTCGTGCAGCTCGCGCGAGACGTCGGCGTCGTACACGAGGAGATCGGCATCCGCGGCCACGGCGCGACCGGGCACCGTCGCACCCGTCGCCCCCGCGCGCGTCGAAGTGGAGGGCACGAGCGTCACCGAATCGCGGTCGTCGACCACGAGGCCGCCGAGGGTCGCGACGACATCGGCCGTCGCGGTGCCCGTGCCGGGCCAGAAGACGTTCGCGCGCGCCCCGCCGATGTCGGTGAGCTGCGGAGACGGTCGGGTAGACCGGCGCGTCGGCGGCGGCCGTGGTGCTCGGAGAAGGAGTGGCGTCGGGGACCGGCACGAAATCCGCGGGGTCCATGTAGGCCTGCAGCGAGATCGGACGCAGCGGGCGGGCCAGTCCGGCCTGCAGCTGCGACGCGACATCGGCGTCGCCGAACTGCAGCGCGAAGCGGGAGTTGGGCAGCGCCTCGAGGCGGGCCAGCCACGCGGTGGCCGAGACGGGCGCCGCAGTGCCGAGGACGCGGATCGCGGCCGGGATCGCCGGATCGATCGCGAGGATCGAGGCGGTGCCGTCGACGGCGTCCAGCTGGTCGGTCAGCGAGCCTGCCGGAGAGGTGAGCGCGGCCAGCTGGAGGGGAGTGAGCAGTCCGTCGGCGGTCGCACCGGCGGTGATGGGCACGATGACGCCGATCCCCACTTCGGCGGCGCCCTCGCGAGGGACGATCATCGCACTCGTGGACACGACCGGGCCGTCGGCGGACTCGTAGGTCGCCGACAGCGGGTACACACCCGGTGCGCGCCCGGCCAGAGCGGGATCCGCCGGTGCCAGGACGATGCCGTTCACCTGCTCGGAGCCGGGGAGCACGGCCTCGAGCGTCGTCGAGCCGACCGGACTCAGCGCGATGCCGCCGGTCTCACCGGCCAGCCACGCCGTCAGCGCCGCACGATCCGTCAGCGGCGTGGCGCCGAGCGACAGCGTCACGGCCGCGGGCTCGGTCGGCGCGGACGTGCCGTTCTGCAGACTGACCGAGACCGCGAGCTCGTCACCGGGCCGCACGATGCCGTTCGCGACCGGCGAGAGCGTGAAGAGCGTCTCACCGGGCGGGACCGCCGGCGTCGGTGTGGGAGTCGGTTCGGGCTGAGGGGACGCGATGATCGGGACTGCGGTCGGTGCGCGCGCGGAGCCGCGACGGCGGGTGCCGCGGCGAGAGGGGCCGCCATCACGAGCATCGCGGCGATCGCCAGCGCGCCGCGCAGGCGCCTGCCGCGTCGGAGGACGCTCGGCCGCGGCGCGGTCTTTCCCGGTGTCGGGGAGGTGACGGTCATGTGGGGTTTCGCTCCTGTGCGATTCATGACCGCACGATCTGGTGCGATTCTACGGTCCGACCCTCCGAGCACCCCGAGCCGCGCCCGGAGGACCGGCGCCGATCACGCTCCGGCGGCGGCGTCGAGGGGGTTGAATGGACCGGTGCTTCCCGAACCGGACCCCACGCTGTGCGCTGCGCTCGCGGCCGACCTGCGCGAGGCCGGCTTCGCGTCCGACGCGCTGCGGGCCGCGTGGGGTGAGATCGCCGACACCGCGATCGCGCGGGGCCTGCGCTCTCCGGCGCTGCGGGCGCTGGGCGATCGCAGCGACCCGCTCGCCGTGCTCGGACGCCTCTTCGTGCTCGGGATGCCGCAGCCCGCGCTCATCGGTCGACGCCGCGCTGCCGCGCACCGCCGCGGCAGGCTTGTCGCAGCTCGGTCTCGCCGACCAGGACGGGGCGACCGTGGTTCCGCGGGCGATCGTCCGGCCGCAGTCGTTCGCCGACGATCGCGGAGCCGGGCAGTGGTGGATCGCGAGCGACCTCGACGAGGCGGCGCTCGGCGGCGCCCTCCCCGAGGATCACGTCCTCGGTGTGGGCGGGGCATCGCTCACGCTCGCCGGCCTGCAGCTGCCCACGCCGGTCGCACGAGCGCTCGACGTGGGCACGGGGTGCGGCATCCAGGCTCTGCGTGCCCGGAGGGACGTCGCCGAGGTCGTCGCGACCGACGTGTCGGAGGGGGCGCTGCGGTTCACGCGGCTGAACGCGCTGCTGAACGGCGTGCCGGCGATCAGCACGCGACGCGGATCGCTGTTCGAGCCGGTGGCGGGCGAGCAGTTCGACCGGGTCGTCTCCAACCCGCCGTTCGTCATCACCCCTCGGGTCGCCGGTGTTCCGGCCTACGAGTACCGCGACGGCGGGATGCAGGGCGACGATCTGGTCGCCGCATTCGTGGCGGGGGTGGGTGAGCATCTGGCACCGGGTGGAGTCGCCCAGCTGCTGGGCAACTGGGAGAGCCGCGACGGGGAGAGTCGGGACTCGACCGGGCGCGGAAGTGGGTCGAATCGTCATCCATTCCGCTGGACGCATGGATCGTCGAGAGGGAGTCGCTGGATCCGCTGTCGTACGCGGAGCTGTGGATCCGCGACGGCGGCACGCTGCCGGGATCACCCGAGTTCGCCGCGCTCGTCGACGCGTGGCTCGATGACTTCTCGGCGCGCGGCGTGACCGACATCGGGTTCGGCTACGTGCTGCTGCGGCGGCCGGTCACGGGGCCGCCGACCCTCGCACGCTACGAGCGCGTGCCGCAGGCGCTCGATCCGCGCACGGCGCTCGGATGCGCACTACGCCGACGCGCTCGCCGCGCATGACCGGCTCTCGGGCGCTCGACGACGCCGGTCTCGCGGCATCCGTCCTCGTCGTCGCGGCCGACGTGACCGAGGCCCGTCACCATCTGCCGGGTGTCGAGTCGCCGAGCGTGATCGAGCTGCGCCAAGGCGGCGGATTCGCGCGGACGGTGCCGGCCGATCCGGGTCTGGCGGCGCTCGTCGGAGCATGCGACGGCGACCTGTCCGGTCGGGGTGCTGGTCGACGCGATCGCCTCGCTCCTCGAGGTCGATGCGGGCGAGCTGCGCAGCGAGCTCCTGCCCGCGGTGCGGGAGCTCGTGTTCACGGGGTTCCTGCGTTTCGCCGACTGACGCGCTCGCCGAGTCGGCCTCACGTCCCTCGATAAGCTCGAATCATGCTCAACATGGCCGAGGGTGTCGCGCGCCTCGGCGCGCTCGCCGAGTCGCCGATCGTCGCCGCCTTGGCCACGGCGTTCGCCGACGCGGGTCACGAGCTGGCGATCGTCGGCGGGCCGGTGCGCGACGCGCTGCTGGACCGCACGACCAACGATCTCGACTTCACGACGGATGCCCGGGCCGACGACATCCTGCGGATCGTGAAGCCGCTCAGCACGGCGCACTGGGACGTCGGACGCGAGTTCGGCACGATCGGCGCCCGCGTGCGCGATCCGCAGAGCGGTGCCGTCGAGCAGGTCGAGATCACGACCTACCGCGCCGACAGCTACGACGGCGTCACCCGCAAGCCGACCGTCGAGTTCGGCGACACCCTCGAGGGCGACCTCGCGCGGCGCGACTTCACGGTCAACGCGATGGCCCTGCGCGTCCCGGGGCGCACCCTGGTCGACCCGAGCGGCGGCGTCGAAGACCTGATCGCCCGACGCCTGCGCACCCCGGCCGATCCGCACATCAGCTTCGGCGACGATCCCCTGCGCATGCTGCGCGCTGCGCGCTTCTCGGCGCAGCTCGGCTTCGAGGTCGATCCGGCGACGGTCGCGGCGATGGCGCAGCTGCGCGAGACCCTCGCGATCGTGAGCCCGGAGCGCATCCAGAGCGAGCTCGTCCGCCTGCTGCAGACCGATGACCCGGTGCGCGGCATCCGTCTGCTCGTCGAGACCGGCCTGATGGAGCAGTTCCTGCCCGAGGTGCCCGCCCTGCGCCTCGAGGTCGACGAGCACCACCACCACAAGGACGTCTACGAGCACTCGCTGACCGTGCTGCGCCAGGCGATCGAGCTGGAGCAGGTGCGCATTCCCGGATGCCGGTCCCGATGTGCCGCTGCGCCTGGCCGCGCTGCTGCACGACATCGGCAAGCCCGCGACGCGCAAGCTCGAGCCGGGCGGCGGGGTGACCTTCCACCACCACGACATCAAGGGCGCGCGCCTGGCGCGCAAGCGGCTGCAGGCGCTGCGGTTCGACTCCGACACGATCGGCACGGTGACCCAGCTCATCGAGCTGCACCTGCGCTTCTTCGGCTACGCCGAGGGGGCGTGGACGGATTCGGCGGTGCGCCGCTACGTGCGGGATGCCGGCCCCGAGCTGGCCCGCCTGCACATCCTCACCCGCGCGGATGTGACCACGCGCAACAAGCGCAAGGCCGCGCGGCTCGCCGGCGCCTACGACGACATCGAGCGTCGGATCGACGAGCTCGCCGCAGCGGAGGAGCTCGGCGCGATGCGGCCGGCGCTCGACGGCAACCGGATCCAGGAAGTGCTCGGCATCCGCCCGGGTCCCGAGGTCGGCAAGGCGTATCGCTACCTGCTCGACCTGCGCCTGGACGAGGGCGTGCTCGACGAGGCCGAGGCCGAGCGCCGCCTGCGCGCCTGGTGGTCCGAGCAGGCCTGAGACCGCTACGGGACGATCACCGCGCGGCCGCGGACCGTGCCCGCGTGCAGCTTCTCGTAGGCGAGGACCGCATCCTCGATGCCGTAGACCTCGGTGTGCACGGTGACGGCGCCCACGCGGGCGAGGTCGAGGACCTCCTGCAGCTCGCTGCGGCTGCCCCAGTAGGGGGCGCGCACCGAGACGCCGAACGGGGTGGAGAAGAATCCGGTCGGCATGAGGCCGCCGCCGATGCCCACGATGCTGACGAACCCGTCGACCGCCACGACCGCGCGCGCGATGTCGAGCGTGGACTGCGCTCCGACGAAGTCGATCACCACCTCGGCGCCCTGCCCGCCGGTGAGCGCGCGGATCCGGTCGGCCGTGTCGGGGCCGGAGAGCAGCGTGTGGTGCGCTCCGACCTCCTCCGCCAGCGCGAGCTTCTCCTCGCTCTGGTCGACCGCGATGACGGTGGCCGCGGACGTCGCCCGCAGGATCTGGATGCCGACATGCCCGAGTCCGCCCGCACCGATGACGACGGCGGTCGCACCCGGGAAGAGCTTCTCCTGCGCGGCGCGGATGGCGTGGTACGGCGTGAGACCGGCATCCGTCAGCGACACCGTCTCGACCGGGTCGAGATCACCGAGCGGCACCAGGTGGCGGGCGTCGTCGACGATCATGTACTCGGCCATCGCGCCCGGCGCGCCGAGGCCCGGAGGGGCGATGCCGAGTTCGGCGGCACGGGTGCAGTAGTTCTCGCGGCCCTGCGCGCACGCGCGGCACTGCCCGCAGCCCCATGGCCCGTACACGGCGTACGAGCCGCCCACCTCGATGCCCTCGACGCCGTCGCCGAGCTTGTCCACGACACCGGCACCTTCGTGGCCGAGCGTGAGCGGGAGGCCGTAGATGTACTGCTCCGCCGGCAGGTCCATGATGAACCAGTCCGAGTGGCAGAGCCCCGCAGCGGTGACCTTGAGGCGGATCTGCCCGGGACCGGGCTCGGGAACGTCGATCTCGACGACCTCGGGTCCTTTGCCCACCTCGCGGTACTGGACGGCCTTCATGACTTCCTCCTGACTGCATCGCGTCGCGATGGCACTGTCCACTCTGCTCCGCAGCCGGCGGATGGGACAGGGGCGAAGGTCCCGCCTGGCTCTCCGGCCGCGGCGGCACCAAATGGGGCTCCGCCCCAAACCCCCGGCTTGCTGGCGCGCGCCTAGACTGGGCACGCTCCCCGACGCTGATCGGAGCTCCCATGACATCGCCGTGGTCGCCCCGGCGCGAGGTCTCGCCGCAGACCTCCCGCCTGCTGATCGAGCGCGCGCATGAAGAGCTGGTCGCCGGCAACGACGTCGACCGCCGCATGCGCGACGTCCGGCCACTTGTGCAGGAGTCGTGGCGCCGATCCCTCGCCAGCCTCGTCGGCGCGGAGGCGCTTCCGCCGCTGGATCTCGCGAGCGCCGAGCTCGAGGAGTACCGCCGCACGCACCCGCTCGCGAGCGTGATGGACATGATCCGTGCCCTGTTGCTGCCGGGCGAGGCGAGCGATTCGGGCGTCGTGGTCGCGGTGGGCGACGCCGCCGGGCGGCTGCTCTGGGTCGAGGGCGACCATCACATCCGCACCCTCACCGGCGACATGGGCTTCGTCGAGGGCGCCAACTGGTCCGAGGCCGCGGTGGGCACCTCGGCGCCGGGCACTGCGCTCGCCCTGGATCGCTCGTTGCAGATCCGCGGGGCGGAGCACTTCAACCGGCTCGTGCAGCCCTGGTCGTGCACCGCCGTTCCGGTGCACGATCCCGAGTCGCGCCGCATCCTCGGCGTGATCGACGTCACCGGCGGCGACGAGGTCGTCACACCGCAGGCGCAGCTGCTCGTGGACGCCACGGCGCGCGCGATCGAGGGCGAGCTGCTGGTGGCGCGGCTGCGGGCCCGCGCCGAACGGCCCGCGTCGGGGCGCGGAGCGTCGCACCGTCGCTCAGCCGGCACCGCCAAGCCCGAGACCGACCGGGTCACGCTCCGCGTACTGGGCCGCGACCGTGCGCTCCTCGAGGTCGCGCGCGAGGGCTCCGAGACGGTCTCCGAGCTCGGACAGCGCCACGCCGAGCTGCTTCTCATGCTCGCGACGCACCGTCAGGGCCTGTCGGCCGAACGGCTCGGCGAGCTCGTCTACGGCGATGCGGGCGCGGGGGGCGTCACTCTGCGTGCCGAAATGGTGCGCCTGCGCAAGGTGCTCGAGAAGACCGCACCCGCGCTCGTTCCCGAATCGCGCCCGTACCGTCTCACGATCGATCTCGAGACCGACGCGCAGCAGGTGCTGTCGCTGCTCGACCGCGGAGCGCATCGCGTCGCGCTCGCCGCCTACCGCGGCGACGTGCTGCCCGATTCCACCGCTCCCGGCGTCGAGGAGCTGCGCGACACCGTCCGCACCGCCCTGCGCGAGGCGCTGCTGGCCGAGGCGAGCGTCGACGTGCTGCTGGCGTACGCCGAGACGGATGCCGCTGCCGAGGACGAGGAGCTGTTGCGGCTCTGCCTCAAGATGCTGCCGGCGCGGTCGCCGAAGCGGGCCGCGCTGGTCTCTCGCATCGAGCGCCTCGACGCTTCCGCCTGACGTCTCGCGGGACGCGGCATCCGTCGATGCAACGGGATGCAACGTGCCCCGACCTAGCGTCGGGGCAACGCCGCGACCCCGCCGTCGCGCATCCCGATCCGTCGAAGAAGACAGAGGAGACAGCATGACCATCGTCGAAGAAGGCGTATCCAGCGTCTACGCCAACCCCGGCACCCGGGGCTCGGTCGCCGAGTACCGCCCCCGCTACGGCCACTACATCGGCGGCGAATTCGTCGAGCCGATCAAGGGCCAGTACTTCGAGAACATCTCGCCGGTCAACGGCAAGCCGTTCACCGAGGTCGGCCGCGGCACGGTCGAAGACATCGACCGCGCGGTCGATGTCGCATGGAAGGCGTTCGAGTCGTGGAAGCGCACGACTCCCGCCGAACGCGCGAACATCCTGAACAAGATCGCCGACCGCATCGAGGCGAACCTCGAGAAGATCGCCGTCGCCGAGACGTGGGACAACGGCAAGCCCGTCCGCGAGACGCTGGCCGCCGACATCCCGCTCGTGGTCGATCACTTCCGCTACTTCGCCGGCGTGCTGCGTGCCCAGGAGGGCTCGCTCAGCCAGATCGACGAAGACACGGTGGCGTACCACTTCAACGAGCCGCTGGGCGTGGTCGCCCAGATCATCCCGTGGAACTTCCCGATCCTGATGGCCACGTGGAAGCTCGCCCCCGCGCTCGCCGCCGGCAACTGCGTCGTGCTCAAGCCCGCCGAGCAGACCCCGGCCAGCATCCTGTTCCTGTTCGAGATCATCGGCGACCTGCTGCCCGCCGGCGTCGTCAACATCGTCAACGGGTTCGGCATCGAAGCGGGCGCACCGCTCGCGCAGCACAAGCGCATCCGCAAGGTCGCCTTCACGGGTGAGACCACCACGGGCCGGCTGATCATGCAGTACGCGTCGCAGAACCTCATCCCGGTGACGCTCGAACTCGGTGGCAAGAGCGCGAACATCTTCTTCGAAGACGTCGCCCGCTCGCGCGACGACTACTACGACAAGGCGCTCGAGGGCTTCACGTTCTTCGCCCTGAACGGCGGCGAGGTGTGCACATGCCCGTCGCGCGCGCTCATCCAGCGCTCGATCTACGACCAGTTCCTCGGCGACGGCCTCGACCGCGTCGGCAAGATCGTTCAGGGCAACCCGCTCGACCCTGCCACGATGCTCGGAGCGCAGGCATCCAACGACCAGCTCGAGAAGATCCTGAGCTACATCGACATCGGCAAGGCGGGCGGCGCGAAGCTCCTCGCCGGCGGCGAGCGCGTCGACCTCGGCGGCGACCTCAGCGAGGGCTTCTACGTGCAGCCGACCGTGTTCGAGGGCACGAACGACATGCGCATCTTCCAGGAGGAGATCTTCGGACCGGTCGTCTCGGTCACGTCGTTCGACGACTTCGCGGGCGCGATCGACATCGCCAACGACACGCTCTACGGCCTCGGTGCGGGTGTGTGGAGCCGCTCCGGCGACACCGCCTACCGTGCGGGCCGCGCGATCGAGGCGGGCCGCGTGTGGACGAACACGTACCACCAGTACCCCGCGCACGCGGCGTTCGGCGGTTACAAGCAGTCCGGCATCGGCCGCGAGAACCACCTCAAGATGCTCGATCACTACCAGCAGACCAAGAACCTGCTGGTCTCGTACGCCGAAGGCGCGATGGGCTTCTTCTAAACCCCCCAGAGACGGCGGGCGCCCTTCTCCGGGCGCCCGCCGCACCCGGCCCGATCGAGGAGGATCGCATGACGCAGACGCAGACACACCAGCGGGTTGCGGTGACGAATGCCGCGGCATCCCTCGTTCGAGAGCTCACGACGCAGCACGGGCCGCTCATGTTCCACCAGTCGGGCGGATGCTGCGACGGGAGCGCACCGATGTGCTACCCCGTCGGCATGTTCGTCACCGGCCCGAGCGACGTGCTCCTCGGTGCGATGGACGTCGGGCTGGACGACCCCGTCGAGATCTACATGTCGGAGTCGCAGTTCGAGTACTGGAAGTACACCCACCTCACGATCGACGTCGTGCCCGGGCGCGGGGCCGGGTTCAGCGTCGAGGGTCCGACCGGCATGCGGTTCCTCATCCGGTCGCGGATGCTGGACGACGACGAACTGGAGCACTTCGGGCTGAAGCCCTGAAGCGGGCGGCGTCAGCGGTTGAACAGCAGGTCCAGCACGCCGAACTGACCCGCAAGCCAGAAGGCGAAGAAGAACCCGAACACGATGACGGCCGGCCACGGGATGCCGCGTTTGAGCCGGCGGCCGGTCAGGGCGACGCCCGGCGGCGGGCGCAGGGACTGCGGATGGTGCGGCGAACGGCAGCGCCGTGGCGGTGATGTAGGCCCCGCCGTCGAGATCGTGACCGGTCGCCACCGCGGTGCTTGTCGCCGCGGCATCCGCCTGAAGTCTTTCGTCGCGCCAGCGCGCCCACTGCGCGAACTTGTCCAGGAGCGCGGCGACGACCGAGAACAGCCACGCCCATGTCGCTGGATCGAGGCCGGAGAACTCCCGCTTGCCGTAGAGGAACAGCCAGTCATCGACGATCTCGACGTCGAGGGCGGCGGCGTTGTCGATGAACCGCGCCATGATGTCGGGCGTGAACAGATACAGCGCGTCGCGTTCGTAGCCGGCCGGGCAGTAGAGCGAGAAGAACTCGTCGAAGTCGCCCTCCAGGCCCAGGCGCTGGTCTTTGTCGAACGTCATCGGCAGGTTCGAGCCGAACAGGCCGTTGTTGCTCGTCGCGTCCAGCACGATGTGGGGCAGCGGCACGTCGAGCTTGATCGCGACGTAGCCCCACCGGTGGGTGGTGCGGTTCTTGCCCGATCCGGTCGTGTACTGGTAGTTCGCGAACTCGACGAAGCGGGGGTGCTCGCCGCGCACGAGGTCGCTCGAGGAGCGGGAATTGCCGACGCCGAAGATCATGCCGGGGAGCCCGGGCGACGACAGTGCGGGCAGGTAGCTCATGCCGTTCGCCGCCGCGAACCGATCCAGGCGGAACCACCGCTCGTTCCGGCCGAGGGCGCCCCGGGTGAGGAAGATCGCGATCGCCGCGATCGCCCCGCCCATCACCAGGATCGGCACGACCGAGCCGAACGCCGCGAACAGGAAGGGTGGCCCCATGTCGCCGCTCGCGGCAGACGCGAGCGATCCGACGATCGACCCGATCACCGTGAGGAAGACGCTGCCGAACACGAGGAAGAACGCGATGCCGAGCACGACCGGGATGACCGTCGCCGCGGATCCGAACATCGACGGCACCGCGCCGCTCGCTCGGAGCCGTCGGGTGTGCTCGCGCAGGGCGTTGCGGTCGACCGGATCGACCAGCGGTCGGGCGTCGAACGGGACGGATGCCGGTGGCCCGCTCATCGGTAGACCCCTCCGCCGCGCTCCATGACGGCCACGCTACCCGGCGGCCATCGAGCGGGTCGCGAGGCGGTCCGGTGAAACCTTGGGGACGAATCGACCGAACGTGCACGGTGCAACGGTCGGAGCGACCGAATCTCCCCGCCGTTTCACCGCGAACCCGCGGGAGGGGCCACGATAGGAGAGGTTCGACGAGGAGGTCATCATGCCGGCGAGAGACCCGGACGACATCGGCGCGCTGCGCGCGGCATCCGACGTCCTCGGCATCGACGCTCTGCTGAGCGACGACGAGCGGGCGGCCCGCGACCGGGTGCGCGCGTTCGTCGACGCCGAGATCCGCCCGCACATCGCGGACTGGTTCGACCGCGGGCACTTCCCGGTCGAGCTCGCGCGCGCCTTCGGCGACCTCGGTGTGCTCGGCATGAATCTCGAGGGCTACGGATGCCCGGGCCGCAGCGCCGTGGAGTACGGCCTGGCAGCCCTCGAGCTCGAAGCCGGCGATTCCGGGCTGCGCACGTTCGTCTCGGTGCAGGGCTCGCTCGCGATGGGCTCGATCCACCGGTGGGGCAGCGAGGAGCAGAAGCAGGAGTGGCTGCCGCGGATGGCGAGCGGCGAAGTGATCGGCAGCTTCGGGCTGACCGAGCCGGACGCCGGCAGCGACCCGTCGAGCATGAAGACCTTCGCGCGGCGCGACGGCGCAGGCAAGGAGGGCGACGACTGGATCCTCACCGGAGCCAAGCGCTGGATCGGCCTCGCCTCGATCGCGCAGCTGACCGTCGTGTGGGCACAGACCGACGACGGGGTGCGCGGGTTCATCGTGCCGACCGACGCTCCGGGCTTCCACGTCGAGGTTCTCGAGCCGAAACTGTCGATGCGCGCCTCGATCCAGACCGAGCTGCACTTCGACGACGTCCGGCTTCCGGCATCCGCTCTCCTTCCCGGCGCCCGCGGACTGCGCGGGCCGTTCTCGGCGCTCAACGAGGCCCGCTACGGCATCGTGTGGGGAGCCCTCGGCGCGGGCCGCGACAGCTACGAGGCGGCGCTTCGGTATGCGCTCGCGCGCGAGCAGTTCGACCGGCCGATCGCGGGCTTCCAGCTCACGCAGCAGAAGCTCGTGAACATGGTCGTCGAGCTGCAGAAGGGCGCGCTGCTCGCCCTGCACCTGGGGCGCCTCAAGGATGCCGGCACGATCACGCCGGCGCAGATCTCGCTCGGCAAGCTCAACAACGTGCGCGAGGCCATCGCGATCGCGCGCGAGGCCCGCACGATCCTCGGCGGCAACGGCGTCCTGATCGAGCACTCCCCCATCCGCCACGCCGCGAACCTCGAGTCGGTGCGCACGTACGAGGGCACCGACGAGGTGCACACGCTCATCCTCGGCGAGCACCTCACCGGCATCGGGGCCTTCCGGTGACGGAGGTCTCTCCGCAGCCCACGGGCCCGCTGGCCGGCCTGCTCGTCGCAGACTTCTCGCGTGTGCTCGCAGGCCCGTACTGCACGATGCTGCTGGGCGACCTGGGTGCCACCGTCGTCAAGGTCGAGGGGCCGGGTGGAGACGAGACGCGTCAGTGGATGCCGCCCGCCCGGGGCGACGACTCCACCTACTACCTGTCGGTCAATCGCAACAAGCGCGCCGTGTCGCTCGATCTGACGGATGCCGCCGCTCGCGAGACCGCGCACGCCCTCGCGGCGCGGGCCGACGTCATGATCGAGAACTTCAAGCCCGGCGGCCTCGAGCGCCACGGCCTGGACTACGAGGCCGTGCGAGCGACGAATCCGGCGGTCGTGTACGCGTCGATCACCGGGTTCGGCCCGGGCTCCGAGCTGCCGGGGTACGACGTGCTCGCCCAGGCTCTCTCGGGCCTCATGAGCATCACCGGCTCGCCGGACGGCGAGCCGACCAAGGCCGGAGTCGCCATCGTGGACGTGGTGACCGGCCTGCACGCGGCGGTCGGCATCCTCGCGGCGCTGCGCCATCGCGATGCGACCGGTGAGGGCCAGCACGTCGAGGTGAATCTGCTGTCCTCGGCGCTGTCTGCGCTCGTGAACCAGTCCGGAGCCTTCGCGCTCGCCGGAGTCGTGCCGCAGCGCCTCGGCAACGACCACCCGAGCATCTACCCGTACGGACCCTTCCCCACCGCCGAGGGTCGGATCGTGCTCGCGGTCGGCAACGACGCGCAGTTCGCGAGGTTGAGCGAGGCACTCGACCTGACCGCCGACCCGCGGTTCGCCACCGCGCGCCTGCGCACGCTGCACCGCGACGAGCTGCGGCCCGCGCTCGAGGCAGCGCTCGCTCGTCGATCCGCGCGCGACTGGTACGCGGTGCTGTCGGCGGCCGGCGTGCCGTGCGCGCCGATCCTCGACATCGGCGAGGCCTTCGCCTGGGCCGGCGACCTCGGCCTGGAACCCGTCGTCGAAGCCGGCCCCGACGGACAGCGGATGCCGGGGGTCCGGCATCCGATCGCCTTCTCGTCCACGCCCGCCGCGTACCCCCTCGCCCCGCCCGCTCCCGACGCGGATCGCGAGTGGCTCGACGACCTGCTCGCGGCACCGGGGAGACCGGGATTCGGGCTCGGCCGCGGCATCCGGTAGCATAGGAGGGTTGTCCGCAGCGCACCCCTGTGTGCGAGTGCCGGACGACGTGCACACACCCTCCTGCTGTCGAGAGATGCTCGGCAGCCGTTCTAGTCCGAAGGAGGTGGGTTAGTGACGCACACACACCAGTACGAACTCATGGTCATTCTGAACCCCGAGATCGACGAGCGTTTGGTCCCGGCGGCCCTCGACAAGTTCCTGAAGGTCATCACGGCCGACGGTGGCTCGATCGACAACGTCGACATCTGGGGCAAGCGCCGTCTCGCGTACGAGATCCAGAAGAAGACCGAGGGCGTCTACGCCGTCGTCGCCTTCACTGCGACCAGCGCCGCGACTCAGGAGCTCGACCGTCAGCTCAAGCTCAGCGAGCAGGTCATGCGCACCAAGGTGCTGCGCGCCGAGGAAGCGATCGCCCTGATCGAGTCCGAGCGCGTGCGCGCCGAGGAGAAGGCTGCCCGCAAGGCCGCCCGCCCGGCGAAGATCAAGCAGGACGCGTAACGACGATGGCCGGCGAGACGATCATCACCGTCGTGGGAAATCTCACGGCCGATCCCGAACTGCGCTACACGCAGAACGGACTCCCCGTCGCGAACTTCACGATCGCGTCGACGCCGCGCAACTACGACCGTGCCACGAACGAGTGGAAGGACGGCGAAGCGCTGTTCCTCCGCGCGAGCGTGTGGCGTGAATTCGCCGAGCACGTGGCCGGATCGCTCACGAAGGGCTCCCGCGTCGTCGCGACCGGTCGCCTGAAGCAGCGCTCCTACGAGACGAAGGAAGGCGAAAAGCGCACTTCCATCGAGCTCGAGGTCGACGAGATCGGTCCCTCGCTCCGCTACGCCACCGCACAGGTGACGCGCGCGGCCGGCGGCGGGCAGTCCCGTGGCCAGGTCTCGGACGAGCCGTGGTCGACCCCGGGTTCGCAGCAGGCTGCTCCGGCAGCCCGTGGCGGCAACTCCGGCGGCGGCGACTCGTGGGCAGCCCCCGGCGCCTACGGCGACGACACGCCCTTCTAGAGCACTCGTGGTCGAGTAGGCGCGCCAGCGCCGTATCGAGACCCTCGCTTCCCGGACGCCTCTGACGAGGCATCCGATCTTCTTCACGTAAAGGAAAAAACATGGCTGGAAAGTCAAGCGGCGACCGCCGCAAGCCGCGGAAGGGCGGCAAGACCGCTGCTCCCGCGAAGCCGACCCGCGTCGGCGTCATCGACTACAAGGACGTCGCGACGCTCCGCAAGTTCATCTCGGAGCGCGGGAAGATCCGCGCCCGTCGCATCACCGGTGTCAACGTGCAGGAGCAGCGCCTCATCGCCCGCGCCATCAAGAACGCGCGCGAGATGGCACTCCTGCCCTACGCCGGCGCCGGCAGGTAGGGACTGATATGTCGAAGCTGATTCTCACGAACGAGGTCTCCGGGCTCGGTAGCGCCGGTGACGTGGTCGAGGTCAAGAACGGGTACGCCCGCAACTACCTCATCCCCCAGGGGTTCGCCGTGGCGTGGAGCCGTGGTGGCGAGAAGCAGGTCGCGTCGATCCGCGCCGGCCGCGAGGCCCGCGCGATCCACGACCACGAAGACGCCGTCGCGCTCAAGGACGCCCTCGAGTCCAACAAGGTCAAGCTGCCGGTCAAGGCCGGTGCCGAGGGTCGTCTGTTCGGCTCGGTCAAGACCGAGCACATCGCCGACGCCGTCAAGGCCGCCGGCCTGGGCGACCTCGACAAGCGCAAGATCCACATCACGTCGCCGATCAAGTCGGTGGGCGAGCACGAGGCGACGGTTCGCCTTCGTGACGACCTCACCGCCGTGATCACCCTCGTGGTGGTTGCTGCCAAGTAGTCCGTCTCGCGCACGGCACGACGGATGCCGCAGCCCGGCCCTCTCAGAGGGTTCCGGTCTGCGGCATCCGCCTTTTCACGGTCCGCGTTGCGGGGTGGGTCGGGCCAGGCGCCCGACCCACCGCCGCGTTACGCGACCCGTCGCCGCGCGACCGCGGCGCCGCCGGCAACGATGAGCACGAGGCCCATCAGAAGCGCGGCGAGTCCGCCGGTGCTCCCCCTGTCGCGGCGAGCTGGGTCGAGCTGACCGAGGCGGTGGCGCCGATCGGCTCAGTCATGTGACCGGATGTTCCCGGGGTGCCCGGGGTGCCGGGCGTTCCCGGGGTGCCGGGCGTTCCGGGGGTTCCCGGGGTTCCGGGGGTTCCGGGGGTGCCGGGGGTTCCGGGGGTGCCGGGGGTGCCCGGGGTGCCGGGGGTGCCCGGGGTTCCGGGGGTACCAGGCGTGCCCGGGTTTGCCGGGGTTGATCACCGTGCTGTCGCCGATCACCGAGACGGCGTTGCCGCCGATGGTGACGGGGGCGTTGATCACGGGGATGATCTGGTTTCCGCTGAGGATTCCGTCTTCTCCCGAGGTGACCGGTGCGACCCAGGTGTTGCCGCCGGTGGTGCCGGTGTGTCCACCGTTGCCGCCGATGACGGTGCTGTCTCCGATGCCGGAGACGGCGTTGCCCGTGACGTTCACGGGGGCGTTGATCACGGGGATGATCTGGTTTCCGCTGAGGATTCCGTCTTCTCCCGAGGTGACCGGTGCGACCCAGGTGTTGCCGCCGGTGGTGCCGGTGGTGTGCCGCCGTTGCCGCCGATGACGGTGCTGTCTCCGATGCCGGAGACGGCGTTGCCCGTGACGTTCACGGGGGCGTTGATCACGGGGATGATCTGGTTTCCGCTGAGGATTCCGTCTTCTCCCGAGGTGACCGGTGCGACCCAGGTCGACTCGCCCTGAGCGGGGGCGGCGGCAGGTGCCGACGCCCCGTTCACGACCGTGCTGTCACCGATGACCGACACGGCGTTGCCCGAAACCGTGATGGGCGCGTTCACGTCGGCGAGGATCTGGTTTCCGCTGAGGATCCCGTCCTCTCCCGACGTGACCGGTCCCTCGGCGGGAGCCGTGCTCGTCTCGGCCGTCGCCGGAGCGGCTGCAGGAGCAGCGTTCACGACCGTGCTGTCACCGATGACCGACACGGCGTTGTCCGTGACGGTGATCGGCACGTCGACGCTCACGATGGCCTGGTTGCCGGACGCGATGCCGTCTTCCCCGCTCGTGGTGGGCGCCTCGGCCGGCGCGGCCGTGGTGGGTGCGGGTGCGGTGACCGGTGCGGCCGGCATGGTGACAGACGTGCTGTCGCCGATGACCGATACCGCGTTGCCGACGACGCTCACCGGCGCCGACAGGTCGATGAGGGCTTGGTTGCCGGACAGCAGTCCGTCCTCCCCCGTTGTCTCGGCCGCGTTTGCGACCGTCGCGCCGAACAGCGTGATGCCGCCGGCGAGGAGCGTGCCCACGAGGGCGCGCTTGATGATGGTGTGCATGATCTCTCCTTGAGATGTGATGACTTGATCGGATGCGCGGAAATGCGCGAGGACGCTCAGCCGTCGCAGTGACGGCGAGGATCCGATCAGTCGGGAGAGACGTCGGTGGACAGTACGGGCGCAGCAGGGGCCACGTCGTTCTCGAGTCCCGAACGACGCACCCAGGCACGGTATGCGACGACGAACCCGAGGGCGACCAGCACCCACGCGCCAGGACCCGCACCGCCGGGTCCGATGAGAACAGAGTCCGCCTGCATGACAGAGCGGAGCAGTGAGAAGACACCGCCGGCGGCTCCACCGCTGACGAAGCGCGCTGTCAGACGACGAGAGGGCGGCGGGCAGATCCGAAGCGATCGCGAAGACAGGCGGTGGCACCGGCGAGGTAGGCGGCACGCGCCAGCATCTCCAGGGGTCCGGCTGCGGCATCCGCTGTCGTGGAAGCAGTGCCGGCGGCGGCTGCGTCCTCCAGGGCCGCGAGCGGCGGCACAGCGGTCAGGGGCGCGACATTCGCGGTGGCGCCGACGACGGCGGATGCCGTGCCGATCACGGCACCGGTCGTGCCCTGCAGGACGCCGTCGACACTCGCGCCGACCGCGGAGACCGCGTCACCCGCACCGAGTGCGGTGACGACTCCGCCGACGACCGGGACGGTGTCCACGACGCCGAGCGTCGAGTCGACGATCGGCGAAACGACGCCGGATTCGGTCACGTCTGTGACGACTGCGATCACCGGCGCGACGACCGGTGAAACCGTGGATTCGACGGTCTCGACCACCGGCGCGACCGGAAGGGCCGGCGCCGTGGCGGCGACCGTCTGGACGACCGGAGCGACCGTCTCGGCGGCAGCGACGGTGGTGTCTTCGACGACTCCGGTGACGGCCGTCGTGGTGTCATCGACCGTGGACGTGAGGGTTCCGAGGAGACCGTCATCGTCGGCGGCGTGAGCGTGCGAGGTCGACAGGCCGAGTGCGAACGACAGCAGCACCCATGCGAACGCGAGGCCCGTTCCTGCGAGCAGCATCTTGGAGATTCTCGACAAGTGCTGCGAGTCTGCGGTGTCCACGTTCACCTCCTGTGCGACGAAAAGCGTCAATCGGTATTCGACTGAAAACCGATCGTAAGGGGTGCCTGGAGTAACCGAACGTAGCCCAGACGTGCGGCGATGTCTACCACCCAACCGCGAAAGAGGTCGATCGCGGCCCGAATCTGTGCACAGGCAAGCGCTATCAGAGGCAACCTTCAAGTGGCACTTCAATCACATCTCAGTTCACAACGGTGCCGCGAGAAAATGCCAGATCAGAGGCAATATATCAGTCCTACATTCTCCAAAGAACGCGACTTCTCCACAGACGTTGTGCACAGGCTTGTCGGCGTTTCGCGCAGGCTCTCCACAGAGTTATCCACAACCTGCTGTTGCATGTCGGGAAGCCCCTCTCTAGCGTGGGGTGCGGCCCACCGGGGATTGGCGCACGACACGTCGATGCGGACGTATGTCGGAAGTACGTGTTCTGCTGAGCAGACGGACGAGAGGGATGCCGCGGCATCCGGTTTCGTCTTTCTGGAGTGCGTTCGCGTGCGCACCGATCCCGAGTGAGACGTGCTTTGCCGTGGCCAGATGACGTGGAGGAAGTGCATATGTCGATCGCCGACATCTCGGACGAACGCCTTGGGGGGCAGCGTCGAGAGCACGAGCGAACGCCCCCGCACGATCTCCTGGCCGAGCAGAGCGCTCTGGGCGGCATGCTGCTGTCGAAGGATGCGGTCGCCGATGTCATCGAGACGCTGCGGGGCGTGGACTTCTACGTCCCCAAGCACGAGCTGATCTTCGAGGCCGTCCTCACCCTCTACTCGCACGGCGAGCCGACGGACGTGGTCGCCGTCACCGACGAGCTGATCAAGACCGGCGAGCTGCAGCGCGCCGGCGGCGCGGACTACCTGCACACGCTCACCTCGATCGTGCCGACCGCGGCGAACGCCGGCTACTACGCCTCGATCGTCTCGGAGCGCGCGCTGCTGCGGCGACTGGTGGATGCCGGCACCCGCATCGTCCAGATGGGGTACTCCGGTCAGGGCGAAGCGCTCGACCTCGTCAACAATGCGCAGGCCGAGATCTACGGGGTCACCGGCGCGGACGCCGCCGAGGACTACGTGCCGCTCGAGGTCGCCGTCAGCGCAGCGGTCGACGAGATCGAGGCGGCCCGCGGTCGCGACGGCCAGATGACCGGCATCCCGACCGGATTCCAGGGACTCGACCAGCTGACCAACGGTCTGCACGCCGGCCAGATGATCATCATCGCCGCGCGCCCCGCGATGGGTAAGTCAACGCTCGCTCTGGATTTCGCCCGGTCGGCCGCCATCAAGCACAACTTCCCGACGATCCTGTTCTCGCTCGAGATGGGGCGCAGCGAGATCGCGATGCGCCTGATGAGCGCCGAGGGTGCGGTGCCCCTGCAGAACATGCGCAAGGGAACCCTCGACTCACGCGACTGGACAACGATCGCCTCCACGCGCGGCCGCATCAACGACGCACCTCTCTATATCGACGACAGCCCCAACATGACGCTCGTCGAGATCCGTGCGAAGTGCCGCCGGCTCAAGCAGCGCCAGGGACTCAAGATGGTCATCATCGACTACCTGCAGCTCATGACGTCGGGCAAGCGCGTCGAGTCGCGTCAGCAGGAGGTGTCGGAGTTCTCCCGCGCGCTCAAGCTGCTCGCGAAGGAGCTGCAGGTTCCGGTCATCGCGCTGTCGCAGCTGAACCGTGGTCCCGAGCAGCGCGCCGACAAGAAGCCGGCCCTGTCCGACCTGCGTGAATCGGGCTCGATCGAGCAGGATGCCGACATGGTGGTGCTGCTGCACCGCGAGTCGGCTTATGAGAAGGACAGCCCGCGCGCGGGCGAGGCCGACCTCATCGTCGCGAAGCACCGCAACGGACCCACCGACACGATCACCGTCGCCTTCCAGGGCCACTTCTCGCGCTTCACCGACATGGCGGTCGGGATCTAGGTCTACTGTCGGATCTCGTTCTGCAGCTTGAGCAGGCCGCTCCGTCTGTTGAGGGTCGTGGAAGAGTGAGCCGGTGACCGATATCGCGGATCGTCTGGACCGAATCGAGAGCGAGCTCGCGATCCGGAGACTGGCTTCTGAGTACTGCCACGGTTCGCCCAGTACGTTCACTGGACCACGAACCACACGGTCTGGATCGATGGCGACGAGGCCCGCGGCGAATGCGATGTGGCCACCTACGTGCGCTTGCACAGCGGCCGTTGGGTGAGAACCGGGGGCACCTACCGCGACGAGTATCGACGCATCGGCGACCGATGGCTCATCGCGCATCGGGACGCCAGCACCAGGGTGGACATCGACCCGGTACCGGACGAGAGCGAGATCCGCTTGAGGCTCGACGACGTGTAACGGCCGACAGCGCAGCCGAGGGTGGGCACATCGTCACGCCGCCGTCAGCCTTCGGCTGAGCTCCCCAGCGGTAGCAGACCCCCCGCGCGGAAGCGGGGTGATGACCTCGTACCAACGCTGCCGCGTCTGGATCGCCCAGAACCAGGCGAACAGGATCAGCCCCGCGAACTCGCCGACCATCACTTCCGGGAAACCAGGAAGCACATCGTTGAAGCCGATCCAGGCCAGAACACTCAGCCCGACAAGGAACAGAATGTCGAGCGCCATCGCCACTGCCAGGCCCTTGTACCAGCTCCTCTGTCGCACAGTCGGCGGGGTGCGGTCCTCTGGATCCTCATCGCGAGACCCGCGGATCCATACCACCATGGCGAATGCCGCGAAGAAGAGGAACGTCGCGATGTAGTGGATGCTGATGCTCCAGTCGCCCAGGCGGATGTACGGGAATGACTCGTTCCACAGGAAAGTGAAGACGAACAAGGCGACAGCGGTGATGATGGCGGTCACAGGCACGAGAAGCGCGAATGGCTTCCGCTCCTTGTTCTTGCTTCGGACGAACCACATCACAGTGACGATCACCGCGACGGTGAAGATGTAGGTGAGCACCGCGTTCTGCACGTCGGGAAGCGCGTCCTTCGGCAGACACTCCACTTCGCCCACCTCGCACGTGAAGGTCGTCAAGCCCTGCTCGGTCTTCTTCATGTCAGTGGGCACGATCGCGATGAGAGGCCCGAAGATCGCGGCGAAGTCGAGGAGCGTCGACGGGCTGGGAATCTTGAATTCCCACCGTCCGAACAGCCGGACGGATGCTGCACCCCCTCGACCGTTAAGGGCGAGCATCGCGACGGATGCTGCAATGAGCACCCCGACAAGTACGTTCCGCGCCGGGGTCCAGTAGTAGTAGCTGATCGATCCCTTCACGTAGTTGCCCGCCACCGAGGCAATGGCCACACCGATGAGAAGGGCTCCGACTGCGAAGACGAACGACAGTCGCAGATAGCGGTGGGTCTTCAGCGCCGTCGTGACGAACTCCGGCTGTTCCTCAATCGGCCTCGGTTGCGAGCCGCGCGCGCCATCCGTTGTCGCGTCCATCACTGCTCCCTTGCACGAGAACGACTCGCAGCGAAGGTTGCCAGGTACGGTCGCCGCTGTCACGGCTTGCGCTCACCCCATCGGAGCGCTTGCGCGTCATGGTACCCCTCCCGATTCGGCAACGACAGGCCCCATTCGACCGAGCAGGACGGCGGGCGTCAAGGGGTTAGGCGAGGAAGGCCCCGACGGCTTCCACGTCGTCCACGTGTTCGATCGGCCTCTCGTCACACCAGCGGCAGGTCGATGAGCTTCGCGCTCAACGACCCTCTCACGCGCAGGTGACGCGCGTCACCATAGTCAGAAACAGCCCTGCGAAGGTTGATCAGGATCCGACAGTACTTGTAGGTATTGCGTGAAGTGGTCCATCTCGATGGTCGCATCCGGAGCGCTAACGTCGAACGATGTTGAATTACGCTCCCCTCAAGGTTCGGGTATCCACGCCGAAGATCGAGTTGACGGGTGCCACAGACGATCTGCTCGGAGAGCTGCAGCGCGTGGTGTGGGAGGGGAAGGCGACCGCGGAGCCTGCACCGTATGACGATCCGATGTCGTTGTACGAAGTCGATCCGGATGTGCGAGTACGAAAGTGGTTACAAGGGGTGTGGCGTGGTCGAGGGTCGGTCACTCCCGACTTCTGGCGCTTGCACTTTGTGGTCGTGGTTGAGGGGCAAGCGGTCGGGATGCAGGACCTGATCGGAGATCAGTTCGGCACCTATGGGACCGTCGCCTCGTTTTCGTGGCTCTCCAGCGACTTGCGCCGTCAAGGCGTGGGAACTGAGATGCGTCAGGCGATTCTGCATCTCGCGTTCGAGGGACTGGGCGCCACGGAAGCGACCACGGAGGCATTCCTGGACAATCCCGGCTCGAACGGTGTTTCCCGGGCAATCGGGTACCAGGAGAACGGCGTCACTTGGGCGACCCGACGCGGAGAACCCGGCCTCATGCAACGCTGGCGACTGACTCGCGAAGACTGGATGGGCCGCCGCCGGAACGACATCGACCTGCACGGCATAGCCGAGTGCCGAGATTCGCTCGGGCTCAGCTCGGCATCCGATTGATCGGTGCTGTTCGGCTCAGCCGATGTGGGTGTTCACAGAATCTCTTTGAACGGTTGACGGTGGTCGATCGGTCGGAAGATCAGCGGGGGTCGGGAGCGCGGGTGGTCTCGTCGGCGGTCACCTCGGGCTGCTCCACGCGGTCGCCGCGGGTCTTGAGCAGGCTCGCCACCGTCGCGACGGCGATCGTCCCGGCGATGAACAGCAGCGACAGCCAGATCGGGATCTCGGGGATCACGGTGATCGGCTCGCCGCCGTTGATGAACGGCAGCTCGTTCTTGTGCAGGGCGTGGATGAGCAGCTTCACGCCGATGAAGGCGAGGATGACAGCGAGTCCCTGCGCGAGGTAGACCAGCCGCTCGAGCAGGCCGCCGATGAGGAAGAAGAGCTGGCGCAGACCCATCAGGGCGAAGGCGTTGGCGGTGAAGACGATGTACGCCTCGTTCGTGAGGCCGTAGATCGCCGGGATCGAGTCGACCGCGAAGATGAGGTCGACGAAGCCGATCGCGACGATCACGAGCAGCATCGGCGTGACGAAGCGTCGCCCGTCCTTCACGACGGTGAGCTTGTCGCCGTTGTACTCGTCGCTCACCGGCAGCACCCGCCGCACGGCGCGCATGAACTTGCCGTCGGCGGGGTTCGAGTCGCCGTGCGCGAACGCCTGGCGGTAGGCGAGATACAGCAGCAGGGCGCCGAAGGCGTAGAACACCCACGAGAAGTTCTCGATGAGGGCCGCGCCCACCGCGATGAAGATGCCGCGCATGATGAGCGCGATCACGATGCCGATCATCAGCACCTTCTGCTGGTAGATCTTCGGCACGGCGAAGCTCGTCATCACGATGAGGAAGACGAACAGATTGTCGATCGACAGCGCCTTCTCGGTCAGATAGCCGGCGAAGTACTCACCGCCGTACGTCCAGCCCGACACCATGCCGATGCCGACGCCGAACAGCAGCGCCAGACCGATGTAGAAGGCCGACCAGCGAGCGGATTCGCCGATGGTCGGCTCGTGGGGCTTGCGCACGTGCGCGTAGAACTCGTAGACGAAGAACGCGATCGTGACCGCGATCGTGATGAACCAGACGAGCGGAGTGACATTCACAGCGGAGTCCTAACCTTGGCGTGAGCGGATCAGCGCCAAGGTCTTCTCCATCCTCGTGACCGAGGACCGGTGGCCCGGGATGCGATGTGCATCCGTAGTGACGAGCCGACCGAGTCGGAGTACTCCCCTTGGAATGAGAGCGAGTTTACGGCTTCACTCCGCGTGCTTCCTGAGCAATCACCGAGCGTCCCGCCCCCACCCAAGGGCCGCGATTCTGGGTGCTCAGGCCGTGAGGATGACCTTCAGCGCCTTCGTCTCGGCCGCGCGGCCGAAGGTGTCGTAGGCACTCATGATGTCGTCGAGCGAGAAGCGGTGGCTGATGAACCCGCCCACGCTGATCCGTCCCTGCGCGAGCAGCTTGATGAGCATGCGCGACGTGTCGGTGTTGACGAGCCCGGTGGTGATCGTGAGGTTCTGGATCCATGCCGTCTCGAGCGGGAAGCTCACGGGCTTGCCGTGCACGCCGACGTTGGCGACGTGACCGCCCGGCCGCACGATGGCCAGCGACATGTCCCAGGTCGCCGGCACCCCGACGGCCTCGATGGCGACGTCGACACCGAGGCCGTCGGTGAGAGCGAGCACCTGCTGCTTCCAATCCGAATCCGATGAGACGACGCCGTCGCTTGCACCGAAGCGCTTCGCCTGCTCGACCCGGTTGGCATCGATATCGATCGCGATGACGCGGCTCGGCCCGTACAGGGCCGCCGTCGTCATGGCGGCGAGCCCGACGGGCCCGGCACCGATGACCGCGACGACGTCGCCGGGCTTGACGGCGCCGTAGCGGATGCCGATCTCATGTCCGGTCGGCAGAATGTCGCTGATCATCGCCGCCTCTTCGGCCGCGACGCCCTCAGGCACTCTGTGCAGTGAGGTCTCCGCGAAGGGGATCCGCACGTATTCGGCCTGTGTTCCGTCGATGAGGTGCCCCAAGATCCAGCCGATCCCCGACGATCCTTCGTCGGCGAGGCAGTGGGAGTACATGCCTTCCAGGCAGTAGCCGCACTTCCCGCACGCCGAGATGCACGAGACGATGACGCGATCCCCGACAGCGATCTCGGTCACAGCCTCACCGACCTCGGTCACGACCCCGACGCCCTCGTGCCCCAGGATGCGTCCGCGATCCACCGTGGCGACGTCTCCCTTGAGGATGTGCAGATCCGTCCCGCAGATCGTCGTCGTCTCGATCTTGACGATCGCGTCCGTCGGCTTCTGAATGCGAGGATCCGGCACGTCCTGCCAGTCGATCGAACCCGGACCGCTGTACACCAACGCTTTCATGACGACTCCTTGGAATGTCCCGCTTGTTCGGTGCTTCCATCGTCCGCCTCACGACGCGGAAGCGACAGGGACCTTCGACCCTTCGTGATGCTTCAGCCGGCGCTATCGCGGCTCGTCCAGGACCAGTTCGAAGCAGCGCGAATTCGACATCGTCTCGGCGTACGGCTCGTACACCGGGATCGGCGTGAAACCCGCGGCGGCGTAGAGCGCGACCGATTCCGGCTGCGGGTCACCCGTCTGCAGGATCACGCGCCGCGCGCCCTCGCGACGTGCCCGATCGATGACCGCACGGGTCAACGCCATGCCCACCCCGCGACGCCGCCCGTCCGGTGCGACGAAGAGACGCTTGAGCTCCCACTCGACGCCGAGCCGGCGCAGCATCACGTGACCGAGCGGGGCGCCGTCGTCATCGACGGCGATCCACGTCGCGGCGACCTGGTCGTCGGGCGTGTGCAGCGCCGCCCGCCGCGCGGCCGCTCGCTCGGGGGACTCACCGGCGTTGATCGGCGCGTAGCGCGCCTGCAGGTCTTCGTCGAGCAGCGTGCGCATGGCGGCGGCTCGTGGGTCGTCGACGGCGACCTCCTCCATGCGGATGCTCACACCGACGGGCCGACGTACAGGATCACGATCGGCAGGAGCATGAGGATGCCGAGCACGACGCCGACGATCGACCACACGTACCGCGTCCGGCGCCTGACGCCGACGATGATCCCGATGACGCCGAGGATCAGCGCGATCACCCCACCGATGCCCAGGATCGGGATCGTCACGATGAGAAGCCAGAAGATCATCTGCATCTCGGGCATCAGCCCGATCAGGAAGATCACCAGCGACGGCAGCAGGCCGATCAGCCCGAGTGTCACGGCGACGATCCCCAGCACATCGACCCGGCGACGCGGCGCTGCGGGTGCGGGGGCGTCGGGGTGCGGCATCCCAGTCATGGATCGACCGTACCTCGCCGAGCCGACGGGGAATCTACAGTGTGGGGATGGACTCCTTCTGGCAGGACGCCGACCGGCATCTGGTGCGCTACAGCGGCTCGTTCACGCCCCTGATCATCGAGCGCGCCGCGGGCTCATACGTCTACGACAGCGACGGCCGGGCGATCCTCGATTTCACGTCGGGGCAGATGAGCGCCGTCCTCGGTCACTCGCACCCCGACATCGTCCGAGCCGTCACCGAGTCGGTCTCGACGCTCGATCACCTCTTCAGCGGGATGCTGAGCCGCCCGGTCGTGACGTTCGCCAAGAGACTGGCCGAGACGCTGCCCGCTTCGCTGACCAAGACGTTCCTGCTCACCACCGGTGCGGAGGCGAACGAGGCCGCGCTCAAGCTGGCGAAGCTGTACACCGGCAAGTACGAGATCGTCTCATTCGACCGCTCCTGGCACGGCATGACCTCGGGCGCGGCGTCGGTCACGTTCTCGGCCGGGCGCCGCGGCTACGGACCGGCGATGCCGGGCAGCCTCGCACTGCCGACGCCGAATGCGTACCGCTCGCCGTTTCGCAGCGACGACGGGTCGTACGACTGGGAGACCGAGCTGGAGTACGGGTTCGCGGCCGTCGATTCGCAGTCGACGGGCTCGCTCGCGGCGTGCCTGATCGAGCCGATCCTCTCGTCGGGCGGAATCATCGATCTGCCCGAGGGATACCTGGCCCGGCTCAAGCAGATGTGCGCGGATCGCGGGATGCTGCTCATTCTCGACGAGGCGCAGACCGGGCTCGGCCGCACCGGGCGGATGTACGCGTTCGAGCGCGACGGCGTCGTGCCCGACATCCTGACGCTGTCCAAGACGCTCGGGGCGGGGCTCCCCGTGGCCGCGGTCGTCACGAGCGACGAGATCGAACGCGTGTGCCACGAGCGCGGGTTCCTCTTCTACACGACCCATGCGTCCGATCCGCTCGCCGCCTCCGTCGGCAACGCGGTCCTCGAGGTGATCGAGCGCGACGGGCTCGTGGCACGGGCAGCGAGTCTCGGCGACCAGCTCGGTGAGCGCCTACGAGCGTTGCAGGACGGCTACGAGGTCGTCGGCGACGTCCGCGGACGCGGCCTGCTGCAGGGCATCGAGCTCGTGACCGACAAGAAGACCAAGGCCCCTGCCGATGCGCTGGGCGCCGCGGTGACCTCGGCGTGCCTGGAGCGCGGGCTGCACATGAACATCGTGCAGCTGCCCGGGATGGGCGGCATCTTCCGTGTCGCCCCACCCCTCACGATCAGCGACGACGAACTCCACGCGGGCCTGGACATCCTCGAGGAGTCCCTCCGCGTATCCCTCGACACGGCCGCGTGATCGCCAGCGGTCAGTGGGCGGCATCCCACCACTCGAGAACGCGCGCGCCGATCAGGGTGAGCCATTTGGACGGCTCGCCCTCGCCGACATCGACGTCGAACCAGATGCGGCCGGGCAGCGGCGTCGTCTGCAGCCACGTGCCGTCCGGCTGCCGGGCGGCGCGCACGACCTCGATGGCATCGGCGAGTCGCGGGTCGGGCGCGGTGCCGTCGAACAGCGAGGCATCGCGGAAGTAGTCGAGCGCGGCCAGGGCGCTGTAGCGATGGCGGTTCGGGTAGACGAACCGCGTGGCGAAGTCGCCGACGAGCTCACCGGTCGATGCGCGGTAGAGCAGGTGACGGCTGAGCAGGTACTCCTCGCCGCCCCGTCGCGCATCGCGCAGTGACGTGTCGCCGGTGATCCGTTCGTACGCCAGGATGCCGCGCAGCGCGTTGAGGGTCGAGTGGAACGACGAGCGCGTCGAGTCCCCCTCCTCCGCTTCGCAGTTCCAGCCGCCGTCGGCCAGGCGGTGCTCGGAGAACCAGACGGCGAGCGAGGAGACGTCGGCGCCGAGCCACGCGCCGGCCGCGAGCGTGTAGGAGTTGATGCAGACGTCGACCTCGCCGCCCCAATAGGGGAGGTCGTTGTAGTCCCAGCGGCTGTGCGCGTCGAGCTTCTCGGCGGTGCCCGCGAGCGCTGCGGCCTCGACACCCCACTCGCGCAGGTCTTTGAGCACCCACGTCGTCGCCGTCCACGGCTGACCGGGCTGCTCGGCCTCGGCGCTGCCGAAGAAGCCGGCGGGGAAGAACGATCCGCCGGCCCACTGCCCGTCGGCATCCTGCTTCGACAGCAGCGCAGCCCCGTGACCCTCGGTCGCGACCCGGGCGCGCGTCGCCTCCCAGACCTCGGGCGGTGCCCCGGCGAGATCGCGCTCGACCTGCCACCGCAGGGCGGGGTCGGAATCGAGCAGCCAGTCGAGCACGCGTGCGTCCACGGTCATGGCGGCACGATACCGACCCCTCCCGACCTCCGCCTCATTACGCTCGGGGGGAGAACACTCGAGAGGCGACGATGGACCCTGATGTGCGCGTGGCTCGCACCGACGTGATCACCGCGATCCTCCTGGCACTGATCGCCGTGGCGGTGCAGCTCGTGGGTGCCGGCAAGCCCTGGCTCGGCCTTCCCGTCACGGCGACCTTCACCCGGCCGCCCGAGGCGCCGGTGCGCGGGAGCGCGGAATTCACCCTGGCCGAGGCATCCGTCCCGGTCGCCGTCGTGCACCTCCCGTCAGCGGTCGCCGTGCTGCTGCTGTTCGTCGCGGTGATGCGGCTGCTCCGGCTCGTGCCCGGCATCCGCACCCGGCGCCTCGAGGCGATGGCGCTCGATCATCACACCTCACGCTGGATCGAGTACTCGCAGGTCGGCGGCATCGTCGCGTTCCTCGTCGCGCAGATCAACGGGATCACCGAGGTGACCTCGCTCGTTCCGATCTACGCGCTCGGGGCGGGGGTCGCGCTGCTGCTCGTGCTGCACGATCGGCGCACCGCGCCGGGTCGCGCGGGGCTCCTGGCGTTCTCGTTCGGCGCGGCGCTCGGCGTCGTGCCGTGGGGCGTGATCGCGTTCGCCCAGATCGGCGGCACCATCGCGGGCGTCGGAGCGAACGCGCTCGTGCGGGTCGTGACCGTCGCCGCCCTGCTCGGGCTCACGGCCGTCTGGGTCGTCGTGTGGGCATTCGGACGCGGATCCCGCGACCGCGCCGTCGCCGTGCGCGTCGAGCGGATGCTGGCGCTCACGGTGCCGCTCGCTCCCCTCGTGCTCGCGGCCTACGTGCTCATCGGCTGAGACGGGGACACACCGCGCGGCAGCAGTTCGCCGCGACCGAATCGTGCGTCCACCCCCGGGCTGAACAGCACCGAGTCCGGTGGGCCGTCCACCACTCCGGGCAGTCCCGCGGCCGCCATGAGCTCGTCGTGCAGCGAGGTCACCCTGGCCGGATGCAGCACCCAGGGTTCATGTTCGTTCGGCAGCCACTGCGTGCGACCGAACCGCCCCTGGAACAGCCCCCATCGGGCGGTGAGGAAGAGCGAGAGGTCGTCGTGCACCGTGCGGGCCTCGTCGACGGCGACGCCGAGACGGAATCGCGGACCGCGCCGCGGCGGCACCGCGATCCGGCGCGACGCGTACTCCCAGCCGTCGGGTCTCGGGCGCTGCGCCGTGCGTGCCCAGACGTAGGGCAGCGAGAAGAGCGCGCGGGCGGCGATCACGGCCGGCAGGCTCGATGCCTCCAGCGACCGGAACACGACTCCGCGGCGTCCCTGCGCGTCCACACCGTAGAGACGCACATTCACTTCCGTGAACGATCCCCAGCGCGGTGCCGGCGGAAACGGCCCCACCCGCGCATCGCCGAGCCGGAACGCGATCAGCCCGACCCACGACGACCCGTCCATGACATCCGGGACGACTCCGCGCGGCAGCAGCGGCGCCACGCGGTCGGGTGCGACCCGCCAATGCACGAACGCCACCTGCCGCCATTCCTGGGCGGCGACGACCTGGCCGCTCAGGGGCGGTGCCGTCTCCGAGATGTCCATGTCCTACTCCCGATGAGCGGCCGCGCCGCCCTCGACCGTCACGATCCGATGGTCTTCGCCGTGGGTCAGCTCGGTGCGCAGGAAGTGGTCGTCGGTGGGCAGGCGCAGATCGAAGCGGGAGTAGGCGGCGAGAGCCAGCTCGGCGCGACCGATCGTCACGTCGAGCACGTGCCCGCCGACGCTGCGGTCGTCGGCGAGGAAGTGGATGTGCAGGCCGGCGACGGTGATGCCCTGGTAGATGACCGGCGACCAGAAGCCGACGAGCGTTCCGCGGGCGTCCGACAGCTCGGTCTCGATCTGTCCGCTCGTGACCTCCGCGAGCGGACGGAACGGGTGCTCCTGGCGCGGCGTCACCCGCACGCGCACCGACGAGAAGACCCCGTCCACCCGCACCGCGTGAAAGAGGTTCCGGCTGACGAGCGAGGCTTCGACCCGCTCGGTGAAACCCGTGAGATCGACGCGGACGATCTCCTGCGGCGGTCCGGAGGCGAAGCGGCAGACATCGACGAACGGCAGGATCTGCGCGTCCCGCATCCGGTCGGGCGGCTCCCCGACCGTGCACTCGAACACCTCGCCGTCGAGGATGATGACCTCGCCGCCCAGGTGGTCGCAGCATCCGATGCCGAAGTCGCCGAGCCGGCGCACGTCCGCCACGGCGATGCCCGACTCGTAGGCCCCGGCGAGGAGGGCATCGAGCACGGCGAACTGGGTCACCGCGGCATCCGAGAGGGGTGGAGTCGTCACTCTTGCGAGGCTATCCCGCGGGCGATGCCGCGAGGGCGGACGCCGAGGTCGGCGAGCACGGCGCGCGCTGCCCGTTCGCCCGAGACGAGCGCGCCCTGGATCGACGCGGTGTCGCGATGATCGCCCGCGACGTACACGCCGTCACTCACGCGAGCGGGACTCGTCACCCGCAGCGGAGGCGGCTGCACCGGAAGCGCGTCGTGGATGTCGTCGCGGCGCAGAAGCTGCCACGCCGCGGCGTCGGCACCCCAGATCTCGGCGAGCTGCCGGCGCACGTCCGCCTCCTGCGGGGCGGCGCCGGGATCGGACCGGGCGGATGCCGCAAGAAGGCAGGTCGCCTCGATCAGGTGCCGGCCGGCCGGCGCGTACGACGGGGCCGCGTTCGACATGACGACCGTGTTGACGATCGGTCCGCGCCGCCGGCCGTCGACCGCGAGCAGGGCGGATGCCGACGGCGCGGCATCCGCGGCGAACCACCACGTCTGCAGGCCCTTCGTCGGCGGTCGGGGCACGTCGACCAGCTCGGCCACCGCGTCGGGGCCGACGGCGACCACGACCGCGCGGGCGCGCAGGGCGTCTGCGTCGGCGAGGTCGATCTCGACGCCGTCGCCTGTGCGCCTCAACCCGGCCACCCGCATGCCGACGCGCACGTCGGCTCCGGCCGCTGTGGCGGTACCGGCGAGCTGCGCGGGCAGGGCGGCGATGCCCTGCTCCGGCACGCCGGGCGATCCGAGTGCGAACATGCGCACCAGGAGCCGGGCGAATGCATCCGAGGTCGAGCCGGTGTCTTCGGCGAGCACGCCGGCCAGGAACGGCTCGAGCACCTCGAAGCGCAGGGGTCCGCGCAGGCCGACCCGCTCCCACCCGTCGCGCAGCGCGCGATCCGGCCCGGCGATGATCGCCCGCGGGCGCAGCAGCGCGGGCATGATCCAGCGCGCCAGCGCCACGGCATCCCTCGGCGCGACCAGGCCGCTGCGCAGGGTGGCCAGCAGCCCCGACGGATGCCGCAGCGGATGGGTCAGCTCGACGGTCCGGTGCTCGCGGCGCACCCGGACGCCCACCGGGAACGGACGCATGCGCAGCGCGTCGACGTCGACCCAGCGCTGGACCGCCGGGTAGGCCGGGTTGAGCACCTGGAAGCCGCGGTCGAGCAGAAACCCGTCGACCGCGTCGGTGCGCTGACGACCGCCGACCGCGCTCCTGCGCCTCGAGCACCACGACATCCTGCCCCGCCCGGGCGAGGCGCGCGGCACAGCGCAGGCCCGCCAGACCCGCTCCGATGACGACAGCGTCGTGCGTCTGCATGCTCCTCACGATATGCGCGCGCCGAGGGTGTCGGGCCGGACTGCCACCATGGGATGGTGCACCAGCCGGACGTCGTGACCGTGATCGTGGATGCCGCGCGGGCGAGCGCCCTCGCGGGCGTCCGGCTGATCGGCATCGACGGGCCCTCCGGCTCGGGCAAGTCCACGATCGCGCGCCCGGTCGCCGCGGCGCTGGAGGCGCCGATCGTGGAGATCGACGACTTCATCTCGTGGGTCGGATTTCGCCGGATGGTGGCCGCGATTCGAGGAGCAGGTGGCCGCGCCGCTCCTGGCCGGCCAGGACGCGCGCTACCAGGTGCGGGACTGGCAGCAACGACGAGTTCGGCGACGCGCTCGCCGGCTGGAAGACGGTGCAGCGGCATCCGTTCGTCGTCGTCGAGGGCGTGACCTGCACGCGCCGCGAGATCGCCGACCGGCTCGCGGTGCGGGTGTGGGTCGAGGCTCCGGCGGACGAGCGCCTGCGCCGCGGACTCGCCCGCGACGGCGAAAGCCACCGGCACCTCTGGGAGCGGTGGATGCGCGAAGAGGACGCGTTCTTCGCCCGCGACGGCACGCGCGAGCGGGCGGATGTCGTCGTCGACGGCCGAGCCGGGGGGTACGCGAGCGCGAAGTAGACTGGGGGCATCCCCTCCTGTGTTCACAGGACCGCTCCGCGCCAGGAAATCGCCGTGACAAAAGCCCCCGCCACCCGCAGCTTCGAAGTGCGGCACGTGCAGCTCGCCCGCGCGGCGTTCGCGGCGATCGCGGCGATCATGGTGACCTTCTCGCCCGACCACTCCGCCGCCATCGGCCTGTCGATCTTCAGCGGCTTCGCCCTGGCGTCGGGCCTCGTGCTGATCGCGGCCGGATGGTTCGTCTACTCCGTCGACACCCGGTGGCCCAGCGTCGTGCTCGGCACGCTCTCGGTGATCGCCGGGCTCGCCGGCGGCATCGCGCAGCTGCGGATCGATCACGATGTTCTTCGTCATCGTGATCGCCTGGGCGCTCCTGACCGGACTCGTCGAGACGATCACCGGCGCGCGGGGCCTGCGCGCCGCGCGCGGACTGCCCAAGACGGATGCCGCCCGCACGGAGTCGCGCGACGCCCTCACCGTCGGCATCCTGACGATCGCCCTCGGCCTGGGCCTACTTCTGGTGCCCACGCAGTACGCGCTGCAGTACACGATCGAAGACGCGGACGCGACGTTCACGCTCACCGGCATCATCATCGGCGTCGGCATCTTCGGCGGCTACGCCGCGATCGTCGCGGTCTACCTCGCGATCGCGGGATTCTCGCCGCGCCGGCCGACGCCGGTTCTCACCGAGGCACCGGGCGAACGGGTCACCGAATCCGCCATCGACGACAGGGGCAAGGCATGACCGACGACAAGCCCACCCGCCGCGACCTGATGAAGCCCGTGCAGCTGCTCGGGCTCGCCTTCGGCTCGGCGGTGTTCGCCGGCGTCGTCACGCTCGTCTCGATGGGGTTCTTCCAGCAGCGCAGCCCCGAGCAGGCGCCGGCCGCGCTTCAGCTCGCACTCATCGTCGCGGGTGTCACGTTCATCGTCGTGCTCGTCATGCTCGCGCTGCTCCTGCTGGCGGTCGACCCCGCGCAGGTCAAGAAGCAGATCGACCGGCCGGTGCTGCTGCCCGACGAGAAGGCCGACGACACGAAGCCCGACGCCGGGGCAGCCCCCGACCAGAAGGCCTGACGCCGGCGCTCAGAGCTCGTCGACGAGCTGCGACGCGAGTCCGGTGTAGGTCGCGGGGGTCAGCGCGAGCAGGCGCTGCTTCGCGGCATCCCCGATGTCGAGACCCTCGACGAACTCGGCGAGCTCGGGGCCGCCGACCCGGCGCCCGCGCGTGAGGTCCTTCAGCAGGGCGTAGGGGTCGGTGATCTGCGAGCGGCCCGCGGCGATCTCGGCGCGCACCACGGTCTGGATCGCCTCGGCGAGCACCTCCCAGTTCGCGTCGAGGTCGGCATCCAGCACCGGCTGAGCGAGCGAGATCTCGCCGAGCCCGCGCGTGAGGTTGTCGAGCGCGAGCAGCGAGTGGCCGAGCGCGACGCCGATGTTGCGCTGCGTCGTCGAGTCGGTGAGGTCGCGCTGCAGGCGAGAGGTCACCAGCGTCGAGGCGAGCGTCGCGAGCAGGCCGCCCGCGATCTCGAGGTTCGCCTCGGCGTTCTCGAAGCGGATCGGGTTGATCTTGTGCGGCATCGTCGACGAGCCGGTCGCACCCGCCACGGGGATCTGGGCGAAGTAGCCCAGCGAGATGTAGGTCCAGACATCCGTCGCCAGATTGTGCAGGATGCCGCCGGCATGGCGGATGCGGTCGTACAGCTCGACCTGCCAGTCGTGCGACTCGATCTGGGTGGTGAGCACGTTGAACCCGATGCCGAGCCCCTCGATGAACGAGCGCGACAGCTCGGGCCAGTCGACGTCGGGCTCGGCCGCGAGGTGCGCCGACCACGTGCCGGTCGCGCCGGAGAACTTCGCCAGATACTCGGATGCCGCCACCTGCGCCGCGACGCGCTCGAGGCGCCAGACGAAGACGGCGAGCTCCTTGCCCATCGTCGTCGGGGTCGCCGGCTGGCCGTGGGTGCGCGAGAGCATCGCCGCATCGCGGTGCCGCTCGGCGAGGTCGCTCAGCGCCGCGATGACGCCGTGGAGCTTCGGCAGCCACACGTCGGTGACGGCGCGCTGGACGGTGAGCGCGTACGAGGCGGAGTTGATGTCCTCGCTCGTGCACGCGAAGTGCGTGAGCTCGGCGATCTGCGTCGAGTCCGAGCGTCGGCGAGACGGTCGCGCACGAGATACTCGACGGCCTTCACGTCGTGCCGGGTGACGGCCTCCTTCTCGGCGAGCCAGTCGATCTCGGTCTGCCCGAAGTCGCGGTAGAGCGCGCGCAGGTCGCTCCTTGTCGGCATCCGGCAGCGGCGACGAGCCGAACAGCGACCGGTCGGTGAGGGCGATGAGCCACTCGACCTCGACCTCGACGCGCGCACGATTGAGCCCCGCCTCGGAGAGGTGGTCGGCCAGCGGACCGACCGCCGCGAAGTAGCGTCCGTCGAGCGGGCTGAGCGGCTGAGGAGGAAGTGAGGTCACGGGACTCGATCATACCGAGCGGCTCGCGGTCACCCGGAGTTCGTTCACCTCGTCACGTGTCAAGGGGTTATGTGCGTCACAGGGTTCGCATAGCCTGACGACCAACCCCCGATGTCCCCCCCTCGATCGGAGTCTTCCGTGCGCCGTTCCCCCCGTCGTCTCATCGCGGCCGTCGCCTCTCTCGCCCTCGCGGCGGCCGGCGCTGTCGTGCTCGCACCACCCGCTTCGGCGGCATCCGGCGATCTGCTCTTCAGCGAGTACATCGAAGGCTCGTCCAACAACAAGGCACTCGAGATCTACAACCCGACCACCGCGCCGGTCGATCTTGCCGCGGCCGGGTACTCGGTGCAGCATGTACTTCAACGGCGGGCCGCCACCTGCCGGCGTCACGATCAACCTTGACCGGAACGGTCGCGGCCGACGACGTCTTCGTCCTGGCCCACGTCATCGGCCGTGCGCGAGATCGTCACGGCGCAGCCAGATCAGATGACGGGCGCGAGCCTCTACAACGGCGACGACGCGGTCGCCCTCGTCAAGGGCGACGCCATCGTCGACGTCATCGGTCAGATCGGCGTTCGACCCGGGCACCGAGTGGGGCACGGGCCTGACCTCGACGGCGGACAACACGCTGCGCCGCGCGCCGACCACGTGTGTCGGCGACGCCGACGGCGCGAACGCCTTCGACCCGGCCGTCGGGTGGATCGGCTTCGCGCAGCGACACCTTCGACGGCCTCGGCACCCACGACGCCGATTGCGCGCTCCCCCCGGCGACCGACCCGGACCCCGATCCCGACCCCGACCCTGACCCGGTTCCCGTCGCCGACTGCGACCTCGACGCCGTGACCATCGGCTCGGTGCAGGGCTCGGGCGCCACGGCACCGGGCGTCGGCCAGGTCGTGCGCATCGAGGGCACGGTCGTCGGCGACTTCCAGCAGGCCGGCGGCTTCGACGGCTACTACGTGCAGGATGCCGGCGACGGCGACCTCGCGACCTCCGACGGCATCTTCGTCTTCGCGCCGTCCGGTCTCGACGTGCAGTCCGGTGACGTCGTGAGCATCGCCGGCACCGTGGCCGAGTACTTCGGTCTCACCCAGCTCACCGGCGTGACCGTCGACCTCTGCGCGGAGGACGCGGCGCTGCCCGACGGCCGCGGCGCTGACCCTGCCGGCCACCGAGGCGCAGCGCGAGGCGGTCGAGGGCATGCTCGTGACCCTGCCGCAGCCGCTCACGATCCTCGAGTACTTCGAGTACGGGCGGTTCGGCACGCTCGATCTCGGCCTCGACCGTCAGTACCAGCCGACCGCGACCTACCTTCCGGGCACGCCCGAAGCGGCCGCCGAAGCCGCGAGCAACCTCGCCGAGCGCATCACGCTCGACGACGGCCGCGGCGATCAGAACCCCGACCCGCTGCGCCACCCGAACGGTGAGCCGTTCGGTCTCGACAACATCCTGCGCGGCGGCGACGTCCTGTCCGGCGTCACGGGCGTGCTCGACTGGCGATTCAGCACGTGGGCGATCCAGCCCACGCACGCCGGCGCAGTACACCGCGGCGAACCCCCGCCCCGATGTCCCCGAGGTCGGCGGCGACCTCGTCGTGTCGAGCTTCAACGTGCTGAACTACTTCACGACGCTGAACCTCCCCGGCTCCGGTGACGACGACATCGCCCGCGGTGCCGAGTCGCCGCTCGAGCTCTCGCGCCAGCAGGCGAAGATCATCGACGCGCTGGCGGAGATCGACGCCGACGTGTTCGGGCTCATCGAGATCGAGAACAACGGCGACGTGGCGCTGAAGACCCTGACGGACGCGCTGAACGCCCACCTCGGATCCGAGGTCTACCGGTACATCGCGACCGGCAAGATCGGCACCGACGTCATCACGACCGCCCTCATGTACAAGCCGGCCACGGTGGAGCCGCTCGGAGCCTTCCAGCTCATGAACGGCGCCGCCGACCCGGCGTGGGATGACAACCTGCACCGTCCGGGACTCACCCAGACGTTCGGGGCGGTCGAGACCGATGAGAAGTTCACCGTCGTGGTGAACCACCTCAAGTCCAAGGGATCGGCGTGCGCCACCGGCAACGACCCGCAGCAGGGCAACTGCAACGGCCCGCGCACCGCTGCGGCGAAGGCGCTCGCGACGTGGCTGGCCACCGACCCGACCGGTCAGGGCACCGTCGGGCGCGAACTGATCATCGGCGACCTCAACGCCTACGACAAGGAGGACCCGATCACGGCGCTGACCGGCGCGGGCTACACCGACCTGCTCCTGAAGTACCAGGGTGAGGATGCCTACACCTACGTCTTCGACGGTCAGCTGGGCTACCTCGACCACGGGCTGGCCGGCCCGGGCCTGCTCGCGGACGTCACCGGCGCCGCGCGCGTGGAACATCAATGCCGACGAGGCGCCGATCCTGGACTACAACGTCAACTTCAAGTCGGCGTCGCAGGTCCAGGAGTGGTTCGCGCCGGACGCCTTCCGCTCGAGCGACCACGATCCGGTGATCGTCGGCATCGATCTCGACACCGTCCCGCCGACGATCGAGGTCACCGCCTCGCCCACGAAGATCTGGCCGCCGAACAACAAGCCGCGCACGGTCACGATCACCGTCGAAGGCTGCCGACGATTCGGGCGAGGTCACGTACGAGCTGATCGACTCGACGGCGACCGGCAACAAGAAGGCGGAGATCACCGAGCTGAGCAAGACCACGTTCTCGGTGATCGCCGCGATCGGCTCCGTCTACACGTTCACCTACGAGGCGACGGATGCCGCGGGCAACACGGCTCAGGCGACGGCCGAGGTGCGCGTCGAACGCTAGGTCGCCACGAGAGCGTCGATCCGCCCCGCGTCAGACCGTCGCGGGGCGGATCGCCGGCTCGAGCTGACGGAACAGCGACCGGCTGCCGCTCTCGATCATCGCCAGGACCTCGTCGAACATCGCCGGTCCGGCGTAGTACGGATCGGGGACGTCGAGCGTGCGCGCCCCGTGATCGAACGACATCAGCAGCGCGATCTTGTCGGCATCCGCTTCGGTGCGCGCCCACCCGCGCAGGATGCGCTCGTGGCTGCGGTCCAGCGCGACGACCAGATCGTTGCGCGCGAAGTCGGCGTGCGTGAACTGCCGCGCGCGGTGACGCGTGCCGTCGTACCCGTGCCGCTCGAGCGCATCGATCGTGCGCTGGTCGGCCTGCTCGCCCACGTGCCAGTCGCCGGTGCCGGCGCTCGTCGAGGACGACACGGTCACCCAGGCCGGCCGTATCGGCGAACCAGCGGAAGACGACATCCGCCATCGGGGACCGGCAGATGTTGCCGGTGCACACGAACACGACGTGGAAGGGCTCCACGGTGCTCGCAGTCATGGGTACATTCTGCGACCGTCGGGCGCGTTCCTGCACAACGCACATCTCCGACGGACTTGTCCCCAGCGGCCGATCTGCGCGTGCAGGAGAGCCGTTCCGCGCGGAC
Organism: uncultured Actinomycetota bacterium; assembly: GCA_963792285.1. GTDB lineage: Bacteria > Actinomycetota > Actinomycetes > Actinomycetales > Microbacteriaceae > Microbacterium. Next base: position 44,033 of record CAWBVS010000012.1, on the reverse strand, counting down.
GATCCTGGTCGGCATGTCGATTCCGTGCGGGCCCGACCCCGCGCACACCCTCGAGACGATCAGCGCCGTGCAGCGGCAGCTCGGCGAAGCGGTGAGCCGCCTCGCCGATGCGGCGACGCGCGCGGCCGGGCGTCGCCGATCAGACGCGGTGGAGAACGGATGCCGCGACCGTGTTCCATGCGACCGCCGAGTCGTGGCGGCACGATGTCGCCGCGCTGGCGGACTCCGTGGAGGGCGCCCGCGAGCAGGTCGGGCGCGAGTGCGCGAGGGCGCAGGGTCAGCCCTGGTGGTGGGGAGCGTGAGCGATGACCTCGACATCCGCGGCGGCGGGGCCGTCGCCGTCGACACGGCGACGCTGCGCGCGGCGGCGGGAGGATTCACGGGCCTCGCCGTCGGAACTCGATGAGATCGCGCACGTCGTCGGCTCGGCGGCGCACCGCCTCGCCGGCATCCGCGATTCGGCCTTCACCGCCGCGTACGTGATCGAGGTCGCGCGCCGGCGCATCGTCTCGGCGATGGAGGCGGCGATCGAGATCGCGGAGTCGCTCGCTCGGCGCGGCGGCGGTGTACGAGATCGTCGAACTGCGCGCGGAGCGGGCTGCCGCCGAGGCGGCGGGCGACGCGGCTGCGGTCGCGCGGATCGATGCGCGGCTCGGCGTGCTCGCGCGCGAACACCCCGACGCGGCCGATCGCGCGACGCTCGGCGTGCTCGAGCACTGGCTGAGCTGGCCGGGCGAGCTGGCGCGTCCAGGCTCCGGGAATGCTCTGGTGGCTCGCGCCCGGATTCCACTCGCTCGCGATCCCGCTCGCCTGGTCGGTGCAGCGCGCGATCGGTGCGATGGATGCCGGCCCGGTGCCGGCCGCGGCGCGGCTGAGCGGACGCGCCGAGCGCCGTGGTCGTCTCGCCGGTTGCGCCGCGCGGCCCGGCCGGTGCCCCGGCCTCGCTGGCGGATGCCGCGGCGCGGATTCCCGGCGGCGGAGACGCGCGCATCCGCGTCGAGCGCTACACGATGGCCGACGGCTCACGGCAGTTCGCCGTCTACGTCGCCGGCACGCAGACGGCCGCCTCGCACACCCGAGACCCGTTCGACATGCGCTCGAACGTCGAGCTCTACACCGGCGAGCGGTCGGCCTCGTACGACGCGACCCTCGCCGCACTCGCAGCAGGCCGGCGCACGGCCGGGCGATGTCGTGCACGCGTTCGGCCACTCGCAGGGCGCGATGGTGGCGACGCACGTGGCGATGGAGGGCGGCTACGACGCCCAGACGCTGGTCACGTTCGGGTCGCCGGTGGAGGGCGACGTCGGCGACGACACCCTCAGTGTCGCCCTCCGTCACGCCGACGATCCCGTGACCGCGCTCGCCGCGGGCGGGCATCCGGGATCAGTGGGCGCACCGGGCAGCTTCGTCGCCGAGCGCACGGCCGATCCGCTGCCGGGGCTGCACGACATCGGCATCCCCGCGCACCACATCGAGTCCTACACGCAGACGGCGCAGCTTCTCGACGACTCGGACGATCCGCGCATGACGGCTGTGCGGCAGGTGTTCGATGAACTCGGCGCCGCGGCATCCGTCGAGGTCACGGAGTACTCGGCCGAGCGCGCCGGTCAGTCCTTCTTCTTCGGGCGCAGGATGATGCCGAAGACCCAGTTGATGAGCGAGATGATGATCGCCGCGACCACTCCCCACCAGAAGTCCTCGACGCGCAGACCCCAGCTCCAGAAGCTCGTGATCCATGCCGTGAGCCACAGCAGGAACGCGTTGATGATCAGGCCGATCAGGCCGAGCGTGAGGATGTAGATCGGGAACGCCAGGATCTTGATCACGGTGCCGATGATCGTGTTGACCAGCGCGAAGATCGCGGCGACCACGAGCAGCGTGATGACGAGCTGCAGCGTCTCGCCCGGGGGGAACGGGATGATCGTGACCATCAGCGCCGGGATGAGGGTGACGACCCAGATCGCGAAGGCGTTGACGACGACTCGAATGAGGAAACCCATAGTCGGTCAGTCTGCCACGGGGCGGATCCGGATGCTGAGATGACTCTCGCCAGGCCGAAAAGCCTAGACTCGGCACCGTGACCGACGCCTCTCCGATCCCCGTGCGGGTCCGCCCCGAGATCGCCGCGCTTCCCGCGTACAAGCAGGGCAAGCAGGCCGGTGCCGATGCGTACAAGCTGTCGAGCAACGAGAACCCGTTCGATCCCCTGCCCGGGGTGATCGATGCGGTGCATGCCGCGACGGCCCTCAACCGGTACCCCGATGCCACGGCCGGGCGTCTCCGGCGGCGTCTCGGCGAGCGGTTCGGCGTGGACGAGGACTCGGTGCACGTCGCGGCGGGCAGCGTCTCGATCCTCGCCCAGCTCGTGCTCGCCACCTCGGGTCCGGGCGACGAGGTGATCTTCGCGTGGCGCTCGTTCGAGGCCTACCCGTGGCTGGCGGTGGTCGCCGGGGCGACGCCGATCCAGGTGCCGCTGACCGCGGATGCCCGCCATGATCTGCCGGCGATGGCCGCCGCGGTCACCGACCGCACGCGCGCGGTGATCGTGTGCACCCCCAACAACCCGACCGGCCCGATCGTGACGCAGGCCGAATTCGACGCGTTCGCCGACGCGATCCCCTCCGACGTGCTCATCATTCTCGATGAGGCATATGCGGAATTCGTCACGGATCCCGCACTCCGTCGACGGCATGCGCGTGCTCGGCACCGAGGGACGCACGAACGTGGTCGTGCTGCGCACCTTCTCCAAGGCCTTCGGGCTGGCGGGCCTGCGCATCGGCTACGCGATCGGACACCCGCGCATCCTCGACGCCGCTCGCAGCACCAGCATCCCCCTGTCGGTGACCGCGCACGCGGAGGAGGCCGCCCTGGCCAGCCTCGACGCCGAAGAGGCGCTGCTCGAACGGGTGCGCACGATCGCCGAGCGCCGCGACCGCCTCGCCGCCGCCCTCCGGGCGACCGGGTGGCGCGTCCCGGAGGCGCAGGGCAACTTCGTGTGGCTTCCGGCCGGGCGGGAGACGCTCGACATGGCGGGCGCATTCGATGCCGCGGGGCTGATCGTGCGCCCCTTCGCCGGTGATGGTCTGCGCATCAGCGTGGGCGAAGAGGACTCTGTCGAGAAGGTCCTACGGATCGCGGCATCCGTTGTGAAGGACCTCCCAGAAGACCATTCAGGGCGCGGGCTAGCGTAGAACGGTGACCTTGCCTCAGAACGCCGTGCCTCAGGAGGTCGTGACGGGCGACGCGCCCGAACTCGTCCGTGTGCTCGCGGCCGACGGCTCTCTCGCGCCGACTCCCGCCGCCGAGCCCTACCTCGGAATCATCGATGCGCTGACGGATGCCGACCTCGAGGGCTTCTATCGCGACATGTTCATCAGCCGGACCTTCGACCAGCAGGCGACGAACCTGCAGCGCCAGGGTCAGCTCGCGCTCTGGCCGCCGAGCCTCGGCCAGGAGGCCGCGCAGGTGGGCTCGGCCCGCGCCGCGCGCGCTCAGGACCACTTGTTCCCCTCCTACCGCGAGCACGTCGTCTGCACGATCCGCGGCGTCGACCCGGTCGACATCATCCGCGTGATGCGCGGCCTGACCCACGGCGGATGGGATCCGTTCGATCCGAAGAACGGCAACACCCACATCTACACGCTCGTCCTCGGGTCGCAGACCCTGCACGCGACCGGGCTCGCCATGGGACTCGTCTTCGACGGCAAGTCCGGCTCGGGCGATCCGGAGCGCGACGAGGCCGTCATCGTCTACTACGGCGACGGTGCGTCGAGCCAGGGCGACGTGCACGAGGCGATGGTGTTCGCCGCGAGCTATCAGACGCCCGAGGTGTTCTTCCTGCAGAACAACCAGTGGGCGATCTCCGTGCCCGTCGCGACCCAGTCGCGGGCTCCCCTCTATCGCCGGGGCCCGGGCTACGGCATCCCCAGCATTCCGGTCGACGGCAACGACGTGCTGGCCAGCTACGCGGTGACCCGCGTCGCGCTCGACGAAGCGCGTTCGGGCGGCGGGCCCCGTGCGATCGAGGCGATGACCTACCGCATGGGCGCGCACACGACCAGCGACGACCCCACGAAGTACCGCACCTCCGAGGAGGAGGCCTCGTGGGCCCGCCGCGACCCGATCGCCCGCATGGCGGCGTACCTGCGCGGCCGCGGAGCCTCCGATGCCTTCTTCGCCGACGTCGAGGCGGAGGGCGTCGCCTTCGCCGAAGACGCCCGCGTGCGCACGACCGCGCTCGGCGGCATCCCCACCGATCTCATGTTCGACCACGTCTACAGCGAGCAGCATCCGCTCATCGACGCGCAGCGCGCGTGGCTCGCCGAGTACGAGGCGTCCTTCGAGGAGGGCGCCTCGTGAGCGACGGCATCGAGACCATGCCCTTCAGCCGCGCGCTGAACGCGGGACTGCGGCGCGCGATGGCAGACAGCGACCGCGTGCTCCTGATGGGCGAGGACATCGGCCGGCTCGGCGGCGTCTTCCGCGTCACCGAGGGTCTGCAGGCCGAGTTCGGCGAGCACCGCGTGCTCGACACGCCCCTGGCGGAGTCCGGCATCGTGGGCACGGCGATCGGGCTGGCGATGGGCGGGTTCCGGCCGGTCTGCGAGATCCAGTTCGACGGTTTCGTCTTCCCCGCCTTCGACCAGATCACCTCGCAGCTCGCGAAGATCACGAACCGCCACGAGGGCGCGCTGAGCATGCCGGTCGTGATCCGCATCCCCTACGGCGGACACATCGGCGCGGTCGAGCACCACCAGGAGAGCCCCGAGGTCTACTTCAGCCACACGCCCGGGCTGCGGGTCGTCAGCCCCTCGACCCCGAACGACGCGTACTGGATGATCCAGGACGCGATCACCTCGACCGATCCGGTGATCTTCCTCGAGCCGAAGAGCCGCTACTGGCAGAAGGGCGAGGTCGACGCGTCCGCGCGCGCCCTGCCGCTGCACGCGAGCCGGCTCGTGCGGCGGGGCACCGACGTGACGCTCGTCGGCCACGGGGCGATGGTCGCGACACTCCTGCAGGCGGCCGCGCTCGCCGAGTCGGAGGGCACGTCGTGCGAGGTCGTCGACCTGCGCTCGCTCTCCCCCGTCGACTACGGGCCGATCCTCGACTCGGTGCGCCGCACCGGGCGCATGGTCTACGCCCAGGAGGCCCCGGGGTTCTCCTCGCTCGGCTCCGAGATCGCGGCGACCGTCATGGAGAAGGCGTTCTACGCGCTCGAGGCCCCCGTCCTGCGCGTGTCGGGCTTCGACGCCCCGTTCCCCCCGGCCAAGCTCGAGGGCACCTACCTCCCGGATGCCGACCGCATCCTCGAGGCCGTGGACCGCACTCTCGCGTATTGACCTGACGCTGTTCCGAAAGGACACCGGATGAGCACTCAGACGTTCCTCCTCCCCGACGTCGGCGAGGGTCTCACCGAGGCCGAGATCGTGTCGTGGCGGGTCGCGCCCGGCGACGCGGTCTCGGTCAACGACGTGCTGGTCGAGATCGAGACCGCCAAGTCGCTCGTCGAGCTGCCCTCGCCGTTCGCCGGAACCGTAGGCGACCTGCTCGCCGCCGAGGGCGAGACGGTCGCCGTCGGGTCGGCGATCATCACGATCGCCGGTGCCGATGCGTCGGCGCCCCCCGCCACGGCCGGGCAGAGCGAGCACGGCGAGCCGCATGAGCCGGATGCCGGGGGCTCGGTGCTGGTCGGCTACGGCAGTGCGGGCCATGTGCAGTCGCGACGCCGCAAGCCCGACGCGGCGACCAGCGCGGCGACGGTGAAGTCCTCGGTCGGCGTGGCGGCGAAGCCGCCGATCCGCAAGCTCGCCCGCGACCTCGCGGTGGACCTCGCCGACGTGGTCCCCAGTGGTCCGGCCGGAGAGGTCACGCGCGAGGACGTCATGAAGCACGCGTCGCAGGCGAGCGTGTTCCGCAACATCGAGACCCCGGAGTGGGGCGAGGTGCGCGAGGAGACCATCCCGGTCGCCGCGGCACCCGCCGCGGCATCCGTCCCGCCCTCCGCTGCCGCCCTCTCGGCCGACGGCCGCGAGGAGTCGATCCCCGTGCGGGGCGTCCGCAAGGCGACAGCCAGCGCGATGACCAGCAGCGCCTACAGCGCTCCGCACGTCTCGGTGTGGGTCGATGTCGACGCATCGCGCACGATGGAGCTCGTCAAGCGGCTGAAGACCTCGCCCGACTTCGCCGACGTCAAGGTCTCGCCGCTGCTGATCATGGCGCGCGCCGTGATCTGGGCCGTCCGCCGCACCCCGATGGTCAACGCCGCGTGGGTCGACTCGGACGAGGGCGCGCAGATCCGCGTGCGCCACTACGTCAACCTCGGGATCGCGGCGGCCACACCGCGCGGACTGCTGGTGCCGAACATCAAGGACGCGCAGGAGCTCAACACGCGCGAACTCGCCCGAGCCCTCGAGAAGCTCACCCTGACGGCGCGCGAGGGCAAGACGACACCGGCCGACCAGCAGGGCGGCACGATCACGATCACGAACATCGGGGTGTTCGGCGTCGATGCCGGCACGCCGATCATCAACCCGGGCGAGGTGGGCATCATCGCGCTCGGCGCGATCCGCCAGAAGCCCTGGGTGGTCGACGGCGAGGTGCGCCCACGGTGGGTGACGACCGTCTCGGGCTCGTTCGACCACCGGGTGGTCGACGGCGACGGCGTCTCGCGGTTCGTCGCCGATGTCGCGTCCGTGCTCGAAGAGCCGGCGCTGCTGCTGGACTGAGTCTGGGCTGACTGCGCTGCGCGGCTGTGAGCGCGTTCATAGGTTGCGCCGCATACGATCGTCGCGACAAGGGGAGTATTCCCGACTGCAGCGGACCCGTCATCACGGACTCGACGGAGCGTCCCGGCCCGCTGGCCCGTTTCTCCGGGCGGAAGAGACCTTGGCATCAGTCGATCGCCAACCGTTCTCCGACCCCGAAAGGTCAGCCATGAGCACCTTCAACCGCCTGTTCGATCTCGCCGCCAAAGCGCTGGACAAGACCGGATCATCGACCTCGTCCGCTCAGGGAGTCCCCGCCGCTCCCAAGGGCAATGACTGGCGCACCGCGGTGCGCTCGGCAGCGGACGCCCTCACCGGGGATGCGCAGCGCCGCCCCGCGCCGTCGATGACGCCCCCGCCCGCTCCGGGAGCGACTCGACCCGCCACGGCTCCCGGTCATGCAGGGGCGGCCAGTGGTGCGGATGCTGCGGATCGCGCGGCGATCGCCCGGTACGACTACCTCATGCAGACCGCCGACCCGCACCAGATCGAGCGCATCCACCAGGAGGCGTTCGCACGCCTCACCCCGGCCCAGCGCGCGCAGGTCGAGGCGCGCATGCGCGCCGAGCTGCCGCCGTACGAGCAGCCCGCCTCTGCAGCACCCGCAGACCTGGCGCGTGCTGCCGCCCGCAGTGAGGCGATGCAGCCCGGCCGGATGCGCGGACTGCTCGGCCGCGCAGGCGGGGCGACGGCGATCGCCGGTGCCGGGGCCGCCGCGGGAGGGATGCTGGGCCTCGTCGCCGGTGGAGCGATCGCGAGCGCGGTCGCCGTACCGCTTCTCGCGCAGGCCGCTGATTTCGGCGTCGACTTCGACGCGATCGCCCAGGGGATCGACCTGGATGCCGTCACCGGCGGCGCGCTGGACTCGGCGGGCGAGCAGATCTCGGGCATCGGCGAGCAGGTCTCGGGCTTCGGCGAGGGCCTGCCCGACTTCGGCATCCCCGGGCTGGGCGACCTGTTCGGTCGCTGAGGCGCGCTCGGGTCGCGAGTACGATCGCGGTCATGGGTTTCGGGGGCTTCGACCGCGACGCACCGGTGTTCTTCCGGCGAGCTCGCGGCCGACAACACCAAAGCGTGGTGGACGGCGAACCACGAGCGATACATCGCTCACGTACGCGGCCCGTTCGAGGCGCTCGCCGCGGAGCTCGAACCCGAGTTCGGCGATCTGAAGATCTTCCGCCCGTATCGCGACGTGCGCTTCAGCGCGGACAAGACGCCCTACAAGGTGCACATCGGCATGGTGTCCCGCGCGCCTGTCGCCCACTATCTGCAGCTCAGTGCGACGGGACTGCTCGTCGGCGGCGGGGTGTACGACGTGCCACCCGCGGCGCTGGCGCGCTTCCGCGAGATCGTGGATCATCCGCGGCTGTCGAAGGGGCTCGAGGCCGTGCTCGGTGACGTGCGCGCGGAAGGCTTCGCGCCGATGAGCGACGACGCGCTGCGCACCGCTCCCCGCGGCTACCCCCTCGATCATCCGCGCATCGACCTGCTGCGGCTGAAGCACCTGGCGGTCGGCCGCGAGGACGAGCTCGAGGACTGGCTGTGGACGTCCGACGCGTTCGACATCATCAGCGACGCCTGGCGGACGGTCTCGCTGTGGTGCACCTGGGTCTCGGAGAACCTCGGCGACCTGGTGATCCGTCCCGATCGTGAGCGGCGTTGATACCGATCGCGATTTGAGAACGATTATCAGTAGCGTTAGGCTCGGAGGGTGACTTCCCGACGCCTCATCGCTCCCGTCGCGCTCGCCGCGGCATCCGTCCTCGTCCTCGCCGGCTGCGCCTCGTCCGGCTCCGACGCCGGTGCCGCCGCCTCCGACGACCGCCTCCAGGTCGTGGCCTCGACGAACGTCTACGGTCAGATCGCCGAGGAGATCGGCGGAGACCTGGTCGCCGTCTCAGCCATCGTGTCGTCGGATGCGCAGGACCCGCACTCGTTCGAGCCCACCGCGCGGGACCAGCTCACGGTGTCGAACGCCGACCTGATCATCGAGAACGGCGGCGGCTACGACGCCTTCATCGACGCGCTCATCGAGTCGAGCGGCAGCGACGGCGCCGGTCATCACCGCCGTCGAGTTCTCGCACGACTGGCCCGAGAACGCCGGGCACGACGCCGAGGCCGAGGGCGAGCACGCCGAAGAGGGCGACGACCACGACCACGCCCACGTCGAGGGCTTCAACGAGCACGTCTGGTACGACCCGCACACGATCGAGCACGTCGCCGAGGCCATCGCCGAAGAGCTCGCCGCGCTCCAGCCGGATGACGCCGCGACCTTCGAGCAGAACGCCGAGGCGTTCGTCGCCGAGATCGCCGGGCTCGAGGACTCGCTCGGTGAGATCGACGCCGCGCACGCCGGCGCGCAGGTCTTCGTCACCGAGCCGGTGCCCGTGTACCTCGTCGCGGCGGCGGGCCTGGAGAACGTGACTCCGGATGCCTTCAGCGAGGCCGTCGAGGAGGGCCAGGACGTGCCCCCGGCGACCCTGCTGGAATCGCTCACGCTGCTGCAGGACGGCGGCGTCCGCGTCGTCATCCAGAACACGCAGACCGGTGGGGCCGAGACGACGCAGATCATCGACGAGGCCGATGCGGTCGGCATCCCGGTCATCGCGTTTTCCGAAACGCTCCCTGAGGGCCAGACTTACATCTCGTGGATGCAGGCGAACATCGAGGCGCTGGCCGGAGCGCTGACGGAGTGACATCAGCTCCGCCCGTGCTCGAGGTGCGGGATGCCGCACTCCGGCGCGACGGCCGCGAACTGTGGTCGGGCCTCGATCTGGACGTGCAGCCCGGCGAGCTGGTGGCGGTGCTGGGGCCGAGCGGGTCGGGAAAGACCACGCTCATGCGGGCCATCCTGGGGCTCGAGCCGCTGAGCTCCGGCTCCATCTCGGTGGGCGGGCAGCCGGTGCGCCGGCCCGGCAACCGTGCGATCGGCTACATCCCCCAGTCGCGGCCCCTGCCGCCCGACACCGCGCTGCGCGGTCGCGACCTCGTGGCCCTCGGCGTGAACGGGCACCGCTTCGGACTGCCGATCCCTCGGCGGGCGGATGCCGCACGGGTCGACCGCCTCGTCGAGGCCGTCGGCGCGAAGGATTTCGCCGACCGGCCGATCGGGGTGCTCTCGGGAGGCGAGCAGCAGCGCCTCCGCGTCGGGCAGGCGCTCGCCGACGACCCGGCGCTGCTGCTGTGCGACGAGCCGCTGACGAGTCTCGACCTCGCCAACCAGCAGGCGGTCATCGGCCTGATCGACCGGCACCGCAAAGAGCACGCCGCGGCGGTGCTGCTGGTGACGCACGACATCAACCCGCTCCTGGGCAAGGTCGACCGCATCCTGTACATCGCGAACGGCCGGTTCACGCTCGGCACGCCCGGCGAGGTGCTGCGCTCCGACGTGCTCACCGACCTCTACGGCGCGCACGTCTTCGTCCTGCGTGCCGGTGACCGGCTCGTCGTGGTGGGGGCGCCGGATGCCGAGGACTCGCACCACCATCACGACGGGTCGCACCGATGAACTGGGACGAGATCGGCGACGCCATGTTCGGCGGCCTGCCCGTCTACGGCGAGATCCTCGCGCTGGTGTCGAACTCGGTGTGGGCGGGCGCGGTGCTCGGCCTCGTCGGGGGTCTCGTGGGTGTCTTCGTCATCCAGCGCGACATGGCCTTCGCCGTGCACGGCATCAGCGAGCTCTCCTTCGCGGGCGCGGCTGCGGCCCTCCTGATCGGCATCGACGTCGTGACCGGCTCGATCGTGGGGTCGCTCATCGCCGCCGCGCTGATCGGTTGGCTGGGCGCGAGAGCGCGCGACCGCAACTCGATCATCGGCGTGCTCATGCCGTTCGGCCTGGGCCTCGGCATCCTGTTCCTGTCGCTCTACAGCGGCCGCAGCGCCAATCGCTTCAGCCTGCTCACCGGGCAGATCGTCTCGGTGCAGACCGGTCAGCTCGGCTGGCTCATCGGCATCAGCGTCGTCGTGCTGGCCGGCATCGTGCTGATCTGGCGACCTCTGCGCTTCGACTCGCTCGACCCGCAGTCCGCCGCGGCCCGGGGCGTGCCGACGACGGCCGTCTCGCTCGGATTCATGCTGCTGCTCGGGCCTCATCGTCGCCGTCGCCGTGCACATCATCGGCGCGCTGCTCGTGATGGCACTGCTCGTCACGCCGGCCGCGGCGGCGATGCGGGTCGCCTCGGGGCCGGTGTCGGTGCCCGCTGCTGTCGGCCGCCTTCGGGTTCGTCTCCGCGGTGGGCGGCATCCTGCTCGCGATCGCCGGCACCCTGCCGGTCAGTCCGTACATCACCACGATCTCGTTCGCGATCTACGTCGTCTGCCGCATCGTCGGTGCCCGGCGCGGTCGGGTGACGGTCTCGGCGTGAACGCTCCGAACCCGACGGCAACGGGCTCCCGGCACCTGTCCAGAGCCGCTCGGTAGAATCGCGCACATGGCTCAGCGCAACACGTGGCAGCGCGACCGGGTGCGCGAAGCGCTCGGCGACGCGAGCGGCTTCGTCAGCGCGCAGAGCCTGCACGCGATCCTGCGCGAAGAGAACACCGGCATCGGCCTGGCCACCGTGTATCGCGCCCTGGCCGGCCTCGCCGCGCAGGGCGACGCCGACTCGCTGCAGAGCCCCGAGGGCGAGAGCCTCTACCGCGCCTGCACGTCGCCCGGCCATCATCACCATCTGATCTGCCGCTCGTGCGGACTGACGGTCGAGATCGAAGCGACCGACGTCGAGCAGTGGGCCCATCAGACCGCCGCGCAGCACGGCTTCAGCGAAGCCGAGCACATCGTCGACATCTTCGGGCTGTGCGCCGCGTGCGCGCAGGCCCGAGCGAGCGAGCGTGTCGCGGACTGACTCTCCCCCCGTCGCCGCGCCATCTCGCTCGGGACGCTTCCTCGTCGCGCTCGTGATCGGTGCGGCGGTCGATCGGCGTGCTGTTCGCGATCGACGCACTCGCGCCGAACTTCTTCCCCGCCTCCCTCCCCACCCGCGCGCAGGACGGCCTGACCCTCGCGATCAGCGTGCTGATCGAGTCGCTCCCCTTCGTCGCCCTGGGTGTCGTGCTCTCGATCGTCGTGCAGGTGTGGGTGCCGCCCGGAGCGATCGAGCGATGGATGCCGCGACGTGCCTGGGCCCGGCGCGCGGTGCTGTCGCTCCTGGGCATGTTCGTGCCGGTGTGCGAATGCGGCAACGTGCCGTTCGCGCGCGGGCTGCTCATGCGCGGGTTCAGCGTTCCCGGAGACGCTCACGTTCCTGATCGCGGCGCCGATCGTCAACCCGATCGTGATCATCACGACGCATCAGGCCTTCGGGTTCGACGACGGCATCCTGATCGCGCGGCTGCTCGGCGGGTACGCGATCGCGAACCTGATCGGCTGGCTGTACAGCCGGCATCCCGATCCCGACGGCCTCCTCACCGACCGGTTCCGCGACACGTGCGAGCTGGTCGTGCACGAGCCCGGCGGCCGCGGCCGGCGCAGCCTCGCCCAGTTCGTGATCGAGCTGCGGGCCGTCATGCCCGCCCTCGTGATCGGTTCGGCGCTCGCCGGTGCCGTGCAGGTGCTCATCCCGCGCGAGGCGCTCCTGGCGATCGGGTCGAACCCGGCTCTGTCGATCGTGGCGATGATCGCGCTGGCGATGGTGGTCTCGATCTGCTCGAACGTCGACGCGTTCTTCGCGCTGTCGTTCGCCTCCACGTTCACGCCCGGCTCGATCGTCGCGTTCCTCCTGGTGGGGCCTCTGGTCGACATCAAGATGCTCGCCCTCATGCGCACGACCTTCACCACCCGCACGCTCGCGGGCACTCGTGATCGTGGTCGTCCTGTCGGCGTTCGCCATCGGAACGGTGGTGAATCTCCTTGCGTAACGCGGGATACGTCGGAACACGGTGGCTCGGCGTCGGGCTGGCCTCGGTGCTCGCCGTCATCACGCTGGGCCTTGCCCTCACCGGTCGGCTCGGGCTCTACATCAACCCCGAATCGTCCTGGTTCGCGGTCGGCATGGCGGTGGTCGTCCTCATCGGCACCGCGCTGAGCTTCACCCTCCCGCTCGGCGCGGAGGCCGATCACGGGCACGACCACGGCGACGCGATCCGACTCCGGCGCACGAGCACGTGCACTCACGAGACCCACCCGGTGGCGCTCACGGCCTCGCGTGGTCGGCGGGGTCGCGGCATCCGGAGTCGTCCTCCTGACGCTGGTCCTGCCGCCCGCCTCGCTGTCGGCCGAGCTTGCGATGTCGCGAGACGTGGGTGCTCCGCCGCTGTTCGCAGGAGCGGATGCCGTCACCCTCGCCGCGACCGGCGACACCGCCTCGTTCGGGGTCGGAGAATGGGCGACGGTGTTCGCCACGGCCACGAACCCCGATGCGTTCGACGGCGATTCGGTCACCCTCACCGGCTTCGTCACGCCCGGGCGACGGCGCGTCGGGCGGATTCGACCTGACGCGCCTGGTCATCACGCACTGCGTGATCGACGCCCAGCCCGCCACGATTCCGATCGCGGCACCGGGCTCGCCGCTCGAGACCGGACAGTGGGTCGACGATCAGCGGAACCGTCAACTCCACCGCCGACGGGCGCCTGGAGATCGATGCGACCTCGGTCGAGCCGATCACCGAGCCCGAGGACCCGTATGAGTACTGACGCCCCCACGCGCGCCGGGCGCGCACGGAAGCGTCGCGGTCGGGCCTTCGTCGGCGCGTTCGCGATCGTGGTCGCGGTGCTGGCGGCCGTCGGGCTCGCCGGCGCCGCGGCGAGCGTCGCGCAAGGACCCCGGGTGACCGACGTGCAGGTCGATCCGGCGGCTGCGGCAGCGGCATCCGGATCCCGTCTGATCGTCACCACCACGCAGTCCCTCGCCGACGTGGATGCCGACCAGGTGACGGTCGAGCCGGAGACGCCGTTCTCGGTCGACACGTCAGGGCGCAGCGTCGGCGTGCGCTTCACGCTGCCGCTGTTCGACGACACCGAGTACACCGTGACGTTCTCCGACGTGCAGGGACTCGGCGGCGGACCCGCGGCGACCTTCACCGAGACCTTCCGCACCCCCGGCGCAGAGGTGTTCCTCCTGCAGCGCACCTCGAGCGGCGACACGATCTTCCGCACCGATCTCGCCGGCGACGAGGCCGTGCCCGTGTTCAGCAACGACGACATCGAGGACTTCCGCGCCACCTCGAGCCACCTGGTCATCTCGGTGCGCGCCGATGACGCCGCCCGGCTGATCGTCACCGACCTCGACGGCGGCTCGGAGCGCGCACTGCCGCTGCCGGGCGAGGGCTACGTCACGAACCTGCAGAGCGCCGACCGCGGCGAGCTCATCGGATACACCTTCTCGGATGCCGACCTCAGCGACTCGGGCGGACTCGAGAGCGCCCTGTTCACGGCGTCGCTCAAGGAGAGCGAGGCGGACGCGGAGCCGACGCCGGTCGCGGTGACCGGCGCCGAGCCGCGCGTGGCCGAGTGGCGGTTCGTGCCCGATACCGACAGCATCCTGCTCCTGTCGTTCGACGGCTCGCTCCTGCTCACGGGGTCGTCGGGCGAGGATGCGACGGCGCTCGGCTCGGCGCTGTCGATCGAGGGCATCGCACGCGGGTCGTCCGAGGCGATCATCGAGCGCGGCCAGGGACCGGTCGTGATCGATCTGGCCGACGCCACCGAGTCCGCGCTCGTGGAGCCCGACGTCGAGCTGGGCATCCCCGGTGCGATCACCGCCGTGCCGGGGGGCGGCACCGTGCGTCTCGCGGCGCCCGTGGACGAATCGGGCTTCCCCATCGGCACGACGGTCGCCTTCGTGTCCGACAGCGGCGCGACCGACGTGCTCGTCGATGTGCCCCCCACCGATGCGGTGCTGCAGACGTGCGTCTCGCCGAGCGGACGGTACGTCGCGGTGCTGGTGGCGCCGGATGCCGTGGACAACCCGTACGACACCTACCAGCTGCCGCTGCCCGGCGACCTCGAATCGCGCGTCGTCGAGATCTCCAGCGGCGAGGAGGTCGTCGCGCTGTCGGGCTTCGACATCTCGTGGTGTCAGGTGCCGCCGAGGTGAGCGGCGGACTGCGCGCAGCCACACGCGAAGACCTCGCCGGGCTGCCCGTCGACGTCGCCCCGCGCCTCCTCGGAGGTGTGCTGACCACGCTCGTCGCGGGCGAGACTGTGCGGGTGCGCCTGACCGAGGTCGAGGCGTACCACGGTGCCGGCACCGGACAGATCGCCGACCCGGGCTCGCACGCCCGCATGGGCCGCACGCCGCGCAACGCGACGATGTGGGGCGAACCCGGGCACCTGTACGTCTACCTCAGCCACGGCATCCACTCGTGCGTGAACGTGGTGAGCGGCCCGGAGGGCGTCGCCGGAGGGATCCTGCTGCGGGCGGGCGAAGTCATCGAGGGGCGGGATGCCGCCACCCGGCGTCGCAGCGAACGCGGTGTCGTGCGCTCCGAGCGGCAGCTCGCCAGCGGGCCGGGGAGGCTCGGCGATGCCGTCGGGCTGCGGCATCCGTTGCACGACGGCATCGATGCGATCACCGGTGCCGCACTCGCCGGCGCGACCGCGCGGCTGGAGCTGCTCGCCGTCCCGGAGGACGCGATCGCGAGCGGGCCCCGGGTGGGCGTGGCGGGCGCGGCGGGGACGAGCGCCTTCCCGTGGCGCTTCTGGATCGCGGGCGATCCGACCGTGTCGGCGTTCCGGTGGGGGCGCGGTGCCGGGCCGTCAGCGCAGTGACGTCACGGCGATGAAGGACGACCGCAGCGCGCGCATGTTCTTCTCGTAGCGCGCCGCGAGGAAGATCAGCAGCGCCCCGCCGATGCCGAGCCAGAGCCACCAGGGCACGTACTCGTACGTCGTCCTGATCCACGGCCACAGCTGGGCCACTGCGTGAACCAGGAGCACGACCGAGCCGAGCACGAGCGGCGCCTGCAGTCGCAGGACGGCGCCCGACCACGACGAGGGCAAGCGCCACGACACCGAGCGCGACGACCCGCCACAGGTCGCTGTCGCCGAAGTCGTACGCGAGCGAAGGCACGGTCAGCAGGGCGAGCCCCGGGCCGAGCGTCGGCCAGGAGCGGGCCTGCGGGCTGCGGTGCAGCGCCCGCGCACCGAGCGCGACGAGTCCGACGGCCGGCGGCACGGTCACGAGTTCGAGCGGCTCGACCCCGTGCCAGAGGATCGCGATCAACGCGAAGACCACGGCTGCGCCGGCCGCCGTGATCGGCAGGGCCCACCCGAGACGCGACCGCCAGAGCATGCCGGCGACACCGGCGACGGTCAGGATGCTCATCGCGAACACGGTGCGCAGGTCGGCCTCGGCTCCCGAGCCCAGGAACACCAGCTCGGCGGCGGTGAAGAACAGCAGGCCGGCGGAGATCGCGACACCGGCCACCGTCGCGACGACCCGGGCGACCGGAGAGCCGGCGGTGGCCCGCAGGGCCATGACGCCGATCGCACCGGTGATGCCCAGCGCGATGACCGCCCAGAAGTCGGGCTCGATCGAGCTGGTCGTCGTGCCGGCGAGGATGATCAGCCGTGCGCCGATCGCCGTGAGAGAAGCGATGAGTCCCGAGACGGCGAGCACCGCACCCAGGCCCCTCCAGCGCTCGAGGCCCAGCAGCGCCGCGCCGCCCACTGCCACCGCGGCGGCGAGCGTCGCGGTGAGCGACGTGCGCACGAGCTCGCCGTCGCTCTGCACGATGACCAGCGCGACCAGCAGGGCAGCCCCGGCCCCCGCCATCACCGTGGGGAGGGGGCTGGTCGGCGCGTCCGCTGCTCGGGACGCGGCCGTCCAGATCATCGCCGCCGCCACGACGATCGCGCCGGCGCCGGCAACGGTCACGGCGGCGTCGGCCGAGTCGAACGTCGCCTGGGCGAGCGTTCGCCCGCCCATCGCGAGCGCTCCGCCCGTCAGCACGACGGCAGAGAAGGAGCGGAGGATGCGCGTCGAGGCGATCGGCAGGAGAACGGCGATGAGGGCGGCCGCGAGCGAGAGGACGATGGTGAGCCACACCCGCAGCGGTTCGATGGGGGCCACGACGCTGGGCAGCACGGCGATGACCAGACCGCCGAGCCAGACGGCGAGTTCGGCATCCGCCTGCTGCGCGCCCTCGCGATGGCGGCGCCACTGGGCGACCGCGGATCCGGCGAGGACGATCAGCGCGACCGGGAGGCTCACGAGCTCGACCACGCTCACGCCGTCGATCGTCGCGGCTCCGCCCAGGAACCCTGCGACCGCGAAGGCGGCGGCGCCGGCGAGGGTGCTCCAGCGCGTCGCCGCACCGAACGGCGCCCGGTCGATCGCGGCCGAGACGACGTGCAGCGCACCCAGCAGGGCGAGGGCGATCGCCAGCACCGGCGCGTGCTGCGCATCGAGAGCGCCGCTGCCGACGGCGACCACGATGGCGATCGGCGGCACGATCATCGCGAACCACGAGGGGCGTCCGCGGGCGTAGTCGCGTCGCGTCGCACCGAGCGCCGCGGCGTAGGCGACCCCGACCAGCAGAAGCAGCCAGGCGGATTCGGCGGGCGGCTCCTCGAAAGCCCGAGCTGCCGCGACGAGCGCGAGCGCGAAGAGAGCCGCCGTCGCACCGCAGAGGGCGGTGATGCGGGCGCGCAGCGCGGGCGTCCAGGTGAGCGCGAGAGCGAGGCCGGCCGCGACGAGGGCGACGACGGTTCCGCGCACGGGAGACCCGGTCCATCCCGCGACGGCGGGGACGGCGAGGCCCAGCAGGAAGGAGGCGCTGATGGCGACGGCGGACTCGACGTGCCGGCGCAGCCACACCAGCAGCACGGCGAACGCGAGCAGGCCCACGGCCGGCGCGATGACGAAGGCCTCGACCGGCAGGGAGCTCGCATCGGGACGCGTCCAGAGCGAGGACCACAGCGCGGCGGTCGCGAAAGCGAATGCCGGCCAGGCCAGCAGGCGGCGCGGCGCGGCCGCGAGCGGAAGCCCCTCGGCCCGCGTCGACGGCACTCCTGCAATTCGCTCGGTCGCGGGTGCGGCCCAGCCGCGCGCGATCGACGCGCCGACGAAGCCCGCGGCGATGACCGCGAGCATCACCCCGCGCAGGTCGACCGCGACATCCCACGCGAGGAGGAGGGTCGTGGCGAGGGCTCCGAGATCGACCAGGGAGCGTGTGCTCGGGCCCGGGAGCGCCGCAGTCGGCCGGGTTCGGGTGATCGACCAGACGGCGGCGACCCAGACCACTGTGATCGCGGCGCCGACGGTGGCGAGGGCGCGGGCGTCGTGCTCGTCGAGCCCGCTCACCTGGAGCACGGTGAATGTGGCAGCGGCGGCCGTGGGGGCGACCAGCACCGCGGCGCCGAGCGCCGGCAGGGCCTCCACGCGGGAGCGCCCGAGCGCGATCACCGCGAACAGCGCCAGGAGCGTCAGCGTGCGCACGACCGCCAGTGCGGGGTCGCCGAGCATCGTCGGCGGCGCGGTGCTCGTGGGCACCGATCCGTCGAGAGCGCTGAATGCCGCCCCCGCATGCGGCGCGAGCGAGAACACGAACAGCGCGTACCCCGAGACCGCCAGCGTCGTTCGGCTCGCCGACGGGCAGGGAAGCAGCACGGCGGCGAGCACCGACGCCACGGCCACCCACTGCAGGAGCGCGAAGGCGACGGCGGGATCGGGTGCCGCGCCGAGGGCCGCCCCCAGCGCCGCGGGTGCGAGGAAGGCGGAGATCGTCAGGATGCCGATCGGCGCGAGCGTCAGCCACACCCCCGCGGCGGCGCTCGGCCGGACGATGACGTGCGCCGCGATGGGAACGGCGACCGCGACGACGATGCCGATCAGCCACAGCCACGGCGTGGCGGTGCCCGCGACGAAGGCGGTGAGCCCCGCGATGCCGGCGGCAGCCCCGGCGCCCGCGCGCAGGGTCGGGCGCGTCAGCAGCACGACCGCGGCGAGAGCGAGAAGGGCGGCCACACCGACGAGCAGCGCCGGAACGGCGACGACGGCAGCACCGCTCAGCACGAGGACGACGGCGGCGATGATGCGCGCATTCCGCGGTGCCGGCGCGTTGAGGGTCGGGGCGAGGAAGAGCAGCGCGGCGATGAGAGCTCCCGCGAGGGCGGCGTACCAGGCACCCTCCGTCTGACCGGGCGCCGGGGCCACGGCATCCGTCACCCACGGCGCCCAGCCGGACACGATGGCGAGCCCCGCCGAGAACGCCCACCACGAGACGGCCACCACGATGCTGATGGCCCCGAGCACGAATGCGGTGACGCGGGCGGCGCCGAACCCGCCCATGCGGGCGTGCAGGCGGTCGAGCAGCACGGGAACGGCGACGGCGATCACCGGTGCGATCAGGAGCGTGTACACCGGCAGGTCGCCGCGCAGGGCCAGCTGCCACCCGAGCAGTGTCGCCACCGCGGCCGCCGTCCCCGACGTCGTCGCCGCGAATGCCGCCGCCCCCGGCAGCCCCTCGCGCGTCGGGTTCGGTCGCAACAGCAGGGTGTGCGCGGCGCCGAGGGCGATGATCGCTCCGCCGGTCCACAGCGGCACGGCGATGCTGTCGAGCGACACGATGGCCGCGACGATCGCCGCCGCGACGAGCGCCGCGACGCCGATCGAGACGAGGGTGACCCGCTCGGGGACGGCGTCGGCGCGCGCCCGGGCGGACGACCACGGCGCGGGCAGTGCGTGGGCCAGGCCCCCGACCGAGGCGCTGAGCAGTCCTGCGACGAGCGCCTCGCCCGGCGGCAGATCGACCGCGCCGCCGACGACGAGCCCGAGGCCGATCGGCAGGGCGAGGACGGCGGCGATGTCGGGACTGCGCAGCTTCGACAGCGAGGCCCAGACTCGGCACAGCACGCCGATGACCAGGATGCCGATGCCCGCGTACAGGGCGGGCTGCACCGCCCCGGTGCCGAAGAAGTCGTTCGCGCGCACCGCCCACGCATCGAGTGCGAGCAGGACGACGCCGAGCACGGCGATCGCCTCGGCCGTGGCCGTGAGGGAGCGCCGGCGCAGCAGGGAAGCGATCGCGATCGTCGCGACGGTGATCGCGCCGATGATGAGCGCCCGCACCGCGACGCCCCACGTGAACCACGCGTAGACCATGAAGAAGATCGCCGCGACGCCGACGAGCGAGACCCCGACGATCAGCAGCAGCACGGGGACGCTGAGGCGACGCCGCGGAGGACGCGGCTCGCCGGGCGCCGGCGCGGCCTGCGCGGCCGGCGCGGGGCGCTCGACCTGCCAGGGCTGGAGCGGGGCGCGAGTGGGGAGAAGTCCGGGCACGGCGCCCGTTGCAGGCACGGGCAGCTCGGGCTCGGGCGGTCGAGGTCAGGCTCGGCAGCCGGTGCCGGCTCAGACACCGGTGCCGGCTGCGCGGGCCGGCAGGGACTCCGGCTCGACCGGAGCAACGGGCACGGCGACAGCGCGGCGCCGTAGCGGGCACGACCAGGGAGGCGGCGTACGCCGCGACCTCGGCGGCCGCCTGCGCGCGCCGCACCTCCTCGATCACCCGCTGGCGCTCCGACTCGGCGGCGAGCATCTTCCGACCGAGGTCCAGCACCACGAGGGCACGGGGATCGGTCAGCGCGAAGCCGCAGACCGGGCAGACCGGGCGTGATACCGGCGTGAAGCACCCGGGGCACTTGTGGATGTCGGCGAGCTCATCGGCCGTGGTCGGCCATGCGCGAATGCCGTCGGGTGAATCTGCCATGATTTCCCCCTGCGAGGTAGGGAGATCATCGTCCCACCACGGGGATGCGCGGACAGGCATATTCCTGCGGGATGTGGACAGAAGTTCTCGGGCGGTCGACCTGTGGATGCCGGCATCCACCCGTACCGGCATCCGTTTCAGGCGACGCCGCCGCGCATGCTAAACTGACTCTTTGTCTGCGCGCACTCCAGCACGCAGTACGTACCCTCTCGCGGATGCAGGCCTGAAAAGGGCCCGTTCCGCGTGGGTGCAGACAAGGGATCTTGGGTGGAACCGTCCGGTTCCACGGTATTCAGGAGGATAGAACCATGGCAGCAGTGTGCCAGGTGACCGGAGCTGTTCCCGGCTTCGGTCACAACATCTCGCACTCGCACCGCCGGACGAAGCGTCGCTTCGACCCGAACGTGCAGAAGAAGACCTATTACGTGCCGTCGCTGGGCCGCAACATCCGGCTCAACGTCTCGGCCAAGGGCATCAAGGTCATCGACGCCCGGGGCATCGAGGCCGTCGTCCGTGACATGCAGGCGAGGGGTGTGAAGCTCTAATGGCCAAGAAGGCTCAGGACGTACGTCCGATCATCAAGCTGCGTTCGACCGCGGGCACGGGGTACACCTACGTGACGCGCAAGAACCGCCGCAACAACCCCGACCGCATCGTGCTCAAGAAGTACGACCCGGTCATCCGCAAGCACGTCGACTTCCGAGAGGAGCGCTGATCCCATGGCCAAGAAGAGCAAGATCGCGCGCAACGAGCAGCGCAAGGTGGTCGTCGACCGCTACGCCGCGAAGCGCGCCGAACTGAAGAAGGCCCTCGTCGACCCGACGAGCACCGACGAGCAGCGTGAAGCCGCTCGCATCGGCCTGCAGAAGCTGCCCAAGAACGCCTCGCCCGTGCGCGTGCGTTCGCGCGACGTCATCGACGGCCGCCCCCGCGGTGTCCTCACGAAGTTCGGCATCTCGCGTGTCCGCTTCCGCGACATGGCGCACCGTGGCGAGCTGCCCGGCGTGACCAAGTCGAGCTGGTAGCACTCAGCACCACGTCGAAGGCCCGGAGTTCCTCGGAACTCCGGGCCTTTCGCATGTGTGCTCTTCCCGCGAGACTGCAACCGGTGGTCGAGACTGCGGATGAACCAGGCAGTCTCGCCCTCCCCATGCAGTCTCGCGGTGAGGGACCGGGGACGGATGCCGGCTGTCACGCGGTGACGGTGGCGTGGGCGGTGGCCCATTCGAGCGCGTAGTCGGCGATCTCCTCCCAGCCGTCCTGGCTGACGAGGCGGTGCGTGCGACCCGGGTAGGTCTTGTAGTCCACGACGGCGGGGCTGCCGGACGCCTTGTACTTCTTCACGATCGCCTCGCCGATCGCCGGCGGCACGACGTGGTCGATCTCGCCGGTGATGATCAGCAGCGGCGCGCGGTCGGCGCGGCCGTAGTCGACGTGCGTGACGCCACCCTTCTCGTTCAGCACCGACAGGACCCCTCGAAGAAGACCCGGTTGTACGAGTTGACGGCGAACTCGTCCCACAGCTTGTCGGACTCTTCGCGCGGCAGGTCGTTGCCGAAGGTGAAGTGGAAGTGCCGCTTCGACAGCGGCTTTGCGCCGTTGCGGCCGAAGGGGTTGGACAGGATCGGCGTGCCGGTCCACAGGGTCGACAGCGGCAGGGCCGTGACGCCGGCCGTCTGTCCCGGGGCGACGCCGACGTAGGCGACGCCGAGTCCGCGGTCGGCGAGCATCTGCGTGAGCACGCCGCCGAACGAGTGGCCGATGATGATCGGCTTCTGCGGCAGCTCGCGGATGATGCGCTCGTAGTTGTCGGCGATCTGCTTCAGGCCGATCCCCTTCAGCGCCTCCGGGTTGCGGCGGATGTCGTCGACCGTGCGGTCGTCGATGCCGGGCCAGCCCGGGACGATCACCTGGTGGCCGGCGGCGCGGAAGCGCTCCGCCCAGGTGTCCCAGCTCTTCGGGGTCATCCAGAGCCCGTGGATGAGGACGATGGGGGTCTTGGTCGTGGTGTTCATTTCGATCTCCTTGTGGGTCGCGGGGTGTGTAAGCTGATAGTAGACCGAACGTTCTATCTACACAAGTATTCCCGACGAAATCTCTCGTGGCACGATGGACCACACAGGGGGAAACGACATGAGCACCACCGCACCCACCGCGACGCCGCCCAGGCCATCCGCCGCACGCCAGCGGCTGCTGGATGCCGCGACCACGCTGTTCTACGGCGAAGGCATCCACTCTGTCGGCGTCGACCGCATCATCGAGGCCGCCGGAGTGACCCGCGCCACGATGTACAAGCAGTTCGACGGCAAGGAGGGCCTCGTCCTGGCCTATCTCGCGGGGGAGGACGCGGCAGCTGCGCGACCTGTTCGCGCAGGCGTCGACGGCATCCGATGACCCGCTCGTGCTGCTCGACCTCACGATCGCGGGCATCGAGCAGGACATCCGCGAGCGCCATACGCGCGGGTGCCCCTTCATCAACGCGGCCGCCGAGTATCCCGACCAGGGCCCGTGCGCGAGCTGATCGCCGACCATCGCGAGTGGTTCCGCTCGACGCTGCGCGCGCTGGCGGATGCCGCGGGCCTGACCGACGCGGAGGATGTGGCGGCATCCCTCGTGCTTCTTCGCGACGCAGCCCTCGTCGGCGGCTACCTCGACGGGGAGGACCGCGTCGCGCCCGCGTTCGCCCGGACCGCCCGCAGCGTGATCGCGACGCACATGCCGAGCGCATAAGACACTCTCGTCACACCAGTAACATCCGTCACTCGCGCACCACGGACACGCCGATGGATTACGTCAAGGGGCGCGGAAATCCGCGGGATTCCGCGGATTGTGGGTATATTCGGGCACGGTCGATCCGACCAGCCGGGGGCGATGTGCCGCCCGGTCCGAGCAATGAAAGGCGACGAATGCGTCGCCTTGGAGGACAACCACATGGCTGACAAGTCCATCACCAAGACCGAACTCGTTGCGAGCATCGCGAGCGCAACGGGCCAGAGCCAGTCCGCCGTGTCGGGCGTGCTCGACTCCCTCTTCTCCACCGTCTCCGAGGCGGTCGCCAAGGGCAGCAAGGTGTCGATCCCCGGCTGGATCTCGTTCGAGCAGGTCGCCACGTCGGCCCGCACGGGCCGCAACCCGCAGACCGGTGCAGAGATCAAGATCCCTGCCGGCAAGCGCGTCAAGGTCACCGCCGGCTCGAAGCTGAAGGCCGCCGTCAAGTAGCACGAGCTTTCACAGGAGGGGGATGCCGCACTCGCGGCATCCCCCTCCTGCATGTCCGCGAGGCCACGCGACCGCATGTCCGGCGGAACGTACGCGCGTGTCCGGCAAACGGTCGTCGCATCGGGGCGAAACAGCGTTCTGCCGGACATGGACGCCGAGACTCGCGCCGACGGTGCGCACCTAGGCTGGAAACATGAACTCCCGCGCGCTGCGGGCCGCCGGCCCCGCGATCCTGATCGTGGTCGCGCTCGTGGCGCTGATCTGGGGGCTCGTCGTCGGCGGCGGTGCTGCGCCCTTCGCGATCGGCGACCCCGGTCCGTTCGTGCGCTGGGGCCTTCCGATCGCGACGCTGTTCGTCAATCTCGCCGCGGCCGGTATGGTCGGCGCGCTCGTGACCGCCCTGTTCACGCTCAAGGCCGGAGAGCGCGAGTTCGACGCCGCGCTGGACACGGCATCCATCTCCGCCGCCGTCTTCACCGTGGCCGCCGCCGTCACCGGGTTCTTCACGTTCGTCAACACGTTCAATCCCGCGTTCGGCGTCGGACCGGAGTTCGGCGCCCAGCTCGGGCGGTTCCTCGTCGAGACCGAGGGCGGCCGCACGTGGCTGATCACCGCGATCGCCGGCGCCGCGATCACCGTGCTCGCCTTCGCGGTGCGCTCGTGGACGCCGACGCTGTTCGTCGCGATCCTCGCGATCGCCGCGCTCGTGCCGATGGGCACCCAGGGCCACTCGGGCGAGGAGGCGAACCACGACGCCGCCGTCATGGCGCTCGTGCTGCACATCATCGCCGCCGCCGTCTGGCTGGGCGGACTCCTGCTCATGGTGGTGGTGCGGCCGCTGATGGATCGCCCCGCGCTCGCCGTCGGCGATGTCGCGCTACTCGAGCATCGCCCTGGCCGCGTTCGTCGTCGTGGCGATCTCGGGAACGGTGCGCGCGGCGATCGGCGTGGGGGCGTGGGAGAACCTCGCCTCGCCGTACGGCGCGATCCTGCTGGTCAAGGTCGCCGCGCTCATCGCCCTCGGCGTCCTCGGTGCCCTCTACCGCCGTCGCCTGATCGGGCGCATGCAGGAGGACTCCACATCCCGCCGCTTCTGGGGCCTCATCGCGCTCGAACTCGCGTTCATGGGCCTGGCCAGCGGCGCCGCCGCCGCGCTGGCCCGCACCGCTCCGCCGACCACGGCCGCTCTGCCGGCCGTGCGGACCCCCGCCGAGATCCTGACCGGCTCGCCGCTGCCGCCGGAGCTCACGCTCGACCGGTGGTTCACGTCGTGGAACCTCGATCTGCTCTGGGCCTTCGCCGCCGGGTTCGGGATCTTCCTCTACGTCGCGGGAGTCTGGCGCCTGAGCCGCCGCGGCGACCGCTGGCCCGTCTATCGCACCGTCCTGTGGGTCGCGGGGCTCCTGCTGCTGTTCTGGGTCACGTGCGGACCGGTGAACGCGTACCAGGACTTCCTGTTCAGCATCCACATGATGGGCCACATGCTGCTGACGATGGCGATCCCGCTGCTGCTGGTCGCCGGCGCCCCGGTGACCCTCGCCGCCCGCGCGATCCGCAAGCGCGACGACGGCACGCGCGGGGGACGGGAGTGGATCCTCTGGGCCGTGCACTCGCCGGTCGCCCGCGTGCTGACGAATCCGTTCGTCGCCGCCGGACTGTTCGTCGGATCGCTCTGGGTCTTCTACTTCACCGATCTGTTCCGCTGGTCGCTGTACGACCACCTCGGCCACGAGTGGATGACGGTGCACTTCCTGGTCACCGGCTACCTCTTCGTCCTCACGCTGATCGGCATCGACCCGGTCGAATACCGCCTGCCGTACGCCGGCCGCCTCGTGCTGCTGATCGCGGTCATGGCGATCCACGCGTTCTTCGGCATCGCGATCATGAGCCAGTCGGGGCTCATGGTCGCCGAGTGGTTCGGCGCGATGGGCCGCACGTGGGGTCCGACGCCGCTGGAGGACCAGTACATCGGCGGCGGCGTGGCCTGGTCGATCGGCGAGCTGCCGACGCTGATCCTCGCGATCACCGTCGCGATCCAGTGGAGCCGCAGCGACGAGCGCGCGCAGAAGCGCGCCGACCGGCATGCCGACCGCACCGGCGACGCCGAACTCGAGGCCTACAACGCGCAGCTGGCGGAACTCGCCGCGCGCGACGCGCGCACCCGCTGACCGCGGTCAGGGTTCGCGCGGCTGCCGCCTCCGGCGGCCCCTGCTCGCCGTCCCACTTCGTGCCGTCGAGGTCGCCGCGCAGCGTGCCGGTGAGCTCGTCGACGGCTGCGCCCACCGTCGAGGCGAAGCGGTCGGGGGTGAACCGCTCGGTGAGCCCGTAGCGCCTGAGCACATCGATGACGGGGTCCTTCATCTCGGCCAGGATCAGGCGGATGCCGTTGCCCGCGAGGTAGTCGTCCAACTCGATCAGCTCGTCCATCGCGGTCGTGTCGATCGCGGTGATCGGCTCGGCGGCGAGGATGACGGTCTTCACGCCCGGTCCTGCCGCCTCCACTCGGGAGCGCACGAAGTCGTCGAAGACGGCGCCGTTCGCGAAGAACAGCGGCGCATCGAAGCGCACGATGACGATGCCGGGAATCCGTTCGCCTTCGGGGTAGCGCGACAGGTCGTGGTAGCCCCGCAGCCCCGTCACCCGGCCGAGTTCGGCTCTGTAGGGTCGCCAGGCCTGCTGAACGAACGCGAGCAGCGAGAGGCCGATCGTCACGACGATGCCCTCGAGCACCCCGAAGACCAGCACGCCGACGAATGCCGCCAGCGAGAGGGCGGCATCCACCTTGTCCATGCGCAGGAGCCGCCGGAAGCCGCGCACGTCGATCAGGCTCACCGCCGCGCCGATGACGACCGCCGCGAGCGTCGCCGACGGGAGGAAGGCGGTGAGGCCGGGCACCAGCAGGATGAACGCGACCAGCAGCGCGGCGCCGATCACCCCGGTGAGCTGCGTGCGCGAGCCCGCCTGCTCGGCGACGGGGGTGCGCGAGGCGGACGCCGAGACCGGGAAGCCGCCGAACAGGCCCCCGGCGATGTTGGCGAGCCCGATGCCCGACATCTCCTGGCTGCCCGAGACGGTCTCGCCGCGGCGCGCGGCGAGCGAGCGGGAGAGCACGGCCGTGTCGGTGAAGGCGACGAGCGCGATGCCGGCGGCGGGCAGGACGAGCGACCAGACGTCGGTCCAGGTGAGGCCGCCGAGGGCCGGCGCGGGCAGTCCCTGCGGAAGCGCGCCGACGACGGGGAGCGACCCCGACAGTCCGAAGATCGCCGTGAGGGCGGTGCCGAGGACCACCACGACGAGCACGCCCGGCACGGGGGAGCGCAGCCACCGCAGCACGAAGATGATCACGAGCGAGCCCACGCCGAAGGCGGCGGCGAGCGGCAGCACCTCTCCGGCGGCCACACCCCGGAAGATCGCGAGGACGTCCTGCAGGGGCGAGACCGAGTCGATCGAGAAGCCGAGCAGCCTCGGCACCTGCGAGATGATCACGAGCAGGGCGACGGCATTGAGGTAGCCCACCCGGATCGGCTTGGACAGCAGGTCGGTCACGAAGCCGAGGCGCAGGATTCCGCCCAGCAGCAGGAGCACCCCGACCATGATCGCCAGCAGGCCGGCGAGCGCGACCGCCCGGCTGTCGCTGCCCAGGGCCAGCGGGAGGATCGCGGCGGCGATGATCGGCGCGAGCGCGGAGTCGGGCCCGAGCACCAGGATGCGGGACGGGCCGAACACCGCATAGGCCAGCAGCGGCACGATCGTCGCGTACAGCCCGGTCTCGGGCGGGAGTCCCGCCGCGACCGCGTACCCCATGCCGGCGGGGATCAGCAGCGCGGTCACGACGATGCCGGCACGCACGTCGGGCCACAGCCACGCTCGCCGGTACCCGCGGAGCGTGACGGCGCCGGGCACCCACCGGGCGATCCCCTTGGGCCTCATTCGCTTCCTCCGTTCCACATCATGGCGGATCGGATGCGGACGTGGGGGTGACGGATGCGGGGCGACGAGCGCGGGTGCGGCCCTGGCCGCGGCATCCGTCAGGGCGAGTCGGGGCCGCTGACCGTGATCGACGCCGTGCCGTCCGGCAGCACCGCGATCGATCCGGTGACCACGAAGGGGACGTCGACGGCGACTTCTTCGACAGATCCGTCGAACAGCGAGCGGATGGGGACATCGATGTGCGCGACCGCGTCGGCCGCGGGGATCCGCCATCCGGCGCCGTCGGGCACGACCGACACGGTCGGCTGGGCGGTGATCGACCACTTCGGCGGCGAGACGATGCGATCCTGCACGACGTAGCCGAATGGGCAGGCGGTCGGCTGGAGCACCTCCTGCGTCGCGCACGAGGTGAGGAACTCCTCCACCCGCTCCTGCACGATCTCGACGAATTGGGGCGTGGCGTAGGCCTGGACGTCGACCGGCACGTTGGCCATGGGGCTGTCGGAGAGCACGGCGACGCCGCGCGTCGAGGAGATCGGCGTGTCGACCGACACCGAGTAGATTCCGGGCGAGAACACGAGCAGCGACACCGGGGCGAGCGGATCGGCGTCGACACCGTCGGGGGAGACCTGCCGCTTGTCCAGCGCGAAGCCGTTGACGTCGAAGACCATCGACCCCTTGACCGACAGGTCCATCAGGGCCAGGGGACTCTTCGCGAACCGCCAGGCCGGAGCGACGCCCACCCAGCCGTTGGGCTGGACCTCGAACGTCGTCGATCCGGGGAACGCGCCCGCGCGATAGGTCACGGTGACCAGGAGGTTGCCGTTCTCCGCCGTCTTCTCCTCGGCGATGCGGATGTCGGTGAGGGTCGCGAGCGCGTCGGTGCGCAGCAGCGCGTCGGAGGCGGATGCCGGGAGCCCTGCCGCCTCGAGCTGGGCGGAGTCCACGGTCACGCCGGGCACCGCGAGGGCGTCCGCCGCACGGCCCTCGGCGAGGAGACCGAGGTAGCGCTCCACGAACGCCGTCGGGCTGTAGAACTCCCGGTAGATCGCGGCGACGCCTGCTCCGACCGCGGCGATCAGCAGCACGCCCACGATCCCGAGGAGCGTCAGATCCAGTCCCAGACGCCTCCGGCGGGGGGAAGCCGCGGGCGCGGGGGCGACCGGAGCGGCGGGCATGCGCTCCGCCACCGTGTCCGTCCCCTGCTGGTCCACCCCTTCAGTCTAGGAACCCGGCGCTGGGAGAACGCGGATGCCTGCGGTCAGGCCGCGGCCTGGGTGAGGTCGCGGGCGACGAGGAGGCGAACGCAGCCGACGGCGGCCAGCTGGCCGGCGCTCGTGGCGGCGGCGAGCGACGCCATCGGCCCGGGCAGCAGCGGACACGTGGGCCATGTCGCCCGCCGCGAAGACGCCGGGCATGCTCGTCTGGCCCATCAGGTCGACCTCGACGCATCCCGACGGGAGCATCCGCAGACCGAGCTGTTCGGCGAACGGCGCGCGCTGCGTGGAGACCGGAGCGACGAAGACGCCGCCGACCGAGAGTGCGGAACCGTCGGCCAGCCGCAGGGTGAGACCCGGATCGGCGCGCTCGACCGAGGCGACGGCATCCGTCTCGAGGATGACGACCTCCGAGGCGATGCGGCCGAGCATCGCCGCCTGCATCGTGGCGTGCTCGCCGCCGCCGAGGATCGCGATGCGCTGTCCGCTGAGCTCGTGCCCGTGGCAGAACGGGCAATGGGCGACCTCGCGGCCCCACGCATCGGCGAGGCCGGGGATCGCGGGCAGCTCGTCGCGCAGTCCGGTCGCGAGCACCAGCGTGATCGCGTGCAGGATCTCGCCCTCGACATCGACGGTGAAGCCGTCGGCGGTCTGCGCGACCGCGCGCACGGCCGCCTCCCGGATCTGCACGGTGTCGTAGGCGGCCAGATCGGCGCGGGCGAGCGCGCGCAGGTCGCCCGGCGAGCGGCCGTCGTGCGTGATCAGATTCTGCGCGTGCGCGACGGTGCCGTTGCGGTAGTCGCCCGAATCGATCAGCAGCACCCGGCGATGCATCCGCCCCAGCGTCAGAGCGGCCTGCAGGCCGGCGGGTCCGCCGCCGATCACGATCGTGTCGTACATGATTCGTCCTCTCGGTTTGCGTGCAGCTCGATTCTGTGACTTCATGTCGACATGAAGTCAAGCTCGATCACGATCGGTGAGGCCGCCGCCCGATTCGGCCTCGACACGCACGTGCTGCGGCACTGGGAGGACGTGGGTCTGCTGCATCCGGCGCGGGATGCCGGGGGCCGGCGCCGCTACGTCGACCCCGACCTCGTGCGCATCGCGGTGA
The DNA here is from genome assembly GCA_963792285.1 of uncultured Actinomycetota bacterium. Taxonomy (GTDB): domain Bacteria; phylum Actinomycetota; class Actinomycetes; order Actinomycetales; family Microbacteriaceae; genus Microbacterium. The sequence goes on along the minus strand of CAWBVS010000012.1, from coordinate 14,136 downwards.
TCCTCCGCAGCAAGGACGCCGGCATGAGCCTCGAGCAGATCGGGGTCCTGCTCGACGAGCAGGCGCCGTCGCGTCACCGCGTGCTCGAAGACCACATCGCGGAGCTCGAGCGGCGGATGGCCGAGATGGAGCGCTCGCGCGAGATGACCCTGCACGCGCTGAACTGCCGCTCTCACGACATCACCACGTGCCCGCGCTTCCGCGCGATCGTCGGCGGGGTGCTCGACGGCACCGTCGTGTGGCCGGGCGAGCCGCCCGCGCACGATCACGCCGCGCATCTGTCCACCGCTCGCGGCGCCGCGGCTCGGGGCGCGGCATCCACTCGTTAACATGAATCGGTGAACACACCTCCGCTCTCGCCCGAGCAGGAGGCGCTGTTCCGCCTGATCGAAGACACGCGCGAGCACGTGTTCGTCACCGGCCGCGCGGGCACGGGCAAGTCCACGCTCCTGCAGCACCTCGCCTGGAACACCTCGAAGCAGATCGCCGTGTGCGCGCCCACCGGCGTCGCGGCGCTCAACGTCGAGGGGCAGACGATCCACTCGCTGTTCCGCCTGCCGATCGGCCTGATCGCGAGCGGCCAGATCGATCAGACCGACGCGACCCGCAAGATCCTCAACGCGATCGACACGCTCGTGATCGACGAGATCTCGATGGTCAACGCCGACCTGATGGATGCGATCGACCGCTCGCTCCGCCAGGCGCGGGGCCGCAGGGCGGAGCCGTTCGGCGGGGTGCAGGTCGTGATGTTCGGCGACCCGTACCAGCTCGCGCCCGTGCCGCCGCGCGGCGACGAGGCCGCACTACATCCGCGACCACTACCGCTCGTTCTGGTTCTTCGACGCGAAGGTCTGGGTCGGCAGCGTCGCCGGCGACGGGCTGATGGACATCGGGGCGTACGGCGCCGACCTGAACATCCGCGAGCTCGTCGACATCCACCGGCAGGCCGACCCCGCGTTCAAGGCGATGCTCAACGCCGTGCGCTACGGGCGGGTGACCTCCGACATCGCGGAGATCCTCAACGACACCGGTGCGCGCACGCCCCCCGATCCGGCCGACGGCGAGCATCCGATCATCACGCTCGCCACGCGCAACGACATCGTCAACAGCATCAACCGGCGGCATCTGATCGAGCTCATCGGGCGCGAGCAGACCGCGACCGCCGAGATCAGCGGCGACTTCGGGCGCGGCGAGGCCTCGTACCCGGCCGATGTCGACCTGAAGCTGAAGGTGGGCGCGCAGGTGATGTTCCTGCGCAACGACACCGGCTCGTACGGCGAGCCGCCGCGGTGGGTCAACGGCACGATCGGCACGGTCACGCGGATCGCGGGCGGAACCGTGCGGGTCGAGGTCGAGGGGCAGGAGTTCGACGTCGAACCGGCCGTCTGGGAGAGGTTCCGCTACGCGTACGACCCGGGGTCGAAGTCGCTCACGCGCGAGATCGTCGCGGAGTTCACGCAGTTTCCCGCTGCGGCTCGCGTGGGCCGTGACGATCCACAAGAGCCAGGGCAAGACGTACGACCGGGCGATCGTCGACCTCGGCTCGGGCGCGTTCGCCCCCGGTCAGACGTACGTCGCGCTGTCGCGGCTGACCTCGCTCGACGGGCTCTACCTGTCGCGGCCGCTGCGCCCGAGCGACATCCGCGTCGACCCGGACGTCCAGCGATTCATGGCGGGGGTTCGGGCGCGCGGCGGGTCAGGCGACCTGAGCTCGCGAGCCTTCGCCGCGGCCAGGTCTTCGAACACCTCGGTGTTCAGCCGGTAGGCGCGCAGCACCTCGTCGATCACGCGCTCCTGCTCGTCGGCGTCCCAGGGGGCGGCATCCAGCTGCCCGCGGTAGATGCTCCTTGAACGCGGTGGGATCGGCGATGTCGTCGAAGACGTAGAACCGGATGCCGTCGCCTTCGAGACCGAAACGGCGCGCCATCAGCCGCCCGATGAACTGGCCGCCCGACAGGTCGCCGAGGTACCGGGTGTAGTGATGTGCGACGAACCCGCCGGCCGATGTCGTGCCGACCTCGTTCGATGCGCTCGACGTAGCGAGCCGTCGACGGCAGGGGAGCGACCTGGTCGCGCCACTCCGGGCCGATCAGGTACGCGAGATCGGCCTCGAGCGCGGGCAGGCGGGTGAGCCGGTCGGTGATGAAGACCGACGCCACGGGATCGTGGCGCATCTGCTCGGCGGCCCGCTCGAGTGCCTCGTACATGTACCAGTGCTGCACGACCAGCGCGATGTAGTCCTCGCGCGTGCCCTCGCCCTTCATGAGGTCGGACATGAATCCCGCGCCCTCGCTGCTGGAGTGCGCACGCGCTCGAACGCTCGCGCAGCGCGGTGGAGAACGGGATCGGGTCGCTCATAGTCCACAGTGTAGGGGAACTAAGGCTGTCCTAACTCGGCGGATCTACGCGTGCGGGCGCGGCTCGATCCCGAGTCTGCGGCACGCCTCGTCGTAGAGCGCGACGATCTCGCGGCGCACGTGCGGGCGCTCGTCGATCGGTCCTCCGGGCCAGGGCACGCGGACGGCGACCTCCCCGCCCGCGCTCGGACGAGCGATCCAGTCGCCGCCGTCGCCGTCGAATCCGGTCATCGTGGCGGACGACGATGTCGGGCTCCGGGCCGAATGCGCGTGCGATCAGGAGATTGTCGTCACCGTGGTCGCCGTTCATGTGCGAAAGCACGCCCGCCCGCACCGTCTCGTCGAATCGGAAGGTCATCCCCCTACACTACGGACGGCCATGACCGGTCCACGGCCGCAGTGTGTTTGAATTCAATGCAGACACCGGGGGGTGAAGGAAATGCGGGTCAGACCCACACGACGGCGTGTCGCGCTCTCACTCGCCGCCGTCCTCGCGGCATCCCTCGTCATCACCGGGTGCGCCGCAGACGAACACGTCGAGATCGACGTGCCCGCGCAGGCCGATGCGGCCTTCCCCGAGGCGACGCGCCCAGCAGCTGCAGGATGCCGTCACGAACGCGATGACCGCCTCCGGATCCTCCGGCGCGATCGTCGGCGTCTGGGCGCCGTGGAGCGGCAGCCTGGTCACCGGCGTCGGGGTCGTATCGCCCGACGAGCAGCCAGGCGGTCTCCGACGACATGGAGTTCCGGATCGGCCAGGTCACGCGCGCGATGACGTGCGACGTGCTCTACGCCGTGGCCGACGAGGGCATCGTGCGCGTCGACGACTCGGTCGCGAAGTGGGTCTCCGGATTCCCCGACCTCTCCGACGTCACGCTCGGCCAGCTGTGCGAGAGCACATCGGGCATCGGGTCGTACAGCACGCAGCTGTCGAATCTGTTCCTGTCGAACCCGACCCGGGTGTGGAACCCGCGCGAGCTCGCCAGCTACGGCCTCGGCCAGCCGCGCTCGGGCGAGCCCGGCACCGTCTATCGCGAATCGGATGCCGGATACGTGCTGCTCGGCGTCGCCCTCGAGCGCGCCACCGGCCGCAGCGCCGAGGAGCTCCTCGCCGACTACGTGTTCGATCCGCTCGATCTCGTCGCCACGACGCTCCCCTCGGGCCGCGCGGCGGAGCCGTCCGAGTCCGGTCCGGTGCTCACCGGCAACCACTCGATGAGGGATGCCGCCGGTGCGATGAACTGCGCCGAGCCGCTCGAGATCACCGAGCTGTCGGCCAGCACGGGCTTCACCGATTCGGGTGTCGTCTCCGACATCCGCGACCTCGGCCGCTACGCGCAGGCCCTCGCCGCCGGAGCGATCCTGCCCGAAGGCGTCGACCGCTTCGATGACCCGGTCGCCGTCGCCGACGGCGCGCCGTCGTGGTACACGACCAGCGGCGGAGTGCTGCAGGCGGGCTCGCTCGTCGGTCAGTACGGTTCGGTGCCGGGCTACGCGACCGCGGCCTTCTCCGACCCGGCTTCGGGGCTCACGGTCGCCGTGGTGCTCAACAACTCCGGCGGCGGCGGAGGGTTCGCGCGGGACCTCGCGTGGGAGCTCGCCGCGATCGCCTCGAAGGCCCCGGCGACCGACGGCTCCACGGCGCCCGAGGCGGGGCTCCCGTGGACGGCGCAGCAGTACCACGACCAGATCGCCGCCGCGGCGATCTGCCCCGCACCGCCCGCGTGACCTCGCGGTGGTGAGCTCCCGGGCGGGCGTCAATCCTGCGGTGCTGCTCGTCGTCGTCGGGCTCGCGTGCCAGGAGGTCGGCGCGGCCCTCGCGATCACGCTGTTCCCCGAGGTCGGACCGCTCGGCATGGTCATGCTGCGGCTGGTGTTCTCGGCGATCCTGCTGCTGCTCATCGCCCGCCCGGCGCTGCGCGGGCACTCCCGGAGCGGGTGGATGGCCGTGTGCGGCTTCGGACTGGTGCTCGCGCTCATGAACGGGCTCTTCTACCTCGCGCTGGCACGGCTGCCGCTCGGGGTCACGGTCACGATCGAGGTGCTCGGGCCGCTCGTGCTGTCGATCGTCGCGAGCCGGCGACGGTCGGCCTGGCTGTGGGCGGTCCTGGCCCTGGTCGGGGTCGCCGCGCTCGGGGGAGGCGGCTGGGACCGGCTGGATCCGATCGGGGTGCTGTTCGCCCTCGGCGCGGCGGCGAGCTGGGCGTTCTACATCCTCGCCTCCGCGCGCGTCGGCCGTGAGTTCCCGCGGCTGGACGGACTCGCCCTCGCGATGACCGTCGGCGCCGTCATCGCGCTCCCGTTCGGCATCCTGTCTGCGGGGTCGGCCCTGCTGCGGCCCGACCTGCTCGCGCTCGGGGCGGCGGTCGCCGTGCTGTCGTCGACGATCCCGTATGCGCTCGAGCTCATCGCGCTGCGACGCCTGCCCGCCGCGGCGTTCGCGATCCTGATGAGCCTCGCCCCGGCGACGGCGGCGCTCGCGGGCTGGCTGCTGCTCGGACAGGAGCTCGTCTGGCTGGAGATCGTCGGCATCGCGCTGGTGATCGTCGCGAGCATCGGCGCGGTGCGCTCGGCGAGCCGGGCGGCCGCCGAACCTGTGGCGTGACGACCGGTAGGCGTGGGACTCTTTCGTAGTCGGAGGGGGAGCGCAGGTGTCGAGAGGCCACGTGCGTGACGGTGCGCCGTCCGAGGCCGCCGCTCCGGCGGACGCCTACCGCCTGACCGAGGACGAAGTGCTCGAGCGCTTCGACACCCGTCGCGAGGGGCTCACGGCCGCCGAGGTGCCGCTGCACCGGGCCCGATACGGCGACAACGTCATCGTGCAGGTGCATGCCGAGTCGCTGTTCCTGCGGTTCCTCCGCCAGTTCAAGGACTGGATCATCATCCTCCTGCTGATCTGCGCGGCGATCACGGCGTATCTCGGCGACGCGCTGACCTCCGGCGTTCTGCTCCTGCTCGTGCTGGTCAACACCTCGATCGGGTTCTTCCAGGAGTACCGCTCGGGCAAGACGATGGAGGCGCTGCAGCATCTCTCGCAGTCGCTGAGTCAGGTGCAGCGCGACGGCCGGCTCGTCGAGCTCGACTCGACCGAGCTGGTCGTCGGCGACGTCGTGCGCCTGACCGAGGGGGCCGCGGTACCGGCCGACATCAGGCTCGTCCAGGCGAGCGCGTTCGCCACGAACGAGTTCGCCCTGACCGGCGAGAGCGACCCGACACGCAAGTACAGTCACGCGATCCTGACCGAGGTGATGGTCGCCGAGCGGCACAACACCGCTCACGCCGGAACGACCGTCGCGACCGGAGAGGCGATCGGAGTCGTGATCGCCACCGGCATCCACACCGAACTCGGGCGCATCGCGCAGCTCGCTCAGTCCGCACCCGCCGGCACGAGCCCCCTGCAGCGCGAGATGGAGCGGCTCGGCAAGGTCATCACCTACGCCGCCGTCGTCCTCTCGCTCGCTCTGCTCGTCGTGGCGGTGTGGGCCGACCTGCCGATCCGCGAGGCCGTCCTGTTCGCCGTGGGGTTCGCCAGCGCCGTCATCCCCCAGGGACTGCCCGCCGAGGTCAACACCGCGCTCGCCGACGCCGCGGCCGCGCTCGCGAAGCGCAAGGCACTGGTCAAGCGACTGAGCGCGGTCGAGACCCTCGGCTCGACCCTGGTCATCTGCACCGACAAGACCGGCACGCTCACCAAGAACGAGATGACTGTGACCGAGCTGGTGGTGGCAGGGCGCGAGTACGTCGTCGGCGGCATCGGATACGACCCCGCCGGAAGCATCGATCCGGTCGAGCCCGCTCCGGATCGCGGCGACGACGCGCTCGTCGAGTTCCTTCGCTCAGGGGTTCTGGCGAGCAACGCGCGGCTCCTTGCGCCGGATGACACCCACCCCGGATGGCACATCCTGGGCGATCCCACCGAAGGTGCGCTCCTGACCGTCGCGGCGAAAGGCGGGGTCGACCTGTTGCGCGAGCGGACGGCCGAGCGCAAGGCGCGGGAGTTCCCCTTCGACTCGGCGCGCAAGCTCATGACCGCGATCCGCGAGCGCTCCGACGGGACGCTGATCGCCTACGTCAAAGGCGCTCCCGAGTCCGTCGTCGCCCGCGCGAGTCGGATCGCCGAGGGCGACGCGGTACGCGCGATGACGGATGCCGATCGTGAGGCGTTCCTGGCGGTGCACAGCGCGAAGTCCGATCGCGGCCTGCGCAATCTCGCGTATGCCGTGCGGCCGGCATCCGCGGAGGACGTCGCCACGATCGACCCGGCCGGCGTCGAGAGGGACCTCGTGCTGCTGGGGCTCGTGTCGATGGTCGACCCCATTCGCGACGACGTGCCGGGCGCGATGCGCCTCGCTCTGGACGCGCGCATCAGGGTGAACATCGTGACGGGCGACTTCGCGCGCACCGCCGAGGCCATCGCCCGCCAGGCGGGGCTCGATCGCGAGGGGCTGACCACCGTGACCGGCGAGGACCTGGCTGCGCTGAGCGACCAGGAGGTGCTCGCGCTCGCCCTGTCGGGCGGAACGATCTTCAGCAGGGTCGATCCCGAAGACAAGACCCGCATCGTCGACCTCGTGAAGCGGTCGGGGCAGGTCGTCGCCGTCACGGGCGACGGCATCAACGATGCCCCCGCGCTGCGGCACGCGAGCATCGGCGTCGCGATGGGGCTGTCCGGAACCGATGTCGCCAAAGAGGCCGCCGAGATCGTGCTGCTCGACGACAGCTTCTCGACCCTCGTGCGGGCGGTGGAGCAGGGTCGGGTGATCTACGCCAACATCACGAAGGGCGTGCTGGGATGCCTCACCTCCAACGCCGCCGAACTCGTCGTCAACATCGCCAGCCTGATCCTGGCGACTGTCGCCGGTCTGCCGCTCGCGATCAACGTGCTGCAGATCCTGGCCATCGATCTCCTCGGCGAACTCCTCCCGATCGCCGCGCTCGGCAGAGACCCCGAGGAGGGCCGCGTCATGAAGCGCGCGCCTCGCGACCCCCGGGTGCACATCGTCAACCGGCGCAGTCTCGGCGACGTCATGTACGCGGGCTCGATCATCGGCGTCCTGGCCATCGCCAACTTCCTGCTGTTCTTCGATCGATCGGGTTCCGACCCGTTCGGCGGTGTCATCGACCCCGCGCTGATCGCCCCCGCGACGACGATGACCTACGTCACCGTGCTCGTGTGCCAGCTGTTCAACATCACCCAGCGCCGCAGCGAAGGCGGGACTGTTCGCCCGCTACACCCTCTCGAATCCGACCTACTGGCTCGCCTGCGCCGCAGGCGTGACCATCATGCTCGCCATCGTCTACGTGCCCTGGGCGCAGACGATGTTCCGCACCGGCCCGCTCGATCTCCTCGATTGGGGGTTCGTGCTGCTGGCGGCCGCCATCTTCGTCGCCGTGCGCGAGATCGGTCGCCTCGTCGGCACCTGGCGCGCCGGCAGGGCGATGGGCCGATCGGGCCGAGCCGATTCAGGCCGTGGACGGCCCCAGCGCCAGGTACTGATGGGTGTAGGCGATGGCCATGCCGCCCTCGCCGACGCCGGCCGCCACGCGCTTGACCGACCCCGAGCGCACATCACCCGCCGCGAAGACGCCCGGGGCGGTCGTCTCCAGCGCGAACGGGTCTCGCTCCTGAACCCACGCATCGGTCGCGGCAGCGTGCGGGCCGGTCAGCACGTAGCCGTTGACGTCACGCGCGACCTGGTCCGGAAGCCAGGAGGTCTCGGCATCCGCCCCGATCATCACGAACAGCACTTCGGCGTCGCGCGTGGTCACGATCTGCGTGCGGCGGTCGATCACGTCGATGGATGCCAGCTGCTCGGCTCCGCCGAGGGCGATGACTTCGGAGCGGGTCTGTATCGTGACGCTCGGATTCGCCTCGAGCTGGTCGATCAGGTACTGCGACATGCTCGCGCCGAGCGACTCGCCACGGACGATGAGGGTGACCGACTTGGAGCGGCGCGAGAAGAAGACCGCCGCCTGCCCGGCGGAGTTGCCCGCGCCGATGATGAAGACGTCCTTGCCGTGCGCGATGCCCGAGTCGCTGCGGGCGGCGCCGTAGTAGACGCCGTTGCCGGTGTAGCGGTCGATCTCGGGGATGCGGACGTGCCGCCACTCCACGCCCGAGGTGAGGATCACCACCTTCGTGCGCAGGACCGCGCCGCCGTCGAGGGTGACCGTGTGGGCAACGGCATCGATGGCCTCGATCGAGCGGGTGACGATGATCTCGGCACCGAGGCGGCGTGCCTGGCGCATCGCCTTGGCCGAGAGCTCGTCTCCGGAGACGCCGAACGGGAAGCCCGTGTAGTTCTCGATGCGCGTCGAGGTGCCGGCCTGACCGCCCGGGGCGAACCGCTCGACGACGAGTGTGCGCAGTCCCTCCGCCGCACCGTTGACCGCCGCGGTGAGGCCGGTGGGACCGCCGCCGATGATGATGACGTCGTACTCGTCGCGCTCGGGGATGACCGGCAGGCCGCCGGCGAGGGCGATCTCGCGCACGGTGGGCTGCACGAGCACCGTGCCGCCGGCGAGCACGACGACAGGGAAGGCCGTGTGCGCGGCGGCGGTCGGGGCCTGGATGGGATCGCTCGTGTCGATCGAGTCGTAGGAGATGCGGTTGCGGTTCAGAAATGTGCTGATCTCGTGAACGGCAGGGTCGACGGACGGCCCGATCACCGTCATGTCGGGCGTCGCCGTCTCGGCGGCCAGCTCCTTCAGACTCTCGATGCGACGCTGCGCGGATGCGCCCACGGTCGCCGCGACCTGCGGGGCCATGGCGGCGAGCATGAAGAAGCTGGCGAAGTCGAGCTTGAGCACGCGGGATGCGACGCGCGCTCCGCAGCTGGCGGGGAGGTTGGTGCTGAGCATCATCGGCACTTCGCCGTACAGCTCGCCGGGTCGGCGCTTGCCGACCATCCGCTCGATGCCGTTGATCTCCTTCGTGAGCTCGATCACGCCCTCGACGACGATGAAGAGTGCGCGCTCATCGCCCTCCCGGCCGGCGAACTCGCCGGGGACGAGGCGGATGTCTTCGACGGAGCGCGCCACGAAGGTGAGCTGATGCTCGGTGAGGTCGGCGAAGAGCGGGATCGCGGTCAGCTCTTCGATGGTGATCACGCGGTTCTCCTGCGGCTCGGGTGCTTCCTCCGATCGTGGCAGTCTCGCCGCGTCGGGACAACGGCAGCGGATCTCGGTCTCGCGAGAGGACCTTCGGCCCCCGCCGGGACCGCCCGCGGTCCTAACCTGAAGCCGGGAGCAGGGGCGCATCCGCGTCCGTCGCTCCCGCATCCGGAGGGAGATGCCCCATGTGTCGCTGGCTCGCCTACCGAGGAGAACCGCTCCAACCGTCGCTCCTGATCCTCGACGCGCAGCACTCGCTCGTCGCCCAGTCGCTCAACTCGCCCCTCGGCGCCGAGACCGTCAACGGCGACGGTTTCGGGTTCGGCTGGTATCCGGCCGATGCCGCTGCCGGCGGCATCCCGGCCGTCTTCCACAGCATCGAGCCGGCGTGGCACGACCAGAACCTGCGCGAGCTCACCCAGGCCGTGCGCAGTCCGCTCTTCTTCAGTCATGTGCGCGCGGCCGGCGGCCCGCCGATCCAGCAGACGAACTGCCACCCGTTCCGCTACGAGAACTGGCTGTTCATGCACAACGGCTTCCTCGCCGACTTCGGCGAGGTCAAGCGCGACCTGACGTTCGCGATCGACCCGTCGCTGTATCCGCACGTGCGGGGGACGACCGACTCGGAAGTGCTCTTCCACCTGGCGTTGACGTTCGGGCTGCAGGACGACCCGGTGTCGGCGATGACCCAGACGGTGAAGCTCGTCGAGTCCACGGGGCGTGCGCACGGGGTGAGGTTCCCGATGCAGGGGACGATCGCGGTCTCGGACGGCACGACGCTGTGGACCTTCCGCTACTCGACCCAGGGGCGGTCGCGCTCGCTGTTCCACTCGGTCGACGTCCCCGCGATCCGTGAGCTGTATCCGGATGCCGAGCGCCTTTCGCTGTTCGGCGACGACGCGCACGTCGTCGTGTCGGAGCCGCTCAACGACATGCCCGGCACGTTCGTGGAGGTGCCGGAGGCGACCGTGGCGATCCTCGACCCCGACGGGTACCGGCACGCGGCGTTCATGGCGTGAACCGGCGCCGCGGCGCGCCGTGACAGAGTGGGGCCGGTGAAGCTCTATTCCGATTTCGGGCCGCGCCGTACGCGACAGGTCTGCGCTGATGTCGTCACTCTCGCGTTCATCGCTCTGTGGGTGTGGTTCGGGGTGACGATCTACGGACTGATCAGCGAGCTGGCGACCCTCGGCGAACAGATGGAGGACGCCGGAGCGGGGTTCCGCGAGACGATGACCGAGGTCGGAGGCACCCTCGGCGGCATCCCGCTGATCGGCGGCGGCATCCGCGCACCGTTCGACGCCGCGAGCGGTGCCGGCGGGGCGCTCGAAGACGCGGGTCAGGGGCAGCAGGACCTCATTCAGCAGCTGGCGGTGACGCTCGGTGTGGGGGTCGCGGTGCTGCCGATCCTCATGATCCTGACGCTGTGGCTGTTCTCACGTGGTCGTTTCATTCGCCGCGCCGGGCATGCCAAGGCCATCGTCCGCACGGGTGCGAGCGTGGACCTTCTGGCACTGCGAGCCCTCACCAACCAGAAGATCTCGACGATCGCGAAGGTCGACGTCGACGCGATGTCCGCCTGGCGCCGAGGCGATGACGCCGTCATGCGCCGGCTGGCCGCGCTCGAACTGGAGTCCTCGGGGATCCGCCTGTCGGCTTGAGGTGGGTTGCTTCATCGCGCGACGCCGCCTGCGCGGCTGTGCTCCGGGCGGCTGGCTCAGTCGAAGCGGGTCGTCGCGAGGCGGTGCAGCGACAGTGCGAGCGACAGCCGGACGCGCCCGCGCGGCGTGCGGATGTCGAAGCCGAGGGCGTCGGAGTACTGAGCCGCCCGCGCCTGCACGGTCGAGTGGTGGAGCCCGGCATCCACGCCCGCGGCGCGGAGGCTGTCGGTCGCGACGATCGCCTCGAGAAGAACCTCTGCGCCCGGGTGCGAGTCGATGAGGTCCGAGAGGGCCGTGACATCCGGCGATCCCGTGCAGCGTCGAGTCCGCGGCCGCAGCCAGCGGGAGCAGCGCACCGAGGTCGGCAGCATCGACGACCGGTTCTCGCTCGGATGAGAGACGCAGCGCGATGAGTGCCGATGCCCACGACTGCGGCAGCGAGAGCCGGTGCAGTGGCGATCCCGATGCCGGCGCGATCACCGTGGCGACGTCTCGCCTGCCAGCACCGCCCGCACCGGGCCGTACGAGGTCCCGACCACCACGCTGGGCGCCCCGGAGTCGGGGCCTGTGGTCGCCACGATGCGGTGGCGGGCGTGGGTGTCGAGATGGAGTCGCCTCGCGGCATCCGACCGGGCTTCGACCGTGGCCTGATCGTCGATGATCGTCTCGAGGGCGCGACGGGATGCCGCTGCCGGAGACGTGCGTTCATAGGCGATGCCGAGTGCGATCGCCAGCCGTTCGAGGATCATCTCGTCGTTGGCGTGCGCGGCGCCGGACCGCTCGATCCAGGCGATGCCGCCGTCGCTGAATGACCGCGAGGGCCAGTCGCCGGGCGCGGCTGTGGATCGGGTCCCTGTGGCATCTACGCGCATGGTTCTTCCGCCGACCGATTGGCCGGCCGGGCATCCGCTGAGGATCGCCGCGCCGCGCAGCAGCACCTCGGTGGTGGCGTGGCCGTTGATGAGCGCGTCGAAGTACGCGATGACCTTGAGTGTCTCGGTCGCCTCGGCGTCAACGGCCGTGAGGCGCCCCACCAGTTCTTGCATCTTCGCCGCCGCCGGGAGTGGACTTCTGCCCCACCCTAACCCGTGCGAGCAGGGTGGGGCAGAAGTCGTCGTTCAGACGCCGAGGATGCGGCGGAGCCAGTCGACGCGTGCCGCGCGGGCCTTCAGCGACAGCGCCGCCTGGGGTGCCATCGCATCGAAACCGTGGAAACCGCCGGGCCACACGTGCAGCTCTGCGACGCCGCCCTGCTCCCAGATCTTCACGGCGTACGCGACGTCCTCGTCGCGGAACACCTCGGCGCTCGCGACGTCGATGAAGGCGGGCGCCAGATTCGTGAGGTCGGTCGCCCGCGCGGGCGCGGCGTAGATCGACACGGCATCCGTCTTGCGCCGGTCGCCGAGCAGGGCGTCCCAGCCGGTGTCATTGCTGCCGCGGTCCCACACGCCGATTCCGTCGACCTGGCGGCTCGAGGCCGTCTCATTGCGGTCATCGAGCATCGGATAGATGAGCAGCTGGCCGGCGAGCGCGGGCCCGCCCAGATCGCGAGCTTTGAGCGTGACCCCGGCGGCGAGCCCACCGCCGGCGCTCGCGCCGCCGATCACGATCCGCGTCGGGTCGATGCCCAGTTCTTCGGCGTGCTCGGCCGTCCAGACCAGTCCCGCGTAGCAGTCGTCGACGGGGGCCGGGTCGGGGTGCTCGGGTGCGAGGCGGTATTCCACCGACACCACGACGGCATCCAGGTCCATGACCCAGCTGAGGTACTCCTCCGCGCCGGTGAACCGGTCGCCGATGATCATGCCGCCGCCATGGGTGTGGAAGATGCCCGGGCCGCCGGCGACGTGGTCGGTGCGGGAGAAGATCGACAGCGTGATGTCGGGCGCGCCGTCGGGGCCGGGCACGGTGCGCTCCTCGTGGCGGATGGGGCGGTCGCCGATGAGGTCGGCGATCGGCGTCGCGAGAATGCCGCCCTGGCGCAGCGGGCCGATCATCTCCGGCGTCAGGGTCGGCGGCAGCATCTCGCCGATCGCGGCGAGGACCGCGCCGAGTTCGACATCGAACGGCGGGCAAGGATGGGTGGCGGTTGTCATGGTGGCCTCCGTTGGTCGTGGTCACCGCTCTGTGACCTGACTCCATGATCGGGGCGACGGCCCGAGGGGGTGAACCGCCACCTACGCGCAGATCATGACCTGGATGCCGCCACCTGGCGGGGCCGGACGCCTACGAGCACGGCGGAGCGGTTGTGGCGGCATCCGGCGGAGTTGTGAGCTCCTCCACGAGGTCGACCGCCGCGGGCCAGTAGACCGCGTAGTGAAGGGGGTCGTCGTTGACCTGGGTGCGGTGGGCGACGAGGGTGGGGCTGAGGGCGTCGCGCTCAGGCTGGGGCACTCGCTCGGTCATTGCTCCGTAGAACAGAGTGGCGGCGGTGCGAGGATCCAGCCGCTCCTCGCGGCTGCCCCACTCGTCCTGCTGCTGGAACAGGCCGATCGGAGGTCGTCGGTGAGCCATCGGGGTTGCGCACCCCACTCGTCTCCCAATCGCCGTACGTGATGTTCCGCAGGGACGACTCGCCCATGGCGGTCATCACGGCGATGGTCTGATCACGCGCCGACAGGCCCAGGGCAGAGCCGGCGTCGATGATCGTGGCTGCGTTGCACAGCTGCTCGTCGTCGTACGCCGCGGCGGCACCCGACGCCCGCTCAGCGCCCGCGAAAGCACCACTGATGAGCCAGACGACGCCGATCACCAGCGCGCCGAAGGCGGCGATCCACCCGAGGCCGGCGCGTCGAGTCATGCCGCCATCGTGGCACCTGACTCTGTGAGTGCCGTGGGGAGGCGCTGACGATGTCCGCCGACTGGCACGCTGATGTCCGGAACAACGCTGCAGGATGCCGGCAGGCCGACATTCTTCCGGACATCCGTGGGGCAGATGAGCGTGCGGACGAGCTTGGGCATTGGAGGGGATGACGGGAATCGAACCCGCGCTATCAGCTTGGGAAGCT